>JBIIWB010000004.1:0-135630 GCA_044339125.1 Rhizomicrobium sp. | reverse complement strand
GAAATTCCCGTAATGCCGTTGAACGTATTTATTCCCGAAAGGGTTTCTGTGCCTGCCTCAATAGACACCCCCCCGGTTCCCGGATCAGCAGAGCCACTAATAACGCCAGAAAAGGTACCAGCAGCAGCACTCAAGACTAACGTCTTGGAACCGAGGGCAACTGTGCCAGCGCCAGAGAGACTGGCGACGTTTGAATACGAAGACGTGATGGCCGAGACGTCAAGGTTGCCGTTGACCATTAGACTTGACGAATTAGCAATACTGCCCGTGCCTGATAGTGCCAGTGTGCCAGCACTGACAGTCGTGCCGCCGGTGTAGGTGTTGGCACCAGTGAGCGTGAGCGTACCAGCGCCTGACTTGGTCACTGTGCCGATCACATGCTCGCCTGAGCCTACTATGTCGGACGATAATTCTATCAGTCTTGTCAAAGACTGGGCGGAGCCAGTCAGCGTGTTGAGCGTGAGATTTCCATTAAAACCAACTGCACCAGTAACTACGGATCCGGCATTGAAGGTGATGGTGGTGTTACCTGAGGCTGTAATAGCCCGGCCGGAGGCCGAGTTCACCACTGCTGTAGATAGCAGATTAATCGCATTCGAGCCGGAGGATGAATCAACGTAAATGCCTGCAACAGCATCAACACCTGCTGCTGCATCACCATATCCGTCAGAATAACTGCCCCCTGTCACCGTGCCGGAAACTGTCAAAGAGATTGCACGCGTTTTGTTAACCGCATAAATGCCGTAGCCGTTTACCCCAGTCGAAGTCGCAGTGCCGGTTGAGGTTATACTCAGCGCGCCAGTGCCAGAGTTTTCGGCATAAATGCCGTAACTACCGCCAGTGACATTGTTCGAAGTGAGCGTGAGGTCAGTGCCAAAGGAAGTATTGAGGGCATGAATGCCACTGCTGTTTGCCCCAGTCGCAGTCGCAGTGCCGGTTGAGGTTATGCTCAGAGCGGCGCCAGTGCCAATGTTTAAGGCAGCAATGCCGTTTTGAACGCCAGTGACATTGTTGGACGTGACTGTGAGGTTAGTAGTACCAAAGTTGATGGCATAAATGCCGAAACGACTGCCAGTGACATTGTTGGACGTGACTGTGAAGTTAGTACCAAAGTTGATGGCAAAAATGCCGTCGCCGTTCGACGAAGTCAGAGTTCCGGTTGAGGTTATGCTCAGCGCGCCAGTGCCATTGTTGTAGGCAGTAATGCCGCTATAATTGGCAGTGGCATTGTTTGCGGTGACCGTGAGGTCAGTGCCTGTGGGACTGTTGGTGGCATAAATGCCGGAGCCGTTTGTCCCAGTCGCAGTACCGGTTGAGGTTAGGCTCAGCGCGCCAGTGCCATAGTTGAGGGCCGTAATACCGTTTTGACCGCCAGTGACATTGTTCGAAGTGAGCGTGAGGTTAGTGCCATAGTTGTAGGCAGTAATGCCGATGCCGGTTGCCCCAGTCGCAGTCGCAGTGCCGGTTGAGGTTATGCTCAGCGCGCCAGTGCCAAAGTTGGCGGCATTAATGCCGATACCGCTTGCCCCAGTCGCGGTCACAGCGCCGGTTGAGGTTAGGCTCAGCGCGCCAGTGCCAGAGTTGACGGCATAAATGCCATTATCAACGCCATTTATCACCGATTGGTAGTTGTCGGTGAAGATAAGGCTATTCGTACTAGTAAGATCTATGGCATTTCCGGTTAGCGTTGTGACGCTGAAGGTTGCATCTGTGGCAACGTTAAGGTCCGCAGCTGAGAATGTTTGGGTGACGGTTTTCGCCCCAGACAGTGTCTGGGCAGACGCTGCAATGCTTAGGGCAGCAAGTGATGCACCACCAAGGAAAGCGACAAGAAGGCGGGTCAAGGATTTCGGGCTGTGTGTCATGGCAGTGCTCCTTGCAAAGGAAGCCGCCAATCAACAGGTGGTATCCAATATGGATTCTTTTAAGGTATCCCCGCCCCCAAGTCACCCTTCGTCCCCAGCACGCCGTCACACGCAACTACACAAACCGAGCCCTAGCCACCTGACAGTTCCCAGCTACTCACCCCGTCCCCAGCACACCGGATCGACCGAGCAAAACCGTAAGCATGGGGAGCGTAGGTACAATCAACGGAAATGGGGGTGTGCCGGGGTAGCGGGGTCTGACCTAGGGGGATTTTGGAGGGCCTAGGGGGGTGTCGTGAGACTAGGTGCTGGCCGGGCGGTGGCTAGAAGGCGCTTGATCCCCACACGGTGGATCGCCCGAGCAAAATCGTAGGTAGGAGACGCGTAGGTACCATCGACGGATTTAGGGGGGTACCCGGTGGGTGGGTCTGGCTTAGGGGGATTTTGGGGACCGTAGGGGGCACTTACGATCTAGCTAGGAATCCCAAGTAGTCGGTGCCTTGAAGGCCCTGCGGATCGCGCTGGCTGCCTTTAGCTTGGCGAGCACAGCAGCTGAAGTCTCAACTGGTCGCTGGCTGGCTAGAGCCCCCGACGTCTTGCTTACCGCCCACTTACCGACCAAGAAAATGATCGAACCTTGTCAGACGACTGCTCAAAACTTTTGAGTGCAAAATCGCTTCTGATGTAGTATTTTCAATAGGTTGGCGCGTTGGATCGCGACTTGAAATTGGTGGGTGATGCAGGGATCGAACCTGCGACAAGCTGATTAAGAGTCAGCTGCTCTACCAACTGAGCTAATCACCCACGCATCCGGCGCACCGGAAGCGGGGCTTATAGCCAAGGGGGGTACCCCCTGTCCAGCGGCCGTTAAATGCTTCTGTGGATTATATAATTCCGCCCGAATGGCGCGGGATTTCCACCTGGCGGTGGATGTGAACGCTCATCAGGAGCCCGAATCCGAACATCACGGTCAGCATGGCCGAGCCGCCATAGGAGAGCAGCGGCATCGGGATTCCCACCACCGGGATCAGGCCCATCACCATCGCCCCGTTGATCATGATGTAGAAGAAGAAGTTCAGCGTTACGCCCATCGCCAGCAGGCGGGCGAACTGGCTGCGGGCGCTCATGGCGATCTGCACGCCGTAATACAGGATCATCCCGAACAGGATCAGGATCGCCAGGGCGCCGACAAAGCCGAATTCCTCGCAGATCGCGGTCCAGATGAAGTCGGTCTGCTTTTCGGGCAGGAAGTTGAGGCGGCTCTGGGTTCCTTCCAGAAAGCCCTTGCCGGTGAGGGCGCCCGAGCCGATGGCGATCTTGGCCTGGGTGATGTTCCAGCCCTTGCCCAGCGCATCGGAACCGGGATCGAGAAAGGTCTCGACCCGGGCGCGCTGATAATCGTGCAGCAGGAATTCCCAGGTCAGCGGAATGGCGGCGACAATGGCGGCGAAGGTCGGCCCGATCCACCACCAGGAAAGCCCCGCCAGGAACAGCAGGGCGCAGCCATCGGCGACGATGATCAGGGTGGTGCCCAGATTGGGCTGCAGCACCACCAGCACGGCGGGCACCGCGATCATCGCCAGGGCGATGGCGAGATTGAGTGGGCGGGAAACATCTTCCACGCTCTTGCCATGAAGAAAGCGGGCCAGCGCCAGCACCAGCGACACTTTCATAAGTTCCGACGGCTGCAGGTCGAAGCCGCCCAGCGACACCCAGCGCTGCGCGCCCATGCCGACGGTGCCCATCAGCGTCACCGCCACCAGAAGCAGCAGCGCCACGCCATAGGCCGGATAGGCGAGGCTCATCCAGATGCGGATGTCGATGGTGGCCACCGCCACCAGCACGAACAGGCCCATGGTGAATTTGAGCAGTTGCGACAGGGCCCAGGGCTGCATCTGCCCGCCCGCCACCGAATAGAGCATCGCGACACCGGCCAGCGCCACCAGGGTGATTAGCAGGACCAGGCCCCAGTCCACTTCCTGCAGCTTGTCGAAAACCGAAAGGGTCCGCTTGGCGGCGGCATAGGCGCGCAAGGCCATCAGCCCGGCTCCTTGCCGCTGGGCGCGGCGTTCTGCGCCCCGCGCGTTGTGGTGGTCGCGGACGCCGACTTCAGCGGATAGGCGGTGGGACGGGCGACGATGTCCCGCTTCTGGGCGAAGGTGAGAATGTCGCGCGCCATCTCGACATGCGGATGGCCGACCGCGCCATGTTCGATGATGATGGACAGCGCATAGCGCGGCTTCTCGATCGGGGCATAACCGACGAACAGCGCATGATCGCGCAGCTTCCAGGCCAGGTTCTGGTTTCTGATAAGGCCACGGGCGCGCTCTTCCTTGGTGAAGCGGCGGACTTGGGCGGTGCCGGTCTTGCCCGCCATTTCCATCCCGGGCTCGTTGATGCGCCAGGCAAAGGCGGTGCCGCCCGGAGCGTTCGTCACCTTGTTGAGGCCGGAGCGCACCACCGCCAGCGATTCATCGGCGAAATCCAGATGCGGTACGTTCTCCTGCTCCAGAACCTTGTCGCCCACCGAATGGACCATGTGCGCGTTGACGGCCTTGCCGCCGGCGATGCGCGCCATCATCTGGCACAGCTGCAACGGCGTGACGGTGACATAGCCCTGGCCGATACCGACGCTGATCGTGTCGCCCTGCTGCCAGCCCCAGCCATAGGTCTTCTGCTTCCAGGCGCGGCTGGGGATCAGGCCGGAGCGTTCGCCCGGCAGTTCGATCCCGGTGGGCGTGCCCAGGCCCAGCTTGCGCGCCGCCGCTTCTATCTTGTCGATGCCCAGCCGCCGCGACGTTTCATAGAAGAAGACGTCGCAGGAGCGCTGGATGGCGCCTTCGATATCGAGCGTGCCATGGCCCTTGCGCTGCCAGCAGTGAAAGGCGTGGCCGCCGAAATTGTAAACGCCGCTGCAAGTCACGTTATAGTCGGGCGTGGCGATGCCCGCATCCACCGCCGCCAGGGCGACGGCCGCCTTGAAAGTCGAGCCGGGTGGGTAGGTGCCGCCCATCGCCTTATTGAGCAGCGGCTTGTAGTCGGAGGTGGAAAGGTCTTTCCACTGCGCGTTGGTGACGCCGACATTGAACCAGTCGGGATCGAAGCCGGGCGTGGAGGATAGCGACAGGATCGCGCCGGTCTCCACATCCATCACGATGCAGGCGGCGCTTTCCTGGCCCAGCCGCTGGTCGGCGAAACGCTGCAATTCGCAGTCGATGGTGAGCCAGACATCCTGGCCCTGTTCTCCCGGGTCCTTGCCCAGCTCGCGCACGATGCGGCCATAGGCGTTGACCTCCACCCGCGTGTCGCCACCCTTGCCGCGCAGCTCCTTGTCATAGGCCTTTTCAATGCCGCGCTTGCCGATGCGATAGCCCGGCAGGTCGAGCAGCGGGTCGGTGTCGTCCTTGAGATCGTCCGGGCTGACGGAAGAGACATAGCCCAGCACATGCACCATCTCGGCGCCGAAGGGATAATCGCGGGTCTCGCCCACATCGGGCTGCACGCCCGGCAGATATGGCAGGTGAAGATTGATGCGGGAAAATTCCTCCCAGCTCATATTCTCCATCACCGGCACCGGCACGAATTTCTTGTTCTTTGCGACGTCGGCCAGAACCTTCTTCTTCTGCGCTTCGGTGAGGTGGATCACCTTGCCGATCTGGTCGAGCACTTCCTTGACGCCGTCCTTGGCCTGCTCGGCCACGATCATGACGCGATAGTTGCGGCGGTTGGTGGCCATCTCCGCGCCGAAACGATCCAGCACGCGGCCGCGCGGCGGCACCAGCGGGCGCTGCGAGACGCGGTTATCCTCGGCGGCGACGCGGTATTCCTCACCGTCGCGAATCTGGAGCTGGTAGAGGCGGCCCGCCAGCACGGCGAAGACCAGGCTCATGGTGCCGCCCACGCCCACGGTGCGGCGGGTAAAGGTGGTGTAACGGCTTTTGTCTTTCTTATCGAAGACCGGCATCAGAAGTCGCTCCTGAGCGGGCCTATGAAGCGGTGATGGATGGTGCTGACGAGATAGGTCGCCGGAACATAGAAGGCGACGGTCATCGCCAGCTGCGCCACCATGGGCCCAAGCGGCGGGACGCGGCCATAATAGACGCCGACAATGGCATAGGCGGCCGTGATGGTGGCGAAAGCGCAGGCCGCGAAGCCCAGCACCGCGCCCAGCCCGCCAAGCCCGGCGAAGCTTTCGCGCTGGCGCGCCACCAGCGCATAAGACAGCACGAAGGCCAGCGTCCATACGCCGGGCGGCGCGCCCGACATCACATCTTCCAGCATGCCGATGGTGAAAGCGGCGGCAGGCGTCATCAGGTCGGGACGCACTAGGCACCAGAAATAGACCGGCGCCAGCCCCAGCAGCGGCGGCGGCACCACATCGCCGACGAAGGAGATGGGAATGTTGGCGATGAAGACACCCACCAGACCGCACAGCAAAGGCACCAGCGCCGTCAGGAAACGCAGAGCCGCCGGAGCATAGAGTTTTTCGGTGGTGCCCATCGCCTACTCCGATCCCGCGTCGGGCGCGGCCGGGCTCAGCGGCGGCATGGCAAAGGGCTTCGGCTTGGGCTTGGTCGTGAGTTCGCCGGGCTGCGGCGCCGTGGTCGCGATCGCGGTGACGGGCGCGGGCGGCGGTACCGGCTTGAGGCCAGCCGCTTCGGCGGGCAGCGTGGCGGTGGCGGGCGGCGCTTCCTGCAGCCGCGCGAAATTCAGGATCTGGACGCTCTCGCTCTGGGCGCTGTCGGCCAGCAGCGCGACGCGGAAGCCGCCGCCATCGGCCACCACCGTGCCGATGGGCAGCCCCGACGGCAGCAGGCCGCCGTCACCGCTCGACACCACCTGGTCGCCCGCCTTGATGCGGGTGTTGGGAGCGATCATGTCCAGGCGCGGTCCGGCGGAATTGTCACCCGCCAGCACCGCCTGCACGCCGCCCGGCGCGATGGAAACCGGAATGCGGCTGTTGATGTCGGTGAGCAGGATGACCCAGCTGGTCTGCTTGCCGGTGAGATAGAGGCGGCCGATCATGCCGTTCTCGTCCATCACCGCCTGGCCGGGGCGCGCGCCGTTGGCGGTGCCGGCATCCAGCACCATGGTGCGCAGAAAGGGACGGTTGGCCCGCCCGATCACCCGCGCCAGCACGGCGTTCAGCGCCGGGTCCGGCACGGCGTTGAGCAGCTTCTCGTAATGGCGGACGCGGCCTTCCAGCACCACCGAGGTGTTGCGCCACTGGCGCAGGCGGGCATTCTCGTCCTTGAGCTTCAGATTTTCTTCGTAGACCCGGAAGATTTCGCCGATGGAGCCGGCCCAGCGTTCCGCGCCATCGAGCGGCGCGCGCACCTGGGACAGCGCCGGGGCCATCCAGTCGGTGATGCGCACACGGGCGGCGTCGAACAGCCCGCTCTGCGCCTTGCCCACCAGCACCAGCACCACCGCGAGCGCCAGCACAATGATCAGCGGAAGCTGGGCATTGCCGCGTCGGGCGATTTTCCAGGTACCGTTGGCCATTCGATACGCGGCCCCTGCCCGCGCGGGTTGTTAAAAAGCGGTGGAAAGAACGTGGCGCATGCCCTTGGCGTTCTCGAGAACGCGGCCGGTGCCCAGAGCGACGCAAGACAGCGGATCGTCGGCGATGGAAACCGGCAGGCCGGTCTCTTCGCGCAGCACCTTATCCAGGTTCGCCAGCAGCGAGCCGCCGCCAGTGAGCACGATGCCCTTGTCGACGATGTCGGCCGCCAGTTCGGGCGGGGTGGCTTCCAGGGCGACCTTCACCGCCTCGACGATGGCGCCGACCGGCTCCGCCAAGGCTTCGGCGATGTGGCGCTGGGTTATGGTGATTTCCTTAGGCACGCCGTTGAGCAGGTCGCGGCCCCTGATCTCCATGGTGATGCCGTTGCCGTCTTCCGGCGGCGCGGCGGAGCCGATTTCCTTCTTGATGCGCTCGCTCGTCGCTTCGCCGATCAGCAGATTCTGGTGGCGGCGGATATAGGCGATGATCGCTTCATCCATCTTGTCGCCGCCCACGCGCACGGAACGCGAATAGACGATGCCGCCGAGGCTGAGCACGGCCACTTCGGTGGTGCCACCGCCGATATCGACCACCATCGAGCCGGTGGGTTCGGAAACGGGCAGACCGGCGCCGATGGCGGCGGCCATGGGTTCTTCGATCAGATAGACGCGGCGGGCGCCGGCGGAGAGCGCCGATTCCTGAATGGCGCGACGTTCGACGGCGGTGGAGCCCGAGGGAACGCAGACGATGATCATGGGATTGGCGAAGGAACGGCGGTTATGCACCTTGCGGATGAAGTGCTTGATCATCTCCTCCGCCACTTCGAAGTCGGCGATAACGCCGTCGCGCATCGGGCGGATCGCCTCGATGTTGCCGGGCGTGCGGCCCAGCATCATCTTGGCGTCGTTGCCGACGGCGCGGACGGATTTCTTGCCGCCCCTGGTGGTGATGGTGGCGACCACCGACGGCTCGTTGAGAACGATGCCGCGGCCCTTGACGTAGACAAGAGTGTTCGCCGTGCCCAGGTCGATGGCCATGTCGCTGGAAAGCGCGCCGAGAAGACTACCGAACATGCTTAATATCGTTCCTTAGAACTGGAGAGCTACGACAAAACCTGCAAGCGCCGTACCGTTAATGAACGGCCCCGGAGCGCTCTTCCGGGGCCGATCTGTTTCATCTTGCGACAGAGAGCGGTTCCGGCTCCTGTTTTTCACGCTTCACGACCAGCTTGTTCAGCGCGTTGACATAGGCGTAGGCGGCGGCGGCCATGGTGTCGGTGTCCGACGCCTTGCCCGTGACGGTGCGGCCATTCTCGTCCAGCCGGACGGTGACCGTCGCCTGGGCGTCGGTGCCCTCGGTAACGGCGCTGATCTGGAACAATTGCAGCGTCGCGGTGTGCGGATAGAGGCCGCGGATCGCCTTGAAGATGGCGTCCACCGGGCCATCGCCTTCGGCGGTGATGCGGCGCTCGTCGCCATTGACCACCAGGGTCAGGGCCGCGACCGGCTCGATGCCGGTGCCGCTTTCGACCCGCAGATGCTTGACGAGGATGGCGTCATGGCCGCGCATGATCTCGTCGTCCACCAGGGCGGCAATATCCTCGTCGAAGATGTGCTTCTTCTTGTCGGCCAGGTCCTTGAAGCGCTTGAAGGCGTCCTCAAAGGCGTCCGCCTCCAGGCGATAGCCCATCGCTTCCAGCTTGTCCTTGAAGGCATGGCGGCCCGACAGCTTGCCCAGCATCAGGCTGGTGGCGTGGACGCCGACATCCTCGGGCCGCATGATCTCGTAGGTCTCGACATTCTTCAGCATGCCGTCCTGATGGATGCCGCTTTCATGCGCGAAGGCGTTCTTGCCAACGATGGCCTTGTTGTACTGGACCGGAAAGCCGGTGATCGACGAGACCAGCTTGGAAGCGCGGGTCAGCATGGTGGTGTTGATGCCGGTGGTGAAGGGCATGATGTCCTTGCGCACCTTCAGCGCCATCACGATCTCTTCCAGCGCGGCGTTGCCCGCCCGCTCGCCGATACCGTTGATGGTGCATTCCACCTGGCGCGCGCCCGCCAGCACGCCGGCCAGCGAATTGGCCACCGCGAGGCCCAGATCGTTATGGACATGGGTGGAGAAGATCACCTTGTCGGAATTGGGCACCCGCTCCCGCAGCATCTTGAAGAGCTCGAAATATTCCTGCGGCGTCGAATAGCCCACCGTGTCGGGGATGTTGATGACGGTGGCGCCGGCATTGATGGCGACATCGACGCAGCGCACCAGGAATTCCGGCACGGTGCGGGTGGCGTCTTCCGCCGACCATTCCACTTCGCCGGTATAGTTGCGGGCCCGCGTGACGGAAGCGCCAATCGCTTCCAGCACGGAGTTTTCGCCCATATTCAGCTTGTGCTTCATGTGCACGGGGCTGGTGGAGATGAAGGTGTGGATGCGCGGACGCTTCGCGCCCTTCAGCGCTTCGCCGGCGCGGTCGACATCCTTGAAACCGGCGCGCGCGAGGCCGCAAACGCTGGCGTTCTTGACGATCTTGCTGATCTCCTGCACGGCCTTGAAATCGCCAGGCGAGGAAATGGGGAAGCCGGCCTCGATGACATCCACGCCCATTTCGTCGAGCAGTTCGGCGATGCGCAATTTCTCTTCATGCGTCATCGCAGCGCCGGGCGATTGCTCGCCGTCGCGCAAGGTGGTGTCGAAAATAATGATCCGGTTGCTGTCGTTGGTCATGAGTTACGTCCTTCTGTCCGCCGCGCGGGCTTATGTTTCTCCTCGTTGCTGTCTCCCCTAAACACCTGGCGCATGTGCGAACACACGCGCCTGTCAGCGCCTAGGGGCAGCTAAGAAGAAGCAGCGCGCGCGAAGAGGAAGGACGGGGCTGGCGCTGGGCGCGCGCGCGGATGCGAGCGGCAGAGCCACCCTTCGCATTCGCAATGTGCATGCCCGTCGTCATTGACCTGTCGCCGTTCCGTCCGCCGTTTTAAGCCGGAGTGCTCCCCAACAAGGTAACCTACGGGAAAAACACCAAAATTTTCCCTTGTTGTGGCTGGTTTTTTACGCCGATTTCCTCCTGTGGTGCAAGTGCGACAGGGTCCGGAAAGGGATTTCTTTCCGGCGGGCTGGGCCTAAAGTTGTCATCATAAACAATTGTTTCGAGTTCCCCAACCGCCACACCACCCCTGCCACGGCGCAACCGCACCCGGCGAACGCCCGCTCGGCGGACGGCGCCAGCGCGACATACCGCCCTGATTTGTCTCGCAATCTCCGCTTTTCCGGGGCATTGCAAAGTGGTTGTCTGCCAATGCGGTTCCACTGGAACCGCGCAATCGAACGCTCCGTAGTCGCCGCCCCTTCGAGGCCGGAATGAAAATCCTGCCCCCCGTCTCGATCGAAGGACGCCGCCTGCTTCCCGGCAAATGGGACCTGCTGGCGGCGCTGCTGGTGCTTGGCTTTCTGATCCTGTTCGCCGATGTCAGCCGCGACCTGGTGCGGCCCCTGGCCAGCGTCTCGGCGGGCACCCTGTCGCTCGATCCCGCCAACCTGCCCGGCTACGCCGCGCGCACCGCGCTGCGCATGCTGATCGCCATGGGCGTGTCGCTGGCCTTCACTTTTGCCTACGCCACCTGGGCGGCGAAGAATCCGCGCGCCGGACTGTTGCTGGTGCCGCTGCTCGACATCCTGCAGTCGGTGCCGATCCTGGGCTTCCTCTCGATCACGGTGGTCTGGTTCCTGTCGCTGTCGCCGGGCCGCGTCTTCGGCGCCGAGCTGGCCTGTGTCTTCGCCATCTTTACCAGCCAGGCCTGGAACATGGCCTTCAGCTTTTACCAGTCGCTGCGCACTGTGCCGGAAGATCTGACGGAAGCGGGCCGCAACTTCGGCCTGTCGGCCTGGGCGCGCTTCTGGCGCATCGAAGCACCCTTCGCCACGCCGCCGCTGATCTGGAACATGATGGTGTCGATGTCGGGCGGCTGGTTCTTCGTCACGCTGTCCGAAGCCATCAGCGTCGGCAACACCACCATCGCCCTGCCCGGCATCGGCAGTTACATCGCGGTGGCCATCGCGCAGCAGGATGTCGGCGCGATCTTCTGGGCCATCGGCGCCATGCTGGTGGTGATCCTGATCTATGACCAGCTGCTGTTCCGCCCGCTGGTGGCCTGGGCCGATCGTTTTCGGGTCGGCGAGGAACAGCGCGAGGACCCGCCACAAAGCTGGGTGCTGACCATGCTGCGCCGTTCGCGCCTGATCGACTGGCTGACCGCACCGTTCGAGGCGATGATGCGCTGGAGCTATCGCTTCACCCCGCCCAGCTTCGGCGTGCGCGCCGCCTTCCGCGATTCCGACAGCCGCGTGTCCGGCGCCGTCTGGTACGGCATCCTGGCGCTGCTGGGCGCATTCGCGCTGTGGCGCATCTGGGGCTTCGCGGCGGCGAATTTCAGCTGGCGCGAGCTGCTGCACGCCACCGGGCTGGGCTTTCTCACCATGCTGCGGGTGGTGGTTCTGATCCTGCTGGCCAGCGCGATCTGGACGCCCATCGGCATCTATGTCGGCCTGCGTCCGAAGCTGACCCGCATCGTGCAGCCGGTGGCGCAATTCTTCGCCGCCTTCCCGGCCAACATTGTCTTTCCGCTGGCGGTGTCGCTGATCATCTTCTGGGATCTCAATCCCGACATCTTCCTGTCGCCGCTGATGGTGCTGGGGACGCAGTGGTACATCCTGTTCAACGTCATTGGCGGGGCCAGCAACATCCCACGCGAATTGATGGATGTGGGCGACAATTTCAGCGTGAAGGGCTGGCTGTGGTGGAAGCGGATCGCCCTGCCCGCCGTCTTCCCGCATTACCTGACGGGGGCCATCGCGGCATCGGGCGGCACCTGGAACGCCTCCATCGTGGCGGAGGTCGCCAACTGGGGCAATCACACGCTGCGGGCCCATGGCCTGGGCGCCTATATCGCCGACGCCACGCAATCGGGCGATTTCAAGCGCGTGGTGCTGGGCATCGCGGTGATGGCCTTCTTCGTGGTGGTGGTGAACCGGCTGTTCTGGCAGCCTCTCTACTGGTACGCAGAGCGCAAATTCCGGATGACCGCATGACCGACCTGCTCGAAGTGCGCAATGTGCGCCGGTCCTTTCCCCGCAGCGGCGGCGGCGAGTTGCTGGTGCTGGACGATGTCAGCCTCACCCTGAAGGAAGGCGAGATCGTCGGCATGCTGGGCCGTTCCGGCTCCGGAAAATCGACCCTGCTGCGGCTGATCGCGGGTTTGGCGCGGCCGCAAGGCGGCACAATCTCCTATATGGGCGCGCCCATTCTCGGCCCCGCCCAGGGCGTCGCCATGGTGTTCCAGGGCTTCGCGCTGTTTCCCTGGATGACGGTGCTGGAGAATGTGGAACTGGGACTGGAAGCGCTGGGCCTGCCGGAAAAGGATATCCGCGCCCGCGCCCTGGCCGCGATCGATCTGATCGGCCTGGACGGTTACGAGAGCGCCTATCCGCGCGAATTGTCGGGCGGCATGCGCCAGCGCGTCGGCTTCGCCCGCGCCGTGGTGGTGCATCCCAACATCCTGCTGATGGACGAGCCTTTCTCGGCGCTGGACGTTCTGACCGCCGAAAATCTGCGTACCGACCTGATCGAATTGTGGGGCAACAAGCAGTTGCCCACCAAGGGCATCATTCTGGTGACGCACAATATCGAGGAAGCGGTGTTGATGTGCGACCGCGTCCTGCTGTTCTCGTCCGATCCCGCCCGCGTCAGCGCCGAGATCGTCATCGACCTGCCGCAGCCGCGCGAACGCACCAGCCCGGCCTTCGAGGATTATGTTGACCGCATCTATGTCGAAATGACCGCCCGCCGCGTCGAACGCATGCGCCAGGTGCAGGCGCAGGGCGCCAGCATCGCGCTTCCCTTGGGCCATGTTCCGCCCAACCAGATCGCCGGTCTGATCGAGGCGTTGGCGGCCGCACCCTATGACGGCAAGGCCGACTTGCCCGACATCGCCTATGAACAGGAACTGGAAGTGGACGAACTCTTCCCGGTGGCGGAAGCGATGCAGTTGCTGCGGCTGGCGGATGTCGAAGGCGGCGACATCAAGCTGACGCATATGGGCAAGCGTTTCGCCGACGCCGAACTGAACGAGCGCAAGGAAATCTTCTCCCGCGCCTTGATGAGCCACCTGCCGCTGGCGGCGCATATCCGGAAAGTTCTGGACGAACGCGCCAGCCATTCCGCCCCGCGCACCCGCTTCCTCGACGAGCTGGAAGACCATATGACTGAGGAGACGGCGGACGAGACGCTGAAATGCGTCGTGTCCTGGGCCCGTTTCGCGGAGCTGTTCTCCTACGATGACGACGCGGAATTGTTTTCGCTGGAGAACCCGACCTAACAATTCTCACCATGGGCGGGCGTCGGCACGCTGACGCTACCGACCCCGGCCCATCCAACTTGGTGCCGCTTGATAGAAAGCGGGATGGCCGGCTCAAGGCCGGCCATGGAGATTGTGGGTTACGAAAGAGCTTTCGGCTTCACCAAACTCGCTGCCAGTTTCGCCCGGTCTCGCGCTTCGTCGGTATTGCCGCCCCGCGCCAGCGCCACGCCCATGCGGCGCTTCACAAAGGACTCCGGCTTACCGAACAGGCGCAGTTCCGTTTCGGGCACGGCCAATGCGTCTTCCACGCCCTCGAAGCGCATCGCGCCCGCATCGACGCCGCCATAGATCACGGCGGAGGCGCCGGGCGACGTCATCGCGGTGGAAACCGGCAGACCCAATATGGCGCGGGCATGCAGGGCGAATTCCGACTGAAACTGGCTCACCAGCGTCACCAGGCCGGTATCGTGTGGGCGGGGCGAGACTTCCGAGAACCAGACATCATCGCCCTTCACGAACAGCTCGACGCCGAAAATGCCCAGCCCGCCCAGCGCGCCGGTGACCTTGGCGGCCATGTCGCGCGATTTTTCCAGCGCCGCCGCGCTCATCGCCTGCGGCTGCCAGCTTTCGATGTAATCGCCATCCTTCTGGACATGGCCGATGGGCGCGCAGAAATGCGTCACGTCAGCGGCGCGCACCGTCAATTGGGTGATCTCGAAGTCGAACTGGATTTCGCCTTCCAGGATGACGCGCGCCTCGCGCACGCGACCGGCGCTGAGCGCCTTCTCCCAGGCGGCTTCGACATCCGCCGCCGACTTCAGGCGCGACTGGCCCTTGCCGGAAGACGACATCACCGGCTTGACGAAAGAGGGAAAGCCGATCTTCGCTGCCGCGGCCTGCAATTCTTCCAGCGACGAGGCGAAGGCGTAAGGCGAGGTTGGCAGCTTCAGTTCTTCCGCCGCTAGAACCCGGATGCGCTCGCGGTTCATGGTGATGTGGGCGGCGCGCGCCGTCGGGATGACGGTGCAGAGGCCGTCGGCCTCGATCCGCACCAATTCGTCCGTCGCCAGCGCTTCGATCTCCGGCACCAGGAAATGCGGCTTTTCCTGCTCCACCAGCGCGCGCAACGCCTTCGCATCGGTCATGTCGATGACATGGGCGCGGTGGGCCACCTGCGCGGCAGGCGCGCCGGCATAGCGGTCCACGGCGATGGTCTCCACGCCCAGCCGCTGCAATTCTATGACGACTTCCTTGCCCAGCTCGCCCGAGCCCAGCAGCATCACCTTGACGGCGGCAGGCGATAGCGGCGTGCCCAGCGTCATGGATCAGCCATACACTTTGATGAAGGCGTCCATCAGCAGGGCGCGGTCCGCCGGCTGGCCTACCACCTTGATGGCGTCATCCTGCATCACCACGCCGGGCGAAATACATTCCACCCAGATATGCGAGGTGGGGATCGCCCAGCTGGTGTCGTCCAGCGTCCCCGCCGCAATGAAGACCAGCGCGGCATTGGCCAGATTGTGGTGGAAGACGCGGGTGCCGCAGTTGGCGCAGCGCTGCACATCGAGCTGACGCCCGGAATCCGCCGTCTTGCGATAGGTGTGCGTCGCGCCGGTGGCGGTGAAGGCTTCGGCGGGTGCGATCAGAGCCAGGATGTTGGTGGCGCCCGATTGCTTCTTGCAGGCATGGCAATGGCAGGCATTGATCGCGCGTGGCCGCTCCGTCAGCGTCCAGCGCACCTGGCCACAGAGACAGCCGCCCTGATAGGGCGGCGCGGGAATGGGCGGGCGGGCGGTCATCGCGTCCTCAAACAAAAAGGCCGCCGCATCGTACCCGATGCAGCGGCCTTGTCGATAATCGCGGCGCTTAGTTCTTGGCGACGTCGACCAGCTTGTTCTTGGAAATCCACGGCATCATGGCGCGCAGTTGGGCGCCGACTTCCTCGATCTGGTGGGCATCGCCCATGGCGCGGGTGGCCTTGAACGAAGACTGGCCGGCCTTGTTTTCCAGCACCCAGTCGCGGGCAAACTTGCCCTGCTGGATGTCGGTCAGCACGCGCTTCATCTCGGCCTTGGTTTCCGGGGTGATGATGCGGGGGCCAGTGACGTATTCGCCATACTCGGCAGTGTTGGAGATCGAGTAGTTCATGTTGGCGATGCCGCCTTCATAGATCAGGTCGACGATCAGCTTCACTTCGTGCAGGCATTCGAAATAGGCCATCTCGGGGGCATAGCCCGCCTCGACCAGGGTTTCGAAACCGGCGCGGATCAGTTCGACCAGGCCGCCGCAGAGCACGACCTGCTCGCCGAACAGGTCGGTCTCGCATTCTTCCTTGAAGCTGGTCTCGATGATGCCGGCGCGGCCGCCGCCGATGGCGCTGGCATACGACAGGCCGAGGTCATGGGCGTTGCCCGAAGCATCCTGGTGGATGGCGATCAGCGACGGCACGCCGCCGCCCTTGAGATATTCGCCGCGCACCGTGTGGCCAGGGCCCTTGGGCGCGACCATCAGCACGTCGAGATCCTTGCGGGCCTCGATCAGCTTGAAATGCACGTTGAAGCCGTGGGCGAACAGCAGCGCGGCGCCCTGCTTCATGTTGTTCGCCAGATCGTCCTTGTAGATGTCGGCCTGCAGTTCGTCCGGGGCGGCCATCATCATAACATCGGCCACCTTGGCGGCGTCGGCGACGCTCATCACCTTGAAGCCGGCAGCCTCGGCCTTCTTGGCGGACGGGCCGGGACGCACCGCGATGATGACGTCCTTCACGCCGCTGTCGCGCATGTTCTGGGCATGGGCATGGCCCTGGCTGCCGAAGCCGATGATGGCAACCTTCTTGTTTTTGATCAGGTTGAGGTCGGCGTCCCGGTCGTAATAAACCCGCATTTTCAAGGCCCTTCTCAGTTTTGGGGTCTAATGCCCCTGAAATCCGCCCGGTTTCTACAAGGGGCTGGCCGGGAGGGCAATCCGGCCGCCCGCATGGCTATACCCGCAAAAGCGGGACGATGGAGGCGACCAGCGCCAGGGCCATCACGATGTTGAAGCCCCGGATGCGGCCGGGAACCTTGAGCACGTCGCGCAGCCCTGCCCCGAAGCCGGTCCAGATCAGCATGCAGGGCAGGTTGATCAGGGCATAGGCCGCCGTCACCGTGGCGGTATCGACCAGCGTGTGGCCGGGCCGGACATAAAGCGAGACCGTGGCCACCGCCGCCATCCATAGCTTCACATTCACGCCCTGGAACAGGACCGAGGCGCTGTAGCGCATGGGATGGGGCAGCTCGCCGCCGCCCAGGCTGCCGGCGGTGGCGATCTTCCAGGCCAGGAACAGGATGTAGCCGATGCCCGCCACCCGCAGCACATCGCGCACGATGGGGTATTCGCTGAAGATCGCGCCCAGCCCCAAACCGGCGGCGACGGTGATGACGACCAGGCCGGTGAAGACCCCCGCCATCTGCGGGATGGTGCGCCGAACACCGAAATTCACGCCCGACGTGGCGAGCATGATGTTGTTCGGCCCCGGCGTGATTGAATTGACCAGGGTGAACCATATCAGCGCGACGATGGTCGCGGGCGGCAGGAAGGTGGCGGCGGAGTCCATCGTCCGCGTTACATGGCGTCCGGGCCGCGGCTCATGGCGGCGACGCCGGTGCGCGACACATCCACCAGACCCAGCGGCCGCATCAATTCCACGAAGCTGTCGATCTTGGCGGGCGCGCCGGTGATCTCGAAGACGAAGCTGGAATGGGTGGTGTCCACGGCGCGGGCGCGGAAAGCGTCGGCCATGCGCAGCGCTTCCATGCGCTTGTCGCCGGTGCCCGCCACCTTGATCAGCGCCATTTCGCGCTCGATGCCGCCCTTTTGCGAAGTCCAGTTGGTCACCGAATGCACCGGGATCAGGCGCGCCAACTGAGCCTCGATCTGCTCGATGACATGCGGCGGGCCGCTGGTGACGACGGTGATGCGGCTGGTGTGTTCGGCCGGATTCACTTCGGCCACCGTCAGGCTTTCGATGTTGTAGCCGCGGCCGGAAAACAGCCCGACGACACGGGCCAGCACGCCCGCTTCATTGTCCACCAGCACAGTGATGGTGTGGCTTTCGCGCGCGGTGGTGTTGGTGTCTTTCTCGTACAGCATCAGACCATCATCTTGCCGGCGTCGGAAACGCTCGCTTCGTCCAGTTCGCCCAGGATCATTTCATTGTGCGCCGCGCCCGACGGGATCATCGGGAAGATGTTCTCCATCGGATCAACGCGGCAATCGAACAGCACCGGGCGCTTGGTGTTGATCATTTCCAGGATGGCGCCGTCCAGCTCATCCGGCTTCCGCGCCCGCAGGCCCAGGCAGCCAAAGGCTTCCGCCATCTTGACGAAATCGGGCAGCGCTTCGGAATAGGAATGCGAATAGCGCCCGCCATGCAGCAATTCCTGCCACTGGCGCACCATGCCCATATATTCGTTGTTCAGGATGAAGATCTTGATCGGCAGGTCGTACTGCATCGCCGTCGACATTTCCTGCATCGTCATCTGCACGCTGGCTTCGCCCGCGATGTCGATCACCAGCGCGTCGGGATGCGCCACCTGCACGCCGACGGCGGCGGGCAGGCCATAGCCCATGGTGCCCAGGCCGCCCGATGTCATCCAGCGGTTCGGCTCCTCGAAATGATAGCGCTGCGCCGCCCACATCTGATGCTGGCCGACTTCGGTGGTGACGAAGGTCTTGCGGTCCTTGGTCAGCGCATAGAGGCGGTCGATGGCGTATTGCGGCTTGATCAGCGTGTCGGACGCCTTGTAGGCGAGGCTCTTGCGGCCACGCCATTGCTGGATCTGCGCCCACCACTCACCGATCTCCGGCTTGGCGGTGTTCTTCGCATTCCAGGCCGCGATCATCGCCGCAATGGCCTTGCCCGCATCGGCGATGATGCCGAGATCGACATTCACCACCTTGTTGATCTGCGACGGATCGATGTCGAGATGGATTTTCTTCGAGCCCGGCGAAAACGCTGCGATGCGGCCCGTCACGCGGTCGTCGAAACGCGCGCCCAGGCAGATCATCAGATCGCAATCATGCATGACATGGTTGGCTTCCCAGGTGCCGTGCATGCCCAGCATGCCCAGCCATTCGGGCCGCGAGGCCGGGAAAGCGCCAAGGCCCATCAAGGTCGAAGTGACGGGAAAGCCGGTGAGGTCCACCAATTCGCGCAGCAGCTTGGAGGCTTGCGGGCCCGCATTGATGATGCCGCCGCCGGTGTAGAAAACCGGGCGCTTGGCCTGCGCCATCATCTCCACCGCGCGGGCGATCACATCGGCATCAGGCTCGGTCTTGGGCTTGTAGGTGCGGTGATGCACCGCCTTGGGGCCAACATAGGCGCCGTTCTGGAACTGGATATCCTTGGGGATGTCGACCACCACCGGACCCGGACGGCCCGTGGTCGCGATCTCGAACGCTTCATGGATGGTGCGCGACAGATCGTTCACATTCTTCACCAGCCAGTTGTTCTTGGTGCAGGGGCGGGTGATGCCCACCGTGTCGCACTCCTGGAAGGCGTCGGTGCCGATCAGATGCGTCGGCACCTGGCCCGACAGCATCACGATGGGGATGGAATCCATCAGCGCGTCGGTGAGGCCGGTGACGGCGTTGGTGGCGCCGGGGCCGCTGGTGACCAGCAGCACGCCGGGCTTGCCGGTGGAACGGGCATAGCCTTCCGCCGCATGCGCCGCGCCCTGCTCATGGCGGACCAGAATGTGCTCGATGCCTTCGGCCTGGAACAGCGCGTCATAGATCGGCAGCACCGCGCCGCCGGGATAGCCGAAGATGTGGGTGACGCCCTGATCCTTCAGGGCGCGGATCACCATCTGCGCCCCGGTAATCGTTTCGGTCGCCGCATCCGCCGTCTTGGTCTTCGTGTCGCTCATCGTCTTAATCCACTTTTCAAATCCGCTTATCGCACCAAAGAGAAAGGGGCGTTGCCGCCCCTTTCTCATACCCGCCATGTCCGACCTGGGCTCAGGGAGCCCGTCGGCACGGCGGAGGTGTGAGTACCAAAGTATGCTGCATTGCGGCGCAACTTATGGATTGGAAGCGGCCCCGTCAAGGACATTTCATGCGTTAATTTCGTTAAATTCAGCAATAATATTGCTTTTCGCCGGGTCGAACCGGCGATACTGGGGCATCCGGCCCCGAAACCAGGTCATCTGGCGCTTGGCGAACTGCCGCGTCGCCGTCACCGCCTCCTCGATCGCTGCCGACCGCGCCATCTCGCCCCGCGCCAATACCTGCAACGGCCGCAGCCCCAGCAGCTTGGCGGCGGGCAGATCAGACCCTAGCCCCTCCAGCGCGCGCGCCTCGTCCAGCCCCTGCGCCACCATGGTCTCGAAGCGGGTGGCGATATTGGCGCGCAAGGTTTCGCGCGGCGGGTCGAGCAGGAAGCGCGCCAGCTTCATGTCTTTGAGGATCGGTTCGGCGGGTTCGTTCTGCCACGACACCAGCGGACGGCCAGTGGCTTCGATCACTTCCCAGGCGCGCAAGGTGCGCTGCGGATCGGTGGGGCGAAGACCGGCGGCGGTTTGCGGATCGCGCGCCGCCAACCGCTTATGCAATTCTTCCACGCCGATTTGCACCAACAGTGCGCGGGCGGCATCGCGCACCGCATCGGGAATGGGCGGGATGGTCGCCAGCCCCTCCTCCAGCGCCATGAAATACATGCCGGTGCCGCCGGCAAAGACCGGCACCCTGCCCATCGCTTGCACCTGCGCCAAGGCCGCCTTGGCATCCTCGGCCCAGCGTCCCACCGAATAAGCCTCGCGCGCCGAGACATGGCCGTAAAGCAGATGCGGCACGCGCGCCTGCGCCGCCGCGCCGGGCTGCGCCGTCAGGGTCGGCGCTTCGGTATAGACCTGCATGGAATCGGCGTTGATGATCGCGCCATTGATACGCTCGGCCAACACCAGCGCCGCGGCCGACTTGCCGCTGGCGGTCGGCCCTGCAATAAGCACCGCGTCAAACATGAGCAGCAGAATGTTTGTTCTCAACGTCATCGGCAAGGGCGTGAGCCCGGACGCCTTCGCGGTGCTGGCGACCAGCCGGCCTGTGGTGCTGGCGGATGGCTTCGCCTGCGATATTCCGGTGGAAGGCCGCGCCGCGCTGGATGCGGCGCGCGAGATGGCGGGCGATGCGCCCTGGGACATCAACCTTGTCGCGCGCGAACACCGCCGCAAGCGGCTTCTGGTGGCCGACATGGATTCCACCATCATCACCGTCGAATGCCTGGACGAACTGGCTGACATGGCAGGGCTGAAGCCGCAGATCGCCGCCATCACCGAGCGCGCCATGCGCGGCGAACTGGAATTCGAGGCGGCCCTTCGCGAGCGGGTCGGCATGCTGAAGGGGCTGCATTTGGCGGCGCTAGCGCGGACCTATGACGAACGGGTGCGGCTGATGCCCGGCGCGACATCGCTGCTGGCGACCATGCGGGCGCATGGCGCGCACACGATGCTGGTCAGCGGCGGCTTCGGTTTCTTTACCAAGCGCGTGGCGGAAGCGGCAGGCTTCCACGAAGAGCGCGGCAATATATTGTTGGATGACGGCACGCACCTGACGGGCGCGGTGCAGGAACCGATCCTGGGCCGCGAAGCCAAGCTGACGGCGCTGCAAGAGGGCGCGACGTCACTGGGCATCACGCTGGCGCAGACGCTGGCGGTGGGCGACGGCGCCAACGACCTCGCCATGATCCAGGCCGCGGGCCAAAATGGTGGAATGGGCGTGGCCTATCACGCCAAGCCGGTGGTCGCGGCAGCGGCGGGCGCGAGCATCGCGCACAACGACCTGACGGCGCTGCTGTATCTGCAAGGTTATAGAGATACGGAGATCAAATTTTCTTAAGTGACTACGCGAACCGCACACAAAACATATAGATGCTGACGGCGGTCAAAACCAATCCAAGAACAAACAGTAATTTAATCTGAAGCTTAAACTCCCCGGGTTCTTCGTCTCTTATGACCTTCAGCCCCTTCATGAGGATAATTCCTAGATGGTTTGCGTCATTCCGCCAAAGAAACCAAAAGGCGGGAAGCAATAGTGCTAGAGGAAGTAGTTTCCACTCAAACGCCATTGTTTCGATCACCTCAATATCTTGGCCTCTAATTCAACCGCACGCCAACGTAAGTGACCTCGCCAGCGCGGCTTATCAGGAACAGCGCCACCGGCTTGCCCGACTTGGCCGCTGCCTCGATCGCGCCGTTCAGCGCCTCGGGCGTCGTCACTTTCTGGCTCTGCACTTCCACGATCACATCGCCGGGGCGCAGATTCTTCTCGCCCGCGCGGCTGCCCGGCGTCACGGCGGTCACCACCACGCCCTGCACAGCGCCGTCGATCTTGAAGCGGGTGCGCGCCGCGCTATCCAGCGCGCTCACCGTCAGGCCCATCTGGCCCAGCCGCGACTGCGGCCGGGGTGCGGGCGGCGCGGGCTTCGACGCGCGGTCGGCGGGTTTGTCCTCCGCCAGCCTGGCCACGAGAATCCGCTGGCTGAGCTTGCGGCCGCCGCGCAGCACATCGACATTCACGGTCTTGCCGATGGGCGTGTTGGCGACGATGCGCGGCAGGGCGCGGTTGTCCGCCACCGGCTTGCCGTCGAAGCTCACCACCAGATCGCCATTGCGCAGCCCGGCGCGCGCTGCCGGGCCCGCCGCCGTCACGTCGGAGATCAGCGCGCCCTGCCGCGAGGGCAGGTTCATCGCCTGCGCCAGTTCCGCCGTCACCGCCTGGATGCGCACGCCGATCCAGCCGCGCCGCGCCTGACCGAACTGGCGCAGCTGCTGGATCACGTCGCGCGCCAGGTTGGCGGGAATGGAGAAGCCGATGCCGACGCTGCCGCCGGTGGGCGAGAAAATAGCTGAGTTCACGCCGATGACGTCGCCATCCATGTTGAACAGCGGGCCGCCGGAATTGCCCCGGTTGATCGGCGCGTCGGTCTGGATGAAATCGTCATAGGGACCGGCATTGATGTTGCGGTTGCGGGCCGACACGATGCCCGCCGTCACGGTGGAGCCGATGCCGAAGGGATCGCCAATGGCGATCACCCAATCGCCGATCAGGGCCTTGTCGCTGTCGCCGAAGCGGGTGGCGGGCAGCGGCTTGGCGGGGTTGACCTTCAGCAGCGCCAGGTCGGTCTGCGGATCGCGGCCGATGACGCGGGCGGGCAGGCTGGTGTCGTCGCTGAGGATGACAGTGACGGACTCGCCATTCTCGATCACATGGTTGTTGGTGACGATGTAGCCCGACGGATCGATGATGAAGCCGGAGCCCAGCGAGGTCACCTGACGCGGCTGGTTGCCACGCGGCCCCAGGAAATTCTTGAACAGCTCCGACAGCGGCGAATCTTCCGGCAGATTGGGCAGGTTGCCCCGCGCCGGGGCCTTCAGCGTCTGCGAGGTGGTGATCTGCACCACCGTGGGCAGCAGCCGCGCCGTGAGCTGGGAGAAGGAGGCGGGCGCATTGGGCCGCGGCGTGATGGGGGCCGCCGGCTTGGGCTGCGCCAGCGCGGGCATCGCGCCCAGCGCGACGCAGAAGGAAACCAGAAGGGCGGGCAGGATGCGCATGGTGGAGGAGCTTTGGGATTCGCAGCTTCAGTCTAGTGAGGCTTTTGCCCCGCAAACAGGGTGAATTCGCGGCAAGACGTCCGGTTCCCGGCTTTGTCTTGGTTTCGGCGCGGGTGGCCGCTATAGGAGGCCGCGCAAAAGCAGGCGGATTATGGCGGTTTCCCGAAACGATGTGTTGGCGGCGCTGGACCAGGTGATCGACCCGGTCTCCGGTCGTAGCGTGGTGCAGCAGGACATGGTGCAGGGCCTGGTGGTCCGGGACGGTCATGTTGGCTTCGCGCTGGAAGTCGACGCCAACCGTGGCCGCGAGGCCGAACCCCTGCGCCTGGCGGTCGAGGCTGCGGCCAAGGCGGTGCCCGGCGTGCTGTCGGTGACGGCGGTGCTGACGGCCCATGACGGCGCGCCTTCGGATCATCACGGCCATGATAACGGCCACAGCCATTCCGCCGCCCCGCCACCGCCGCGTCAGGCGCCTGCGGGTCCTACAGGTGTCGAAGGCGTCAAGCACATCATCGCCGTGGCCAGTGGCAAGGGCGGCGTCGGAAAATCCACCGTCGCGGTCAATCTGGCGCTGTCGCTGTTGAAGCTGGGCCTGAAGGTCGGCCTGCTGGATGCCGACATTTACGGCCCCTCGGTGCCGCGCCTGCTCGATATCACCACCAAGCCGGAAACCACCGACGGCAAGCGCATCCTGCCGATCGAGAAGCATGGCATCAAGGCGATGTCGCTGGGCTTCATCATCAGCGAAGACGAAGCCGCGATCTGGCGTGGCCCCATGGTGCAATCGGCGCTGATGCAGTTTCTCAACCAGGTGAACTGGGCGCCGCTGGATGTGCTGGTGCTGGACATGCCGCCCGGCACCGGCGACGCCCAGCTCACCATCACCCAGCGCGTGGCGATGGCGGGCGCGGTGATCGTCTCGACGCCGCAGGACATCGCCCTGATCGACGCCCGCAAGGCCATCGCCATGTTTGGCAAGGTGCAGGTGCCCATTCTGGGCATCGTCGAGAATATGAGCATATTCGTCTGCGCCAATTGCGGCCATGAACATCCCATCTTCGGCCATGGCGGCGCACGCGCCACCGCCGAAACCGTGGGCGCGCCCTTCCTGGGCGAGATTCCGCTGGTGCTGAAAATCCGCGAACTGTCCGATCTCGGCACGCCCATCGCGGTGGCCGAGCCGGATGGCCCGGAAGCCGCGGCTTTTATGGCGGTCGCAAAAAAAGTCGCCACTGCGCTCGAAACGACACAGCGCGCCGCGCCCAAAATTGTGCTGGAATAGCGTCACCCGCCATGCCCCCGACCAAACCGCAAATTCACAGCCTGTTCGCCACGCCGCTTTGCGTGCATTTCCTGCCCGTGGCGGCGGAGATGAACGCCGCGCTCAAGCCGATGATCACGGCGAAGCTGGACGGCGCGAAATCCAAAGGCCAGGGCGCCTATGCGGCGGAAGATTTCCGCAGCTGGGGCAATCATCACGCCGAGACGCTGTTCACCGTCGTCACCGACATCGCCGACAGCATGACCGCCTCGCGCACCGGCGGGCGGGTGAAGACCGACTGGAAGATCGCCGCCCGCGCCGGCATGCGCGCCAAGGGCGAGCACAAGGACGCCGCGGCGTCCCGCGCCGGGGCCTTCTGGGCGGGCGTTTATTTCGTCGATGACGGCTATGGCAAGTCGGATGACGACGCGCTGGGCGGCCACGTCGAACTGGGTGATCCGCGCGGGCCGATGCCCGCCACGGTGGCGCCCAGCCTGTCGTTCCGCCTGCCCGGCGGACTGAGTGGCAGCCAGCGTGGCGGCGGATTCTCGGAAGTGACCCGCCCGCAATCGGGCATGATCCTGCTCTATCCGGGCTGGCTGCCGCGCGGTGAGCGCGCCTATGAAGGCGAAAGCCAGCGGTTGGTGGTTGAATTCGAGCTGTCAGCGCCGCTCTAGCGTCACAAAGCTGTAAGCCAGCCCGTCATCCGTGACGTGATCCTCGCGCGCCGTTTCCTGCCATTGCGAGCGGTCGAAGGTGAAGGCGGCGTCGCCGTGGAAATCCTTGTGCACTTCGGTCAATTCGATGCGGCGGGCCCGCGACAGGGCGGCGCGATAGATTTCCGCACCACCGATCACGAAAACCTCGCCCTCTTCCGCCAGCGCCTTTTCCAGCGTGGCGCGCTGTGCGCCCTGCGCAGCCCAAGCCGCATCGCGCGAGACCACGACATTGCGCCGTTCCGGCAGTGGCCGGTTCTTGTCGGGCAGCGAATCCCAGGTCTTGCGACCCATCACCACCGTATGACCCAGCGTCAGCGCCTTGAAGCGCTTCAGATCATCCGGCAGCCGCCACGGAATTGCGCCATCCTTGCCTATCACGCCATTGCGCGCCGCCGCCACCACCAGCGTGATCATGAGGCCAATCTTTCCAAATCTTCGCCCGTCAGCCGGTAGGTGACCCAGTCATCCACCGCGCGCGCGCCCAATTCCTCGTAAAAGGCCATGGCCTTGCCGTTCCAGTCCAGCACTCGCCATTCCAGGAAGCCGTCATCGGCCAGCGCCATCTTCGCCAGCCGCGCCAGCAGTTTCGCGCCCAGGCCCTGACGCCGGAAGGCGGGGCGGACATAGAGATCCTCGACATACAGGCCGCGCGCCGCGCCGAAGCTGCGATAGACCGAGAACCACACCACGATGGCGGCAGGCGCATCGCCCACAAAGACCAGGTCGCAATGCGCCACGCGATTTTCGCCGATCAGGTCGCGCAGCACCGCGGCTTCCGTCAGCGCAAAGCCGCTGGCGCGCTCATAATCCGCCAGTTCCCGCAGCAGGGCCACAATTGCGCCTTCATCGCCCGCCTGCGCGGCGCGGATGCTGAACGGAACGGCCACGTTTTTGTTCATGCTGCAGTCATGTCGGGTGGATCATTCTGGCGCCATGGAACCGGCTCCTGATCCCCAAGTTATGGTTCAGATAGCGTGTGGAGTAAACGCCATGAAAAAGATCCTTCTGTTGTCCGCCGCGCTGGTTGCGGCCCTGACCGCCCCGGCGCTGGCCCAGCGCGAAGGCGGCCGTGGTGACGGTCCCCGCGCCGCCCAGGGCGAGCAGTATCCCAATCGCAGTGGCCGTGTGGACGGCGGCGAACGCGGCATCCGCCAGGCACCGCCCACCCGGGCCGACGAACTGCCCCAGGTGCAGCAGCGCAACGCGCCCGCGCAGCAGGCCCAGCGCGACGTCAATCGCGGCGACCGCGACGGACGCCCTGATTTCAACCGTGGCGGTAACGACAATCGCTCCGGCTACAATCGTGGCGGCAATGACGGCCGCAACAATTTCGGTCGCAACGACAACAACCGTTTCGACAACAATCGCGGTTACAACAATGGCTACAACAACGGTTACAACAACCGTGGTTACGACAATCGCCGTTTCTCCCAGTATTATCGCAACTGGAACTCGCAGAACCGCTTCCGGGCCGGCGCCTATTACCGCCCGCAGGGCTTCTCCTATCGCCGCTGGAGCTATGGCGACATCCTGCCCAGCGTCTTCTGGGGCAGCCGCTACTGGCTGAACAATTACTATGCCTATGACCTGCCGCGCCCCCCGGCGGGCACCACCTGGGTCCGCTATGGCGACGATGCCCTGCTCATCGACCGCTATACGGGCGAAGTAATCCAGGTTTCCTACAGCGTCTTCTGGTAAAATGAGCGTCCGGGTGCCGCATCCACAAGGGTGCGGCACCTTGGGGCTTACGCTGCCTTCCCCACCTGCTATAAGCCGCCACGCAAACCCGCGAATGCCTCGCGGGCTTTATTGCGTGGACCAGCCATGTCGAATGTCACCGTGATCGGCGCCCAGTGGGGCGACGAAGGCAAAGGCAAGATCATCGACTGGCTGTCGAACCGGGCCGAGATGGTGGTCCGCTTCCAGGGCGGCAACAATGCCGGCCACACCATCGTGGTGGGCGACAAGACCTACAAACTGTCGCTGCTGCCGTCGGGCGTGGTCCAGGGCAAACGCTCCATCATCGGCAATGGCGTGGTGGTCGATCCCTGGTCGCTGCTGGAGGAAATCGCCAAGGTCACCGCCGCCGGATTGAGCGTGACGCCCGAACTGCTGGTGCTGGCCGAGAATGCCTGCCTGGTGCTGCCGCTGCACCGCGAGCTTGACGCCATGCGCGAGGATGCCGCCGCCCAGAAGATCGGCACCACCAAGCGCGGCATCGGCCCGACTTACGAAGACAAGGTCGGCCGCCGCGCTCTGCGCGCCATCGACCTGAAGGACCCCGCCTCGCTGCCGGGCAAGATCGAAAAGCTGCTGGCGCATCACAACGTGCTGCGGCGCGGCTTCGGCCATCCGGAAGTCGATGCGGCGGGCCTGCTGAAGTCGCTGACCGCGCTGGCACCGAAAATCACGCCCTATATCGGCTCGTCCTGGCGCGAGCTGCATGCCGCCAAGCTGGCGGGCAAGCGCGTGTTGTTCGAAGGCGCGCAAGCGGTGCTACTGGACATCGACCATGGCACCTATCCCTTCGTCACCTCGTCCAACACGGTGGCGGGCCAGGCGGCGGCGGGTTCGGGCGTGTCGCCCCGTGACATCGGCACCGTGCTGGGCATCGTCAAGAGCTACACCACCCGCGTCGGCGAAGGCCCCTTCCCCACCGAACTGAAGGACGCCACCGGCGAGAAGCTGGGCGAGCGCGGCCATGAATTTGGCACCGTAACGGGCCGCAAGCGCCGCTGCGGCTGGTTCGACGCCGTGCTGGTGCGCCAGACCTGCATCACCGGCGGCGTGGACGGCATCTGCCTGACCAAGCTGGACGTGCTGGACGGCTTCGACGAACTTGAGGTCTGCACCCATTACATGCTGGATGGCACGCGGCTGGATTATTTGCCCGCCGACGCCAACGCGCAGGCGCGCCTGACGCCGGTCTATGAAACGCTGCAGGGCTGGAGCGAAACCACCGCCGGGGCGCGCAGTTGGGCCGACCTGCCCGCCAACGCCATCAAGTATGTCCGCCGCGTCGAGGAACTGATCGGCTCGCAGGTGCTGCTGCTTTCCACTTCGCCGGACCGCGACGACACCATCATGGTACGCGATCCGTTCGTCGGCCTCTAAGGCTTCACGAAATGATTGAGTGGCCCGTGGCCGCTGCCCAATCCGGGCGCGGTGCGGATGGCGTCCTGCACATAAGCATGGGCGCGGCGCACGGCATCGGCCAGCGAATGCTTCTGTGCCAGGCCTGAGGCGATGGCGGACGCCAGGGTGCAGCCGGTGCCATGGGTATGCCGGGTTTCGATGCGCGGCGCTTCCAGCACCAGAAATTCGCCGGTTTCACCGTCGGCCAGGATGTCGCGCACGATAGCGCCCGTGGCATGGCCACCCTTGAACAGGACATGACGCGCGCCCAGGGCGCGGAATTTCCGCGCCGCGTCGCGCGCTTGGCCGTCGGTGGTGGGTACGAAACCGATAAGCGCCTCGCATTCCGGCAGATTGGGCGTCACCAACAGGGCCAACGGCAACAATTGCGTGCGGATGGCGGTCACCGCTTCATCGGCCAGCAATTTCGCGCCGCCCTTGGCCACCATGACGGGATCGAGCACCAGCGGGGCCGCGCAGCCGCGCAAGGCGTCGGCCACCGCCGTCACCATGGCGGCATCGCCCAGCATGCCGGTCTTGAGCGCATCGGCGCCGATATCGGAAAGGCAGGCGTCGATCTGGCCCTGCACCACATCGGTGTCGATGCGCTGCCAGCCGCTGACGCCCAGCGTGTTCTGCACCGTCACCGCCGTGATCGCGGTCATGGCATAAACGCCAAAGGCGCATGCGGTCTTGATGTCGGCCTGGATGCCGGCGGCGCCGCCGGAATCCGATCCGGCGACGATCAGAAGTCGGGGAACGCTCACTAGGCCGCCGCCTCTTCGATGGCCGAAGCGATTTCGCGCACCACGGCGCGCACCAGCACCTCGTCCTCGCCTTCCGCCATGACGCGGATCAGCGGTTCGGTGCCCGACTTGCGCACCAGGATACGGCCATGCGCGCCCAGCCGGGCATTGCAGGCCTCGATGGTGGACTTGACCTTGGCATTGTCCAGCGGCGCGCCGCTCTTGAAGCGCACATTCTCCATGATCTGCGGCAGGGGATTGAAGAGATGCGCGGCCTCGGAGGCCGGGACGCTTTCCTGCGCCAGCACCGCCAGAATCTGCAGCGCCGCCACCAGCCCGTCGCCGGTGGTGGAGATGTCGGAGAGGATGATGTGGCCCGACTGTTCGCCGCCCACATTGAAGCCGCCCTTCTTCATCTCTTCCAGCACATAGCGGTCGCCGACCTTGGAACGCGCCAGGCCCAGACTGAGCGAATGCAGATAATGCTCCAGCCCGGCATTCGACATCACGGTGCCGACCACGCCGGCGCCCTTGAGCTTGCCCTTCTTCGACCAGCTCTTGGCGATCAGCGCCAGGATCTGGTCGCCATCGATGATGTTGCCCTTCTCGTCGCACATCACGACGCGGTCGGCGTCGCCGTCCAGGGCGATGCCGAAATCGGCGCGGGTCTCGCGCACATTGTTGGACAGCGCCTGAGGCTCGGTCGAACCGCAATCCTGGTTGATGTTGGTGCCGTCGGGCGTCACGCCCATGGCGACGATATCAGCGCCCAGTTCCCACAGCACGGCGGGCGCGACCTTGTAGGCGGCGCCGTTGGCGCAGTCGATCACGATGCGCATGCCGTCCAGCCGCAAATTCTTGGGGAAGGTGCGCTTGGCGAATTCGATGTAGCGCGCCTGGCTGTCATCGATGCGCTTGGCGCGGCCGATGCGGGCGGACGGGGCCAGGCCCTGATCCAGCCCGGCGGCCATCTGGCGCTCGATTTCCATCTCGATCTCGTCGGACAGTTTCTGGCCGTCGGGACCGAAGAACTTGATGCCATTGTCTTCGAAGAGATTGTGCGAGGCGGTGATCATCACGCCGATATCGGCGCGAAGCGACCGCGTCAGGAACGCGACGGCGGGCGTCGGCAGCGGGCCGAACTGGAACACATCCATGCCCACGGCGGTGAAGCCGGCGACCAGCGCGCTTTCGATCATGTAGCCCGACAGGCGCGTATCCTTGCCGATCACCACGCGATGGCGATGCTCGCCACGGGTGAAGATGCGGCCCGCCGCCATGCCGGCCTTCATCGCCACTTCCGGCGTCAGCTTGCCGGTGTTGACGCGGCCGCGAATGCCGTCGGTGCCGAAATATTTGCATGTGGGCATGAAGTCTCCTCGAACCGCCCTTCTATCACAGGTTGGTTACGGATACGTGGCAAAAGAGGTTAACCGCCCTCTTTCCTGATATCTTTCAAGGCCTTGAGAGCTAGCCGGAGGGGGGCGGGCGCATGGGTCCGGATATGGTCCGCCCCGCCCTGACAGACCGCAACGGCCTCGGTGGCGGCGGCCATGCTCTCCAGCCAGATCTCGTCATTGTTCACCTGTGCCCGCAGGAACGACTTGCGCGAGACCGAGACCAGCACCGGCAAGCCATAGCGCTGTTTGAGGAATGGGAGCTGCTCCAGCACCGTCAGCGACGTTTCCGGATTGGTGCCCAGGAAAAACCCCATGCCGGGATCGACGATCAGGCGCGCGCGCGCGATGCCCGCAGCCTCCAGCGCCGCCAGCCGGGCATCGAAGAAGGTGGTGATGCGATCCATGATCCGGTCGGGCGGCACATCCTCGCGGGTGGCGATGCCGCCAGCCTGTATGGCGTGCATCACGACCAGCTTCGCGCTGCTGACCGCCAGCGCGGGATAGAGCGCGGGGTCCGGAAAGCCGTGAATGTCGTTAAGATAATCGACGCCCTGCGCCAGCGCCCAGCGCTGCACGTCCCCAGCGAAACTGTCGATGGACAGCGACTGGCCTTCCGCTTTCAGGACCGGCACCACAGAGGCCAGCCGCGCGATCTCGACCTCGGGCGTGACGCGGCCCGCATCCGGGTTGGACGATGCCGCGCCGATATCAATGACATCGGCGCCTTCTTGCCCCAGCTTGCGGGCATGCGCCAATGCTGCGTCTGGCGCCAGATATTTTCCGCCATCCGAAAAACTGTCGGTGGTGACGTTGAGGATGCCGAAGATGTTCATGCAAAAAGATAGGGCGGCCTTGAAGACCGCCCTATCCTATCAGAAGTTTCGCCGTTAGCGCGGTTGCGGTTCGGGCGTGATCAGCGGCCCAGGCCCGCTGGACCGCGGCTTGCCCACGGCGGGGACGGAAGGCCCCTCGCCGCGCGGCAGCACCGGATCTTCATAGGGCGTGCGCACCGGCGGAATGCCCTTGAGCAGCGCGATGATCTCGTCGCCGGTCAGGGTTTCATATTCCAGCAGGCCCTTGGCCAGCACATGCAGGTCGTTCGAACGCTCGGTCAGGATGGTGCGCGCCCGGTTATAGGCTTCGTCCACGATCAGCTTGATCTCGGCATCGATCTTCTGCGCCGTCGCTTCCGAGATGTTCTGGGTGCGCGACACCGAATGGCCAAGAAAGACTTCCTCCTGGTTTTCGGCATAGGCGATGGGGCCCAGCGCGTCGGACATGCCGAAGCGCGTGACCATGGCGCGGGCCATGCGGGTGGCCTGGTCGATGTCGCTCTGCGCGCCGGTGGTGACCTTGTCATGGCCGAAGATCAGTTCCTCGGCCAGGCGACCGCCATAGGCCACGGCCAGGTCGGCTTTCATCTTCTGGCGGGTCAGCGACAGGGCATCGCGCTCCGGCAGGCGCATCACCATACCCAGGGCGCGGCCGCGCGGGATGATGGTGGCCTTGTGGATCGGGTCGGAGCCTTCGACGATGGTGGCGATCAGGGCATGGCCGGCCTCGTGATAGGCGGTCAGCTTCTTCTCTTCCTCGCTCATGGCGAGCGAGCGGCGCTCGGCGCCCATCATCACCTTGTCCTTGGCGTCTTCCAGCTCGCTCATGGTGACGACGCGCTTGCCGCGCCGCGCCGCCAGCAGCGCGCCTTCATTGACCAGATTGGCCAGATCGGCGCCCGAGAAACCGGGCGTGCCGCGGGCGATGACCTTGGGCTCCACATCGGGGGCCAACGGCACCTTGCGCAGGTGGACGCGCAAAATCTTCTCGCGCCCGGCCAGGTCGGGATTGGGCACGACCACATGGCGGTCGAAACGGCCGGGACGCAGCAGCGCCGGGTCCAGCACGTCGGGACGGTTGGTGGCGGCGATCAGGATGACGCTTTCGCTGGCTTCGAAGCCATCCATCTCCACCAGGAGCTGGTTCAGCGTCTGCTCGCGCTCGTCATTGCCGCCGCCCAGACCGGCGCCGCGATGGCGGCCGACCGCGTCGATTTCGTCGATGAAGACGATGCAGGGATTGTTCTTCTTGGCCTGCTCGAACATGTCGCGCACGCGGCTGGCGCCGACGCCCACGAACATCTCGACAAAGTCGGAGCCGGAAATGGTGAAGAAGGGCACATTGGCCTCGCCCGCGATGGCGCGCGCCAACAGCGTCTTGCCGGTGCCCGGCGGGCCGACCAGCAGCACGCCCTTGGGAATGCGGCCGCCCAGGCGCTGGAATTTCTGCGGATCGCGCAGGAAGTCGACGATTTCCTTCAGGTCGTCCTTGGCTTCGTCAACGCCGGCCACGTCTTCAAACGTGACGCGGCCCTGCTTTTCGGTGAGCAGCTTGGCGCGTGATTTGCCGAAGCCCATCGCCTTGCCGCCGCCCGACTGCATCTGGCGCATGAAGAAGATCCAGATGCCGATCATCAGCACGAAGGGCAAAATGTTGAGCAGGATGCCGACAAAGGGCATGCCCTCGTCCGGCGGCAGCACCTTGGTGTCGACATTGTGCTGCTTCAGCAGCGGCCACAGTGTGGCGTCGTTGCTGGGCACGGTGGTGGCGAAGGGCTGGCGGTTGGCGTATTCGCCGGTCGCCTTGTCGCCCTGGAAGGTGACGGTGCGCACCTGCTTGGCTTCCACCTGTTCGATGAACTTAGTGTAGCTGATGGGCGCGTTGACCGGCTTGGCGCCGGTGTTCTGGAAGACGTTGAACAGCACCACCAGCAACACCGCGATGATGATCCAGAGGGCGAGGTTCTTCAGGTTGTTCAAGGCGGTACCTTTCCTGGCCCGGAAAGCTGCGCGTCGGGCCGTCATGACGGGCTCTGCGCCCAGTCCTTAGATAGGGCGTTTCTAACCCGTTTCCAGCGAGGAAAAGGTTAAGCCCTTTGGGGGCCACCCCGCAACCGCGAAGGGGTCGCTGAAAGTGGCAGAAATGGGGTCTTTTTCCCCAGCCGCTCACCCAAGCTCGCGGCGTTCGTCGCTCCAAACGGTCCGCTGGACCGTTTGGCCCGGCGCTGCCGGTCGCGCCTCACTTCCGCGGCTTTTCGCGGCTCAGTTTGAGGGTCAGCGGCCCAAAAAGCCGCTCGGCGGCGGGGGCGGGACACAAGGCGCAGCCCGACAGCGTCGCGCCGCCCCCCATGGTTCCGGCCACCAGCCGGTCCATCAGCCGCTCCAGCGAGTCGAAGCGGGGCCGATACGACGCGCCCGACACCGTGCGCAGCAGCGCCGCCAAGGCCCGCAAGCCCAGCTCGCGCGGGGCCGAGACCAGCGCATCGCCGTCGATCAGCATGCCGCCCTTGCCGGGACGGGTGGTGCGCTCCAGCAGGGTGGCGGTCAGTTCTTCCATCAGGTCGCGGGCCGAGCCCATATGCGCGGCGGCCAGCGCGATGCGGGCGGGCGTCAGTCCCGCCTCGGCCAGCGCCGGCGCCAGGCGGCGAAAGCGCACCCGGTCGAAGCGGGGATCGTCATTCATCGGGTCTTCCGCCCAGCTTTCGCCCCGCGCCGAAAGCCAGGCGCGCAATTCGGCGCGGCTGAAATCCAGCAAGGGCCGCGCCACCGCAAGGGTGGGAAAATCGGGATGCGGATACGCCGCCAGCGGCCGCATCGCCGACAGGCCGTCAATGCCGCTGCCCCGCGCCAGCCGCAACAGGAACGTCTCGGCCTGCTCGTCCTGGTTATGGCCAACATAGAGCGTGGCGCGCTTGCGGCGCATCAGCCACGCGCCCATCAAGGCATAGCGCGCCACGCGCGCCGCCGCTTCGATGCCGGTTTTGGGATGCGGGCCTTTCCAGGTCAGCACGGAGGCTTCCAGATCCAGGGCACGGGCCTTGCGCGCCGCAGCCGTAGCTTCCTTGCGCGAACCGCGCCGCAGGCCATGGTCGACGATGAGGATGTGCGGCGCGGTCCGCTTCGCTTTTTTCGCCCAGCGCGCCAGCAGATGCATCAGGGCAAGACTGTCGCCGCCGCCCGACACCGCCACGGCGCACGGCCAGGCGCCGCCCGCGGCGAATGTCTCCATCACCCGCGCGAAGCGGGCTTCGAGGTCTTTAGGCGCAATTGGCGGCGCGGCGCGCGTTGGCGACGGCGGTGACGGTGGATGGCGAGGCATCGGGATATTGTTTCCGGATGGCGGCGAAGGCGGTGCAGGCGTTGCGCGTCTGGCCCTGCGCCGCCAGCGCCTGACCCATTTTCAGCATGCTATCCGCGCCGCGCGGCGACTTGGGATATTTCTTGATCTGCTCGGCAAAGACCCGCGCCGCGCCGGGATAGTCCTGCTGCATATAGGCGATGTTGCCCACCCAGTAGAGCGCCTGGGGCGCCAGATCGGGATCGTCGGCATGGCTGTCGGCATAGGTGCGGAAAGCGGCACTGGCTTCATTGTATTGCGCCCGCGCCAGCAGGTTCATGGCGTTGTCGAATTCGCGGCCATCCGCGCCGCCGCCGCCGCTCATGGCGGGCGCAGGCCCGGGGCTGGAAAGCGTACCCAGCGTGCCGGGGCCACGGCCCATGTTGGGATTGCCGCCCGCGGGCGGCGGCAGGGCGGAGTTGGGCATGATCGGCGGCAGGCTGGAGCCCGGCGCCAGCGTCATGGGCGCGCCGGAGCGCTGCGGGGCGCCGCCGCCAGCGCCGGTGGCGGCGCAGTTCAGGCCATTGGGATCGGCGCCCAGCTGCTGCGCCGAGATCACGCAGAGGCGATAGGAAAAGTCGCGGCTCTGTTGCTCGATCTTGCCGTTGAGCTGGCCGATCTGGAAACCCAGCTCTTCATTGGCGCCGGTAGCGCGCGCCAGGCTGTCGGTGAGATTGCGTATCCGGTCGCCCAGATCGCGGATCTGGGTCTGCAATTGCTGCTGCGCCTGCACCGCCTCTTGCCGGTTCTGCTCGATCGCCTGGGCGCTGGAGCGCAGCTGGGCGTCCTGGGCGTTCTCATGCGCCACCTGCTCGTCGCTGGGCCCGAAAAGCTGGGCCTGTGCGGGCATGGCGGCGGCCAGGAACAGGATCGCGGTGGAAAGAAGGAGGCGCTGCTTCATGGCAATATCCTATCAGCGAAAAAGGGCGCGGGGGGGGGGGGGACCCCCCGCGCCCTTTCTGGATTTACAATGGGGCGCTTTTAGGAATTGGCGCCGCCGGCCACCACGGTGACACCGCGGCGGTTCTGGGCCCAGCAGGCCTCATTCGACTCGGAGCACATCGGACGCTCCTTGCCGTAGGAGACCGTGTCGACGCGGGCAGTCGAGACGCCCAGGCTGACCAGATATTCCTTCACCGCATTGGCGCGGCGCGCACCCAGCGCCAGATTGTATTCGCGCGTGCCGCGTTCGTCGGCATGGCCTTCGACCGAGACGCGCACATTGGGATACTGGCCCAGCCAGCTGGCCTGCTTCTGCAGCGTGGCGCGGTCGGCGTCCTGGACCGAATAGGAGTCATAGCCGAAGCGCACCGTGTCATCGACATTGACGCGGAAATCCTCGGCGCTGCCGGGGATCGGGCCGCGCGGCGGCGGCGGGGCGGGCGGCAGCGGCGCGGGCGCCGGGGCCATGGCCGGCGGCGGGGCGGGCGGCGGCGCGGTGGCGACAGCTTCCGGGCCGGAGGTGCAGGCGCCGGCGAAAAGCAGGGCCGAGACACTCGCGATCTGGGCGAGACGAACGAAATTCTTCATGGTTTGCAATCTCCTGAGAAAAACGAAAGCCGTGGTACAGCCCACACGGCGCGGAAATGAATGCACCTTGAAATCAGCAACGCCCAAACGGGCAAAAAGAGCCAAAAATCCTGTTCCCAAGCGGGCCGGATCGGAATTTTTTGTGCGATCCGTCCGCAATCCTAGCCAATTGAATCATCGGAGCAACCCCAAAACACCGGGTTCGCGCGCGCATCTACTGGATCATCGGCGACCAGGCCGGGTCCGACGCACTGCCTGGGGTCTGCACCCGCCGCTCGTTGCGCCCGAAAACATCGATCGACCAGATTTGCGCCGCCGCCGCGCCGCCGCCTTCGCGCGTGTACATCAGCACCCGGCCATTGGGGGCCCAGGTGGGGCCTTCATCATGCGCGCCGGTGGAGATCACCCATTCCTGCGAACCATCGGTGCGCATCACGCCGATATTGAAGCGGCCACCCGCCTGGCGGGTGAAGGCGATCAGGTCGCCGCGCGGGCTCCAGACCGGCGTGCCGTTGCGGCCATTGCCGAAGCTGATGCGGCGCTGGTTCGAACCGTCCACATTCATCACATAGACCTGTTGGCTGCCGCCGCGATCGCTCTCGAAGGTAATCTGCGTCCCGTCGGGCGAGAAGGAGGGCGCGGTGTCGATGGCAGGATCATTGGTCAGCCGCGTCATGGCGCGGTTGCGCAAATCCATGATGTAGATGTCGGAATTGCCGCCATTCTCCAGCGTCAGCGCCACGCGGTTGCCGTCCGGCGAGAAACGGGGCGAGAAGGTCATGTTGGGGAAATCGCCCAGCCGCTCCTGCTTGCCGCTTTCCAGGTCGAACAGATACACGCGCGGCTTGCCGCCGATATAGGACATGTAGGCGATCATCTGCGCCGTGGGATTGAAGCGCGGCGTCAGTACCATGTAGTCGCCCCGCGTCAGGAAGATCGGGTTGGCGCCGTCCTGGTCCATCACCGCCAGCCGTTTGACGCGGTTCAGCGCCGGGCCGCTTTCGGAAATGAAGACCACGCGGGTGTCGAAATAGCCCTTCTCGCCGGTGATGCGCTCATAGATGGCGTCCGACACCATGTGTGCGATGCGCCGCCAGTTTTCCGGCGTGGTGGAATATTGCCGCCCCAGCATCTGGCTGGAGGCCGTCACGTCCCACAGGCGGAAATCGACCCGCAGACGTCCGTCGGGCTGCACGGTGAGCGCGCCCGCCACCAGGGCCTGCGAATTGATCACCCGCCAGTTGGCGAAGTTGGGCACCGTGTTGATGTCGGTGACACGGTCCACGAACGACTTGGGGTCCAGCGGGCGGAACAGGCCGGAGCGTTCCAGGTCGGCGCGCACCACGGCGGCGATGCGCGCGGCCACGCCGCCGTCATTGCCGATGGGGATGAAGTCGGGAATGGCGATGGGCAAAGGCTGGATATTGCCCTGGGTAACATCCACCGCGATCTGGGCGGAAGCCGGGCGCGGCGCCGCCAGGAACAGGGCCGCCACGGCCCCGAACAGCAGGAACAGTCTCTTCATCGCGCTCTCCATATTCCCTTCAACGTCCGGCAGGGCCGGTTGTTGCACGCTCTTACTGCACCATCTGCCGCGGATCGAAGCGCAGCGGCCTAAACTCCTGCCACTGGCTGTAGCGATCAAGAGGCAAACGATAAGGCTGGCACGAATAGATGGCGCGGCTGGCGGCTTCCACCGCGGCGGCGCCATAGGCATTGTTGGTATAGGTCAAAACTTCGAGCCCGCCCACGCTGCCGTCGCGGTTCAGCCGCAACGAAAAGGTCACCACCTGGTCGTTGGGATTGGGCGCGCCGGTCATCGGGCTCCAGCAATTGCGAATCTGGCTGCGCAGTGCATCGGCCAGGCTGGCGGTGGCCATGTTGGAGGCGCCCACGGCCTCGGTGGCGCGCGGCGCCGTGCGCGGCGCGGTGCGGTCGGGGGTGGTAAGCTGGTTGAGCAGCGCATTGATGTCGTTGCGCGGCGGGGTTTCGCGCTGCGGCGTCACTTTGAACTCCGGCGGCTTGGCCTCGACCGGCGCGGGCTCGGCGATGTCCGGCACGGGCGGCGGCGGCAAAGCTTCCAGCGGCGGCCGCTCGAACGTCTCTTCCGGCGAAGGCGGCGGCGCGGCGGCGGCCACGTTGGTCTGCTCGGCGATGATCAGCTCCACCGGCACCATGTGGGTCTCGGCCATGTCGAGATTGGTCTGGAAGGCGAATAACAGCGCCGCCACGCCCAGCCCATGCAGCAGCAGCGAGGCAGGCGCGCCATAGGGCGAGCCGCGCGCCGTGGTGGGGCGGCCACGCAGGCGCGGTCTTGCCTGGGCGGTGGCGCTAGCGCCGCTGGTCTGAGGGCGCGACATCGGTAACCAGTCCGATACGGGTGAAGCCGGCGGCGGACAGCAGCCCCATCACTTCCATCACCTTGCCATAGCCCACAGTCTGGTCGCCGCGCACGAAGATGCGCTGGTTGTAGCCATTGCCGGCGATGGCGGTGAGCTTGGGCACCAGTTCGTCGAGGGCGACGGGCAGCTTTTGCAGGAAGATGGCGCCATCCTTGCCGACGGTGACCGAGAGCGGTTCCTTGTCCTGGCCCATGGCGGGCGCGCGGGTCTTGGGCAAATCCACCGGCACGCCCACCGTCAGCAGCGGCGCCGTCACCATGAACACGATCAGCAGCACCAGCATCACGTCCACAAAGGGCGTGACGTTGATTTCCGACATGGCGCCGCGCTTGATGCGGCCGCGCCGCCGGGACGCCATGGGTGCGATACCGCCCGCCATCAGCGAACTTTCTCGTCAAGCTGGCGCGACAGGATGGCGGAGAATTCGTCCGCGAAGGCGTCGAGCTGGTTGGTGTAACGGCTGATATCGGCCACGAAGCGGTTGTAGAAAATGACTGCCGGGATGGCCGCGAAAAGTCCCGCCGCCGTGGCGAACAGCGCTTCGGCAATGCCGGGCGCGACCGAAGCCAGCGAAGTGTCGTGGCGCACCGCGATGGCGGTGAAGCTGTTCATGATGCCCCAGACCGTGCCGAACAGGCCGATAAAGGGCGCCACTGCGCCGATGGTGGCGAGCTGGCCCAGCTGGCGCTCCAGCCCATCGGTTTCGCGCAGGATGGTGACATTCATCGCCTTTTCGATGCGTTCTTTGACGCCGCCAATGAGCGACTCGCGGATCGGCGCACCTTCAAAGGCCCGCCGCCATTCGCGCAAGGCGGCGATGAACACCGCCGACATGGGATGGTCCTTGTTGGTGGAGAATTGCTGATAGAGCTCGTCCAGCGACTGGCCGGACCAGAACACCTTCTCGAACTTCCTGGCCTTGCGCTTCAGGCCCGCCAGCAGGAAGCCCTTGTTGAAGATGATGGTCCAAGACCAGAGCGAGGCCAGCACCAGCACGATCATCACGCTCTTCACCACGATGTCGGCGCGCAGGAAGGTGTCGACGATGCCCAGGCCGGTCTGCGCCGCGGTTTCGCCGCTGGCGTCGATCACGCCTTCGGGCGCCATCACGGCCCCGGTCTCCACCCGCTCGGTGGGGGCGGCGCTGGGCGTGTTCTGTGCCAACACCGGCGTGGCGAGGCCGAGGAACAGGATGGCGATGACGGCAAGAATCCGGAACATGGGAACAACCTTCGCGCGTGAATGTGCCGCTGTTGCGGCAGAGGGCCGAAAAGTTAAGGCCGAAGTTTGACAATAGAGATTAAGGCTTATCCATCGGAAGTGGGGGCTCGTAAAGCAAGGGCGTCAGCAGGGCACGGACATTTTCCGGCAGACGGCGGGGCTTGCCTGTCAACGTCACAAGGCAGGCTTCGATCCGTCCTTCCACCAGCAGCGTCTCGCCATGGAAGATCTGCTGCAGGGCGTGGAGCCGCGCGCCGGACAGGCTGGTGAGCAGGGTCTTCACCGTCAGCAGGTCGTCCAGCCGGGCGGGTTTGCGGAAATCGATCTCGGCGCGGCGGATCGCCCAGGCGAAGGGCTCCTGCGCTTCCAGCCCCGCCATCTTGGAGAATCCCGCCAGGCGGAAGAATTCGGTGCGGGCCCGCTCCATGAACCGCAGGTAATTGGCGTGATAGACGAAGCCCGACAGGTCGGTGTCCTCGTAATAGACGCTGACCGGCAGGTGATGAGTCTTGCCCTCGAAATTTCCCAGGCCGTTCAGATTGCCGGTCATGGCGTCTCGAAACATTTTTGCAGATAGACCACGTCTATCCAGTCGCCGAACTTAAAGCCGATTTGCGGGAAATGACCAACCTTCACAAAGCCCATCGCTTCATGCAGGCCGATACTGCCGGGATTGGGCCAGGAAATGCCGCCGATGGCGCTGCGCACGCCCAGTGCGGGCAATTGCGCCAGCAGCGCGCCATAGAGCAGGCGGCCATAGCCCTGGCGATGCAGGCCCGCATGCAAATAGATCGCCGTTTCCACCGTGTGCCGGTAGGCGGCGCGCTCGTGATATTTGCGGGCATAGGCATAGCCGATGACGCGGTCGCCCAATTCCAGCACCAGCCAGGGATAGTGGGTGGTGGCGGCGGCGATACGGCCTGCCATCACTTCCGCCGTGACATCTTCTTCCTCGAAGGAAACGGTGGTGGCGCGGATATACGGGTTGTAGATCGCCGCGATGGCGGCGGCGTCGCCGGACGTGACCGAGCGGATGACAAGGCTCTCAGCCATCGCCCTCGTCCGTGAAGAGTCCGGTCTGCACCGGATTGGCGGGCGCATTGAGTCCCAGATGGCCGTAAGCCGCGCTGGCCAGCACCCGGCCGCGCGGCGTGCGCTGCACGAAGCCCTGCTGCATCAGATACGGCTCGATGATGTCCTCGATGGCGTCGCGCGCCTCGCCCAGCGCCGCGGCGATGGTCTCGATCCCGACAGGCCCGCCGCTGAACTGCTCGGCGATCAGCGAGAGATAGCGGCGGTCGAAGGCATCCAGGCCGCGATTGTCCACTTCCAGCCGCGTCAGCGCGGCGTCGGCAATGGCTTTCGTGACGGTGCCGTGCTTGGCGATGCTGGAGAAATCGCGCACCCGCTTCAACAGTCTGCCCGCGATGCGCGGCGTGCCCCGGGCGCGGCGGGCAATTTCCAGCGCGCCGTCCGCATCCATCGCCAGGTTCAGCACCTTGGCGCCGCGCATGACGATGGAAGACAAATCTTCCGGCGAATAGAAATTCAGCCGCACCGGAATGCCGAAACGGTCGCGCAGCGGCGTCGCCAGCAGGCCCGCGCGCGTGGTCGCGCCCACCAGCGTGAACGGCGCCAGCGAAATCTTCACCGAGCGGGCCGACGGGCCTTCGCCGATGATGATGTCGAGCTCGAAGTCTTCCATGGCGGAATAGAGCGTCTCTTCCACCGCCGGATTGAGGCGATGAATTTCGTCGATGAAGAGAACGTCGCGCGGTTCCAGATTGGTCAGGATGGCGGCCAAGTCGCCCGCCTTGGCCAGCACCGGGCCCGATGTGGAGCGGAAATTGACGCCCAGCTCGCGCGCCACGATCTGCGCCAGCGTGGTCTTGCCCAGTCCCGGCGGGCCGGAGAACAAGACATGGTCCATCGCCTCGCCGCGTTCCTTGGCGGCCTTGATGAAGACGGAGAGATTGTCGAGTTCCTGGCGCTGGCCAACGAAATCCGCCAGCGTCTTGGGGCGGAGCGACGCTTCCAGCGTATCGTCGTCGATACGCTCCGGCGTGGTGATGGACGTGGCTTTGCTCATAACGCCTCACCCTTCGACAGGCTCAGGGTGAGGATCAATATATACCCCGCATGCTGAGCCTGTCGAAGGGTGAGCCGCGCGCGCATCTCCGTCATCACTTGCCCATATTCCTCAAGGCTTCGCGGATCAGCACGCCCGCTTCGGCCTCACCCAGATCGTTCGCGGCCTTGGCCACCGAAGTGGCCGCGATGCTTTCGGAATAACCCAGCTTGAGCAGCGCCGCCACCGCATCGGCTTCCGCCCCGCGTGGCGCGACGGCCACCGGCATGTCGTCATGGGCATCGCCGCGCAGCATCATGGCCGGGGCCTTGTCCTTGAGTTCTGTGGTCAGGCGCAGCGCCAGCTTGGGGCCCACGCCGGGGGCGCGGCCGATCATCGCCTTGTCGCCCAGCGCCAGCGCCCGTTGCAGGTCGCGCGGCGACAGCGTGGAGAGGATCGCCAGCGCCACTTTCGATCCCACACTCTGCACCGTCTGCAGCAGGCGGAACCATTCGCGTTCTTCCGCCGAGACAAAGCCATAGAGACGCATGGAGTCTTCCGACACCTTCATCTCGATCATCAGGCTGGCATGCGCGCCCACCGACAAACGCGAAAGTGTGGAAGACGGGCACTGCACCAGATAGCCGACGCCATTCACATCGAGGATGACGCCATCCTCGGTCAGGCTGTCGACGATGCCGGTGAGCTTGCCGATCATGAGGCCGCCAGCACGCGAGCGCGTGTCGTGGAAAGATGGGCGTGGGCGATGGCGGCGGCCAGCGCATCGGCGGCGTCGGCCTTGGTCACACCACAGGCGGGCAGCAACCGCTTGACCATGAACTGCACCTGCTCCTTGCCCGCATGGCCTGCGCCGACGACGCATTTCTTGATCTGGTTGGGAGCGTATTCGGCGATCTCCAACCCCGCCTGCGCCGCGGCCAGCAGCGCCACGGCGCGGGCATGGCCTATCTTCAGCGCGGCGGACGGGTCTTTCGCGACAAAGGCCTGCTCCACCGCGATGGCGGTGGGGCCATGCTCGGCGATGACCGTCACCAGAACGCGATGCAATTCCATCAGCCGCGCGCCCAGCCCAATGGCGGGCTTGGTGGCGATGACGCCATGGGCGATGTGGGTCAGCCGCGAGCCGGACACGGCGATCACGCCCCAGCCCATGGCCGATAGGCCGGGGTCCAGACCCAGAATGCGAATCGTCCCGCTCATGGATCGTTTGTACCCTTTCTGTTCGGGTTAATTCCACCCGCTTGCGGGCGCGGCTACTGCGATTTCGCGAAGCCCAGCATGGCCAGGGCGATCTCGCGCTCGCCCATCACCACCTTGTCGGCGCCCATATTGCCCAGATGCATCACCTCGGCGTCGAAATGGGCCCGGGCCACGATCAGCAGCAGCGGATTCACTTTCCGCGCCTGCTCGATGATGCGCCCCGCCTCGAAGGCCTGGGGGATGGCGACGAACAGAATACGCGCTTCCTTCAGGTTGGCGGCTTCCAGCACGTCGCTTCGCGCGCCATTGCCGCGGACATGCTCGATTCCGGACATGCCCACGTCGCCTTCCTCGATCACCAGAAGCTTCTGGCCTTCCATGCCTTCGGCGATGGATTTGCCGACCCGGCCATAGCCCACCAGCACGGCATGATCGGTCAGCGTGGTGGGCGCGATGGGCTCGCGGGTGCGCTCGGGCTGCTTCTTGGGTTCGGCGGTGTCGCCGCTCTTGGCCAGCATGCGGTCCAGCAGGCCGAACACCAGCGGGTTGAGCATGATGGAGATGATCGCGCCCGCCAGCACCAGGTCGCGGCCCCGCTCCGGCAGCAGATTCAGCGTGACGCCCAGCCCCACCAGGATGAAGGAGAATTCGCCGATCTGCGCCAGCGAGGCCGAGATGGTCAGCGCCGTGGCGCGGGAATGGTTGAAGGCGCGCACGATGAAATAGGCCGCCACCGACTTGCCCACCACGATGATCGCCACCGTCGCCAGCACCGCCGCCCAATCGTTGATCAGGATCATGGGATTGAACAGCATGCCGACCGAGACGAAGAACAGCACCGCGAACGCGTCGCGCAGCGGCAGCGATTCCTCGGCGGCGCGCTGGGACAATTGGCTTTCCGACATGATCATGCCGGCGAAGAAGGCGCCCAGCGCGATAGAGACATCGAACAGCACGGCGGCGCCCAGCGCCACGCCCAGCGCCACCGACAGCACAGCCAGCCGGAAAAGCTCGCGCGACCCGGTATGGGCGATGTAGTGCAGCAGCCACGGCACCACGCGGCGGCCCGCCACCAGCATGATGGCGGTGAACAGCGCCAGCTTGCCCAGCGTCAGGCCCATGGTCTGCGCTGTTTGGCCCAGATTGAAGGCGCCGCCATTGATGGTCTCCGCCAAGGGCGGCAGCAGCACCAGCACCAGCACCATGGCGATGTCTTCCACGATCAGCCAGCCGACGGCGATGTGGCCGCGCTCGGTCTCGACCAGGCGGCGCTCCTGCATGGCGCGCAACAGCACCACGGTGGAGGCCACCGACAGCGCCAGGCCGAACACCAGGCCCGCGCCCATGTCCCAGCCCAGCCACCAGCCCAGCGCCATGCCCAGCAGGGTGGCGATAGCGATCTGGCCCACCGCGCCGGGCACGGCGATGGCCTTCACCGAGATCAGGTCGCGCAGCGAGAAATGCAGGCCGACGCCGAACATCAGAAGAATGATGCCGATATCGGCCAATTGCTGCACCAGCCCGACATCGGCGATGAAGCCGGGGGTGAAAGGCCCGATGGCGACGCCCGCCAGCAGATAGCCGAACAAGGGCGGCAGCTTGAAACGGTGCGCGAGCGTGCCAAAGACGAAGGCGAGGCCAAGGCCCCCGACAAGAACGGCTATGAGCGGCGAGGCGTGATGCATGGAACGAACTATACGGGCCGATGACCGATTGGCCATTTATATTCTGGCCGCATCAGGCTAATTTCCGCCCATGCAACGCATTGGCCTCTTCGAAACCCTGCTCAGCGCCGCCGTGATCGCGGTGGGCGTGGGATTTCTTGTGTTTCTTTTGTGGCAGACCGGCACCGGCAGCCTGAACAGCTATGAGATGGCGGCGCGCCTGAAAAACGCCGATGGCCTCAAGCCGGGCACCGATGTCCGCATCGGCGGGGTCAAGGTCGGCACGGTGCAAAGCCTGAGGCTGGACCACAAGACCTACGCGGTGGAAGCCAGGCTGGCGATCCGCGAGGACATCAAGGTGCCGGTGGATTCCAGCCTTGCGGTGGGCAGCGGCATGCTGTCGAGCGCCGCGCTGACCATCACGCCGGGGCGCGCCAAGACGGTGGTGCAGCCCGGCGGCGTGCTGAAAGGAAATTAGCCTCTAGCCCTCTCCCCTTGTGGGAGAGGGCAGAGAATCGCGCGCCATGCGAGCGCTTCGAGGGTGAGGGGTTATCGCGCCGCCAGCGCCCTTTCGATGGAGTCGAGCACGCCGTCGAAATTGCCATTCACTTCATGGTTGGCGAAGCGAAGAACACGAAAGCAATCGCGTTCAAAGCGCCGGGTACGTGCGGCATCATATGCAAGTCCTTTTTCCGATCCGTGCTGGTCGCCGTCCAGCTCGATCACCAGCTTGGCATCGAAAGAAGCAAAGTCCGCTATATAGGGGCCTATCGGCTGCTGTCGCCGAAACTTGAAGCCGTGAAAGCGGCGACCGCGCAAGGCGAACCAGAGCTTGCGCTCGACATCAGTTTGGTCACGTCTCAGCCGTTGGGAAAAATCATGTTTCATGATCACCCCTCACCCGCCGCATTCCTTCGGAATGCGGCACCCTCTCCCACAAGGGGAGAGGGTTTCAGCCGCCGAGCTTCTTCATCAGCGCGTCGGAGAACTCATAGTTTCCGTACACCGTCTGGATGTCGTCATGGTCGTCCAGCACGTCGATCAGCTTGACCAACTGCTCGCCCGCATCATCCGCCACCGCGACACTGTCCTTGGGCCGCCAGACGATGGCGGCGGAGGCCGGCGCGCCCAATTTCGCTTCCAGCGCCTCGCGCACAGCGGCATAGCTTTCGAGCGCACTGATGAATTCGTGGCCGTCCGCGCTGGTGACGCATTCATCGGCGCCCGCATCGAGCGCCACTTCCAGCATCGCGTCCTCACCGCCCTTCTGGGGCGGATAGGCGATGACGCCGACATGGTCGAACATGAAGCTGACCGAACCATTCTCGGCCATCGCCCCGCCATACTTGCTGAAGGCGGCGCGCACATCGGCGGAGGTGCGGTTGCGGTTGTCGGTCAGCGCCTGCACGATCAGCGCGACGCCGCCGGGGCCGCGGCCCTCGTAACGCACCTCGTCGTAATTTTCGCCGCCGCCGCCCACCGCCTTCTGGATGGCGCGGTCGATATTGTCCTTGGGCATGGATTCCTGCTTCGCCGCGATGATGGCGGAGCGCAGGCGCGGATTGTGCGCCGGGTCGGGCAGGCCGGATTTCGCCGCCACCGTCAGTTCGCGCGAGAGCTTGGCAAAGAGCTTGGAGCGCTCCTTATCCTGCTTGCCCTTGCGGTGCATGATGTTCTTGAACTGACTGTGACCGGCCATGGTGTTTTTCCCTGTACGGGGGGTGGCATAACCGGGCTGAAGGCCGCTTTTCAAGCCCGGCGCGCTTGTCGTTGCCGCTGGCGGCGGTTTGACTGGCCCTTCAACTGGGGGATTTCCATGAAACACGGTGTTTTCGGCGCGGCCATCCTGGCCGCCGCCCTGCTCTATGCGCCTGTCGCCGCCATGGCGCAGGCCCGCCAGAATTTCACCCTGGTGAACGAGACCGGCTACGACATCGCCGAAGTTTATGTCTCGCCGCACAATGCCGACGATTGGCAGGAAGACGTGCTGGGCGACAAGATCCTGGTAGACGAGGACGATATCGAGATCCGCTTTCAGCGCGCCACCCGCACCTGCCTGTGGGACCTCAAGGTTGTCTATGACGATGACGATTCCTCTGCCGAGTGGGAAAGCATCGACCTCTGCAGAGTGTCGGTAGTGACCATCGAATATAACCGCCGCACCCGCGCCACCACCGCCACCTTCAAATAGCTGTCCTGACGGCTTTTCGCTGCGCCTTGCCGTGACGGCAGGGCGGGCGCAAGCTCACGGCATTTCCAGCGTGCATTTTTCCGGCCGATTGTCCCTTCGATTTGCAGGAGTTCGCCATGACCGAACTTGGCTTGCATGTCTTCACCCTTTCCCACACCGCCATCAGCCTGGTCGCCATCGCGCTGGGTTTCTGGTGGCTGTCGCTGACGCTGCAGAACCGCGACTGCCCGCGCCTGACGGCGGGCTTCCTGGGGCTGACGGCGCTAACCAGCATCACCGGCTTTTCTTCTTCAGCCCGCCGGGCGCGCCGACCCCGGCGCAACTGACCGGCGTGGTGGCGCTGATCGTGCTGGCGCCCACGCTGTATGCCTTTACGGCGCGAAGCTGGTGGGAAAATGGCGCGCGGCTTACGTCAACGGCGCGTTGGCCTCGCTCTATCTCAACGTCTTCGTGCTGGTGGTGCAGCTCTTCACCAAGGTGCCCGCCTTGCACGCCACCATGCCGCCCGGCCCCGCCCCCTGCGGCCCGGCCTTCGGCGCAGTGCAGGGCCTGGTGCTGCTGGCCTGTATCTGGGCGGGCTGGCAGGCGGTGAAACGCTTCCGGCCGCTTATCGCAGCCTAAGCCCCGCAAGATTCGCAGGTCTGCCCGCTGCCGGGTGGGGCAAGTGTGTCCTTGCCATAAATTTAGAATTTTTCTAATAACGGATCGCAATTCAGCACCTATTGGAGTTCATCCGGCATGCTCACCGTTGGCGACAAGTTTCCCGATTTCTCCGTGACCGGCGTGGTTTCGACCGACGCCAAGACCGCTTTCCAGCCATTCACCCAGGCGTCCGACAAGGGCAAGTGGAAGCTCATCTTCTTCTGGCCGAAGGATTTCACCTTCGTCTGCCCCACCGAGATCGCGGGCTTCGGCAAGCTCAATGGCGACTTCAAGGATCGCGATACCGTCGTGTACGGCGTTTCGACCGACTCCGAGTTCGTGCACCTGGCCTGGCGCAACAACCATGCCGACCTCAAGACCCTGCCCTTCGCCATGCTGGCCGACACCAACCGCCGTCTTTCGTCGGCGCTGGGCATCCTCGATGACGAAGCGGGCGTCGCCAAGCGCGCCACCTTCCTGGTCGATCCCGACGGCATCATCCGCTTCGCCTATGTCACGGACATGAGCGTGGGCCGCAATCCGCAGGAAGTGCTGCGCGTGCTCGATGCGCTGCAGACCGACGAACTCTGCCCCTGCAACTGGAACAAGGGCGAAGAGGTCATCAAGGCTGCTTAACCCGTTTCATTACCCCCCCCGGCCGTTTCGCCCCCGAGACGGCCTACTCCAGTCCCCGCCTGCGCAAGCGGGCGGGGACTTTTTCTTTCCAAGGAGATCGCCATGAGCCTCGATGCGTTGAAGGACCGCCTGCCCGAATTCGCCAAGGACCTGAAACTCAATCTGGGTTCGCTGGCCGCCGAGCCGTCGCTCAATGCGCAGCAGCGGGCGGGCGTCTTTGTCGCCTGCGCCCTGGCCGCCCGCAACGAGATCACCAGCAAGGCGCTGTTGGCCGAGTTCGCGCCCCTGCTTACGCCCGAGGCGCTGGACGCCGCCAAGGCCGCCGCCGCCATCATGGCGATGAACAACATCTATTACCGCTTCACCCACCTGGCCTCGTCGCCCGAATACAAGACCATGCCGGCCAAGCTGCGGATGAACGTCATCGGCAAGCCCGGCGTGGGCAAGGGCGACTTCGAGCTCTGGTGCTTGGCGGTGTCGGCGATCAATGGCTGCGGCGTCTGCATCGACAGCCATGAAAAGGTGCTGCGCGAGGCCGGGATGACCGCCGAGCAGATCCAGGCCGCCGTCCGCATCGCCGCCGTGGTCCATGCCGTGGCCGCGACCCTGGAGGGCGAGGCCCATACCGCCGACCTCGCCGCGATGACGCTGGTCGCCTAGGTTTTTCGCCCCGTTAGATACATGCCTTGTTATCCAAGGTATATATCTAACTATATATTTTAACTTGCTTTATTTACACTACAGGCTCAAGCGTTGGAAGACGCCGTGGACGCTAAACCGGCGTCGGCTTTACATGCCTTGGACTGCAAGGTATCAATATACCTCGTAATTCAAGGCATACATGTGATGGCCAGCGGCAACAGCAATTTCCTCTCCGGGGTGCCGGAGCTGATGATCCTGCGGCTGGTGCAGGATCAGGAGATGTACGGCTACGAGATCGTCCAGGCGATCCAGGCCCAGTCCCGCGGCCAGCTCAGCTTCGGCGAAGGCGTCGTCTATCCGGTGCTCCACGGGCTGGAGAAGGACGGCGCCCTCAAGTCCCAGCGCCGCGAGGTCGGGGGCCGATCCCGGGTCTATTACAGCCTGACCTCGCGCGGGGTGCGTCGCCTCTTCGACCTGACCGACAGCTGGACCGCCACCACCCAGGCCATCCATGCGGTGCTGAAGGGCGGCGGCGTGCTGCGCACCGTTTGACGCCTGCCCGTCTTGGCAGAGGTTGCGACCGCGTCGTACAAAGTTCCCAAGCGGGAGCACGACACGCCTGACGGAGATTTGCGCATACGCAGATTGCTCGCCCCTGCTTTTGCGCATCTCACCTTCCCGATAGCGCCACGGCGATAGCGCCGGTCCATGCGCGCGATCATTCCCGAACATTGGAAAGACCGGCTGCCCAGCGCCCTGGCCGCGCTGGCGGTGCAGGCCGCGTTTCTGGCGCTGCTGACCATTTCCTACACCGTCGTTACCCGCGCACCGGACCGCGCGACCGAGGTGATCTACCTGCTGCCGCGGGTAGCGCCCGCGCCGCCATCGGGCGATCCCATGGTGATCGATGCGCGGCCGCGAACAGCGAATGCGACCACCGCGCCCTCCACCGGCCTGCCGTCGGGCGGCGGCAAAGGCCTCGACGCCACGCCGCGCACGGTGTCGCCGCCCGCGAACCCGGCATTGCCGCAGCGGCTGGAGCGGGCGCTGGACTGCCGCGCCGACGCGCCGGACCGTTCGCCGCTCTGCCCGCCCCTGCTCGCGCGGCCCGCGCCCGGCACTTTCGATCCCAACCCGCCCAGCGGCGTGCAGGATGAAAAGCGCTGGGCCGAGGAACGCGCCCGCGGCAAAGGCGCGACCGACGTGACCGCCACGTTTCGGCCCGCCGTCGTCGCCACCCCGCGCGGCATCGCCATCGGCATCGCCGAACCGTTCTGCAAGCTGGTGCGGTTCGTTCTCGACGGCGACTTCGGCTGCGGCCCCAAGAGCTATGTCCAGAAATCCACCGCCGCGCAGGTCCAGGCCGCGGTGGATGCCGCGAACCGGCGCCGTGGCGTCGTGCCCAAGCCTGCGCTAGCCTCTGTAAAAGCGGAGGGGACCGAGCATGAATAAGATCGCTTTGATGGCCGTGGCGATGGGCCTGGGCTTCGCCCCGGCGCAGGCGCAAACGGATCCCTTCGCCAGGCAGCGCCTGGAGTGGAACAAGCCGCAAAAGCCGTTCCGCGTCATCGACAATGTCTATTATGTCGGCACGGCGGGCGTCAGCGCCTGGCTGATCTGGACCCTGCAAGGCTTCATCCTGATCGATGGCGGGCTGCCGGAATCGGCGGCGATCATCGAGGCCAACATCAAGGAACTGAAATTCGACATCAAGGATGTGAAGATCCTGCTCAACAGCCACGCCCATTTCGACCATGCCGGCGGTCTGGCGAAACTGAAGCGCGACAGCGGCGCGCGTCTCACCGCCAGCGCGGGCGACAAAGCCATACTCGAGCGGGGCCGCGTCACCTTCGGCCCCAGCCAGGCCAATCCCTATCCGCGCGTAACGGTGGACCGCACCATCAAGGATGGCGACACGGTGATGCTGGGCGGCGTGGTGCTGACGGCGGTGGTGACGCCCGGCCATTCGCCCGGCTGCACCAACTGGACCATGCCGGTGGTGGAAGGCAGCACCGATCACAATGTGGTGTTCTTTTGCTCCATGACGGTGGCGGGCAATCCGCTGGTGAACAACAAGGTCCACACCACCATCGCCACCGACTACAAGACCAGCTTCGGCCGGCTGAAGAAGATCAACGCCGATGTGCTGCTGGCGGCGCATGGCGAGCAGATGGGCCTGGCCAAGAAGGTCGCGACGGTGGAAGCCAACGAAAAGAACAGGCTGCTCGGCGCGCCCAATCCCTTCGTGGTCAAGGGCGAGTTCCAGCAGCTGGTGGCGGCGCAGGAGAAATCCTTCGACGCCGAACTCGCCAAGCAGCAGGCGGCGGCTACAGCGAAGTAATTTCTACTCTTCACCATGGGCGGGCTTGACCCGCCCATCCAACTGTCTTGCCGCGGAATAGAAAGTTGGATGGCCGGCTCGGAGGCCGGCCATGGTGAATTTTTGGGTGTGAGTTCAAGCTGGCAACTGATTGCGCGGCTTTGCTTTAGAGTACCGGAATAGCCGGTATCAGCCGCCCGCCGACCCGTACTGGTTCGATGCGCGTCGCCAGCCCGTTCGCACCGATCTGCACGAACACGGCGCACAGGGTGGCCGGGCCGGTGGCGGGGGCATAGCGCGAGCCCGGCATCTTGGTGGTGAAGCGGCGCAGCGGCTCGGTCTTGTCCATCCCGATCACGGAGTCGTAATCGGCGCACGCCCCGGCATCGCTCTGGAAGGCGGTGCCGCCGGGCAGGATTTGTGCATCCGCCGTGGGCGCATGGGTGTGGGTGCCGACCACCAGCGAGGCGCGGCCATCGCAGAAATGGCCCATCGCCATTTTCTCGCTCGTCGCCTCGGCATGGATGTCGATCACGATGGCGTCGGCGGCTTCGCCCAGCGGACAGGCATCCAGCTCACGCGCCACCGCCGCGAAGGGATCGTCCAGCGGGTCCATGAAGACGCGGCCCATCACATTGATGACGAGAATGGAGCCGCCGCCCGGCAACGCATAGAGATTGGCGCCCTTGCCCGGCGTGCCCTTCGGGTAATTCACCGGCCGCAGTATGCGGTCTTCCTGCTCGATCAGGCCGTAGATTTCCTTCTGGTCGGCCCAGTGATTGCCGGTGGAAATCACATCGATGCCGGCGGCGAAGAATTCCTCGGCGATGGCGCGGGTCAGGCCGAAGCCGCCCGCCGCATTCTCGCCATTGGCGATGACGCAATCCAGCTTCAGGCTTTCGCGCAGGCGCGGCAGTTCCGCCAGCACCACGTCGCGGCCGGGCTTGCCGACAATGTCGCCGATGAAAAGCAGATTCATGAAAAGCGCTTCAGGCCGCGTTCGGTGAGGATGAAGTTCAGGGCCATATCATGCGCCTCCACCGGAAGCGAGGCGCTCTCCTGTCCGGCAAAGGCGATGCCGATGGTGGGCACGCCCAGCGCGACAATGGTGCGGTCGTAATAGCCGCCGCCATAGCCCAGGCGATGGCCCGTGGCATCGAAGGCCAGCAGCGGCACCAGCAGCATGTCGGGCTCGACCATGGGGAAATCGGCAGCCGGTTCCTGAATGCCCCAGGCGCCCGCCAGCAACGCCTCGCCTTCGGGAATGCGGTGGTAGGTCAGCCGCTTGTCCCGGGCGGCGACACGCGGGAAGGAAATCACATGGCCGCGATCCGCCAGGGTCTGCAGCAGCAGCGCCGGCTCCGCTTCCTGCGGCAGGGCGTGATACCCGCCGATGACGCTGCCGGGCTTCAGTTGCAACGCCTCGGCCAGCGCGTCGGCATGAGCGCTCAGCGCGACCGGAAAATTCAGGAACTCGGCCGCGAGGCGGGCGCGCCGTTCACGGGCTTCGGTGCGGAGGGCGATCTTGGGATTTGTCATTTAGTGCTTGGGCGAACGTATAAGAGTCGCAGATATCTTACCACTGTCATGGCCCACTTTACGTGGGCCATCCAGGGCAAACTACGGCGCAGGACTGCCGTGGGTGGCCCGCTCGCGCTTCGCGGCGCTGCGCGCCCCTCGCTGCCCGGCCATGGCGAGTTCTGAGGTGGACGGCACCGCACTCGGCGTTGGTATTGGATCTCATGGGCCTGCAAGTGCAGGTGGGCGCCGTGTGGTTAGGACCAGGGTCCAGACCAGGGACAGCTCCCGATGAGTACAATTAAGGCCCCTGGGCATCGCAACCTGACGACGCGAGGCAGGAACCGTCCAATGCCAATGTAGGCTTACGCCATGCGCGCGGCAATGGCCTCGACCCGCGCGGCGGCGGCTTCCAGCGCCTCGGCGGCAAGGCTTTCCGCGGCGTCGGCTTTGCCGGTGAGCGCGGCGCGCTCATCCGCAAAGGTTCCGGCGGTGTCGGAACTGGCGCCCAGCTTCTCCAGCGCCTCGTGATGCTCGTCGGCCAGCAGCAGCGCCGCCGTCAGCAGCAGCTTGGTGTCGCTGGCCTGGCTTCCCACCATGCTCTGCGCCTCGCGCGCCTTCACATCGACCAGCGCGGCGAGTTCCTTCAGATGGGCTTCCTCGCCCTCGCCGCAGCCCAGCGTGTAGGCTTTGCCGTTCACCATCACATTGACCAACGGCATCAGTAGGCTACGTTTTTATTAGTCGCGCGGCCGGACGGAAAAGTGGAAGTCCACTTTTCCTGGCCGTCGCTCCTGCCGTTCACCATCACATTGACCAGAGGCATCGGTATCTCCTTACGTTTGGTCGCCGCTTCTTAGGCGCGGGCCAGCGCGGCGCGAATCTCGCCGATGGCGCCGTCCAGGCGCTCTTCGACCTCTTCGGTGGCGCCCGACAGCGCGGCGTTCTCATCTTCCAGCGCCGCCAGCTGGGCCAGCAGCTGTTCGCGTTCGCTTTCCAGTTCCGCGATGCGGCTCTGCAAGCCGGTAACGTCTGCCGCATCCTGCGGCGGCGCGGCGCTCTTGCCTTCCAGCGCTTCCAGGGCGGTTTTCAGGCGGTCTGCGGCCAGGTCCAGGCGGCTCATCCCATGTCTCCCGCTGATTTGCGCCAAACCTTGGCCCTTCAGGGAAAGCGGGTCAACCAAACCATTGCGAGAGAAGCCTTGACGTGGGCGAAACGAGCCCGTTTTTAGCCGGGCCAAGCCGGAAAACCCGCATGACCGCGCCCGCCCAGGACAATATCCGCTCCCTCGCCAATGCGATCCGCATGTTGGCGTTGGATGCGGTGCAGAACGCCAAATCGGGACACCCGGGCCTGCCCCTGGGCATGGCCGATGTGGCGACGGTGCTGTTTTCGCAATTTCTGAAATTCGATCCGGCCCAGCCCCACTGGCCCGACCGCGACCGCTTCATACTGTCGGCGGGCCATGGCTCGATGCTGCTCTATGCCCTGCTCTATCTCACCGGCTATCCCGACATGACGCTGGATGAGCTGAAGCATTTCCGCAAAGTCGGCAGCCGCACCGCCGGTCATCCCGAATACGGCCATGCCACCGGAATCGAGACCACCACCGGCCCGCTGGGCCAGGGCATCGCCAACGCGGTGGGCATGGCGATGGCCGAGCCTCTGCTGAAGGCGCGCTTCGGCGGCGAACTGGTCGATCACAAGACTTACGTCATCGCATCGGATGGCGACCTGGAAGAAGGCATCAGCCATGAAGCGATTTCGCTGGCGGGCCATTACAAGCTCGGAAATTTGATCGTGCTGTTCGACGACAACAAGATCACCATCGATGGCGATCTGTCGTTGTCGGATTCCACCGATGTCGCGGCGCGCTTCCAGGCGGCGGGCTGGACCACCGATAGTTGCGACGGCCATGACGCCGCCGACATCGCGCGTGCACTCGCCGCCGCACAGAAGTCCAGCCGCCCGGTGATGATCGCCTGCCGCACCATCATCGGCTTCGGCATGCCGGGCCGCCAGGGCACGCACAAGGCTCACAGCGACGCGCCGGGGCCCGAAATAGTGGAAGCGGCACGCAAATATCTGGGCTGGGACGCGCCCGCCTTTGTCGTGCCGGACGCTATCCTGAATCAATGGCGCGCCATCGGCACACAAGGCGCAAAAGTCTTTGCGGACTGGACGGCGCGCAAGAACGCCCATGCCAAGGCGCGCGCATTCGACGATGCCATCGGCGGCGTGCTGCCTGCAGCGCTGGGCGAAGGCTTTGCCAAGCTGAAGCAGCAGATCGTGGCGGAGAAGATCGAAGGCGCCACCCGCAAGCTGTCGGAAAAGGCGCTGGACGTCATCAACACCATACTGCTGACCACGGTGGGCGGCTCGGCCGACCTGACGCCGTCGAACAACACCAAAACCAAGAACCTCACCGACATCACGCCGGACGATTTTTCCGGCCGCTACATCCATTACGGCATCCGCGAGCATGGCATGGCCGCCGCCATGAACGGCATGGCGCTGCATGGCGGCGTCATTCCTTACGGCGGCACCTTCATGGTGTTCAGCGATTATGCCCGGCCCTCGATCCGGCTGGCGGCGCTGATGGGCGCGCATGTCGTCTTCGTGATGACGCACGACTCCATCGGCGTGGGCGAGGACGGCCCCACCCACCAGCCGGTCGAGCAACTCGCGGCCCTGCGCGCCATTCCGGGTCTGCTGGTGATGCGCCCCGCCGACGGCGTCGAGACGGCGGAATGCTGGCAGATCGCCATGGAGCACAATTCCAACCCGACGCTGATGGCGCTGTCGCGGCAGGACACTGTGCTGGCGCGGCAAACCCATACGGCGGAAAATCTCTGCGCCCGGGGCGGCTATATCCTGCACGACCCGGCAAGCGCGAAAATCACCCTGCTCGCCACGGGCACCGAGATGGCGCTGGCCCTTGGCGCCCGCGACCTGCTGGCCGCCGAGGGCATCGCCGCCCGCATCGTCTCCCTGCCCTGCTGGGCGCTGTTCGAGCAGCAGCCTGAGAAATATCGCCGCATGGTGCTGGGAAGTCTGCCCAAAGTGGCCATCGAGGCCGCTTCCCCATTTGGCTGGGACCGCTATATCGGCGACCCACTTTCTGGTAGTGGGGGCGCCTTCCTCGGGATGCAGGGCTTCGGCGCCAGCGGCCCGGCCAAGGATGTCTATACCCATTTCGGGATCACCGCGGAAGCCGCGGCCGATCTCGCCCGGAATTTGATCAGGAACGGTTAGGAGAAAGACTATGGCCCTTCGTGTTGCAATCAACGGCTTTGGCCGCATCGGTCGCCTGGTGCTGCGGGCAATCGTGGAATCCGGCCGACGCGACATCGAGGTGGTGGCGATCAACGATCTCGGCCCGGTCGAGACCAACGCCCATCTGCTGCGCTATGACAGCATCCATGGCCGCTTCCCCGCCACCGTGACGGTGGATGGCGACATCGTCACCGCCGCGGGCCACCGCATGAAGGTGACGGCGATCCGCAATCCCGCCGAACTGCCGCACAAGGATCTGGGCGTGGACATCGCCCTGGAATGCACCGGCCTGTTCACCGCCAAGGACAAGGCGATGGCCCACATCCAGGCCGGCGCCAAGCGCGTGCTGGTGTCGGCGCCGTGCGACAGCGCCGACCGCACCATCGTCTATGGCGTCAATCACGACACCCTGACCAAGGACGATCTGGTGGTTTCCAACGCCTCCTGCACCACCAACTGCCTGGCGCCGGTCGCCAAGGTGCTGCACGACGCGGTCGGCATCGACAAGGGCATGATGACCACCATCCATTCCTACACCGGCGACCAGCCGACGCTGGACACGATGCACAAGGATCTCTATCGCGCCCGCGCCGCCTCGCTCTCGATGATCCCCACCTCCACCGGCGCCGCCAAGGCCGTTGGCCTGGTGCTGCCCGATCTGGCGGGCCGCCTGGACGGCATCTCGGTGCGCGTGCCGACCCCAAACGTCTCCTTGGTCGATCTGAAGTTCATCGCCAAGCGCGCCACCTCGGTGCAGGAGATCAACGACGCCATCAAGGCCGCCGCCACGGGCAACCTCAAGGGCATCCTGGAAGTGGTGAATGAAAAGCTGGTGTCGTCGGACTTCAACCACAACCCGGCCTCGTCCAGCTTCGCGCTCGACCAGACCAAGGTGATGGACGGCAATTTCGTCAGCGTCATGAGCTGGTACGACAATGAGTGGGGCTTCTCCAACCGCATGGCCGATACCGCCATCGCCATGGGCAAGCTGATCTGATGCGCGGGTTCCAGTTGGCGCTGATTTACGCCAACTGGGCGGGCAGCCTGCTGTTCGGCTGGCTGCACAATCCGCTCTGGCTGCTGATCCCCTTATTCGCCTGGGCGGGTTTCGCCTTTGGCGCGACGGCGGCGATCGCCAAGCACCAGAAGGCCATCGGCGTGGCCAACAGCCAGTATGCCAGGGCGATGTTCTGGCCGAACCTGCAACTGGTCGGGCGCAATGCCGGGATCAATTTCGTGCTGTTCGGGGCGGCCTGGGCCGCTTCGATTATTTTCGGGATGATGAGATGAGCAGCTTCCGCAATCTTGATGGCCTGGATGTGAAGGGCAAGCGCGTCCTGGTGCGCGCCGATCTCAACGTGCCCATGGCCGATGGCAAAGTGACCGACGCCACCCGCATCGAACGCCAGGCGCCCACCATCCGCGAACTGGCGGAAAAAGGCGCGCGCGTCATCGTGATGAGCCATTTCGACCGCCCCAAGGGCAAGGTGATCCCGTCCATGTCGCTGCAGCCGGTGGTGCAGCCGCTGGCGCACCATGTGGGCCGCGCCGTCGCCTTTGCCTCGGACACGGTGGGCGACAGCGCGAAAGCCGTGATCGCAGCGCTCAAGGATGGCGAAGTGGCGCTGCTGGAAAACACCCGTTTCCATGCCGAGGAAGAAAAGAACGACGAGGCTTTCTCGAAGCAGATCGCGGCGCTGGGCGATCTCTTCGTCAACGATGCTTTCTCGTCGGCGCATCGCGCCCATGCCAGCACCGAAGGCGTCGCACGCCACCTGCCGTCCGTGGCCGGACGCTCGATGCAGGCAGAACTCGAACATTTGTCGAAAGCGCTGGCCAACCCGGAACGCCCCCTGCTGGCGGTGGTGGGCGGGGCCAAGGTCTCGTCTAAGCTCGACCTGCTGCAGAACCTGGTCGCCAAGGTCGACACGCTGGTGATCGGCGGCGCCATGGCCAACACCTTCCTGGCGGCCCAAGGCCTCTCGGTGGGGAAATCGCTGCACGAGCCCGACCTGCTCGACACCGCCCGGAAGGTGATGGACGCGGCCAAGGCCAGCGGGGTGACCATCCTGCTGCCCGTGGACGTGGTCGTGGCCAAGGAATTCAAGGCCGGGGCCGCCAGCCGGACCGTGCCGGTGGACCAGATCGGGGCCGACGAAATGGCCCTGGATGTGGGGCCCGCCACCATCCGGGCCTTCCAGGACCGGCTGGCAACCACAAAAACCCTGGTCTGGAACGGGCCTTTCGGGGCCTTCGAGACCTCCCCCTTCGACGCCGGGACGGTGGCGGCGGCGCGGGCGGTTGCCGCAGCCACAAAAGCCGGGAATTTGTTGTCTGTGGCGGGCGGTGGCGATACGGTCGCGGCCTTGGCCCATTCCGGGGTTGAAAACGATTTCACTTACGTTTCCACCGCCGGTGGAGCGTTCCTGGAATGGCTGGAAGGAAAAGAATTGCCCGGCGTGGAAGCGCTGAAGGCTTAAGGGAGAGACTGGTTATGAATCTGGAAGAACTGAACAAGATCGCGCGCAAGATGGTTGAGCCCGGCAAGGGCCTGCTCGCGGCCGACGAATCCAACACCACCATCGGCAAGCGCTTCGCCGACATCAAGACCGAGAACACCGAAGACAATCGCCGCACCTATCGCGAATTCATGTTCCGCACCGACGCGACCATGAAGAACCACATCTCCGGCGTCATTCTGTACGATGAAACCATCCGCCAGAAGGCCAAGGACGGCTCCACCCTGGTGTCGCTGATCGAAGCCGCGGGCGCGATCCCCGGCATCAAGGTCGATACCGGCCCCATCGCCATGCCGGGCTTCCCCGGCGAAGTGATCACCCAGGGCCTGGATGGCCTGCGCGAGCGCTTCCAGGAATATCACAAGCTGGGCGCCCGCTTCGCCAAGTGGCGCGCGGTGATCGACATCGCCGACGGCATTCCGACCTATGGCGCCGTGCATGCCAACGCCCAGGCGATGGCCCGCTATGCCGCGCTGGCGCAGGAAAACGGCATCGTGCCGATCATCGAGCCGGAAGTTCTGATGGACGGTTCGCATGACGCCGCCCGCAACGAGGAAGTCACCACCTTCGTGCACCAGGAGTTCTTCAAGGAGCTCTTCATCGCGCGCGTCGAACTGGAAGGCATCATCCTCAAGCCCAACATGATCGTGGCGGGCAAGAAGTCCACCAAGCAGGCGGGCGTGCAGGAAGTCGCCGAGCGCACCCTGCGCGTTCTGCGCCGCACCACCCCGTCGGCGGTGCCGGGCGTCGCCTTCCTCTCGGGCGGCCAGTCGGACCTCGATTCCACCGCGCATCTCGACGCCATGAACAAGATCGGCGGCAATCCGTGGCCGCTGACCTTCTCCTATGGCCGTGCGCTGCAGGCCGCGCCGCAAAAGGCCTGGGGCGGCAAGGCCGACCAGATCGAAGCCGGCAAGGCTGCTTTCGCCCATCGCGCGCTGATGAACTTCAACGCCGCGCTCGGCAAGTGGAACAAGTCGGACGAGAAGGCGGCCTAAGAACGCCGCATACACGATATGGAAGGGCGGGGACTGGTTCCCCGCCCTTTCTTTTTGGATAATACCCCATGAGCGATTGCCGCCTGTATCTGATCTCGCCGCCGCGCATCGCGCCCACGGATTTCGCGGGCGTGCTGAAGGAAGCATTCCAGGGCGGCGACATCGCCTCCTTCCAGCTGCGGCTGAAAGAGACCAGCGACGACGAGATCCGCCGCGCCACCGACATCCTGCGGCCCATCGTGCAGGGCGCGGGCGCCGCCTTCATTCTCAATGACAGGCCCGACCTCGCCGCCGAACTGGGCTGCGACGGCGTCCATGTCGGGCAGGACGACGCAACGTACGCGGACGCGCGCGCGCTTCTGCCCAAAGCCATTGTCGGCGTCACCTGCCATGACAGCCGCCATCTCGCCATGGAAGCGGGCGAGGCGGGCGCGGACTATGTTGCCTTCGGCGCCTTCTTCCCGACGCGGACCAAGGAACCCAAGTCGCATGCCGACATCGAGTTGCTGCGCTGGTGGAGCCAGACGATGGTGGTGCCCGTGGTCGCCATCGGCGGCATCACGGTGCAGAACGCGCCCGCACTGGTGGAGGCGGGCGCCGACTTCCTCGCCGTCGCGGCCGGCGTGTGGGAACACGGGCAAGGCCCGCAGGCCGCCGTGAAGGCGTTCAACGCGATCTTCTAGAGCGGTTCCAGGAAAAGTGGCCTTCCGGTTTTCCGTCCGGAACCGCGAATAAATAAGTTACCGCGCCGCCAGCATGCGGCACTGCTGGTAGGTCGCCTGCGTCATGCGGTCCAGCGTGGCGGCGTCGTAGCCGATTTGCTGGGACCGGAGGCGTTCGTCGGCGGCGACGCGTTGGCACCAGGCATCGATGTCGGCAGCGGCCGGAACAGCGGCCGGGGCCGGGGCCGGGGCCGGGGCCGGGGCCGGGGCGGCGGGAGCAGGCTCCGCGGCATCTTCATTAGAGATCAGGCTGCGCATGGAAGAACACGCAGCAAGGGGAAATGCGCAGGCCAGCAAGACGACGAAACGAGTGCTCATGATCTTCACGTACGCGGGACAAATTAAAGGAATGACAAAGCGATGACATAGACTTACGGCAAATTTGAGGGTAGCTGAGCCGCAAATTGACGCACTGCAGAAAATTCTGAAGGAGCCAGTGTTCACATCGCTGAAACACGGGCTCCCCCGCCCCCACTGGCCTTACTGGGGTCCGGCTGGTAAGACCCGCCCGCTCTTTGAACCTGTGACCTTCACCTGCGCGGCCGCCTGTTTTTTGCGGGTCCGCAATTCAACAAAAGGCGTGTTTGCCCATGGCCAAGATCAACGGCAACGAAATCAGCCCCGGCACCCTGATCAATTACGAGGGCGGCCTGTGGATCGCGGTGAAGAGCGTCAAGGTGAAGCCCGGCAAGGGCGGCGCCTACAACCAGGTCGAACTCAAGAACGTCACCACCGGCACCAAGCTCAACCAGCGCTTCCGCTCCGACGAAGCCGTGGACGAAGCCTATCTCGACAAGAAGGATTTCCAGTTCCTCTTCGCCGCCGGCGACATGCTGACCTTCATGGACATGGAGAGCTATGAGCAGATCGAACTGGCGATCGATTTCGTCGGCGAGGATCAGGCGCGCTTCCTGCAGGACGGGATGAAGACCCTGGTGCAGCTGTATGAAGGCACGCCCATCGGCATCAAGCTGCCCACCAATGTGATCCTGACCGTGACCGAGGCCGACGCGGTGATGCGCGGCGGCACCGCCGCCCCCTCCTACAAGGGCGCGGTGCTGGAGAACGGCATGAAGATCCAGGTGCCACCCTTCATCGATGCGGGCGAGAAGATCGTCGTCGCCACCGAAGACGGTTCCTATCTGCGCAGGGCGGACTGAAACACGCCTCACCCTTCGACAAGCTCAGGGTGAGGTCATACAAACAATACTCATGCTGAGCTTGTCGAAGCATGAGATCACATGAGAGTGCCATGGCTGCTTATTACTCCCCCGCGATGAATGTGATGATGGCCGCCGCCCGCAAGGCGGCCCGCCCGCTGGTGCGCGATTTCGGCGAACTGGAAAATCTCCAGATCTCGCAGAAGTCGCCCGGCGACTTCGTCACCCATGCCGACAAGCGCACCGAACAGACCCTGATCGAGGAATTGTCCAAGGCCCGCCCGGGCTATGGCTTCCTGGGCGAAGAAGGCGGCGGCGTCGAAGGCAAGGACAAGAGCCACCGCTTCATCATCGATCCCATCGACGGCACCAGCAATTTCATGCACGGCATCCCGCACTTCGCCATCTCCATCGCGCTGGAGCGCGACGGCCAGCTGGTGGCGGGGCTGGTCTACAACCCGGTCACCGACGAGATGTTCACCGGCGAGAAGGGCTCCGGCGCCTTCCTCAACACCAAGCGGCTGCGCGTCGCCGCCCGCAAGGAAACCGCGTCCTGCCTCTTCGCCACCGGCCTGCCTTTTGCCAACAGGCCTGGCCAGGCCCGCGCCCTGGCCGAGACCGCCGCCATCATGGCGGTGAGCAGCGGCATCCGCCGCTTCGGCTCGGCGGCGCTCGATCTGGCCTGGACGGCGGCGGGCCGCATCGACGGCTTCTGGGAGCATGGCATCAACATCTGGGACACGGCGGCGGGCATCGTGCTGGTGCGCGAGGCGGGCGGCATCGTCAGCGACTTTCATGGCCGCACCGACGCTCTGAAGGGCGATGAGATCGTGTGCGCCAACGAGCATCTGCACCCGAAACTGCTCAAAATCCTCAAGAATACGGGGCGGGACGCGGCTTAACGGCGAAACCACGCGCCCGTTGAGGTGAAAACCCGCCCGGGCTATGGTCGCCGCGTCGATTGGCGGGCCCGGTTTTTCATGCGTGTTTCCTTTTCTGCCGTCCTTCCGGGCGTGGCCATGGCTGGCCTGCTGGCGTTGGGCTGCGCCGCCACCCCCGCCGCGGCCCAGTCGGTCAATTCCGGACTGGAAATCCAGGTGAACCCCGTGGCTGCCGGTGGCGGCGCCCTGCTGCTTTATCCGGGCGGCCAGTATCTGCGCCGGGTCCCGTCCCTGCGCCATCCCGCCGAAGCGCCCGCCAGCCGTGGCGGCGCCGCGCCCATCCGCCTCGCCAGCAACGCCCCGCGCCGCCCCGCGCCTGTCCAGGTGACGCCGCCGCCCGCGCCCCCGCCGCGGATCGCCAGCGCGCCGCCGCCCGCCGCCGCGCCTGCGCCCAACAACAATTTCATCGGCAGCCTGCCCACCATCGGCATCGCCCCCGCCAAGCCGGAGCTGCCCGAGACCCGCGCCACCGCCAGCACGGACGGCCTGGCCAAGCAGGGCATCATCCTGTTCGCCAAGGATGCCGATGCACCCGCCGAAAGCGCCATCGCCGACATCCGCTTCCTGGCCGAGAAGCTGAATGGCGGACTTTCCCGGGCCCAGTCACGGGTCGAAGTGATGGCCTATGGCGGCAACAAGGGCGACAAGGGCTCCGATGCCCGCCGCCTCACCCTCAAGCGCGCTCTGGCGATCCGCCAGATCCTGATCGACGCCGGCGTGTCCTCGGCGCGCATCAATGTCCATGCCCAGGGCGGCGTGGACGATGCGGGCCCCGCCGACCGCGTCGATGTCTTCATCCGCGCCTGAAGGCGCGCATGAGCGGGCCCTGATGAAAGATTTTTCCATGCGCCGCATTCTGTTTCTTGTTCCGCTTTTGGCGCTGGCCCAGCCTGCCCAGGCCGACACCGTCACCACCATCGGCACGGGCGTCGCCATCGCGCTGCCGCTGACGGCGGCGGGTATCGCCATCTCCAAGCGGGACTGGGTGGGTCTGGAGGATCTGGGCCTAGCGACCTTTCTCACCGTCGGCACCGCCTTCGCGCTCAAGCAGGTCGTGCGCGAACGCCGCCCCGACGGCAGCGACTTTGAATCCTTTCCGTCCGACACCACGGCGCTGGCGGCGTCCGGCTCCAGCTTCCTCTGGGCCCGCTATGGCTGGAAGTATGGCGTCCCCGCCTTCGCCGCCAGCCAATTCGTCTCCTGGTCGCGGGTGAACGCCGACAAGCATCACTGGCACGACACGGCCGCCAGTTCACTGATCGCCGTGGCCTATTCGGCGCTGATCACGCCGCGCTTCCGCCAGTACCGGGTCTATTCGTCCTTCGAAGCCGCGCCGGGCGGCGGCGTGGTGCGCATGGCCTACGAGTTCTGAGAGCGGCAGCCAGGAAAAGTTGCAGCGTTACCTACGCTGTCGCTAGGCATCTCCGTAGGCCGAGCGACCCTCAAATCAGGTCCACTTTTTCACATCGTCGAAACTGTTCACCCGCCGCAAGCCGGGGAACAGCTTCATCCATGTTCCCACCACCAGCAGCGTGCCGACGCCGCCGATCAGCACGGCGGGCACGGTGCCGAACAACGCGGCGGTGACGCCGGATTCGAACTCGCCCAGTTCGTTCGACGCCCCGATGAACAGCATCGAGACGGCGCTGACGCGCCCACGCATGGCGTCGGGCGTGGCCAGCTGCACCAGCGCGCCGCGCACATTGACGCTCACCATGTCGGTGGCCCCCAGCACCGCCAGACAGAGCAGCGACAGCGGGAACGAGGTGGAAAGCCCGAACACAATGGTGGCGACGCCAAAGCCCGCCACCGATGCGAACAGGATGGGGCCGATCTTCCGCTTCAAGGGATAGCGCGCCAGATAAAGTGCGGTGAGGCAGGCGCCCACCGCCGGGGCGCTGCGCAGGAAGCCCAGCCCCAGCGGCCCGACATGCAGGATGTCGGCGGCGAATATGGGCAGCAGCGCCGTCACGCCGCCCAGCAGCACGGCGAAGAGATCGAGGCTGATGGCGCCCAGCACCACGGGGCGCTGCTTGACGAAGCGGATGCCTTCGGCGACGCGCTCGCGGCGGCTGGCCAGGCTCTTTTCCGGCGTGAAGCGGCGGCCCTGCAGCCGGATCACGATTCCTGCCGCGACCTGGAAGAACAGGAAGCACAGACCATAGACGATGACGGGCTGACCCGTGGCATAGAGAAAGCCGCCTAGCGCGGGCCCGGCGATCACCGCCACGGTGAAGACCGAGGAATTGTAGGCCATGGCCTGTGGCAGATTTTCCTGCGGCACCAGGAATGGCAGCAGCGACGAGCCGGAGGGGGCGGCGAAGCCGCGCGCCGCGCCGAACAGCACCAGCACGGCATAAAAAGCATAAGCCTCGCGCACCGCGAACAGGGTCAGCGCCACGAACAACAGGCTGCACAGCGATTGCAGCCGCGCCGCCCAGGCATAGACCTTGCGCTGGTCGTAGCGGTCGGAGATATCGCCCGCCGGAAGAGTCAGCAGGAACATGGGGGCGAACTGGCAGAGGCCGACCAGCCCCAGCGAGAGCGCCGTCTTCTCCATGTCATAGACCTGCCAGCCGATCGCCACCGACTGCACCTGCATGGCGCAGGTGGAGAGGAAGCGCGAACCGACAAAGTGGTGAACGTCCTGGGGGCGGTAGCTGGGATGGGCGGTGTCGCTCACGCTTCCGGTAATAGCCCGAAACGCGCTGCGGTCAAACGGTGCCTACTTGCCGGTGTTCTGAAGGCGGAGCGTCTGGCTGTTCTCGCCCGCCACCAGCGTGAATCGGGTGTCGTTGAAGCTGGGCTTGGACAGGACCGGCCTGGCGTTGCGCGAGAAACCGTAGGGCTCGGTGGGAATGCCGAGGAAGTTGCTGTCGGTCTTGTCGTTGGAATTGACGTCCTGATGGGTCATCACCGCATATTCGCCCGGCGGAATGTCCTTCAGCGTCACCACAGTGACGCCCGGCTTGGCGGGCACGTCGGCGAAGGCCACTTCCTTGTCGGTGTCGTAACCGGCGCGGTCATAGACCCCCAGCCGCAGCATGCCGCCGGGCGGCACCACGCCCTGCACCGTGATGGTGAGGGTGGCGCGGCCTTGCGCGAAGGCAGGCGTTGCTCCAACGAGAAGCGCCAGCGCGGCGGCGATCCGGACGGTCTGACGGCGGTTCATGACGCTAGTACGCCGTCAGACTGTGGCAGGATCAAGCCAACTTCGGTTCCAAAGTCTTGCAGGCCGCGATCAGGCCCTTCACCGCGTCGGCGGACTTTTTCAGCGCCGCCTTCTCGCCTTCCGTGAGGTCGAGTTCCAGGATGCGCTCCACGCCATTCTCGCCGATCACCACCGGCAAGCCGACATAGAGATCCTTGATGCCATACGGGCCATCGACATGCACGGCGCAGGGCAACACGCGCTTCTGGTCCTTCAGATAGCTCTCGGCCATCTGGATGCCGCTGGTGGCGGGGGCGTAATAGGCCGAGCCGGTCTTGAGCAGGCCGACAATCTCGGCGCCGCCATTGGCGGTGCGGGTGATGATGGCGTCGAGGCGGTCCTGCTTCAACCAGCCCATCTTCACCAGTTCCGGCAGCGAGATGCCCGCCACGGTGGAGAAGCGCGGCATCGGCACCATGGTGTCGCCATGGCCGCCCAGCACGAAGGCGGAAACGTCTTCGACCGAGACATTCATCTCTTCGGCCAGGAAGTGGCGGAAGCGGGCGCTGTCCAGCACGCCGGCCATGCCGACGATCTTGTTGTGCGGCACGCCGGAGAATTTCTGCAGCGCCCAGACCATGGCATCGAGCGGGTTGGTGATGCAGATGATGAAGGCGTTCGGGCAGTTGGCCTTGATGCCTTCGCCCACGCTCGCCATCACCTTGAGGTTGATGCCCAACAGATCGTCGCGGCTCATGCCCGGCTTGCGCGGCACGCCGGCGGTGACGATCACGACATCGGCGCCCTTGAGGTCGGCATAATTGTTGGTGCCGGTCATCTTGGCGTTGAAGCTGTCCACCGGGCCGGACTGGGCGAGGTCGAGCGCCTTGCCCTGGGGCAGGCCCTCGGCGATGTCGAACAGCACCACGTCGCCCAGCTCCTTGAGGGCCGCGAGATGGGCCAAGGTGCCGCCGATCTGGCCGCCGCCGATGAGAGCAATCTTCTTGCGCGCCATGGGATGTCCTTCCAGGATTTTGCGGCTGCTAACTAGCCGCTGGAACCCCCGCCCGCAAGTCGGCAAATGACCCCTATCCCGCCACCAGCCGGACAAAGGCCATGGCCCCGCGCGGGCCGCCACCATACGGCGCCAGGGCGGAAGGCGGTGCAAACTTGAAGGCATAGAGAGCGCCCACGCCGATCCGGACATTCTCGGACAAGGGGAAGTCCCGCACCGCGCCCAGCGTCAGGTCGCCTGCCCTGAAAAGCCCCGGCTCGGGCACCAGTTCGCCGCTCTCGATCACTTCGCCCCGGGCGAACAGGCTCCAATCAGCATCCGGCCGCCAGGTGGCTTCGACCAGCCCGACATTGCTGGACTCGCCATCCGACAGCCGCTTGTTGCCAAAGGCCGCCGTCACCGCCAGCGCGCCGAAATCGAAGCTCTCGAACCAGGTGGCGCTGATGGTGGCGCGCTGCTCATTGTCGGCCGGGTGCAGCGCCTCCGGGCTTTTGAGCCAGCCGACCGAGGCCTGCATCGACCAGTTGACGGTGGGATTGAACGTCAGCCGCAGGGCGGTGGAATCGAACTTCGCCTCATCGAAATCGAAGCGGAACTGGTCGGGCTCGCGGCCGGTGAATTGCGAGACTTCGAACTTCCAATTGTCATGGACGAAGCCCGCAGTCGCCACGCCAAAGGTGATGTGGGTGCTGTCCAGCCAGTGATGGCTGATCGGCGTGGCTGGGTTATCGAGCGCCGAGGGCCGATGCATGTAGGCGCCCGGCCCCAGCGCCGGTTCGCCCGGATAACCCAGATAGAGAAACAGGCTGCCGCTTTGCGACACGGGCTGGCTGTAGCTGGCCGACAGCTCCATCACCAGTTCGTGCGGATGCTGGCGATTGACCAGGTGCGTCACGCCATCGGCGGTTTCACCCGCGGCCAGCAGCAAGGGATAGCCGCGCTTGCCCATGAAGGGATCAAGGCTGAGCATGCCGCGCAGCGCCAGCGTCCCGCCGCTAGGCAGTTCGCGCGACGCCATGCCCATCGCCATGCCGGTGACGAAGCCCATGCTGTCGCCCCGCGGGCCCGACTGGCTGTCCAGCTCGCCCAGAAGCTTGGCATGTCCCATCACCATCCAGTCGCCGGTATCGGAGAGATGGATGCCCGCATGCGATGCGGCGTCGGGCTGCCAGCTGGTGCCCGACGCCTCGCGCGACATCGCATAGGGACCCAGCGCGCCTTTCATTGCCACGCCCATGCCATGTGCGGCGTGACCCAGGACGGGTGCCGGCATCTGGTGCGCGGCATGATCCACCGCCTGCGCCATGACGGGCGAGGGCAACAGCAGAAGACAGGCAAGGAAATTCCTCATCGCCGCTTTTTAGCGGGAGATCGTACAGAACAAAAGAAAAAGGCCGGGAGCGAACTCCCGGCCTTTCTTAAGTCGTAGAAGAAACGATCCTTAGATCGATTCCTTCAGCTCCTTGGAGGCGCGGAACGCAACCTTCTTGGAGGCCTTGATCTTGATGGCTTCGCCGGTGGCGGGGTTGCGGCCCATGCGGGCAGCGCGCTTGCGCACGACGAGGATGCCCAGACCGTTGAGACGGATACGGGCGCCCTTCTTCAGGTGCTTGGTGATCAGGGCGATGGCGTCTTCCAGCATCAGGTTGCCGGCCTTCTGCGAGATCTCGTGCTTCTCGGCCAGGGCGGCGGCGAGCTGGCGGGTGGAAATGGTTTCAACTTTGGCGGTGGCAGTCTTGGCTTTGGCGGTGGCAGTCTTGGCTTTGGCGGCCATGGGATTCTCCCTCTTTCGAATCAACAGACGAGGCCGAATTTACTGCATTTCCTGCGCTTGCAAGCATGCTGAAACGAAAAAAGCCCCGAAAATCGGGGCTTTTTTGCAGTTATTCACGGAAAACCCGGTTTTAAAGGGTTTTCTGAGCAGGAAAACAGATCAGGCGGCGTCGCTTCTGGTGTTCTCGACGCGCTCGCTGATGCGGGCGGACTTGCCGGTGCGGCCGCGCAGATAATAGAGCTTGGCGCGGCGCACCTTGCCCTTGCGGACCACGACCACCGAATCGACCAGCGGCGAATAGATCGGGAAGACGCGCTCGACGCCCTCGCCATAGGAGAGCTTGCGCACGGTGAAGGCCTCGTTCAGGCCGGCACCCTGACGGGCGATGCAGACGCCTTCAAACGCCTGGATGCGCTCGCGGACTTTGTTCTGCTTGGTCTTCTCGTCGAAGGTGACGTCCACCACCTTGACGTTCACCTTGAGGGTGTCGCCCGGACGGAAATCGGGCAGCGCCTTGGTACGCACGCTTGCCATCTGCTCGGCTTCGAGCGTCTGCAAAAGGTTCATTTCGTCAGTCTCCGTACTCTATTGTTTGGTCGCGGTTTGCGCGCCTTTCCCAGCCGGATTTCGGCAAAATTCGGCTGGGAAAGCCGCTAAAACCGCATATGCGAGCCGGGCCGTATAGCCTAGGGCCCCTATTTTTCAAAGGGGGAAGCGGTCTTTTCATAGTGGGTCCAGAGGTCGGGGCGCCGCGCCTGGGTCAAGGCCTCCGCCTGCCGCCGCCGAAATTCGGCGATTTCCTTGTGATTTCCGTTATTTAGGACTTCCGGAATGCTCCGCCCTTCGAAGTCCTGCGGGCGGGTGAAATGGGGGTATTCCAAGAGGCCCGCGGCGAAGCTTTCCTCCTCGGTGGAAGCATGGGTTCCCAGCACCCCGGGGATCAGCCGGACGGCGGCCTCGATCAGGGCCATGGCGGCGATCTCGCCGCCAGCCAGCACGAAGTCGCCCAGCGAGACTTCCTCAATCCCCCGGGCTTCGATCACCCGCTGATCCAGGCCCTCGAAGCGGCCGCAGAACAGGAAGGCGCCGGGTCCCGCCGACAGGTCGCGGACCCGCGCCTGCGTCAGCGGTGCGCCGCGGGGCGAGAGATAGATCAGGGGCCTGTCATTGCGGGGCACAGCGTCGATGGCGGCTGCCGCCACATCGGCCCGCAGCACCATGCCCGGCCCGCCGCCGGACGGGCTGTCATCGACGGTGCGGTGCTTGCCCAACCCATGCTCGCGGATGTTGCGCACGTCCAGCGACCAAAGATCGTTGGCCAGCGCCTTGCCCAACAGCGAGATGCCCAGCGGGCCGGGAAACATTTCCGGGTACAGCGTCAGGACGGTGGCTTGCCAGTTACTCGACATTGCCGTGGCCGTGCGTGTCTTCGTCATATTCGGGTACGGCGATCAGGATGCGGCCACCCTTGATGTCGATCTGCGGCACGGTCTCGCGGGTGAAGGCCAGCAGCACTTCATCGTCGCCGCGCGCGATGGCGATGACATCGCCCGCGCCGAAATTGTGAATGGCGGCGACCTTGCCCACGAGGCGGCCTTCGCTGTCGAAGGCTTCCAGCCCGATCAGGTCGGCATGATAGAATTCGTCTTCGTCCGCGTCCGGCAGCGCATCGCGCGTCACGAACAGCTCAACACCTTTCAGGGCTTCGGCCTGGTTGCGGTCGCCGATGCCTAGAAAGGAAATCACCGCCTCGCCCGGTTTGACCGAGCGAAAGGCGGTTATCTCGTAACGCTTGCCGGTCCCGTCATGCAGCACGCCGTAGCGCGACAGGGCTTCCGGGTCGGCGGTAAAGGTCTTGACCTTCACCGCGCCCTTCAGGCCCTGTGCACCGATCACGGCGGCCAGCAGGACGTTCCGCGTCATCAGGCGGCCGGCGATTCATCCGCCTTGGCGGCGGCGCTGGCGGCAGCGGCGGCGCGCTCCTGCGCCTTCTTCTTCGGCTGGGCCTTGTTCGGGTTGTTGTGGATGCGCTTCTTGGTGACACCGGCATCGGCCAGCCACTTGTTGACGCGGTCCGAGGCGACGGCGCCCTTCACGACCCAGGCCTTGGCCTTTTCCAAATCCAGCTTGATGCGGTCGGCATGATCCGACGGCAGCAGCGGATTGTAGAAGCCGATCTTCTCGATGAAGCGGCCATCGCGCGGATTGCGCGAGTCGGCGATGACGATGTTGTAGTGCGGACGCTTCTTGGTGCCGCCGCGGGCGAGACGAATACGCAGAGCCATTGTTGTCTTCCTTGCCTTAGAACTGTTGAACTACTTGCGCGGAAAGCCCGGGGGCATGCCGCCGCCGAACATTCCGCCCAGACCACCGGGCATTTGCGGCATGCGGCCGCCCTTGCCCACTTTCTTCATCATGTCCGCCATCTGGCGGTGCATTTTCAGAAGCTTGTTGACCTCGCTGACCTCGACGCCCGAACCGGCGGCGATGCGCTTGCGGCGCGAGCCATTGATGAGGTCGGGATCGCCGCGCTCGTCGCGGGTCATGGATTTGATGATGGCTTCCTGGCGGGTGATGACGCGGTCATCGATGCCGGCGGCGTCGAGCTGGTCCTTGATCTTGCCCACGCCGGGCAGCATGCCGAGAATGCCCTTCATGCCGCCCAGCTTCTTCATCTGGTTGAGCTGCGAAGCCAGGTCGTTCATGTCGAACGTGCCCTTCTTCATCTTGGCGGCGAGCTTTTCCGCCTCTTCCTTGTCGATGCCTTCGGCGGCGCGTTCGACCAGCGACACGACATCGCCCATGCCGAGGATGCGGCCGGCCACACGCGCCGGGAAGAAGGGCTCCAGCGCTTCCAGCTTTTCGCCGCTTCCTAAGAACTTGATCGGCGCGCCGGTGACGCTGCGCATGGACAGCGCCGCGCCGCCACGGCCATCGCCGTCAACGCGCGTCAGGATGATGCCGGAAATGCCGACGCGATCGTTGAACGACTTGGCGATGTTGACCGCGTCCTGGCCGGTCAGCGAATCCGCGACCAGCAGCGTTTCGTGCGGGCTGACCAGCTTCTTCACCGCCGCCACTTCGGCCATCAGCTGTTCATCGACATGCTGGCGGCCGGCGGTGTCGAGGATGACGGCGTCATAGCCGCCGACCTTGGCGGCCGCCATGGCGCGCCGCGCGATGTCGAGCGGCGCCTGGCCCGGCATGATCGCCAGCACGGCAACTCCCGCCTGTTCGCCCAGAATCTTCAACTGCTCCATGGCGGCGGGACGGGTGGTGTCCAGCGACGCCATCAGGACGCGCTTCTTCTCGCGGGTCTGGAGCATCAGCGCCAGTTTGGCGGATGTCGTGGTCTTGCCCGAGCCCTGCAGGCCGACCATCAGAATCGGTGCGGGCGGCGAGCCGATGAAAAGCGCTTCGTTCTGCGCGCCCAGCGTCTCGACCAGCACATCGTGCACGATCTTGATGACCTGCTGGGCGGGCGACACCGAGCGGATGACATTTTCGCCCACGGCGCGCGGGCGCACCTTCTCGATGAAATCCTTCACCACCGGCAGCGCCACATCCGCCTCGATCAGGGCGGCGCGCACTTCGCTCAGTGCGGCATCGACATCGCTCTCGCTGAGCGCACCGCGCCCGCGAAGCTTGTCGAATACGCCGCCGAGGCGGGATTGAAGCGATTCAAACAACCCAAAATCTCCAAGCAATTTCGCCCCAGGGGGCGCAACGCGCTGCCTGGGGGCGATCCCCCGCGCAGGGCGGGGGACCGAAGGGCCTTCTGGCTCTTCGGAAAGAGGCGGCGTTCTAGGCCTTTTGGGCGATAGAAGTCAAATATCCAGCCGTTAAAAGGCCTTGGATACGGGTGTTTTGCCCGTAACCGTACCCAATTAGGGATTGGTCGGGTTCCCGCCGCAGGGCATAAGCTGGTCCCATGTTGATTACCCCGCCCCGCGGCGACGCCAACCACGATTTCCAGACCGACCTGGATGCCGTCGCGGCCATTCCCGCCATCGGCACCATCCTGGAAGTGATCTGCCGCACCACCGGCCTGCGCTTCGCCGCCGTCGCCCGCGTCACCGACGATCGCTGGATCTGCTGCGCCTCCAAGGACGATCTGCAATTCGGCCTGGTGGCGGGCGGCGAGCTGAAGCTCGAAAGCACCATCTGCAACGAGATCCGCGCCCATGGCCGCGACGTCGCCATCGACCATGTCGCCGAGGAGGCGGAATGGTGCGGCCATCACACCCCGGCGCTGTATGGCTTCCAGAGCTATATCTCGGTGCCCATCATGCTGACCGAAGGCGGCTTCTTCGGCACGCTCTGCGCCATCGACCCGCATCCCAACACACTGAACAATCCCAGCGTCATCGGCATGTTCCGGCTTTTCGCCCAGCTGATCGCGCATGAACTGGAAGGCCATCTGCGCCTGCAGCAGATGGAGCGCGAGAACCAGGCACTGCGTGCCTCCTTCGAGGCCAGTCTGGGCCATGACATGAAGAACACGCTGGTGGCAATGCTGGCGGGCACGCGGCTGTTGTCGCGGACGCCGCTGAACGACCGCGCCCAGCTGATCGTGGCGGAAATGGAAAAGTCGGCACAGAAGCTGTCACAACAGGTCACCGAGGCGATGTCGCCGGGGGCCCTGCCGCCGCCATAAACGCGCGAGTTGACAGCTTCCCCTCCGGCGGCAAGGCTCGGCCCATAAACAAGACCTTGGGGGACTCATGACCGATCTCAGCCGCCGCCATCTGCTGGCGGGCGCCGCCGCCACCGTTCCGACGCTGGCCTTTTCCAATGGGGCCTTCGCGCAGACGCCGCCGCCGGCGCCGCCGCCTTATGCGCAGGCCAGCGTCATCAGCAATCCGCCGCGCCAATGGGGCCCGGGCGCGCCGACGGTCAGCTATCCCGATCCCGACGTGATTGTGATCGATCCCAGCTTCAACGGCCTGCGGCTGCGCCAGGCGGCGATCAAGCGCGTCGGTACCGGCTACCTTTGGGCGGAAGGCCCGGCCTGGAGCGCGATGGGCAATTATGTCGTGTTCAGCGATGTGCAGGATAACAAGCAGTATCGCTACATCTGGGAAACCGGACAGGTGAACCTGTATCGCCCGGAGAGCCTTTATGCCAACGGCAACGCCTTCGACTTCCAGGGCCGCCACCTCACCGCACAGCATGGCGCCCGCCGCGTGGTGCGCTGGGAGCATGACGGCTCGATGACCATCCTGGCCGACAATTTCAACGGCCAGCCGCTGAACTCGCCCAACGACTTCGCCATCCACCGCGACGGCAGCGTGTGGTTCACCGATCCGCCCTATGGCGGGCAGCTGTCCGAAGGCCATCCCGATCCTGGCGACGCGCCCTTCAATGTGGGTGGCCTGCGCGACCCGGCCCCCGGCAACGGCCCCGTCGGCATTATCGGCGCGACGCGGCAGGTGCTGCCGCATTCGATCTACCGCATCGATCCCTCGGGCAAGATGGACCGTGTCGCATCCGGCTTCACGCCCAACGGCCTGGCTTTTTCGCCCGATTTCAAGCGGCTCTATTTCCTGCAGAGCGGCAACATCGCGGTGGCCGATGTGGTGGGCCAGCGCCTGGACAACATCCGCGTTTTCACCAACCTGATGGTGGACGGGGTGCGCTGCGGCGCCGACGGGATGCGCGTCGACCGCGCCGGCAATCTCTGGTGTCCCTCCAGCGGCCCCTATGGCTATGGCGGCGTCACGATCTGGAATCCGGAAGGCAAGCTGATCGGCCGCATCCGCCTGCCGGAAATCTGCGCCAACCTGACCTTCTGCGGCCCCAAGCGCGACTGGCTGTTCATCACGGCCTCGCAGTCGGTCTATCTGCTGCACCTGAACATTCAGGGCGCGGCGCCGTCTTAGCCAACCTGTCATCCCAAACGGAAAGGCCGGTGTGACGCACCGGCCTTTTTCTTTGCGGCCTGGTGTGAGACGCTTTTCGCGTCCACCTGCCGGATCCGCCATGAAGCGCCTGTTCCTTGCCGCCGCCCTGATCGCATTGACCGCCTGCGCCGCGCCGCAGGTCAACATGGGCGAGATCAAGACCGAGCTGAAGGCCTATCACACCAGCGGCGCCTGGGAGCGTGACCGCGCCGCCATCATCGCCCAGGCGCAGGCCTATGTGCTCGCCGCCGCCAAGACGACGCCGAAGCCCGCGCTGGTGCTGGATATCGACGAAACCTCGCTGCTCAACTGGGGGCCGATGGAGGCCAATGATTTCGGCTATATCGCCGCCGGTCCCTGCGATGCCCTGCCTGCCGGGCCTTGCGGCTACACCGCCTGGGAACGCTCGGGCCGCGCCACCGCGATCCCCTCCACGCTCGCCTTGTTCAACGCCGCCAAGGCGGCGGGCGTGGCGGTGTTCTTCGTCACCGGCCGCACCGAGGACAAACGCTACGGCACGACGCGCAATCTGCGCGAGGCCGGCTATGACGGCTGGACCGGGCTGATCCTGAAGCCCCAGACGCTGAAGGTGGAACGGGCGCAGGACTACAAGGCGCCGGAGCGGGCCAAGATCGAGGCCCAGGGTTATCGCATCCTCGCCAGCGTCGGCGACCAGCAGAGCGACCTGGATGGCGGTTACGCGCTGCGCACCTTCAAGCTGCCCAACCGGTTTTACTTTATCCGCTAGCTGGCTATCCCAAACTCACCATGGGCGGACCCTCTTCTCATCGAAGATGGGCCGCCCATCCAACTTCATGCCGCTTGATGGAAAGTTGGATGGGCGCCTCAAGGGCGGCCATGGTGAATGGAATTATTTCAACCCCAGCTTCTGCGCCAAATAGACGAAGCTCAGGCCCCACATCTCCGCCGACTGTTTGTGGTCGGCGGCGGCGGAATGGCCGCCATCGGTGTTCTCGTAGAACACCACTTCGTGACCCTGCTCCTTCATCCGCGCCGCCATTTTGCGGGCATGCACCGGCGTGACGCGGTCATCGCTGGTGGCGGTGACGAAGAAGACCGAGGGATATTTCACGCCCTTCTTCACATTCTGGTACGGGCTGTATTTCAGGATATACGCACGCTCCTTCGCGATCGCCGGATCGCCATACTCGCCGATCCACGATGCGCCCGCGCCGATATGGGTGTAGGCGATCATGTCGATCAGCGGCACCTGGCAGACCACCGCGCCGAACAGCTCCGGCCGCTGCACCATCACGGTGGAAACCAGCAGCCCGCCATTGGAGCCGCCCATGATGCCCAACTGCTTCGGCGTGGTCAGCTTGCGCTTCGCCAGGTCTTCCGCCACAGCGGCGAAATCGTCGAACGCCTTCTGACGATTTTCCTTCAGCGCCGCACTGTGCCAGGCGGGACCGAACTCGCCGCCGCCGCGAATGTTGGCCACGACATGGACGCCGCCCTTTCCCACCCACAACCGCCCGAAATTGGCGGAATAGCCGGGGGTGAGCGAAACCTCGAAGCCGCCATAGCCATAAAGAATGGTGGGGGCGGGGCCGCGCATGGTCTTGGGCCGTGTGACGAAATACGGGACCTTGGTGCCATCCTTGGATGTCGCCTCGAATTGCTCCGTCACCATGCCCTTGGCGTCAAAACGAGCGGGCAGCGACTTGATCGCTTTGGGCTTGTCGTCGCCCGCATCGAAATAGAGCGTCGGCGGGATCAGGTAATTCTCAAAGCCGAACAGGGCGGCGGTGCCGTAAATATCGACGCCGCTGATTTCCGGCGAGCCCGCGCCCGGCAGCGGCAATGTCTTGGATTGCCAGCTTTTGCCGTTCGTCGTGAAGACATAAATCTGGCCGATGACATTCTTCGTCACCGCCGCATAGATCTTGTCGCGGCCCACCGCGACGCTTTCGATGCTGGCGCGCGGGCCGGGATCGAGGATCAACTGGTTCGGCGCGCCTTCACGGAACGCCACCAGCGAGCCGCGCTTGAAGTCGCCATGATCGGCGCGCAACGTGGCGATCAGCGCCCCGTCGATCCGGCCCTGCACCACCGCCGTCAGCGGCAGCGCCAGCTTGCGCGCCTTGCCCTTTTCTAGCGCGAAATACTCGTTCTCGAAGAAGCTGGGCGAACGCACCACCATCGCATAGGGCCCTTCCTTGGGCCGCATCACAAAGCCCGAGGCCGCCACATCGCTCAACTTGCCTTCATAGACCGTCACCGCCTTGGCGATGGGCGTGCCGCGCACCCATTGCTTGACGATGCGCGGATAGCCGCTGGTGGTCAGGCTGACTTTGCCAAAGTCGGTGCCGAACAGCACATTGTTGTCATCGACCCACGAAACATCCGACTTGGCTTCCTTCAGATTGAAGCCATCGCTTACCCATTTGCGGCTGGGAATGTCGAATTCGCGCACCACCACGGCGTCGCCGCCGCCGCGCGACAGCGAGATCAGACAGCGCGCCTGGCCGGGCGCACATTCCGCACCCTTGTAGACCCAGTTTTCCTTTTCCGCCTTGGCCAGGGCGTCGATGTCCAGCAGCACTTCCCATTTCGGCGCGGCCTTCTGGTAATCGGCCTGCGTCGTGCGCCGCCAAACCCCTTTGGGGTTCTTGGCGTCCTGCCAGAAATTGTAGGCCATGCCTTTGCGGATCGACGCATAGGGAATGCGGTCGGAGGCATCCAGCACCGCCAGGATGCTGTCGTAATTGCCTTTGTAGCGCGGGTCTGCCTTCAGCGCGGGCAGCGACGCCTTGTTCTGCTCCGCCACCCAGGCGAGCTGCTTCTTGCCATGCACATCTTCCAGCCAGACATAAGGATCGCCAGGAACATTGGAAGGGGGTTTGGCGGGCATCTGGGCTCCGAGAATGAGGGCGGACAACAGGGGTACGGCAAGGCGGGCGACTTTGCGCATGGCAGACCCTTCTGAAAGGCGGCTCTTGTAGTGGTCGCACGGCCTGCGGAAAAATCTGCAACTTTTCAGGGCCGATGCTCCAAGGATGGAAAGTTTCCACCCGTGAGTCCATGGAAAAGCCGCTCTCCACCCCATATAAGCAGCCCATGACCGCCTTCCTCAAAATGCACGGACTCGGCAACGATTTCGTGGTCTTCGACGCCCGCGACGGCGCGATCGCCATCACCCCGGCCCAGGCCAGGGGTGTCGCGGATCGCCGTTTCGGCATCGGCTGCGACACGGTGGTGATCATCGGCCCCGGCGGGGCAGATGCCGATGCGAGCCTGCGCTTCATCAATGCCGACGGCAACGAGGTGGAAAGCTGCGGCAACGCCACCCGCTGCATCGCCCGTCTGCTGATGGATGAGCGCGGCCTTTCCCGCGTCAAGCTCGCCACCCGCGGCGGCCTGCTCAGCTGCAGCGATGCGGGCAAGGGTCTGGTCGAGGCCGATATGGGTCCGGCCCGGCTGGAATGGAACGAGATTCCCATGGCCAGCGCCACCGACACCCTGAACTTCCAGCTGCGGCTCGACGGTCAGGCGCTGCCCGCCAGCGCCGTCTCGATGGGCAATCCCCATTGCGTCATCTTCGTGCCCGATGCCGAGAAGATTCCCCTCGCCACGCTGGGACCTCGCATCGAAACCCATCCGCTCTTTCCCAAGAAGGTGAATGTCGAGTTCGTCCATGTCATCGGCGAGAACCGCCTGCGGCAGCGGGCCTGGGAACGCGGCGTCGGCATCACGCTGGCCTGCGGCACCGGCGCCTGCGCCGTTGCGGTGGCGGCCGCGCGGCTGAACAAGACCGGCCGCAAGGTCGAAGTCGTGCTGGATGGCGGCTCGCTGTTCATCGCATGGCGCGAAAGCGACGGCCATGTGATCATGACCGGCCCCGCCGCCACCGTGTATCGCGGCCAGGTTGAGCTGAGGACGTTCGGGTGAGCCTCGAAGTTGTGACTTTCGGCTGCCGCCTCAACCTCACCGAGAGCGAGGCGATCAAGGCCCGCGCCGCCGAGGCGCAATTGCAGGGCGCCGTGGTGGTCAACACCTGCGCCGTCACCGCCGAAGCGGTGCGCCAGTCGCGCCAAGCCATTCGCCGTCTCAAGCGCCAGAAGCCGGGTGCGCGCATCCTGGTCACCGGCTGCGCCGCGCAGATCGAGCCCCAGACCCATGCCGCCATGCCGGAAGTCGATGCGGTGATCGGCAACGCGGAAAAGCTGCAGGCCCAGACCTATGCCGATTTCGGGCACGGAACGCTGGAACGATTGCGGGTCAACGACATCATGAGCGTGCGCGAGACGGCGCCGCAGATGGTCGAGCATTTCGATGGCCACACCCGCGCCTTCCTGCAGGTGCAGACCGGCTGCGACCATCGCCGCACCTTCTGCGTCATTCCGTTCGGGCGCGGCAATTCCCGCAGCGTCGGGCTGGGCGAAGTGGTGGGCGAAGCGCGCCGCCTGACCGAACATGGCTATGCCGAGATCGTGCTGACCGGCGTGGACATCACGTCTTATGGCGCCGATCTGCCAGGTGCGCCGACGTTGGGCGAACTTTGCGCCCGTCTGCTGAAACTGGTGCCGGGGATCCAGCGCCTGCGGCTGTCCTCCATCGATTCCATCGAGGCCGACGCCAGGCTGATGCATCTGATCGCCGAGGAAGAACGGCTGATGCCGCATTTCCATCTTTCGGCCCAGTCGGGCGACGATCTCATCCTCAAGCGCATGAAACGCCGCCATACGCGCGCCGATACCATCCGTTTCTGTGACGATGTGCGCCGCGCCCGTCCCGATGCCGTGTTTGGGGCCGACCTGATCGCGGGCTTTCCCACCGAAACCGAGGCCATGTTCGAGAACAGCGCAAAGCTGGTGGCCGATGCGGGGCTTTCCTTCCTGCATGTCTTCCCCTTCAGCCCGCGCCCCGGCACCCCGGCGTCCAAGATGCCGCCCGTGCCCGGCGCGGTGGTGAAGGAACGTGCCGCCCGCCTGCGCGCTATCGGTGACAATGCGCGCGCCCAGCATCTGCAATCGCTGCTGGGCCAGACCCGCACCCTGCTGATGGAGCGCGGCGGCATCGGCCGCTCTCCTTGCTTTACGCCAGCGAAGCTGGATGCCGCGCCGGGCACCTTTGTCAGCGCCCGCTTCACCGCCATCGCGGGCGACACACTGATCGCGGTGGCGGTATGAAGACCTTCGGCATGGAACCGCCGCCGCCCAGCTTCATGGAGCGGCTCACCGCCGGGCTGACCAGGAAGGGCAGCCTGTCGGACAGCCTGATCGGCGTCTTCACCCGGCGCAAACTCGACACCGCCACCCTGGCCGAGCTGGAAGAGGCGCTGATCCGCGCCGATCTGGGCGGGGCGCAGGCCAAGACCATCACCGCCGCCATCGGCAAGGGCCGCTACGACACCGACATCGGCGATGGCGAGCTGCGCACCCTGCTGGCGCAGGAGATCGAGAAGCTGCTCGCGCCGGTTGCGAAGCCGCTGGTGACCGATGCAGGCCCGAAGCCCTTCGTGGTGCTGGTGGCCGGGGTCAACGGCGCGGGCAAGACCACCACCATCGGCAAGATCGCCCGCCTGCTGACCCGCAGCGGCGCAAAAGTGACGCTGGCGGCAGGCGACACCTTCCGCGCCGCCGCCATCGAACAGCTGGGCGTCTGGGCCAAGCGAACCGGGGCCGAGTTCGTCGCCACCAAACAGGGCGGCGACGCCGCGGGCCTGGCCTTCGAAGCGCTGGAGACCGCCCGCGCCAATGGCAGCGATGTCCTCATCATCGACACCGCCGGCCGTTTGCAGAACAAGGCGGGCCTGATGGCCGAGCTGGAGAAGATCGCCCGCGTCATCAAGAAGCTGGACCCATCCGCCCCCCATGCCGCGCTGCTGGTGCTGGATGCCACCACCGGCCAGAATGCCATCGCACAGGTCGAGGCCTTTACCTCCTCGGTGCCGCTGACCGGCCTGGTGATGACCAAGCTGGACGGCACCGCCAAGGGCGGCATCCTGGTGGCGCTGGCGGCCCGGTTCGGCCTTCCCGTGCATTATCTGGGGGTTGGCGAAGGCGAAGACGATCTGCAAGCCTTTGACGCTGGCGCCTTTGCCCGCGCATTGGCAGGAGCCCGGGAATGAATCCGCAAATCCGCCGCCTGATCCTCGATCTGGGACCGCTGCTGATCTTCTTCGCGGCCTTCAAATATGGCGGCTTCTTCGTCGCCACCGCCGCCTTCATGGTGGCGATCATGGTGGCGCTGGCCATCGGTTATGCCCTTGAGCGGAAACTCTCCCCGATGCCGCTTTTCACGGCGGTGCTGGTGCTGCTGTTCGGCGGATTGACGCTGTACCTGCAGAGCGAAGTGTTCCTGAAGGTCAAGGTGACCATCCTCTATGCCTTTTTTGGCGCCATCCTGTTGGGCGGGTTGGCGACGGGACGCCTCTTCATCAAATATGTCTTCGGCCATGCCTTCGACCTGGACGAGCCGGGCTGGAAAAAGCTCACCCTGCGCTGGGGAATTTTCTGTCTCGCGCTGGCGGCGCTCAATGAGAGCGTGCGGCGTCTCACTTCCACAGAAGCGTGGGTGGACTTCAAGGTATGGGGCATTCTGCCGCTGATTTTTCTCTTCGCGGTTGCGCAAACGCCGCTGCTGTTGCGCCATGCGCAGGACGAGAAGACGCCGGACTGAGAAAGAAAACCCATCGCGTCATTGGCTTGGCGCAAAAGATGTGGGGCCGCGCCGCCTGCCTACCAATCATAGTGTTCCGTTGCGAGACAGGCGCACATGACCGCAGCGAAAAAAATGCCGCACACGCAATGATCCGCATACGAACCAGCGGCCGATGCGATTTTGCGCATGGACAAGCCTGCTCAAACCAAGTTTAACATGCGGCCACACGGCAGCGGGCTGGCGCGTGTCAAATATGGCGTCCTTAGAGACGCCACAAACAAGACACGACACGCGCGAGAAGCAGGGGTTGTTATGATCAAGGGGCAGCGGAAGGCGGGGAATGGTTTCGACCTTTCCGAAGCGCCATCGCACCTGATCCGCCGCTGCCAGCAATTTTACGGCGACCTTTATGCCCGCGAAGCGGGCGCGCGCGAACTGACCAAGCAGCAATTCATGCTGCTCGCGGCGCTAGAACGGAATGAAGGCGTCAGCCAGACCGCGCTGGTGGAGATCACGGGCATCGACCGCTCCACCCTGGCCGAGATGGTGCGCCGCATGCTCGACAAGGGCCTGCTCACCCGCGAACGCACCGAGGAAGACGCCCGCGCCAACGCGGTGGCGATCTCGCCTTCGGGCCGCAAGGCGCTGCGCAGCGCCCGCAATGCCGCCGACCGGGCCGAACGCGCCCTGCTGGAGGCGCTGCCGCTTCCCGACCGCCAGAAATTTCTGAAGGCGCTGCGCGAAATCGCCCAGGCGGCCGAGGCGCTGGCCACGGATGGGCATGAAAAGCCCGCCAAGCCCGGCCGCAAGCGGCGGCTTTCCTAGTCCTTTGTTATTCCCGCGAAAGCGGTAATCCAGCGACCCGCACTCCGGCCTTTGGGAAGAGGCCTGGATGCCCGCTTTCGCGGGCATGACAGTGAAATTTAAACGACGATATTGATGTGCTGGCCCATCCGGACGCCGGCTTGCGCCTGTGGCGCGGCCTGCGCCGTGACCGGGGCGGACGCAGCCTGCGCCGTTTTCACGGGCGCACCGGCCTGGAATTCCGTCATCGCCACCGCAAAGGCCGGGCCTGCGGCCTTGGTCGCCTGCTTGGCGGCCAGCGCGGCCTGGGCGGCCTGCTGCGCGGCAATCAGATTGGCGGCGGATATCTGCATAAAGCGCACTCAGGCAAAGTGGGTACCGGTTTGCCGCCCGGAGTGCGCGACAAACCAATAAGTCGCACCCTCGCAAAACAGGGTTAGCGAAAAGTTAAGTGCCCCGGGCAGCCTTGATGGCGGGCAGCAATTCGCGCTGCACCACTTCGGGCGTCAGGGCGCCGGTATATTTGTAGCGGATCACGCCCTTGCCATCGACCACGAAGGTCTCGGGCGCGCCATAGACGCCCCATTCGATCCCGGCCTTGCCGTCCAGATCATTGCCGATGCGGCTGAAGGGATTGCCGGTCTGGGCCAGGAAAGCGCGGATCTTGTCCGGTGTGTCGCGCTGCACGAAGCCGTAAATCTCGAAGCCTTCCTTGTCGCTCATCGCCGCCAGCTGCATCAGCACCGGCGCTTCGATGTGGCACTCGGCGCACCAGGAGCCGAAGACATTGACCAGCGTGACGCGGCCCGCCGCCAGCTCCTTCGGCCCGAAGCCTTCCGTCGCCAGGTCCAGCGCGGGCAGCAAAACCTGCGGCACGGGCTGGTTGATCAGCGCTGGCGGCACGATGTTGGGCGACAGGAACAGGGCGCGGAACAGCACCAGCGCCAACCCGGCGAAGATCAAGGCCGGCAGGATGTAAAGCAGACGTCGGCTCATTTCTTTTCCAGCATCGCCAGCTTCGCCTTCGCGGCGCGCCACTTGGCGAGCGTCCAGACGATCAGTCCGCCCAGCGCGGCGACGCTGACGGCATAGGCGGGCCAGATGAAGGCGCCATACGGGGCGACGTCGAAACTCATGCCTCTACTCCCTGCATCAAGCTTCGGGCGCGGCGTTCCAGGATCATGGTCCGGATGCGCACCAGCCACAGCGTCACGAAGAGCAGGAAATAGCCGCCCATCATGGTCAGCAGCGGCGCCAGGAAGACCGGCGCGACCTGGCCCGAAACGATGCTTTCGCCCTGATGCAGCGTCGCCCACCAGTCGACCGAGAATTTGATGATGGGAATGTTCACCGCGCCTACCAAGGCGAGAATGGCGCAGATACGCGCCGCGCGCGTCTCGTCCTCGATCGCGTTCCACAGCGCCGAATAGCCGAGATAGAGGAAGAACTGCACCAGCGTGCTGGTCATGCGTCCGTCCCATTCCCACCAGGTGCCCCACATCGGCTTTCCCCAGAGCGAGCCGGTGGCCAGCGCCAGAAGCGTGAATACCGCGCCGATGGGCGCGGCGGTGCGGGCGGCGACATCGGCCAGGATGTGGCGGTTGATCAGCGAGAAGAGCGAGGCCACCGCCAGGCTGAAATAGACGATGGTCGCCATGCTGGCGGCCGGGACATGCACAAACATGATCAGCACGGTGCGGCCCTGCTGATAGTCGGGCGGGGTGGAGAAGCCGAGATACAGCCCGGTGCCGATGGTCAGCACGGTGGCGGCCACCAGCCAGGGCAGCAGCGCCCCGGACAGGCTCATGAAGCGGGCGGGATTAGCGTAGCGGAAGAGCCAGTCGAACATGGGAACCGTTCTAGCTTTCCTATCCGGCGAGATTGAGACGCACCGCCATGGCGGCGACAAAAGGACTTAGCAAAACCGTGACGATGGAGAAAGCCGCCAGGAAGCCAAGGGCCCCGGTGGCCAGGCCGGTCTGCACTTCCACCACCATGCCGGTGCCGAAGATCACCGCCGGGGTGAGCAGGGGCAGCACGATCAGGGGCAGGATCAGGCCGCCGCGCCGCAACGACAGCGTCAGGCTGGCGCCGATGGCCCCGGCAGCGCTGACCGCTGGGGTTCCCAGCAGCAGCGACGCCGCCAGCATGACCATCGCATTGGCAGGCAGATCGAACAGCACAGACAGCAACGGCGACAGCAGCGTGAGCGGCAGGCCGGTGGACAGCCAGTGCGCCACAATCTTGGCGACGGCGGTGCCTTCCAGCGACAGGGGCGACAACGCGATGAGGTCGAGCGAACCGTCTTCGTAATCGGCTTGGAATAGGCGGTCGAGCGACAGCAGCGCCGCCAGCGCCGCGCCGACCCAGAGAATGCCCGCGCCCACTTTCGCCAGCACCACCATGTCGGGGCCAACGCCCAGCGGCACCAGCGTCGCCACCAGCGCGAAAAACCCCAGCGCCAGGCCGACGCCGCCGCCTTCGCGCACCGTCAGGCGCAGGTCCCGCACCAGAAGAGCGAAGAAGGGGCTCACAGCTTCAGGCTTTCATTGCCGACGCGAAGCGTCTCATTGCCAAGCCCCAGCGGCTCATGCGTGGCGGCGATCACCATGCCGCCCTGCCCGCAATGCAGCGCGATCAGCCGCGCCACCAGCGCCTTGCCGGTAATGTCGAGCGCCGCGAAGGGTTCATCGAGCAGCCAGAGCGGACGCGCCGTCAGCAGCAGCCGCGCCAGCGCCAGGCGCCTGCGCTGCCCAGCGGAAAGATAACGGCAGGGCAATTGCGCCTGCCGCGTCAGGCCGACCTGTTCCAGCAGCGCAGGCAGATCGCCGCTGCGGCCATGCAGCTTGCCGAAAAAGGCCAGTTGCTCGGCAACGGTGAAGCTGGCCTTCAACGCATCGTGATGGCCCAGCCAGCCGATGTAGCGGCCACGCTCTTCAGGCTCAGCGATCTCGTTGCCATTCTCGGTGACGAAGACGCGACCCGAAACCTGCGGCAGGAAACCCGCTACCAGCCGCAGCAGCGAAGTCTTGCCCGCGCCATTGGCCCCTTCCAGCGCCAGCGCCTGCCCGGCGGTGACGCGAAAGGACAGGCCCTCGAACAGGCGGCGGCTGCCGCGCGTGCAGGCCAGCTTCTCGGCGGTGAGGGAAGCGATCATGGGCGGCTTTTACAGGGTCCATATGGACTTGTCGAAGGGAGGAACCCTTCAGCCCAGCCAGCCCGCAACCTTTAACGGCACACCAATCATCATGCTTGATACGCCAATCACGAGAATTAACTGGCAGACCAATGATCCGAAGTGGTGTTCTTCCACATCATGCGCCGAAAGAGGAAACCAAGCGGCGGCGATCTTCCTGTTCACGACGCAAAGTGCCGCAAAGGAAACGACGATCAACAGCAGTTGAAATACCGTCATCGCGCTTCCTTTCCGAATTCGCTCAATACATATGTTGTCCACCGTTGATCGACAGCGTCGATCCGGTGATGAAGCCGCCCTCGTCCGCCACCAGGAAGCAGACCGCGCGGGCGATTTCGGAAGCCTGGCCCAGACGGCCGACCGGAATGCGCGCCACGATCTTGGCCAGCACATCGGCGGGCACGGCGGCGACCATGTCGGTGTCGATGTAACCCGGCGCGATGGCGTTGACGGTGATACCGGCGCGGGCGCCTTCCTGCGCCAGCGCCTTGGTGAAGCCATGGATGCCCGATTTGGCGGCGGCGTAATTGACCTGGCCATACTGACCGGCCTGGCCGTTGATCGAGCCGATATTGACGACGCGGCCGAACTTGCGCTCGTTCATGCCGTCCCACGCCGCCTTGCACATGTTGTAGCAACCGCCCAGGTTGGTATCCATCACCTCGTCCCAGGCGATGCGGCTCATCTTCTTCATGGTGCCGTCGCGGGTGATGCCGGCATTGTTGACGATCACATCGACGGCGCCGAGTTCGCTCTCCACCTGTTTCACGCCCGCGATGCAGGCGTCGTAATCGGCGACATCCCACTTGAACGCCTTGATGCCGGTGCGGGAAGTGAAGTCCTTGGCGCGCTCGTCATTGCCGGCGTAATTCGCCGCCACCATGTAACCGGCCGCTTTCAGCGCCACCGAAATCGCTTCGCCGATACCGCGCGTGCCGCCCGTGACCACCGCTACACGTGCCATGAAAACTCCCGTGTTTATCGGGAGGATTTAGGCGGCAAATAGCGGACGGTTCAACGAGAAACGATGCTGCGTTGCGGTGTGCCGTTTATTTGGTCAGCCGCTTGATATTGGCGCGCACCTTGCGGCGATAATCGCTCACAACGCTGTCGGCGCTGCCGCCCGCCATCAGCTTGGCGCCCGCTTCGGTCATGGCGGTGACCTTTTCCGATGTCATCAGCTGAACTTCATCATTTGCAGAGGTGCCGCCCGCGGCAAGCTTCATCATGCGCAGCGCGATGACCTGCTGCGATTCCGCCGCCAGCAGCAGCATGTCCATCCAAGGGTTCTTCATGGAGCGACGGCCAGCAAAAGTGCGAAGCGGTTTTGCGTCCGGCCGCGCGACCCGGAAATCAACGCTCCACACAGAGCGCGATGCCCATCCCGCCGCCGATGCAGAGGGTGGCCAGACCCTTCTTGGCGTCGCGCTTGCCCATTTCGAACAGCAGCGTGGTCAGCACGCGCGCGCCCGACGCACCGATGGGATGGCCGATGGCGATGGTGCCGCCATTGACGTTCACGCGGGCCGTATCCCAGCCCATGTCCTTGTTCACGGCGCAGGCCTGGGCGGCGAAGGCTTCGTTGGCTTCGATCAGGTCCAGATCGGAAGCCTTCCAGCCCGCCTTTTCCAGCGCCTTGCGGCTGGCGGGGATCGGGCCAGAGCCCATCACCTTGGGGTCCACACCGGCCTGCGCCCACGACGCGATGCGGGCCAGCGGCGTCAGGCCGCGCTTGGCGGCGTCGGCGGCGCTCATCAGCACCAGCGCGGCAGCGCCGTCATTGAGGCCGGACGCATTGCCCGCCGTCACCGAGCCCGCCTTGTCGAACGCGGGGCGCAGGCCGGCCATGGCCTCCAGCGTCGCGCCATCGCGGATATATTCGTCGGTGTCCACCACCGTGTCGCCCTTGCGGCCCTTCACGGTCACGGGCGCGATCTCGTCCTTGAAGCGGCCCGCCTTCTTGGCGGCCTCGGCCTTGTTCTGCGAGGCGACGGCGAACGCATCCTGCTGTTCGCGGGTGATCTCCCACTGCTTGGCGACATTCTCCGCCGTGGTGCCCATGTGATAGCCGTTGAAGGCGTCCCACAGCCCGTCGCGGATCATGGTGTCGATTAACTGCACATCGCCCATCTTCTGTCCGGCGCGCAGATAGGCGGCATGGGTGGAGAGGCTCATGCTCTCCTGGCCGCCCGCCACCACAATGGCGCTGTCGCCCTGGGCGATGGCCTGGGCCCCCAGAGCCACGGCGCGCAGACCCGAACCGCAAACCTGATTGATGCCCCAGGCCGGCGCGCCGATGGCGATGCCCGCCGCGATGGCGGCCTGGCGGGCGGGGTTCTGGCCCTGTGCCGCCGTCAACACCTGGCCCAGGATCACTTCGCTGACCTCGTCGCCGGAAATCCCGGCCCGTTCCAGGGCGGCGCGGATGGCGACCTCGCCCAGCTTTTGGGCGGGAACGCTGGCGAACGCACCCAGGAAGGAGCCCACGGGCGTGCGGGCAGCGGCAACAATCACGACGTCGGACATGGGCAGGCCTCCAGCTTCTGCGGTAGATGTAGCGCAAAATCCCGCGAATGCGAGACGAATGAATCTGACAGGGATTTCAGTCGCTTGGAAAAATGCTGCGCAACATAACCATGCTGCACCTGCTAAAATTGCGCTTTACGCGCGGGGTGGAAAGATGTTTGTTGCACTGCAAGCCCGGAAAGGGCGTGGGGTTACTTTACGTCGGGGAAGTCGTGTCGGAAGATAAATCCAAGTCTGAAGGTCCGGTCATCATCAAGAAGTACGCGAACCGGCGTCTCTACAACACCCAGACCTCGTCCTATGTGACGCTTGATCACCTGGCCGCCATGGTCAAGGACGGCACCGAGTTCGAAGTGCAGGACGCCCGCACCGGCGACGACATCACGCGCTCGGTCCTGACCCAGATCATTTTCGAAGAAGAAGCCAAGGGCCAGTCGCTGCTGCCGATCAAGTTCCTGCGCCAGCTCATCCGCTTCTATGGCGACAGCCTGCAATCCTTCGTGCCGGGCTATCTCGACATGAGCATGGAAGGCTTCACCAAGAACCAGGGCGCCATGCGCGACCGCATTGCCGAAGCGCTGGGCGGCGGCAACCAGATGGTCGAGAACCTCACCCGCCAGAATCTGGCGATGTTCGAAAACGCCATGGCGATGTTCACGCCGTTTGCCGTCGGCGGCGCCGCCGCCACCGGCGCGGCGCCGCCCAAATCCGAACCTGCGGAAAAGCCGGCTTCCAACGAAGTCGATACGCTGAAGCAGGAAATGGAAGCCATGCGCAAGCAGCTGGCGGAGCTGGCCAAGAAGTGAAGCGGCTCTCTTCGGGAGTCGTTCTACTATCCTGCCTGATGCTTTCTGCCTGCGCCGCGCCGATGACCCAGCGCGAAGCGCAGGGCTATGCCGCCACCTCGCTGCGCCGCCATTGCAGCGAAACCGCGCCCTGCGGCCCCACCCGCATCGTGCAGGCCCAGCGCATGGGCAAGAGCTGGCTGGTGGATTTCGAATCCGCCACCGCGAAGTATGGCGTTCTCGTACATACCAATGGCGCGACGCAGGTGAGTACGTGGAAAAAGCCCGGCTAAAACGCCGTCTTACGAGCTCGCTTCCGTTTCTTTGTTGAATTCCCATCCGTCGCAACTCGGGTCTGCCAAGAGGCAGACACCTCGTTGCGCCACCTTCCCCCTTCCCGGCGCTTCGCGCCGAAGTGGGAAGGAAGCTGTCGAAGGCTGAAGGTCGCGCCGCGGCTCCGCTACGCTTCGCTGCGGCGCTCGAGCCTAGGCAATCTTAGGCCGGGAATTTCGGATCGAGGATGGGCTCGCCAAAGTGGAAGCCCTGGAAGTAATCCACGCCGAAGCTTTGCAGCAGGAAGGCGTCGGCGTCGTTCGACACCCATTCCGCCACCACCTTCATGTTGAAGTTCTTCGCCAGGCCGACCAGCGTGCGGACGAACACCTGGTTCTCCGGCGATTCCGACAGGTTCTTCACATAGGAGCCGTCGATCTTGACCACATCGACATGCAGCAGCTGCAGATTGCGGAACGAGGTGTAACCGGCACCGAAATCGTCGATCGCCACGCGCACGCCCATCTCGCGCAACTGGGAGATGAAGCGGGCATTCTCCTCGAAATGATGCAGCGCCGCGGTTTCGGTCAGCTCCACGATCAGGCGGCCCGCCACCTCCTGGTTGGTGCGGACATGCTCGACGAAATTCTGCAGCCAGGCGGGATCGCCCGCAGCCGTGCCCGAGACATTGACGCCCAGCGAGGCGGTCTTGTTGGCCTGCAGCTTGGCGATGACGCTTTCCAGCGCGAAGCGGTCGATCATGTGCACGATGCCGAGCTGTTCGGCGGCGGGCACGAAATAGCCGGCGGACACCAGCTCGCCATCGGCGCGCTCCATGCGCAACAAGGCTTCGTGATGCATGGTGCGGCGCGTCTTGGCGTGGATGATGGGCTGATAGGCCAGCTTGAGGCGATTGTCCCGCAGCGCCTGCACCACTTCATCGGCCACCGCCATGGTGCGGACACGGGCGCTTTCGCGCTGGGCGCTGTGTTCATAGACCGCGAAGCCGTCGCGGCCCGCGGCGCGGGCGCGTTCCAGCGCCTTTTCGGCTCGCAGCATCGCTTCCTGACTGGTGGCGGCTTCCGGCGGCAGCCACACCGCCCCCACCGAACAGGTGGCGGAGACCTGGCCGGCGCGGGTGTCGATGCCGCTGCCGCGCACGGTGGCGCGCAGGCGCCCGGCCACGATGGAGACTTCGCGTTCCGAACAATTCTTGAGCAGGACGCCGAACTTGTTGCCGGCGGTGCGGCCGATCACGTCGCTGGCGCGCAGCGAACGGGCCAGGCGCTCGCCCACCGCAACGATCACTTCCTCGCCCGCGTCAAAGCCGAAGCCGTCATTGATCATGGCCAGCCGGTCGATGGAGGAAACCAGGAAGGCGCAATTGCGGTTCTCGGCCTTGGCGCTGTCGATCGCCACCGACAATTCCTCGCGCAGCGCGTTGCGGTTGAGATGGCCGGTGAGTTCGTCGCGGGTCGCGAGATATTCCAGACGCTGCATGGCGCGCGAACGCTCGGTGGCGTCGCGCATCATGCCGATCAGGCGTTCGGTACGGCCATCGGCGCCGGGGATGCGGCTGCCGACCATGGCGAGCGTCACCTGGCCCATGGCCGCGGCGATGGTGATGTCGAGCGAGAAGGCGGTGGTCTCGCGGGTGCGGGTGTCGAGCACCGCTTCCAGCGCGGCGCGATGATCGCGGTCGATCGCGGCGAGGAAAACGGCGGCGCGGTGAATGTCGCGCGTGAAGGGCAGAATCTCGGTGGTGCCGTCCCAGGTGATGACGCCGTCCGCCACCTGCCAATCGAACACGGCCAGCGAAGCGCCCTGCGCCGCCAGGCGCAGCCGCGCGCTATCCTGGGCGTTGCCCAGTTCCAACAATACCGACTGTTCTTTCTGAACCGCTGCGCTCAACACATCCACCATCCCCGGCCGGATTCTCCGGTCCTTGTGCGGGCACTATGGAAGCCACGCACTTAAAAATCCGGTAACTGCGGAAGCGGCGCGCGCCTTGCCTTGTAAAAGGCTATGAGCGCGTTAACGCCCATCGCTGCGACGGTCAGTGGAAGCCAGAAAGCTTCCGCGGAAGCGTTGCGCGCCGTCGGTAAAGCCAACCAATCCGCACGTTCGAATGGTGAACGCCAGGACGCGCCGCGCGATCCGCCGAAACAGCGCCCGCATCTGCAGGTGGAAATTGTGTGTCAGGCTGAAACGAAAGCGCATGACCCGTTCTGGGACGGGCCGCGTCTGGTTCCGGCTTTTGTGACGCAGCTGCTGGGTCAGGTGATGCCGGGCGAGCGCAATCGCTTCGTGCGCGGCGCCTATGGCGAAGCCGGCGCCAGCGCGCGCCTGCTCGACACCCGCCTGTAACGACCCGCTCCGAAAAGCGACGCCGCCAGCAATGTCAGCAGCGGCGCGGAAAGGCCCGCGCTCCATCCCGCACAGGCGGACGCCAGCAGCAACAGCCCCGCCAGCATCGCGAAGATGCGGCCTGACGCCATCATCGCCACGCCGCCCAGCGCCAGCGGCAACAGCGCCGCCGTCGCGGTGGCGGTGAAGAAGGCGAACAGACCGGCGGTGAAGGCGGCGGCCAGCGCCATGCTGGCCATAAGCGGCGCGGCGCGGCGGCGCGTGCGCGCCAGCGCCGAAAGACCCAGCGCCGCGCCAGTCAGCGGCAGCGCGACAAACGCCGCGGCAGGCGCCAAGCCGGTCACGCCCGAGACCAGCGCCGCCGCCAGCGCGGCGCAGAGAATGGCGGCGAAGCGCAGATAGTTTCCGGTGCCGGGGCGGCTGGCGAACAGCGCCGCGCCCAGCAGCAGGAAAGCGGCGATCAGCGTCGAATCGGGCATGCGGCCAACATGCGCACGCAAGCCCCAAATGAAAAGGGCGGCCTTGCAGCCGCCCCGATCATTTCAAAACGCGCGCGCCTTACGCGACCAGCAGGTTGCGCAGCACATAGGGCAGAATGCCCCCGTTCTGATAATACCCGACTTCGTCGGCGGTCAGGATCATCAGGTGCAGCGGGATCTTGTCGATGCTGCCATCGGCGCGGTGGATCACGCCTTCCATCACCTGACGCGGCTTCAGCGACCCCGACAGGCCGGGGATCGAGATGGTCTCGCGCCCGGTGAAGCCGTAATCCTTGCGCGTCTTGCCCGGCTCGAAACAGAAGGGCGCGATGCCCATGCCGATCAGGTTGGAGCGATGGATGCGCTCGAAGCTTTCGGTGATGACAGCGCGCACGCCCAGCAGCTTGGGACCCTTGGCCGCCCAGTCGCGCGACGAGCCGGTGCCATATTCTTTGCCGCCGATCACGATGGTGGCATGGCCGTCGGCCTTGTAGCCCTGCGCCGCGTCGAAGATGCTCATCGCCACGCCTTCGGCATCCGGCGAGGCATAGTAAAGCGTGTTGCCGCCTTCCTTGCCGCCCATCATCTCGTTCTTGATGCGGATGTTGGCGAAGGTGCCGCGCTCCATCACTTCGTCATTGCCGCGGCGCGCGCCATAGGAGTTGAAGTCCTTGGCTTCCACCTTGCGTTCGGCCAGGAAAATGCCAGCCGGAGCCGAAGCCTTGATGTTGCCGGCGGGCGAGATGTGGTCGGTGGTGACGCTGTCGCCGAAGATCGCCAGCACGCGCGCGCCGCTCAGTTCCTGCACCGGGGCGGGCTTCAGCGTCATGCCGTCGAAATAGGGCGGGTTCTTCACATAGGTCGAGGCCGCATCCCACTGATAGGTCTTGCCCTTGACCAGCTTGACCTTGCGCCAGTTGGCGTCGCCATTGAAGACATTGCCATAGCGCGCCTTGAAGCTGGCGGGCTTCACCGACTTGGCGATGGCGGCGCGCACTTCCTTCTGGGTCGGCCAGATGTCTTTGAGATAGACCGGCTCATTGTCGCGGTCATAGCCCACCGGCTCCTTGGTCAGGTCCATGTTGACCGAACCGGCCAGGGCATAAGCCACCACCAGCATGGGCGAGGCGAGATAGTTGGCGCGCACCTGCGGATGGACGCGGCCTTCGAAGTTGCGGTTGCCGGAAATCACGGCGGAGGCGACCAGATCGGCCTCGGTGATCGCCTTGGCCACCGGATCGGGCAGCGGCCCCGAATTGCCGATGCAGGTGGTGCAGCCATAACCGGCCAGGTTGAAGCCCAGCTTGTTCAGCGGCACATCAAGGCCCGCCTTTTTCAGGTAATCAGTGACCACCTGCGAACCAGGCGCCAGAGACGTCTTCACCCAGGGGCGCACTTTCAAGCCGCGCGCCACGGCCTTCTGCGCCACCAGGCCCGCACCCACCATCACATTGGGATTGGAGGTGTTGGTGCAGCTGGTGATGGCGGCGATGACGACATCACCATGGCCGATGGAATGCTCGCTGCCGTCCAGCTTGGCGCGCTTGTTGGCCTCGGCTTCCTTCTTGAAGGTGCCAATCAGGTTCTCGGCGAAATTGCCCGCGACATTGCCCAAGGGCACGCGGTCCTGCGGCCGCATCGGGCCGGCCATCGACGGCTCGACCGTCGTCATGTCCAGCGTCAGCGTGTCGGTGAAGACCGGATCGGGCGATTTCTTGGTGCGGAAGATGCCCTGCGCCTTGGCGTATTTCTCCACCAGGGCGATGCGCGAATTGGCGCGGGCGGTGTTCTTGAGATAGCGCAGCGTCTCGGCATCGATGGGGAAGAAGCCGCAGGTGGCGCCATATTCCGGCGCCATGTTGGCGAGCGTGGCGCGGTCTTCCAGCGTCAACTGGTCAAGGCCTTCGCCGTAATATTCCACGAACTTGCCGACCACGCCCTTCTTGCGCAGCATCTGGGTGACGGTCAGCACCAGGTCGGTGGCGGTGCAGCCTTCACGCAGCTTGCCGGTGAGCTTGAAGCCGACAATCTCCGGGATCAGCATGGAGATGGGCTGGCCCAGCATGGCGGCTTCCGCCTCGATGCCGCCCACGCCCCAGCCCAGCACGCTCAGGCCGTTGATCATGGTGGTATGGCTGTCGGTGCCGACCACGGAATCCGGGAAGGCATATTCGACGGTCTTTTTCGGGTTCTTGGGATCGGGTCCCTTGCGGGTCCAGATCGTCTGGGCGAGATATTCCAGGTTCACCTGATGGCAGATGCCGGTGCCCGGCGGCACGACGCGGAAATTCGCGAAGGCCTGCGCGCCCCAGCGCAGGAAGGTGTAGCGCTCCTTGTTGCGCTCATACTCGATCTCGACATTCTGCTTGAAAGCCTTGGCGTTGCCGAAGGCGTCGATCATCACGCTGTGGTCGATCACCAGATCGACTTCCGCCAGCGGATTGATCTTCTCCGGGTCGCCGCCCAGCGCCTTCATGGCGTCGCGCATCGCGGCCAGATCGACCACGGCGGGCACGCCGGTGAAATCCTGCATCAGCACGCGGGCGGGGCGGAAGGCGATTTCGCGGTCGGACTTGCGATCCTTGGCCCAGGCGACGATGGCCTCGATGTCGCTCTTGGTGACGGTGTTGCCGTCCTCATAGCGCAGCAGGTTTTCCAGCAGGACCCGCATGGAATAGGGCAGCTTGCTGATCCCCTTCAGCCCGTTCTTTTCCGCAGCGGCCAGGCTGAAATAGACATAGGTCTTGTTGCCGACCTTGAGGGTTTTGCGGGATTTGAAGCTGTCCTGACTCATGGCGGCCCTTCGTGTGGAAACGGCCCGATTTAGGCGTATTCGGGGCTGAAGGAAAGGCGGAGAAAGGTCTCACCTCGCGTTCCTGCACCGCGCTTGGGCCTGTGCCGTCAAAGCGAGCGGAAAGGTCCCAAAAGCGGCTTAAATTTGCCCAATTACCTGGTCATGTTACGGATGAAGGGGACCAGGCCAAGGCTGGGCGACATGGCAGTGCGATTTTGAAAGCGGTTCTCACATTGGCGTTGCTGCTGCTGCCCCTGGCTGCGGCGCAGGCGCAATTTCCGTCGAGACCGCAATTGCCCGGGGTTACCGACGCGATGGCGGCGCGGCTGGCCTCCGAGCGGGCGGGCACGCTGGAGCCGGGCCGCTACAGCGCTGGCGACGGGCGGGAATTCTCCATCATCCCCTATCGCGGCAAGTTTCTGATGCGCTTCGCCGGTTCGTCCGAAAGCTTCGTCCTGACCGCCGATCCCGGCTCGCTGGGCGCCAAGCTGCTGAAATACGACACGGGCACGGCGGCGCTGTCGGTCTCGGTCTGGGGCGGGGTGACGCTTTATCTTGCCGAGGCGCCAAATGGCCTGCCCGCCACGCACCAGGGCACGGCGAACATGACCGCGCCGCTGCCGGTGTCGGTCACCGAATTGCGCAGCGCCCTGTCCGACGAGGCGGCGCATTTCTCCTATTCCGGCAATCTGTCGCTGCATTTCGTCACCGATCCCGCGATCCTGGCGAACCCCGAAACCCGCGCCATGGCGTTCGATGCGCTGGCCAACACCCAGGCCGGGATCGAGCGGCTGATCGCCACCGACCAGGGCAAGCGCGCGGTGAGCCGCCGCATCAGCACGGTGAAGCTGGAGCGCGGGACCAAGCCCGGGCTGGCGTTGTCGGGGCGCAGCCTGATGGTGCGTTTCGCCCCGGCGGACGGCTATCTGGGACGAGTCTCCAGCCACGCCGTGGCCCATCAGCTCGGCAAGCTGTTAGCGGTAACCGCAGAATAATCTCGAGCCCGGCATTCCGCCGGGCGACCCGCAGCATCCACCAGCTTCCTTCCCCCTTCGATGCGAAGCGTCACGGAAGGGGGAAGGTGCGGCAGCAAGGTGTCGTCGGAGACGACCCGCGCTGCCGCGGATGGGGGTTGGAAAACTAACGCAACGCGGTGGCGACAGCGCCGAACTTGGTGTCCAGGTTGGTGCCGACGGTGGTGAGCGTACCGATCACGACCACGGCGATCAGGGCGGCGATCAGACCATATTCGATGGCGGTGGCGCCGTTCTCGTCGGCGATGAAACGATTCAGACTATTGCGCATGGAAAATACCCCCTTGGAAATGCCGGCAAGCCATAGCAAGGCTTGGTGCGATAACGAACGCAATTGCCGGGTGGGGATTAACAAAACTTCGCCTGTGCGCGCGCAGTTTTAAGCGCGATTTATTCAAGCGCGATTTGCGTAAAATGCCGATGATTACGGGGTAAAATCACGCGGCGCCAATTCGAAGGTCGCAAAGTCAAAACCGGGGGCCACGGTACAGCCGACCAGCGTGTAGTCGCCTTTGGTTTTCGTCATCTGCCAGGCGCCGGGCGGCACCACGATCTGCGGCTTCTCGCCCTCTTCGATTCCAGCGCCCAGCACATGCGTTTTCACCACGCCATTTTCGGCGATGGACAATTCCAGCGGCGCGCCGCGATGGAAATGCCAGACTTCGGCGGCATCGATGCGATGCCGCCACGACACCTCGCCCGCCTTGAGCAGGAAATGAATGGCGCTGGAATGGCCGCGTCCTTCGCCATCCCTAAACGTCTCGCGGTAATGGCCGCCCTCGGGATGCGGCGCCAATTGCAGCAGGGCAATCAGATGATCGGCTTGCGAAGACATCAGGCGGCGGGCCGCACGGCGCCGCGCTTGACCATCTCTTCCATGGACAGCGCCATGGAGCGGGCATCGTCCAGCGCATTGTGGGCGCGGCCCTGAAAGGCCAGCCCCAGCGATGGGCCGATCTCACACGACATCATGCCGCGCGGATCGACATTGCAGGCGGCGAACCAGCTGCGCAGATCCTGGAAGCGCGGCAGGGCGGGGAATTCGGTGATGCCGTAGAGGCGGAGATTCTCTTCCAATATCCACTCGTCATGGCCGAACGCCATGATCGGGCCGCCATCGGCGAAGGCGGCGAAGCGGGCATAGGCGTCCGCGAAATCCACCCCGCGCGCGGCGACCTCGTCATTGGTGATGCCGGTGAGGTTCTGGAAATAGGGCGACAGTTCGGGGTTGATGCGGGGCCGCACCAGCAGGTCGAACTCGCCCAGGATGGAAAGATCGCGGCCATCCAGCTTGACCGCCCCGATCTGCACCACTTCCTTGAACTGGCCCGGCTCCAGCCAGTGGCGCGCCATCGAGCACGCCCAGGCGGTGTATTCGAGATCGAAGACGGTGATGGTGGCGGCCTCTATGGGCCGGGCGATGGTCATGACCGCTGCGCTGTCCAGGCTCCGGCGAATCATAGTATCCGTGGCCATTAAGACATTATTAATCACGCGGAGCCGAGCCTCATCGTGATTTCATGGGGTGGCAGCATGGCGTTACCCGAATTGCAGTCCTCGCTATCCTTCGACAACGCGCCCGTTGCCGTTCCGGCGCCCATCTCTGCGCCCCTGCCCCAATCGGCGCTGAACCGCCTGCCCCAGCTGCATGAGGAAAGCCGCCTGGCGATGCGCCGGGCGGGCCTGTTGTCCCGCGCCGTCCCGGCGGCGGGTACCTTGCTGGCGATGGGCGCGGTGGCGGCCCTGCTGGGCGGCGGCACCCTGGCATCGTCCTTTGTCTGGAGCCTGCTGGTCCTGGGCGGGGTAATCGCCATTCTGGTCAGCCATTTCCGCACCGCCGCCGTCTTCAAGGACATGGCGGGTTCGGCCGCCGACCTGCGCGCCATACTCTTATATGTGGGCGCGGCCTGGGGCCTGGGCGCCTTTCTGACCCTGGCGCCGCAACCGGCGCTGCTGGTGGCCTTTGCCGTGCTTCCCACACTCGCCTTGGCGCTGCTGCTGCGCGACGCGCCCGCCATACTCGCCTTCGCTGCCCCGGCGACGCTGCTGACCCTGGCCGGGCTTGGCCTGCGGACGCAAAGCGGCAACGGCGTTCTGGCGCTGCTGCTGCTGCAGGCGTGCATCGCCAGCTTCCTGCTTTATCGGCGTCAGCGCGGCGGCATCACGCCGCCCGGCCTTGCCTTGCGGTAAGGGGTGTTTCGGTCGTTTGCCGTCCGCGTTGGCGCGGGCGAACACCATCACAAAAACGGCGCACCGGCTTGGTTGGATGCGCCGATAAAGCCAGGGCGGCCCATGGCCAGGATGGAGAAATTCGAAGCGCTGGTGCAGGCGCGCGCGCAGGTGCCCGCATCGATGCAGGCCTTCTTCGACGCTTTCACCGCCGGGGCCGACAGCAGCGGCCTGGCCGCCGCCGACATCGCCTTTGCGGCGCAGACCGCCGAAGCCGAAACAAGGGCGCTGGGCGCCAACGCTTCGCGCGTCATCCTGGCGCATGGCGAGGATGTCAGCCTGCTGGTGGCGGTGAACGAGGACCGCCCCTTCCTGTTCGATTCCGCGCTGGCAGCGGCGATGGCAGGCGGGGCCCAGATCCGCGCCGTCTTCCATCCCATCCTGGAAAGCGGCGGGCGCAAGCTCAGCGTCATCGCCTTCCTGATCGATCCGGTGGCGGGCGAAGCCCGCGCCGCGCTGACGGCGAAGCTGGAGGAAGCCTTCACGGCAGGCGCGGCGGCCGTGCGCGACTGGAAGCCCATGCTGGCGCGGCTGCGCGCGGCGCGCGATGCGCTGGCGGCGCAACCGCCCAGGGCGCAGGACATCGAGGAAGACCTCGCCTTCATCGACTGGATGGCCGACAACCATTTCACCCTGCTGGGCGCGCGCGAATACCGCCTGACGCAAGACAGCGAACACGGCACGCTGGCGCCGGTGGACGGCAGCGGGTTGGGCGTGCTGGCCGACCGCAATGCGCGCGTGCTGGGCGGCGCGGGCGGCACCGGGGCGCATCCCGGGCTTTCCGCCGAAGTGCGGGCCTATCTGGAGCAGAACGGGCCGCTGATCGTCACCAAGTCCAGCGCCGGCTCGGTGGTGCATCGCCGCGTCCACATGGATTATGTCGGCATCAAGCTGTACGACGCAGCGGGCCGCTTCGCTGGCGAGACGCGCTTTGTCGGCCTCTTCACCTCGAACGCCTACAGCCTCAATCCGCGCGCCATTCCGCTGCTGCGCCGCAAGATCGCGGCGGTGACGGCGCGCGCCGGGCTCGACCCACGCAGCCATGACGGCAAGGCGCTGGCGCATATCCTCGACACCTTCCCGCGCGACGAACTGTTCCAGGTGTCGGAAGACGAACTCACCGACGTGGCGCTGGGCATCACCCGCCTCACCGGCCTGCCGCGCACGCGCCTGTTCCTGCGCTTCGACCGCTTCGACCGTTTCGTGTCGGCGCTGCTGTTCGCGCCGCGCGACCACATGACCGCCGAAGTGCGGGACCGCATTCATGCCCTGCTCGCCGCAAAGCTGGGCGGGCGCACCTCCGCCGCCGATGTCGCGGTGGGCGAAGGACCGCTGGTGCGCATCCACTACATCATCGGCCGCAATGACGGCCCGCGCCCCGAGATCGATCTGCCGGCGCTGGAACGCCAGGTCGCCGCGGCACTGGAAACCTGGGACGATGCGCTGGTCAAGGCGCTGGTGGCCGAACACGGACCGGAAGGCCGCGCCCTGGGCCAGGCCCGCAATCCGCAATTCTCGGCGGGCTATCGCGGCGCGTTCGCCGCGCCGGACGGCGCGCGCGATCTGCAGATCCTGATGGCGCTGATAAACGCGCCGCTCAAGGTGCAATCCCGCGCCTATCGCCGCGACGGCGACGCCGCCGGCGTGCTGCGCCTCAAGCTCTATGTGCTGGGCGAAGGCCTGACGCTTTCCCACACCTTGCCCATGTTCGAGAATTGCGGCCTCACCGTCATCGCCGAGGATTCCTATCCCGTCTCCTTCACGCGCGCCGATGGCGTGCGCCAGGACGCGCAGGTTCTGGACTTCCACGTGGCGCGCGAACGCGCCGTGAACCTCGACGAGGCGCGCGCGCCGCTGGAAGATGTGCTGCATGCCGTCCTGCGCGGCTGGTGCGAGAATGACGGCTTCAACCGGCTGGTGCTGGATGCCGGACTGGAATGGCGGCAGGTGATGATCCTGCGCGCCGCCGCGAAATATCTGCGCCAGGCGGGCATCCCCTTCTCGCTCGCCTATATGCAGCAGGCGCTGGCCAAGAATCCGGATGTCGCCGCGCTGCTGGTCGATCTCTTCCTCTCCCGCACCGATCCGGCCTCCGCCGCCGCGCCGGTGGAAGTGCGCATCGTCGAGGACCGCATCGAAGCGGCGCTGAAAGACGTGCCCAGCCTGGATGATGACCGCATCATCCGCCGCCTGCGCAACGTCATCCGCAACACGCTGCGCACCAATTATTTCCAGCCTTCCAAAAACGGAGAGCCGAACACGCTGCTGTCGTTCAAGCTGGATTCCGGCAAGCTCGACGAGTTGCCCGCGCCGCGCCCCTGGCGCGAAATCTTCGTCTATTCGCCGCAGGTCGAAGGCGTGCATTTGCGCTTTGGCCGCATCGCCCGTGGCGGCTTGCGCTGGAGCGACCGGCGCGAAGACTTCCGCACCGAAATCCTGGGCCTAGTGAAGGCGCAGCAGGTCAAGAACGCCGTCATCGTGCCGGTCGGCGCCAAGGGCGGCTTCTTCCCCAAGCTGATGCCGCCGAACCCGAGCCGCGACCAGTTCCTGGCGGTGGGCACCGACGCCTATCGCACCTTCATCCAGGCGCTGCTCGACATCACCGACAATCTCGATGCCGACGGCAAGGTGATCCCGCCGCACAGCGTGCTGCGCCCCGATGGCGACGATCCATATCTGGTGGTGGCCGCCGACAAGGGCACCGCCACCTTCTCCGACACCGCCAACGGCATCGCCATCGCGCATGGCTTCTGGCTGGAAGACGCCTTCGCCAGCGGCGGCTCCAAGGGCTATGACCACAAGAAGATGGGCATCACCGCCCGCGGCGCCTGGGAAGCGGTCAAACGCCATTTCCGCGAGCTGGGCACGGATATCCAGAAAGAGGATTTCACCGTCATCGGCGTGGGCGACATGTCGGGCGACGTCTTCGGCAATGGCATGTTGCTGTCGCGGCATATCAAGCTGGTGGCCGCCTTCGACCATCGCCACATCTTCCTCGATCCGTCGCCGGATGCCGAAGCCAGCTTCGCGGAGCGCGAGCGGCTCTTCGCCCTGCCCCGCTCATCGTGGGAGGATTACAACAAGGCGCTGATCAGCGCGGGCGGCGGCGTATTCGCGCGCGCCCTGAAGGAAATCCCGCTATCACCGGAAGTGAAGGCCGCCACCGGCATCACCGCCGACAAGCTCTCGCCCGCCGAACTGATCCATGAACTGCTGAAAGCGCCCACCGACCTGCTCTGGTTCGGCGGCATCGGCACCTACATCAAGGCGGCGTCGCAATCCCAGGCCGATGCCGGCGACCGCGCCAACGACACGGTGCGGGTCGATGGCGGCCAACTGCGCGCCCGCGTGGTGGGCGAAGGCGCCAATCTGGGCGTAACGCAACTGGGCCGCATCGAAGCGGCGCGGCATGGCGTGCGCATCGACACCGACGCGGTGGACAATTCCGCAGGCGTCGATACCTCCGACCATGAAGTGAACCTGAAAATCCTGCTCTCGGGGCCCACACGGCGCGGCGAACTGACCGAAGACGCGCGCGACGCGCTGCTGGTGTCGATGACCGAGGATGTCGGCCTCAGCGTGCTGCAGGACAATTACGACCAGACCCTGGCGCTGTCGGTGGCGGAAGCGCGCGGCGCGCTGGAGCTGGACGCCGATGCCCGCCTGATCGCCGACCTGGAGCTGCGTGGCAAGCTGGATCGCGCCGTGGAATATCTGCCGTCCGACGCCGAACTGAAGCGGCTGCACCATGACGGCAAGGGTCTGACGCGGCCCGAACTGGCGGTGCTGTTGGCCTATGCCAAGCTCGATCTCGACGCCGAACTGATGGACAGCACGCTGCCGGAAGACCCGGCGCTGCAAGACCTGCTCACCGGCTATTTCCCCGATGCCGCCATGGCGGCCTTTCCGGACGAACCGGACCGTCACCGGCTGAAGAAGGAAATCGTCTCCACCGTGCTGACCAACCGGCTGGTCAATCTGGCGGGGCCGGTCTTCGTGCTGCGGATGAAGGAATTGTCGGGGCGCGGCGCGGTGGAAGCGGCGCGCGCCTTCACCATCGCCGATGGCGCCTTCGGTCTCTCCGCGCTCAAGAAACGCATCGACGCGCTGGACGGCAAGGCGCCGGCCGCCGCGCAGACCCGCGCCTATGCGGCGCTGGCGGTGCAGTTGCAGCGCGTCGCGCCCTGGTTCCTGGCCGAGAACGAAGCCGACATCGCCGCCGCCATCGCGCGCTATCGCAGCGGCATCGACGCCCTGCGCGACGCCATGGGACAGGACCTCAGCCTGGACGCCGAACTGCCCGCCGATATTGGCCGCGATGTGGCGCTGCTGCCGCGCCTGGCGCTGGATGTGGTGAAGCTGGCGCATGACAGCGGCGCGCAGATCGGCGCGGTGGCCGCGCTGCATCAGGGCGTGGGCGAGACGCTGGGACTGGCGCGGCTGCAAGCCCTGGCGGCGCGCCTGAATTTGCCGGAGCATTGGGACCGGCTGGCGCTGCGCCGCCTGCTCGACGATCTGGCGATGGCGCAGCGCGCCTTGGCGGCGCGGCTATTGAAAGATGGCGGCGATGCGGCGTTGCAAAGCTGGCGCGAAACCCACAAGCGGCAACTGGCCAGCATGGCGGATTTCCTGGCGACGCTGGAAACCAGCGGCGAACCCAGCGTGGCCAAGCTGATGCTGGTGTCGAGCCAGATCCGCGCGCTGGCCTGACGCGCCAGCCGCCCAACATTACAACTTATCCGCCGCCCTGACGGAGGCGGGTGCGCGTCCCCATCTCTGCGCGATGACCAAGACCGATCCGCGCCACCCATCCGCCCCTATCCCCACGCTATCCCCCGGCGCGCCTGCACCGGAGGGAGGGGGGATGGGTAAAACGTGCAAAACAACGGTTCAGGTATTGCCTGGGAAAAAGCCCAACTGGCGCTGCGGCGCGCCCAGCGGCAACCGCAATGCGGTCAGGCCAGTCCCCTCGCTCTCCACCATCGAGCGAAAATCCGCGATCTCAGGCGGCGCGCCAAGGCCGCGATGGCAAAGGTGCCGAAATGAGCTGGTTACCGTCCCGGCCTCGGGTCGCGCGAAAAGCGCGCCCCTGCGGCGTTCGCCCGGGCCGAAGCTCCACTGGAGCTTCGGCTTATCCGGGCTCACCCCTGGCGGCCTGCGGGCTGGACGAAAAAGCTGCTAGAAAGCGGCGGGGGGAACGCACACCATGAACAAGAACACCTGCATCGGCCTGCTGGCCGCCGCGCTGATGCTGCCGCAGGCGGCCAATGCCCGCGTCATCCGCATCGTGATCGAAAGCCGCAGCCTCGCCTTCAACGGCGCCAGCTTCGGCACGGCGGGCCAGTATGAAATCCTCACCGGCCACGCCATCGGCGAACTCGACCCGAAGGACACGCACAACCGCATCATCCAGGACATCGCCCTGGCGCGGAAGAATGCACGCGGGCTGGTGGAATACAGCGCCACCTTCCAGCTGGTGAAGCCGCTGGACATAACCAAGAGCAGCCATCTGCTCTGGCATGACGTGCCCAATCGCGGCGGCCGCCTCACCATCGTGGCGGCGGAACGCAACACTGGTGATATCGGCCTTTCCAGCGGCTGGCAGGGTGACGCCTCCGGCGCAACCGCGCCGGGTCCCAACCGCGAGACCGTCACCGTGCCGGTGGCGCGGGCCGCGAACGGCGCGCCCATCACCGGCAGGGTGCTGGCCCGCCTCTTCAATGTCAGCGGCCCGGCCTCGCAGCCCATGCTCACCGCCTCCAATCCGGTACCCTACAAGCCGGCCTCGCTCGACACGCGCCGGGCGACGCTGACCACCCACGCCTCGGAAACCATCGACGGCAAGATAGGCAGGACCGCCACCATCGCGCCCGCCGACTGGGCCTGGGGCCGCTGCGATGCCGCTCATCCTTTCCCCGGCACACCCGATCCGACGCAGGTGTGTTTGCGCCGCGGCTTCGATCCCAGCCTGCTCTATCAGCTCGTTTTCACCGCCCAGGATCCACCGGTGCTGGGCATCGGGCTGGCGGCGTTCCGCGATCTGGGCAGCTTCTTCCGCTATGCCGAGCGCGACGATGCCGGCACGCCCAACCCGGTGGCGGGCGGGGTGCAATGGGTGATCGGGCGCGGCCAGTCCCAGTCGGGCCATTTCCTGCGCCAATACATCCATCTCGGCTTCAACCAGGATGAAGCGAACCGCAAGATTCAGGACGGCGCCTGGCCGATCATCGCGGGGCGGCGCTTGCCGCTCAACACCCGCTTCGCCCAGCCCGATGGCGTGCTGACGCTCTATCAGCCGGGCAGCGAAGGCCCGCAATGGTGGTTGCCCGCGCCCGATCCGGTGCGCGGCCTGCCCGCATTGGGCATTCTGGACCGCTGCGGCAGGACCAACACCTGTCCCAAGATCATCGAGCATTTCGGCGCCGCCGAAGTCTGGGGCCTGAAACTGACACCGGAATGGGTGGGCACGGACGGCAAGGCCGACCTGCCCCTGCCCGACAGCGTGCGCCGTTATTATGTCGCCAGCACCCAGCATGGCGGCGGCCCCGGCGGCTTCAGCGTCACACCAGCCGCGCCGCCGGTCTGCCCCGGCACCAATTGGGGCCGCGGGCTTTTGGCCGCCAATCCGATGCCGCAGCTTGAAACCGTCAACGCCATGCGTGTGCATTTCCGCGACTGGGTGATGCGCGGTGTCGCGCCGCCGCCAAGCCGCTACCCGCGCCTGGCCGACGGTACGCTGGTGGACGCCAGCAAGACCGCCATGGGCTTTCCCACCTTGCCCGGCCTGCCCGCCGATGCGCCCAATGGCTACGTCAATCCGGTGCTGGATTACGATTTCGGTCCCGGCTTCAACCGCGCCGATGGCGGCGGCATCGCCAGCAGGGTGCCGCCCACCATTCGCCGCGTCATTGCGATGAAAGTGCCGCGCGTAGATGCCGATGGCAATGAAGTGGGCGGCGTACCTGTGGCGCTGCTGGGCGCACCGCTGGGGACTTACCTGGGATGGAACGTCACGGCGTCAGGCTTCTTCGCCGGGCGGTCCTGCAATTACGCGGGCGGCATGATCCCTTTCGCGCGGACGCGCGCGGAACGAGTGGCGGCGGGCGATCCGCGCCCATCATTGGAAGAGCGCTATGGCGACCATGACGGCTATGTGCGGGCGGTGCGGCGTTCGGCCGATGCGGCGATGGCCGCAGGATTCCTGCTCGACGCCGACGCAACCGCGCTGGTGGCGCAGGCCGAAGCGGGAAACGTGCTGAAATGAAATTTTCGCGCAAGCCCCGCAGCGGAGCCGCGGGGCGACCATCCGCTAAGGCAAAAGCCCGCCTCCCCCTTATGCGCGAAGCGCATCTCAAGGGGGAGGTGGCCGTAGCTGGCAAGCCGAAGGCGTTTAAGCCAGCGAAGGCCGGAGGGGGTTCAAAAAGGGAGAAAAGCTAAGCGCGCACCAGGTTGAGATGGTGGTGCTGCTCGGTGGCGTGCGGTTCGCGGCCGACAAACTCTATGCCGATTCCGTCCGCATGATGGCGGGCGACGCGGCCCGCCATCTGGGCGATCAGCACGAACTCACCGATCGGCGGCTTGATATCGGATTTGAGCGAGACGCCGCCCACCGAGATATCCATCACTTCGCAATTGACCACCTGGCCGTCGGCGCGGGTGAATTTGGCGAAGCCCTTGGAATTGGAACGCTCGTGACGACGCAGCACGCTGTCATCGACCAGCGCCTTGTTCAGGAACAAGGTGAGCTGCTCGGCGGTGCGCTGGCGCTTGGAGGGGGTGCAGTGGAAGGCGATGCCGAAGCTGCCGCCATCCTGGCGGGCGACGGCGCCTTCGAAGCGGCCGAAGCCGTCAATATAGAGAACGACCGGGGTACCATGCTCGGGCACGGTCTCGCAGCGCAGCGCCGCGCCGCCGGGCGACAGATCGACCACTGAGCAGCGCGCCTCGCGCCCGTCGCCGGGCAGGAACAGGCGGCCGGGCAAATCGACCCGGACGCGGCGGAAACGGCGGCGTTCGGCCCGGGCTCGCGCCAGGAGAGGTTCGGCATCCTTCATCGCAAATGCCAGGCCCTGCACGGCTGGCTCCCTATAATTGGAGTGCGGCTTTCGGGACTTTTGTACGCCAACAGGGTCAACAGGAAGTTACCGCTTGGCCTTTCCCGTCAAGGATTTGGGCTGATCGGGCCAGTTTTTGGCGCTTTTTCGGATGCGCCCCCGCCCCGGCGACCCCGGGCCACACTCTTCTCATTCCGGCACAAAGGGCGGCGCTGGGGTCTTTTTCAGTCCATCCAGGCACGCTATAGGAGAGCCGTGTTTTCTGCGGCGGGGGAAAATCCCCCGAACCGTGCTGTCTTCCCCGGGGGTTTCTGATCATGCGTTTTTCCGCGAATTCCAAGTCGCGCCTGGCTGCGCTCGTTCTTCTGGGCGCTTCGTCCTTCGCACTGTCCGCCTGTTCGACCCTGTTCGGGGATGACACCGAGGAGGCCATGGCCCTGAGCGGCACGCCCTTCAGCCAGGGCCTGGCCGTGGCCTATTCCAACCTGGCCGCCCAGGCCGAGGCGATCCCGTCCACGGAAGAAGCCGGCTTCTTCGACATGTTCGACATCTTCAGCGAAACGCCGGGCGCGATGTTGCAGCGCGCCTTCACCGCCAAGGCCGAACTGGCCGCCGCGGGCGAGGAACCCGCGCCGGAAGCCGCGCCCAGCGCCGACATCCAGCCGGTCTATGCCCGCCTGGTCGCGGCGGTGACCGCCGGCAAGGCCCGCTTCGCCGAACAGGCCGCCCGCGCCCAGTCCGACTATGATTGCTGGATCCTGTTCTCGATGGTGCCTGCGGGCGCCGCCAACGCCGCGGCCTGCAAGGGCCAGCTCGACCAGTCGCTGCCCGCGCTGGAAATGACGCTGCGCCCCGCCCCGCCGCCGCCGCCCCCGGCGCCGCCCGCGCCGCCGCCGGCCCCCGTTACCCAGGCGCCCGCGCCGGTCCCGGCCGGTGACTTCACCGTGCTGTTCGACTTCGATTCCTGGACGCTGACCGCCGAGAATCTGACGGTGCTGACCAACGTCATCAACAGCGCCCGCGCCGGCGGCCAGACCCGCATCAACGTGGTCGGCCACACCGACACGTCGGGCGCGGGTGATTACAATCAGCGCCTCTCGGTTCGCCGCGCCAATGTGGTGGTGGAAGCCCTCGTCAACATGGGGGCGCGCCGCCAGGCCATCACCTCCTCGGGCGTCGGCGAAACCAATCTCGCCGTCCAGACCGATGATGGTGTCCGCGAGGAGCGTAACCGCCGCAGCGTCGTGACCCTGGCGCCGTAAGCGCTTCGTCACAAATGTCATGAAAACAGGCGCCCTCGTGGCGCCTGTTTTTTTGGGCACCTATCTTTGAAGCAACCTTCGGCTTAAGCTGACGTCATGAGCCAGATGGCCTTTCGCACCGCTCTCGCCCTTGCAGCCGCGCTGGCCATTGCCGGTGCCGCGCAGGCGCAGCAGCGCCGCAACTTCGATGTGCCCTTCATGAATTACGACCTGTGGTGCCAGGAAACGATGCGCTTCTCCTTCGAACGCTGCGGCAAGCGCGAGCCTGCCGATGTCGAAGCGTTCGAAGCGTTCCGCGCCACGATCCAGGCACAGGAGATTCCGCACCTGCAGCAGCGCAACCGGGATGCGCGGATCGAAGCCGACATCCTGCGCAATGATCCGATCGACCGGTCCCAGACCGGCACACTTCAGGCGCAGCAGACCGGCGGCTTGAACCCCGCTTTGCCCGGCACTGTCCCGTAACGGGCTTTAGTGTTAGGCTGTCCTGTCGTCCGGATTGGCGGCGGCGCGCCAGCCCTTCACCGCTTCAAACATCGACTGCAACAGATCGCCGGTTCCGAAATTGAGGAATGCCGGGCTTTCCTGCGACACCACCAGGCGCAGATACGGCGCCTTGGGATGGGCCCGCAGATATTGCGGCGGCGGCGGCGGCGGCGGTTCATCCCGATCATATTGCGGCAGGGGCTCGCCTTCCTCGATCAGTTCGGACGACACCAGCCTTTCATAGGCGATGGCGCGGCCCAGCAGCGGTGTGGGATCGGACAGCATCTGCACCAGGCCGAAAAAGCGCGTGGGCTCGCTGCCGTTGAAGGAGACGGGGGTGAGGATGGTTTCCAGTTCCACCATGCCGCTGTCGGCGGTGGCGGCGACCGAGGAAATGCAGACGGGCTGGCGCAGCTTCAGGGCCTGGCGCAGCAACGAAGACAGGGAAAGGCCCGATTGCGCTTCCCAATGGGCCAGGAAGCCGGTGCCCTTTAATTCAAAACCGAAGCGTTCGCACAAGGCTGTGCCGGCAAGGCGGTAAACAGGACGTCCGGGATTTTCGCAATCCAAGATGAAGGTATACGAGAGCAGACGCTTGATGGCGCGCGGATCGATATCCGTCTGATCCGGGACGTCGCGGCCCTTGCGAAGGCGGCTCCAGTAACCCACCAGCAGATGCGAATTCTTGTGTTTCATGGCCCCGTAATTCCCTTTGTCCGCGCCGCACTGCTCCGATACGGAACGCAATGCGATCACTTGGACGGGAACTCAGCAGGGCGCGTGCCACGAACGGGCTGCAACCGTACCGATTGATACCTTTGGTTAACCCAACTCCTTAACGGCGCCCTCATGCCTCCTGTAGGAGTATGGGCGCGCACAAGTATGCGCGGGCTGGGGTAATGCCGCGTTTTTCTTGTGCCGCACCGGCTGTCCCCCCGAACGGTGTGCCCATCAATATTCACGTCCCGCCCCTTTGGAACATGTTGTTTCAGAACGGGACGCTTGTCTCATCTGCCACCGCCCCGGTGGCACGGTTCATGAAGTGACTGTCTCGTCATTCATGCCCCAGATGGCACAGGAGCACTGGAATATGTCGCTCAAGCACCTGATGTTCTTGACCTCTTCGCTTGCTACCGCCGGGATGGCGTTCATCCCGCTGGATGCGCAGGCGGACGGCGTGAACCATGCCGGGACTTGGTGCAAGCCGATCGACAACAGCGCCGGTAACGGCATTGCCGGTCTGGATTGCCAGATGCCGCAGGTGCAGCGGCCGCAGGGAGTCGGCCCGGTCGCGGTACCGCGCGTCGGCAATCTCGGCAATCGCGAAAATGGCATGGGCATCAACGTCGCCCGCCCCTTCAGCGGCAACAACAACCTCAACGTCCAGACCAACCCGGGGATCGAAACCGGCAGCCGCATGAGCGGCATGAACCTGAACGTGCAGCGCCCCACCGGCGTGCGCAATCTCGACGGCAATGTGAACAGCGGGCCGGTCAATGCCTATCGCCCCAACAACAGCCGCCTGAACGTCACCGCGCCCGGCCAGGTGGATGGCGGCAATTTCGGCAGCAGCGAATCCGCGCCGCAGCGCCAGTTCAACGTCGAGCGTCCCCAGGGCCTCAATGGCGGCAACTTCGAAAGCCGCATCCAGGCCCAGCGCCCGGTGACCTTCAACGCCCCCAATGGCGGAGACAATGGCGCCTCGCAGCGCCGCATGAACGTGGAACGTCCGGCCATCTTCAACGGCGGCGGCACCGAAACGGGCAGTCGCATCAGCGCCCAGCGCCCGGTGACGTTCAACCGCAAGGTCGACAATGACGGCGGCAAGGGCGGTTATGGCAACAAGGGTGGCGACACCTACAATGTCGACAATTCCAAGCGGATCGAGATCAACAAGCCGGTCACGTTCAACAAGAACATGACCGTCAAAAACAATGTCGATAACCGCAAGTACATCGACAATTCCAAGAACATCGAGGTCAACAAGGCGATCACCTTCAACAAGAAGGTCGACATCACCAACAATATCGACGCGTCCAAGAACATCACCATCAACAAGCCGGTGACGATCAACAAGAACGTCGCGGTGACGAACAACATCGACGCCTCGAAGAACATCAACGTCTACAAGCCGGTGACCATCACCAAGAACATCGAGATCTTCAAGCCGATCACGATCACCAAGAGCATCGATGCGTCCAAGAACATCGACGCCTCGAAGAACATCAACATCACCAAGAATATCGAGATCAACAAGACCATCAACATCCGCGGCGGCAAGGGCGGCGGTGGCGGTAATGGCGGCGGTGGCGGCAATAACAACAACAACAACAATAATAATAATAACAATAACAACAACTCGAACACCAACACGACGAACAACTACAATTCGGCGGATGCGACGGCGCTCGCGCTGGCGGAAGCCATCAACAACCTGTCGAACAAGATCACGAACAACAATTCCGCCACCGGCGGCAATGCCAGCAACACCGGCGGCACCACCAACATCACGGTGATCGGCGCCACCGGCGGCAGCTCGACTTCCAATTCGGAAGGCGGCGTCGGTTATGGCGGCGGCGGCGGCAAAGGCTATGGCGGCAGCGCCGATGTGGATGTCGATGCTGAAGGCGGCAGCGGCGGCAGCATCAAGGACAGCGGCAACAGCTATGGCGGCAACACGACCGCCTATGGCGGCACCGGCACGGGCGGCACCAACATCGCGGCGGGCGGCGCGGGCGGTCAGGGCGGCGGCGGCGGTCAGGGCTACGGCTATGGCGGCGGCGGCACGGCCAATGGCAACGGCACCTCGACCAACACCAATACCAACACGCCGACCAACACCTACACCCCGACCAACGTCAACACGCCGGTCAACACCAACACCTATACGCCGACCCAGACCCAGACCAGCACGACCACGACGACCCAGACGCAGACGCAGACGGGAACGGGCACCAGCACGCCCACCACCCCGACCACGCCGTCGCCGATCTACGTCAATGTGGACAATTCGGCCAACAACTCGAACAAGACCGGCGACAACACCGCCGCCAACACCAACGCGAACACGGCCACTGGCGGCCGCGGCGGCAACTCCACCGGCGGCGCGGCGGCGGGCGGCAATGGCTATGGCGGCAACGCCACTTCCAACCCGACCGTGACGGTCAATCCGACCATCACCGCCAATGGCGGCAACGGCACGGGCTATGGCTATGGCGGCAATGGCGGCGCGGGCGGCCAGGGCGGCGCCGGCGGCACCGTCTATGTGATCAGCCTGGCGGGCGGCGGCTCGAGCCCGGGCGGCGGCACGCCGACCCTGCCGAACATCACCGTCGTGTCCTCCAGCGAGGGCGGCGACAGCTCCAACTCGAACGACAACGATAACGACAACAGCGCCACGCAGGCGCAGACCAACAACAGCAACCAGACCCAGACGGCCAATCCGACCGTCACGCAGAACGCCAACCCGACCATCACCGCCAATGGCGGCGCGGGCGGCACTGGCTTCGGTGGCGCCGGCGGCACCGCCAGCGCGACGGGCGGCACCACCTATGTCTACAATCTGGGGTCCAGCACCCCGGGCGGTTCAACGCCCCCGTCGCTGAACCTGGATCTCACGCTTGAGAACAACGCAGCCAACAATGCCAATGGCGGCACGGGCAATGGCACCGGCACCGGCACGGGCGGCAACGCCACCGGCGGCACGGCCAATGGCAATGGCGGCAATGCCTCCAACACCAACACCCAGGCGCAGACCAATGCGCAGACGGCCAACCCGACTCTCACCGCGAGCCTGACGGCGAGCCCGACCATCTCTACCGCGGCCACCGGCGGCGCCGGCGGCTTCGGCGGCGCGGGCGGCCAGGGCGGCGCCGGCGGCACCGTCTATGTGCTCGGCCTGGGCAGCGGCGGCTCCTCGAGCGGCCCGCTCCCCAACATCACGGTCAACACCACCACCGGCGACAACACGCTGACCGGCGGCGACCAGACCAACGATCAGGACCAGGACCAGGTTGCGACCAACGCGGCGACTAACACCGCAACGGGCAATGGCGGCGCGGGCGGCACCGGCAACGGCACGGGCGGCAACGCCACCAATGGCGACGTCACCGGCACCAACACCAACGCCAACGCCTTCACCCCGACCTTCAATCCCAACTTCGCGCCGACGTTCAATCCGAGCTTCGCGCCGTCGAACAGCTTTGCGCCGACCAACACCTCCACCAACAATAACCAGTCGCAGGGCGGCGCGGGTGGTGCTGGCGGCGCTGGCGGCACCGTGTATGTCGTGGGCCTGGTCGGCGGCGGACCGAGCGGCCCTTCGTCGATCCCGAACATCACCGTCACCAACACCGGTGGTGCGCAGACCCAGGGCAACGACCAGGATCAGGACCAGGTTCAGATCGCGACCGGCGGCACCGTCGGCGACACCACCGCCACGGGCGGCTTCGGCGGCAGCGCCACGGGCGGCACCGGCAACGGCTTCGGCGGCGCGGGCGGCAGCTCGAACTCCACAGCGAACCCGACGGTCAATCCGACCTTCACCTTCACCCCGACCATCACCGCCAGCGGCAGCGGCACCGGCGGCGCCGGCGCCGGCGGCTTTGTCACCGACAGCGGCAACAGCAATTCGGGCGGCAACACGCTGACCTCGAACCCGACCCTGACGGGCGGCGACCAGACCGCGACCAACGCGGCCAGCAACACCGCGACGGGCGGCAACAGCACAGCCACCACCGGCGACACCACGCTGGCGGCGAACCAGGCGCAGACCGCCAACCCGACCTTCACCGCGAACCCGACCCTGTCCAACACCACCACCGCCACCGGCGGCGCTGGCGGCCTGGGCGGCGCGGGCGGCAATGGCACCGGCGGCACCGCCACCGGTGGCACCGTGTATGTCGTGGGCCTGGGCGGCGGCGGCCCGTCGAGCTCGACGCCCTCCTTCTCCATCGCGCTGGACAATTCGTCCTCGTCCGACAACCAGAACGACAACGCTTCCAACAGCGGTGGCAACACGCTGACCGGCGGCGACCAGACCCAGACCGCGACCAATGCCGCCACCGGCAATGGCGGCGCGGGCGGCAACGCCACCGGCGGCGCCGGCGGCTATGGCTACGGCTATGGCGGCAATGGTGGTGCAGGCGGCAATGCCGAGAACACCAACACCAATTCCAACACGCCGACGATCACCTTCGCGCCCACCATCACCTTCCCGCCCGGCCAGAGCCAGGGTCAGGGCCAGGGCAACAGCATCACCATCGGCGACATCACTGGCGGAACAGGCGGCACGTCCGCCGCCACCGGCGGCACGGTCGGCGACACCACCGCCACCGGTACGGGCAATGGCACGGGCGGCAACGCCACCAACACGGCCAATGGCGGCAACGCCACGGCCAACCCGACCGTGAATCCGACCATCACCGCCAATGGCGGCGCGGGCACCGGCGGCAATGCCACCGGCGGCGCGGCGTCGAACGGCGACCAGAGCTTCAGCGGCACCAACAGCAACGCCAACGCGTTCACGCCGACCTTCAATCCGCAGTTCAACCCGCAGTTCAACCCGAGCTTTGCGCCGTCGAACACCTTCAACCCGGCGTTCAACCCGACCTATTCGCCGAACAACACCAACACCGGCAGCAACACCTCGACCAACGACAATGCCTCCACGGCCTATGTCGTCGGCCTGCCGAGCGGCGGCCCGTCCAGCTCGACGCCGTCGATCTCGCTCGCCGTCACCACCGGCGACAACACGCTGACCGGCGGCGACCAGGCGCAGACCAACGCGCAGACCGCGACCAACGCCAATGGCGACAACACCAGCGCCGGCGGCGCGGGTGGCTTCGGCGGCGCGGGCGGTACCGGCAATGGCGGCGCGGGCGGCAACGCCACCAACACCGCCAATGCGACCGGCGGCCAGTCGAACCCGACCATCTCGGTCAACCCCACCCTGTCGGCCACCGGCACGGGCAATGGCGGCGCGGGCGGCTTCGGCGGCAGCGTCGGCGACACCTCGGCCACGGGCGGCACGTCGAATTCGACCGCTAATCCGGCCATCACCTCCAATGGCGGCAACGGCACCGGCACCGGCGGCAATGTCAGCGACAGCGGCAACAGCACCGCCACCGGTCTGGGCGGCGCGGGCGGCACTGCCACCAATGGCGACGTCACCGGCACCAACACCAGCAACTTCACGCCGACCTTCAACCCGACGTTCAACCCGACCAACAATTCGACCAACACCAACGACAATGCGTCGACGGCCTATGTCGTCGGCCTGCCGAGCGGTGGCCCGTCGAGCTCGACTCCGTCGATCTCGCTGTCGCTCACCACGGGCGACCAGACCCAGACCAACGCCCAGACCGCGACCAACGCCAATGGCGACAACACCAGCTCCGCCACCGGCGGCGCGGGCGGGAACTCGGCTTCCACCGCCAACCCGACCGTCACCGCCAATGGCGGCGCGGGCGGCTTCGGCGGCAATGGTACTGGCGGCACCGTCGGCGACACCAGCGCGACCGGCGGTAATTCTTCGGCCAACCCGGTGATCACCTTCACGCCCGTCATCACCTCGGCTGGCGGCGCCGGCGGCTTCGTCACCGACAGCGGCAACTCGACCGCGGCCGGCGGCAATTCGGGCGGCAACACCTTCACCGCCAACCCGACCAACAACGCAAAGGGCGGCAACAGCGCCGCGACCACCGGCGACACCACGCTGGCCGCCAACCAAACGGCCAATCCGACTTTCAGCGCCAACCCGACCATGACCAACACGGCCACCGGCGGCGCCGGCGGCCTGGGCGGCGCGGGCGGCTTCGGCGGCGCGGGCGGCAATGTCAGCGACAGCGGCAACAGCACCAACAGCAACACGGCCTATGTCGTCGGCCTGCCGAGCGGCGGCCCGTCCAGCTCGACGCCGTCGATCTCGCTCGCCGTCACCACCGGCGACAACACGCTGACCGGCGGCGACAACACCAGCTCCGCCACCGGCGGCGCGGGCGGCACCGGCACGGGTACCGGCGGCAACGCGACCAACGACCTGGCCTTCAACCCGACGCTGAACGCGGCGGGCGGTACCGGCGGCGCGTCCACCGCGAACGCCAACCCGACCATCAACGTCACGCCGACCATCACGGCCAACGGCCAGGGCGGCAATTCGGGCGGCAACACCTTCACCGCCAACCCGACCCTGAGCGGCGGCGACCAGACCACCGGTCCGATCTCGTTGGGTCCGATCACGCTGAATGGCGGCGATCAGAACAGCGCCCAGACCCAGAATCCGACTCTGTCGGCCACGGGCGGCACCGGCACGGGTACGGGTACCGGCGGCAGCGTCGGTGACACCTCGGCCACGGGCGGCGCGGGCGGCAACGGCACCGGCGGCAACGCCACCAATGGCGACGTCACCGGCACCAACACCAGCAACTTCACGCCGACCTTCAACCCGACGTTCAATCCGCAGTTCAACCCGTCGCTGAGCTTCGCGCCCAGCAACACCTCGACCAATGACAACACCTCGCAGGGTGGCGCTGGCGGCGCCGGCGGCGCGGGCGGTGCATCCACCTCGTCCATCTATGTCGTGGGCCTGCCCAGCGGCGGCCCGAGCTCGACCCCGAGCATCTCGATCGTCAATTCCAACACCGGCGGCGACGACAGCGCCACCGGTACGGGTACCGGCGGTTCGAACGGCGACCAGGTCGCGTCGAATGGCGGCAACAGCTTCACCGGCGGCAACCAGACCCAGAACCCGACCATCACCTCGAACGGTGGCGCGGGCGGCACGGGCAATGGCGGCGCCGGCGGCTTCGGCGGCAGCGTGGGCGACACCACGGCCAACGCCAATCCGGCCATCACCTTCACCCCGAGCATCACCTCAAATGGCGGCAATTCGGGCGGCAACACGCTCACGTCCAATCCGACCTTCACCGCCAATCCGACGCTGACCGGCGGCGACCAGAACGCCACCAACAGCAACGGCCCGATCTCGCTGGGTCCGATCACCCTGTCGGGCGGCAACAACACCACCACGGGCACTGGCACGGGCGGCAGCGTGGGCGACACTTCGTCGAACAGCGGTGGCAACACCCAGTCGGCGACGCAGGCCCAGACCAACAACAACAACCAGACCCAGACGGCCAACCCGACCTTCAGCTCCGCACTGACGGCGAACCCGACTTTCACCGCCAATCCGACCAACACCGCCACCGGCGGCGAAGGCGGCGCGGGCGGCACCTCCGCTGCCACGGCCTATGTTGTCGGCCTGCCGGGTGGCGGTCCGTCCAGCTCGACGCCGAACATCTCGATCGCCCTGGACAACTCCGCGAACAATGGCAGCACCAACAGCGCTACCGGCGGTGCCTCGTCGGTTGGTGACACCAGCGCCACGGGCGGCACCGGCGGCAATTCGGGCGGCAACACCTTCGCGGCCAACCCGACCATCACCAACTCGGCGACTGGCGGTGCGGGTGGCTTCGGCGGCGCCGGCGGCAACTCGACCTCAGACAACAACTCCACCATCGCGCCAGTACTGACCATCAGCCCGCAGTTCAACCCGACCATCTCGGCGGCGGGCGGTGCGGGCGGCTTCGGCGGCACGGCCACCGGCGGCAATGTCGGCGACACCTCGGCCACTGGCGGCACCGGCTTCGGCGGCGCAGGCGGCTATGGCGAAGGCGGCGCGGGCGGCAACGCCACCGCCAACCCGACGGTCAATCCGACCATCACCACCACCAGCACCGGCGGCACCAACACCTCGACTGCCGCAGGCGGCGCGGGCGGTTTCGCCAGCACGGGTGACCAGACCTTCAACGGCGGCGACGACAGCGCCACCGGCGGCTTCGCCACGGCGACCGGCGGCACGGTGGGCGACACGTCGGCCACCGGCGGCAACTCGGCCTCCACCTCCAACCCGGTCCTGACCTTCGCGCCGATCATCACCACCAACAGCACGGGCGGCACCAATAGCGCGACCGGCGGCGCGGGCGGCTTCGTCACCGACAGCGGCAACTCGAACAACACCCAGGCGCAGACCAACACCCAGAACCCAACGATCACCACGTCGAGCGAAGGTGGCATGGGCGGCAGCGGCGGCTTTGCCACTGCCACCGGCGGCACCGTGGGCGACACCACCGCAAACGGCACGGGCGGCAACGCCACCGGCGGCAACAGCACCAACACGCTGGACAATTCCAGCGCGGCGACCGGCGGTGCGGGCGGCTTTGGCTACGGCTATGGCGGCGCGGCCACCGCGACCGGCGGCAATGTCAGCGACAGCGGCAACAGCACCAACACGCTGGCCCAGACCCAGAACCCGACCATCACGGCCAATGGCGGCAATGCCACCAACGCCAACACGCTGGACAACAGCGTGAATGCGACCGGCGGTGCGGGCGGCTTCGCCACTACGGCGGGCGGCAACGCCACCAATGGCGACCAGAGCTTTGTCGGCACCAACACGCAGACCCAGCAGCAGGAAGCCCAGGGCGGCGCCGGCGGCAATGGCTTCGGCGGTGCGGGCGGCAATGCCACCAACACCAACAGCGCGACTGGCGGCAATGCCACGGGCGGCAACGCCACCTCCGCCTCCACCAGCGACAACAATTCGGTCAACAACAACACGGTCAACCCGACCATCACGGCGAATGGCGGTAACGCCACCTCGAACGCGACGGGCGGCAATGCCACGTCCAACAGCGACAACAACTCGGTCAACAACAACAGCTCGAACGCCACGGGCGGCAACGCGACCAACAACAACACCTCGACGAACAACACCGCGTCTAACGCCACCAACAACAACACGTCGAACGCGACAAACAACAACACCAATACGTCGACCAACAACAACGCCAACACGAACAACAACGCCCTTACCAACAACAATACGAACACCAACAACAACACCAACAACAACACGAACACCAACACGGCGTTCGCGGTGGGCCTTGGTGGCGGTACGGGCGGCGGCACGGGTACGGGCGGCGGCGACACCAATGTCGTGGCCAATAACAATCAGCAGCAGCAGAACCAGCAGCCGCAGCAGACCAACAACAACGTGACCAACAACGTCCCGAACAACAACCAGAACAACAACCTGCAGCAGAACCAGCAGCAGCAGAACCAGCAGCAGCAGAACAACTTCAACAACAACGTTGCCAACAACCAGCAGCAGCAGCAGAACAACTACAACCAGAACATCGTCAACCAGCAGCAGCAGCAGAACGCCGTCAACAACAACCGCGGCTTCACGATCGTCGGCCCGAACAACAACTACTACAACAGCCAGACGGGCGGCGGTGCGTACAGCTCCCCCAGCGCCGCGGCGGGTTCTGCTGCCGGCGCCGGCGCCTCGGCTTACGGTGCGCCTGGTTATGGTGCGCCCGCTGCGGGCGGCTATGCGGGTCGTGGCGGTTACGGCTACGGCGCGCCGATGGGCACGCCCGGCTACAATTGCGACCGCGCGATCGGCTGCACCGTGGGCAGCAATGCTTATGGCACCGGCGTCGAAGGTGGCGGCCATGCTTACGGCAGCGGCTACCCCGGCACCACCAGCGTCGGTGGCGGCTACCAGGGTGGCGCGGCGGTCATTGTCGGCCGCACCCCGCTGGTCCCGCGTCCGCCGGTTGGCGTCGCGACGCCGGGCACGGTCCAGGCCCAGGGCTACAGCGCCCCGTCTGCTCCCGCCGGCGGCCAGTGCAACTTCGTCGACAGCACCGTGGTCAAGTCGATCCGCGCCATGTGCGTCGCCAATGACGGCCACGAATTCCCGGCCTCCCGCATGTCGGCAGCGACCTGGATCAACTCGGGCTTCGAAGGCGAAATCGCCCGCTGCCTGCCGGGCACTCGCCTGAAGGCGGTGATCGGTTCGGTGGTGCAGTCCGACCAGGGCATGTCCACCTCGCTCGAGGGCGGCCAGTCCCTGCAGTGCGGCACCGGCGAGGCGCTGCGTCACTACAAGAACGGCATGCTCAAGTGCGCCCCGGCCGAGAAGGTTCCGGACTGCACCGAGCGCGACAACCTGCGCAAGTATGGCTCGGGCGACATGTTCTTCACCTATGTCAGCAAGGTCTGCCAGGTGCCGGGCCGTCAGGCCACTGCCGGTGGCCAGAGCCGCGCCGCTGCCAGTGGCAGCGCTTCGGCCAGCGCCAGCAGCTTCGCCACCTCCAGTAGCAGCGCTTCGGCGTCGGCTTCGGCCAACTCGCGCTTCCTCAGCCTGCGCGGCATGGTACTGGGCGGCGGCGTCGGTGACCGCTACTAAATAGGAAGCTCCAAGGGGCCTGCAGACGCCGCCGCGAGAAATCGCGGCGGCGTTTCGCTTTGTGAGGGTAGCCACCCCTCGCGCACCCCCTCTTGTTGCACCGCACCGCGGCGCCGATTAAGGTGCGGCCGCGCCGCGACCCGCAGCGTTCTATCCGGGGCTAACTCCATGAATATCCACGAATATCAGGCCAAACAGGTGCTTGCCGGATTCGGCGTGCCTGTGCCGAAGGGCAAGCCTGCCTTTACCGCCGAAGAGGCCGTGAAGGCCGCCGAGGAACTGGGTGGCCCCGTCTGGGTGGTAAAGGCCCAGATTCATGCTGGCGGCCGCGGCAAGGGCGGCGGCGTCAAGGTGGTGAAGTCCATCGCTGACGTGAAGAAGGAAGCCCAGAACATCCTGGGCATGACCCTGGTCACACACCAGACCGGCCCGGTTGGCCGACTGGTCAAGCGTCTCTATATCGAGGATGGCTCGGCCATCGCGCAGGAACTGTACCTGTCGGCCTTAGTCGATCGCGAAACCAGCCGCATCGCCTTCATCGTTTCCACCGAAGGCGGCATGGACATCGAGGATGTCGCGCATGCGACGCCGGAGAAGATCAAGACCTTCCAGGTAGATCCCGCCGCCGGCTATTCCCCCTTTATCGGCAACGAGATCGCCGTGGCGCTGGGCCTGAAAGGCGACACCGCCAAGCAGATGGGCAAGCTGGTGAAGAGCCTCTACGAGGCCTTCATCGCCAAGGACATGAGCATGCTGGAAATCAATCCGCTGGTCGTGACCAAAGACGGCAATGTTATCTGCCTCGACGCAAAGGTGAATTTCGATTCCAACTCGCTCTATCGCCACAAGGATATCATGGCGCTGCGCGACCTGGATGAGGAAGATCCGGCCGAAGTCGAAGCCAGCAAGTTCGACCTCTCCTACATCAAGCTCGACGGCGAGATCGGATGCATGGTCAACGGCGCTGGCTTGGCCATGGCGACGATGGACATCATCAAGCTGTTCGGCAGCGAGCCAGCCAACTTCCTCGATGTCGGCGGCGGCGCCACCAAGGAGAAGGTGACCGAGGCCTTCAAGATCATCGTCAGCGATCCCAATGTGAAGGGCATCCTGGTCAACATCTTCGGCGGCATCATGAAGTGCGACATCATCGCGGAAGGCATCATCGCCGCCGCGAAGGAAGTCTCGCTGTCGGTGCCGCTGGTGGTGCGCCTTGAAGGCACCAACGTCGAAAAAGGCAAGGAAATCCTGGCCAAGTCTGGCCTTGCCATCACCAGTGCCGACAATCTCGCCGACGCGGCGCAGAAGATCGTCAAGGCCGTGAAGGGTTAATCCAGATGTCCATTCTCGTCGACAAGAACACCAAGGTCATCTGCCAGGGCTTCACCGGCAACCAGGGCACCTTCCATTCCGAACAGGCCATCGCCTACGGCACCAAGATGGTCGGCGGCACCACGCCGGGCAAGGGCGGCACCACCCATCTGGGTTTGCCCGTGTTCGACACGGTACGCGAAGCTCGCGAAAAGGTCGGCGCTGATGCGTCCGCCATCTATGTCCCGCCGCCGTTTGCGGCCGACGCCATCCTGGAAGCGATCGACGCCGAGATCCCGCTGATCGTCTGCATCACCGAAGGCATCCCGGTGCTGGACATGGTCAAGGTCAAGCGTGCCCTCTGCGGCTCCAAGTCGCGTCTGATCGGGCCCAATTGCCCCGGCGTCATCACGCCCGGCGAATGCAAGATCGGCATCATGCCCGGCCACATCCATCGCCGCGGCACCGTCGGAATCGTCTCGCGCTCCGGCACCCTCACCTATGAAGCGGTGGCGCAGACCACCGCGGCGGGCCTGGGCCAGACCACCTGCGTCGGCATCGGCGGCGATCCAGTCAAGGGCACCGAGCATCTCGAAGTGCTGGAAATGCTGCTGGCCGATCCCGAGACCCAGTCCATCATCATGATCGGCGAGATCGGCGGCACCGCCGAGGAAGACGCCGCCGACTTCGTGCGCCGCTCCAAGGTGAAGAAGCCCATGGTCGGCTTCATCGCCGGCGTCACCGCCCCTGCAGGCCGCCGCATGGGCCATGCCGGCGCCATCATCTCCGGGGGCAAGGGCGATGCCGCCTCCAAGATCGAAGCCATGAAGTCTGCCGGTATCCGAGTTTCACCCAATCCGGCGGCGCTGGGCACGACCCTGGTCGATCTGCTGAACGGAAAGTAGGCAGTCTCTCCCATTTCAAGGAATGAGCGATGCGACCCGCGTAATGCGCGGGTCGCAATTGCGCGCTATTGAGCCCATATTAACGGTATTCGCCGTTGAATCGGCTGGCAGAAGGCGTTACGACCCGCCGTCAGAAAACGCGCGTATCATAACGCCACCCCAGGATGGGCTGAGCCCAACAAGCTCCGCTTTAAGCGTTTGAAATGACTGAACAATCCTACAAAGACGCGCTCGGCCGCGCCTCCAACGACATTCTAGAGGCGACCAGCTTCCTCTCCGGCACCAATGCCGCCTTCGTCGAGCAGCTCTATGAGCGCTATCTCGCCGACCCCAATTCGGTCGATGCGACCTGGCAGGACTATTTCGCCAGCCTGGGCGAACGCAATCTGTCCGCCACCCAGCTGGGCCAGGGTCCGGCCTGGGCCCGAGGCAAGCGTCCCACCCTGCCTACCGATGACACCACGCTGGCGCTGACCGGCCAGACCCCGACGAAGAAGGCCGATGCAAAGGGTGGCAAGCCTGCCGACGCCGCCAGTGCGCAGGAAGCGGCCAAGCAGTCTATCCATGCGGTGCAGATGATCCGCGCCTACCGGATGATCGGCCATCTCGAAGCCAATCTAGATCCACTCGGGATCACGCCGAAGACGCCGCAGGCGACGCTCGACCCCGCCCAGTACGGCTTCACCGGCGCCGCTCTCGACAATCCCGTCTTCGTCGACGGCGTGCTGGGTTTCGACACCGCCACGCCGCGCCAGATTCTCGAAAAGCTGCGCCGCCTCTATTGCGGCCAGATCGGCTATGAATTCCTCCACATCAACGATGCCGAGCAGAAGACCTGGCTGCAGCGCCGCATCGAAGGCGATGACGGCCAGATCGGCTTTACCCCCGAAGGCAAGAAGGCCATCCTCAACAAGCTGATCGAGGCCGAGGGCTTCGAGAAGTTCGCCTCCACCCGTTTCGTCGGCACCAAGCGATTCGGTCTGGATGGCGGTGAAGCCACCATTCCGGCGCTGGAACAGATCATCAAGCGCGGCGGCCAGCTGGGCGTGAGCGAAATCGTGGTGGGCATGGCTCATCGCGGCCGCCTCAACGTGCTGGTCAATGTGATGGGCAAGCCCTATCGCCAGCTCTTTCACGAATTCCAGGGCGGCAGCGCCAACCCCTCCGACGTCGAAGGGTCCGGCGACGTGAAGTATCATTTGGGCGCCTCTTCGGACCGAGAGTTCGACGGCCACAAGGTCCACCTCTCGCTGACGCCCAATCCCTCGCACCTGGAAATCGTCAATCCGGTGGTGCTGGGCAAGGCCCGCGCCAAGCAGTGGCAGCTGCACGACATCGACGCCCGCAGCTCGGTCCTGCCGCTCCTGATCCATGGCGACGCCGCCTTCGCCGGTCAGGGCGTGGTGGCCGAATGTTTCGCCATGTCGGGCATCAAGGGTTATCGCACCGGCGGCACCATCCATTTCGTCATCAACAACCAGATCGGCTTCACCACGGCGCCGATGTTTTCCCGCTCCTCGCCCTATTGCACCGACATCGCCTTGATGGTGCAGGCGCCGATCTTCCATGTGAACGCCGACGATCCCGAAGCGGTGGTGCACGCCACCCGCATCGCCGTCGAGTTCCGCCAGAAATTCCAGAAGGACGTCGTTCTGGATATGATCTGCTATCGCAGGTTTGGTCATAACGAGACCGACGAGCCGGCATTCACCCAGCCCTTGATGTACCGGGTGATCAAGGATCATCCCACCACACTGCAGCTTTACTCCAAGAAGCTGGTCGCGGAAGGCACCCTCTCCGCCGAAGAGGCCGAAGGGATGCAGGCTGACTTCATCAAGCGCCTGGACGAGGAGTTCAATGCTTCCAAGGCGCACCTGCCCAACCGCGCCGACTGGCTGGACGGCAAGTGGCAGGGCCTGCAGACCGCGCCTAAGAACAGCGACCGCCGCGGCGATACCGGCGTGCCGGAAGACAAGCTGCGCGCTGTCGGCAAGGCGCTGACCACCGCGCCAGAAGGCTTCAACCTGCACAAGACCATCTCGCGCCAGCTCGAATCCAAGGCCAAGATGTTCGAGAGCGGCGAAGGCTTCGACTGGGCCACCTGCGAAGCGCTGGCCTATGGCACCCTGCTGGACGAAGATTTCTACATCCGCCTCTCTGGCCAGGATTCCGCGCGCGGCACCTTCAGCCAGCGCCACACCGCGCTGGTAGATCAGCAGACCGAGGAACGCTATTACCCGCTGCAGCATGTCCGCGACGGCCAGGGCTGCTTTGAAGTGATCGACTCCCTGCTCTCGGAAGAAGCGGTGCTGGGCTTCGAGTATGGCTATTCCACCGCCGAGCCCAACGCGCTGGTGCTGTGGGAAGCACAGTTCGGCGACTTCGCCAATGGTGCCCAGGTGGTGATGGACCAGTTCATCTGCTCGGGCGAATCGAAGTGGCTGCGCATGTCCGGCCTCACTCTGCTCTTGCCGCACGGCTATGAAGGCCAGGGCCCGGAACATTCCAGCGCCCGCCTTGAGCGCTACCTGCAACTCTGCGCCCAGGACAATATGCAGGTCGTGGTGCCGACTACCCCTGCCAACTATTTCCACGCCCTGCGCCGCCAGATGCACCGCAGCTTCCGCAAGCCGCTGGTGGTGCTGACGCCGAAATCGCTGCTGCGCCACAAGAAGTGCACCAGCTTTCTCACCGACATGCTGCCGTCCAACAGCTTCCACCGCGTGCTGCGCGACCAGGCCGAAGTCGTGCCCGGCGCCACCACCGTCGAACTCGTGGCGGACGACAAGGTAAAGCGCGTCATCCTCTGCACCGGCAAGGTCTATTTCGACCTTATGGAAGAGCGCGAGAAGCGGGGCGAAAACCGCATCCAGATCCTGCGCATCGAGCAGCTCTATCCCTTCCCGGAGAACGTCCTGGCCCAGGAGCTAAACCGCTTCCCCAAGGCCGAGATCGTCTGGTGCCAGGAAGAGCCCAAGAACCAGGGCGCCTGGAGCTTCATCCGCCCTTGCATCGAAGCCACCGTCGCCAAGCTGGGCGGCAAGGGCAGTCCGCGCTATACCGGACGCGCGGAATCCGCTTCCACCGCTGCCGGCCTGATGAAGCAGCACCAGGCTGAATTGGCCGCCTTCCTCAATGACGCACTCACTCTGTAATTTACCCTCTAATTCCTAGATGGACGCACCCGTATGAGCACTGACATCAAGGTTCCCGCCATGGGCGAGTCCGTCACCGAAGCCACGGTGGCGCGCTGGTTCAAGAAGGAAGGCGACCCCGTCAAGCGCGACGAGCCCCTGCTGGAACTGGAAACCGACAAGGTGACGGTGGAAGTGCCGTCGCCCGCCGACGGCGCCATCGAGAGCATTAGTGTAAAGCAGGGCGCCACAGTGACTGTTGGCGCCATCCTGGGCGCCATCGCCGAAGGTAAGTCTGGCAAGACCAGCGCCGTTCCGGCTTCCAACCCGCAGGCCGCCAAGCCTGTCGCGGCCGAAGCGCCCAAGGCGGCGCCCGCGACCCAAGCGCCCGAGAAAAAGTCCGACGCCCCGGCCATGCCGTCGGCGCAGCGCATCGCTGCCGAAAGCGGCGTCGCCACGACCTCCGTCGCTGGCAGCGGCAAGGATGGCCGCGTCACCAAGGGTGACATGCTGGGCGCCTTGGCCGCCCGCGCCGCCCAGCCGACCGCCGCGCCCGTCGCCAGCGGGCCCCGCGCCAACCAGGCGCGCGAGGAACGCGTGCCGATGACCCGCCTGCGCAAGACCATCGCGCTGCGCCTGAAGGAATCGCAGAACACCGCCGCCCAACTTACCACCTTCAACGAGGTGGACATGACGGCGGTGATGGGCCTGCGCGCGTCCTACAAGGACGTTTTCGAGAAGAAGCATGGCGTCAAGCTGGGCTTCATGGGCTTCTTCGCCAAGGCCGTGGTCGCGGCCCTGAAGGACCTGCCTGCGATCAACGCCGAGATCGAAGGTGACAATATCATCTACAAGAACTACCACGATATCGGCGTTGCGGTTTCGACCGAGCGCGGTCTGGTCGTGCCGGTGCTGCGTGACGTGGACAATCTTTCCCTCGCCGATGTCGAAAAAGCGATTGTGGATTTCGGTACTCGCGCCCGCGACAACAAGCTGAAGCTGGAAGAACTGCAGGGCGGCACCTTCTCCATCACCAATGGCGGCGTCTTCGGCTCGCTGATGTCGACCCCGATCCTGAATGCGCCGCAGTCGGGCATCCTGGGCATGCACAAGATCCAGCCCCGCCCCATGGCGATCGGCGACCGTGTTGAGATCCGCCCTATGATGTACCTGGCCCTGTCCTATGATCACCGCCTGGTGGATGGCCGCGAAGCCGTCACCTTTCTGGTCAAGGTCAAGGATGCGCTGGAAGATCCCCAGCGCCTGCTGCTGGACATCTGAGTTCCCTATTCTTGGAACTGCAAAAGGGCGGCCCCAAAGCCGCCCTTTTTCTTTGGCCCGATGGCTGCGGAAATTTCTCGCGGCCTGTCGGATAGACACCCACCCGCCCGTCCTTGGGGCTAGACCAAAGTAGGAGAGGCGTCATGGCGTACGTGGACGGCTTCGTGATCGCGGTGCCTAAGGCCAATATCGAGGCCTACAAGGAAATGGCTGGCAAATGCGGCCCGATCTGGCGTGAGTTCGGCGCCATCGAGTATGTCGAGTGCATCGGTGACGACACGCCTTATGGCGAGCTGACATCGTTCCCCCGGGCCGTCCAGGCCAAGGAGGATGAGATCGTGGTCTTTTCCTGGATCGTCTATCCCGACAAGGCGACCCGCGACGCCGGCAACAAAAAGATCATGGATGATCCGCGTCTAAAGGAGATGATGTCCAGCGACGTCTTCGACGCAAAGCGCATGATCTATGGCGGGTTCGTGCCCTTCATGGGCAAGTAAGCTGCGCCGCTAGGCGACCCGCTGATCCATCTGCTCAAGCTTCGCCAGTTCGACATGGGCGCGCAGCTCGATCTGGTCGAGCACGTCCTGCAGCTGGGGATCGGCAAAGGCGTCGTGACGGCGCGTCATCGCTGCCGCCAGCTTGTTGAGGGTGGAGCGAGGAATGCCGCCGGCCAGCAGGCCGTCGCGCACCGCGTCCAGCAGATTCAGTAGCTGTTCGCCATGCGCCTGGCCCTTGGCGCGGCCATCGGTGGAATCGTCCAACCCCTGCAGCATCAGGATAGAATCGAGCGCTGCGATGGGGCCCGGCCCCGCCACGATGCCGCCATGGCTCTCCGCCGGATCGGACACGCTGAAGCTGCCACTGCTCTGGGTGGCGGTCTTGCGCCGGATGGCGCCGGTTTCGATGCGGCCGGGGCCTTTGATTTCCATGGGTACGGATAGTCCCATTGAGACGCGGCTAGCATCGCTGGACATGGTTAAGGAAGGATTGACGGGCCATTTCTGTACCGAAGCGGGCCAATCCGCGCCGTTTCGGGCTGGTACGGGACTTGAAGTGACTGAAAGCGAAATCATAGTGGAGAAGGTTGCCATGGTCGGCGATCGTAGTAAGAGCATTTTCGGCGGGCTGTTGCTGCTCGTCCTGTTCGCGGGCGTGTTCTACGCTTCGTGGATCTATTGCGACCCAAAGGGCCCCGGCCTGCCCGGTCTGTCCAGTCTTTCGGGCCAGAGCGGTGCGCCGCCTGCCGGCGCTTATGGTGCTCTCGCCATGAGCGACGAGACAGGAAATTTCGGCACCGCCTGGGGCTTTAGCGATCCCGCCACCGCCGAGCAGCGCTCGCTGGAGGAATGCCAGAAATCCGGCGGCCAGAATTGTGTGGTCAAGACCAGCCTGGCAGGCAATTGCGGCTCGCTGGTCACCAGCGGTAAAGCTCGCCAGTCCTATGTCGTCACTGACGCTGACAAGCTTGCTGCCGCAGCCTTCGGTCTGGCCCAGTGCCAGGCATCTGGCGCCGCTGACTGTGCCGTGAAGGCCCAATTCTGTGGTAATGGCGGCTAAAACTTAAGACACCCTACGCACACAAACGCCGTCGCGGTCTCTCTCCCCGCGGCGGCGTTTTCGCGTCAGGCGCGATGATAGGGATGGCCAGCCAGAATGGTCATGGCGCGATAAATCTGCTCGCTGAGCAGCGCACGGGCCAGTAGATGCGGCCAGGTCTGTGGTCCGAAGGCCAGGCTGCGGCCCGACTTCTTGCCGGGCAGGGGGCCAAGCCCATCCGGCCCGCCAATGACAAAGGCCAGATCGCGCGTGCCCGCATCGCGCAGCACGCCTAAGAATTCGGCGAAATCTTCCGACGTCATGCCCTTGCCCTTGGCATCAAGCAGCACGACATGTGCGCCGTCCGGCACGCGGTCGGCGAGGCGTTCGCCCTCATCCTTCATGCGGGTGGTCACGTCCCGCGCTTTGGAGACGGACAATTCTTCCACGGCGACGGCGGGAAAACCGAGGTTGCGTCCCATCTTCTGGGCGCGCCCGATGAAATCCTCGACCAGCTGACCTTCCGGCGTGCCTCGCCCCTGCCCTATGGCAATGATCCAGAGCCTCAAAGCGGGCTTCCTTTTCTTATAATGCCCAGTTCATGTTGGTCGCGCGGCCGAACGCAAAACCGCTGCGCACTTTTGCTGGCCGACGCTCCCGGCCGCACTCAGAACGCCTTGGCAGGTGCGCCGACGTTCCACATGCCTTCGAGGTCATAATACTCGCGCACTTCGGGGCGGAAGATGTGCACGATGACATCGCCCGCATCCACAAGCACCCAGTCGCCGGCGCCCGCACCCGAAATAGGCCGCGAGCCATAGCCTGCTTCCTTCAGCTTGCGCGCCAGATGGTCGGCGATGGCGGCGACATGGCGCGATGAACGGCCCGACGCGATCACCGCAGCATCGCACAGGGCGGAGCGGCCTTCCAGGTCGATGGTGATGATGTTCTCGGCCTTGTCGTCGTCCAACGACGCGACGATGCGTTTCAACAGGTCGGTCTGCGCTGCGGCTTTGGCCGCGACCTTGACCTTCGCCGGCCTGGCCGCGGGTTTCTTGCGGACGGGCGCCTTCGCCTTGGCTTTCACCTTGTCTGGAGTCTTGGCGGCGGGCTTCTTCTTGGCGGGCGCGGCTTTGGCAGCGGCCTTCTTTGCGGGAGCCTTTTTCGCCGGGGCCTTTTTTACAGCCTTTTTAGCGGCTTTCTTGGCGGCGGGCTTCTTCGCAGGCGTTTTCTTGGCTTTCAGGGCACGTACTCCGGGTGACGAAACACTTTATCACGCCATCAGGCGCGGCTCCAAGGCCATGCGGAGGGCACTGGAGCTTTGCGGGCAGCGTGGGCCGTCCAGCAGCAGGACGCAGGGCGGCGCGGTCAGGCGGCGTGCCTGCCCGAAACGACGCACCAGCGGCGATTTCAGGGTATCGAGCGCGGTGCCCGGACGCCGCACCACCACGATGGGAACCGAGGCCGCGATGGTGGCCCAGTCCTTCCAGCGCCCGAACCCGGCAAGGTTGTCGCTTCCCATCAGCCAGACGAAGCGCACGCCGGGAAAGCGCCGCCGCAGCGCCCGCAAGGTATCGACGGTGTAGCGGGTTCCGATCCATCCCTCGATGGCGGTGACAGTCGCCTGCGATCCCGCCACCTGCTGCGCCAGGGCGGTGCGGGTGAGAAGATCGCCCAATTCGCTCGCGCGCTTGAGTGGATTGCCGGGCGTCACCAGCCACCAGACGGCGGATAGGCCCAAGGCTTTCTTCCCCACTTCGCTGACATAGCGATGGCCCTCATGCGGTGGGTTGAAGGAACCGCCCAGCAGACCAATAGTTGCTTTCGGCCCCACCGGCCCCGGCGGGACGATCCAGTTCAAATGCCGCGCCCGTTGAAGAAGTTGAGCTTGAGGCCGCGCGGATCGATGCCTTCGACGCAGCGCAGATTGACCGCCGCCATCCGGTTGCCTTTGGGGTCGGTGCCTTCGCCAAAGGACGAGACGCCGCAGGTCGAACAAAAATGATGCTCGATCACATGCTTGTTGAAAGTGTAGGTGGTCAGGGCTTCGCGCGGCGTCTTCAGCGTGAAAGCGGAGGCGGGCACGAAATGTAGGATGCCGCCCTTCTTGCCGCAGATGGAGCAGTTGCACTCCAAGCCTTCGGTGATGGGGCCGCCTTCAAATTCATAGGCGACCTTGCCGCAATGACAGCCGCCCTGGTGCTTGCTCATGACAATCTCCGTTAGGGACGAGCCTTCTAAGGCCGAGTTTGACCGTTGCCCCGCACCACATACTTGAAAGTGGTGAGCTGCTCGGCGCCGACCGGACCGCGGGCATGCATCTTGCCGGTTCCGATGCCGATCTCCGCGCCCATGCCGAACTCGCCGCCATCAGCGAACTGGGTCGAGGCGTTCCACAGCACAATGGCGCTGTCGAGGCTGTTCAGGAAAGCCTCGGCCGCAGCAGGATCTTCCGTCACGATGGAATCGGTGTGATGCGAGCCATGGGTCTCGATATGCTGGATCGCCTGCTCCACGTTATCCACCACGCGCACGGCGATGATGGCGTCGAGATATTCGGTCTTCCAGTCCTCCTCCGTCGCGGGCTTGGCGGCGGAGAACACGGCGCGCACCGCCTCGTCGCCACGAATTTCGCAGCCTGCATCGGCCAGGTCCTTGAGGACCGCCACGCCCAGATCACCAAGGATGGCGCGGTCCAGCAGCAGCGTTTCCGCCGCGCCGCAGATCGAGGTGCGGCGCATCTTGGCGTTCAGAACCACCTTGCGCGCCTTGTCAGCATCGGCGGCGGCATGGACATAGACATGGACGATGCCTTCCAGATGCGCCAGCACGGGAACGCGCGCCTCAGCCATGACGCGTCCGGTCAAGCCCTTGCCGCCACGGGGAATGATCAGGTCGACATTGCCGTTCAGGCCTTCCAGCATAAGGCCGACAGCGGCGCGGTCGGTACTCTGCACCATCTGCAGCGCCGCATCGGGAAGGCCGGCGGCGCGCAGGCCCTCGCGCATCGCCGCCAGGATTGCTGTGGCGGAGCGGATGGAATCCGAACCGCCACGCAGGATGGCGACGTTGCCCGCCTTCAGCGCCAGCGCGCCGGCATCGGCGGTCACGTTGGGGCGGGACTCATAGATAATGCCGATGACGCCGATGGGCGTGGCGACACGCGCGATGTCCAGACCATTGGGCCGCGACCAGCGCGCCAGTTGGCGTCCGACGGGATCGGGCAGTTCGGCTACCACTTCAATGCCATTTGCCATCGCTTCGATACGGGCATCGTTGAGCATCAGCCGGTCCACCATCGGCGCGGCCATGTTGTTGGCTTTCGCGGCTTCGATGTCGCCCTTGTTGGCATCGAGAATGGCGGCAGCATTGGCGCGGATAGCATTGGCGGCCACGCGCAACGCCTTGGTCTTGGCGTCGCCCGAAGCTTCGCGCATGGCGCGGGCGGCCTGACGGGCGGCGATGCCGATGGACTGCATCTCGGCTGTCAATGTGGTCTGCACGTTCATGACTCAGGTCCCGGTCAGCGTGAGGTCGTCACGGTGGATCATCTCGTCCCGGCCACGATAGCCCAGGATGGCCTCGATTTCGAGGCTGCGCTTGCCCGCGATGCGTTCCGCATCCTCGGCGCTGTAAGCGACCAGGCCGCGCGCCACTTCGCGCCCGTCTCGGGTCTTCACCAGCACGGCGTCGCCGCGCTCGAAACGGCCATCGATTTGGCGGATGCCAGCGGGCAACAGGCTCTTGCCGTCCTGCAGCGCCTTCACCGCACCTTCGTCGATCACCAGTGAACCTTCGGGGCGCAGCACACCCGCGATCCAGCGCTTGCGCGCCGCGGCGGGCGTCACCGAGGCGCGGAAGCGCGTGTGTTTCGCGCCATTCATCAACGCCGTGAGCGGATTGAGCGCCTCGCCCTTGGCGATGACGACATCACAGCCCGCGCCCGTGGCGATCTTTGCGGCGATCAATTTGGAAGCCATGCCGCCCCGGCCCACGCCGGAAATGCTGTCGCCCGCCATCGCCTCGATCTCCGGTGTGATCGCAGGCACTTCGGGAATGTGGCGCGCGTTCGCATCCTGGCCGGGGTTGGCAGTGTAGAGCCCATCCACGTCGGAGAGCAGCAGCAGCCGGTCGGCGCTCATCATCGAAGCGACTCGCGCGCCCAGCCGGTCATTGTCGCCAAACTTGATCTCGGCAGTGGCCACCGTGTCATTCTCATTTATCACCGGCACCGCGCCCAGATGGAGCAGCGTGCCCAGCGTGGCGCGGGCATTGAGATAGCGGCGCCGTTCTTCGGTATCGCCAAAGGTCAGCAGCACCTGCGCCGCGACGATGCCATGGCCCGCGAAAATATCAGCATAGGCTTCGGCCAGCCGCACCTGCCCCGCCGCCGCCGAGGCCTGGCTTTCTTCCAGCCGCAAGGGCCCGGCAGGCAGCTTGAGCAGGCGGCGGCCCAGCGCGATGGACCCCGACGATACCAAGATCACTTGCGCACCCTTTTGCTTCAGCGCGGCCACATCAGCGCACAGCGATTCCAGCCAGGTGCGGCGCAATTCGCCCGCCGCCTGATCCACCAGCAGGGCGGAACCGACCTTGACCACAACCAGCTTCGCACCAGAAAAGATGTCGCTCATCGCCGCGATCGCTTCTTGTTCAGGGCTGCCTTGTTGGCGCGCGCCTTGGCGGAATGCTTAGCGGGCTTGGGCTTGGCCTTGGCCCTGCCGCCGCCCTTGACCGCCTTTTTCTTTTTCAGCGGTTCGCGCTTGGGCTTCTCAACTTCCACCGCTTTCTTTTTCTTGGGCACGATGACAGGCCGGGCGCTTTTCACTTTGACCTTCACCTCCAAGTCCAGCTCCGCCGCCATCGATTTCGGCACCACCGGCGCGCTGAAATTGACGTTCTGGCGTTCGAGACGCGTGACCGGCCTACGAGCGGGACGCTGACGTTCCGCAACCATGACGCGATGGGCGCGCCGGTTCTGGATGTTCTTCATCATGGCGCGCAGCACCGACATGACGCCTTCGCCGGTCACGCCGGACAACACCATCACTTTGTGGCCGCAGGCTTTCTCCAGCGCGGCCTTCTTCTTTTCCAGTTCCTTTTCGGGAATGGCGTCGACCTTGTTGAGCGCAACGATCTCCGGCTTTTCATCCAAGCCCATGCCATAGGCTTCCAGCTCGGCACGGATGGTCTTGTAGGTCTTGCCCACCGCGTCGCCGGTGCCGTCAATCAAATGCAGGATGGTGGCGCAGCGTTCCGCATGGCCCAGGAAGCGGTCGCCCAATCCAATACCCTCATGCGCGCCTTCAATAAGCCCCGGCAAGTCGGCCAATACGAAGTCGCTCTCGTCTACCTTCACCACGCCCAGTTGCGGCTCTAGCGTCGTGAAGGGATAATCGGCGATCTTGGGCCGCGCCGCAGAGACGCGGGACAGGAACGTGCTCTTGCCAGCATTGGGCATACCGATCAGCCCGGCATCGGCGATCAGCTTCAGCTTGAGAATGAAGATGGCTTCCTGCGCCGGCTGGCCGGGCATGGCAAAGTCGGGTGCTTGGTTGGTCGAGCTCTTGAAGTGGGCGTTGCCGAAGCCGCCATTGCCGCCCTTGAGCAGACGCACGCGCTGGCCTGGCGTGGCGAGGTCGGCGATCAGGGTTTCGCCATCCTCTTCATAGATCTCGGTTCCGACCGGCACCTTCATCACGGCGTCGTCGCCATTGGCGCCGGTCATCACCTTGCCCTTGCCGCCTTCGCCGCTCTTGGCCTTCACATGCTGCTGAAAGCGATAGTCGATCAGGGTGTTAAGGTTCTCGACCGCCTCGGCCACGACATCGCCGCCACGGCCGCCATCGCCGCCGTAAGGGCCGCCATACTCGATAAACTTTTCGCGCCGAAAGGCGATGCAGCCGTTACCGCCTGCTCCGCTGTTGGCATAGACCTTGGCGACATCAAGAAATTTCATCGGAGCCTCTCAAGCGGCCTGTTTTCGCAGGAAATCGGCCCGCGTCAACAGCATGTCATGGCAGAGAACCTCCTGCCCCCGGCCTGCGAAAAGCGCAGACGCGAACCATTGTGGCGCGCCCCCAGTTTTGCCAGGACATGGCCGGAAGCGGGGTTGTCGGCGAAGAACCCGGACCGCAGGGCATCCACGCCAAACCGCTCGAAAGCATAGGTCACCAGCCGGCGCGCTGCCTCGGTGGTGTAGCCGAAACCCAAATAGGGCTTGCCCAGCCAGTAGCCGAACTCGTGATCCGGGACGGGATTGATCCCGATGCTGCCCAGAAAGACCCCGTCGGCCTTCCGCTCGATGACGAAGACCTGCTCATCGCTTGGCTCGCGGGCGATGAAGGCCTCGGCATCGTCTTCTCTGTAAGGATGCGGAATGCGCAGCAGCATCTTGCTCACATCGTAATCGCTGAGCCACACAGCCATCGCCTCGATATCCGTGGGCCTGTGCGGCCTCAAAATCAGTCTCTCGCTCTCCAAAACGCACATGACATTCCCCGCTGGTCCTTTCGTGCGAGGAATAAAAAAGGGAGATGGCGGACCATCTCCCTCGCATAACGGGCCGCCACTTTTGGTGGCAGCCTATGTCTTCAGCCGCCTGTTATTCCGCCGCCACCTTGGCCGGGTTTTTCGCCGGCAGGACGGACACAAAGGTGCGACGCTTAAAGCCGGTCTTGAACGAGACGTGGCCATCGGCCAGAGCGAAAAGCGTATGGTCCTTGCCCATGCCGACATTCTCGCCGGCATAGAACTTGGTGCCGCGCTGACGCACGATCACATTGCCGCCCGCGACGGCTTCGCCGCCGAACAGCTTCACGCCCAGCATCTTCGGGTTCGAGTCGCGACCGTTGCGCGAAGAACCGCCTGCCTTCTTGTGTGCCATTTGTGTGTGTCCTTAACCGGCAGTGATGCCGAGCACCTTCACCGTGGTGAAGTGCTGGCGATGACCGCGCTTGCGGTGGGTATTCTTGCGGCGCTTCTTCTTGAAGGCGATGACCTTCTCGCCCTGGCCGTGCTCGACGATCTCGCACTGGACCGAGGCGCCTTTGACCAGAGGCGCGCCGATCTTGGGGGCGTCGCCGCCCAGCATCAGCACTTCCAGGTCGAGCTTGGAGCCCACATCGCCTGTGATGCTTTCGACCTTCAGGACCGTGTCCTTGGCCACTTTATACTGTTTTCCGCCGGTGCGGACGACCGCATACATGGTCTAATTCCTTGAATATAAAGAGTTTTCCGGGCAACGGAGTCGCCCGAAGAGCGGCGCAATATACGGAAAAGGCTTTATGGGTCAAGCAGAAGGATTCCGGGCCGTTTCAACCACATGAACCCCACCGGCTAGCCGCTTTTCCGCCGACTCAGGATACGGGCCAGGATGGCGCCCAGCAGCAAGAGCATCCCGATCCCGAAGCCCACCCCCTTGGCGGCGGAGACGGTATGGGCAATCCGGGCCAGCGCGTCGGTCGCGCCGTTCCAGAGCATGGTGACGTGTAGCGCATTTTCGATCACGTCGAGACCGGCAGCCACCACCGGCGCGAATGCCACCATGGCCAGGATGCGGCGCAGGCGCCCGGCCGAAGGGGCGAACGCTTCCACCACGATCACGCCGGAATAGAACAGCGCCGCGCCGCACAGCGGGATGAACAGGTAATCCAGCCCCAGGTTGAAGCCCGCGCGTGACAGATAGGCGTTGATGCCCCAGGCGTGGAAAGCGGCGTCATACTGGGCCGCGGTGACGAAGCCCTGCAGGTCGAAAGTGCCGACGCCGCTGAGCGTCCGCAGCCGCGAGTCCAGCGTTCCCAGCACGACGAAAACCGCCACCGCCAGCACGGTGCTGGCCAGCCATTTGCGGTTCAGGGTGGCCTTGGCGATGCGCATGCTTTGCCTCTCCCCGGCTGGCGTATACAAGCTGATCTTATGCGCTCCCTTGGCGACATTCTCTACAATTTCCACTGGGTGGTGCCGGGCGAAGCGGCACGCATGGCCCAGCCTTGGGCAGGCGGCTACCGCCGGTTCCTGGCGAAGCGCGGCATCCAGGCAATCGTCAATCTGCGCGGCCGCAATGACGATCTTTCCTGGTGGAAAAACGAAACGAAAGCGGCAGCAACGCTGGGCATTCCACATTTCGACACCATGATGGATTCGCGCAAGTTGCCGACGCGCGAAATGATGATGCGGCTGATGGAGGTCTTCGCCGCCGCGCCGCATCCCTTTGTCGCAAAATGCTCCGGGGGGCAGGACCGCACCAGCCTGGCGCTGGCGCTGTATCTGATCTTTCGCGGCGGCTGGGATGCGCTACCACAAGCGCGGGCGCAATTCGCACGCTGGCCATACCTGCATTTTCCCAAGATGCACCAGCGCTGGCTGAAACAGTTCCTCGACTTCGCCAACGAAGACTCGAAGGGCGCACCGTTGGCCGAATGGGCCGCGCGCAATTATACGCCAGAGAAACTGAAAGCCTGGTTGGACGCGCGCGGCATGGCCGACTTCTACGACAGGATATTCACCGTGCCCACGCGCAGCCCGCGCCAGTGGTGAAGCTGACCTTGGGGCCAGGCATTTTTCTCTGGCGCGAATACTTCTCTCCCAGCCAACAAAAATCGCTACTGGAGGATGTGCAGGCACGATTGGAGGCCGCGCCGCTCTATCGCCCGGCGATGCCCAAGACGTCGAAGCCCTTCTCGGTGGAAGAAAGCAATTTCGGCCGGTTGGGCTGGGTCGCGGACAAGGCGGGCTATCGCTACCAGCCCACTCATCCCGTCACCGGCAAGCCCTGGCCCGCCATCCCGCCTGCCCTGCTCGCCTTGTGGGAGGAGATCGCACAACTGCCGCCGCCGGATTGCTGCCTGGTGAATCTCTACCTCGCCGGCGCGAAGATGGGCCTGCACCAGGATCGCGACGAGAAGGATGTCACAGCGCCGGTGGTGGGAGTCTCGCTGGGCGACGAGGCCCTGTTTCGCATCAGCGACACGGCCAGGGGCGGTAAGAACCAAAGCGTGAAGCTGGCCTCCGGCGACATCATCCTGTT
>JBIIWB010000017.1:0-42245 GCA_044339125.1 Rhizomicrobium sp. | reverse complement strand
TGGGATATCGTCCGCCAGCACCAGAAGCAATCTGTTGGCCGACGGATCAGTTCGCCGGCGGGCCGCTAGCGCAAAACCCGTCACTAAACTAACATTGAAACTGGACCACTCAGTGGGGGCCAGTCAGTCTCACGTCCGGTTGTCGGACGGCGAATCCCAACCGTGCGGCAGCCAACGCGCCATCCCCAGCGACGCCAGCCAAACCAGGGCGGCCAGCATCACGGCGGCGATCAACCAGTTCAGCAGACTGGCGACAGCCTCCATGGTGAAGTTGGGCCATGGAAACTGCGACAGAACGCCCAGCCGCTCGGCCATCCAGTGCCAGCCCTGATGCGCCACGATGGCGGAGAGAATGATGATCCCTACCCGTTCGGCCACGACGCAGCGAAACAGCAGCGCCAGCGCCGGCAGGGCGATACACAGCACCAGCAACTGGCCCAGCTCGACGCCCAGATTGAAGGCCAGCAGCGACAGCAGCAGATGATCGCCGGCAAATTGCAAGGACTGCTGCAGCGCGAAAGAGAAGCCGAAGCCATGCACCAGGCCAAAGCAGAAGGTCAGTATCCAGCGCCGGGTGGGCCTGGCGACCACGATATTTTCCAGCGCCATGTAGAAGATGGAGGCCGCGATCATCGTTTCCACCAGCGGCGCGAACCAAAGGACGGCGGGCGCAAGGCCGAACGCAGCGGAGATCAGGGTGATGGAATGGGCAATGGTGAAGGCGGTGATAATGGCGACCAGCGGCGCAAGGCGCCGGAAGGGAATGACAAGGCAAAGCAGGAACAGGAGATGGTCGGTGCCGTCCAGGATGTGATGAAAGCCCATCACCACGAAGCGTGACGCCGCGTTCCACAGGCCGGGTTCCATCTCGACTGGCCCTGCATTGTCTTCCAGCTCATAGGCTCGAACGGCGCCATCCGGCGTGATAAAGCGCAGACTGGTGACTTCGCGAATCCCCAGCCGGTCGAAAGCGGCATGGATGATGAATTTCGCCTGCGCCGAGCGGATGGGATAGATCAGTTCGACATCGACCAGTCCCTGCTCCCAATAGAGCGTCTGACTCACCGGCAAATCACCTTGCAGATGCGCCCGCGCACGGTCGTAGGTGGTGAAGGAGCGATCAGATTCCAGCGACATCCGCGCCGCCACGATGGTGGGCGCGGGCAGTAATCTTCCATCTTCATAGATCGCAAGCTTGTCGATCATTCCCTGCTTTGCGGCATCGCGCAGGAAAGGCTCGGCTTTGGCGAGATCGACAAAATCTCGTTCTTTGCGGGGATGTTCCGCATCCGGGACCGCCTTTAGCGGCATGCGGGCCAGCACCCGCAGCTCGCGCCCCTCCGGCTTGGCGAACATGCGCACGACGGTTTCGGAAGGAATGTCGTGCGCCGCTGCTGGCCCCGTGCTCGGCAGCAGACCACCAATCAGTAAGACGCAAAACGCCGCGAAGACCCTGCCCATAATGACTATACGCGGAGCTTAGACTATCGCGACGGCCACACCACGCCCTGGTTCTTCGGGACGTTCGCCAGGCCCTTCAGCAGAAAGCGTTGGACGCGCTTACCTTCATAGGTCTCCGTAGTATAGAGATTGCCCTGCTGGTCGACGGCGAGGCTGTGCGGGGTATTGAACTCCCCCGGCTGGCGGCCGCCATCTCCGAAGGTGGTAACCTCCTTTAGCGTCTGCCGCTCGATGACACGGATCTTGTTACTGACCCCGCCAGCCATGAACAGAAAGCGCTGCTCCCGGTCGTTGGAGAAAGCGACATCAAAGACCTCGCCATCACCCTTGGTATTCGCGGCATAAACGGCTTCCTTGACGAACTTGCCTTCCGCTGTGAAGACCTGCAGTCGGTTGTTGGCGCGGTCGCAGACATAGATCATCCGGTCGATCGACATGTCAGCGCAATGCACCGGCGTACGAAATTGCTGCGGCAAAGGCTGACCCGGCTCATAGGCGGGCAGCGGTGTATCGTCGGGTTTGTTGCCATAGGCGCCCCACCAGCGCTTCATCTGGCCAGTATCGGCATCCAGAACCGCGACGCGCTTGTTGAGATAACCGTCCGCGATATAGGCCTCGTTGGTCTTGGCATCGACCCAGATCTTGGCGACGCGGCCGAAATTCGCTGTGTCGTTGCTGTTGGCTTGATAGCCTGCCGCAGCACCGCCGCCGATTCGGGCCAGATATTCAACATCGCCAGTGCCGGCGGCGGCGCCCTCGAGGCGGCGCGCGCCCTTCTTGCCGATCTGCTGCAGGAACTTGCCGTCCTTGGTGAATTTCAGAATATGAGAATCCGCACCTCCGCCGCCGCCGATCCAGACAGTGCCTTTATGATCGACAAAAATGCCGTGATTTGAATCCGGCCATTCATAACCTGCCCCAGGCCCGCCCCAATGGCGCAACAGATTACCTTCCTGGTCAAATTCCAGCACCGGTGGTGCACCGGCGCAGCATTCACCTATGCCTTTTTCAAGTTGGTTTTCTTTGATGCTGAGTGATGCAGAACTGCGATGAATGATCCAGACATGATTGTCAGCGTCGACCGAAACACCGATTACAGTGCCCAGCACCCAGTGGTTGGGCAACGGCTTTGGCCAGAACGGATCAACTTCAAAACGCGGCGCTTCCGCTGTATCAACGCTGGCGGGACTGCCGGGATTCAGCGTGAACTGCGCTACCGCCAGCACCCCAACCAGAATGGCAAAACCAGCCCCAATTAGAAAATTTCTGGAGCGAATAAAGTCACGCATGAGCCCCCCCCCCCTTGGTTGGGAGGTGCAATGCCTCCCGCTTTGTAGAACACAAGATGACACGCAGGTCGGTCCGGTGCAACCTTACGTATAGATCAAGATGCGGCGCGGCTCTCAAAATAGAAGAGCGCAGCCGCAATTTTCCGCCCCGCCAATTCCCAAGCCGGGAAACGCTCGTAATAAAGCGCCGAAAACATTGGGAGGCCGTGAGCATGTGCGACGACAACAAGAAAGTCTTTGTGCCTTACGAAGGCCTGACGCGCCGCCGCTTCACCGCCCTCGCAGCCGTCGCTGGCGTGATGGGCGCGACTGGTCCGGCTTTCGCACAGGCCGCCGTGACCGAACGTGACACCAGGATCACGACCCCGGACGGATCTTGCGACGCCGTATTTTTTCACCCTTCAGGATCCGGCACTTGGCCGGGTGTGCTGGCATGGCCCGATGCTGGCGGCCTGCCTCCGTCGAAGCGCGACATGGGGTGCCGCCTCGCCGCCCAGGGTTATTTCGTGCTGGTGGTCAATCCCAACTCCCCGCATCTGCTGATCGAAAAGATCAGCGCGCGCTATCTGGTCTGTGTCGCCCGCAATGACGACACCAACGATCCCAAGGCCAAGAAAACGCTGCGCGAGACCTTGACCAAAACCGGCAGGACCGCAACAGTCGAAGTCTATGGCGGCAACCATCGCTGGTGCGTACCCGACAATGGCCAGTATCTGCAGGCCGTGGCCGAGCGCGCCTGGGCGGCGCTGGGCGCGATGTACAAAACGGCGCTGGTCTAGATCTTTAGTCGGAGGCAGTGATGCGATTGCTCGGTCTGACACTCATCGCGGCCCTTCTCGTAACGCCCGCTCTGGCGCAGGACCCTGCCCTTACGCTCAGCGGCGTAATCGACATCCATGTCCATCAGGGCCCGGATAGCGGTGGCCCGCGCGAGATCGATGCCGACGACCTGGCGCGGCTGGCGCAAAAGTCGGGCATGCGTGGCCTGGTGATGAAAAATCACTGGGAGCCGACCGCCGCCATGGCTTACCTGATGCGCAAGCAGGCGCCCGGGCTCGAAATCTTCGGCGGCGTGCCGCAGAATTTGGCGGTGGGCGGCATCAACGTTGCGGCGGTGCGGCAGATGGCCGACATCGCCGGCCACTACGGTCGCGTCGTCTGGCTGCCGACTTTCGACTCCGAAATCTCAATCCGCGGCGCCAATGGGACGGGTACCGGGGTATTCGTGCCGGTTCAGAAGGACGGCGTGCTGCTGCCGTCGGTGCTGGAACTGTTCGACTTCATGGGCAAGCAGGGACTGACCCTGGCGACGGGACACATCTCGACCCAGGAAGCGCTGTTGGTAATTCCGGAAGCCCGGAAACGCCGCGTGCAAAACATCATTGTTACCCACGTCAACCCGATCACCGTGACCGTTCCGCAGATGCAGCAGATGGCGCGGGACGGGGCGAAGATTGAGTTCTGCTATGCCTCGACCCTGGGGCCGACCACACAGCAGACGGTACGCCGCTTTGCCGATGCGATCCGCGCCGTCGGCGCCGGCAACTTCGTCATAAGCACCGATCTGGGCGGCACGCCGCGCGCCTTCCAGCGGCCCATGCCGCCGCAGGGCATGCTGGATTTCATGAATGCCTTGCGCCGGGAAGGCATCTCCGTGGCCGACATTAACCTGATGGCCAAGACCAATCCGGCGCTGCTGCTGGGCCTGAAGCCCTAGAAACGAAACTTTCCGCTTTCGGCCAAGTTTAAATCCTGAATGAGGGGCCAGGAGTTTAAGTCATGCGCCCCTTACACACGGCAGCCTTTGGGCTGCTGTCCGTCCTTCTTGCGAGTTCCACAGCGGCCCAAGCAGAGTCAACCCCCGCGCCTGCTTGGCCTGGCGACAAGCGAACGTCCGCTTTTGGCGCAAAGCGGACATTGGTGACTCCAGCCCGGCCGGCTTCATTCCACGTCGCCCGGAATGTCCGCAACGGGTCAAAAGCGGTCGTTCCTGCCGCTACCAGGCCAGGCGTTTCTGCGCCTCGGGCCGTCGGGGTAGCAGGGTATAGGGACGCCGTGCCCATGGTCCCCACAGGCATCATCCTGGACTGAACGAAATATTTTTTTGGGGCATCTCAACCCCAGTCTAATTAATCTCGGCGGGCCATCGCGAAATGGGGTACGATATGGGGGGAGACCGCACCTGGCCCGCTCTCACTTCGGGATTTTGCGAGTCAGATCTGTGGGTTAAAACTCCGAGGCGGAGGACACCCCATCCGCCAATCACTCTCGCAATTTACGCCGCGCGGCGCAGGCGGCGGCGGAAGGCCAGCAGCAACGCCCGCAGGCTGGGTTCGGCGACACGTTGCGCCGCCTGCGCTATCGGCAAGCCAGCGCAATTCGCGCGCACCCTTCTCCGGCCAGTTGCGCTTTTGCCCCGTCACTTCCAGGGCGAAGACTTCGACCTGGCAGGGAATGCCCGCGCCGCCCTTCTCCTTGAGGTAATGGTAGGAGCCCAGCGCTGCGGTCTCCACCACGCCGGTGACGCCCGCTTCCTCCAGCGCCTCGCGCGCGGCGGACTCCGGCAGCGACAATCCCGGATGCGGCCAGCCCTTGGGCAATATCCAGCGCTGTGTCCGCAGCGACGTCACCATCAGAATTTCAGGAACAGGATGCGGACGCCAGCACAGTGCCGCGACTTGCAGGCGCGGGTCTTGCGATGTCTCCGGCGTCGGCTCCATTGCGGCATCAAGCCACGATTCGCGCCGTCGCTACATGCCGACCAGGCCGCCGAGATAATAGGCGCCGGCGGCGATCAGGCCGGACGCGGGAATGGTAATGAGCCAGGCGGTCACGATGTCCTTGGCCACGTTCCAGCGCACGGCGGAGACGCGGCGCGCTGCGCCCACGCCGACGATGGCGCCGGTGATGGTGTGGGTGGTGGAAACCGGGATGCCCAAATAGGTCGCGCCGAACAGGGTGATCGCGCCCGCCGTCTCGGCGCAGACGCCCTGCTGCGGCGTCAGGTGCGTGATGCGCGAACCCATGGTTCGCACGATGCGCCAGCCGCCCATCAGCGTGCCCAGGCCCATCGCCGCCTGGCAGGTCAGCACCACCCAGAGCGGGACATGGAATTCGCCGCCCAGCATGCCATGGGCAAACAGCAGCGCCGCGATGATGCCCATGGTCTTCTGCGCGTCGTTGCCGCCATGGCCCAGGCTATAGGCGGCGGCGGAGCAGAACTGCACCACGCGGAAAATCTTGTCAGCCTTGAAGGGCGCGACATGCCGGAACGACCACGCCACGATCAGCACCATCACCAGGGCCAGGATCAGCCCTGTCATGGGCGACAGCACGATAGCGGCCGCGGTCTTGCCCAGGCCCTGCCACACCACGGCGTTGAAGCCACCGGCGCAGATGCCGCCGCCCACCAGGCCGCCGATCAAAGCGTGGCTGGAGGAAGATGGGATGCCAGCCATCCAGGTGACCACGTTCCAGACGATGGCCCCGGTCAGCGCCGCGAAGATAACCTGGTCGCTGATGATGGCGGGCGAAACGATGCCGGTGCCGATGGTGGTGGCGACATGCAGGCCCAAGAAGAGAAAGGCGATGAAGTTGAAGAAGGCGGCCCAGGCCACGGCGGCGCGGGGCGAGAGCACACGGGTGGAAACGATGGTGGCGATGGAATTGGCCGCATCGTGCAGCCCGTTGAGGAAATCGAAGAGCAGCGCGACGCCGATCAGGAAGATGAGCAGAAAGGTCACGTCAGACCTGCTCGATCACGATGCCGCTGATCCGGTTTGCAACGTCTTCAAAACGGTCCACCACCTTCTCGAGGTGATCGTAGATCTCGTTGCCCACGATATAGGCCATGGCGTTATTCTCGCGATGGGCCAGGAACAGGGTCTTGAGGCCGGCGTCGGTGATCTCGTCCGACTGCTCTTCCAGCTTGGTGATGGCTTCGGCGATGGCGTTGATGCGGGCGGACTTCTCGCGCATCTCGCCCAGCAGGCTCACCGCCTCCACTGTCAGCTCGGCGCAGCGCAGGATGATGTCGCCCATCTGGCGCATGTGTGGCTCGAAGCTCTCGACTTCGAACATGGTGATGGCTTTGGCCGTCTTCTGCATCTGGTTGATGGAATCGTCCAGCAAGCCGATCAGGTCCTTGATGTCGCCGCGGTCGAACGGCGTGATGAAGGAGCGCCGCACGCTGATCAGCACTTCGCGGGCAATCTGGTCGGCCTCGTCCTCATGCGCCACAATGCGGCGGCAGGCTTCCGGCACCGGGCTGGCGCCCGAGAGCAGGTCGCGCAGCGCCTCGGCGCCCAGCACCAGCGTCTTGGCGTGGGCGTCGAACAGGCCGAAGAACTTGTCTTCGCGCGGCATCAGCGCCTGGAAGAAGCGAAGCATGGGAACCCTCTCGAATGTGGCCCGGACCGGCGGAATCGCCCTTGGGACCATAGCCGTCCGGCGGACGCGGTAGCCTACCCGTCAGGGGACTGTCCACACCATCCCAAGACCCCGGCATTACAAAAGAAAAAGGCCGTTATCACAGGGTTATAACGGCCTTTTCTCATGTAATTTGCGCTTTACTGCGCCGGAGCGGCAGCCCCGCGGCCACCACCGCCACCACGCCCGGCGGGCGGGGGCGGCGGAGTGTACTCGGCCAGTTCGCCCACCGGCTTGCGGCCAGCCCAGGCAATGCCGCGCAGCAGCGCCGTCTGGATGGTCTGGTTTTCGAAGTTCTCGTAGATGTGGCCCTGCATCCAAGAGAAGGCGCGGGCGGGCTTGCCGCCGGCCATGGTGTGCTCATAAGCCCACATCTGGGGCACTGCCTGGCCGACGCCGCCGCCGCGCTGTGCCGCGGGCGTGTTGGCGATGACATTGACCAGCAGCGGCGTCAGCGTGTTCGCCGGGGCCCAGGTCATCTTGTAGAAGGCCTCGTCGGTGATCTTCAAGTTAGTGAAGTCCAGACCCGCCACGATGGGATGGCTGGGATTGGGCATCGTGTAGGTGATGGTGGTTTCCAACGTGAAGTTGGTTTCGCCATGACGCTTGGCGCCGCCGAAGAAGGTGGCCGCGTCGGCCGGATCGGGACCGCAAAGCGTGTCGTGGAACTGGACCAGGCCGCCGCCGCGCTTGACGTAGTTGGTCAGCTCCGTGTGCTGTTCGCGGCTCATGAAACCGGCATCGCCCTTGTAGACGATCACGACATCGGCGCGGGACAGTTCATCGGCCGACGGCGGATGGAAGCCGCCCTCCACCACCGCGCCATGCTCGGTCAGGAGCTTGCTGAAGTCCGACAGCAGCTGCGGATAATCGTGCTGGCCGTCGCCATGGCTCTTGAGGCCGCTCCAGAGGAAGACCTTCATGCCGGTGATGTTCTGGCCGGGGATGCCCGGCGGCTTGTAGGTGCAGCAGTCCGGCTTGGCCGTGGTGCTGTATGGCGTGGTGGTGTTGGCGACCGAGGCGCCCTGCGCGAAAGCGCCAGTAACGCCCATCGCGGCGACGGCGGCGGATGCCAGGAATACCTGCAGATGCTTCAATGACATGGACGCCTCCCTTATGCGTTTTGTTATGTGTCCGCAGGCTGCGCCTGCGCGGGACTATTCCCGCGCAGGTCGCGCCACGGTTTTTTTACTTGATGACGGCGCAAGCGACGCGGCCACCGGCCCCGCCGATCGGCTGCGTCGTGTGGTCGTCCGCATTGGCATGGATCACGACCGACGAACCGTCGGCGTCCATCAGCGCGGGCAGCATCACCAGCGTCGAATAGATTTCGGCATGCGCCATGCCGTCGGCGCCAGCATAGATGTTGGGCAGGTCGCCCTGGTCATTGGCGGCAGGGTTCAGCAGGCCGTGCGGCGCGGGCATGCTGGTGTGCACATGGGCACCGGCGTTGGTGAAGGTGTCGGGGCTGCAATCGGCCTTCTCATGCAGATGGATGCCATGCCAGCCCGGGGTCAGGCCCGAGGCTTCGACCTTGATGATCACGCCCTTGGGCGCCGCATTGACGGTGACGTTGCCGCGCGCCGCGTTGGCCGGGCCTATCAGCGCACCACCGGCGGCGAGCGCCGGGGAAATTGCGGCGGAGCACAGCAGGCTGGTGGCGACGGCATAGGAAAGCAGGCGAGACATGGGATTTCCTTTCTAGAGGGACTTTTTGGGGCGTATATTTGCGAAGACGCTATCGCGTTCACGGGTCAGCCGCAACGCGATGAAAACGCTTTCGGCGGGTCTTGCCGCACTGCGGCAGCGATTCCGCCCCACGAATCTGGGCCGGGATTGCGGCTATTTCACGGTCCCGAGCCGGGCCAGATTTTCCAGGCCTGCGGCGCTGGCCATGGCCGGTTCCGGCGCAGTTTCGTACTGGCGATATTCCGGCATCTGGTCGAGCCGAACAAAGCCATAGCCCTCCTCGATCAGGGCGGGCACCACGGCCCGCACCAGCGCCTCCGAGTTCACATGGATGGAATGCATCAGCACCACGCCGCCATCCTTGCGGCGCAGCTCGCGCAGATAACCCTTGGCGCAAGTCTGGGGCTTCCAGCCGATACGCCAGCAATCCCAGTCGGCAGCAGCCATCACATAGCCGTCGCGCGACATCGATATCTGGCCGCCAATGTCCCAGTAGATCGGGCCAACATAATTCCGCAGCCGCGCATCGTCATTGAGGATGCCGGCATGGGCGCTCTTCCAATAGCCATAGGGGGCGCGGAAATAGAGCTTGTCGCCCGGCTTCATGTGCGGCGTGATCTGCGCGTCCACGTCGCGAATCTCTTTCAGCAGCAGCGACGGTCGTGCGCTGTAGGCGGCGCTGAGACGCGCATGGCTGGCGCTGTGGTTGGCCAGCAAATACCCTTCCGCCGTGATGCGGGCCAGCAATTGCGGATTGCGCTGCGCCTGCGTGCCGACGACGAAGAAGGTCGCCTTGACGTTCATCTCCTTCAGCGCGTCCAGCACCCGGGCGGTATTGATGTTCGGGCCGTCATCGAAGGTCAGAGCGATGGTGTGGGCCCGCGGCAGGCCCGACTTGAAGATGGTGCGTTCCTGGAACAGGGCCAACTCGGTGCGCCTGGGCTGCGCCGACGCGGCCAGCGCCAGCGCCAGCAGGCCGAGCATCACGCCCGCAATCATCCGTTTGTGCATCAGGAACCCCAGGACAGTCCGGACAATTTACCAAGCATCGATGGCGGAACAAGCGCCCCTGCCCTAGAATCCTCCGGCAAGGCGGGCAAAAGGCGGCTGTCATGATCTCCCGGCGAATGCTTTTGGTAAAAGGCGCCGCGGCGGCGCTGGCAGCGCCCGCACGCGGGCAAAGTTCCGCCGCTATGCACCGGCGGCTGCTGACGCTGGACACCCATCTCGACGCTCCCACCAATTTCGGCCGCACCGGCTGGGACATCGTGGATCGCCATGGCGGCGATGTTGACACCACTCAGCTCGATCATCCGCGCATGGTGCAAGGCGGCCTGGATGGCGGCTTCTTCGTCATCTACACGCCGCAGGGACCGGAAACGGCGGAAGGCTTTCTCGCCATGCGCGACGCCGGCTTCCAGCGGGCGATGGAAATTCAGCAGATGGTGGCGGCCAATCCCGGCCGTTTTGAATTCGCCACCACGCCCGAAGACGCCGCCCGCATAGCCGCCACGGGAAAGCGCATCGCCTATCAGAGCATCGAGAACGCCTCGATCCTGGGACTGGATGTCAGCCTGTTGCGCGTCTTTCATCGGCTGGGCGTGCGCATGGCGGGCCCGATCCATTTCCGCAACAACCAGTTCGGCGACAGCGCCACCGATACGCCGCGCGCCAAGGGGCTGTCGCCGCTGGGTCGCGAATTCGTGGCGCTGGCAAATGATCTGGGCATCGTGGTGGACCAGAGCCATGCCTCCGACGATGTCTTTGATCAGATGATCGAGCTGTCGCGCGCGCCCATCATCTGCTCGCACAGCGGCTGCCGCGCCGTCTTCAACCATCCCCGCAATCTCGACGACGCCCGCATCCGGCGGCTGGCGGCGGCGGGCAGCACCATCCAGATCAACAGCTACAACGAATATCTGGTGTCTGTGCCGCCCAACCCGGAACGGCAGAAGGCCGTGGCGGCGGCCCGAGCCGCGTCGCGCCCGGCCGAGGGCGCCCCGGCCCACGAGGTCGCGGCCGCGATGCGCCGGCAGACGGCGGCGATGAAGGCGATCGATGCGAAATATCCCATCCCGCGCGCCTCGTTCGACGACTTCATGGCTCATGTCACCCATGCCCTCGATCTGGTGGGACCGGATCATGTCGGCGTCGGACCCGACTGGGACGGCGGCGGCGGCGTCACCGGCATGGAGGATGTCTCCGCCCTGCCCCGCATCACCGAGCGGCTGCTGAAGCTGGGCTATACCGAAGCGCAGCTGGGCCAGTTCTGGAGCGGCAATGTGCTGCGCGTGATGGGCGCGGCGCAGAAGGCGCGCAAAGTCTAGGTCACTTTTTCGGATTGGCTTTCCTGCGTCTGCTCCCGCGCCAACAGCATGACCGTGGCCAGGATGCAGGCTGTCCCAAGCCAATCCATCGCACCCCAGGACACGCCCAGCCACAGCACCGCCAGCAAGGCGGCGGATAGCGGCTCGACGCACATCAGCAGGCTGGCTTTCTGCGCCCCGATCAGGCGCAGCGCGTTGATGTAGAGATAAAACGACGCCAGCGTGCCGAACAGGATCACGAAAGCGAAGAAGCCGTAGGTGCTGGCATCCCACACACCTTGCGTCCGCCACGGGGGATGCACGAAGGCCAGCGCCACGCCGCCCACCAGCATGCCCCAACCCGCCACCATGGGCACATCATACTGGCGCAGCAGCCGCGCCGGCTGGATGGAGTTGAACGCTGCTGTCACCGCGCTGGCCATGCCCCAGAACAGCGCCAGCGCCGAGATCGACAGCATCTGCGGCCTGCCATGCGTCACCAGAAAGAACACGCCCAGCATGGCCAGCGCGATGGCCGCCCAGGTACGCGCGTCGGGCATCTTGCGCGCGACGAGCACGAACCATCCCGCGATCATGGCGGGGGCGGTGAATTGCAGCACCGTGGCGGTGGCCGAGTTCGAGGCGTCGATGGCCGCCATGAAGGTGTATTGCAGCGGCATCATGCCGATCAGGCCGAACAGGATGACGGCCCTGGCATCCAGGCGCCAGATCGCGAGCACACCGCGCCCTTGCCGCAGCGCCGAGAGCAGCAGGACGGTGCCACCGCACAGCAACCGCATGGTCACCAGCCAGTCCACGCTGATGCCGCGCTGCTGGAACAGGAACTGGGCGCAGGTGCCGCCAACGCCGAACAGCACGGCGGCGGACATCGCATGGAGAAAGCCGATTCTGCGCATGGCGGGATCATGGTTGGACTGGCGGCCGCGCACCAGCGCCCAGGCATGACGCGCGCGTGAGCCTGCCGTGCGACGGACGCGGTTGCCGCTGCCACGGGCCGCGCCTAGCGTCCGGGCCATGAAAATGCTGTCGCTCCGCCATGGCGTGCTCGCGCTTGCCGTGGTGGCGATCTGGGGCAGCAATTTCACCGTGGCGCGGCTGGGCCTGCGCGAACTGCCGCCGCTGTTCTTCACGTTCCTGCGTTTCTTCTTCGCTTTCCTGCCTGCCGCGTTCTTTATCCGCCGCCCCGACGTTCCGTGGCGACACCTTGCGGCCTACGGCCTGCTGATCGGCGTGGTGCAGTTCGGGCTGCTGAACATCGCGCTGATCAACGGCTTGTCGCCCGGCCTCGCCTCGCTGCTGATGCAGAGCCAGGACTTCATCACCTTCGGCCTGTCCATCGTTCTCAGCGGCGAGCAGGTGCGGCCCTATCAATGGGGCGCACTGGCGCTGGCGGCGTCGGGCTTGCTCATCATCATTGCCCATGGCGGCCAGGATGCGACCCCGCTGGGCGTGACGCTGGCGCTGATCGGGGCGGCCGGCTGGGCGGGTGGCAATTTCGTGACCCGCCTGAGCAGCCAGGGCGGCCGCGAGATAGACATGCTGGGCTATGTCGTCTGGTCCAGCCTGTTCGCGCTGCCGCCCCTGCTGGCGATGTCGCTGGTCTTTGACGGCTGGCCCGCTATCCCGCCGCCACCGTAGCGCCGCTGTCGCTGCTTGTGCCCATCTTCGGATTCGGCACCTCGGCGCTGGTGCTGGGCGAGGCCCTGCCCGGCTGGAAACTGGGCGCAGGCGCGCTGGTGCTGGGCGGGTTGGCGTTCAATCTGCTGTGGCCCCGGCTCAGGATTGTCCTGACCGGGCCCGCCGCCTAGTTTGGGCCATGTTTTCCGAAGCTGAGCGCGCACAACTGGTGCAGCAGGATACGGTCCTGTTGCCCATGCCCCTGCGCGCGGGCGGCAATCCGCAAATCATGGGCGCGCATCTGCGCCAGGTGGTGCGCCTGCTGAAGCGCGATGGCGCTTCGCCTTGCCGCGACGCCGTCACCTATCTCACGGGATTGTTCGAGCGCAGCGCGCCGTTGCCGGACGGCATCGCCTGCCGCAAAGCCTGTTCCCATTGCTGTGTGCAGACGGTGGTGGTGACAGCGGCAGAAGCCTTCGCCGTTGCCGCCGAGATGCGCGATCGGCAGGAAACCGTGGCGAAGCTGCTGGCCGCGGCGCCGCGACATCTGGGCGAGCCCAAAAGCGAATGGCGCGATTGCATATTTCTGGGCGATGATGGCGCCTGCACCGTCTATGAAGCGCGGCCGCTGGCCTGCCACGCCTTCGTCTCCTTCGATCTGCAGGCGTGCATCCAGTTCTTCGCGGGCAAGGATGTGAACACCCAATTCACGCCCAGCGACCGCCAACAGATGCTGTATGTCTGCCGCATGATGCTGAGCGCCGCGCACCGGCTGATCGGCCATGGCGACCAGCCGGGCTATGAACTTTCAGGCGCTGTCACTGCCATTCTGAAAACGCCCGACGCCGAAGCGCGCTGGCTTGCGGGCGAGAATATTCTCAAAGATGTGCCGCAAGGACCGCCGATCCCGCCTGCCTTTGCGGACGAGATCGGGCGCATGGCCGCCTATGTCGCGCCCATGCTTTAGCCCCGGAAATCATCGCGCGCGGGAACGCGGTTGAAGGCGATCTTGGCGCCCATATAGCGCGAAAGACCTTGGGGCGCCGTACCGATCGCCACCGTATCGCCGCCATAACGCTGGTTGAGCGTGTCCAGCGCCGCCGACAGGCGCAGGCGCTTGGGATTTTCCTGCGCCTGCGCCGACCAGCCGAACAGGTCAGGCGCGGCGGCAATCTCCTGCGCCCGCAGATCGAACAGCGTCACGCCCACCAGCAGGGGACGAAACGCGCCGTCCGCCACGCCGCCCCACAACTGCTCGAACATTTGCAGGAACCGGAACGTGTCACCGGAGGGATCGAACCGCAGTGCGCCATCGCGCGACGGTGCCTCGGTCAGCCGCAGATATAGCGACAGGCCGCCCGCCTTCAATCCGGCGCGGCGCAGGCGGCTGGCGGCGCGCGACAGCAGGCGGCGGCCCACCAGATGCGCGGCGGTGGGATTGCGGAGCTTGGCGCCCAGCACATGGCTGTGACCGAAGCTCTGCGGCGGCTTTCCCGGCGGCTCGGCCACGTCCATGCCATGAAGGCCGTACCAGAAACGCTCGCCCAGCATGGAGCCCCAGACGGCGCGGGCGCGGCCGGGGCTGAGGGCCCATAGCGCGGCGACATCGCTGATCCCCGCCGCCGCCAGGCGTGCTTCCATGCTGTGGCCGATGCCGGAAAAATCCCGCAGCTTCAGCGACAGCAGCGCGTCCGGCAATGTATCCGCCCCCAGCACGGTGAGGCCGTCCGGCTTCTTCATGTCGCTGGCGGTCTTGGCCAGCAGGATGCTGGGCGCCAGCCCGACCGAGGAGCGCATGCATTCCCCGACATTGGCCACCACGCCCGCCTGCACCCGCCGCGCCAACGCCAGCGCATTGGCGGTGAGGCGTTCATCGCCCATCAGTTCACAGGCCACCTCGTCGATCGACATCACCCGCGTGACATGCAGGTGGCGCTCGATCTCGTTCAGGATACGGTGGTGATAATCGACATAGACATCGTGGCGGGCATCGACGATGGCCAGGCCGGGGCACAGGCGCTTGGCCTCAAGCACCTTGGTGCCTGTGCGGATGCCCAGCGCCTTGGCTTCGTAACTGGCGGCGATGGCGCAGGTATGATCGGAGGCGACCGGCACCACGATGACCGGGCGCCCACGCAGATGCGGATTTTCCTGCTGTTCGACGCTGGCGAAATAGCTGTTCAGGTCCAGGAACAGCCAGCGCAGTTTGGCGTCGTCCACGCGCGGCTCCTGTCATGTCCCATAAGAACATAACAAGAACGATACCGGGCCGCAAGCGGTTTAGATGTCGGCGTAGCAGTGGGTTTCCTGGTCGGCGCCGGGCGTGGTGAGCGCGCCGTAACGGGCCGGTCCCACCAGTTGGGCATATTTCCAGATAGCGCCCGAACCATACTCGCTCTTGCGCGGCTTCCAGCTCTTGGCCCGTTCGGCCAGATCGGCCTCGCTGACATTGACCGAGATTTCGCCGGTGTTGGCGTCCAGGGTGATGATGTCGCCATCCTGAATGTGGGCGATGGGACCGCTGACCGCCGCTTCGGGGCCGACATGACCGACGCAGAAACCACGCGTGGCGCCGGAGAAGCGGCCATCGGTGATCAGCGCCACCTTGTCGCCCATGCCCTGGCCGTAGAGCGCCGCGGTGGTGGATAGCATCTCGCGCATGCCGGGACCGCCCTTGGGCCCTTCATTGCGGATGACCAGCACATCGCCTTCCTTGTACTGGCGCTTGTCGACACATGCGAAGCAGGCTTCTTCATTGTCGAAGACGCGCGCCGGGCCGACGAAGCGCAGTTCCTTCAATCCCGCGATCTTCACAATGGCGCCATCGGGCGCGAGATTGCCGCGCAGCGAAACCACGCCGCCGGTGGATGAGAATGGATTGCTGGTCGGACGGATCACGTCCTGGTTCGGATTGAACTTCACCTTGGCCATGTTCTCGGCCATCGTCCGGCCGGTAACGGTCATGACATCGCCATGCAGGTAGCCGCCATCCAGCAGCGCCTTCAGCACCAGCGGAATGCCGCCGGCCTCGAACAGATCCTTGGCGACATATTGGCCGCCCGGCTTGAGGTTGCCGATGTACGGCGTCTTGCGGAAAATCTCGCCGACATCGAACAGGTCGAACTTGATGCCCGCCTCATGCGCCATGGCGGGCAGATGCAGCGCCGCGTTGGTCGAACCGCCGGTGGCGGCCACGGCCATGGCGGCATTCTCGAACGCCTTGCGGGTGACGATGTCGCGCGGGCGGATGTTCTTCGCCAGCAATTCCATCACCTGCTCGCCCGCCTTGGCGCACAGCGCGTCGCGGATTTCATAGGGCGCGGGCGCGCCGCAGCTATAGGGCAGCGCCAGGCCGATGGCTTCGGCCACCATCGCCATGGTGTTGGCGGTGTACTGGCCGCCGCAGGAACCGGCGGAGGGACAGGCGACGCGCTCAAGCTCGTCCAGCGTCGCTTCATCCATCTTGCCCACCGAATGCAGGCCGACGGCTTCGAACAAATCCTGCACCACCACATCGCGACCACGGAACTTGCCGGGCAGGATGGAGCCGCCATAGATGAAGATCGACGGCACGTTGAGACGGATCATCGCCATCATCATGCCGGGCAGCGACTTGTCGCAACCGGCCATCGTCACCAGCGCATCATAGGAATGGCCGCGCATGGTGAGTTCGACCGAGTCCGCGATCACGTCGCGGCTGGCCAGCGACGACTTCATGCCGGCATGGCCCATGGCGATGCCGTCGGTGACGGTGATGGTGGTGAATTCGCGTGGTGTGCCATGGCTGGCGGCGACGCCCTTCTTCACGGCCTGGGCCTGGCGCTGCAGCGAGATGTTGCAAGGGGCGGCCTCGTTCCAGGCGGTGGCGACGCCCACCAGCGGCTGGTGAATCTGTTCCGTCGTCAGGCCCATGGCGTAGAGATAGGAGCGGTGCGGCGCGCGTTCCGGCCCCTCGGTGACATGGCGGCTGGGAAGCTTGGATTTGTCGAATGTCGTCATGGCCTGCCCAATTGAACCTCTGTTTTTCGGAAGGGGTACTCCCCCCTCCCGCCGCCGCGAATACCGGCAAGCGGCTGAAACGGCGGGGACTATCGTCTCCGGAGCACGGCCCGGCAAGGTGGATTTTGCCGGGGCAGCTTTGCGCCCAGCGATACTGGCAAGCCGTGGAGCGGCAAAGAAAAATCCCGCCGGAGGGCTCCGGCGGGATTTGTGGATAGCGGATGCCGTCCTTTAGCGGTGGAAGCGGGCCACCATATGGGCCTTGTCGAGAACATGGCCGTCCATCGCCCGCATGACGTCATCACGGGTGGCGGTTTCGGTCAGGTTCAGCTTGCTGTCCAGCGCCCAGATGCTGAAGACATAGTGATGATAGATCGGGGCGGGCGCTCCCGGACCGGCATAGCCATTGATGGTGCGGTTGCGCGGCTGGATGGTGCCATCCGGCAGGGTCGCAAGGTTCGGCACGCCGCGCGGCAGAGAGGTGGAGGTGCCGGGGATGTTAAAGGCCAGCCAGTGCAGATTGTCACCGGTGCCCTTGCCCACCATCACGTCCAGGTCGTGCATGATCATCACAAAGCTCTGGGTGCCGGCGGGCGTGCCGGTCCAGCTCAGTTGCGGTGAGACAGCCTTGGGAGGCTGGCCCTGGACATTGACCTTGCCGGTATATTCGTCGGCAATGATGCTGCCGCTCTGGAAGTCGGTGCTGGTCATGGCCATGCCGACGGGACGCATGGCGGGTGCTGCGGCCGGTGCCGGAGTCTGAGCGGCAGCGGCACCGCAGGCTGCCATCAGAAGCGCTGCGGCGAAAGCGAAGTTACGCATGGTGTCTCCTCAAGAACGGATTGTTGTTCTTCTTAGCGATGGAAGCGGCCGGTCAGAACGCCCTTGCCCAGGATCTTCCCGTTCACAGCCGCCATCACCTGATCGCGCGTCGCGGTGGACGGCAGGTCGAGCTTGCTGTCGAGCGCGATGAGCTGGACGGTGTAGTGGTGATAGTTCGGGCCGGGATAGCCGGGGCCGACATAGCCATGGGTGTTGCGGTGGGCGATTTGCACCGTGCCATCCGGCAGGGTCGGCGTGTTGGCGACGCCTTCCGGCAGCGAGGTGGCGGTGGCGGGAATGTTCCAGGCCAGCCAATGCAGGCTGTCGGTCATGGAGCGGTTCGAAACCACATCCAGGTCGTGGAACATGAGAACGAAGCTCTGCGTGCCGGCAGGCGCGTTGACCCAGCTGAGCGGGATGGACGGCGCGGTGGGCGACGCCTTCTGGGTGTATTTGTCGGGGATGACGCCGCCATCTTCGAAGGCGGTGCTGGTGACGACCAGCGCGGGCGGGCGCGGTGCGGCGGGTGCCGCTGGAGTCTGGGCCTGGGCGAAACCGCAGGCGGCGGCAAGCATGGCGGCGGCGAAGGCGAAGCGGCGCATGGAAATCTCCCTGGAAAATGAAGTCGTATACATTGGTATTACGAAAATGACATTTCCATGGTCGCTGTCCAGCGATTTGAGCAAAAAAACACCCCGCTGGGGGCCAGCGGGGTGTTTTCGTCAACTGGGACGCCGGGGTTAGCGGCGGTAGTAATAATGGCGGTTTCCGTTGCGGTCCACGTAATAGGACCGGCTGTTGGCAGCCGCCCGGTTGGCGGCGGCCCGGCTGGCCTGGGCGCGGCGGGCGGAATTGCAATCGGATGAGCGGCCAATGTAGTTGCCCAGGAAGCCGCCCGCGACGCCGCCAACCGCGGCACCGGCAATATCTCCGCCGATCAGGCCGCCAGCGAGCGCACCAGCGCCCACGCCCAGAATGGTTTCGTTGGTGTGGTCACGGCCGGTGCAGCCATCGGCATACGCCGCGCTGGTGCCCAGACCCATGACCAGCGCCGTAGTTGCCACAATCTTGCCAAAGGATTTCATTGCGTCCTCCTGAATTCGTCGGGAGGGAAACGGGACCGGCGAAGTAAAGTTCCCTATGGCTAGGCCAGACGTGCGACGGCTTCGCGCAGGCGTGTGGCCAGCGCCTGCGCCTCGGCCCGCTTGGTGTGCTGTTCTTCCAGCACGTCAGGCGGCGCCTTGGAGACGAACTGCTCGTTGCCCAGCTTGGCATCGAAGCGGGCGATCTCGTCCTCGGCCTTCTTCAGGTCCTTCTCGAGACGGGCGCGCTCCTTGGCGAAGTCGATGACGTCGCCAAGCGGCAGCGCCACCACCGCTTCGCCCAGCACGAACTGGGCGGAGCCTTTCGGGATCGCCGTGGCGGTTTCGGCGGATGACAGCCGCGCCAGGGTGGCGATCACATCGGTGTTGCGCGACAGGCGGCCAGCGCCATCGGCATCCGCGCCGGTCAGCACCAGCGGAATCTTCGCAGCGGCCGGCACGTTCATTTCGGAGCGCACCGAGCGCACGCCCTTGATGAGGTCGATCACCCATTGCATCTCGGCGGCGGCGGCATCGCTCACCGGCAGCTTGGAGAATTCCGGCCACGGCGCTTCGATCAGCAGCGTCTCGCGCGGGGCGGCGGCGGTGCGGGCCCACAGCTCTTCGGTGATGAAGGGCATGAAGGGGTGCAGCAGCTTCAGCAGCTGGTCACGTACCCAGGCAGCGGTGGCGCGGGTTTCGGCCTTAGCCGCCTCGTCTGTGCCGTTGAAGAGCGGCTTGGCGAATTCCAGGTACCAGTCGCAGAAGACGTCATAGACGAAGTGATAGGCCGCGCCCGCGCCTTCGTTGAAGCGGAAGGCGGCCAGCGACGCGGTGATTTCCGACGCCGCCTTCGCCGTTTCGGCCACGATCCATTTGTTGACGGTCTGGTGCACGCCCGCCGGGTCGAAGCCCGGCACGGCGACGCAAGCGTTCATTTCGCAGAAGCGGGCCGCATTCCACAACTTGGTGGCGAAGTTGCGGCTGGTCTCGACGCGGCTGGGGCCGATGCGCATGTCGCGGCTCTGGCCCGCCGCCAGGGCGAGCGTGAAGCGCAGCGCGTCTGCGCCGAATTCGTCCACCAGCACCAGCGGATCGACCACATTTCCTTTGGTCTTGGACATCTTGGCGCCATGCTCGTCCAGCACGCGGTTGTGGATCACGACATTGTGGAACGGAATCTCGCCCATGACATGGATGCCGAACATCATCATGCGGGCGACCCAGAAGAAGATGATGTCGAAGCCCGTCACCAGCACGCTGGTGGGATAGAATTTCTTCAGTTCCGCCGTCTGGTCCGGCCAGCCCATGGTCGAGAAGGGCCACAGGCCCGACGAGAACCAGGTGTCCAGCACGTCGGCATCGCGCGTGATCGCCTTGCCACCGGCCAGCGCCTTGGCCTCGTCCTCGGTCTCGCCGCAATAGATCTCGCCATCGGGTCCGTACCAGACCGGGATCTGGTGGCCCCACCAGAGCTGGCGGGAGATGCACCAGGGGCGGATGTTGCGCAGCCAGGAGAAATAGGTGTCAGCCCATTTCTCCGGCACGAATTTGGTCTTGCCCTGCTCCACCGCCGCGATGGCCTTGTCGGCGAGCGGCTGCACATTCAGGTACCACTGCTCCGTCAGGAACGGCTCCAGCACCACCATCTTGGTCTTTTCGTCATGAGGCACGGCATGGGTGATGGGCTCGATCTTCTCGAGCAACTCCATCGCTTCCAGATCGGCGACGATCTTCTTGCGGGCTGCAACAGTTGTAAGACCACGATACGGCGCGGGCACCTCATCGTTCAGCGTGGCGTCCTTGTTCAGGATATTGATCAGCGGCAGCTTGTGACGCTTGCCGACCTCGAAATCGTTGAAGTCGTGGCCGGGCGTGATCTTGACCGCGCCCGAACCCTTTTCCAGGTCGGCATACGCGTCGGCGACAATGGGGATCAGCCGCCCGGTCAGCGGCAGCACAGCATGCTTGCCCACCAGCGCCTTGTAGCGCTCGTCATCGGGATGCACCGCCACGGCGGTATCGCCCAGCAGCGTCTCGGGGCGCGTCGTCGCCACGGTGATGAACTGGTCGCTATCCTCGATCGGATATCTGATGTGCCAGAGGTTGCCCTTGAGCTCGATGCTCTCCACTTCGAGATCGGAGACCGCCGTCTGCATGCGAGGGTCCCAGTTCACAAGGCGCTTGTCCTTGTAGATCAGGCCATCGCGATAAAGCTGGACGAACACCTTGGTGACAGCCTTGCTCAGGCCCTCGTCCATGGTGAAGCGCTCGCGCGACCAGTCGGCGGACGCGCCCAGGCGGCGCAGCTGTTCCAGGATGGCGCCGCCGCTTTCCGCTTTCCATTTCCAGATCTCGGCCAGGAAAGCCTCACGGCCCATCTGCTGGCGCGACATCTGGCGCTCGGCCAGCTGGCGCTCGACGACAAGCTGGGTGGCGATGCCGGCATGGTCGGTGCCGGGCTGCCACAACACATCCTTGCCCCGCATGCGCTCGAACCGCGCCAGCACATCCTGCAACGTGTTGTTCAGGGCGTGGCCGATATGAAGGCGGCCCGTGACGTTGGGCGGCGGGATGACGATGCAGAACGGCTCCGCATCCGGGCGGCGGCCCGGCTTGAAGGCGCCGCTGGCCTCCCACTGGGCGTAGATGCGCCCTTCGGTCTCCGAGGGATTGAAGGTCTTGTCGAGCATGGCAGGGCAAATGCGAAAGATTTGCGGCGGGGTCAACCCCCACCCCCTGCCGGACATTAAACCTCGGAAACGGCGGGAAAAGGTGGCCGGATGCCGCTTGACGAAAGCCTGTCACAAAGGCGCAGTAACACACACCCGTTTCGGATCAGGATTCCCGCATGCTTTCCCGCCGCCAGTTCGGTTTCGCCGCGCTCACCACCGCCGCCTTTGCCGGCATGTCGCGCTGGGCCCATGCCGCCTACCAGAACGTCCCCTATCGCAGCGAAATCCCCGGCTATGGCGCGTTGAAAGCCGATCCCGCCGGGCTCCTCGACCTGCCCGATGGCTTCACCTACCAGGTGGTGTCGCGCACCGGCGAGATGATGGATGACGGCTTCCACGCCCCCAGCAATTTCGACGGCATGGGCTGCTTCGCAGCGGGCCCCGGCAAGGTGGCGCTGGTGCGCAACCACGAACTGACGATCAATGACGCAGGCTGGTCGCGTTCGGCGGCGGGCACATCGGCAGAGTTGGGCGCGCGCCTGGGCAAGGGCCAGCATTTCGGCCACGCGCCGGACGGCCGCGCCGTGCCGGGCGGCACCTCGACTCTGGTCCTCGATCTGGCCAGCGGCAAGCGCGAGAGCGCTTTTCTCTCCCTGACGGGCACCTCGACCAATTGCTGCGGTGGCGCCACGCCCTGGGGCAGTTGGCTGACCTGCGAAGAAGCGGTGATCAAGGACCCTGAAAGCTCGCAAAGCCATGGCTGGGTCTTTGAAGTGCCGTCGGCGCACAAGGGCCTGGTGACGCCGGTGCCGCTGAAGGACATGGGGCGCTATCGCCATGAAGCCGCAGCCGTCGATCCCCGCACCGGCATCGTCTATCTCACCGAGGATCGCGACGACGGTCTGCTCTACCGCCTGCTGCCCAACCAGCCGGGCGAACTGGTCAAGGGCGGCCGCCTGCAAGCGCTGGCTTACGCCGACAGCGCCCTGACCACCGACAGCCGCAACTGGACCGCGCTGGATTTCGCGCCGCGCATGACGCGCCCGGTGCGCTGGATCGACATGGACGGCACCGACAGCCCCGAAGACGATCTGCGCCAGCGCGGCAACGTCAAGGGCGCGGTGCGCTTCGCCCGCGGCGAAGGCATTCATCTGGCGGTGCAGAACGGACAAACCGCGATCTACATCACCTGTACGTCCGGCGGGCCCAAGAAGCTGGGCCAGGTGATGCGCTATGTGCTGAGCCCCGATGAAGGCACGCCTGCGGAAGCCGCGCAGCCCGGGCGTCTCGAACTCTTCCTGGAATCCAGCGATGCCAGCGTGTTCGAGTACGGCGACAATCTCACCGTCTCGCCGCAGGGCCATTTGATCGTCTGCGAGGACAAGACCGGAGACCGCATGAACTATCTGCGCGGCATCGCACCGTCGGGCCAGGTCTATACTTTCGGGCGTCTGGTGATGGACACCGAGCTGGCGGGCGTCTGCTTCTCGCCAGATGGTCAGTCGATGTTCTTCAATGCCTACCATCCCGGCATCACCTTGATGGTGCGCGGGCCCTGGGCCCAGGTCCGGGTCTGACCCAAACGAAAACGGCCCGCGCGAGGCGGGCCGTTTTCCAGTTTTGCGTTGCGGTTTAGCGCTTGGCGCCTCGCGCCTTGATGACGCGCTCGACTTCGGCGCGCACCGCGCCTTCCAGCAGCGGCGGGAAATGCTCGTCCATCCATTCGCGGATCAGCGGCTTCATGCGCTCGACCACGGCGGCGGAATTGTCGTCCAGATACTTGTTCAGCACCGGCTCGAAGCTTTCGCGCACGGCGCGCTCAAAGACATTCTCGACCGTCGAGCCATCCACCGGCGCGAAGGGCGCGGCAGGACGCGGCGCGGCAGGCGCCGGCGCGGGCTCTTCGTCCGGAATGGAGTCGAAGGCATCGTCCAGCGCCTTGCGGGTGCTGTCGGAGAAGATGTCGCTGGAAGCGGCGGCCATCACCGGCGCTACAGGCGCCACGGTCTCGAACACCAGATCATGGATCGGCTCGGGTTCCGGCGGCGGGATATAAGGGGCGGGTTCGGGCGCGGCGACCTGGGTCAGCTCAAGCACGTCGGGCTCTTCCATCGGCTGATAGGCCTCGACCGGCGGAGCCGCCGGCGCGGGTTCGGGCGTCGCGGGCGCATCCTCGGAAATGATCTTGCGGATGGAGGCGAGAATCTCCTCCATCGTCGGTTCGTGCTGCGCGTCAGACATGGCGGCTCCCGATTAGTCCCGAAACCCTAGGACAGTGCCGCGCCGATGGCAAAGATATGGTTAATGCGCGAAGGGGACCCGACGGGGCTCAGAAAACGAAGCCGACGGCCTTTTTGAACCCGGCCAGCAGCGGCGCGGATGCGTCGAAAATGGCGCGGCGGCCTATCTCACCATGGTCCTTGATGAACAGCGTGGCCTGGCCGTGCGCCCCGTTCTGCATCACCGCCACCAGGCGGCCGCCTTCGGCGAGCTGCGACAGCAGCGTGTCGGGCGTCTGTTCGATCGCGCCTTCGACGATGATGACGTTGAACGGGCCTTCCATCTTCGCCCCTTCGATCAAGCCGCCCTGCACCAGCGTGATGTTGGCGGTGAGGGACAGCGCGTCACTGGCGATGCGCAGCAGGTCGGCATCCTGTTCCAGCGCCACCACCCTGCCCGCCAGGCGCGCCAGCACGGCGCTGGAATAGCCGGTGGCGCAGCCGACATCGAGAACGCGGTCTTCCGCACCGATCTGCGCTGTCTGCAGCAGCTTGGCGAAGCAGCGCGGCTCCAGCAGGAAACGGCCCGGCGCCACTTCCACCGGCACATCGGCATAGGCGATGGCGCGGGCGCCGCGCGGCACGAAATTCTCGCGCGCCACGGCATCGAAGGCCGCCAGCAGGCGCGGGTCGGTGACATCGTTGGGCCGGATCTGGCTGTCGATCATGTGAAGCCGGGCGGCAGCGGACATGGCGGGAACACCGATAAGGAATCCCCGCGCTTATACGACCCGTGCCGTTGGCCTACAACGCGCCCCGTTGCCTCTGGCCATGTGCTGCTTGTGAGGAGCCGCCGGGGTCTGATATAGCCCCCCTCCCACCTGAGACGGCCTCGTGGCGGAGTGGTGACGCAGCGGATTGCAAATCCGTGAACCCCGGTTCAATTCCGGGCGAGGCCTCCAGCCCTTTTCCAGACTATCCCATCCCCTGATTCGGCACCCCTTTAACGCGGTGCAGGGAACTTTTGCGGGATAATTAAGCCCTTATTAACCGTGGCGAGGCCATGCTCCGACCGTCTTCCTTGAAGACACCCCACCAATACCCAACGCCTTGGGGCCGGGCTAACCCCCGGCCTCATTTTTTTTGAGGCGGGCCCGTGTCCGGGCGGCCTTGCGATCCTTGCGCTTGCCCCACCAGACCTCGACCTTGCGGCGCAGGCGGCGGGCGATGGGAAGGTCGATGGACAGCACCACCACCCCCACCGGCACCATCCAGAAGCCCAATATCGGCAGGAAGCCCAGAAAACCGCAGAGAATCAGCAGGATGCCCATGGCGATGCGCAGGGCCGCCGATCCGGGCAGCGGAACGCGCCATTTGCCGAGGCGGATATGGTGTTTACCGTTCATGCCCTTGGCCGCGCTCGCAAAAAAACTTCACTTTTGGTTAGTTTTATATAGTCATGCTGACCGCGAGGCGCTAGATAGCGCCCCGTTACTGTTCCTCGGTAGCTCAGTGGTAGAGCAATCGGCTGTTAACCGGTTGGCCGCAAGTTCGAATCTTGCCCGGGGAGCCAATTTTTTATAAAAAACATAATGTTTCCAGTTGCTTAAAAAGAAACTTTGGAAACCATTCCCACATTAGAACCCACAAAATAGCGCCGTTGAGGGTGGATTTTACTCCCGTCCGCTAGCCACCACGCATACATACAGGTCACGGCCTGCCCTGGCCGCTGGCGAGTCGCCCGGCAGCCAAGCCACCTCGACCGCCGTGCCCACCACTCCAACACAAGCCCTAGCGGCTGGACTCGCCCTTCCGATTGTTCTCATTCTGTTCTCATTCGCCTATGGGGATGAGACGGGGTGCGGAAGCCAGAAACTATCGAAAAGCTGTATCTAGACTTCGACGGCTTCTTCGCCTCGGTCATGCAGCAAGCGATGCCCAGGCTGCGGGGCCGTCCGGTCGGGGTCATCCCCTTCCCTGTCGAAGGCCGGGCAGCGGACAGCACCGTGGTCATCGCCTGCTCCAAAGAAGCGAAGGCGGCCGGCTGCAAGAACGTCATGCCAGTGCCGGAGGCCCGCGCACTCTGCCCAGACATCATCCTGATCCCTCAGCGCGTGGACCTGTTCCGGCGGGCGCACAACGCCCTGCTGAACGAAATCCGCTGCGAGACGCCCATCGAGGTCGTCAAATCCATTGATGAGATGGCGTGCAAGCTCGACGGAGCGGCCATTGCGGACCCCGCCGGCCTAGCTGCCCGGATCAAAGACCGCATCCGGCTCAACATCGGCCCTTACATCACCTGCTCAATCGGCTTTGCGGCCAACCGCCTGCTCGCCAAGGTCGCCTGCAAGATGGACAAACCCAACGGGGTGACGATCTGGCGCCCTGATGTGATGCCTGCGCCGCTGATTATGCATCCCATCAGCGTCGTGCCGGGCATCGGTCCCGGCATGGAGAAGCGGCTGGCCGCTGCCGGGATCGATAACATGATTACGCTCTGGAACAGCCAGCCCAAACATCTTCGGGCCATATGGAAGAACGTCAACGGTGAGCGCATGTGGTACGCGCTCCATGGCTACGACCTTCACGCACAGCCGACGCAACGAGGCATGTTTGGGCATGCGCGCATCCTGCCGCCCGACTGGCGCGACGCAGAACATGCCCACGCCTGCTCTCGGCTGTTGCTGACCAAAGCCGCGCGGCGTATGCGCCGGGACGGCTATTTCGCGAACAAGCTTTGGCTCTGGCTGAACATCCCCAGCGGGGGAAAATCGTTCGGATACGACCTGCCCTGTGTTCAAGACGACCAAGCCTGCCTAGCGGCGCTTAATGCCCTTTGGGAGACGGCGCGGAAGCAAATACCCCGACGCGCACGAATGGTGAGTGTCGGGGTCACGTTGGGCGACTTGTCGCCAGCCGGAGAACGACAGCTTGACCTCTTGCTGAACGACGACCCCAGCCGCAAGAAATGTGAAACACTGACAAACACAATCGACGGCCTCAACCGCAAGTTCGGCAAGCGGGTTGTCACAGTCGGACCGTGGACAACCCCGCCCGGCGGCTATGCCGGCGGGAAGATTGCCTACAACCGTATCCCCAGCGCAGAGGATTTCTGGTGACCTGGCTCGAAGATACCGCCCTGCGCGACCTGGACGACGGCGTGCTGATCGAAGCGACCTGTATCCGGTGCCTGCACACATGGCTGCAAAGCCCAGTGCAATTGCTCCTCAAGGTGGTCCATCGTGACGTGAAGCTGGATGAGGTCGCTGCGAACCTCGCCTGCCCTAATAGGAGTTGCCGTCATGTGGGTGTGCGCCTAACGGTCATCAAGAACGAAGACACTAGTGGCTTTGTGGGCGGGATGCCGTAGGGCTCTCGGTGCCATCAGAGTTCCACCTGCTCAGACAAACTAAGAGCATCGTCAACCTCAATCCCAAGATAACGAACGGTGCTTTCCAGCTTTGGATGGCCTAGGAGGATTTGGACGGCTCGAAGATTGCCTGTCTTGCGATAAATTTTGGCCGCCTTTGTCCGACGCATGGAGTGGGTACCATATAAAATGGTGTCCAGGCCGGCGGCCTCCACCCACTTGTGAACCAGTCGCGCGTACTGACGGATCGATAAATGATCACTCGCGTGGAACCTGCTGGGGAAGAGATATTCTCCGTAACTTTGGTCGGTCGATTCGAGCAGGGTTTGGAGTGCAGCACGCGTCTGCGGATTGATCTCGAATTGCACAGGCCGGCCGGTCTTCTTCTGGATGACAGTGGCTCTTTCGCGCGCGCGTGATCCAACATAAACATCCTGAATCTTGAGACGAACCAAATCACAGGCTCGAAGCTTGCTATCAATCGCCAAGTCGAAAAGCGCCACATCTCGTTGGCTGCCATTGAGTTCCAATCTGACGCGGATTGCCCATACGTCCTTAGGCTTGAGAGGACGCTTTTGGCCGATTAGCTGCCCCTTATTCCAGGGACGGCATTTGGGCGCATGTATTATCTGGTCAGAGGGCATGGTGGCATCCTGAATGCCAACCCTCCCACCGCCTCATCAGCCCAGTGCTGACCGGCTACGTTAACATTTCTCGTCTTCCGGAACCCCTAAAAGGCCAGCGATGAATGACCGCTTTGCGCCAATAGCAGACGTTCGGATAGGGTTGAATAGGGGCAATTTTCATGGCCTCATTTGGAATGAGTTTCAGACCGATTGTGAGCCGTGCTTCACCTCGACAACAGTCAGTTAGGGCTTCGCCGCTAACACTGTTTCCAATCCTGTCGTGAATAGTCACATCAGCGTGATCTGCGCGCAACGCGCGGCACAGCGTCAATTCAAAGGGTGCTGATGTCGGCATTGTGCTGCGTTTTTGCGCGCATACCGAAGAAGGTCAGCGCGCCGATCAGCGCCCATCCTGGAAACACCAGATAGACCAGCGGGAAGCCGCCCAGCTGGATCGGCGGCATGACCAATGCGGCGCCCGCCATGGCGATGGACCCGATCACGCCGACCGCCAGCACGGCGGATCCGACGGTGACGACACCGGGATGCGCCACCGTTTCCCGGCGGCGCAGCATCAACAGCCCGACACAGCAGATGGCGTAACCCAGCACCAGGCTGATGGTGATGGTGTCCACCAGCAGGCCGATGGCGCCACGCCCCAGGAAGACGCCCGTCAGGTTCGGGATGAGAATGGCGAGCACGATGGGCAAGGGCACGCCCGAGCGTCCCGGCGCGCGGCTGAACAGGGACGGCAGGAAGCCGTTGCGGGTGAGCGCGATCAGCGTTCGCGCCGCCATCATGAAGACGCCGTTCCAGGTCTTCACCAGCGACAGCATCGCCGTCAGAAGCACGATGGGCGCCAGCACATGGCCCCAGCGCAAGCCGCGAACGGCTTCCACGAAGGCCAGGCTTCCGTTCGGCAGCGCCGACCACGATGTCGCCGTTGCCGTGGAGACGACCACCAGGCAATAAAACACGGTCGCCGCGCCGATGGCCAAAACCAGGATGCGACAGACCAGGCCCAGCGAAATGTGATGGGCGCGTTCCTCCACCAACTGGCTGACCGCCTGGAAGCCGCAGAGCAGGAAGGCGCATTGGGCGAAGATGCCCAGCGCACCCTGCCACCATACCGGTGCGGCAGAGGGAAACAGCGGCTGCAGATTGGATGGCTGGCCCTGGAACAGCATCAGCACGACAAAGCCCAGCGCCATGGCGATGAAGCCGTAGGTGAGCGTGCTGTGGAAGCGCGCCAACAGACTGCCGCCATGATAATTCAGCAGCGCAATCAGCGGCGCGCCCGAAAGACCGATGATCAGCTGGTTGCGCGTCACGACGTTACCGAAGACGGTATAGAGCGCCACGTCCGGGACGCCGGGCGCAAACCGCTCAAACAGCCAGGCGATGGCCAGACCTTCAAAGATCGTGACGCAAATCCAGGCCAGGGCAACAAACCAGCCGACAAAAAACGCCAGCGGACGCCCGAAGATATGCAGCACATAGCTGAACTCGGTGCCGGTGACCGGAACGCGCGAGGTCAGTTCGGCATAACAGGCGCCGATACAGCAGACCACGATACCGCCAGCCAGGAAGCCAAGCACCGCGCCACCAGGACCGGCCGAGGCCAGCCAGCTTCCCACCAGCACGCACCAGGCCGAGCCGATGATCGAGCCGAAGCCGAAGGCGAACATCTGGAAGCGGCCGATACTGCCCTTCAGGGCCGTTTCCATGGTCAACCCCGTTCCAACTATTGGCCTGCTGCTATTTCTTGTGCCGCACTCCGCACCGCGTCCAGCGTGGCGTCGACAACGGCATCGTCATGGACAAAGGAGACGAACCAGGCACCGCGCTCGAGTATCCGTACGCCGCGTTTCAGCAGGGCATGCGCGAACGTCACGTAAAGCGCCTTGTCCAGCTTGAGTAGGTCGCGATAGTTACGCGCCGGCGCATCCAGCCCGAAGCCGACATGGAATATCAGCTCAAAGCCGGTGACCTGCGCCTTGATGCCGGCCTCTTTCAGGATGGCGGCCATACCATCGCGCAACCGCACACCCCGCCGCGACGCGTCCTCATACTGCTTCGCCGTCAGCGCATTCTGCGCCGCCACCATGGCCGCCATAGTCACGGGCTGGGAATTGAAGGTACCGCCATGCAGCACGCCGCTGGAAACGAACATGTCCATCAGGTCGGCGCGCCCGACCAGCGCCGCCACCGGAAAACCATTGGCGATGGCCTTGGCGAAGATCGAGAGATCGGGGGTGACGCCGAAGCGCGCTTGCGCCCCGGAACGACCCAGCCGGAACCCGGTGATGACTTCGTCGAAGATCAGGATGGCGCCGTGGCGGTGGCAGGCGGCCAGCGCGCCTTCCAGATAACCGGGCGCCGGCGCGATGGCGCCCTGGTTGCACATGGCCGGCTCCATGATGACGGCGGCAATGTCGCCGCGCGCCAGCCGCGCTTCCAGGGCGGGAAGATCGTTCCAGCCCAGCACGTCGAGGCCGACGGCGTCGCTGGAATCCTGGCCCTTGCTGCCGGGCACCAGGGACGGCGCCTCTGCCGCACCGGCGGCATCCTTGGTGGGCGCAGTGGACCAGAGGATATTGTCGAACCAGCCATGATAATGGCCCTCGAATTTCAGGACGACGCGCTTGCCCGTGGCGGCGCGCGCCAGACGGAAGGCGGCCTGCGCCACTTCCGAGCCTGACGAACCGAAGCGGATGCGCTCGGCCGACGGAATATGCCGGCAGAGGATTCTGGCGGCTTCGAATTCCACCTCGGACTGGCCGGCATAGAGAATGCCCTTGTCAACCTGGTCCTTGACCGCCTGCTGCACGCTTGGGGGCGTATGACCCAGCACCATCGCGCCCATGCCGCAGTAATAGTCGATCAGCCTGTTGCCATCGACGTCGAAGAGATAGGGCCCATCGCCGTGCGTGAAGACCAGCGGCCCGCCCGCCATGCCGATGCGGAAGGCGCTGTTGACCCCGCCCGCAACATATTGGGAATTCTCCGCGATTGCGGCGGCGGAGCGCTCGAAAGCGCAAGACGCCGGTTCGGTGCCTTTCGCGGATTGCTGGTGCAGGGGCTTGGCAATAACGGTCGACATACAGTTTCCTTGGGTGCGGAAACTCTAGCCCTTGAGCGGCGGTTTTTTTCACCGCAATGTGGCCCTGTGGAGCTTTTAGCGGAATAAATCCGATGAAGAACGCCAAAAACCGGAATATTACTCCAGACCCTCTGGAGCCGCCCGACCGCGCCATCCTGCGCGAATTGCAGCGCAACGGGAGGGCGACCATCGCAGAACTGGCGGCCGCCTCGAACATGTCGGAGTCCGCCTGCTTCCGGCGGTTGAAGAAGCTGGAGGATAGCGGCGTCATCGAGAATTACACGGTGCGCATCAATCCGGCGGCCATAGACGCGAATTTGACAGCCGTGATTTTCATCGGCCTGGCGAACCAGTCAGACGATGAGGTGATGAAATTCGAAAAGGCGGTGTCCAAAATTCCAGAAGTGCTGCAATGCTACTTGCTCACGGGAACGCCGGACTATCTACTCCGCGTGGCCGTCAAGGATCTTGAGGGGCTGGAACGGCTCTATGCGACCGCCTTGCGGCGGCTGCCGGGCATTTCCCGCTTTTCCTCGAATCTGGTTTTGCGATCGGTTGTGAACCAGACCAACTTGCCCTTTTAACTCTGGCTGGAGCTGACAATGCCTGAACCGCGTCAGAAGAAGCCGGTTCTTCTGGTGCTGGGCCGCCTGCTCGCCCCGTATGACGTCGCGTTGCGGGAGCGCTTTACCTGTCATGACGCGATCCTGCCCGAAGATGTCGCGCGCATCGTCGCCAGCCACGCGCACGAGATCGAAGCCATTGCGCTGATCAATGAGCTGGGCGTCGATGGCCAGCTGATCGCCGCACTGCCCGCCTTGGCCATGATCGCCAATTTCGGCGCCGGCTATGACGATATCGATCTGGCCGCCGCGGCAGCACGTGGCCTTGTCGTCACCAACACGCCGGACGTGACGACCGAGGAAGTGGCGGATGTGGCCATGGCGCTGCTTGTCATGGCGGTGCGCAATCTGGGCGCCGCCGAACGTTTCCTGCGGGCCGGAAAATGGTCCGACACCACTGCCTTTCCGCTTTCCATCGGCACGCTGCGCGGTCGCCGCCTGGGAATTTTCGGCTATGGCCGCATCGGCCAAGCGGTGGCGCGGCGCGCACCCGCTTGCGGATTGGAGGTCGCCTATCACAGCCGCTGCTCAGTGGAAGGCAGCGCCGGGCGTTATTTTCCGTCGCTGCGCGAGATGGCGGAACATGTCGACACGCTGATGATTTGTGCCGCCGGTGGCGCGGGCACCCGTCACAGAATCAACGGCGAAATTCTGGATCTGCTGGGGCCTGAGGGCATCCTGGTCAATATCAGCCGGGGCTCGGTGGTGGATACCGCCGCCCTGACCCAAGCCTTGCGCGACCGCCGTATCCTGGGCGCGGCGCTGGATGTCTATGAGGGCGAACCGCAGGTGCCCCCTGCCCTGCTCGAACTCGACAATATCGTCCTGATGCCGCACCTGGGATCGGGCTCACAGCATACCCACCGCATGATGGCGAAACTGACCTACGACAATCTGGTTGCCTGGTTCGAGACCGGACGCCCGCTCACGCCCATCGTCGAATCTGCGGCCTGGATCAGGGCCGTGTGAAACGGAAAATTACTTCGATTTTCACGAGCAAGCGCCGGTTTTACTTCGGCAACAGATCAACAAGCCTTATTTTGCGGTGAGAAAAACCACCGTCCCGCACTTAGGATTGCAGCATCGATAATTCTCGATTGTCGGAGGGAATTCTTCATGACCGCCATCGTTACAGCCGCCCGCAGATGCCTGCTGATGACCGGGTTGTGGCTTCTCCCCACCGCCTCCGTCCAGACCACCATTGCGCAGCCGGCGCCTGCGACCGGCTTGCGGATCGCCACCTTCGAAGCAGATGCGACGCCGCCGATCGGCTACGACATGGGCTATTCGGTGGTCAAAACCATCGGCGAGCCGCTGCGCGCCAAAGGCGTGGTGATCCTGGGCGCCGGCCAGCCGATCATCATGGTGGCGGTTGACTGGGTCAATGTCGACGGAAAGACGCGCGACGAATGGCATGCAATGCTCGCCAAGGCAGCGGGCACTACACCGAACCGGGTCACGGTGCACGCTCTCCATCAGCATGATGCGCCGCGCGGCGATCTCGGAATCTTCGAGGAACGGATCAAGCATGGCTTGCCGATACCGGTTCCGGCCGGCGTACCAAGCAAGGGCACCTGGGTGCGCGCGGTGATAACGCGTTCGGCAGCGGCGCTGACCCAGGCGCTGCCCCAGGCCCAACCGGTCACCCATGTCGGCCTGGGCAGGGCGATGGCGGAACGGATCGGCGCGAACCGGCGCATCATGGGCGCCAATGGGCGCGTGTGGATGCACCGCCAATCGACCTATACCAACGAGTATCCGGCGGAAGTCGCCGCGGATATCAAGGTGGACGCCGATGCGGACGGGCATGTCCTGAGCATTCTCCACCCCAAGGAAGCGCAGGAAGCGCCCGAAGGGCTGATCGATCCCTATGTGCGCGTGATCAGCTTCTGGAACGGCAATCGCCCGGTGGCCGCGCTCAACTATTATGCGTCGCATCCCCAGGTGAATTTCGGCAAGGGCATCCCCACACCGGAATTTGTGGGGCTGGCGCGCGAACGGCGCCAGAAGGAAACCGGCGCATTCCAAGTCTATTTCACCGGCGCGGGCGGCAATATCACGGTCGGCAAGTATAATGACGGATCCGAGCGCTCGCGCCAGGAACTTGCCGGACGGATGGAGGATGCCATGCGGCGCGCCTGGACCGCGACCACGCGTTCCCCGCTGACACTAAAGGACGTGGAATGGCGCACCACCGACATCTCGCTTCCCGCCAAATATGGCATGTTCAAGGAAGAGGCACGCGCGGTCGCCGCCGACACCAAGCGCCCGGCGGGCGAACGCATTGCGGCCATCAGCAAGTATCTCTCGGCGCAGGGGCTGGAGGATGGCACCACGCTTGCCGTACTGCGCGTGGGACAAGGTTACTCGGTGCACATCCCGGGTGAGAGCTTTGTCCAGTATCAGCTCGGCGCCCAGGCGATCCGCCCGAACAATTTCGTCGCCATGGCGGCCTATGCCGAGGGCTTCGGGTATATCGGCAACAGGGACGCCTATGGCGAGGGCGGCTACGAAATGACCATCTCCAACACCACGCTGACGGCGGAAAAGGTGATCATGGATGGAGTCCGTAAGCTGCTCCAATGATCGAGGCGGCCTCAGGAAATGGCGGACAGGGCGCCCCCACAGTGCATTGATTTTATTTTATTATTTAGACTTTATTTGATCTGGTCCACAAACTGGCCCCCAAAATCATATGGCGAGCGGGGATTGCTCACCACGAAAATCTATTGGCCGTTGTTGCCACAGAACCCCACACAGCCCACGCCAGCCACCACCCGGCTAAGTACCTAGTCCTCCGGGGGTATGCATTCGAGTTTGGTCAGCCGATCCAGCGCGTCAGCAGGAATGTCCACTTTTCTCCAAAGCTGTCATTCCGCCCCAGTCAGCCCAATGGCTGCTTTGCGCCAAAAGCGGTCATTCGCAGATGACAAGTGTCCGAGGGATATCGGCACAAGCTTGGGTTCATCCGACTGATGAGCATCTCCCAGTTTGTTTGCAATGCCGCCTAATTCGCGCACTAGTTCGGTAATTGTATGGAGGTAACAGCCGACTGACTAGGCCGAGGCTGGGACCGCACTAAATTGTTCGAAGGCGCCCAGGGCATCAGCAGCGTACATTAGCGCTGGTCCACCACCCATATAAACCGCCATGCCCAGCGCCTCCTCCACCTGGGCGCGGCTGGTACCGAGCTTGACCAGCGTCTCCATGTGAAACCCGATGCAGCCGTCGCAGCGCATGGCGACACCGATGGCGAGTGCGATCAATTCCTTGGTCTTCTTATCCAGGGCCTGCGTCTTCGTCGCCGCCTGGGCCATGGCAGAAAAGCCCTGCATGGTTTCGGGAATATCACGCCTCAGAGACTTCAAGTTGGCAGATATGTCGGTCGTGATCTGGCGATAATCCTTCATGGCACTGTCTACGGTTTCGCGCAGAAGGCAGGACCCGGCTTCAGGCCCAGCTTGCGGAAGAAAAAGGCGGCCGGGCAGAAGCCCGTAAAGGCCGCCTGCAGCATATTGAGTCCGGCAAAAGCGCTCAGCAGCCGCCACAGGGGATCGACCAACTCTCCCAGCAGCAGGCCGGCAAGGACGACGCTACCGGCAACGATCAGAACAACCCTGTCAATGTTCATGTCTATCTCCTCTTGTTCAACGGGGACGCTTGAGCCGATGGATGCCAAGCGCTTCCATCAACCAGCGTTCATAGAAGGGTTCGCTCTCGCCCCTCCGGATCTTGCGGATGAAGTATTTCTCGAAGGCCACCTTGGCGTAGTGAACCCATTTGCCCTGCGCTGACCAGTTCAGATTGCGCGGTGGAATTTGGGGCTCGGCCACGAACGCGACACCACCATCTCCGAAATCCGCCAGGCAGACAGCATTCCAACTCCCCTCCGCCTCCGGCTGCTTCCCGCGCAACAGCGCGCCTATATTCTGCGCCGTGGCCGTCACCATGGATTCGATCATGAAACCCGTCTTGGGTACGCCCACGGGCACCGGTGTGGGGCCGATCGGCGGGATGGCGATACCCACGCCCACAGCAAAGATGTTGGGATATCTGGCATTTCGCTGATGGCGGTCCACGGTGATAAAGCCGCGTGGATTGGTCAGCCCTTCAATTCCCCGCACCGCCGCAACCCCGCGAAAAGCGGGCAGCATCATGGCGTAACCGAAAGGCAGGTCATGGGCCTTCTTCACGGCGCCATCCTCGCCCACCTCCTCCACCGCCATCCTACCCGCCTCGACATGCTGGACGCGGGCATTGGTGATGAATTTGATGTGCCGGTTGCGCATCTGGCTTTCCAGCAAGCCTTTGGTGTCGCCGACTCCATCCAGACCCAGATGTCCGATATAGGGCTCGGAGGTCACGAAGGTCATGGGCACCTTGTCGCGAATGCGGCGGCGGCGCAGCTCGGTGTCGAGAATGAAGGCAAACTCGTAGGCCGGACCGAAACAGGAGGCGCCCTGCACCGCACCGACGATAATCGGGCCGGGATTGGCGGAAAAAGCTTCGAGAGCCGTATACGCCTTTTCGGCATGGTCGACATGGCAGATGGATTGGGTATGGCCCTCGGGGCCAAGGCCTGAAATCTCGTCGAATGCCAAATCGGGACCCGTCGCCAGGACCAGATAGTCATAGGGCACACTGGAACCATCGGCGAGTTCGACACGGTTCTCATCCGGATGCACGCGCGCCGCACCCTCGGGCCGGTACTGGATACCCTTGCGTGCCATGGTGGCGGCAATGTCGATCTCGACATCTCTCCGCTCGCGCCAACCTGCCGCCACCCAGGGATTGGAGGGGACGAAGTGATAGGTGGATCCCTGTCCGATCACGGTGAGCATGTCGCCGGATCGCAACTCGGCCTTCATCTCATAGGCCATCAGCGTTCCACCCAGGCCCGCGCCCAGCACCACGATATTCGCCATTCGGTCCTCCAATTTCGACATTCTGGGCCTTGCAGCCCGCCCGTCCTTGATCCAGCGCAAAGACATCGCGGACAGAACGGGTGATTTTCAATGGCATACGGCTTGACCGTATATTCTCTATTTCATATATACGAAAATATGAACATGAAGATGGCGAAGCAAGTCGATAAAATGCGCGGCCAGGCCGCGATGGCCGAGGAAATGCTCAAGGCGTTGGCCAATCGCCACCGGCTGTTGATCCTCTGCCAGCTCAATGGCGGGGAAACCCCGGTCGGCGAGCTGGCGACGATGCTGGGTGTCCGCGAATCCACCGTGTCCCAGCACTTGGCCTTGCTACGCAAGGATGAATTGGTTTCCACACGGCGCGAGGGCCAGACGATCTGGTACTCCCTGGCCAGCGAGCCGGTACGCCGCCTGGTTGGCACGCTTTACGAGATTTATTGCGGGCCGCAGGCGATATGCGGTCCCGCCAGGCGGGCACGCAAGGGAAGCCCCAAATGACAGCGGAAAATCTCGCGCCCGACGATGTGGCGCGTTGGCTGGCAGAACGCGCCATCGTGCTGATCGATGTGCGCGAGCCAGATGAATATGCCGTGGAGCGCATCCATGGCGCCCTGCTTTATCCTCTCTCCACCTTCGACTCCCGGGCGCTGCCAGATCCCGGCGAGCGCAAGCTGGTCTTTCAGTGCGGCTCGGGGATGCGTTCGGCCAAGGCCATGGCAATGTGCGCCGATGCGGGCATTGCCTTCGCGGGGCATCTGGCGGGCGGCATCCAAGCCTGGAAAAAGGCCGGTCTCCCTTTGATTGCAACCGACCCGGCTTCCGGGCAATTGCGGGAAGGCCGCTGACGATGGGCATCGCGGGCTGGTTACTGGCATTATTCGGGCTGGGCGCAGCACCACCGCCGCCGTCGGCGCTTCCTCCTCCGCCACCCGCCTATATCGTGCGCGCTGCCAGCGTCGCCGACGAAAAGGCGGTCTTCGCTACGGTGCAATCGGCTTTTACCGTACCGGCGCGCGTTCGAACCGGCGGCACCATCGTCACACTGCGGGTACGCCAAGGCGACTACGTTACCCGCGGCCAGCTCATCGCGACGGTGGGAGACCCCAAGCTTGCTCTCCAGAGCAGTTCCTATGCCGCCCAGATTGCCGCTGCCCAGGCGCAGGTCGGGCAGGCCCGCTCCGATTTCGAACGCGCGGAGCGACTGATCGGCTCCGGCGCCATCGCCCGCAACATGTTCGAACAGTCGCGCACCGCCTATGACGTGGCGCAGAGCAGCCTGAAATCAGTGCAGGCCCAATCGGCCGTGGTGCGCGAACTGGCCAGCGAAGGAGCGGTCACCGCTCCCACCTCTGGCCGCGTCATCACCGTGCCCGTCACCGCCGGGACGGTGGTGATGCCCGGCGATACCGTCGCCACCGTGGCGGAGCGCGACTTCGTCCTGCGTCTGCAAGTTCCCGAGCGTCACGCCCGCCAGCTCAAGGCCGGCAATCAGGTGCGTCTGGACGGCATCGATGTGGGCGTCGCCGGACCGCAATTCGGCACCCTTACGCTTGTCTATCCGCAGGTGGACAACGGCCATGTCGTGGCCGACGCGAAAGTGGCCGGGCTGGGTGATTATTTTGTCGGCCAGCGTGTCCGCGTCTTTGTGCCGGCAGGCAGCCGCTCCGCCATCCTGGTACCGGAAAATCTGATCCGCACGCGCGCGGGCATCGACTATGCACGGGTATGGACCAAGGCGGGCGGTGCGCTCGATGTGCCGGTACAGCGCGGTCAAGCCCACGCTGTCAAAGGCCGGTCCGCACAACTGGAAATCCTCTCCGGACTCGCCGCGGGCGACCGCCTGCTGAAGCCCTGAGGCGGTCATGGAACTTGGCTTTTCCGGGCGTCTGACCAGGGCAACGATCCGCTCACCGCTCACCCCGCTGATCCTGCTGGCAGCCCTCGCTTTCGGCCTGATCGCGCTGATGATGATCCCGCGCGAGGAAGAACCGCAGATCAGCGTTCCCATGGTGGACATCATGGTGCGGGCCGACGGACTGAAGGCCCCCGATGCCGCCGAACTGGTGACCCGGCCCCTGGAACAGATCGTCAAGGGCATCAATGGCGTCGAACATGTCTACAGCCAGACGCAGGACGACCGCGTCATGGTCACGGCGCGCTTCTTCACCGGCACCAGCGAGGACGATGCGATCCTGCGCATACATGCCAAGCTGCGCGCCGAATATGGCCGCATCCCACTCGGCATCCCCGAACCGCTGATCGTCGGACGCGGAATCAATGACGTCGCGGTTGTCACCCTGACCCTTTCGCCCGAACCGGCGCTGGCCTCTCGCTGGAACGAGAAGGACCTGAACCAGCTGGCCCTGAAGGTGCAGGCCGAGCTGAACAAGGTCGAGGATGTCGGCCTCACCTATATTGCGGGCGGGAGCGCCGAGCAGATCAGCGTCCAGCCCGACCCGGAAAAGCTGGCGCTGTTTGGCGTGACGCTGCAGCAGCTCGAAGCCAAGGTCCAGGGCGCCAATCGTTCCTTCCTGGCTGGACAGTTGCGCGTGGTCGGACGCATGGCGCAGGCGGTGGCGGGGCGCACCTTGGCGGGCGTGCCGGATATCGGCCTGCTTCTGGTCACGACGCGCGACGGCCGTCCCGTCTATGTGCGCGATCTGGCGACGGTTGCGATCGGGCCCGGGCCGGAAGAACATCATGTCTGGTCGCTCCGGCGTGACGGCAAGGACGCCTGGCACACCGCTCCCGCCGTGACCATCGCTTTCGCCAAGCGCGCGGGCGCCAATGCGGTGGTGGTTTCGGAAGCGCTCTTAGCGCGCGTCCAGGCACTGAAGGGCAGCCTGATCCCCGCGGGCATCCATGTTGAAATCACGCGCGACTATGGCGGGACCGCCAATGACAAGGCCAACGAACTACTCTTCCATCTCGCCCTGGCGACAATCTCCATCGTGGTGCTGATCGCGCTGGTCATCGGCTGGCGCGAGGCCGCCGTCACCCTGATCGTAATTCCCACCACCATCCTGCTGACACTCTTCGCCGCACATCTAATGGGTTACACCATCAACCGTGTCAGCCTGTTCGCACTGATATTTTCCATCGGCATCTTGGTCGACGACGCCATCGTGGTGGTGGAGAACATCGCCCGTCACTGGGCGATGGGCGACGGACGAGACCGCAAGACCGCCGCAATCGAGGCTGTGGCGGAAGTCGGCAACCCCACCATTGTGGCCACCCTGACCGTGGTGGCGGCGCTACTGCCCATGCTGTTCGTCTCGGGGATGATGGGACCCTACATGGCACCCATCCCGGCCAATGCCTCGGCGGCGATGCTGTTCTCCTTCTTTGTGGCGATGGTGATAGCGCCCTGGGCACTGTTGAAGATTTCCGGGCGGCGCAGCGGTCAAGCCCATGCCGCGCAAGGCGAGGGAAAGCTGGGCGCGCTCTATCGCCGCCTCGCAGCGCCGGTGGTGAAGTCGCGCGGAAGCGCCCGGCGCTTTCTCCTTTATGTCGGCGGCGCGACGATACTGGTGTGCATGCTGTTCGTGACCAAGACCGTGCCGGTGAAACTCCTGCCCTTCGACAACAAATCAGAACTGGCGGTGATGGTGGACCTGCCCGAGGGCGCCAGCACGGAGGATACGGCGCGGGTTCTGTTCCGCGCCGCCGCTATTGCGCGGCAAATGCCGGAAGTGAACTCGATCCAGGCCTATGCCGGAACGCCCGCTCCGTTCAATTTCAACGGCCTGGTGCGTCATTATTACCTCCGACAGCAGCCGGAACTGGGCGAACTGGCGGTCAATCTGGCGGCAAAGGATGAGCGTGACCGCGAAAGCCACGCCATCGCGCTGGACCTGCGCCAGCGGCTAAAGAGCCTCCCACTTCCGCCCGGCACCGTGCTCAAGGTTGTGGAAGTCCCGCCGGGTCCGCCGGTATTGTCCACGCTGCTTGCCGAAATATACGGCCCGGATGCAAAGACGCGCCGCGCCGTGGCGGTGCAGACCGAGAAGCTGTTCCGCCAGGTGCCCTATATCGTGGATGTGGACAATAGCTGGGGCGAGCCACGCCCCCGCCTGCGCATTTCCATAGACCAGGACAAGCTGGAATATTTCGGCGTCGAGCAAAGCGATGTCTATGACACTCTGCAGGCCCTGCTGGGTGGCCGGCTGGTGGGTTATTCCCACCGCGGGCCAGACCGCAATCCTATCGAGATAGTGGTTCGGATGCCCAAGAGCGACCTCAACTGGTCACAGAAACTGGCTTCGACCCCCGTTCCCGCCAACGCCCAGCCAGGCAACCGCGCAGTGGTCGAATTGGGCGATATTGTCAGCGTGACGGAGGAACAGGGCACCCCGGTGATCTTCCGCCGCAACGGCCATTACGTCGATATGGTTACGGCGGAACTGGCCGGAGAGTATGAAGCGCCACTCTACGGGCTCATGGCGGTGGACAAGCTGGTGCGAGAACATGACTGGGGCGCCCTTACCGCGCCTGCGATCCTGATGCACGGCCAGCCTGCCGACGAAAGCAGGCCATCGTTGCTTTGGGACGGCGAGTGGGAAGTCACCTGGATGACCTTCCGCGACATGGGCGCGGCCTTCATGGTCGCCATCCTGGGAATTTATGTCCTGGTGGTGGCGCAGTTCAAAAGCTTCAAACTGCCGTTGGTAATCCTGACGCCCATTCCCCTCACCCTGATTGGTATCGTACTGGGGCACTGGCTGTTCGGCGCGCCCTTCACCGCCACCTCCATGATCGGCTTCATCGCATTGGCTGGCATCATCGTGCGCAACTCGATTCTGCTGGTGGATTTCATCCGGCATAGCGCCACGCCGGGCCGGACCATGCGCGAGGTGCTGCTGGAGGCGGGCGCCACCCGCTTCCGGCCCATCGTGCTGACGGCGCTGGCGGCAATGATCGGGGCAGCCACGATACTTACGGACCCGATCTTCCAGGGTCTCGCGATCTCGCTCCTATTCGGCCTTGCGTCTTCCACCCTGCTGACCGTGCTAGTGATCCCCGCCATCTATGTATGGCTGCGGGACGCGGACAAGCCCGGCATTCAGGTAACCCGCAGCACGTAACCGTGCCTGTAAAATCACTTATATTATCACCTTATGGCAAATGCCTGCCTTACGGCGACTGCGAACATTCGGGCCGTGATTTGCCGGGCCGCTGATGTCACGCATCCTGGTGGCGATTTTCGCGTTGCTGCTGGCCTTGCCGCCGGCAGCCGCCGCGCCCGTCAAAGCCCCCGTCAAGCTGTAGGTGGGAGATCAGGCGCCGCAATTTTCCCGCATCGACCTTCAAGGCCATCCTTTCGATCTGAAAGCCCAGCGCGGTAAAATCGTACTCATCGATTTCTGGGCAAGTTGGTGTCCGCCCTGCATCATCGCGGTTCCCCATCTCGGCCAGTTTCAGAAAAAATATGGCGGACGAGGCTTTCAGGTGGTGGGCGTTTCGATGGACGATTCCACCGATACCACCAAAGCGACGATGCGGAAAATTTCCTTCCATTATCCCGTGGTGCAGGGCGACGCGAAGTTCGGAAACCTTTACGGCGGCGTTCTGGGCTTGCCGCTGCAATTTCTGATCGGAACAGACGGAAAAATCATGGCTATCTGGAGCGGCGAGGTGCCGTTCGCCACGCTGGACAAGGGGATCGCCGCCGCATTGAAGAAGGTCAGGCTAGGCTGAAGGCGCCCGCAGCCAGGCTGCGGATATTGGGTGTTCGAGAATGACCGCTTTGGGTCAAAACCAGCCATTCCGGCCCGGTCCCCCGAATGTCCGCTTTACCCGAAAGCGGTCATTCGACCCTTAGCGTCCCAATGTCCGCTTTGCGCCAAAAGCGGTCATTCGTAGATGACAAGTGTCCGAGGGATATCGGCACAAGCTTGGGTTCATCCGACTGATGAGCATCTCCCAGTTTGTTTGCAATGCCGCCTAATTCGCGCACTAGTTCGGTAATTGTATGGAGGTAACGGCCG
>JBIIWB010000016.1:0-43442 GCA_044339125.1 Rhizomicrobium sp. | reverse complement strand
TCCCGAAACCGCGTCGCCGCTATGGCCGCCCTCCGGTTCCGCTACGCTCCACCTACGGCCGGCCATAGCGCTGGAGGCTGGAATGCACTAACAATCAAAACGGACCACCCAGTGGGGGCCGATCAGCGCTCTGCGATAATCCAGCCCTTTGCCTGATCGCCGTCACGTCGACCGATGGAAATACCCCATGGTGTCGGCGGGCGCTCGGGTTGATCACCTCCGAGCAGGTGACTGTGACCTTCAGCTCTTTTCTGGGTTTTCTTTGGTGCTTCATCGCCGCCTGCCATTTTCGATCCGACCTACGCCATTGGCGTACGTCGCGGCATGCAGCCAGATCAGCTTACCGACCAAACCTCTGCTTAAAAGGTTTAGTCGGCGTAAATAGCTGATTTCCAAGACTTTAAGATTCGGGATTCCGCTTGGAGTTTGTGATGCTCTTGGTAGGCGGTCGGTTCTCCCAACTCAGCACCGGCCAGCAGGTAGATGGCGGTAAAGAGCTATTCTGTCCTTAAGTGACGGAAATTCATTGGTTTTTGAGGGGCCATCGCTATCGGCCATGATCGGGGGAGACAGTTTGTTTCGCAACTCGGTGCGTTGGCGGATGGGGTGAGATTCGAACTCACGGGACCCTTGCAGGCCCGGCGGTTTTCAAGACCGCTGCCTTAAACCACTCGGCCACCCATCCGTCAGACATGGCAATACTTGAACCCTTTGGTTCGGTGCAACCCGGTAGCGCCGGCAGGGCACATATCCGCCTGAATAGGCTTGTTCTTTGCCCCGCGCGGCTCCTGCACTAGCCTTTCATGGCCATGTCCGTCCGATTCGAACGCATAGCCCTTCTGGGGGCCGTCAGCCTGCTTGCCTTGGGCTGCGCCACCGCGCCCCCGCCTGCGCCGCGGCCACCCGCGCCTCCGCTGCCGCAGCAGCCGGTCCAGGTTCCGCCCAATGCGGGGGTCTACAAGATCGGCCAGCCCTATCAGATCGACAATGTCTGGTACTACCCGCAGGAGCAGCCGACCTATGACGAGACCGGGATCGCTTCCTGGTATGGCCCGTCTTTCTATGGCCGCCCCACCGCCAATGGCGAAATCTACGACGGCGACAAGATGACGGCCGCGCACAAGACCCTGCCGTTGCCGGTGAATGTTCGGGTGACCAATCTGGAGAATGGGCGCTCCGTCATCGTGCGCGTGAATGATCGCGGTCCCTTCGCGCGCGGCCGCATCATCGATCTTTCTCGCCGTGCTGCCGAGCTGTTGGACATGCAGCGCGCCGGTGTGGCGCGCGTGCGCGTGACCTACCTCAGCCGCGCCGATCTGGGCGGCGGCATACCGATCGAGGATACCCCGCTGCTTATCGCCAATGCCTTGCCCGCCGCACCATCGGGGCAGGTGGCCAGTTCCGCGCTGGGCGCACTGGCGGGCGCCGCCGTCGCGCCGCCGGTGCAGGTAGCGCCCTTGCCCGCGCCGGTGGCCACCGCGCCGCTGGTTTCCACCTCCACTGAGCCCACGGGCCGGGTGGACCAGGTCCCGGTTCCCGCCGCGACCCGGCTTTATGTCCAGGTCGGCGCCTTCGGCAACATCACCAACGCCCGCCGACTGATGACAACGCTGGGCGGCGACCTGCAGATATCGACGGTGCAGCGCAACGGCCAATCTCTCTATAGAGTGCGGTCCGGCCCGTTTGCCTCGGTGCAGGACGCCGACGCCGCCCTTTCGCGCATCAATGTCCAGGCGGGCGGCGGTGACGCCCGCATCGTCGTCGACCAGTAATCGCCTACCCCGGAGTGTCCATGCGCCGTTTCCTTTTCGCCCTGTCGCTGTTTTTCGCTTTCGCGCCCCTGGCGCATGCGGCGATCGACAGTACGGCGGAGCATGCCCTGCTGATGGACGGCGAAACCGGGCAGGTGCTGTGGCACAAGAACGGCCTGGTGCCGATGCCGCCGGCTTCGATGTCGAAGCTAATGACCACCGAGATGATCTTTCAGCGGCTGAAGGATGGCCGCCTCAAGTTGACCGACACTTTCCTGGTGTCGGAGCGCGCCTGGAGGCAGCCCGGCTCGCGCGGATTCACCCATGTCGGCGACCGCCTGACGGTGGAAGACCTGATCCGCCGCATCGTCATTGTTTCGGGCAACGATGCCTGCATCGTGGTGGCGGAAGGCATCGGCGGCACGGTCGAGAATTTCGTGAAGATGATGAATGCGCGGGCCAAGGAACTTGGCATGGCGCAGTCCACCTTCGTCAATCCGGATGGTTTGCCCGACCCGACCGGCCAGCTGATGAGCGCACTCGATCTCGCCAAGCTGTCGCGTCATCTGGTTCGCGACTATCCGGTTTACTACCGCTATTTCAGCGAGAAGGAATACACGATCGTCGATCGCAAGAACAAAATCACCCAGCCCAACCGCGATCTGGTGCTGGGCATGCTGCCGGGCGCTGACGGCCTGAAGACCGGCCACACCGACCTGGCCGGTTACGGCATCACCTCTTCAGCCAAGCGCGGCGAGCAGCGGCTGATCCTGGTGCTGAACGGCCTGCGCTATCCACAATATGACAACGACTATTTCCCCAACATCCGTCGCGCCGAGGAATCGACCCGCATCTTGGAACAGGCATTCCGCGAATTCCGCCGCTATCCGGTCTATGCCGCAAACCAGGTGATCGCGCAGGCGCCCGTGACGGATGGCGCTGCGCTGATCGTGCCGGTGACGGCGCGTCAGGCGCTAGGCGTAACCCTGATGGTGGAGTCCAAGCCGGGCATGAAGACCGCGCTGAAGATGGATCCCAACCTGACGGCCCCCATCACGCTGGGCCAGCGCGTCGGTGTCCTAACGGTCAGTGCCCCGCAATTCCCCGGCCTGTCGGTGCCCGTCTATGCCGCCGAAGCGGTGCCGCAGGCCAACATCGCCGTGCGGCTGTGGCGCAAAGCCAAGGGGCTGATCGGGCTGTGACGCCAGGCCGGTTCATCACGCTGGAGGGCGGGGAGGGCACGGGCAAGTCCACCCAGCTGCGCCGTCTCGCCGCCGCGCTGGAGCAGACCGGCCTCACCGTGGTGAAGACGCGCGAACCCGGCGGTTCGCCCGGCGCCGAACAGATTCGCAAGCTCGTGGTGGAAGGCGAGGGCGGGCGCTGGAACCCGATCACCGAAACGCTGCTGGTCTATGCCGCACGCGCCGACCATGTCGCGCGCACCATCGGCCCGGCCCTGGCGCGTGGCGAGTGGGTGGTATCCGACCGCTTCAACGATTCCACTTACGCCTATCAGGGCGCGGGCCGGGGGGTAGAGCGCGAAACCATCCGCCGCATCGACGCCGCCGTGCTGGACGATTTCAAGCCCGACCTGACCCTGATCCTCGACCTGCCGGTGGAGACCGGGCTGGCCCGGGCAGGGGCGCGGGGCGGCACCGAAACCCGCTTCGAGAGCTTCGACCAGGATTTCCACGAACGCATGCGCAAAGCTTTCCTGGACATCGCCCGCCGCCAGCCCGACCGCTGCCGGGTGATCGACGCCATAGGGGACGAGAGCCAAGTCGCCGCGGCGATTTGGGAGGCCGTGCGGGGCCGTTTCGATCTATAAGGCGACATGGCCAAGCGCAAAGTTTCCAGCGACGAGGAGTTCGAGTCCGATCGCATTGCGGGCTTTCCGCATCCGCGCGAGACCGAGACGTTGCTGGGGCAGGACAAGGCGCTGATGCTTGCCGCGCAAGCGCTGCGCGGTGGCCGCCCGCCGCATGCCTGGCTGATCACCGGCCCGCCCGGCATCGGCAAGGCGACGCTGGCCTATCGCATGGCGCGCTATCTGTTGCGGCATGGCGCGACGGCCGAAGGCCCCGCGGATATCTCGGTGCCAACGGGTGATACCGTGGCGCGGCAAATGTCGGCGCGGGCCCATTCCGGCCTGCTGGTGCTCAAGCGGGGCCTCAACAAAGCGGGCAAACCGCAAACCGAATTGCCGGTCGATGAAGTGCGCCGCCTGTCCGGGTTCTTCGGCATGACATCGGGCGCGGGCGGCTGGCGCGTCGCCATTGTCGATCCGGCCGACGACATGAACGACAACGCCGCCAACGCCCTGCTCAAGCAGCTGGAAGAACCACCGCAGAACGCCATGTTGCTGCTGCTGTCGCATCGGCCGGGCCGGCTGCTGCCCACCATCCGCTCGCGCTGCCGCCGTCTCGATCTTTCGCCGCTGCCGGACGCCGTGGTGGAGCGGGCGCTGGAAAAATTTCTGCCCGACATGGCGCGCGACGAACGCGCCGCGCTGGCGCGCCTGTCCGGCGGCAGTATCGGCGCGGCCCTGACGCTGGCCGAGGGTGACGGCGCCATGCTGGCGCAGGAAGCCGACCGCCTGATCGAAGCGGCGCGCGATCCCGACATGGTGGCGCTGCATGCGCTGGGCGAAAAGATCGGTCGTATCCGCGACGGGCTTTTGCTTTATGGCGGCTTTCTGATCGAGGCGCTGGTGACGCGGGTGCGGGCCAAGGCGCGCGCCGGCGGCAATACCGAACGCTGGGCCATGCTGGCGGGGCGGCTGGAGGAATTGTTCGCCCGCGCCGATGGCCTGAATCTGGAGCCGCGCCAGACCGTGCTGAGTGCTGCGCGCCTGCTGTCGGGCACGGCGCGACGCGCGGGAATTCTCTGATGCTGATCGACAGTCATTGCCATCTCGATTTTCCCGAACTCGCCGCCGATGCTGACGGTGTGGTGGCGCGGGCCCGCGCGGCGGGTGTGGGAGCGATGGTGACCATCGGCACCGAACTGACGCGCTTTCCCGGCGTGCTGGCGGTGGCCGAACGCTTCGACAATGTCTGGTGCAGTGTCGGCACCCATCCCCATGAATCCGGCAAGGAACTGGTGACCGATCCCGCGCCGCTGCTGGCGCATACCGATCATCCCAAGGTGGTCGGCATCGGTGAGACCGGGCTGGACTATTACTATGAACACAGCCCGCGCCCGCCCCAGATTGAAAGCTTTCGCGCCCATATCGCGGCGGCGCGCATATCGGGCCTGCCGGTGATCGTGCACACCCGCGACGCCGATGACGACACCATCGCCGTGCTGGAGGATGAAATGGGGAAGGGGGCCTTCACCGGCCTGATCCATTGCTTCACCGGCACCCAGCGCCTCGCCGATGCGTCGCTGGCGCTGGGATTGTCGATCTCGGTTTCCGGCATCGCCACCTTCAAGAATTCCGGCGCGCTGCGCGACGTCATCCAGACCGTGCCGCTGGACCGGCTACTGGTGGAGACTGATGCGCCCTTCCTGGCGCCGGTGCCGCACCGTGGCAAGACCAACGAGCCTGCCTTCGTGACTCACACCGCCGCCATGCTGGCGGAGTTGAAAGGCGTCACGCCCGCCGAGCTGGCCGCCGAGACCACCGACAATTTTTTCCGCCTGTTCTCCAAGGCGAAACGGCCCGCATGACACTAGAAGTCCGGATTCTAGGCTGCGGTTCCTCGGGCGGCGTGCCGCGCCTGGGCGGTCCGGACGGCGCGGGTGACTGGGGCGCCTGCGATCCGGCCAATCCGAAGAACCGCCGCAGCCGCTGCTCCATCCTGGTGCGCCAGGGCGCTTCGCAATTGCTGGTGGATACGTCGCCCGATCTGCGCGAGCAGTTTCTGGCAGCGCGGGTCACAGCGCTCGATGGCGTTCTCGTCACGCACGACCACGCCGACCAGCTGCACGGATTGGATGATCTGCGCGTGTTGGCGCTGCTGAACAAGCGCCGCATGGGTCTGTGGTCGGATTCGCGCGGCCTGGCGGGCATCCGCGCCAAGTTCAACTACGTCTTCCAAACGCCGCCGGGCAGCGACTATCCGCCCATTCTCGACGCCCATGAAATCGCCGAGCCCTTTGAGACTTTCGACATCGCCGGTATCCCGGTGCGGGCCTTCGGGGTCGGTCATGGCCGCATCCGCAGCCTGGGTTTCCGCTTTGGGGCCATCGCCTATTGTCCCGACGCCGATGCGCTGGACGAAGCAGCCTTCGCGGCGCTGAATGGCGTGGAGTGCTGGATCGTGGACGCGCTGCGCCACACGCCCCATCCCAGTCACGCCCATCTTGGCCGCACGTTGGGATGGATCGCACGGGTGAAGCCGCAGCGCGCCATCCTCACCAACATGCATGTCGACATGGATTACGAAGCTCTACGCAAGTCGCTTCCGCCAGGCATCGAGCCCGCCTATGACGGCATGACCCTGTCGCTCTGACAAAAAAAGAGCGGACGCTCATGCGCCCGCCTTTTCCCAGAGGCGATTTTTCCTACTGCTGCGCGTTCGCAGTCTCGTGATAATTGTGCATGCCCGACGGACGCGGATTGATGGCGATGCGGGTGCTCATTCCGGTGCCGCCGCCGCTGGCGCGGTGATACAGGCCGATCGGGGCATAGACGACGTCGCCGATCCCGGTGCTGAAGACAGGCATGCCTTCCATCTTGTAGTCCACCCGGCCCTGCGCGATGTACCAGAACTCATTATAGTCGGTGTGCCAGTGGCCCAGATTGCTGTCGGGCGGCGTCGGGGCGCCCGGCTGGTTGATGACGTTCATGAAGTTGCCGTTCTCCGACACGAAGGCGCCGCCACGGCCGCCGCCTTGCACGATGTCCTTGTTGAAATCCAGCCAGGGACGCGTGTTGCTGAAGCTGTTGGCATTGGGGTTGGTGAAACCGCCGCCGCCGCCAGCCCAGCTGATGCGAGTCATGCGGAAGCCGCGCGGATCGGCGGGCTTGTCATCGGCTGTCTGCGTAGTGGGGTGGAAGGGCAGGCGGTTCGGGCCGTTGACCTCGAAGCGCACCGCCGGCTGATCGCCAACCACTTCCATGCTGTAGGTGGTGCGATACGGTACCTGCACCAGGAAGCCGGCGCCGGCCACAACGGGCTCATGGCCTTCAATCGAGATGCGTAGCTGGCCGGAATAGACCACCATCATCACGCGGTCGTCGGCGTAGAACTGCGGTGCGATCTTGTCGCCGGGCGCCATCTGTATCCACTTGCCGCTGTAGTTTTCGCCGTCGCGGACGATTTCCTCCGCCCAGCGCGCCTGGCCCTTGTGCCTGGCCAGAACATCGACGACGCGATGCACAGGCTTGTTTACGCCGGACCAGCCCACGGGCTTAATGGGCTTGGGCGCCCAGGAAAACTTGACCACGCGCTGCGGAGGCGCGCCGCGGCCCGCGGCCGGGGCAGCGGGCGCGTTCTGGGCATGCGAGCCCACCATGGCAAAACCAAGCATCATTGCGGCGCCAGCAAGAGCCGCCACTTTCAGACTATGCATGTCCGTCCCCAATTTTTGTTGAATCCCTATATCCAATAGGAAAGTCAGACCGGAGACCAGGGATTTCTCTGTCAACTTCTGCTAGAACTTGCCCGCCGCCCAAGAATCCACCTCCCGGGAGCCCCACATGACCCTCAAGCAGCGTCTTACCTTTGCCGCAGCTCTGACGGCTCTGGCTTGCGCCGGTTCCGCCGCACTGGCGGACGCGATTGTTGTGGTGGGCGAGGGGCCGGAGCGCCATTGCTTCCTGGCTGCCAAAAAGGGCGACGACCTGATTGCCGGCATCGGCCATTGCAACATCGCGTTGAACAATCCGCTGATCATGGAAGACCGGGTCGCCACGCTGGTGAACCGCGGCGTGCTGTTTCACAAGCTGGAGCGCATCGACTCCGCGATGAATGATTTCAACGCCGCGCTGCGCATCAATCCGGAGCAGGCGGACGCCTGGCTCAATCGCGGCGTCGCCAAGCTGAGCCTGGCGCAACTCGCCGACGCCATGAGCGATATCCAGAAAGGCATTGCCCTGGGGCCGTCCGAGCCGGCGCTGGCCTATTTCAACCGCGCCATCGCCTATGAACGGCTGGGCCAGATTCCGGAAGCCTATTACGACTATCAGCGGGCGGCGAAAGCGGCGCCCAACTTCGTCGCCGCCACCAATGCGCTGGCCCGCTTTAAGGTCACGCCGCGTACCTGAGGCGGCCGTCGCTGCGCGCGCGCCGGCGATCAGCAACTCGCATTCCGCCAGGAAGGCGCGCAATACGGCGCGCCGTTCCTAACCCACGGCGCTGTAGCGGCCATGGACCAGGCGGTTACGGTTGCCGGGCTGGCCGCCACGATTGCGTTTGAGAGCCGGGCTATTCGAAGCGCGATTTTTTGAACAGGCCCCCCCCCCCCCCCCCCCCCCCGGGGGGGGGGTCGACAGCGCAAGCCACGGCCTTGCGGGTCTTCTTCGTCTTCAGGGTGATCTGTGACGCGCTTTTCATGCGCCGATTTTTGTCGCTGCGCAGCGCACGCCGATACGAGGAGAGCAAGCGCGGTGAAGATGGCGGCAAGTGGCGGAAGGGCTTGGGGAATTAAACGCGGAAGCAGGGTGGATAGAAGCCGCTACTCAGCCTTCTTGCCATCATTGGCGTCAGAAGGCGGCTCGGCACCTTCCTGGGCGGGCTGTTCCGCATAGCGCTTGTTGTATTCGGCGATCAGGTCGCGGCGATGCTTGCCGCGCGAAGGGCTGATGGGGCGTTTGGGCGGTTTCTCGTAAACCGCCATCGTGTTACCGGCCCTGGTGGCGGATGATCCGCTGCTTGGGCTGCTTGGCGCCCTTGGCGGCGGTCTTGCCGCTTGCCTTGGTGTCGCCGTGGGTATTGGCCTGGGCCGCAAGCTTCTTCTTCAAAGCTTCCTCGGCCCGGCGCTTCATCTCATTGGCAGTGGATTCGTCGGTCATGGGGACATCATAACATGGCCAAAGGCTGTTGCCACATCCAAAATTTCCCATAATATTACTTATACGAATATCTGATGTGAGGCGAAATGGCTGGCGCGCCGCCCGGCCTCGCGCCCTAACGTCCGCCCATGACGACTCTTACGAAAAAACTTGGGCCCTCCCGCGACATCGCCACCCTGGTCGAGATCATGCGCGTGTTGCGTGCGCCTGGCGGCTGCCCCTGGGACCGCGACCAGAGCTTCGCCACCATCGCGCCTTACACCATCGAGGAAGCCTATGAAGTCGCCTCGGCGATCGAGGAACAGGATTTCGCCTCGCTGCCTGGCGAACTGGGCGACCTGCTCTTCCAAGCCGTCTTCCACGCCCAGATGGCAGCCGAGGCCGGTCTGTTCGATTTTGGCGATGTGATCGAGGCCGTCACCGCCAAGATGATCCGCCGCCATCCACATGTCTTTGGCGGCGAAGACGCCAAGCAGACTGCCGAGGACCAGAAGGACTATTGGGAGAGTCTGAAGGCCGAGGAACGCAAGGCCAAGGCCCAGACCGGGGTGCTGGATGACGTTCCCAGCGCCCTTCCCGCCTTGGTGCGGGCCGAAAAGCTTCAGAAGCGCGCCGCAAGCGTCGGGTTTGACTGGAACAATGTCGATCACGTGTTGGAGAAGCTCGCCGAGGAAGCACGCGAGGTTGTCGAGGCGCCGACCCAGGAAGACCGCGCCGAGGAGCTGGGCGACCTGCTGTTCGTGATCGCCAACCTGGCGCGCCACCTGAAGGTCGATCCGGAGGCCGCGCTACGCTCCGCCAATGCCAAGTTTACACGCCGCTTCCGCCATATCGAGGCGACCTTGGTGGCCCGCGGTTCCAGCCCCGCCGCAGCGTCGCTGGAAGAAATGGAAGCGCTCTGGCAGGACGCCAAGGCCAAGGGCATCAAGTGAGACCCGCGTGTGTGGATTTCATCATCCACATCAGGACCTGGCAGCAACATCCTTTTCAAACACGATTTTCTTCGAGAACTTGTTCTCGAATCGGGCCAGGTCCTGTGGAGCGATCCGCAGCGTCAGGGTGATCTTTCCGGCGCGATCCCGTCTTTCCAGCACCTGGGCATGGCGATGGGCGAAGGCCAGCGCCTCCCCCTCCTCGGCGTCCAATCTCAGCGTCGCACCAATGTTTCCACGCGTCACGGCGGCTTCAAAACCCGTCAAAAGCTCGGATATTCCCGCCCCGGTGAGCGCCGAGACGGCATAGGCGTCGCCCCGCCCGCTTTGGCTCTCCAAGCCACGGCGTGGGCCCGGCTCCAGCAGGTCGGTCTTGTTCAGCACTTCGAGGATGGGTCGGTCTTCCGGCACGCCCAGCTCCGCCAGGATCTCCAGCACGTCGGCCTTCTGGGCTTCGCTCTCATCATGGGCGACGTCGCGGACATGGGCGATCACGTCAGCCTCCAACACCTCCTCCAGCGTGGCGCGGAAGGCGGCGACCAGTTCGGTTGGCAGGTCGGCGATGAAGCCGACCGTGTCGGACAGGATCACCCGCGTACCGCCCGGCAGCTTCAGGCCGCGCATGGTCGGATCAAGGGTGGCGAACAGCAGGTCCTGGGCCAGAACCTTGGAATCGGTCAGCCGGTTGAAGAGCGTGGACTTGCCAGCATTGGTGTAGCCGACCAGCGCGACGACCGGATACGGAACCTTCTTGCGCGCCTGGCGGCCAAGGCCGCGGGTGCGTTTGACCTGTTCCAGGTCTTTCTTGATCTTCACGATGCGCTCGGAGATCAGGCGGCGATCGCTTTCGATCTGGCTTTCGCCGGGACCGCCCAGGAAGCCGAAACCGCCACGCTGCCGCTCCAGATGGGTCCAGGACCGCACCAGCCGCGAACGCTGATAGTTCAGATGCGCCAGCTCGACCTGTAATGTGCCTTCGCGGGTTTGGGCGCGTTCGCCGAAGATCTCGAGGATCAGGGCCGTGCGATCAAGCACCTTGGTGCCCCACGCCTTCTCGAGATTGCGCTGCTGCACGGGAGAGAGCGTGGCGTTGACCATCACGATCTCGGGTTCGAGCAGCTTCGCCTGCTCGGCGATCTCTTCCACCTTGCCCGTGCCGATCAGCGTGGCCGGAACGGCGCGCGCCAGGGGCGCGATCGCCGCCCAGACGACATCGAGATGGATGGCGGCGGTGAGGCCGACGGCCTCTTCAAGCCGCGCCTGGGCATCACGCAGGGCGCGGGCTTTGCGTGCCTTGGGCTCGACATGCACCACCAGCGCCGTGCGCTGGACGGACTTTGCCTTCGCCAATGTCAGGCGTCCGGTTCGTCCTGGAGCTGGATCGGGCCCAGCGGCATTACCGTCGAAATAGCGTGCTTGTAGACGAGCTGGGACTGGCCGTCCCGGCGCAGGAGAACGCAGAAATTATCGAACCAGGTGATGTTGCCCTGCAGTTTCACGCCATTGACCAGGAAGATGGTGACCGCCGACTTGGACTTGCGGACGGCATTCAGGAATGTGTCCTGCAGATTTTGTTGTTTTTCGCTCATGGGTTGGCCCATTTTTCGTGGCGTACGGGGATATACGCACAGCCAGCATACCGGATTGCTGCAATTGCGAAAGAGGGAAATGATGCGGACGGCAACTAGTTATCCGCAGCCGCCTTGCGGGCATAGAGCGCCTGCAGCCGCAGGGTGAGAGGCCCCGGCTTGCCCTCACCCACCGGCTTGCCATCGATGGCGATCACCGGCACTGCCGCGCCGGACGCCGAGGTGATGAAGGCTTCCTTCGCCGCCAGCGCTTCGGCGACGGTGAATTTGCGTTCCTGAAAGACGACGCCCGCTTCGTTCGCACCCGCCAGCAGAACGCTGCGGGTGACGCCGGGCAGAATGGCGTTGCCCAGCGGATGGGTGACAACATCGCCCGCCGCCGTGACGATCCAGGCATTGGCGGAGCCGCCCTCCGTCACGAAGCCGTCCTCATCCACCAGCCAGGCTTCGCCCGCGCCCACGCGCTTGGCAGCTGTCTTGGCCAGCAGGTTGGGCAAGAGCTGCGTCGTCTTGATGTCGCGGCGGCCCCAGCGGATGTCGGGCTGGGTGATGACCTTGATGCCGGTGGCCAGCTTCGCGGCCGCCGCTGCAGGGTCCATGCTCTTGGCGACGATGATCAGGGTTGGCTTCGCGATGGCGTCTGGAATGGGATGGTCGCGGCGGAAAGCGCCGCGTGTCACTTGCAGATAAAGCGATCCGTCAACCAGGCGATTGCGGCGCTGCACTTCCCGTAGCACTAAACGCAAGGCCTCGCGCGGCAGCGGCATGGTAAGCTCCAGCGCCGCCAGCGAACGCTCCAGACGGTCGAGATGGCCGCCCTCGTCCAGCAGCACGCCGTCACGGACGCTCACCACTTCATAGATCGAATCCCCGAACTGAAGGCCGCGATCCTCGACATGCACGCCCGCCGCGCCATGCGCCCGGTAACGGCCATCGACATAAGCGATACGGCCCGGCGGATTCCTATTGCGCCATTTCACGCATTGAACCCTTGCGCCGAACCCACGCCCAGAGACTTGAGCTTGCGGTGCAGGGCCGAACGCTCCATGCCGATGAAGGTGGCGGTGCGCGAGATGTTGCCGCCGAAGCGACTGATCTGCGCAATCAGGTAGTCGCGTTCGAAGATTTCGCGCGCCTCGCGCAGCGGCAGCGAGATCACCAGATCGCCGGAACGCCGGCCGCCGCCATGCCCGCCGCCCAGATCGGTGGGCAGCAGATCGGCGGTCACCGCTTCGGTTTCGTCGCCCGCCAGGATCAGCAGCCGCTCCACAATGTTGCGCAACTGGCGGACATTGCCCGGCCAGCCATGGGTCTGCAGCACCGCCATGGCGTCATCGCCGATCTCGCGCATCGGCAATCCGGAAGCCGAGGACAGGCGCTTGAGGAAATGCCCCACCAGCATCGGGATGTCGTCGCGCCGCTCGGCCAGCGAGGGCACGCGCACCGGCACCACGTTGAGGCGGTGATAGAGGTCTTCGCGGAAGCGGCCCGCCTCGGTCTCCGAACGCAGGTCGCGGGTCGAGGAGCAGACGATACGCGCATCCACCTGGACGCGGGTCTGGCCGCCGATGCGGGTGAAGGTCTGGTCGATCAGGACGCGCAGGATCTTGCCCTGGGTTTCCAGCGGCATGTCTGACACTTCGTCGAGATAGAGCGTGCCGTTGTGCGCCAGTTCGAACAAGCCGGTCTTGCGCGGCCCGTCGCCATTCTCGGTGCCGAACAGTTCGATCTCGATGCGGTCCGGCTCCATCGTGGCGCAGTTGACCGCGACAAAGGCGTTGCCCGCGCGGCGCGAACGGGCATGGATCAGCCGCGCCGCCACTTCCTTGCCCGAGCCTGCCGGGCCGGTGATGAGGATGCGGCTGTTGGTGGGCGCGATCTTGTCGATCAGCAGCCGCAGCTGGGCGATGGTGGAGGAATTGCCCACCATCTCGCCCTCGTCACCGGCCTTGAGCTTGAGTTCGCGGACTTCGCGTTTCAGGCGTGCGGATTCCAGCGCCCGCTCCACCACATGCAGCAGGCGGTCGGACTTGAACGGCTTTTCGATGAAGTCGTAGGCGCCCTTCTTGATCGAGGCCACCGCCGTTTCGATATTGCCATGGCCGGAAATCATCACTACCGGCAGTTCGGGATGCTCGCGCGTCAGCACGTCCAGCAACTCGATACCGTCCAGCTTCGAGCCCTGCAGCCAGATGTCGAGAATGACGAGCTGCGGCCGGCGCGCCCGCACCGCCGCCAGCGCCGCTTCGCTGTCGCCCGCCACGCGCGTGGCATAGCCCTCATCGGCCAGGATGCCGGAGATCAGATCGCGGATATCTTCCTCGTCATCGACGATGAGGATTTCAGACGCGATCAACGAGCCGTTTTTGGCCATTGTCTTCCCTGCCTTTCATATTCTTCTGCATGAAGGGAAGGGTCAGCATGACCTGCGCTCCCTCCCCGTTTTCACTGTCGGTCAATGCAATCTCGCCGCCATGGTCTTCCATGATCTTGCGCACTATGGCGAGGCCGAGGCCCGTGCCCTTGGCGCGCGTGGTGACGTAAGGCTCGGTCAACCGGTGCCGATGCTCCGGTGGCAGCCCAACGCCATTGTCGGAGATGCGATAGGCGAAGTTCGCGCCGTTCGATTCCACCGCGATGGTGATGCGGCCCGGCGTGTCGTCGCCCTTGGCGTGGCGGGCGGCGATGCCCTCGCTCGCATTCTTCAGCACATTGGTCAGCGCCTGGCTGATCAGGCGGCCATCGCCTTCGAAATGCAGCGGGTCCTTCGGCGCTTCGGTGGAAAAGATTATGTCGGGATGCGCGACACGCTGCAGGAACACGGCCTGTTGAAGCAGTTCCTGTGCATTTTCCCGCCGCATCACGGGCGCGGGCATGCGGGCGAAGGAGGAGAACTCGTCCACCATGCGGCCGATATCGCCCACCTGGCGCACGATGGTGTCGGTGCATTGGGCGAAGATTTCCGGATCGGTGACGATCTCGCTGGCGTATTTGCGCTTCAGGCGCTCGGCGGAAAGCTGGATCGGGGTCAGCGGGTTCTTGATCTCATGCGCGATGCGGCGGGCGACATCGGCCCAGGCGGCGGTGCGCTGCGCGGACACCAGATCGGTAATGTCGTCGAAGGTGACGACGACGCCCTGCGCGTCGGTGTCGCCGGAAACCTGTACCGACAGGCTGCGGCTCTTGGCGCCACGCTTGACCTGCACCTCGCCCGAGGCGCGGGCCACCGGCTCCTCCATCGCCTTGCGGACCAGCGCCGCCAGCTCGGGCATGGTTTCGGCATAGAAGCTGCCTTCCATGTCTTCGGGTGTGACATCCAGCAGCCGGGCGGCGGCGCGATTGATCAGCGTGATCTTGCCATCGTGATCCACGCCCACCACGCCGGCGGAAACACCCGACAGCACGGTTTCGGTAAAGCGGCGGCGATTGTCGAGCTGACGGTTGGTATCCACCAGTTCAGCGCGCTGCGCCACCAGCTGCTGCGTCATACGGTTGAAGGTGAGGCCCAGCGTGCCGATTTCGTCATCGTCGCGCTCCACCGAGACTTGCGCTTCCAGATCGCCTTCGGAGACCCGTTCCGCAGCGGCAATGAGATTGGAGATGGGGCGCACCAGCAGGTTCGCCGCCCACAGGCCTGACCAGATCGCGCCCAGAAGCACCAGCAGCGAGACCAGAGAATAGAGGGCGAAGAAGGCGAGCTGCACATCCTGCCGGTTCTGGTCGAGGCGGTCATACTCCGTCACCGCAGCGCGGTTGTTGAGATAGTAGCCGAACACCTTGGGATCAACCACGCGTACCACTTCGAGATAAGCGTCGGTCAGCGTCTGCAACTGCACCAGCGCCGTAATAAGGTCCGGGCGCGGATTTCCTACCACCACGCTCTGCCGGGCCTGCGTGATGTCGGCGCGGCTGGGCGGCGAGGCCTTGAAAGTACGCTCCGCCGAACTGCCCAGCAGCAGCCCAGTGCTGTCAAATACGAAGACGCGCACGCCGCGGCTGGCGGCCAGCGTTCCGAGCCTTGTGTAGAAACGCGCCTCGACGATCTTCTTGTTCTCGTCGAACATGCTGGGATCACGCTGGATATTCTCGGCGATGAAACGAATATCGTTGAGAATTGCCGTCTTGTGTTCGTCGACATAGACTTGCGAGACGTTGACCGAGCTAGACAGGGCCTCTCGCACCCTGTCCGAGAACCAGCTTTCCAGACCCATGTTCAGAGTCACCACGGCGAAGATCGCCACCAGAATGGTTGGCCCCACGGCGATGGCGATGAACCAGACGACCAGCCTGGCGTGCAAGCGAGCACCGGCACGGCCGGACTGGCGCTCGGCCCAGAGCTGGATCAGGCGCCAGGCGATCAGCCCGATCAGCGTGAAGACCAGGGCATAGTTCAGGATCAGCAGGGCAATGACTTCGCTGCGCGACAGCGCGATCGAGGTCAGGCCGCTGAGAACGGCATAGGTGAAGCTGCCGGTGGCGATGGCCAACAAGCCGACCCAGAAGGCCCAGCGCGACGGTCGTGAGACCGAACGCATGGTGAGGCGCTGCCGAGTGTTCGCCATTGAGAAGGGGGCCGTCCTGTTAGGGCGGCGGGAGTGTAGCTGAGCCACGGACTGTTGCAAGAATGCAGCGATGCATTTTTACAACCGGAAAATCAGGGATTTGGCGGAAACACAGCGGCGTGTGTGTCAGGCATTCCCCGGCTCAGGCCGCTATTTCCGCGCGCCTGACGCTGGCGCTAGGCGCGCGGGCGGCCTAGCGCCGTTGCTTCGCGTATAGCCCTGCGGGCTATTCGCTCCGCAACCCCCGAATAACTTCCAGGCCTAGATCCTTTATCTTCTTCCGCAGGGTATTGCGGTTCAGCCCCAGCAGGTGCGCCGCCTTGATCTGGTTGCCGCGCGTCGCCGCCAGGCAGATCGAGATCAGCGGCCGCTCCACCTCCGCCAGAATGCGGTCATAGACCCCCGCAGGGGGCAGCTTGTCGCCATGGGCCAGGAAGTATTGGGTGAGGTACTGCTCCACCGCGCCGGAGAGAGATTGCGGTGCGCCATCCTCATCGGCAGCCATGGTCCGCACAGGCTCCTTCAGTTCGGCGGAAAGCGCGGCGGCGGGAATGGCGTCGCCCGCATGCAGCACGGCCAGACGGCGGATCAGGTTTTCCAGCTCGCGGACATTGCCCGGCCAGCGATGGCGTCGAAGGATGTCGAGCCCTTCATTGTCCAGCGACTTGTGCGGCAGGCCCTCTTCTTCCGCCTTGCGCAGGAAATGGCGCACCAGGTCGGGAATGTCCTCGACGCGCTCGCGCAGCGGCGGCAGACGCAGCGGCACCACGTTGAGACGGTAATAGAGGTCTTCGCGGAACAGGCCCTGACTGATGAGCTGGCGCAGATCCTTGTTTGTGGCGGCGATGATGCGCACATCGGTCTTGATCGGTGTGCGTCCGCCCACCGTGGTGTATTCGCCCTGCTGCAGCACGCGCAGCAGACGGGTCTGCGCTTCCAGCGGCATGTCACCGATCTCGTCGAGGAACAGCGTGCCGCCCTCGGCCTGTTCGAAGCGGCCGACGCCCCGGTTGGTGGCGCCGGTGAAGGCGCCGCGCTCATGGCCGAACAATTCGCTTTCCACCAACTCCTTGGGGATCGCCGCCATGTTGACGGCGACGAAGGTGCCGTAGCGGCGCTTGCCATAATCGTGCAGCGCCTTGGCCACCAATTCTTTTCCGGTGCCGCTCTCGCCCATGATCATCACGGTGAGGTCGGTCTGGGTCAGGCGCGCGATGACGCGATAGATTTCCTGCATCGCCGGCGAACGCCCGATCAGCGGCAAGCGGTCTGCGGCGGCATCCGCCGGCTGCTCGCGCCGCCATCCGGGGCTGGCCAGCGCCCGCTGCACCACCTGGACCAGCTCCTTCAGGTCGAAGGGCTTGGGCAGATATTCGAAGGCGCCGCGCTCCGCCGCCGTGATGGCGGTCAGCAACGTGTTCTGCGCGCTCATCACCAGGATCGGCAGTTCGGGTCGCATCTTCTTGATGCGCGGGATCAGGTCGAAACCGCTTTCATCCGGCAGCACCACATCGGTGATGACCAGATTGCCGTCGCCGGCCGACACCATGCGCCACAACCCGGCGGCGGTGCCGGTGGTGCGCACGTCATACCCCGCGCGCCCCAGCGCCTGGTTGAGCACCGTGCGAATGGCGCTGTCGTCGTCGCAAATGAGAATGGTCGCGGTCATCAGGCGGCCTCGGCCGTGGCTTTGGGAAGAAGGACGCGGAAGATCGTGCGGCGCGGAACGCTGTCGCATTCGATCATGCCGCCATGGTCGTTGACGATCTTGGCCACCAGCGCCAGGCCCAGGCCCGAGCCGCGCGCCTTGGTGGTGACGAAGGGATCGAAGATGTAGGGCATGATGTCGGACGGCACGCCGCCGCCATTGTCGCGCACCGTCACTTCCAGCGGCAGGGACAGGCGCTCGCCCGCCACCGCGGCGCCGAACTTGACGCCGGGCCGGTAGCCGGTGGTCAGCGTGATTTCGCCGCCCGCTTCCGGCAGCGCGTCGGCGGCGTTGCGCACGAGATTGAGGAAGACCTGGATCAACTGGTCCTTGTCGCCCAGCACCGGCGGCAATGAGGGATCGAAACTCTCGACGATGGTGACGCCGCGCGCGAAGCCCGACTCCGCCACCTTGCGCACCCGGCCCAGAACTTCATGGATGTTGACCGGATGGCGGGCGAAACCGCGGGTGTCGCCGAAACTTTCCATGCGGTCGATCAGGGTGCGAATGCGATCGGTCTCGTCGATGATGAGCTGGGTCATCTCGCGCTCCGACGGATCGAGCGCCTCTTCCAGCAACTGCGCCGCGCCGCGAATGCCCGCCAGCGGATTCTTGATCTCGTGCGCCAGGACTGCCGCCATGCCGTGCATGGAGCGCACCGCGCCCCGCGCCACCATCTGGCGGTCCATGCGCTGGGCCAGGCCGCGTTCCTGCAAGGTGAGGATCACCGCGCCTTCCGGCTCCACTACCGGCGTCACCGTCACGTCGGCGACTCGCTCGCCGTTGCGCGGGGTGGAAAGATCGACATCGCGCTCGGCGGCGGTGGAATGGCGTTCGCGCGCCTGGTTGATCAGTTGCAGCAGCGGACTGTCCAAGGGGATCAGTTCGACGAAGGACAGCTTCTTGAGCAGCGCCACACTGGTGTCGAAGAACTGCTCGGCGGCTGGGTTGGCGAACAGCACCTCCTGCCCTGCCCCGATGATCAGGACCGGCATGGGCAAAGCGCTGGCGATAGGGCCCGCGCTGCTCAGGTCGATCATCGCGGGAGAGCCGGATTTGGGGAACGGACGCGCCATTTGCCTATGGTTTAATCAAAGGGAACATATGGCTATAATATAGGCATACGAAGCGTAAGGCAACTTCAATATCGCGCCGCAGCAAGGGAAATGGTACCGGACTCATCCGAAAATCGGCTGGAGTTCCAATGCCCCGCTTTGCCGTCCTGATCGTGGCCGCCGGAAAGGGGGAGCGGGCCGGGACCAGCCTGCCCAAGCAATACGAGACTTTGGCCGGGCAACCCATGCTGCGCCGGACGGTCCAGGCGTTCTCTGGGTACCCTGTCCATGTGGTGATCGGCCCGGGCCAGGACACGTTGGCTGCCGCGGCGCTGGCCGGGCTGGACCTGCACTCTCTTATCACTGGCGGTGCGACGCGACAGGAGTCGGTACGGCTGGGGCTGGAAGCCTTGGCGCAAGATGAGCCGGATTTCGTCCTGATCCATGACGCCGCCCGCCCGCTGGTCTCCGCCCAGGTTGTTGCCGCCGTGGCGGCGGCGCTGGAAGGGGGCCATGACGGCGCCCTGCCGATGGTGGCCGCCGCCGACACGCTGCGCCGGAAGGAAGCCGACGGCCGCTTTACCCTGGTCTCGCGCGACAATCTCTACCGGGCGCAGACACCGCAGGGCTTCGTCTATGCCAAGATACTGGACGCGCATCGCAAGCATGCCGCCACCGAAGTCACCGATGATGTCGCGCTGGCGGAGCTGGCGGGCCTGACGGTGACGATGGTCGAAGGCGAAGAGAAGAACATCAAGGTGACCCGCAAGGAGGATTTCGCGTTGGCCGAAACATTGATGGGCGCCCATAACGCGATAAGCGATATCCGAACCGCCACCGGCTATGACGTGCACAAATTCACCGATGGCGATCACATCTGGCTCTGCGGCCTGAAGGTGCCGCACAGCCACGGCCTGGAAGGTCATTCCGACGCCGATGTAGGCCTGCACGCCATCACCGACGCGCTGCTGGGCTGTATCGGCGAAGGCGATATCGGCATGCACTTCCCGCCCACCGACGAACGCTGGCGCGGCGCGGCGAGCTGGAAGTTTCTCGACCACGCGGCGTCCCTGGTGCGGACACGCGGCGGCGTCATCACCCATGTCGATGTGACGCTGATCTGCGAGCGGCCCAAGGTCGGCCCGCACCGCGACGCCATGAAGGCGAAGATCGCGGAAATTCTCGGCCTCGAATTGTCGCGTGTCAGCGTCAAGGCCACCACCACCGAAGGTCTGGGCTTTACCGGCCGCCGCGAAGGCATCGCGGCGCAGGCCATCGCCACGGTCCGCCTCTGATGCCCCGCGCCGCCACCGTCATCGCATCTGTGGGCGGCATCGGCTATTTCCCCTTCGCCTCCGGCACGGTGGCCAGTGCGGTGGCGGCGCTGCTGGCGCTGCCGATCCTGTTTTTCGGCGGGGCGCTGGCGCTGGCGGCGGCATCCATCCTCGCCTTTGTCATCGGAATCGCCGCCTGTGAGAGCCACGTCCGCGCCACCGGCCGCGAAGACCCATCCGAATGCGTGATCGACGAAGTGGCGGGGCAATGGCTGGCATGCGCCTTTGCCCTACCCGTCTTTGGCGGACTGCTGCCGCAGCCGCAGGACGCCGCGATGACGCTGTCGCTTGCCTTTCTGCTCTTCCGTCTGTTCGACATCTGGAAGCCCTGGCCGGTGAGCTGGGCCGAGCGCAGTTTCGCGGGCGGGCTGGGCGTGATGGCCGATGACATGATCGCGGGCCTGATGGCGGGCCTTGGCGTCGTCATGATACGTTACCTGGTGCCACTATGAGTTTTACGCCCGAATTGTTGCAACAGGCGACCGCGCTGCTGGCCGCCGCCCGCGCCAAGAAATTGAAGATCACCACGGCGGAAAGCTGCACCGGCGGACTCATCTCGGCGCTGCTGACAGAGGTTGCCGGATCGTCCGATGTCTTCGAGCGCGGCTTCGTGACCTATTCCAACCAGGCCAAGATGGACTTGCTGGACGTGCCGGAAGAATTGCTGGAAGCAAATGGCGCCGTCTCCGCCCCCGTGGCCTGGGCGATGGCGGAAGGCGCGATCCGCAAGTCGCGTGCGAACATCGCCGTCGCCGTTACCGGCATCGCCGGTCCCGGCGGCGGCTCGGCGGAGAAGCCGGTGGGACTTGTCTATATCGCCGTCTCGAACGGCAGCGACACCCAGGTGACAGAACACCGCTTCGGCGATATCGGGCGTAGCCTGGTGCGGCGTGCGACGGTGAAAGTGGCGCTAGACCTGTTGCACGGGCTGGCCTGACAGCGCCGCCGCCCGGGCCTCGAAGGCCTCGGTCATCTTGAACAGCGCCTTTTCGAAGGACGCGCCCGCCACCGCCCCCAGGATGCGGTTGCGGAATTCGAAATCGATGGCGAAATGCACTTCGCAGCTTTCCGGTGTCACAGGAACAAAGCGCCAGTGATTTTCCAGCTTGCGGAACGGGCCCTCGGTCTGTCCCACATCCACCATCAGGGCTGCGGGATCGAGCCGGACGCGGCTGGTGTATTTCTCGCGGAAGGCACGATAGCCCACCATCATCTCGGCGATGACGCCATCTTCGGTGCGCGACTTGACCCGCAGGCCCAGCACCCAGGGCAAGAACTGGGGATACTGCTCCACATCGGACACGACGCGGTACATCAGCTTAGCCGGATACGGCACGATGCGGACTTCCCGGTGCATCAGCTGCGCGCGATGCGAGCGGCCTTCAGCTGGGCGAAGTCGCTGTCGGCATGATAGCTGGAGCGGGTCAGCGGCGAGGCCGACACCATCAGGAAGCCCTTGGCGCGGGCGATGCTTTCCAGACCCTTGAATTCGTCCGGCGTCCAGAAGCGGTCCAGCTTGGCGTGCTTTTTCGTGGGCTGGAGATACTGGCCGATGGTGAGGAAATCGACCTGCGCAGCGCGCAGATCGTCCATCACCTGCATGATCTCTTCCCGCGTCTCACCCAGCCCCACCATAAGACCGGATTTGGTGAAGCCTTCGGGATAGAGTTCCTTGGCGCGTTCCAGCAGTCGCAGCGACGCGTAATAGCGTGCGCCAGGCCGTACCTTCAGATAGAGCCGCGGCACCGTCTCCAGATTGTGATTGAAGACGTCGGGCTTCGCCTCCATCAGCACTTCGATGGCGCCGTCCTTGCGCAGGAAATCCGGCGTCAGCACTTCGATGCTGGTCTTGGGGCTCATCGCGCGGGTGCTGGTGATGACGTCCGCGAAATGCTGTGCGCCGCCATCGGCGAGGTCGTCGCGATCCACGGACGTGATGACGACATGCATCAGGCCCAGCGTCTTGACGCCGTTGGCGACATTGAAAGGCTCGTCAGCGTCCAGCGGCGCGGGCAAGCCGGTCTTGACGTTGCAGAAGGCGCAGGCGCGGGTGCAGGTGTCGCCCATGATCATCATGGTGGCGTGGCGCTTGGTCCAGCATTCGCCGATGTTCGGGCAGGCGGCTTCCTCACAGACCGTATGCAGCTTGTTGGCCCGGACCACATCGCGGGTGGCGGCATATTCCTTGGAGACAGGCGCCTTGACCCGGATCCAGTCCGGCTTGCGCTGAATCTCGGAGTCGGGGCGGTGCGCCTTTTCGGGATGTCTCAGCTTGTCGATCACGACCGTCATGGGGGGCAGATATAGCGCAAATGGTCCCTTGTGCGACGCCTAAAACACCCCATTTTTGAACCAAGGGCTTCTATCTGCGTTGCAAAAGTAGCATTCCCCCTCGGAGATTTACATGGCAACCGTCCATTCACTGCCCCACACGCCACGCGCCGCCGCCAAGCCGAAGCGCGCCCGCCGCCCCGCCGCCAAGGCGAAAGCCACCGCGTCCAGCCATCCGCTGCAGCGCCTGGGCACCCCCGCCAAGGCGGCATTGATCGCGCTGGGCACGCTGGGTCTCGCTGCCGTTGCGGTTGCCATCATCGGCCCCCGCCGCCTGGAACGCGAAGTGCTGGCGCCGTTGCAGAAGGCGGTTGGCCCGCAGGCCGAAAAATTATGGGACCAGGCCGGCCCGGTGCGAGAGCAGCTCAGCGGGTTGTTCCGGCGCGCGGGCAGCGAGCGCGAAAAGCTTGCCCGCGACTTCAAGAGCTGGATCGGCCATTTCCGCGCCTCGTAAGCGGTCTGAGGTAGCGCTCTTGTTGCTTGCGGGCTAGCTTCCGGCGGTCAACGCCGGACCTGTCCATGAGCCCCAGTCTTGTCCCTTACGATCCGCGCGCGTCACGGCGCTCGCTGTTACAGGCTTTGCTGGAGGCCCGCCGCCGTCATGGCGGCAAGACCCCCGCGCTTGTCGATCTGGACGATCGCGTTCTGGATTACGACACCATCGTGAAAGGCGCTTTCGCGCTGGGACATGCCCTGAAGCGCGGCACCCGCCATGGCGAATCTGTCGGCGTGTTGCTGCCCACCGGCGCGGCGGCGGCGGTCACCTTTTTTGGCATCACCGCCTATGGCCGCGTGCCCACCATGCTCAACTTCACCAGCGGCACCGCCAATTTGCGCAGCGCCCTGAAGACGGCACAGGTCAAGCGCATCGTGACGGCCAAACGCTTTGTCGGCGTCGCCAAGCTGGAAGAGGTGGTGGCCGAACTCGCCAAGCATGCGGAAGTGCTCTATCTCGAAGATGTCCGCGCCAATCTCTCCCTTCTGGACAAGGCCGCCGCAGCAGCAGGGCTGGTCGCGCCCGCGCTGGTGATCGCCAGGCCCAACCCAGACAGCACCGCCGCCATTCTTTTCACCTCCGGCACCGAAGGCGCGCCCAAGGGCGTGGCGCTGTCCCACGCCAACATTCTGTCCAACGTGGCGCAGGTGCAGGCCCATATCGCCCTCTCCATCACGGAAGACCTGGTATTCAATCCCCTGCCCGTCTTTCACTGCTTCGGCCTGTCGGTCGGCACCATCCTGCCGCTGGTGTGCGGCATCCGCGTCGTGACGCATCCCTCGCCGTTGCAGCCCAAGGAGATCGTCAAGCGCATCAAGGCGCATGGCGCCACCATCCTGCTCTCCACCGACACATTTATCGCCCAGTATGGCCGCGCCGCGGATGAGCGTGACCTGGATTCCGTGCGAATGGCGGTCTGCGGCGCCGAGCGGGTGCGCAACGAGACCCGCGCCTTCGTGAAGGACAAGTTCAACATCCACATCCTGGAAGGCTATGGCGTCACTGAGGCCGCGCCCGTGGTCGCCGCCAACCAGATCGAAGCCAATCATCCCGGCACCGTCGGCCGCATGATGGCGCAGATGGAAGCGATGCTGGAGCCGGTGGAAGGCATTCCCGGCGCGGGGCGTCTGAAGGTGAAGGGTCCCAACGTGATGCTGGGCTATATCCTGCCCGAAGCGCCAGGCGTGATCGTGCCGCCGGAAGGCGGCTGGCACGACACCGGCGACGTCGCCAGCATCGACGAGGATGGCTTCATCGCCATTCGCGGGCGGCTCAAGCGTTTCGCCAAGATTGGCGGCGAGACCGTGTCGCTGCAGGTGCCAGAGAATTGCGCCGCCGCGCTATGGCCCGGTCATGCCCATGCCGCCGTGACGGTGGCCGATCCCCGCAAGGGCGAACAGATCGTGCTGGTGACAGATGCGCCGGAAGCCAGCCGCAACAGCCTTCTGGCCTGGGCGCAGCATCATGGCGTTTCCGAACTGGCGGTGCCGCGACGGGTGCTGATCGTGGACGCGATCCCGGTGCTGGGAACCGGCAAGACCGACTATGTTGCGGTCCAGAAGCTTGCGGCTATCGACGCGCCTGACCAATAGCCGTTGCCGAAGCCGCCATTGTAGCCGTTCCACGGGTCCATGCGCGCGCCATACACCGACCCGCCATAGCCACCTCCATAATTGCCATAGCGCGAATAGCCGACGCCGCCGGCGAAAGGCTCGCCCCAAGGCGCGCCATACGATCCGTACCCGGAATAATAGCCCGATGCGCCGGCAGTGGCGCTGGCGGAGGCTCCGGCATAGGCGGATGAGCTGCCATAGCCATAGGCTGGCTGCGCGCTGGAATAGTCATAGGAATAACCCGGCGCCGCGCCCTGATAGACCGTGGTCGGTCCGTAATAGTTGTTCACGGTGCCGCTGCTCACCGGCGGCGGCGCAGGCGGGGCGTAGTAATCACGGTCATAGCGGCCGCCAGCCTGGGCGGCGGCTGTCAGCATCACAATCCCGGCCAGTCCCAGCGGCAATGCGGCGAGTTTCAGCATGGCGATCTTTCCCGTTCAGCTTTCCCAGATTGTATCAATTCGGGACAGGCTTGCGAGTTCCCTGTTTGGACGGACGCCAGGAAAATGATGTTATGGCCCGATGAAAAGCATTCCTGCCGCAGCCCTGCTCTGCCTGTTCCTGGTGTTTCCGGCCCAAGGGCAGGACCTGCTGCCGCCCGGCCCCGGCCGGGAAGAAACCCTCAAGGGCTGCAGCGGCTGCCATGGCATTCGCATCCTGGTCGGAGAGCACCGCAGCGAATATCTGTGGTCCACCACGGTGGGCATGATGGTCAGCATTGGCGCGCCGGTCTCGGACGATGAGTTCGGCGCTGTGGTGGCGTATCTGACCGCCCAGTTCGGGCCACGACCTGCGCCCGCTGCCGACAGCACTACGGCGCCGCGCCGTTGAAGGCGTAAACTGTGTTTGACAATCAGTCGCAAGCGCAGCTATATTCAGTCGCAAGTGCAGAAAATACTTTGTGTACTAAGGACTTAGCCCTCTTCTATGATTGTTTGTGTCTGCAATAGGCTCAACGAACAGAAGATCGGCGCGGCCATTGGCTGCGGCGCTTCGTGTGCTGATGACGTCTATGCACGCTGTGGCGTGAGAAAGAATTGCGGACGATGCCAGGAAACGATCGAAGGAATGCTGGAAGAAAGCCGTCAGGCGCTGCGCCAAGCGGCGGAGTGACACCCGGCCCTGCCCCGCATGCTGGCATTCCCGGCGATGCCCAGACCATCGCTTTCCTGAACAAGGTCCTCAAGAACGAGTTGACCGCGATCAACCAGTATTTCCTCCATTCGCGCATGCTGGGCGACTGGGGCCTCTCCGAATTGGAGAAGAAGGAATACGAAGAATCCATCGACGAGATGAAGCACGCCGACAAGCTGATCAAGCGCGTGCTGTTCCTGGGCGGCCTGCCCAACCTGCAGGATCTGGGCAAGCTGCGCATCGGAGAGAATGTCCAGGAAGTGATCACCTGCGACCTGGCGCTGGAGATCGCAGGCGTTCCCGACCTGAAGAACGCCATCGCCCATTGCGAGACGGTGAAGGACTATATCAGCCGCGAATTGTTCACCCACATCCTCGAAAGCGAGGAAGAGCATATCGACTGGCTGCAGACGCAACTGCGCCTGATCGAGCAGATGGGGATCGAAAACTTCGTGCAGCTGCAGACCAGGCCGAACGCGACGCCGGCTTCCTAATCGAACGGCGCTAGAACTCTGCTTCCAGCTCTTCCATCGCAACCGTCTCGCTCTTCGCCGCCTCGATCCATTCGAGCATGTCGGGAAGATTCAGGATGGTCTCGCAATAGTCTTGGGCCGCGCGGTCCAGCTTGACGTCATAGGTCTGGAAGCGCGTCGCCACCGGCGCATACATCGCGTCCGCCAGGGTCGGCCGTGCGCCGAACAGATACGGCCCGCCATACTCGGTCAGGCATTCGCGCCAGATGGTGGTGACGCGGTCGATATCGGCCTGCGCGCCCGCCCAGACCTTGAAGCCAGGATAATGCGCCTTGAGATTCATCGGCAGCGCCGAGCGCAGATTGGCGAAACCGGAATGCATCTCGCCCGCAATGGCGCGACAGCGCACGCGCGCACCCAGGGCTTCTGGCAGCAATCCGGACTTGGGGAAGGCCTCGTTGAGATATTCGCCGATCGCCAGCGTGTCCCAGATCTTCAGCCCATTGTGCCGCAGGCAAGGCGTCAGGAAGGATGGCGACAGCAGCAGCAATTCGGCGCGGGCATTGGGATCATCGCCTGCCAGCAATTCCTCACGGAAGGTGATTCCCGCCATCCGGCAGAGCAGCCAGCCCCGCAGCGACCAGGAGGAGTAATTCTTGCTAGAGATCGTCAGGACCGTTTCCGCCATGGGCCCAGCATTTCCTGCTTCTGTGTGCGTTGACAAGCATTATTTTGCAGCGCAGCATAATCGGGTGAGCAAGCGTGTGCACCGGCCGTTGGGGCCCGGTTAAGCTGGAGCCGATGTTGTACGACGCCTATCAGGCCCAGCAGGATTTTCTCGCCCCCGTCCGGGCGGGAGCCTCCCTGTTCAGCACGGCCCTGCAGCAGACCTGGATGTGTCCGAACGTCAATTTCATGTTTCGAAACATGGCGGCGGCGGCGGAAATTGTCTCTCGCGCCAAGATGATCCATGAGCGCCCGCCCTATGCCATCGAACTGACCGGGCCGGACGGCACCCCCCACATCGTGGAGGAGGAAGTGGCGCTGTCCCTGCCCTTTGCCGATCTGATCCATTTCCGCAAGCCTTCGCCGGTGCGCCAACCCAAGGTGCTGATCGTGGCGCCGATGGCGGGTCACTTCCCCACGCTTTTGCGCCAGACCGCCCAGACCATGCTGGCGGATCATGACGTTTACATCACAGACTGGAAAAGCGGCCGCGATGTGCCGCTGTCGGCGGGCCGTTTCGGCACGGATGAATATGTCGATTACCTGATCCGCTTCCTGGAAGAGATCGGCCCCGGCACCCACACCGTCGCAGTGTGCCAGCCCTGCGCCGCGCTGCTGGTGGCGGTGTCGGCCATGGCGATGGACAAGAACAAGGCGATCCCGCGCTCCATGACCCTGATGGCGGGCCCGGTCGATACCCGACTCAATCCCACCAAGGTCAACGAGCTCGCCAATTCCAAGCCGTTGGACTGGTTCAAGACCAACCTGATCACAGCGGTGCCTGCCCGCTATGACGGCGCCGGGCGGCATGTCTATCCCGGCTTCATCCAGCTTACCGCCTTCATGACCATGAATTTGCCACGCCATATCCGGGCGCACCTCGACTTATTCGGGCATATTGTGAAGGGCGAGGACGCCAAGGCCGACGCCAACCGAAAATTCTATGACGAGTATTTTTCGATCGCCGACCTGCCAGCCGAATTCTATCTGGAGACGGTGCAGAAGGTGTTTCAGGAGTATCACCTGCCGCGCGGCATCTTCGAATATCGCGGCCGGGTGGTGGATCCGGGTGCGATCAAGAACACCGCGCTGCTGACGGTGGAAGGCGAGAAGGACGATATCTGCTCGCTGGGCCAGACGCTGGCGGCGCACGATCTCTGCAAAGGCATCAAGCCGTTTCGCAAGAAGCATTACATTCAGGCCGGCGTCGGCCATTACGGCGTCTTCTCCGGCAAGCGCTGGCAAACTCAGATCTATCCGGTGGTGAAGAACACCATCCTGGCTTCCGAGTAATTATTTGAGAATCGCGTTCAGGCGCGCCGCCAGGGCGTACCCGCTGCGGGCCAGTTGCGTGCGCGCGATGCGGCCATACTCCGCCACTTCCGTCAGCGATGGCGGGCGGCCGGTGCGCGGATAAATGGTGTCGCGGGCGATAACGGCCGAACGCTCGGCCCACAGCGAGGGCGAACCGGCGCCGAGTTGCTGCGCCTGCCGCCGCGAGGATTGATCGATGGCGCGGGCGTCGCGGCCCTGCAACGCCACCATCTCGTCATCCCAGAAGTGATGCAGCGTGATCCGCTGGCCGCGCCAGCGGATCAGAACACGGTTGCCACCGCGATCATCATTGTCGGCGGCGTGCAACGGTTGCTGGATGTCGCCAGCGAAATGGATCAGGTATTTCAGCGCCTCAGTCTTGCGTTCGCGGGGCGCATTGCTGCGCAGCACCGCTTCCTGCCGCGCAATCTGCGCCACCACGCAGGCCTCGCGCGGGCAATCGCGCCCAGGCCGGTAGCGCAGGTCGCCACCGATGGCGAGATTGACGTAGTGCCAATGCGCGGTTTGTGGCCGGGCGTCGCGCACTTCGTCCGCCCAATTGGCGCTGATCGCCATCATCGCTTCGGCTTCGCCGCCCAGCAGGGTTGCAACCGTCGCGTGCGCCTGTGGCGTCAGGTTCATGGCCGCGAGATGCGCCACCACGGCGTGTCCGCGCGGGCCCCAGGCGGACGCGGGCAGCGGAAGCGCAAGCAGCACAACCAGCAGGAAGAATTCTCTTCGCATTCTCTCTCATACCATGCTGGAACCCGGCTGCAGATTCCCCTGCTGGAACAGCAGTTTGGGTTGACTGGCGATACCCATGCAGGCTTAATGGATTCGGTCGCCGCTAGGGATGGGCTCCGCGGCCAAGGGCTGGGGAAAGCCAGGCGGGGGCCTGCTGCTCCTCAACAGGACGACGACGGAGCCGGATACGTGAATCCACGCGAGTTGGTGCGCGCCTACACCGCATCCCCATGGCATGGCCGCTTTGCGGCGGCGCGCGCCGCGCTGGCCACCACCGATGGCCGCTGGGCCGTGGTCTCCACCAGCATCACCACGCTGGTCGCGGGCATTGTCGCTTCGCTGGCAGTGGGCACGTTGCCCATGAGCAACCCGGCCGTCTCGACTACGCATATTCCCCTCACCTACGAACTGTTCCTGCGCCTGCTCAAGACCAGCAGCAGCGTTCCGCACCTCACCGCGCCCGACCAGGCTGACCGCGCCAATCCCGATCCCGGCATTGAAAGCCGGACCGTGACGCTGGACGCGGGCGATACGCTGGCCGGTGCGCTGGAAGATGTCGGCATCTCGGTGCAGGACGCCAACGCCGCCGTCGCGGCGCTCGGCACGGACTTCAACCCGCGCCAGCTCAAGGCGGGCCTGGCCATCGACATCACCTATGCGGTGGCGACCATCGACGCCAGCGGCGCGGCCGATACCGCCAAGCCCCGCACCACCACCATCATGGTCAACGGCAAGGCGCTGGAAGTTCCGCTCGCCGAGGAGACCGATATCGGCGCGACGCCCGGAACCTCGGAGCCGATCTCGCGCCTGCTATCGCTGCACTATTCGCCGTCCATCGAGCAGGAAGTCACCATCACCCGCTCCACCGTGGGCGGCTTCACGGCGCAGGTCATCAAGAAGGAACTGAAGGCGCACAAGCATCGCGCCGGCGGCACGGTGGATTCCAGCCTCTATCTCGCCGCCATGCAGGCGGGCATCCCGGCGGAAGTCGTGATCGACATGATCCGTATGTTCTCCTACCGCGTGGACTTCCAGCGCGACGTCCATCGCGGCGACAGCTTCGAGGTATTCTACGATTATTACTACACGCCCGAAGGCCAGCCCGCGAAATACGGCGCCATCGCCTATGCCAAAATGCGCCTGGGCGGCAAGGACATCGCGCTCTACCACTACCAGCCCGATCCTGATCAGACGGCGGAATATTTCGACGGCAAGGGCGAAAGCGCCAAGGGCATGCTGATGAAGACGCCGGTGGACGGCGCGCGCATTTCATCGGGCTTCGGTTCGCGCTTCCATCCGGTGCTGGGCTATACGCGCATGCACAAGGGCGTGGACTTCGCGGTGCCGATCGGCACCCCGGTGATGGCGGCGGGCGCGGGCACGGTGCAGTTCATGGGCCGCGCCAGCGGCTATGGCAATTTCGTGCAGATCAGCCATGGCAACAACTATTCCACAGCTTACGGACATCTGGCCCGCTTTGCCGCCGGCATGCGGCGTGGCGCGCGTGTGCGCCAGGGCCAGATCTTTGCCTATAGCGGCAATACCGGCGTCACCACCGGCCCGCATTTGCATTATGAAATCCGCATGAACAACGGCCAGGTCAATCCGCTGACCGTGAAGATGGCGCAGGGCCGCACGCTGGCCGGCAAGGAGCGTCTCGCCTTCCTGGAAGCGCGGATGAAGATCGACGAGCAGATGGCGGCGATGCCGCTGGAAGCGCGTGTGACGGACGTCTCCATCGATCTGCGCCAGGCAAAGTCGCGCTAGGCAGCCGCGCTCAGTCCCGATTTAGCGAATGATCGTCGGCTCGCCCGTGGCCTTGGTCTGCCACAGCACACCCAGCATGATGCCCTTGGCGCGCGGCAGCATCACCACTGCCAGCAGCGTGAAGACGACCGACCAGCTTGTGAGCGCCAGCCAGCGCGGCATCATCACTTCCAAATCCAGCAGAAAAGCCAGCGGAAGGAAGACATGTCCCAGCACGATGATGGTGAGCCAGGGCGCGGCGTCGTCGGCGCGCAAGGCGCCGAAGGCCTCGCCGCAACTGGCGCAGTTTTCGACCTGCTTGAGGAAGCGCGCAAAGAGCTGTCCCTTGCCGCAACAAGGGCAACGGCCAAGGGCGCCGCGCTCGGCGGCCTTGCGCAAGGTGGTTTCTTTCGGACTGGAGGTCATGGGCATCTCTCGCATGTCACCCATACAGACTAGGCGCGTTCAAGATCACGTCCCATTCCACCATTCGCCGCTGCGACGACGTGTCAATTCAACGAAGTTCCCGGCGGCGGCAGCTCGGCCAGTTCGTCATTGCCCGCGGCGAATTCCTGGCCGTTGACGATGAGGCCTGTCTTGCTGGCGCTGACATCGACGGCCGCGCCGTCGCCGACCTTCCCTTCCAGCAGCAGCTGCGCCAGCGGGTCCTGCAGCCGGCGCTGGATCACGCGCTTCAGCGGACGCGCGCCATAGACCGGATCGTAACCGGCATCGCCCAGCCAGGTACGCGCCTTGTCATCCAGCGTCACCGTGATCTTGCGGTCGGCCAGCAGCTGGCCCAGGCGCCCAATCTGGATATCCACGATCTTGTCCATATTTCCACGCGTCAGGCGATGGAACAGGATGATCTCGTCCAGCCGGTTGAGAAACTCGGGCCGGAAATGGCTGCGCACCGCTTGCATCACGGCGGCACGGCTTTGTGCCTCGCTGCCGCCTTCCACCGACATGAACTCGGTGCCCAGGTTGGACGTGAGGATGATCACCGTGTTCTTGAAATCCACGGTGCGGCCCTGCCCGTCGGTCAGGCGTCCGTCATCCAGCACCTGCAACAGCACGTTGAAGACATCCGGATGCGCCTTCTCGACCTCGTCGAACAGGATCACCTGATAGGGACGGCGGCGCACGGCTTCCGTCAGCACGCCACCCTCCTCATAACCCACATAACCCGGCGGCGCGCCGATCAGGCGGGCGACGGCATGCTTCTCCATGAACTCGCTCATGTCGATCCGCACCAGGGCGCTGTCGTCATCGAACAGGAAGGCAGCCAGCGCCTTGGTCAACTCGGTCTTGCCGACGCCGGTGGGCCCCAGGAACAGGAAGGAGCCGATGGGCCGGTTCGGGTCCTGCAGACCGGCGCGGGCGCGGCGAACCGCATTGGCGATGGCCTTCACGGCTTCATCCTGCCCAACGACGCGGTTGCCCAGGCTGGTTTCCATATGCAGCAGCTTCTCGCGCTCGCCTTCCAGCATCTTGTCCACGGGAATGCCGGTCCAGCGCGAGACCACGCCGGCGATATGCTCGGCGGTGACCGCTTCGCCCGACAGGGCGGCGTCCTTCTTGTTCTCGATATCCGTGAGCTGGCGTTCCAGACCGGGGATCACGCCATAGGTCAGTTCGCCGGCGCGGGCGAAGTCGCCCTTGCGCTGCGCGATCTCGACTTCGCTGCGGGCGGCATCCAGCTTTTCCTTCAGCGACTGGACATCGGCGACGGATTTCTTTTCTTCCTGCCATTTGGCGGTGAGCGTGCCGGATTTTTCGCCCAACTCGCCCAGCTCCTGCTCCAGCGCCACCAGTCGGTCGCGGCTGGCCTTGTCGGATTCCTTTTTCAGCGCCTCGCGCTCGATCTTGAGTTGGACGATTCGGCGATCCAGTTCGTCCAAAGCCTCTGGCTTGGAGTCGATCTGCATGCGCAGGCGCGAGCCCGCTTCGTCCATCAAATCGATGGCCTTGTCGGGCAGGAAGCGGTCGGTGATGTAGCGGTTGGAAAGCGTCGCCGCCGCCACGATGGCCGAGTCGGTGATGCGCACGCCATGGTGCAATTCATACTTTTCCTTCAAGCCGCGCAGGATCGAGATGCTGTCCTGCACCGTGGGCTCGCCGACAAAGACCGCCTGGAAGCGCCGCGCCAGGGCGGCATCCTTTTCGACATATTTGCGATACTCATTGAGCGTGGTGGCGCCGATGCAATGCAATTCGCCCCGCGCCAGGGCGGGCTTGAGCAGGTTGGAAGCGTCCATCGAGCCTTCCGACGCACCCGCGCCGACCAGCGTGTGCATTTCGTCGATGAAGAGGATGATGTCGCCATTGGCGGCGGTGACTTCATTCAGGATGGCCTTGAGCCGCTCCTCGAACTCGCCGCGGAATTTTGCGCCCGCGATCAGCGCGCCCATGTCCAGCGCCATCAGCTTCTTGTCGCGCAGGGATTCCGGCACGTCGCCATTGACGATGCGCAGCGCCAGGCCTTCGACGATGGCGGTCTTGCCCACGCCGGGCTCGCCGATCAGGACGGGATTGTTCTTGGTCCGCCGCGCCAGCACCTGGATGGTGCGGCGGATTTCCTCGTCACGGCCGATCACCGGGTCCAGCTTGCCGCTACGGGCAATCTCGGTGACGTCGCGGGCGTATTTCTTCAGCGCGTCATAGGCGTTCTCGGCGGTGGCGCTGTCGGCGGTGCGGCCCTTGCGCAAATCGGTGATGGCCTTGTTCAGGCTTTGCGGCGTCACGCCCGCATCCTTGAGGATTTTTGCAGCTTCGCCGCCGGAAGCCGCTAGCGCCAGCAGCAGATATTCGGCGGTCACGAAGCTGTCGCCCGCCTTCTTCGCCGCAGTTTCCGCGGCGTCGAGCAGGCGCGCCGTCTCCTGCGCCAGATAGACCTGGCCGCTGCCGCCAGAAACCTTGGGCAGCTTTGCGATAGCCGCTTCCACGCCCGCGCGCACGGCGACATCTCGGCCTCCCGCAGCGTTGATCAACCGCGCGGCAAGACCTTCCTCGTCATCGATCAGCACCTTCAGAAGATGCTCAGGCGTGAATTGCTGATGGCCCTCGCGAAGGGCCAGGCTCTGCGCCGACTGAATGAAGCCGCGGGCGCGCTCGGTGAATTTCTCGATATCCATCATTCCTCCTGCCCGCCCCTGTCATGGGCACGGGGTGCGGCACCCTTTTTGGGTCGCGCGGCCTGCGGAAAACCGGAAGGTCCACTTTTCCTGGCCGACGCTCCCGAAGCAGCACCGCCGACCGGAATGTGGGTTCCCCCCGCGCGGCCTTCAAGGCCTGCGCAGGTTAACACCCTGGCGTAAAGGAACCTGCTTAATTCGCTTCGGCGTCTTCACCCTCTTCATCGGCCGCATTGTCGGCGAGAGAGAAGGAGGGGCTGGCCGTGCCCTGGGGTGCGGCGCCTTGCGGCTGCTCGCCCTGGCGGGGCTGCTGGCCGTTGGCCGCCGCGTGGGCTGCCTGCTGCGCCTGGTGCTGGGCCTGCTGCGCGGCAGTGGCGGCGACGATGCGGTAATAATGCTCCGCATGCTGAAGGTAGTTCTCGGCCATGACGCGGTCGCCGCTGGAATTGGCGTCGCGGGCGAGCTGCAGATACTTTTCGTAAACATGGCTGGCCGAGCCGCGGACTTTCACTTCCGGGCCGTTGGAATCATAGGTGCGGTTGGGGTTGAAGCCGCCGCCGCTATTGTTTCCACCACCACCACCACCGCCACCGCCGCTGTTATTGCCGCCGCCGCCATGCTGCAGCCTGCGGCCGCCCCTGCGTGAACGCTTCACGTTAAGTCCTGTTCTGATGATCTGACCCGGCGCTCCGTCAAGGAACGCAGGCGATCCGTCTCGTCTGTTACGACCGTTTTCGCTTTGTGACCCCTGCCCGGTCTCCCGCTGTTTCGCGGATTTTCCGGGACGCCCATCGCAATCGCGCTTCCCCCGAAGCGCCCTGCCGGGCCAGACCTTTCTGTCCAAGTGGTTCAGAATCTACCGGATCGGCTTCTGATTTCCAAGGGAATTCCCGGATTTCAGCACCACGCAACGGGGTATTCCCGCCAGATCGGTGGCAATCCGGCCCAATTCAAGACCCGAAAACAGGAGTTCCATGCTGGCGGCCTGCCCTTGGCCGATTTCCAGCAGGGCGTGGCCGCCGGGGGCGAGGATGCGCGGCAGCAGGCGGGCAAGGCTGCGATAGGCGTCCAGCCCGTCCGGCCCGCCGTCCAAGGCAGCGCGGGGTTCGTGGTCGCGCACCTCCGGCTGCAAGGTGTCGATCTCTGCGGCCGGGATGTAGGGCGGGTTGGAGAAGACCAGGTCGAAGGGGCCGGTGGCTGCGTCCCAGTCCGCCAGCCGGATGTCCGCCCGGCCGTCCACATGACGGGCGGCATTGCGGGCGGCGTAGCCATGCGCCTCGGGCGAGGCTTCAAAGCCCGTGCCGGTGGCATTGGGAAATTCGGTCAACGCCGCCACCAGGATGGCGCCGGACCCTGTGCCCAGATCGGCTATGCGCAGCGGCGCGTTGCGGTCTGTGACCAGCAGCAGCGCCTGTTCGATCAGCGTTTCGGTGTCGGGACGCGGGATCAGCACACCGGGGCCGACTTCGAAATCCAGCGACCAGAATTCCTTGTGGCCGGTGATGGCAGCGACGGATTCACGGCCCACGCGCCGGGCGATAGCAGCTTCGAAGGCGGCGCGGTCGCCAAGCGTGTGCTGAAACAGCAGCCGCGCATCGCGCCGGGCGCTGTCGATCCCCGCCGCCGCCAGAATTTTCGCGGCGACCAGAACGGCGTCGTTCACTGCTGCGCCTCGAAATCGGCCAGGCGGTCGGCCTGGTCCTGCGCCACCAGGGCATCGACGATCTCGCCCAGCTCGTCGCCGCCGACGATGCGCGCCAGATTGTAGAGCGTCAGGTTGATGCGGTGATCGGTGACGCGGCCTTGCGGGAAATTGTAGGTGCGGATGCGCTCGCTGCGGTCGCCGCTGCCCACCAGGCTCTTGCGCTCGCTGGCGCGGGCGGAATCGACGCGCTGGCGCTCGGCATCATAAATCTTGGCCTTGAGGAGCATCATCGCCTTGGCCTTGTTCTTGTGCTGCGATTTCTCTTCCTGCATCGCCACCACCGTGTTGGTGGGAATGTGGGTGATACGCACGGCGCTGTCGGTCTTGTTGACGTGCTGGCCACCCGCACCCTGGGCGCGATAGGTGTCGATGCGCAGATCCTTGTCATGGATCACGATGTCCACATCCTCGGCTTCCGGCAGCACCGCCACGGTGGCGGCGCTGGTATGGATGCGGCCCTGGGTCTCGGTGGCGGGGACGCGCTGAACGCGATGGACGCCGCTCTCGAATTTCAGCTTGGCGTAGGCGCCGCGGCCCATCACTTCCAGCGTCGCATCCTTGAAGCCGCCCAGATCGCTTTCGGAAAGCGACATGATCTCGGTCTTCCAGCCCTGCAGGCTGCAATAGCGCTGGTACATGCCCAGCAGGTCGCCGGCGAACAGGGCGGCTTCGTCGCCGCCGGTGCCAGCGCGGATTTCCACGATGGCGGAGGAATCATCCGCCGCGTCCTTGGGCAGAAGCTGTATCTTGAGAGCGCGGTCCAGCGTTTCGAGTTGGGCCCGCAGATCGGCGCGCTCCTGCTCCGCCATGGCGCGCATGTCGCTGTCGCTGCCGGGATCGGCGATCATCGCTTCGGTATCGGCCAATTGCATCTGCGCGGTGCGATAGGCCTGCGCCGTCTCGATCACCGGCGCCAGTTCGGCATGTTCGCGAGATAGCTTGACGAAGGCCTCTCCCGACGCGCCGCTCGCCATCTCCGCCTCAAGGGCGGCGAAGCGGTCCAGCAAGCGGTCCAGTTTCGCGGCGGGGATCATGTCCCAACTTCCAATTGCAGCAATCCAAAGAAAAAGGCAGCCGCGACGGTGCGCGACTGCCCCACATAATGTGCGTCGCTACTGCGCGGCTTCCAGCGGCTGGCCGTTGCGCTGCGCTTCGATCTCGGCGGCCTTCTTCTCGCAAAGGTCGACGATGTGTTCGAGCAGGTCTGGATTTTCGATGCGATAGGCAGGCTCGCCATTGAGATAGACTTGGCCATGACCCTTGCCCGCGCCGCCGCCGGTGAAGCCGATATCGGTCTCGCGCGCTTCGCCCGGGCCGTTCACAACGCAGCCTATGATCGAAAGCGACATAGGCGTGGCGATGTGCTTCAGCCGCTCTTCCAGATTCTTGACCGTTTCGATGACGTTGAAGCCCTGTCGCGCGCAGGACGGGCAGGAAATGATGTTGACGCCGCGATGGCGCAAATTGAGCGACTTGAGGATGTCGAAGCCGACGCGCACTTCTTCCACCGGATCGGCGGAAAGCGAAACGCGGATGGTGTCGCCGATGCCGCTCCACAACAGCATGCCCATGCCGATGGAGGATTTGACGGTGCCGGAAATCAGCCCGCCCGCTTCGGTGACGCCGACATGCAGCGGACAGTCCACCGCCTCGCTCAGCGCCTGATAGGCGGCCACCGCCAGGAAGGGGTCGGACGCCTTGCAGGAAATCTTGTATTCGCGGAAATCCAGGTCATCGAGAATCCTGGCATGGTTCAGGGCGCTCTCGACCATCGCCTCGGGGCACGGCTCACCATATTTTTCCAGCAGGTCGTTTTCCAGCGAACCGGCATTGACGCCGATGCGCATGGAACAGCCATGATCCTTGGCCGCCTGCACCACTTCGCGCACGCGCGCGGGCGAACCGATATTGCCGGGATTGATGCGCAGGCAGGCCGCGCCGTTCTTTGCCGCCTCGATGGCGCGTTTATAGTGGAAATGAATGTCGGCCACGACCGGGATGTTGGAAGCCTTGGTGATGGCCTTCATCGCCGCCGTCGCGTCTTCGTCCGGGCAGGACACGCGCACTATATCGCAGCCCGCCTCTTCCACTTGACGAATCTGCTCGATGGTGGCGCGGGCGTCGCCGGTGATGGTGTTGGTCATGGTCTGGACCGTAATCGGGGCGTCGCCGCCGACCGGAACCTTGCCGACCATGATTTGCCGCGAGACGCGGCGGTGAATGTCGCGATAGGCGCGAATGCTCATTTTTGGTCCCTAGCGGCTGTTGAAGCGATCCGACAGCGACTGCGGATCGAGAGAAATGCGGCCAACCACCTGGTTGTCGCCGCCGACGCGGCCCAGCGAGGCGCCATCGACATCGACCGTCACGGCGCCGGCATTGCTCAGCGCCAGCCGCAGGCCCGGAAGATTTGGCGCGTAATAGACTTCCCCGGGGTTGAGGTCGCGATTGATGTAGATGGTGTTGCCGTCCGCGCTGGTGACAGTCATGCGGGTGGCGGCGCGGACGCGCAGCGACACGCGGGAATTGCCGCGGTTCTGCGTCCCGTACACTTCGCCGGAGACCGCAGGAACGGCGGCATTGGATGCGGGTGTACCGGCGGCGGGAGACGTCACCGCCACGGGGCTGGAATTCTGCGGCGCGGCGTTCGGCGCCGCAGCCTGGGACGGGTCCGTTCCGGCGGGCGACATCGGAGCCGATGTGGGTGCGGCCGGTGCCGTGGGCGCCGGGCCTTCGGTGATGCGCGCCAGGGTGGGCGGCGGCGGTGTGGGCGGCGCGGTTTCACGCGCGGCGAAGAAGATGTGCCAGACGCCATAGAGCACGGCCAGGATCACCACACCGGCCAGCACGCGCCCACCATAGGGCAGACGCCGCGCCTCTTCCTCATGCAGGTTGGAGGACGGCAGCGCGTTTTCGTCCTGGCGGCCAGAAATCTCCGCCTTGAAGCGCTCTGTCATTTCGGTGGCGTCGAGACCGAGATAGCGCGCATAGGAACGCACGAAACCAATCGCATAGGTCTTGCCCGGCAGGTCATCCAGCCGGTCGCCTTCGACGGCGTCGAGATGGTTCTTGCGGATTTTCAGCGCCCGGCTCACGGCCGCCAGATCGTCACCGCGCTGGATGCGGGCGGCGCGCAGATCCTGGCCCACGGTCTCCAGCGGATTTTCATCGCCGGAGATCTCGCGCAGGTGAATACGGCGGCGGCTGCTGCCGTCGTCCTCGTTTGCGGCCATCTGGGTAAATTTCGTCATTTAGAGAACGCCCGCGCCCCAAGAACGCGCTAAATCCTTGTCAAATCGATCATAATCGAAAAGACGGGGTGAAACAACCCGCAAATGCCTCAGTCGCAAAAAGTTCGCTATTTCAACACGATGCCCCGTTCCGCGGCAAAGGCGTAGAGCCGGGTTCGCAGGGAGTGGTCTGTCCGGTTGCACAGCCGGTCCACAAAGGCCGAAACCTCGCCCAGGTGCAGGGAGCGGATCATCATCTTTATAGGGCCGATCTGGCCCGGCGACATGGACAGCGTGCGCAGGCCCAGTCCCAGCAGCGCCATGGCGTCCAGCGGGCGGCCCGCCATCTCGCCGCACAGCGACAGCTCGCCGGAATTCTCCGCCGCACTCTGCACGATCAGCCGGATCAGCGTCAGCGAGGCGGGATTGAGATTGTCATAGCGCTTGGCGACGCGCGGATTGGTGCGGTCCACCGCAAAGGCCAGAGACAGCAGATCGTTGGAGCCGATGGAGACGAAATCGGCCGAACGCATCAGCTGCGGCAGCATGAAGGCCAGCGCCGGCACTTCCAGCATCGCGCCCACCAGGACCTGCTGCGGCCGCACCAGGTTGAGCAGACGGGCGCGCTCCAGTTCGCGGTCGATCAGGGCGCGGGCGCGGTTGAACTCGTCCACGTCGGACACCATCGGCAGCAGGATACGCAGCGTGCGCCCGGCCGACGCCGTCAGCAGCGCCCGCACCTGGTAGCGCAGCAGTGCCGGGCGATCGAGCGCGATGCGGATGGCGCGCCAGCCAAGCGCGGGGTTTTCCTCGCGCTCCCAGCGGGCATAGGGCAGCACCTTGTCGCCGCCCAGATCGAGGGTGCGGAACACCACCGGCTTGTCGCCCGCCGCATCGATGATCTTCTTGTAGAACGCTGTCTGGTCGGCAAGCCGCGGCATGGTCTCGCCGATCATGAATTGCAGCTCGGTCCGGAACAGACCGACGCCATCGGCGCCCGACTGCGCCAGATGCGGCATGTCGAACTCCAGCCCGGCATTCATCATCAGCTTGATCGGCACGCCGTCGCGGGTGACGGCGGGCAGATCGCGCACGGCAGCGAAGCGGGCCTGGGCCTGCACGCGCAGGGCGCGCTTCTCCTCGAACGCCTTGATGAGTTCGGTGGCGGGGCGCAAATGCACCTCGCCGCTTTCGCCGTCCACCGCGATGATATTGCCGGCGCGGGCGCTGTCGGCGATGCCATCCAGCGACGCCACCATGGGCAGCCCCATGGAGCGGGCGATGATGGCGACATGGCTGGTGGAGGCGGCCTCTTCCAGCACCAGCGCCGTGAGTGTGTCGCGGCCATAATCCAGCAGCTCCGCCGGGCCCATGCCGCGCGCCACCAGCACCGCGCCCTGCGGCAGCACCTGGTCATGAGCATCGCCGGTCAGATGCCGCAGCAGGCGGCGCGCCAGATCGTCGAGATCATGCGCCCGCTCGCGCAGGATGGGGTCGCCCAGGCGCTGCACCCGCAATCGGGTTTCGTCCTGCACGCGCTCCACCGCGGCTTCGGCGGTGAGGCCGGTACGTACCGCGTCGCGCATGCGCTGGCGCCAGCCCTGGTCATAGGCAAAGAGACGATAGGCCTCGATCACTTCGCGGCCCTCGCCTGTCAGGTCGAGTTCGCTGGACGACAGCATCCCATCGACGGAATCGCGCAGCGCGGCGATGGCAGCTTCCAGCCGCACCAGTTCTTCCGCCGGATTGTCGGCGATCATCTTGTCAACCTTGACGCGCGGCTCGTGCAGCACGATGGGTCCGACCGCGACGCCTTCCGACAGTCCTTCGCCCAGGAACTTGCGCGGCCGGTCCACGCGGAGTTCGGGCTCGTCCAGTTCGGCGATGTTGAAAAAGCCGCCCTGCGCCACGACCTCGGCCAGCACCATGGCGACGGTCTGCAGCGCTTCGACCTCTTCCTCGGCATAGAGCCGCTCGGCCTTGTTCTGCACCGTCAGCACGCCGAAGACCTGGCCGCCGCGCACGATGGGCACACCCAGGAAGGTCTTGTAGGGGTCTTCGCCGGTTTCAGGGCGATAGGAGAAATGCGGGTCCGACGGCGCGTCGGACAGGTTCACCGCTTCTGCCGTTTCCGCGACCAGGCCGACCAGGCCCTCGCCTTCCTTCAACCGCGTCTGGTGAACGGCGCTGGGCGCCAGGCCTTCGGTGGAGAACAGCTCCAGCACCTTGCCGGCGCGGCGCAGATAGATGGAGCAGACTTCCGCCACCATATTGGCGGCGATGACCGACACCAGCTTGTCCAGCCGGGTTTGCGCGCTGGTCTGCTCTGCCATGATCTCGCGCAGGCGGCGCAGCAGCAGGCGTGGTCCACCGGCGGACGACATCAGTTCAAACCCTCGGAATCGACGTTATTGTGTCATGGCCCGCGAATGCGGGCCACCCAGAACGGAACCGAGAAAATGGGTGGCCGGGTCGCGCGTCGCGGCGCTAAACGCCGCTCGCTGCCCGGCCATGACAGGTTTTACGGTGCGTCCAGTTCATAGGCGGAGTGCAGCGCCCGGACGGCCAGTTCCACATACTCCTCGGCGATCAGGACGCTGACCTTGATCTCGCTGGTGGAGATGACCTGGATGTTGATCCCCTTGTCCGACAGCGTGCGGAACATGGTCTGCGCCACGCCCGGATGGGCGCGCATGCCGATACCGATGATCGAGACCTTGGCCACGTTGGAATCGTGGGTGATGTCACGATAGCCGATCTCGGTGGCGTGAGTCTCGATGGTGGCCAAGGCGCGGCTGAGTTCGGCGCGGGTGCAGGTGAAGGTCAGGTCGGTCTTCTTGCCGTCCTCGGAGACGTTCTGCACGATCATGTCGACATTGATGCCGGCTTCGGCCAACGGCCCGAAGATGGCGCTGGCGACGCCGGGGCGATCCGGCACCTTGTGCAGAGTGATCTTGGCTTCATCGCGGCTGTACGCGATGCCGGTCACGGGCTTCTTTTCCACGATGTCTTCCTCGTCGCAAAGCAGGGTGCCGCCCTGATCGGGCGTGAATGTAGAAAGCACGCGGGTGGGCACCCGGTGCAGCATGGCGATCTCGACGCTGCGTGTCTGTAGCACCTTGGCGCCCAGCGAGGCCATTTCCAGCATTTCCTCGAAGGCGATCTTGGGCAGGCGGCGCGCCTTCGGGACGATGCGCGGGTCGGTGGTATAGACGCCGTCCACGTCGGTGTAGATGTCGCAGCGTTCGGCGTTGATGCCCGCCGCCACGGCGACGGCGCTGGTGTCGGAGCCGCCACGGCCCAGGGTGGAGATGCGGGTGCCGGGCGCGACGCCCTGGAATCCCGCCACCACGGCGACTTCGCCGGCTTCCATAGCCTTGGCCATCTCGTGCGCCGGTACGCCTTCGATGCGGGCCGAACCATGCACGGCGCTGGTCTGGATCGGCACCTGCCAGCCCAGCCAGGAACGCGCCTTCACGCCCATGGCGTTGAGGGTGATGGCCAGCAGGCCCGAGGTGATCTGCTCACCCGCCGCCACCACGACGTCATATTCGCGCTGGTCGGGCACGGCCTGAACCACCTTGCCCTCTACGCCCTCGACCGGCGGCTTGGCGGCGTCATTGGTCCAGGCCACCAGCTTGTTGGTTTCGCCCGCCATTGCGGAGACGACGACGGCGACCTGGTTGCCGCGCTCGACCTCCCGCTTCACCAGGGTGGCGACATGGCGGATGCGCTCGATGTCGGCCACCGAAGTGCCGCCGAATTTCATCGTGATCTTCGCCACTTAATCGATTCCCTAAGTGGGCACGGAATTGCCCTGCCCTGTGCGGCGGCCTACATAGACGGGGTTGCACCCCGGCTCAACCCGAAAGAATCCGGGCCCAGAAATCGGAATATCGGCTTGAAATCTAAGACTTTCACTGGCGACGGCGAGGCCGCCATCATCAAGGCGGTGAATGACTGGCTGGCGGGGGAACGGGGCGTCTCGGTCCGCAATACCGAGACCCGCCATGCGCCGCCCGACCCTGTCACCGGCGCCGTCCGCATCATCTTCGAAGTCTGGTACGATCAGGCATGACACGTCTCGATAATCCCAGGGCCTCCATCGATCCCGCCGAAGTCGCCAAATTCTCTGCCATCGCGGCGGAATGGTGGGACCCCACCGGCAAGTTCGCGCCCCTGCACAAGTTCAATCCCGTGCGGTTGTCCTTCCTCAAGGGCGAGATGGCCGCCCAGTTCGGGCGCGACGTACGCGCCTTGCGCCCCTTTGAGGGCCTGACCCTGCTGGATATCGGCTGCGGCGGCGGTTTGCTGTCGGAGCCCATGGCCCGGCTGGGTTTCGCCGTCACCGGCGCCGACGCTTCAGAACGCAACATCGGCACCGCCAAGGCCCATGCTGCCCAGTCCGGCCTCGAGATCGACTATCGCGCCGTCACCGCCGAGGAGCTGGCGGCGGAAGGCCGTTCCTATGACGTCGTTCTCAACATGGAAGTGGTCGAACATGTCGCCGATGTTGGCGGCTACATGAAGGCCTGCGCCGACCTGCTCAAGCCGGGCGGCATCACCGCCGTGGCCACCATGAACAAGACCCTCAAGAGCTTCGCCCTGGCCAAGATCGGAGCTGAATATGTGCTGGGGTGGTTGCCGCGCGGTACCCATGACTGGAACCGTTTTATTCCGCCTGCGGAGCTTCGCGCGATGCTGGAAGAAGCCGGGCTAACCATCTGCAAAACCCAAGGTGTTTCATTCAATCCTCTGGCCTGGGATTGGGTTTTTTCGTCTAATGTGGACGTCAACTACATAATACTTGCAGAACGTCGAGGCCGCTAACAGGATTAGTGGGCTTACATTCCTTCATAGGCGTACAAGCAGAAAAGTTCCATTTCCCGCCATACTTGAAAAAG
>JBIIWB010000015.1:0-44336 GCA_044339125.1 Rhizomicrobium sp. | reverse complement strand
GCTCCCGAAACCGCGTCGCCGCTATGGCCGCCCTCCGGTTCCGCTACGCTCCACCTACGGCCGGCCATAGCGCTGGAGGCTGGAATGCACTAACAATCAAAACGGACCACCCAGTGGGGGCCGATCAATTCGTTATAGTTAAGGACTCCTTAAATGACCCCCTCTGCCTTCGCTGGCCGAGGGCCAGCTACGGCATCTCCCCCTTGGATGCGCTTCGCGCAAAAGGGGGGAGGGCTCTAAATATTGGCGTAGCGGCGCTGCTTGGAGCCGATGGCCAGCGAGGCGAAGGCCGCCACCACCGCCACGATCCCGGCCAGCACAAAGGCGTCCAGGTAAGAGCCGGTGATGGTGCGGCTGATGCCGGCGAGATACGCGGCGCTGGCCGCGCCCACCTGATGGCTGGCCGAAATCCAGCCGAACAGGATCGGGCCCCGCTTGGGTCCGAAGGTGCGGGTGGCGATGGCGACGGTGGGCGGCACGGTGGCGATCCAGTCCAGCCCATAGATTACCGCGAACAGCGACAGGCCGTAAAAGCTGAAATCGGCGAAGGGCAGGTAGATCAGCGACAGGCCGCGCAGGCCGTAATAATAGAACAGCAGCTTGCGCGGATCGTAGCGGTCGGTGAGCCAGCCGCTGCCGGTGGTGCCGACCAGATCGAAGATGCCCATGATGGCCAGGAGGCCGCCCGCCGCCGTCACCGCCATGCCGTTGTCGGCGCAAAAGGCGATCATGTGGGTGCCGATCAGGCCGTTGGTGGTGAAGCCGCAGACGAAGAAGGTGCCCGCCAGCAGCCAGAAATCGCGGTGCCGTGCGCCTTCGCCCAGGGCGCTGAAGGCGGTGCGGATGGGATTGGTCTTTTCGCGCGGCGGCACAGGATGATGATCGTCCGCGCCGAAAGGCTGCGTCTCCACATCCTGCGGCCATTCCGGCAGGAAGAAATAGATCACCGGGATCAGCAGCGCGATGACGATGGCGACGACCGCCACCACCGGCTGCCAGCCTTGCGCTTCGGCCAGGGCCGCCAGCACCGGAATGAAGATCAGCGTGCCGGTGGACGTGGAGGCCGCGAACAGCCCCATCACCGGGCCGCGATTGGTGACGAACCAGCGGTTGACGATGGTGGCCGACAGCACATTGGTGATGCAGCCCGAGCCGATGCCGGAGATCAGCCCCCAGGTCACGACCAGCTGCCAGCTTTGCGTCATCAGCAGACTGGCGGCGGTGGAAAGGCTCATCATCGCCAGCGCCGTCAGCATGGTGGCGCGGATGCCGAAGCGCTGCATGGCCGCCGCCGCGAAGGGGCCGGTGATGCCGAACAGGAAGATGCCCATGGCGGCGGCGAAGCTGATGCTGCTGCGCGACCAGCCGAAGGCGTTTTCCCACGGCACCATCAGCACGCCGGGGGTGGAGCGCAGCCCTGCCGCTGCCAGCAGGGCGCAGAAGATCAGCGCGGTGACGGCCAGCGCGTAATGACGCCCGAAAAAGCTGCGCTTCCCCATATGCCCCGGTTCTCAGGCCGATTTGGCCGAACCTAGCAGGTTTGCCCGGCTTGCGCAGGCAGGGCCGCCAGCTTTAGGTTTCGCGCGAGAGCTGGGCCATGCAAAACAATCCCTATTCCCAACTGAGCCCCTTCGTCTTCCGGGAAAACGCCTTCACGGCGGCGGAGGCGGACGCCATCGTGGCCATGGGCGACCGCCTGCGGCTGGAGAAGGCCACCACCACCTATCAGCAGGGCAATGTGGTCGGCGACGATCCCATCCGCGTCACCCGCACCGCCTGGATGGCGCGCGACGCCCAGACCAACTGGATTTACGACCGGATGGAGCGCATCGCCCGCACCCTGAACCATGAAATCTACCGTTTCGACCTCACCGGCTTTTCCGACCTCTTCCAGTACACGGTCTATCATGGCGAGGAGGGCGGGCATTTCGGCTGGCACATCGACCAGATTTCCCAGCCGGCGCTGCGCAAGCTCTCCTTCTCGGTGCAGCTCTCCGATCCGTCCGACTATGAAGGCTGCGACCTGGAAATTCACGCCGGAACCCGGATCGACAAGGTGACGCGCGCCAAGGGCGCGGTGGTGGCCTTTCCCGCCTATGTCATGCACCGGGTCACCCCCATCCGCAGCGGCACGCGCAAGGCGCTGGTCTGCTGGACGGCCGGTCCGGCCTTCCGCTAGGTTCCCGGACAATGGTACTCGCAGCCCATTTCACCGACGCTTTCGCAAGCTTCCCCAATGTCTTCACGGCAAAGGAAGTGGCGAACATCATCGCGCATGGCGAAGCGCTTGGCACGGCCCAGGCGGGCTTCATGCTAGGCACCCCCATAAACAACATCAACAACAAGATCCGCATCACCCAGCATGCCTGGATCGAATGGACGCCGGAAACAGAGTGGCTTTACATGCGGATAGAGCAGGCGGCGCGGGCTTTTAACGAGCGCATCTACCAGTTCGACATCACCGGCTTTTCTGAACCGTTCCAATACACGGTCTATCACGGCAATGAAGGCGGTCATTATGACTGGCATGTCGATCAGGGCAGGGGCCTGCCTGTGGAGCGCAAGCTCTCCTTCTCGGTGCAGTTGTCCGAGCCTTCCGACTATGAAGGCGGCGAACTGCAGATCCGTGCCGCCAACAACATCTCTGTGCCGCCCAAGGCGCTCGGCACGGTCATCGTTATCCCGTCCTACAACTTGCATCGCGTCACGCCAGCAACGGCAGGCACCCGCAGGTCATTGGTCTGCTGGGCCAACGGACCCAGGTTCCGCTAACGCCGCATAGACAGGGGCGTGCCGGCTCCCTATTTTCGCCCCACCTTATAATCGGGATTCGACTGTCATGACCTCGCGCCCTGCTTTGCTCTGTATTCTCGATGGCTGGGGTTGGCGCCCGGAAGACGCTGCCGACAACGCCATCGCCAAAGCGCGGACGCCCAATTTCAGCCGCATGCTGGCCGACAGCCCCTATGCACTGCTGGCCACCTCCGGCGCGGCGGTCGGGTTGCCGCGCGGCCAGATGGGCAATTCCGAAGTCGGCCACATGAATATCGGGTCGGGCCGCGTCGTGGCGCAGGATCTGCCGCGCATCGATGTCGCCATCGAGGAAGGCAAGCTGGCCTCGCGCCCGGTGTTGGCCGATCTCATCAACAAAGCGAAAAGCACGGGCGGAGCGCTGCACATCATGGGGCTGCTCTCGCCGGGCGGCGTGCATTCGCACCAGGATCACATCGCGGCGCTGGTGAAGGCAGCCGCCGGCGTGCCGGTCTTCATGCATGCGTTCCTTGATGGCCGCGACACGCCGCCGAAAAGCGCGCGCGGCTTTGTCGCAAAATTCCTGGGCGACATCGCGGGTATTCCCGGCGTGCGGCTGGCGACGCTGTGCGGCCGCTTCTACGGCATGGACCGCGACAAGCGCTGGGACCGGGTGGAGAAGGCCTATGCCGCCATCGTCAATGGCGAGGCCACCCGCTTCGCCGATTCGCTGGCGGCGATTGACGCCTCATATGCGGCCGATGTCACCGATGAATTCCTGTTGCCCGTGGTGCTGGAAGAATATGCCGGGGCGCAAGACGGCGATGTTCTGCTGTTCGCCAATTTCCGCGCCGACCGCGCCCGCGAGATTTCCGCCGCGCTGCTCGATCCCGCTTTCGACGGCTTCGCGCGCGGACGGACGGTCAAATTCGCCGCCGCCGCCGGTCTGACCGAATATTCGGAAAAGCTGAATGCGCTGATGGCCTCGGTCTTCCCGCCGGAAGATGTGCGCGAGACGCTGGGCGAAGTCATCGCGGGCCGGGGCCTGAAGCAGCTGCGCATCGCCGAGACCGAGAAATACGCCCATGTCACCTTCTTCCTGAATGGCGGGCGCGAAACGCAGTTCGAGGGCGAGGACCGCATCCTGGTCCCCAGCCCCCAGGTGGCGACCTATGATCTCCAGCCCGCCATGAGCGCGCCGGAAGTCACCGACAAGCTGGAAGCCGCGATCCTGTCGGGCAAATACGATCTCATCGTCTGCAACTACGCCAATCCCGACATGGTGGGCCATACCGGCATCATGGCGGCGGCGCTGACCGCGGTGGAGACCATCGACGGGGCGCTGGGCCGCCTGCGCGCCGCCATCGAGAAAATGGGCGGCGTCATGCTGGTCACCGCCGATCACGGCAATATCGAGATGATGGAAGACCCGCACACCAAGGAACCGTTCACCGCCCACACCACGCTGGATGTGCCGGTCATCGTGGTGAACGGCCCGCGCGGGACGTTGCAGAATGGGCGGCTGGCCGATGTCGCGCCCACCATGCTCGACCTGATGGGTCTGCCCGCGCCCGCGGCGATGACCGGGCACTCCCTGCTCAAGCGCGAGGCCTGACCTGACGCGGACGGCGCTCCTTCTTCTTCTCTCGGCGGCGCTGCTGGCGTCTGCGCGGGAGAGCGCCGCCCAAACGCGCAAGCCCGCCGCCAAACCGCGCCCCAAGATCGTCAACATCATGCGTCCGCTGCCGCGCCCGGCCTACCGCCAGGATGCGCCGCCGGAACAGCCGCTGGACCTGTCGCGCGCGGTGCCTGCCCGCACCCTGTCGCAGATGCCGTCCAGCGCGCAGCAGTTGCAGGCGCTCAACAGCCGGATCGAGCAGCGCACGCCGCAAGTGACGGCGGCGCGGGAAAAGCGCGACGCGCTGTCGGCGCAGGCCGCCAATTTGCGCAAAAGGCTGATCGCCACCGCGTCGCAGATCGGGCAGCTGGAAATCGACCGCGAAGCGCAGACCCAGGCCATCGCGACGCTGGCGGCGGAGGATGCGCGTCTGGGTGCGGGCTTCGCCAAGGATCGCGTTGCTGTCACCCAATTGCTGGCGGTGCTGCAACTGCTTCAGCACGACATGCCGCCGGCGCTGGCGCTGAAGCCGGACGATGCGCTGGGCGCGGCGCGCGGCTCCATGCTGATCGGGGCGTCGCTGCCGCCGGTCTACGCGCGGGCGGCGGCGCTGTCGCGGCGGCTGGAAGACCTGGCGCGCACCCGCGCCGAACTGGCTTCGAAGCGCCAGCAGGCCGACGTCACGGAAAAATCGCTGACCTCGGCGCGGGGCGAACTGGCGATGCTGCTGGCCGAAAAGGAACGCGAGGCGCAGGACGCCGCCGGAACCTACGGAACCCTGCAAAAGGAACTGGCGGGCATCGCCGCCCAGGCGGCGGACTTCCGGATGCTGCTGGCCCGCATCGCCCGGCTGCGCCGCGCCGATGCGCCGGATGGGGTGGTGACGGTGGAATCCCGCGCCGGCGGCGGCTTCGCCATCGCCAAAGGCTCGCTTTTGCCGCCGGTGGTAGGGACCCTGCTGCCGCCAGGTTCCGGTTCCGGGCCGGGATCCAACTTCGCCGTGCTGCCGGGCGCGCAGGTGATCGCGCCTGCCGACGGCAAGGTTTTGTTCGCCGGTCCTTACCATAAGTCCGGATATGTCTTGATCCTGGAAATCAGCACCGGCTACGATCTGGTCTTGGCGGGGCTGGGACAGGTTACGGTGCGTCCGAACGACGAGCTGCTGGCGGGTGAACCCGTCGGAACCATGCCGGGTAAAGACGGCGATGGCAGGCTTTACTTCGAACTTCGGCGTGACAGCAAAGGGCAAGACCCCGCGCCATGGCTCAGCCTCGATTTGAGGAAGGCAAAGAAATGAAACGCATCGCGCTGGCCGGTTTGGGTGTTGTGGTGGGCTTCGGCGCCGCCCTGGGCGTGATGAGCGCCAAGGGGGCCGACGACGCCTCCGCCTATCGCCAACTGGATCTCTTCTCCGACGCCTTCGAGCGTGTGCGCGCCAACTATGTGCGCCCGGTTCAGGACCGCGACCTGATCAGCGCCGCCATCCAGGGCATGGTTTCCGACCTCGATCCGCATTCCGCCTACATGGACCCCAAGAGCTATGGTGACATGCAGATCACGACCCGCGGCCAGTTCGGCGGCGTCGGCATCGAGGTGACGCAGGAAGAGGGCCTGATCAAGGTGATCTCGCCCATCGACGGCACACCCGCCGCCAAGGCCGGCATCAAGTCGGGCGACAAGATCGGCGCCATCGACGGCGTCTCGATCATGGGCCTGCCGATGAACGACGCCATCGACAAGATGCGCGGCCCCGCCGGTTCGCGCATAACCCTCACCGTGATCCGCGAAGGCGAGAAGAAGCCCTTCGACGTGCAGCTGCAGCGCGCCATCGTGCAGGTGGACGCGATCAATTTCCGCCGCGAAGGCAATGTCGGCTACATCCGCATGCCCGGTTTCAACCAGCAGACCGCCGCGGGCCTGGAGCGCGCGGTGCGCGAGCTGAAGCGCCAGATCGGCCCGGGCACCAAGGGTTATGTGCTCGACCTGCGCAACAATCCGGGCGGCCTGCTCGATCAGGCGATCCAGGTGTCGGACGATCTGCTCGCCACCGGCGAGATCGTCTCGACGCGCGGCCGCCAGAATGACGACACCCAGCGTTATGACGCCAAGTCGGGCGACATCACCGAAGGCAAGAAGATCATCGTGCTGGTCAATGCCGGCAGCGCTTCCGCTTCGGAGATCGTCGCGGGCGCGTTGCAGGATCACAAGCGCGCCACGATCATCGGCATGACCAGCTTCGGCAAGGGTTCGGTGCAGACCATCATCCCGCTCGGCCAGGGCGGCGGTGCGCTGCGCCTGACCACGGCGCGCTACTACACGCCGTCGGGCCATTCGATCCAGGCGCAGGGCATCGTGCCCGACATCCAGGTGGCGCAGGGCGACGAGAGCGCGGTGCCCAAGCTGTTGCAGCGCGGCTCGGAAGCCGATCTGCGCGGCCATCTGGCGGGCGAGCCGGTGCCGAAGCAGCGCATCAACGCGCCGGTGATCAAGCCCGCGCCGGGCAAGAAGTATGATGACTTCCAGCTCGCCTATGCGCTGGATCTGGTCAACGGCACCATGACCGTCGCCTCGGCCACCGAAACGCCGACCACCACGGCGGCGGCGGCCAGGAACTAATCCGTACACAGACGAAACGCGGGGCCGCTCCATCGGGGCGGCCCTTTGCGTTTGAGACATCTGGCGACATTCGCGAGATATTTGCGCGGCGGGGGAAAGCTCCCTACATCAACCAGCTCGAAATCTCCGGGATAGACACCGTGCGCCGTTCCGCCTGCCTTGCCGCCCTCCTTGCCGTGCTGGCCGCCACACCGGCGCTGGCGCAGGGCATCACGGGCACGGTGGCGGCGGTGTCGCCGCCGCTCAGTTCCGTGCAGACCAATTCCAGCGGCTGCACTCCGTTCAATCCCTGCGCCGTGGCCACGCCGATTCTGGGCGGGGCGACGCTGCCTGCGCCGCAAGCGCCGCCCCAGCCCAATTTGCCCGGCAGCAGCGAAGCGCCAGCCGCAGCTACGCCCGCCCGTCCGGCGGCGGCGCAGGCGGATTGCCCGGTGCCCGGAGCGCGGGGCGGGTTCGGACGCGGCCAGGGCCGTGGGTTCGGCGCAGGCCGTGGCGCCCCAAGTGGCGAAGGCCAAGGAAGGGGCTTCGGCGCGGTCCGTGGCGGTGAGGGCCGGGGCGCCTTGACCGGACGCGGCCGGGGTGGCCGGGGCCTGCCCGCCAACTGCCTGCCGTCCGGGCGCGGAAATCCGGCCGATTCGGCCCCGCGTTAATCATCCTTAAACCACGCCGCGCTTTCATGGCGGCATGACCGTCTATGCCGACAGCCAGGATTCGGCGCCCGCATCCAAGGGGGCGCGTTCACTTGCCCTTGCCGGCGCGGCGCTGGCCTGCGCCCTGGCCGGTACCGCCGCCACAATCACCCTTTTGGGCGGGGCGCAGCAGGCTTCGGTCCGTCTCACGCTTCAGCCGCCCGCGATGCGCGAACAGCCCGCGCCTGCGATGCGCGCCGAACCCACGCCCGACACTGTCATGCCCGCCGTGACGGCGACCCAGCATGCGGGCCGCGCCCTGATCGCCGATCCGGCGCTGATCGAGAATTCTCCTTTGGGCCCCTTGCCGCGCGTCGCGGATGACGGCCGCAAGCCCATGACGGCTTACGCCGCGCCTGCTGCTGCCGGAAAGTTGAAGATCGCCATCGTGATGACGGGCTTGGGCCTGTCCGCCAAGGCGACGCAGGCCGCCATCACCGGATTGCCGCCCGCCGTGACGGTGGGATTGTTGCCCTATGCGTCCGATGCGCCGCGCTGGCTATCGGCGGCGCGCGCCGCCGGTCATGAAGTGGTGCTGCAGGTCCCGATGGAGCCGTTCGATTTTCCGGACAGCGATCTGGGCCCGCACACGCTGCGCGCCGGCAGCATGAGCTCGGCCAACGCCGAGCGCCTGAACTGGGCGCTGACCCGTTTCACCGGCTATGCCGGCGTCACCAATCTTCTGGGCGACCGCTTCCTGTCGGATTCCGAAGCGCTGGCCCCCATCCTCACCACCCTGTCGCGGCGTGGCCTCTATTTCTACGACACGGGCGGCACCTCGCGCTCGGTGGCGCCCACCGTGGCGGGCAGCCTGGGCGCGCCCTTCGCGCAAGGCGCGCAGAGCCTCGACACCATCCAGAGCGCGCTGGAAATCGACCGCCGCCTGGCGGAACTGGAAAACACCGCCCGCACCCATGGCAGCGCCGTGGGCACCGCGTTCCTCTATCCGGTGTCAGTCGAGCGCATCGCGCTGTGGGCGAAGAGTTTGCAATCCCGGGGGTTTGTTTTGGTCCCCGTCTCCGCGATAGTGACCGCCCCGCAATAGGCGCGTCCTTCATGTCCTCCGATCTTCCCTACCGGCCCTGTGTCGGCATCATGCTCGTCAATGACGAGGGCAGGGTCTTTGCGGGCAAACGCATCGACCAGACGGTGGAAGGCTGGCAGATGCCGCAGGGCGGCATCGATGACGGCGAGGAACCGCGCCAGGCCGCGCTGCGCGAATTGATGGAAGAGACCGGCACCGGCAAGGCCGAGATCATCGCCGAACTGCCGGACTGGATCACCTATGACCTGCCGGCGCATCTGGTCGGCATCGCTTTCCACGGCAAATTCCGGGGCCAGAAGCAGAAATGGTTCCTGATGCGCTTCACCGGCCATGACACCGACATCGACCTCTCCCTGCACGAGCCGGAATTCTCGGACTGGAAATGGTTCGATCTGGACGAGATCACCACGGTCATCGTGCCGTTCAAGAAGCCGACCTACGAAGCTGTGGTCGAGGGCTTTCGCGCCCTGGTGACGAAGCGCTGACCTCTCACCCCTGTCATTCCCGCGCAAGCGGGAATCTATCGTGCCGCGTGCTCCTGGATGCCCGCTTTCGCGGGCATGACAATTTTTCTTGAGGATTAAGACCCCTTCGGCGCCGCGAACTTCTTCTGGAAGTCGCTCATGAACGTCTTCAGCGTATCGACGCTCGCGATCCGCGCCGCCGCCTCGCGGAACGCCAGGCCATGCATCTCGATGGGCTGCGACAGCACCGCGAAGAGGTTGGCTTCGCTGCTGCCCTTCAGCTTCGGCGTCAGGGTGGTGCGCAGCCGATCCAGGCTCTTCTCGTCATTGGCCAGCGAATAGGCCACCGCGGCGCGCAGCGCCTTCATGCGGTCTTCCGCGCCCAGCGCGGGCTCGTTCATTGCCGGGGGCCAGCATTTCTTCCAGCTTCTGCGCCGCCACGGCCCAGTTGCCGCTGTCCCAATAGATGTCGGCGCGCAGCTGCTTCACTTCGGCGCTTTCGTCCACGCCGATCAGGTCCAGCGCATTGTCATACTGCTTCAGGGCCGCCAGCGAACGCGCCTCGACCAGCAGGCGGGCGCGCAGGATGTCGTCGGGCAGGCCGGTGATCTGCGAGTTGCGCAAGGAAGCGATGGCGTCGGCGGGCTTGCGGTTCATCAGCTGCACGGCGGCCAGGCGCGTGGCGACCTGCGCCTTGGCGATGCCGTCCAGGCGCTTCTCCACCTGATAGGCCAGCAGGTCGCTGGCGGGTCCCAGCAGGTCCACGGCCACCAGGCGGTCGGACATGCGGCGGATCATGTCGTCGCCGTCCGGCCCGATGGGGGTGAGATCGATATTGTCGTAGAACATCGCCAGCGACTGCACCGGCGGCAACTTGTCGGCGCCGCCCTTCAGATACAGGTCGGCGAAAGCGCCGCGCATATCGTCCTGTGCCGTGCGGGCATCGTTGCCGGTGAAGTTCTGCGTCGCCACCCGCAGCGTCTTGAGGCCGCTCGACCAGTCCTGGCCCTTGAAGTAAAGCGACGCCAGCTTGCGCAGCGTCTTCAGTTCCAGATTGTCGCCGCGCCAGCGGAAGCGCAGACGCTCCAGCGCCGCGATGGCTTGGCGGTCGGTGACGGTGCCCGCGGCCATCCCCGCCTCGGTGCGATAGTAAGCCGCCTGCGCCGCGATCTTCTCGTTCGGGATCTTTTCCAGCGCCGTCAGTTCCGGCATCGCCATGTCGAAGCGGGCTTCACCGGCGGCGACGCGCGCCTTCATCAGCCGCGCTTCCAGCGCCAGCGCGGGCGACAGCGTCTTGGGCAGGCGGCTCACCGCCGATTCGGCCAGATCCAGCCGCTTCATTTCCAACGCGGCGGCGGTGCGGGCCAGCACGGCGCGCGCCTGCCAGTCGGCGGGATAACGCGACAGCACCGCATCGGCGGCTTCCAGTTCGCGATGCGCCTCGGCCCAGTTGCCCAAGGCGGCATCGGCCAGGCCGCGCCACAACATGGCGTTGCGGTCGGCGTCATAAAGCGGGCCGCCCAATTCGTTGCGGGCGTCGCGCCAGCGGCCCATCTGCACCGCCGCGGCGGCGCGCATGGTGGAAAGCTGGATGTCGCCCTTCAGGGCGGGATCGTTGGCCTGGATCAGGTTGATCAGGCCCAGCGCTTCGGGCGCGAAGCCTTGCGCCAGCATGAAGCGCGCCAGCTTCAGGCGCGCCATGTTGCGCTGCTGCGGCGGGCGCGCGGCCAGGTCCTGCTCCAGCGCGCGCTGGGTGGCCAGGAAGCTGCCGCCGGTGAGTTTGCCCCACGCCGCGAGATCGAGATAGCTGGGACCGCCCGCGGCGGAGGGAATGACGGTCAGCGTGTCGCCGGTGGCGGGATCGTTAAGCGGCACCGCCAGCTTGACGCGCGGCAGGCTGGTGGTGAGCGAGGTGCGCTTGGGATCGGCCTGGTTGCGGGCGAAGTTGATCGGCGATGCGTCGCTCGTCACATCGGGGCCGATGGCGACGCGCAGGGTGCGGTTCTCGATGCGGGCGGCGATCTTGGCCTGGGCTTTCAGGCCGACGCGCAGCACTGACAGGCCGGGGCTGGAAGAGGCTTCGACGCTCAGGGCATAATCGCCCAGAGATTTCTTCAACGCCGCCAGATCGGGCGCGGGGGCATCGGGCAGCACCATCCAGGCGGTGAGGCCGCGAATGAACACGGCCGCCGAATCGGTGTTGCGGAAGGTGAGGCTGACGCCGTTGCCGGTGCGTTGCGCGCTGGCGTTGGGCAGCGCGGCAGGCGTTGCTTCCGCCTGCGCGGCGGCGGGCGCTGCCTCGGCAATTTTGCTGTCCGGCTTGACCGGAGCGTGCGGGTCGGGCTTGGCGTGCGGATCGGCCTTGGCGGTTGCTTCCGGCTTGGCCGGTGCGGCGTGCGGATCGGCCTTCGCCGTCTGCACCGGCACGGGCTTGGCGGCTTCGGGTTTCTTGCCCGCCAGCTGCGCGGCGGCGTCGGTGATGGTCTTGGCCTGCGCCGTGCTCGCACCGGCAGGCAGTTTGGTCACCACCGGCTTGTTGGTGCCGGGCGGAACATAAGCGGTGGCGTCGGTCTTGGGCGCGAGAATATCCAGCACGATCTTGGTGCCGTCGCGGAAATCGTGGAAACCGGAATCGGTATCGGTGGTGAATTCCACCAACGTGGCGTTGCCGTCCAGACGCCAGCTGGCGTTCTTAACCCAGGTCGGCGGCAGCTTGCCGATGATGGAAAGATCGAAGCGGGTGGGCGCGCCGAAACGGATGGTCAGCTTTCCCGCACCCGGAAACACCGTGTAGGGCACGGTCTTCGTCCAGTCGAACACCATGCGGGTGAAGTTGGAATAATTGCCGGCGCGCAGCTTGATCTCGGGCAGGCTGGCGGCTTCCACCGGCTTCGGCGCCTCAGGCTTCGGCGGCGGCGGTAGGTCCGGCATGGTGCCGGTGAAATTGGCGGGGGCGAGATCGACGACGGCGCGCGTTCCCTGCTGGCTGATATGCAGCTTGACCGGCTGGGACAGGGCGAAGCGCAGTGTCTTGCCGTCTTCATCCATGCGCGACAATGTGATCAGGCCGGGTGCGGCGGCGGCCACGGCGGCGGGATCGATTGTGGGGGCGCGGTCAAAGGTGATGGCCAGCACGCCGCCGCTGGTGGTGGCGGTGACGGTGGCGGCGCCGTCCAGGGTGAAGCTGAGACGGCGATAGCCGTCCTGGGCGTTGCCGGCGACACGGTCGGCAGCAAAGGACGGGCTGGCGCAAAGCACCAGCAACAGTCCCAAACCAAGGCCGCGATTCAACACCGGATATTCCCCTTCTCTCTCTATTGTCGCCGGGGCGGCGTTAACCTTTGGTAAAGGCTACCGGAGCGACGGCCCGCGAAGTTGAAGACTTCGCGTCAGGCCGCGCGACCATTGGAAAACTCAGGGCTTGGCCGGGGTGGTTGGGACCGGGGCGGCCGAGGCCGTCTGGACCGGGACCGGGGCATCCGTGGCTTCCGGAAGGGTCAGGCGGTTGGCCAGCTTGACCGTCAGATCCTTGGCCTTTTCGGCGCTCATCTTGGACAGGACCAGCGACAGCACGTCCGACTTCATCGCCTGCGCCACCGGCACCAGCACGGCCTCGGGCAGCACGTCGAAGATGCGGGCGGCGTCGGTGGGCTTCATGGCCGAATAGGTCTTCACCAGGGCAGTGACCTGGGCGGCCTGGGCCTCGTCGCGGTTGGTCAGCAGGCTGGCGATCTTGTCCTGCAGGGTCTTGAGCTGGGCGATCTTGGCGTCGACCCGCTTTTCGGTGGCGGCCAGGATGTCGGCCTGCAGCTTGATCTGGGTCTCGCGGGAATCCAGTTCGGCGCGGCGGCGGGAAAGTCCGGTCAGCACATCGGCCTGGGCGGCCGAGGCGATCTGCTCGTCGGCTTCGGCGAAGTCGCGCTTGGCGGCGGGCGCGGTGGCGGCAGCCGCGGCTTCCTGGGCAAGCGCCGCGGCGCTCTGCAACAGATCGGTGCCGTTCAGCACCAGCATCAGGGCGGTGGCCAGCATGACGCCGGGCAGCAGGCGGACAAAACGGGGAAGCTTAATGGAAAATGTCATCACTGGCTCGCGCGGGCGGTGTTGAGACGGCTCATGATGCTGCTCGACGGCAGCGGCATGTCGGGAATTTCGCGGGCGATGCGTGGGCTCGCGGCCGCGCCTTCCATGCGCTGCGCGATGCGCTCGCCCGACGCGGTCAGCACCGAAAGCTCATCGATATGCAGATGGGCGCGCTTCAGGCGATCATCCAGCGTGGCGGCTGCTTCACCGGCGGCGGCTTTCAGCGCGCGCAGGCTCGCGCCCGCGCCCGAGATGGCCATGTTGAGTTCGCCGATATGGGTCTTCAGGCCTTCCTGGCCCTTGCGCACGGCGGCGAGGCGGCGTTCCAACAAGATGCAATAGCCCAGCGTGGCGGCCAGCAGCACTTCCAGCAGGATTTCGGCGATGAAGGCGAAGGTCATGGCTGTCTCTCGAAATTAAAGGATGCGCGAGGCATCGGTGCGTTCCACCGCTTCGTCCACCTTGACCGCGACGGAAGAACCGACGCGGCCCATGCGGCCGGTGAGCAGCGGCACGCCACGGCAGCGCAGCTGAATTTTGGAATCGGGCGTCGCGCCCAGCATCAGGGTCTGGCCCACTTCCAGGTTCATCACCTGGTTGATGGGCATGGTCTGCTCGTCGAGAATGGCTTCGATATCAACCTTGGTGGACCAGAGTTCGGTGGCCAGATGGCTTTCCCAGATCGAGTCGCGGCCGAATTTCTCGCCCATGAACTGCTGCAACAGCAGCTTGCGGATCGGTTCCAGAGTCGCATAGGGCAGCAGCAATTCGGTGCGGCCGCCACGGTCTTCCATGTCGATGCGCAGCTTGACCAGGATGGCGGCGTTGGCCGGGCGCGCGATGGCGGCGAAGCGGGGATTGGTTTCCAGGCGGTCCAGGCTGAAATCCACCGGCGCCAGCGGTTCGAAGGCGCTGCGCATGTCGGCCAGGATCACTTCGATCATGCGCTGGACCAGGGTGCGTTCGATGGTGGTGTAGGGGCGGCCTTCGATACGCATGGCGGAAGAGCCGCGGCGGCCTCCCAGCAGCACGTCGACGATGGAGTATATCAGGTTGGAATCGACGGTGAAGAGCCCGTAATTGTCCAGCTCTTCGGCGCGGAACACCGCCAGGATGGCGGGCAGGGGAATGGAGTTGAGATAGTCGCCAAAGCGGATCGAGGTGATCGAATCCAGGCTGACTTCGACATTGTCGCTGGTGAAGTTGCGCAGGCTCGTCGTCATCAGCCGCACAAGGCGGTCGAAGACGATTTCCAACATCGGCAGACGCTCATAGGAAACCAGCGTCGAGTTGATCATGGCGCGGACACCCGACTTGTCCTGCATCTGGTCGGCATTGACGTCGAAGCCCAGAAGAGAATCGATCTCTTCCTGGTTCAGCACGCGCTCGGCGGCGGCGGACGAACCGCCTTCCGAGGCGAAGGTGTCGGTGGCGGTTTCCAGGGCGGCTTCGGCTTCGTCGGCCATGACAGCAACTTTCGCTATATATGAAGTGGCGGTCCCGCTTTCGCGGGCATTGGATTACTGGACCAGCATTTCCTTCAGCAGCACGTCGCGCACCTTGTAGGGCGCGGCGGCCACATTCACGCGGCGCAGCAGCTCTTCCTTGATGCGCAGCACGCCGGCCGAACCCTTGAGGTCTTCCAGCCGCAATTCGCGCAGGTAGGCCTGGAACTGGTCCTTGATGCGGGGCAGCAGCGATTCCATCGCCGCCTTCTGCTCTTCATTCTCCATCTCCAGCGAGACGGAGAGCTGCAGATAGGCCGGGACATTGTCGGCGCCCTGGATATTGACGGTCAGCTTCTCGATCTCGCTAAAGGCCACTTCCGGCGGCGTCAGTGGCGCTTCTTCGGCCACTTCATGCTCGCCGGCGGCCGCATCGCCCTTCATCAGGAAGAAATAGGCGCCTGCGCCGCCGCCGCCCACGACCAGCAGCAGCACCGGCAGGATGATCATCAGCATCTTCTTGCCGAGGAATTTCTTCAGGCCCTTAGGCGCGGGCGCCGCATCGGCGGCTTCGCCTTCGGGCTTGTCGCTTTCCGCTTCAGGTGCGGGCGCGGCTTCTTTCTTCGCCATGGATCAGGTGCTTTCCGTGTCTCTCATCGGTCACGGTAAGCAAACGTGGTTAAGGAGGGGTTGAAATTGCCGGGCGCAGCGCTTCCGGCCCGGCAGAATTTTCCGCGTATGCTTCGGCGCGTGCAAAAACCCAGCAAAATCGCGGCTTTCACGCTGGCACAGCCGCTGCAATGGTCCTTCCGTAGGTCCAGAAAGGATCCGGAGGCGTCAATGGATCATTCACTTCTCATTAGTCTTTCGCAGCAGCTCGCTGCCTATCGTTCGATGGACGTCATCGCGAACAACATCGCGAACGTCTCGACACCGGGCTTCTTGCGCGAAAGCGCCAAATTCGAAGAACTGCTCACCACGGTGCGCCCGGTTGAAGGCCAGTCGGGTCCGCAGCAGATCAGCTTCGTCAAGGATGCGGGCATCACCCGCGACCTTTCCCAGGGCAACATCACCCATACCGGCGGGTCCTTCGACCTGGCCATCAACGGCAGGGGCTTCTTCGCCGTCGCCACGCCGCAGGGCGAGCGCTACACACGCGACGGCCATTTCAGCCTGAACGCCGAAGGCCAGATCGTCACCGCGAGTGGCCATGCCGTGCAGGGCGATGGCGGACCCATCGTCATCAATCCCGCCGATGGCGATATCTCCATCGCCAAGGACGGCAGCGTTTCCAGCGTCGTCAACGGCGCGCTGAACCAGTTGGGCAAGATCCGGATCGCCGGATTTGCCGAAGAGGCCGCCATGACCAAGGAAGGCGCCAACCTTTACGCCACCGACCAGGCCGCCACCACGGCCGCCGGCACGGTGACGCAAGGTTCGCTGGAAGGCTCCAACGTCCAGGCGGTCGTGGAGATCAGCAAAATGATCGAAGTGATGCGCGCCTATGAGGCGACCGCCACCCTCGCCAAGTCCCAGGAAGATCTCACCCGCCAGGCTATTTCCAAGCTTGGCGCGATGCCGAACTAAGGAGCAACAGACATGCGCGCCCTTTCCATTGCCGCCACCGGCATGCTGGCCCAGCAGACCAACGTCGAAGTGATCGCCAATAACCTGGCGAACATGAACACGACGGGCTTCAAGCAGCAGCGGGCCGAATTCCAGGACCTGCTCTACCAGAACGTCCAGACGCCTGGTTCGCAGACCTCCGACACCGGCTCGGTCGCCCCCAACGGCATCCAGATCGGCGCGGGCGTCAAGACCGCCGCCATCTACCGCATCACCACCCAGGGCGATCTCAAGAGCACCTCCAATCCTTATGACGTCGCGGTGCAGGGCAACGGCTATTTCCGCATTCAGATGGCGGATGGCAGCGACGGCTTCACCCGCGCCGGCAATTTCGGCCTCTCGCCGGAAGGCCAGCTCGTCACCCAGGGCGGCTTGGTGGTGCAGCCGGGCATCGCCATTCCCGCCAACACCATCTCGGTGCAGATCAACGCGCAGGGCCAGGTCAACGCCACCGTGGCGGGCAACGCCACGCCGCAGACGGTGGGCCAGCTCGAACTCACCCGCTTTCCCAATGAAGCGGGCATGAACGCGGTGGGCGATAATATCTATCTGGAAACTCCTGCTTCGGGTTCGCCCCAGTCGGGCGTGCCGGGCTCGCCGGGCTACGGCACCATCCAGCAGGGCTTCCTGGAAACGGCGAACGTCAACTCGGTGGAAGAGATCACCGCCCTGATCACCGCCCAGCGCGCTTATGAAATGAATTCCAAGGTTGTCTCCGCCGCCGATCAGATGCTGCAAAACACCGCGCGCCTCGGAGGCTGAAGACCATGAACCTCATCCACCTCTCTTCGGATTATCGCGCCATGATCCTGCGCCGTTTCCTCCTGCTGGCCGCGCTGATGCTGCTGCCCTTCGCGGTGTTACTGTGGGCCGGCAGCGCCTTCGCCGCCACGCCTGCGCCAGGCGCCACCACGATCCGCATCGTCGTTCCCGCCCGCGACATTCTGCGCAGCGAAGTGATCGGCGACAGCGATCTCACCTTCTCCGACTTCACCGGCACGGCACTGGCGCCGTCCACCGTCACCAAGTTCGAAGTGCTGACCGGCATGCAGACCCGCCGCACCCTGCGCACCGGCGAATCCCTGCGCGCCGAGGATGTCCGCCGCCCCGTGGTCGTCACCAAGGGCCAGACCGTCACCATGATTTTCCGTGTTCCCGGCGTCGAACTTTCCGCCATGGGCCGCGCCATGGGCGAAGGCGGCGTCGGCGACACCGTCACCGTCCAGAACCCGGTCTCGTTCCGCATGATCGCCGCCACCATTACCGGCCCCGGCACCGTGCGCGCCGACGCCGCCATGTCTTCTTCAGCAATCGCTCGTCCGTACGCTGCCGCTACGGACCGCGCCGCCGCTCTTACCACCGCCCGCAAGTAAGGTTACACCCATGTCCAATATCCTCTCCAAGATCGCCGCCCTCGCCCTGATCGGCTCCGCTCTCACCGGCTGCGGCGCGGTGGATCGCATCGAGAATATCGGCCAGGCCCCGAAAATGGCGCCCCTGGGCAATCCGGCCGAACGCGAGATCGTCGCCCGCATCCCCCACGCCCAGCCCATCAGCCACGCCAACAATTCGCTGTGGCAGGCGGGCGCCCGCAGCTTCTTCCGCGATCCGCGCGCTTCCAATGTCGGCGACATCATCACGGTGAACATCACCGTGGCCGACGCCGCGCAGATGCAGAACTCCACGGCCCGCTCGCGCGCCAATTCCGACACCGCCAGCCTGGGCAATTTCTTCGGCGTGGAAACTCTGCTGCCCACCGCCATCACGCCCGGCAGCCTGGTCGATTTGGGCTCGGACAGCTCCAACACCGGCAATGGTTCGATCAACCGTTCCGAATCCATCAACCTGACACTGGCCGCGCTGGTGGCGCAGGTGCTGCCCAACGGCAATTTCGTGATCGATGGCCACCAGCAGGTGCGCGTGAACAACGAACTGCGCGATCTCAAGGTGACTGGCATCGTCCGCGCCGAGGACATCACCCAGGCCAATACCGTCAACCTGGCCCAGATCGCCGAAGCCCGCATCTCGTATGGCGGCGTCGGCACGGTCAGCGACGTGCAGCAGCCGCGCTACGGCTCGCAGCTCTACGACATCCTGATGCCTTGGTAAGTGGGGACGTCCATTTCGAAATCTGATTTTCAAATTCTCACGCCCGGTAAAATGCGGGGGCGCCCGTGAGACAAAAAAGCCCGGCTGGAAACAGCCGGGCTTTGTTTTGCTATTTAACTCACCATGGGCGGGCTTGACCCGCCCATCCAACTTTCTCACAAGCGGCACGAAGTTGGATGGCCGGCTCAAGGCCGGCCATGGAGATAATAGAGCTAGTCGTCGCGATAGACTTTTTCGCGCCGTTCATGGCGCTCCTGCGCTTCAATCGACAGGGTCGCGATCGGGCGCGCATCCAGCCGCTTCAGGCTGATGGGCTCGCCGCTTTCCTCGCAGAAGCCGTAGGAGCCGTCCTCGATCCGGCGCAGCGCCGCGTCGATCTTGGCGATCAGCTTGCGCTGGCGGTCGCGGGTGCGCAGTTCCAGCTGGCGCTCGGCCTCGGTCGAGGCGCGGTCGGCCAGGTCGGCATGCGGCACCGTCTCGGCCTGCAAATTCTGGATGGTCTCGCGGCTTTCGCGCAGGATCTCGTCCTTCATGCCGTTGAGCTTGCGGCGGAAATATTCCCGCTGCTTCTCATTCATGAAGGGCTCGGATTCCGAGGGCCGGTATTCGGGTGAAATCTGGACTGCCATCTGCATCCCTTCGACAAGTCGAATCGCGACAGCAAGGTGGATTTTAGTGCCGTGCGGGCCGGGGTTATATGGCGGCTCAGCGGCCCGAAGCAATCGCTATCCTGTAACGCCGGAAAGCATGCCCAGAAAAGAGGCAGTTCCGGTCCGGAACGGTACTGAAACGCCCGGAATTCCGGGCTATTTCGCGCCCGCAGTATAGGGCTTGTAGCTCTTCTCTTCGACCAGGCCCGAGCCCAGCACGCGGTTGAGATCGCGCTTCAGCGCCGCCCGCCGGTCGTTGGTGACATAGACCGCGCGGGCCAGTTCGATGAAGTGAGCGTCGAATTCCTGGGCCGCTTCCTTGTCGCGGATATGGTCCTCGATCTCCCACAGCGCCTCGTTGACGGTCTTCAACTGCGCCGTCAGCGCCGCCACTTCCGGCTTTTGCTGCGCAGCGTCCGCGATCTCGGAAAGCAGCGTCAGTTCGGTGACGACATTGGCGCGCTTGGCCGCATCGGTCAGGCGCTCAGCCTTGATCTCGAGAATGGTGATCTTGTCGATCAGCTCGCCCCAGGAAACCGGGGCCATGGGCGTGGCGGTCATCGAAGTTCTTCCTGCGGCAGAGGTACTTCCACAACTGGGTCCCCGCTTTCGCGGGGACATCGTTCGCACAAACGGCTTAGGTCCGAAAAGGACCTAAGCCGTGTGCTTACGATGGTTGCGGGAACAGGATTTGAACCTGTGACCTTCAGGTTATGAGCCTGACGAGCTACCGGGCTGCTCCATCCCGCGGCATGGCTTGGACTTTCGCCCAAGGCGGGCGGGTATAGGCCAAGCCCAAACCGGTGTCCACCCCTGCCGCCCGGCCCGGATTTTCCATGCTTCACAGGGCCTTAACCAAAGCCCTGCTAGGCAGGCAGGGTTACGTGCCGGGGAATTGCGAATGTTGCGTATGCATGTCTTGGGCGTGTGCCTTGCGGCTGGCCTGCTGGGCGTTTGCCCGGCCATTGCCCAGGACGATGCACCCGCGCCACCGCCGGTTCGGCCGCTGTTCGACCAGGGCCGCCTGATCGCCACCGGCGGCGTCAGCCAAGTGGAAGGCGCAGGCGGCGGCGGCCTGGCCGCCTGGGCCCTGATCACCGGCTATGGCACCGACCACGGCATGGGCGTCAACGGCCATGTCACCAAAATCGTGCTGCCCGACTATCGACTCACCCGCTTGGGCGTCGCGACCGGCCTGTTCGACCGGCTGGAGCTTTCCTATGCTTGGATGGAATTCGACACGCTGGGCGTTGGCGGTGCGCTGGGCCTGGGAAAGGGCTTCACCTTCCACCAGAATGTCTTCGGCGCGAAGCTGCGCCTGTTCGGCGATGCGATCTATGACTAGGACAGCTGGCTGCCGCAGGTGTCCGCCGGTTTGCAGCACAAGGAAAATGACCGCGGCGCGGTGATCGCCTTTGTCGGCGGCAAGGCCAGCAGCGGCGCCGATTATTATCTCGCCGCCAGCAAGCTGTTCCTGGCGAAGAATTTGCTGCTCAACGCCACGCTGCGCGCCACTCGCGCCAACCAGCTGGGCATTCTTGGCTTTGGCGGCGACAAGCATGACGGCTATTCGGCGCAGTTCGAGGGCTCGGCCGCCTGGCTTCTCAGCCGCACCTTCGTAATCGGCGCGGAATTCCGCACCCGGCCCAGCAATCTTTCCATCGCCCGCCAAGGCAGCGCCCATGATTTGTTCGCGGCCTGGATTCCCAACCGCAATGTCTCGTTCACGCTGGCCTATGTCGATCTGGGCAACATCGTGATCCGGGATGACCAGCGCGGGCTCTATTTCTCGGTACAGGCCGGTCTGTGATGAAAGGATACACGATGCGATATTCCGCGCTCTGCCTCGCCGCGCTGCTGGCGATATCGCCCGCCATCGCCGCCGACGATCCGCTTTTCACGCAGATGGGCGGCAAGGCCGGGATCGACAAGCTGGTGGATGCTTCGGTGGAGCTCTATCTGGCCGATCCGCGCATCAAGATGCATTTCACCGAAACCAACATCGAGCGGCTGCGGGCCCAGTTCAAGGATCAGTTCTGCCAGGTGGCGGGCGGGCCCTGCGAATATAAGGGCCATGACATGGCGGCGGCGCACAAGGGCCTGAAGCTCACCGGCTATGACTTCGCCGCCGTGGTGGAAGATTTGCAGCTGGCGATGGACAAGCTCGGCATTCCCTTCGCCGCGCAGGGCCGCTTCCTGGCGCGCCTGGCGCCGATGCGGCCGGATGTAGTGACACGATGAAGAAAATTGGCCTTGTCCTGGTGATGCTGGCGCCGCTGGCCGCGTCGGCGCAGACCGGCGCCGTCATCGCCCAGAAGAACCGCCGTTTCACGCCTGCGACGGTGACAGTACCGCGCGGCGCGGCGATCACCTTCACCAACGATGACGAATTCATCCACCAGGTCTATGTCGATGGCCTGTTCGATTCCGCCGAGAAAGCGCCGGGCGAGAAGCTGACCGAAGGCTTTCCCCGTAGCGGCACCTTCGAAGTGAAGTGCCACATCCATCCCAAGATGAAGCTGGTGGTGCGGGTCAACTGACCGGCTTCAAAAGCTTGGGCGGCTGTGAGAGACTCGGAGCTACTTCGCCGGGAGGTGAAGCCATGCGCAACGGATTGTTTTTCACCGGATTGATCGTGGCCCTGCTGGGCTCCGGCGCCGCCTGGGCCGAGACCATTGTGGCCCAGAAGGGCCGCGCCTTCCGTCCGGCCGAGATCAGTGTTCCGCGCGGCGAGACCGTCGTCTTCACCAACGAGGACAGCTACATCCACCAGGTCTATGTCCCGGGCATGTTCGAGTCCGACGAAAAGGCCCCGGGCGAGAATGTTAACCAGCCCTTTACCATCAGCGGCACCTTCCAGGTCCGCTGCCGCATTCATCCCACGATGAAGCTGACGGTGCGGGTGCGCTAAACCTTCACCCTTCGGTTAAGCCGTCCTAAACCCTGATCGGGCGATGATATTCCTTTGCCAGGGAAGGTTAGAACCGCGCATGCGGGTCGCCAAATACACCATCGGTGCGCGCATCTTCGGCGCCTTCGTGGTCATGAGCGCCATCATCGGCGTCATGGGCCTGGCGGGCTATGGCGTGCTGTCGGCCGCGGGCGGCATCGCCATCAACACGTTCGACGGCCCCCTGATGGCGATCAAGCACGCCCAGGCGGCGCAGTGTGACTTCGCCGAGATGAAGCGGGCCGAACTTGTGTTCGAGGCGGCCCGCACGCCGGCGCTGCGCGAAGCCGCCGCCGAACGGATCGGCGAGCATTTCTCCACCTTCAACGATGATCTGGATGTCGCCGCCGAGCGCAGCCAGCATGCCGACGAGCAGCAGATGATCCGCGAGATTCGTCCGCTGGTGGCGCGCTGGCGCGAAGCGCGAGCCAATGGCCAGGTCGCCGCCCTGCCGGACCTGGAAGTGCAGATCAACGAGAAGTTCGACCTGCTGATCGAATACAATACCGGCCACAGTTTCATCGGCCGCCGCCAGACGGTGGACAGCATCAACAACTACAAATACGCGGTGGGCGGCGTCACCATCATCGCGCTGCTGCTGGCCTGCGCCATCACCTGGCACCTGCGCCACCGCATCGTGCAGCCGCTCTCCGCCGCCGCCGCCTCCGTCGCCGACCGCATCGCCGAGGGCGAATTGCAGACCGCCATTCCGCAAGGCGGCAATGACGAGACCGGCGCGCTGCTCAATTCCATGACGGTGATGCAGGACAATATCCGCCAGATGATGGCGCGCGAAACCGCCATGCGCCGTTCGGCCGAAAGCCGCCTCATCGACGCGCTGGAAACGTCGAACGAAGGCGTGATGCTGGTGGGGCCGGATGGCCAGATCGCGCTCGCCAATTCGTCGCTGCGCCGCCATTTCCCCGAACTGGACGGCATTCTGGTTCCCGGAACGCCGTTCGAGATGGCGCTGGAGGCGATCCAGGCGCAGCTCGCGCCCGGCCCGCTCGACGGCATCGACATGAGCGGCCATGCCGAACTGCAACTGGCCTCGGGCCTGTGGTTGCGGCTGACCGGCACCGCCACATCCGAAGGCGGCACCATCATCTTCTTCTCCGATTTCACCGTCATCAAGGAGCGCGAGGAAAGCTTGCGCAAGGCGATGCAGCAGGCCGAAGCCACCAACGCCGCCAAGACCCGCTTCCTCGCCAATATGAGCCATGAGCTGCGCACGCCGCTCAACGCCATCATCGGCTTTTCCGAGATCATCAACGGTCAGCTCTTCGGCGAGATCCAGAACGAGAAGTACCTCGATTATTCCGGCGACATATTGCGCTCGGGCCGCCATCTGCTGGCGGTGATCAACGATGTGCTCGATCTGGTGAAGAGCGAATCCGGCCGCATGTCCTTCCGCACCCAGGAACTCGACATGTGCGAAGTGCTGGAGGATTGCGCCGCCATGATGCGCGAACAATGCGCCGCAGCGGAGCTGACGCTGGTGGTGGAAGGGCTGGACCGGCCGCTGCTGGTGTCGGGCGACGCCGCCAAGCTGCGCCAGATCTTCCTCAACCTGCTCTCCAACGCCGCCAAGTTCACCGACAAGGGCGGCACGGTTTCGCTGACGGCGCAGGAGACGAACGATGGGCTGGCGGTGGCGGTGGGCGACAGCGGCATCGGCATGAGTCCCGAGGATGTCGAGATCGCCTTGCAGCCCTTTGGCCAGGTCGATAACCGGCTGGAGCGTCGCTACGAAGGCAACGGCCTGGGGTTGCCGCTGACCAAGTCGCTGGCCGAACTGCATGGCGCCGGTCTCGCCATCGCCAGCGAACGCGGCAAGGGCACCCGCGTCACCGTCACCTTCACGCGAAATTTGCCGCTGGAACTGGCTGTCGCGGTCTAGACTTGCGGCTGCGTCGGCACCGGCCTCTGCGCCATATGCTCCTTGGCGGTCTGGATGGCGCGCACGAACCCAACCGGATCGGCGATAGTGGGCGTCAGCACCGAATCGTCTCCGGTGCCTTCGATCCGCACCGTGCCATAATTGAAGATGCGGCCCAGCACGCCCTGGTTGACCCGCACGCCTTCGATGTTGGGCACGGCGATCTCGTTGCTGCGCAGGGTGAAGACGCCATACTTTTCGACGAAGCGATGGCTGGTGACGCCGACCTCGGTGGTCCATTTCGTCACGATCATCACCATGGAATTGACGAAGCAGGCGACGAAGATCGCCGCCAGCAGCGCCGTCAGCCAGGTGACGGGATCATCGGCGGCGAACGGCACCGGGCCCTGCTGGGCGCGGGCGGCGAACAGCAACAGCGCGAAGCCGGGCACCAGCGCACTGCCCCAGACGGCGAAATCGTAGAGCCAATGGAAGCGGGCCCGCACGATCACGGTTTCGCCTTCGCCCAGCGACTTGTCGATATAGGACATGGAGCCTCCCGCGTTTGGCGGGCAGCTTAGGTCACTTCAAAGCGGGTTTGAAGGTCGCCAGGTCGCCATCATTCTTCTCTGGTTGCAGCCCTGCGAGATTCGCCAGCAGCGGATAGACATCGACATTGTCGAACGGCTTCAGCGTCACGCCGCGGCGGAAGGCCGGGCCGCGGGCCAGGAACAGCGCATCCATACTGGCGGCATCCGGGCCATAGCCATGGTCGCCGGGATTTTCCTTGGCCCATGTCGCCACCGCCTGGCGCGTCACCAGACGCCAGCCTTCATCGGCGGCGCAGACGATGGCGGGCACGCGCGGATGGGCGCCGAAATGCAGGTACGGCGGAATCTCGGTCTTGCGCCAGCAGGTGGCGTGGGCATGACGCCCCGCCAGCGCCTTGGTGACAGCCTCTTCCTGGCTGGGCAGCGGCGCGATCCCGGCGGTGGGGCCGTAATAGAGCAGGCGGAAGCGGCTGGTATCGACCAGCTCATCCAGCACCACCATCTGGCCCTTCTTCATGTCGGCCAGGCCATGGTCCGACAGCACGATCAGGTTGGTGCGCCCATAAAGGCCGCGCTTCTTCAGCCCCGCCACCAGCGTGCCGATGGCGGCATCGACCTTGCGCAGCGCCGCGGTCACTTCCGCCGAATTGGGGCCGAAGCTGTGTCCGGCTTCGTCCACCTCATCGAGATAGAGGAAGGTGATGGCGGGCCGCAGGCGGGCGGGCAGGTCCAGCCAGTTCAGCGCCATCGCCGCGCCTTCGGCGGCGGTGTGGTCGGCGCGCCAGGGCGAGAGATAGGCCGCCTTGCCGCCCTGGATGGTGACGTCCGATCCCGGCCAGGCAAAGCTGGCGGCCGGCTTGCCCGCCTTCTGCGCCGTCACCCACAGGGGCGTGCCCCCGTTCCACCAGCGGGGATCGGCATAGGAATTGGTGGTCTTGGTGAAGGGGTCCACCGCCACTGTGGGGTCCAGCATGCTGTTGGCGACCAGGCCGTGATGGTCCGGCCGCAGCCCCGTCACCAGGGTGAAGTGGTTGGGAAAAGTGTGCGCCGGAAAGCTGGGATGCATGGCGGTGGCGCGCGCCCCTTCCCGCGCCAGGGCGGAAAGGTTGGGGGTCAGGCCCCGGTCCAGAAAGTCGGCCCGGAAGGCGTCGATCGAGATGACGATCAGGGGCGGGGTGGGCTTGAGCGGCTGGGCCTGGACCGGGATCAGCCCCGCCACCGCCAGAAGCAACGCCGTCGCCAGCCGTTTCATTTTCAGGGCCCCGCCAACGGCCTCAGCTTAGCGGGGCGGTATGACGGTTGAAACCTTCGCAAGTGCGGCATCGGCGTCCATGGGACATTGGCCGGGGTCGAGAAATGCCCGGAAAATGACTTGATCCATCGCCAGATTGCGGCCCACAGTATCCGTAATATTAAAACACAGGGGAGCCTTCCATGAAGCGCAGCATCACCAGTTCTCTCGTAACCCTCGGCCTGGTCGCCGCGGTCACCGGCAGCATCGTTGCGGTGAACGCGCAGGGCACGGCGGCGAACGCCAACATGTCCTTCTTCATTTCCAGCGTCGGCTCCGGCAATGGCGGCAATCTCGGTGGTCTCGCGGGCGCGGACGCGCATTGCACGGCGCTGGCCAAGGCGGCCGGTTCGGCCAAGACCAACTGGCGCGCCTATCTCAGCATCACCGCCACGCCTGCCGCCAACGGCCAGCCCGCTGGCGCGCCGGTGGATGCGCGTGACCGCATCGGCGCTGGCCCCTGGTACAATGCCCGTGGTGTGCTGGTCGCCAACACCGTTGACGACCTGCATGCGCGCAAGCTGACCAAGGACGTGCTGCTCACCGAGAAGGGCACGCCCAACAACGGCATGGGCGACACGCCCAACACCCACGACATCCTGACGGGTTCGGATACGGCGGGCCGCTATCTGGCCACCGGCGGCAACAACACCTGCTCCAACTGGACCAGCGGCGCCGAAGGCCAGGCGATGCTCGGCCATCATGACAGCCGTGGCCCCAACGCCAACCGCAATTTCACCTCGTGGAATTCGTCGCACATGTCCCGTTCGTGCAGCCAGCCTGACCTGGTCGCCACCGGCGGCGCGGGCCAGATCTACTGCTTCGCGCCGAATTGATCGCGAAGACCTGAAAAGCGAAAAAGCCCGGTTCGATAGAGCCGGGTTTTTTTTTGAACCAAATTTCTTGAGGAGACAGAGATGCACAAGAACTTTTCCCTTCTTATCGCCGCCGCCCTGTCCACCGCCATTGCCGGATCGCTGGTGGCCCAAGCGCAGCAGGCGAACAGCACCATGACCTTCTTCATCACCAGCATCGGCAAGGGCGACGGCGCCAATCTGGGCGGGCTGGCGGGCGCGGATGCGCATTGCACGGCGCTGGCCAAGGCGGCGGGCTCCACCCGCACCACCACCTGGCGCGCCTATCTCAGCGCCAGCGCCGTACCCGCTCCCAATACCGCCGAAGGGATCGACGCGCGCGACCGCATCGGCGCTGGGCCGTTCGTCAATGCGCGGGGCGTCACCATCGCCCGCACCGTGGACGAGCTGCACAGCGCCGCCGCCAATGTGACCAAGCAGACCCTGCTGAACGAGAAGGGCGGCGTGGTGAACGGACGCGGCGATACGCCCAATTCCCATGACATGCTCACCGGCTCGGATTCCGCCGGGCGGTTCATTCCGGTCGCCACCACCGACACCACCTGCAAGAACTGGACGAGCAATGGCGCAGGCGCCGCCGTGCTGGGCCATCATGACGGCCCCAACCCCACCGCCAAGCGCGCCTTCTCGGGCTGGAATTCGGCGCATGTCTCGCGCAGTTGCAGCCAAGCCGATCTGGTCGCCACCGGCGGCCAGGGCCAGTTCTACTGCTTCTCGCCCAACTAGAGCGCGAAGCTCTGACATGCAAAAGCCCGGCTCTCGCGAGCCGGGCTTTTTGTTTGCGCTATGGGATGATCAGCGGTCGGCGTGATCCGGGAGAAGAACTTCCCGCACACCCTTATGGTTCGGGCTTGAAACGACGCCTTCCTGTTCCATCCGCTCGATCAGCGTGGCGGCGCGGTTGTAGCCGATCTGCAGGCGGCGCTGGATATAGCTGGTCGAAGCCTTGCGGTCGCGCGCCACCACGGCCAGCGCCTTGTCATAGAGATCGTCGCCGCTGTCGCCATTGCCCTGGCCGAACTGGGCATACGGATCGCCTTCGCCATCCTCGTCCGGTTCCTCGGTGATCGCGTCGAGATATTCCGGCGCGCCCTGGCTCTTGAGGAAGCGCACCACATCCTCGACTTCGTGATCGCTGACAAACGGACCATGGACGCGGCGGATGCGCCCGCCCGCCGCCATGTAGAGCATGTCGCCCTGGCCTAGCAGCTGCTCGGCGCCCTGCTCGCCCAGGATGGTGCGGCTGTCGATCTTGCTCGTCACCTGGAAGGAGATGCGGGTGGGGAAGTTGGCCTTGATGGTGCCGGTGATGACGTCCACAGATGGGCGCTGCGTCGCCGCGATCAAGTGGATGCCCGCCGCGCGCGCCATCTGCGCCAGGCGCTGCACCGCGCCTTCGATCTCCTTGCCCGAGACCATCATCAGATCGGCGACTTCGTCCACCACCACCACGATGTAGGGCATGGCTTCGAATTCCAGCGTCTCGTCCTCATAGACCGGCTTGCCGGTTTCGCGGTCGAAGCCGGTCTGGACGGTGCGCTTGAGAATCTCGCCCTTGTCCTTGGCCTTGGCGACGCGCTCGTTGAAGGCTTCGACGCCGCGCACGCCCATCTTGGACATCTTGCGATAGCGTTCTTCCATCTCGCGCACCGCCCATTTCAGGGCGACGATGGCCTTGCGCGGATCGGTGACGACCGGCGACAGCAAATGCGGAATGCCGTCATAGACCGACAATTCCAGCATCTTGGGATCGATCATGATCAGGCGGCACTGCTGCGGCGACATGCGGTAGAGCAGTGACAGGATCATGGTGTTGAGGCCGACCGACTTGCCCGAACCCGTCGTACCGGCAACGAGCAGATGGGGCATCTTGGCCAGGTCTGCCATCACCGGCTCGCCGCCGATGGTCTTGCCCAGCGCCAGGGTGAGCGGCGCGCGGGCCTTTTCATATTCGCCGGATGCGAACATGTCGCGCAGATAGATGGTCTCGCGGGTCTGGTTGGGCAGCTCGATGCCGATGACGTTGCGGCCCGGGATGGTGGCGATGCGCGCCGACACCGCCGACATGTTGCGGGCGACGTCGTCGGACAGCGAGATCACGCGGCTGGACTTCACGCCCGCCGCCGGTTCGAACTCATACAGCGTCACGACGGGGCCGGGGCGCACGGCGGTGATGCGGCCCTTGACGCCGAAATCGGACAGCACCGCTTCCAGCATGCGGGCATTTTCTTCCAGCGCCTCGTCGGTGAGATGCGCGGTGTCCTTCACCGCCACCGGCTCGGCCAGCAGGTCCAGCGCCGGAAGCTGGTATTCGCCGCTATCGAGATTGAGCGCGGTCTGCTTGCGCTTCTCGGCGGTCACGGTTTTCTTGGCGGCGTCGCGCTTGACGCGGCCCTCGCGGCTTTCCCGCCGCTCGGCCAGGCGCTGCGCCGCGATGGGCTCGCGCGGTGCATCGACGCCGTCATCATCGTCGCCGAAGTGATAGCCTTCATCATCTTCGTCGTCATGCGGCTCGTGACGATCGTCATCATCCTCGGCGCGGGGGCGGCGGAAATTGGAAATCTTCAGCATCCCGCCCAGCCAGGCGGCGGTGCCCGGAAGATCGGAAGCGGCGCGCAGCAGCGGCTTCCACTTCAGGCCGGTGGCGAGGAAGGCCAGCGGCAGCCCCACCAGCAACAGCAGTAGCGGCAGCACATAGGTCAGCCAGGGGACGCCCCACACCTGTACGGCATGGGCGGAAAGACCGCGCGCGGCGATGCCGATCAGCCCGCCCGCGCCTGCGGGCAGCGAGGCCGGCGCCGGGATCATGCCCAGACCCGCCGCCACGATCCCGGTGGAAAGCGGCCAGGCCACGGCCCGCCACATGGCGTATTTCAGCGAGCGGCCCATCATGGCGCGCGTGCCCCACACCAGCAGCGGCGCCAGGGCGCAGAGCGCGGCGAAGCCGAAGCTTTGCAGCAGCAGGTCGGCGGCAACCGCCCCGAAGGGGCCCATCCAGTTCAGCGCCTCGCGGCCATTGGCGTTGTTGATGCTGGGATCGGCGGAATGATATCCGGCCAGCGCGATCAGCGCGGCCAGCGCCGCCGCGATCAGGATCAGGCCCGCGCCGCGATAGACCAGGATGCGCGCCAGGCGGCTCATGGCCTGCCGTGCTTCGGCCATGGCGTCCTGCATGACGCCGCCGCGAGCCCTTGGAGAATAAACTGTCGTTGCTTTCGCCATGTCCTACCCCACGGGCTCGCGGCTTATTTGTCTGCCCCCATCCGTCACAACTCGGGTCGACTCACGCCGACACCTCGTTGCGACACCTTCCCCCGCCGATGGCTTCGCCATGCGTGGGAAGGAAGCCGGAGATCAGCCGAACAGCCGTCAGCCTCGATCCAGAAAATTCCGTACCCTTTCGAGTGCGGTAAGAATGGTTGACAAATCGCTAACGAGGGCAAGCCGGACATAGGAAAAGCCAGGGTTTTCCTGGTTTTCTCCCCGTCCCAAATACGCGCCCGGCAGGACCCGGATGCCTTCCTCCCGCCACAGCCCCCGGGCGTTATCCTCGCCATTGTCCACCTCCAGCCAGAGGAAGAAGCCGCCGCCCGGCCGCTTCATCCGGTTGCCCAGGATGCGTTCCGCCGCCGCCATCTTCGCCTGATAGGCCAGCCGGCCCGCCTCAACATGCGCTTCGTCCGACCAGCAGGCGGCGCTGGCCGCTAGGATGGGCGTGGGCACCTGCGGCCCCGCCACATTGCGGAAGGCGCGAAACTTGGCGATCAGGTTGGCGCAGCCCGCCACCATGCCGCTGCGCAGGCCCGGCAGCCCCGAACGCTTCGAGAGCGAGTGGAAGGTCAGCAGCCGCGAAAAACCGTTCGACTGGCCGAAGCGGGCGGTCAGCGCACAAAACGGCGGTTCGTCGAAATAAATGTCGGCATAGCATTCGTCGGCCAGAACGATGAAGTCGTGGCGCTCGGCCAGCGCAAACAATGCGTCCCAATAGCTTTGTGTCGCCACCGCGCCTTCGGGATTGGACGGCGAACAGACATAGACGGCGGCGATGCGGTCCAGCGTGGCGGGCGGCAGCGCGGCGTAATCCGGCAGAAAGCCATTGGCGGCCAGCGCGGGCACATAGAGCGGTTCGGCCCCGCAGGCCAGCGCACCCGCTGCATACACTTGGTAAAAGGGATTGGGCATCGCCACGATCGGGCGTTGACCCGCCTTGCTTTCCGGCACCAGCGGAAACAGCACCGAGAACAAGCCGTCTCGCGTGCCGTTCAGCGGCAGCACATGCCGCTCGGGATCGATGCGGCCTTCGGGCAGCGCGAAGCGCCGCGTCACCCAGCCTGCGGCGGCGTTGCGCCATTCCGGTGTGCCGGCGATCTGCGGATAATTGCCGAAGCGCGCCGCCTCCCGCGCCATGGCTTCGCGCACGAAATCCGGCACCGCGCCGGATGGGTCGCCCAGCGCCAGGCTGATGGCGTCCTTGCCCGGCGGCACATCGCCCAACAGGGCGGCCAATCTGGCGAACGGGCCATCGGGCAGGGCGGCAAGGCGTGGCGAAAGGGTCAAGCTGATGATTCCGTCAGATTGGAGCAGCCGAAACTAACCGGACAGCGTGTTTTCGGCCACGAAATTGTCGCGGCCCCCAAACACACTGCTGCGTGGCTTGAACCAGTGTGGCAGCATGCGCCGCCTGAAACGGGGTGGTCATGCGATTTCCCATCGGCATACCTATTGTGTCGCTTGCGGCATTTTTGACTGGCGTGCTGCCCGCGCCGGCACAAGCGCCAGCGCCCGAAGCGCTGCACTTCGAGGAAGTTTCGGTCACAGCCGACTCACGCGGCCCCGCCATCTGGCGCGTCACGCGCGGCAATGCCGAAGTCTGGATTCTGCCCACGGTCGGGCTGATGCCTGAAGACCTGCAATGGAACAAGGCGAGCCTGCAGAAGATCATCACCGGCGCGAAACAGGTGATGCTGCCGCCGCAGCCCGATCTCAACCTGATCGATATCGGCTGGTTCTATCTCTGGAACAGCAGCCTGATTCGCCAGCCGCGCGGCCAGACGCTGGAAGGCTCGCTGCCCGAACCCTTGCGCACCCGCTTCGCGGCGGCGCGCGCGCTGACCGAGCGCGATGCCGACCGCTATGCCAGCGACATTCCGGCGGTGGCGGCGATCCGGCTGGGCAGCGATTTCGCCCGGGCCCGCGACCTGACGCGGCGCGAGCCCCGCCGCACGGTGGAGCGCCTGGCGCGCGAGGCCAAGGTGAAGGTCGCCAATGTCGGAAGCTTTGAAGTGATGCCCGCCGTGCGCGAGCTGCTCAATCTGTCCCATGACAAGCAGCGCATCTGCCTGGAGCAGGTGGTGGCCGACACCGAGCGCGTGGCGCGCGACGCCGAACGCGCCGCCAACGAATGGGCCGACGGACGGATTCTGGCGGCGCAGCCGCATTATTCCGAAACGAGGATCATCGATTGCGCCACATCGCTGTCCAGCCGCGCGGCGAGCGTGGAAGTGGCGCACAACACGCTGCTGGCCAACGCCATCGATGTGGCGCTGCGCACGCCGGGCAAGAGCGTGGCGGTGATCCCGTTGGGGCCGCTGACCCGCAAGGGCGGCGTATTGGATCTGCTGGGCGGCAAGGGCGTGGTTATCCACCAACCAGAGGCGTGAGCTGCCTTTTGTTTGTTGAACCCCCATCCGTCGCAACTCGGGTCTGCCAAGAGGCAGACACCTCGTTGCGCCACCTTCCCCCTTCCTGATGCTTGGCGTCGAAGTGGGAAGGAAGCTGGCGGATGCTGATGGCCGCCCGGCGGAATGCCGGGCTCGAGATTACTGGATCAGTGGTGAACCGTCTCACCGTGCAGATTGATGTCGAGGCCCTCGACTTCGACTTCGGCTGACACCCGCAGGCCCACCATTACATCCACCAGCTTGAGGATGAGATACGTGGCGGCTGCGGAATAGGCGAAGACGCCAGCCACGGCGTAAAGCTGAATCAGCATCTGCCCGGCATTGCCGTCCGCCGCCCAGCCCTTGCCCACCGGGTTGATGGCGCTGGAGGCGAACAGGCCGGTGAGCAGTGCGCCCAAGGCGCCGCCCACGCCATGCACGCCCCAGGCGTCCAGGCTGTCGTCATAGCCGAACGCCTTCTTCATCCAGACCGCCGCGACATAGCAGACGATGCCCGCCGCCAGCCCGATGAAGAGCGCGCCGACGGGATCGACAAAGCCCGCCGCCGGGGTGATGGCGACCAGGCCCGACACCGCGCCGGAGATCATGCCCAGCACCGAGGGCTTCTGCGCGATCAGCCATTCGGCGAAGATCCACGCCAAGGCTGCAGCCGCAGCGGCAATTTGTGTGGCGGCCATCGCCATGGCGGCGCTGCCGCCTGCTGTCAGCGCCGAGCCTGCGTTGAAACCGAACCACCCCACCCACAGCAGCGACGCGCCGATCACCGACAGCACCAGATTGTGCGGCGCCATGTTCTCCGATCCGTGGCCGATGCGCTTGCCCAGCACCAGCGCGGCGACCAGCGCCCCGGTACCGGCGCTTAGGTGCACCACCGAGCCGCCGGCATAATCCAGCGCGCCCATCGTAAAGAGCCAGCCGCCGCCCCAGACCCAATGCGCGATGGGGCAATAGACCAGGATCAGCCACAACCCGCTGAACCAGAGATAGGCGGAGAATTTCATCCGGTCGGCGAAGGCGCCTGCGATCAATGCGGGCGTGATGATGGCGAAGGTCATCTGGAACATCATGAACAGCGCTTCCGGGATGGTGCCGGTCAGCGAGCCCGTCTCCAGCGGTCCCAGGAAAAGATGCGACAGCCCGCCGATGAAGCGGTCCAGGCCGGGGCTGGCATTGGGCTTGAAGGCTAGGCTGTAGCCGATCACCATCCACAGCACGGTCATCAGCGCGGCGGCGGCGAAGCTTTGCGCCAGCGTCGCCAGCACGTTCTTCCGCCGCACCATGCCGCCATAGAACAGGGCCAGGCCGGGCAGGGTCATCAGCAGCACTAGCGCGGTGGCGGTGAGCATCCAGGCGGTGTCGCCGCTGTTCAGCGCTGTGGGCATGCGTGATTCCCTCCCTGCGCCATTGATAGCAGAAAGGGGCGCGGATTGCTCCGCGCCCCTTTGACTGTTTCACCCGAGGGGTGAGCGCTTAGTGATTGTAGGCGCGCTCGCCATGCTCGGTGATGTCCAGGCCTTCGCGTTCCTTCTCTTCCGTCACGCGCAGGCCGAAGACCAGCTTGATGATTAGGAAGACGATGGTGCTGCCGATGCCCGACCACAGCAGCGTGACCAGCACGCCCTTGGCCTGCGCCATCACCTGGGTCGCGAGACCCGGGTAAACAGCGGCGCCGCCGGCCGTGTAGTCGACAATGCCCGCGCCGCCCAGCGCCGGATCCACCAGGATGCCTGTGGCGATGGCGCCGACGATGCCGCCGATGGCGTGGACGCCGAAGACGTCCAGGCTGTCGTCGTACTTCAGGGCGTTCTTCACCACGGAGACGAAGAACAGGCAGATCGGGCTGACGATCAGGCCCAGCACGATCGCGCCCATCGGACCGGCGAAGCCGGCGGCGGGGGTGATCGCAACCAGACCGGCAACGACGCCGGAGGCCGCACCCAGCAGGCTGGGCTTGCCCTTCAGGATCCACTCGACCAGCGGCCAAGTGAAGCCGGCGGCAGCGGTGGCCAGGAAGGTGTTGACCATCGCCAGACCGGCATAGCCGTTGGCTTCCAGGTTGGAGCCGGCGTTAAAGCCGAACCAGCCGACCCACAGCAGGGCAGCGCCGACCATGGTGAGCGTCAGGGAGTGCGGCGCCATCGGCTCGGAGTGGTAACCCACGCGCTTGCCCACCAGCAGCGCGCCCACCAGGGCGGCGATACCGGCGTTGATGTGCACCACGGTGCCGCCCGCGAAGTCGAGCGCGCCGAAGCCCCAGATCAGGCCCGCACCGGCAACCGTGGCGTCAGCCGGGTTGGTCGAGGCGAACTCCGGACCGGCCCAGAACCACACCATGTGCGCCATGGGGAAGTAGACCAGGGTGGGCCAGAGGATCGAGAAGGCCACGACGGCGCTGAACTTGATGCGTTCGGCGAAGCCGCCAATGACAAGCGCGGTGGTGATCGCCGCGAAGGTCATCTGGAAGGCGACAAAGACGATCTCGGGGATCACGACGCCGCGCGAGAAGGTCTCGACGTTGGACGAAGTGGTGACACCCGCCAGCAGCGCCTTGGAGAAGCCGCCGACATAGGTGTTCAGCGAGCCTCCATCGGTGAAGGCCATGGAGTAGCCCCACAGCGCCCACACCACCATCACGATGCAGGTGATGACGAGGGTCTGGGTCAGGACCGACAGCATGTTCTTCGCGCGGACCAGGCCGCCATAGAACAGGGCCAGGCCCGGCACGATCATCAGAAGGACCAGGATGGTCGAAACGAGCATCCAGGCCGTGTCACCCTTGTCGGGCGTCGGCGCGGCGGCGGGCGTCTGGGCCAGCGCAACGCCAGCGGTCAGGACGAGGGTGCCGAAACCGGCAACCAGGCCAAGGCCCGCTTTCTTGAGTTGTTCAAATTTCATCTTTGTCCCCTTGATTACAGCGCGTCGCCGTCGGTTTCGCCGGTGCGGATGCGCACGACCTGCTCGAGCGGCGTGACGAAGATCTTTCCGTCGCCGATCTGGCCCGTCTTCGCCTTGGAGTTGATGGCGTCCATCACCGCTTCCAGCATCTCGCTTTTCACCGCCACTTCGATTTTGAGCTTGGGCAGGAAGCTCACGGCGTATTCCGCGCCGCGATAGATTTCGGTATGCCCCTTTTGCCGTCCGTATCCTTTGACCTCAGTCACCGTCATGCCCTGGACGCCGAGCGCGGAAAGCGACTCCCGGACTTCGTCGAGCTTGAAGGGTTTGATGATGGCCGTGATAAGCTTCATCTGCCGTCCTTCCGTGTTATTGCCAGCGCCGGACGAGCGCCCGGCTTTAACGAATTATCAAGAAGCGGGCCAACTTTTGGCCTTTGGCTCAACTGGTTGATCGAGAAAGAGAAAGTGCGATTTTTGGCCGTCAGTGACTCAAAAACAGGCAAGCTGATTTCGCCTAAATATACGGCAGAAGCCGTATGTTGCCTGTTTATTGGGCAAACCTTGGAGGCTGCGTGTGAAGCAGGCTGACATTGTCATCAGTGGTGGCGGCATGGTCGGCCTTAGCCTTGGGTTGGCCCTGGCGCAGGGCGGCTTCCGCACCGTGGTTGCCGATGCCGCGCCGATGTCGGCGCAGCTGGATCCGAAATTCGATGGCCGGGTTTCGGCCCTGGCCTATGCCACCATCCGCATGTACCGGGCGCTGGGGGTGTGGGAGGCGCTGGAGAAAGACGCCCAGCCGATCCGCGAAATCCTGGTGACGGATGGCGCGCCGGGCCGCGCCGCCTCGCCCTTCTCGCTGCATTTCGATTCCGCCGAAGTGGGCGCGCCCCAGCTGGGCGCCATCGTCGAGAACCGCCACATCCGCGCCGCGCTGGCCGGGCGGGCGGCGATGGAAAAAAACCTGACATTGCTTTCGCCCGCTGCCGTGAAGAACGTGACCGCCACGGGCAGCGGCGTCACCGCCATACTGGGCAATGGCGAAACCGTGTCGGCGGCGCTGGCCGTCGCCGCCGATGGCCGCGTTTCGCCGTTGCGGGAAGCCATGGGGATCAAGACCATCGGCTGGTCCTATCCGCAGATCGGCATCGTGGCGACGGTCGAACATGAGATGCCGCACAATGGCGTCGCTTACGAACACTTCCTGCCCGCCGGGCCGTTTGCCATTCTTCCTATGACGGGCAATCGAGCCTCGCTGGTGTGGACGGAAGAAAAGACAAAAGCGCCGGCGCTGCTGGCGCTGGACGAAGCGCGCTTCAACGCAGAACTCGCCAAGCGGTTCGGGGCGCATCTGGGCGCGGTGAAAGCAGTTGGGCCACGCTGGTCCTATCCATTGTCGTTCCACATCGCGCGGGATTTTGTGAGGCCGCGTTTCGCGCTGGCGGGCGATTGCGCCCATGGCATCCATCCCATCGCCGGGCAGGGCCTCAATCTCGGCTTGAAGGACGCTGCCGCGTTGGCGGAAGTGCTGCTGGATGCGGCGCGGCTGGGCCAGGATATCGGCGCGCTGGATGTGCTGAAACGCTATGAACGCTGGCGGCGGTTTGATTCCGTGGCGCTGGCGGCTTCGACTGATGCGCTCAACCGCCTCTTCTCCAACGACATCGCGCCGCTGCGGCTGCTGCGCGATGTCGGCATGGGGATCGTCGATTCCATCGGGCCTGCAAGGCGCTTCTTCATGCGCCATGCGGGCGGCGATGTCGGCAAGCTGCCGAAGCTGATGAAGGGCGAAGCGGCTTAGACTTCCGGCTCTTGCGGCGGCAGCGCCGGCGCTTTCAGGATTATCCACGCCGCCAGCAGCGCCATGCCGATGCAGGCCAGCACCGCCAGCGCCAGCGGCGTCAGCGGGGCGCTTGCCGCCTTCGGATCATGATAGAATGGACCTTGCACCAGCGCGGTGGTGGTGAAGCCGATGGCGCCGCCGATCAACGCCGCCAGAGCGGCGCGGCGCGCCTTGTCCGCACGCGCCAGGAACGACGCGCCCAGCCACACGGCCAGCGCAACCAGGCTGGCCGTCACCACGCCCATCCCGACCAGGACAATCGGGCTCAATGGCCAATCCTCAATGTATCGTCCGCTTCCAGCGTGAACTGGCGCGTTCGCGCGCCGACAGGTTGGACGGCTTTTCGCGCCCCATCAGGGCCGCGGGTAGGTCTTCATAGAAGCGGCGCGCCACCACGCCGACGCGGCGGGCCCGCATTTCCTCGGCTTCGTCGCGGCTGGCATAGACCTGGGCTTCGAACAGGTAATGGGTGGCGGGCCCACTTTTGATCTCCTGCACTTCTTCCACCTGCTGCGCGGCGACGTCGAGGGCGTGGCGGATATGGGCGTTGGGATCGTGGCGATCCTGCGCCTGCTGGTTGATGCGCTCGATATTGTTTTCGTCGAACTTCTTCAGCCGCGGCAGGGCGAAGCGGTAAAACAGCAGGCAGGCGAGGATGAAGCCGCTCATCCAGAGAATATTCGTCATTGGCCGCCCTCCGTTTCCGCCCGATGCCCGTGTCCCCGTTGCAGATAGGTCTCGCTGCGCATTTCGACAAGGCGCGACACCGTGCGCCGGAAGGCTTCGGCCCCGAAATCGTCGGCCAGCAGCGCTTCCGGCGGGGCGGCGGCGGAGCAGACCAGCTTCACGCCTTCGTCATAGAGCGTGTCGATCAGAAGCGTGAAGCGCCGGGCCCAGTTGCGAATTTCCGGCGTCAGGACCGGGATATGGTCGATGAAGACAGTGTGGAAATCTTGCGCGATGGCGAGGTAATCCGCCCCGCCCAGCGGTCTGCCGCACAAGTCTTCGAAATCGAAGCGTGCCGCGCCCCGGCCCGCGCGCGGCACGGGCACGGTGCGGCCCAGCACAGTCAGGCTGGCCGGTTTGCCGGGCCCGCCCGCCACTTTCACCCAAGCCGCGGCCATCGCGGCATCGGCGGCGGGCGAAAGCGGCGTCATGTAAACGTCCAGGTCCTTCAGGTTCTGCAGCCGGTAATCGGTGGGGCCGTTCAGCGTCACCACCGCCATCTTCGCCTGGATCTGCGCGATGAAGGGCAGGAAGAGCTGGCGGTTGAGGCCGCCTTCATACAGGCGCTCGGGCGGGGTGTTGCTGGTCGCGACGATCACCATGCCAGCGGCGAAGAACTGTTCGAACAGGCGGCCCAGGATCATGGCGTCCGCCACGTCCGTCACCTGGAATTCGTCGAAACAGAGCAGCCGCGCCTCTTTGGCGATTTCGCGCGCCAGAGGCGCGATGGGATCGTCCATGCCGGGCTGGCTGCGCAGTTCGTGGATGCGGGCATGGACATCGCGCATGAAGGCGTTGAAGTGCAGACGCTTCTTTCTCGGTTCCGGCGCATCGGTGAAGAACAGGTCCATCAGCATAGTCTTGCCGCGCCCGACATCGCCCCAGATGTAGAGGCCGTTCGGCACGGCGCGTGCGCGGAACAAGGAAAAACTGGCGGGCTTCAGCGCTGCGGCCAGCGCGTCCAGTTGCACCGCCGCCGCGTCCTGCGCCGGATCGGCTTTCAGTTCGCCCGCTTCCAGGGCGCGGGCATAGGATGATTGGCTCATCCCGCTGCCTCGTCCAGCACCGCCTGCGCCATCTCGGCGTCCAAGCGTTCCACCATACGGCCCTCGAAAGCGATCACGCCACGCCCGCGATTCTCCGGCAGTTCAAACGCGGCCAGCAAACGGCGGGACCGTTCCACGTCGTCCGGCGACGGCGCGAAGGCGGCGCGCGCCGGTGCGATCTGCGCGGGATGGATCAGGCTCTTGCCGTCAAAGCCGAAATCGCGCGCCATTGTGCAGGCGCTTTCGAATCCGGCGATGTCGGCGATGTCGTTGTGCACGCTGTCCAGCGCCAGCGCGCCATGGGCCCGCGCCGCCGTCACCAGCGCGCTCATGGCATAAGTGAGGTTGGCGCGGCCCGCGACATGGCGCGCGCCCATGTCTTTCAGCAGGTCGTTGGCCCCCAGCACCAGCGCGGCAGCGCCCTGCGCGATGGCGGGCAGCGCCAGCACGGCGGCGGGGGTTTCGATCATGGCCCAAAGCGGCGTCGCGCCTGCCAGCAATCGCGCCGCCGCCAAATCGGCCACGCTGTCCACCTTGGGCAGCAGGATGGCGTCGGCGCCGCGCGCGGCTTTCAGGTCATCCACGCCCAACGCACTGGTCAGGGCATTGATCCGCACCACGGTGATGGAAGCGCCAAAGGCGCGGGCGCTGATGGCGTCCGCCGCCGAGGCGCGGGCCGCGGCTTTCTCGCCAGCGCCTACCGCATCTTCCAGGTCGAGGATGACCGAGTCGCAAGCCAGTTCGCGCGCTTTCTCGATCGCCCGGGCATTATTGCCCGGCACGAACAAGGCGGTGCGCAGCCGCGGTCCTTTTGCTCCCTGGGTGCGTCGCTCGTCGCTCATGGACGCTTCTCTGTCCACATCGCTTCTCGCTCCTTCCCAGGAACCAAAATCATCCGCGGCTGAGTTTTCAGCTTATTCGATCCCTTCCACCACGACGAACTCGCCGTCGCTGATCGACTGGCGGATCTTGCGGGCCTCGGTGTATTCCGGCGAATTGTAGCAGGCCAGCGCCGCTTCCATCGACGGGAATTCCACCACCACATTGCGGGCGCGGGCCTGGCCTTCGAGCACTTCGGTCTTGCCGCCGCGCGCCAGGAACTTGGCGCCATTGCGTTCATAGGCCGGACGGCCGATCGCGACATATTCCTTGTAGGCCTCGGCGTCGCGAACATCGACGCGGCCAATCCAATAGACTTTCGGCATTAGGTGCTCCTGAGCAGGTTGCGTTTGATGAGGGCTTCGGCGATCTGCACGGCGTTGGTCGCCGCGCCCTTGCGCAGATTGTCGGCGACGATCCACAGCGACAGGCCATGGTCCACGGTCGGGTCCTTGCGGATGCGGCTGACATAGGTGGCGTCCTCGCCGGCGCATTCCAGCGGCGTGGCGTAGCCGCCATCCTCGCGCTTGTCGACCACCAGAATGCCCGGCGCGGCGCGCAGCGCGTTGCGCGCCTGTTCGGCGGTGATGGGGTTCTCGAACTCGATGTTCACCGCTTCGCTATGGCCGATAAAGACCGGCACGCGCACGCAGGTGGCGGTGAGCTGGATGTCGGGATCCAGGATCTTCTGCGTCTCCACCGCCATCTTCCACTCTTCCTTGGTGCTGCCGCCGTCCAGGAAGACGTCGATGTGCGGAATGACGTTGAAGGCGATCTGCTTGGTGAATTCGCCCACTTCCACCGGATCGGCGACGAAGACGGCGCGGGTCTGGCGGAAGAGTTCGTCCATCGCGTCCTTGCCCGCGCCGGAGACGGATTGATAGGTCGAGACCACCACCCGCTTGATCTTCGCCAAATCGTGCAGCGGCTTCAGGGCGACCACCAGCTGGGCGGTGGAGCAGTTGGGATTGGCGACGATGCCCTTCTTGATTTCCAGCAGGGCGTCGGCGTTGACCTCGGGCACCACCAGCGGCACGGCCCGGTCCATGCGCCAGGCGCTGGAATTGTCGATCACGATGCAGCCGGTGGCGGCGATCTTCGGGGCCCATTCCTTGGCGATGTCGCTGCCGGCCGACATCAGGCACAGATCGGTGCCCTTCCAGTCGTAATAATCCAGCGCCTTGACCTTGAGGATGGCGTCATCACCGAACGAGACTTCGGTGCCTACCGAGCGCGTCGAAGCCAGGGCCACCACTTCGCTGAAGGGGAATTGGCGCTCGGCCAGCACCCGCAGCATCTCGCGGCCGACGTTACCTGTCGCGCCCACTACGGCAACTTTATAAGCCAAGTTGAATCTCTCTTTTGTTGGGTCGCGCGGCCGGACGCAAAACCGCTTCGCACTTTTGCTGGCCGTCGCTCCCGCCTGTGGCGCCGACGACGGCGACTTTATAAGCCATGCCTGAAATACCCCTCATGGACCGCCGCGCGGCCGGGGCAGAGCAATACTAAAGAGGAGGGGGAAGGAAAAGGACTACTGGGCCCAGCGCAGCCGAAGCATGCCGCCGCCCACACTCAGGCTGGGGGCATAGGGCGAGCTTGTCTGCGGCGCGATCAGATCGACCCGGCCGTTTCGCACCCCCAGGCTCTGGGCCACCTGCTCCGAATAGGTCATGGGATGGGGCCCACGCTCGACCGGGACCGTGTTCATCTGGCGCTGCATCTGCAACTGGGGATTTGGCAGCGGCAGCAGCCCGCCGCCGCCGGGGACATTGCCCGCAGCCATGGCCGGGACAGCCATGAGGGAAAGGACGGCAATCGCAATGGTAAAGGTGCCAAGGCGCGTCATGGTATAAAGCCCGGTTCCTCATTTGCTACAACGCCGCGTTGCCGCGCTTCGTTGCAACCCATAAAGTTCATTTGTGCGGGAATGACTTGGCGGGACCCCCGCTTCCACCTAATTTCCCCCCGCTGTCGAATTCAGGATCACTTATGGCGAAGAAGATGCGTCAAGCGGGCGCCGTGCTCGCGATGGCGGGAATCATGGCCAGCACGGCGGCGGAAGCCCAATCCCGCCGCCTTTGCGCCAGCACTGCCGAAATCCATGCCATCCAGGTGGCGGCGGTGCAGCAGGAGCTGACCGATGCCGCGCTGACCTGCGGCCCCTCGGCGGTCGCCAACTTCAACCGCTTTGTGAAGAGCTTCCGGGGCGAGCTTCGCAAGTCCGACAATGTGCTGCTGGCCATGTTCAAGCGCATGCATGGTGGGGCAGCGGGTACGCGCGAGCATGATTCGTTCAAGACCCGCGCCATCGCCAATGCCGAGCGCCGCCGCATCAAGCCGGGCGCCCATGCCGGCTTCTGCGCCACCGCCGAGCTGGTGTTCGAGGCGGCCCTGGCCCCCGACAAGCCAGTGCTGGAAGATTTCGTCTCCGGCGTGCCGGTTTATGAAAAGAACCCGCTCGACAGCTGCGCCATCACCGTGGCGATGAACCTGCAGGGCATAAAGGCGGGCCCCGAGATCGCGCCGACGCCGCGCCCTGACCGTCCTGGCGATGTGGCGGCCGACGCCATGGTGCCGGCGGCGGCCGTGCCCAGCGGCGCGGGCGTGCCGAAGTTTTAAGGCCCGAATTTATTGAAGCAAAAAGGCGCGGATGCTCTCCGCGCCTTTTCTTTTCTAGGCTCGAGCCCGGCATTCCGCCGGGCTACCTGCAGCACCCGCCAGCTTTCTTCCCCCTTCGGTGCGAAGCACCAGGAAGGGGGAAGGTGTCGTAACGAGGTGTCGTCGAAGGCGACCCGAGTTGCGACGGATGGGGGTTCATCAAACAAACCGTGCCGGGCAGCACAAAGAAAAAGGGCGGATCGTGAGATCCGCCCTTTTTCGATCAGATATGAACCGTATTAGCCACCAAGGTCGATGACGGCACGGCGGTTCTTCGGCTCGCGGACGCCGGGGCCCGTGGGGACCAGCGGATCGCTGAAGCTCTTGCCCTCGATGGCGATGCCATCCTGGCCAATGCCCTGACGAACCATCTCGTCCTTCACAGCCGTGGCGCGGCGGATCGACAGAGCCTGGTTATAGGTCTGCGAACCGACGGTGTCGGTGTGACCCGTCACCATTACGCGGACCGAGCCCAGTGTCTTGGCGGCCGCGACGGCCTCCGTGACAGTGGCCTGCGCTTCAGCCGTGAGGTTCGACTTATCAAAGTCGAAGAACACGATGAACGTCCGAGCCGGCGGAGGCGGCGGCGGCGGCGGAGGCGGCGGCGGCGGCGGGGGCGGCGGCGGGGGCGGGGGCGGGGGCGGGGGCGGCGGCGGCGGCGGCGGCGGCGGCGGCGGCGTCAGGAACCAGCGCAGGCCGATGATGCCGGCGTGTTCGGTGAAGTTGCCCACGCGCATTGGCGAGAAAGCCGTGTAAGCCGACGGGGAGAAGGTGTCGACCATGACCGAGCGATAGCGATAGTCGAGGAACAGATCGAGGTCCGGAGCGACATGCCAGGTCAGGCCAGCGATGCCCTGATAGGCGAAGTTCACGTCAGAGAAGCACACGAAGTCGTAAGTCGTGCCAGCGGTGACGGTCGTGGCGCGGAGATAGCCGTTGCCGATACCGATACCGCCGCCGATCGAGAAGGTCAGGGCTTCATCCAGGGGGATGTCCCAGATCGCGTTCACATAGGTGGACTTGGTCTGCGAATAGCCGCCGGTGAAACCATTGACCGGCTCAACATCGCGCCAGGAGTAGCCAGATTCCACTTCGAGGCGGAAGCTGTTGTCGAACTTGTAGCCCATGCTGAACAGGACCAGGCCGCCGGTTTCGGTTTCGACCTTGCCGCCGATGGCAGCGTTTCGGGTCGAGACGACCGAGACGCCGTTCTGCTGCGAGATGCCACCACCAAGACCCAGGTACCAGCCTTCACCGGCCACGGCCGGAGAGGCGGCAAGAGCCGAAGCGGCCACGCCCGCCAAGGCGATCATTCGAAGTTTCATTGCCTACCCTCTTAATAAGATCGACGACAGGAATTCCCGCCAGTCAAAACTAATGTAGCGCTTATAACGACTATCCCCCGGAATGTCTCCATGACACTTGTTGCTTTGCGGCACGCTGTTCCGCTGATCAGGGTCTTTATCCCGGATATGTGACCGCACAGACACAGAGCCAGGGGAAAATCGGCCCCGATTTACCTTTGCACGGCTTTCTTCCCCACCAAAAGATTACGTGCACGTAATGTATCAAATTACCATTTCGTACCAATATGTTAGCGAATCAGCCACAAGCCGCCCCGACTTGTGTTTACACTGCCCCATGAAGCCCGCCGTCGTCGAACTGATTCGCCTGCTGGACCTGGAAAAGGTCTAGGAGAACATCTTCCGCGGACTGGGCCCTGCCGATCTGTCGCAGCGGGTCTTTGGCGGCCAGGTCCTGGCCCAGGCGCTGGTGGCCGCCACCCGCACGGCCCCGCCGGGCCGGACCTGCCACTCGCTGCACGCCTATTTCCTGCGGCCGGGTGATCTGCCCCCTTCCAAGTGGTCCAGGGACTATCATATTGGAACCTTGGAAGGAGATTTGGAATGGGACGCAGGCATCAGCCTGAGGAAGTTATTGGCAAGCTACGGGAGGCGGAGATCGTGCTT
>JBIIWB010000001.1:0-632045 GCA_044339125.1 Rhizomicrobium sp. | reverse complement strand
AGCACGATCTCCGCCTCCCGTAGCTTGCCAATAACTTCCTCAGGCTGATGCCTGCGTCCCATTCCAAATCTCCTTCCAAGGTTCCAATATGATAGTCCCTGGACCACTTGGAAGGGGGCAGATCACTTTGTCCGCAGACAAGGGTTTGAAACTACGCGGCTATTTTGGGGAGGTGGAGAATGCCACTTGGAGAGAAAACTGGGTGGCTGGGGGACTAGGATTCGAACCTAGACAGGCAGAGTCAGAGTCTGCAGTCCTACCGTTAGACGATCCCCCAACAGGATCAAAGGCTTGAGCATCGGCCGGTCGGCACCCGATGCTTGCGGGCTCGTCCGTTTAGACCACCCATCCATACCTTTCAACACGTTTCAGGATGATAGGGGCGCAGTCCTTCACGCCCCGTATCCAGACGCGAAACTTCCGCCGAAATTCGCTATGCTGGCGTGGCGCAGGCGATCGCCTGACGCCAACAATGATACGGGGGGATTTTTCATGAAGTGGAAGCTTTTTGCTGCCGCCTTGTGTGCGGCATTGCCGATGACGTTCGGTTCCGTCCAGGCGCAACCGGAAGACGGCGTCACAAGCGCCGGTCCGCAGCGCTTTTGGGCGCCTGCCGGCACCAACACCGATGCCTTGGCCAAGCCTTTGCCCGGCGCGGTGAACCAGGGGCCGTTCAACTATCGCACCTGGAAATACGGTCCCAACACCACCGCGCCCGCGGGCGCGCAGCGGATCTGGAGTCCGTTGATGATCAAGCTGCGCGCTGGCGGCAAGCTTTTCAGCACCACCATCTCCGGCGCGGCGACGCCGGAAACCTATTGCGCCGCCGCCAACCGGCCGGAAAATGACTTCATCTGGACCGAGATGCAGCATGCGCCCGGCAGCTGGATGAATGTCGCCAACATGTGGGCCGCCTGTCCCAATGCCCACGCCATGCCCGGCGCGCGCATCTCCTACGAGAATGAGCGCGAAGAGCAGCAGGCGCTGGATGGCGGCGCCTTGTGGATGTCCATCCCGACCATCCGCACGCCGGAACAGGCGCAGCGGGCGGCCGATTGGGCGCTGTATCCGCCGCTTGGCAAGCGCAGCAGCGGCGGCATCGGCGCGACCAAGTGGGCCAAGCTTTCCAATGGCCTGTATCGCCAGACCATCAATGAAAATCTCGTTCTGATTCTGATGATCGAGACGCTGGATGGCATCGCCAACGCGGACAGGATCGCGGCGACCAGGGGCATCACGGGTGTCTTCGCGGCCTCTGGCGATCTGGGCAATTTCTCCGGCTATGCCCAGGGTTCGCCGGATTATGAGCGCCTGATCAACGTCGTGCATGGTGCCGCCCTCAAGGCGAAAGTCCATCTCTGTGGACCTGCAGCCTGGGCCAATCGCCCGGACTTCACCTGCTTCCAGAACCAGCCCCCGGCGCCGGGTGCAGGCCGCGGACGAGGCCGTGGCGCTTGAGTAGCAGGGCATGATTGGCCAAGGGCGCCGGGAGCAATCCTGGCGCCCTTGATCCGCCGGTTTGGCCCACCGTCCTGCTGCTGCTACCTTTCGTGCATGGTTGAAGAGGTCGAATTGGACGCCGCCGTTCCACAAGGCCGTGACGGCCGCATGCCGCTGGCGGTGCTCGATCTGGGCACCAACAATTGCCGGTTGCTGATCGCTGCGCTGGACGGGCAGGGGGATTTCCGCGTGCTGGATTCCTTTTCCCGTATCGTGCGGCTGGGCGAAGGCGTTGAAGCCTCCGGGCAATTGTCCGAAGCTGCCATCACGCGCACCATCGCCGCGCTGAAAATCTGCGCCGACCGCATCCGCCGCGCCGATGCCGTGCAGGTGCGCTGCATCGCCACCCATGCCGCGCGTCTGGCGGGCAATGCCGAAGACCTGGTGACGCGCGTCCGGGCCGAGACGGGCCTGGAACTGGAAGTGATCACCGCCGAACAGGAAGCCGATCTGGTGGCGCTGGGCTGCGCCCCCCTGATCGGCCGCCGCTATCGCGGCGCGCTGGTGTTCGATATCGGCGGCGGCTCCACCGAGATCATCCGCCTGGCCAAGGATGGCGGCGCCGTCAGCAAGCGCTTCGCCGCCTCGCTGCCGGTCGGCGTGGTGACGCTCTCCGAACGCGCGCCTTTGCGCGGCAAGGCCGACTATCTGCGGCTGCGCGGCGAACTGGCGGCGCGCTTTGCCGTGCTGCTGGAGCAGATGCCGGGCTTCGACGCGCACGCCGAACATCTGCTGGGCACGTCGGGCACCGTCACCACCCTGGCGGCCATCGCGCTGAACCTGCCGCGCTATATCCGCAGCCGCGTGGACGCCAGCTGGCACGAGACCGCCAGCCTGGTCGCGGTGGCCGACCGCCTGGCGGAGCTGGATCAGGCCGGGCTGGCCGCCATCGGCAGCATCGGCACCGACCGCGCCGACCTGATGCTGCCGGGCTGCGCCCTGTTCGCGGCGATCTGCGACGTATGGCCCAGCGCCATGTTGCGCGTTGCGGACCGGGGCCTGCGCGAGGGTATGCTGCGCCAGTTCAGCCAGGCGCATTTTTAAATGAGAAAACCCAGCAGCGGCGATGCCTCCGGCCGCGGCCGCGTCCCCGTCAAGGTGGGCAAGTCCCGCAAGATGTCGCCGTCTTCGCGGCAATGGCTGCAGCGCCAGCTTAACGATCCCTATGTCGCGGCCGCCAAGGGCAAAGGCTATCGCAGCCGCGCCGCTTTCAAGCTGGTGGAGCTGGACGAGAAATACCGGCTGCTGAAGAAGGGCGCGCGGGTGCTCGATCTGGGCGCCGCGCCCGGCGGCTGGAGCCAGGTAGCGGTGGCCAAGGGCGCCACCGTGGTCGCCGCCGATGTGCTGGCGATTGAACCGATTCCCGGCGTCACCTTCTTCCAGGCCGATCTGACCGAGCCCAAGACGGCCGCCCTGCTGAAGGAGGCGTTGGGCGGGCCCGCCGATCTGGTGCTGACCGACATGGCCGCGCCCACCACCGGCCACCGCGCCACCGACCATATCCGCACCATCGCGCTGGTGGAGATCGCGCTGGAGGTGGCGGAAGACACGCTGCGCCCCGGCGGCGCCTTCGTGGCCAAGGTCTTTCAGGGCGGCGCCACCGGCGAATTGCTGGCGCGGATCAAGCGGCATTTCCGCGACGTGAAGCATGTGAAGCCGCCCGCCAGCCGCAGCGACTCGGTCGAGCTTTACCTGGTCGCGCTTGGCTTCAAACCGTGACGCCGATATAGCAGGCTGATGAGCACGCCGCGCACCCTGGGCATTGTCGGCCATGGCGCTTTCGGGGCCTTCCTCGAAAGCCTGGCAAGGCGTTTCGCGCCGGGGCTTTCCGTGCGCGTCTTCGCCCGCAAGGCGACGCCCGATGGCGCGCGCTTCTTTACGCTGGAAGAAACCTGCGCCTGCGATGTGGTGATCATCGCCGTCTCGATCCGCGCCTTTGCAGAAACGCTGCTGAAGATCCTGCCGCTGCTGAAGCCCGGCGCGATCCTGGTGGACGTCAACACGGTCAAGGAGCATCCGGCGCGGCTGCTGGCGCAGCATGCGCAGGGCGTCACCTATGTCGCCACCCATCCCATGTTCGGGCCTTTCAGCTTCGAGAAGCAGGGCGGCACATTGACCGGCCTGAAGCTGGTGATCGCCGAGAACAATCTGCCGCCGCAGACGCTGGCGGCGGCCAATGCCTGGCTGAAAAGTCTTGGCCTGGATGTTCTCGCCATGTCGTCCGAGGCGCATGACCAAATGCTGGCGCAGACGCTGTTCCTGACGCATTACGTGGCGCAGATGGTGGCGGCGGGCGGCTTCCTGCGCACCGATATCGACACGCTGTCCTTCGGCTTCCTGATGGACGCGGTGGAAAGCGTGCGGAGCGACACCGAACTCTTCCGCGACGTCTTCGAATTCAATCCCTATTGCCGCGAAACCATCGCCCGCCTGGAAAAGGCGGAGAGCGAAGTGCATGCGCTGCTGGACTCTTCTGCTCGTTCAGGGGGCACATAAGAAAAGGGCCCCGGCGAATGCCGGAGCCCTTTCCATTTCCGTCAGATCTTAGCGCGAGTGCTTCAGGCTGATCTGCCCGATGCCCGCCGCCACATTCAGGCCGGTCGAACCCGAAACGCTGAGGGGCTGCAGGGCGATCGACTTGTCCAGGCCGCCGACCAGGGCGTTGGCGCCGAGGCCGACGCCGACAGTGGCCTGCGCACTGGCGCCGGCATACTCACCTTCCAGCGCGCCGGGGCGCACATCAGAGGCCGGGGCGAACACCGCCCAGACCAGCTTGCCCTTGCCGGTATAGCCGATATCCACGCCCCACTTGGAGATGGAGCCGGAATAGCGCTCGGTGCGGGCGGGGGTGGGCTGATAGATGCACATCAGGTCCTTGGTCGAACCGAAGATGAAGCCGGCGCCGGCGGCGACATCACAGGTCAGGGTGCCGACCTTCACGCCGGCGGGCTGGGCCTGGGCGGCACCGATGGTCAGGGCGGCGGCGGCAACGCCGATCATCAGACGAATGGAATTCTTCATATCGATCTCCTCGTAACAGCCGCCAGGAATGGCAAAGCGGCAAAACTCTGGTCCGGCGCAATTGCCGGTCCTGTCGGCGAAGGGAACGTCCCCTCCCGGGTCCCGTTGCGTTACGTGTGCGTGAATATTTGCGGAACCAATGGCGCGCCCAGGTTTTGCCGCCCGCAATCAAGGCTTTCCGGGGATTTTCAAGGGAACCCTTGCGGAATCGGAACCTCGCTGGTACAGCCTCGGCGCTCCATAGGAGCCAGCCGCATGACCACCAGCCCCATCCGCGAAGCCCTGACCTTCGACGATGTCCTGCTGGTGCCCGGCGCCTCCGAAATTCTCCCTGCCCAGGTCGATACCCGCTCCCGCCTCACCAAGACGGTGGAGTTGGGCATTCCGCTGGTTTCCGCCGCAATGGACACCGTCACCGAAGCGCCGCTGGCCATCGCCATGGCGCAGGCGGGCGGTATGGGCGTCATTCACAAGAATCTGGGCATCGAAGAGCAGGCCGAACAGGTCCGCCGGGTGAAGCGCTTCGAAAGCGGCATGGTGGTCAATCCCGTCACCATCCAGCCCGACGCCACGCTGGCCGATGCGCTGGCGCTGATGGAGCGGCACCGCATCTCCGGCGTGCCGGTGGTGGAGAATCCGGACGCCAAGGGCGCGGGCAAGCTGGTGGGCATCCTCACCAACCGCGACGTTCGTTTCGCCGAAGACAAGCGCCAGCCGGTTTCCGAGCTGATGACGCGCGACACGCTTATCACCGTGCGCGAAGGCGTGAAGCCGGACGAGGCCAAGCGCCTGCTGCACCAGCACCGCATCGAGAAGATCATCGTGGTGGACGACGCCTATCGCTGCGTCGGCCTGATCACGGTCAAGGACATCGAGAAGGCGCAGAAATATCCCAACTCGTGCAAGGACGGCATGGGCCGCCTGCGCGTCGCGGCCGCAACGGGCGTGGGCGAAGACGGCTATGCCCGCGCCATGGCCCTTATCGAGGCCGAGTGCGACGTCATCGTGGTCGATACCGCGCACGGCCACAGCAAGGGCGTGATCGAAGCCATCCGCCGCATCAAGCGCCAGTCGAACCTGGTGCAGGTCGCGGGCGGCAACATCGCCACTGCCGACGCCGCCCGGGCGCTGATCGATGCGGGTGCCGACGCGGTGAAGGTGGGTATCGGCCCCGGCTCGATCTGCACCACACGCATTGTTGCGGGCGTGGGCGTGCCGCAATTGACGGCGATCATGGACGCGGTGTCGGTGGCGCGTGACGCCGATGTGCCGGTGATCGGCGATGGCGGCATCAAATATTCCGGCGACCTGGCCAAGGCGCTGGCGGCGGGCGCGAGCGTCGCCATGGTGGGCTCGCTGCTGGCGGGCACCGAAGAAAGCCCCGGCGAAGTGTTTTTGTATCAGGGCCGCTCCTACAAGGGCTATCGCGGCATGGGCAGCGTCGGCGCGATGGCGCGCGGCAGCGCCGACCGCTATTTCCAGGCCGAAGTGCGCGATGCGCTGAAGCTGGTGCCGGAAGGTGTCGAAGGCCAGGTCGCCTACAAGGGCCCGGTGGGTAGTGTGGTGCACCAGATCATTGGCGGTCTGCGCGCCGCCATGGGCTATACCGGCTGCGCCACCATCGCCGATTTCCACCGCAAGGCGCAGTTTGTGCGCATCACTGGCGCGGGCCTGCGCGAAAGCCACGTGCATGATGTGGTCGTGACCCGCGAAGCGCCGAACTATCACAACTCCGGCCAGTAAGGCGCGACTCGCGATAGCGGGTCAAATCGGTCCGGGGGGACCGATTTGAGCAACGAACGCCGCGAGCCAAAGCGAGCGGCTCCCGATAGACAAGGCCGCGATTTCCGCCGCACACTGTTGCGGCGAGGTGGCATATGAATTCCAGCGAGACGATTTTCGTCGGCAAGGGCAGTGGCGAGGCCGATCTGCTTTTGAAGATGGCCAACCGACACGGGCTGGTGGCGGGCGCCACCGGCACCGGCAAGACGGTGACGCTGCAGATGCTGGCCGAAGGCTTCTCGCGCATGGGCGTGCCGGTCTTTGCCGCCGACATCAAGGGCGACCTGTCCGGCATTGCGGCGGCGGGCGAAGCGAAGCCCGCCTTTGTCGAGCGCGCCTCTGGTCTGGGTTACACTTACGAGCCCGACCGTTTCCCTGCCATCTTCTGGGACCTGTTCGGCGAACAGGGCCACCCGGTGAGGACCACCATTTCGGAAATGGGGCCTCTGCTGCTGGCGCGGCTGCTGGACCTGAACGATGTGCAGGAAGGCGTGCTCAACATCGCCTTCCGCGTCGCCGACGAGCAGGGCCTGTTTCTGCTCGACCTGAAGGACCTGCGCGCCATGCTGGTCTTCCTCACCGAGCATGCCGCCGAACTTACGGCCCATTATGGCAATGTCTCCAAGGCGACCGTGGGCGCGATCCAGCGGCAATTGCTGGTGCTGGAAACCCAGGGCGGCGATAATTTCTTCGGCGAACCGGCGCTGGTGCTGAACGATTTCCTCAAGACCGACCGCGAGGGCAGGGGCTTCATCAACATCCTGGCTGCCGACAGGCTGATGCAGAATCCGCGGCTCTACGCCACCTTCCTGCTCTGGCTGCTGTCGGAACTGTTCGAGGAGTTGCCGGAGGTGGGCGACCTCGACAAGCCCAAGCTGGTCTTCTTCTTCGACGAAGCGCATCTGCTCTTCACCGATGCGCCCAAGGCGCTGCTGGACAAGATCGAGCAGGTGGTGCGCCTGATCCGCTCCAAGGGCATCGGCATCTATTTCGTCACCCAGAACCCGCTCGACGTGCCCGACAAGGTGCTGGCGCAGCTGGGCAACCGGGTGCAGCACGCGCTGCGCGCCTTCACGCCGCGCGACCAGAAGGCGGTGAAGACGGCAGCGGACACCTTCCGCCCCAATCCCAAACTGGATACGGGCCGCGTCATTCTCGAACTGAGCAAGGGCGAGGCGCTGGTCTCGTTCCTTGATGGCGCGGGCACGCCCGGCATCGTCGAACGGGTGCTGATCGCGCCGCCTGCCGCAAGGCTAGGGCCGGTGACGCCGGACGAGCGCCAGGCGGTGATCGCCGCCAGCCCGGTGAAGGGAAAATACGACACGGCGCTGGATGCGGAGTCCGCATATGAAGTGTTGCAGGGCAAGGCGAAAGCCGCCGCGGCGCCCGCGCCCGCGCATGCCGAAGCGCCGCAACAGGGCGGCGGCATGTTGGGGGGCTTAAGCGACATGCTGGGCGGCATTTTCGGCACCAGCCGCCCGCGCGGCCAGCGTCTGTCCACCGGCCAGGTGGTGGCGCGCGAAGTGACGCGCACCGTGGTCAACAGTGTGGCGGGGCAGATCGCCGCCAATCTCGGAAAATCACTGGGCGGGCGCACCGGCGGCAGCATTGGCCGCGCCATCGTGCGCGGCACCTTAGGCGGAGTGTTACGGCGCTAGCTTCGCCGCCTGCAGCAGGATGATGGTCTTGGCGTCAATGATCGCGCCGCCCGCGATCATCGCATAGGCCGCGTCCAGCGACAGCTCCAGCACCTCGATGCCCTCGCCTTCCGCATCGAGGCCGCCGCCCTTCGCGCGCGGCGCGGTGGAATCGTAATCCGCGAGATAGACCGTCATGCGTTCCTTCACCGCGCCTGGGCTGGGAAAGCAATGGCTCACCATGGTCAGCGCCCCCAGCGTGACGCCTGCTTCCTCCATCGCCTCGCGCCGGGCGCAGACCTCCGGCATGTCGCCGTCCAGCTTGCCCGCCACCGCTTCGATCAGAAGCTCATGCACGCCCGACTCGAACACCGGCCAGCGAACTGGCGGATCAGCAGCACCTTGTCCCGCGCCCGGTCCCAGGGCAGCACGGCGATGGCGTCGCCCAGGTCATAGCTTTCGCGCGACATCGACTGCCAGCGCCCGTCGCGACGCTGATAGTCGAACTCCGCCCGGCGCAGGACATAATGATTGTCCGACAGCGTCTTCACTTCGCGGAGCTTGACGCGGCCGCTGATGTCTTTATCGCTCATGTCCATGACTCCTGCTGCCCGCGTACAGGCTGCCATCGACATACTCGCCGCGCTGGATGGCACGCAACAGCCGGTGGACCGCTATCTCAAGGATTTCTTCAAAGCCCGTCGCTATGCCGGGTCCAAGGACCGCCGCGCCATCGCCGAACTGGTGTTCGACGGGATGCGCCATCGCGCCAGCTTCGCGCACCGCATGGGCGGCGACAGCGCCCGCCAGCGGGTGATTGCGGCGCTGCTGGCAGCGGGCGGCGATCCGGCCGCCCTGTTCACCGGCGGCTACGGCCCCGAACCCTTGAGCGACGCCGAACGCGCAGCCATCGCCGCGACGCCACCGCCTGCGCCACCGCATGTCGCGGGCGAGTATCCGCAATGGCTGGAAGCCAGCCTGCAACGCGCCTTCGGCAGCGATCTCGCCGCTGAGATGGCGGCGTTGCAGAGCCGCGCCCCGGTCGATCTGCGCGTCAACACGTTGAAGGCGGCGCGGCCCGTGGTGCAGGCGGCGCTGACGGCGGAAGGTTTCGCCGCCGCGCCCACGCCGCGCTCGCCCATCGGCATCCGCATTCCGCCAGGCGAGGGCAACGCCACCCTGACCAAGTCGTCGCTGTTTCTCTCCGGCGCATTCGAATTCCAGGACGAGGCGGCGCAGCTGGCATCGCTGCTGGCCGACGCCAAGCCCGGCTTGCGGGTGCTCGACCTGGCGGCGGGTGCGGGCGGCAAGGCGCTGGCGCTGGCCGCCGCCATGAACAATGACGGCCACATCCTGGCGTTCGACGATGTCGCCAAGCGCCTCGCGCCCCTGGTGGAGCGGGCGGCGCGGGCGGGAGCGACCTGCATCACCCTGGCCGACAAGCGGGGCGGCCCGCTTTGGGGCAATGGCAAGTTCGACATCGTCTTCCTCGATGCGCCCTGCAGCGGCACAGGCACCTGGCGGCGACAGCCCGAACTGCGCTGGCGGCTGACCCAGGAACGGCTGGCGGAACTGATGGGCTTGCAGGACTGGCTGCTGGACGATGCCGCGCGGCACACGGCGGTGGGCGGGCGGCTGCTCTATGCCACCTGTTCCGTGCTGCCGGAGGAGAATGAGGACCGGGTGGATGCCTTCCTGGCCCGCAACACGGACTTTTCCCGGGACGAGGCTGTGGATTTCCACGCCAGCCCCGCCAAAACCGGCACGGACGGCTTCTTTGCCTCTGTGCTGAAGCGCACCTGACGCATAGCCCGGGGCGCCAAAACTGGGTTAAGGTCCGGCCATGAAATGGCTATCGATTCCGCTTTTCCTGGGACTTTCCCTGGTCTCCGCCCAAGCCGCGCCCGATCCGGCGGTGACCGCGCTGCTGACCCAGGCGCGGGACGCCCAGATTCGCGGCGAGGGCGAAAAGGCGCTGCGCATGGCGCAGGCCGCCATCGTCGCCGATCCCGCGCACACCGGCTCCTATGTCGCGCTGGGCGACATTTACGCCCGGCAGGGTCATAGCGAATATGCCCGCTCCTATTACGACCTTGCGCTGTCTATCGACCCGCAGGATGCGGCGGCGCTGAAGGCGATCGCCGCGCTGGGCGCCCCCGCACAGGCGGCTTCCAACGCCCCATGAGTGTTCTTGTTATTGATTTCGGCAGCCAGGTCACACAGCTGATCGCCAGGCGCGTTCGCGAAGCGGGCGTTTATTGCGAGATCGTGCCCTTTCAAAAAGCCGAAGCCGCCCTACTTAAGAAACCGCAGGCGATCATCCTGTCGGGTGGCCCGGCGTCCGCCTATGAGGCCGGGTCCCCCCGGGCCCCCCAGGCGGTGTTCGAGATGGGCGTGCCTGTCCTGGGCATCTGCTATGGCGAGATGACCATGTGCGCCCAGCTGGGCGGCAAGATCGAAGGCGGCCACAACCGCGAATTCGGCCGCGCCGACATTCAGGTGCAGACCCGTTCGCCGCTGCTCGAAGGCCTGGCGGAAAGCGGAGCTGAGCCGGTGTGGATGAGCCATGGCGACAAGATCACCGCCATTCCGGATGGCTTCGCCGTCATCGCCACCAGCGAATCTTCGCCCAACGCGATAATCGCCGACGAGAAGCGCCGCTTCTATGGCGTCCAGTTCCATCCCGAAGTGGTGCACACACCGCGCGGCGCAACGCTGCTGTCGAACTTCGTGCGCAACATCGCGGGCATCCAGCCCGAATGGAACATGAATGCCTTCCGCGCCGCGATGGTCGAGAAGATCCGCACCCAGGTCGGCAAGGGCCGCGTCATTTGCGGCCTGTCGGGCGGTGTGGATTCGTCGGTCGCCGCCGTGCTGATCCACGAAGCCATCGGCGACCAGCTCACCTGCATCTTCGTCGATACCGGCATGATGCGCAGCGGCGAGAGCGAGGAAGTCGTCTCGCTCTTCCGCGGCCACTACAATATTCCCCTGATCCATGCCGATGCGCGCGAGATGTTCCTGGGGAGACTGGCGGGCGTCAGCGATCCGGAAAGCAAGCGCAAGATCATCGGCGCGGCCTTCATCGATGTTTTCGACAAGGAAAGCCAGAAGGTCGGCGGCGCCGAGTTCCTGGCGCAAGGCACGCTCTATCCCGACGTGATCGAAAGCATCTCGGCCACTGGCGGTCCATCCGTCACCATCAAGAGCCATCACAATGTTGGTGGCCTGCCGGATTACATGAAGCTCAAGCTGGTCGAACCGCTGCGCGAACTCTTCAAGGACGAAGTGCGCGCCTTGGGCCGCGAGCTGGGCCTGCCGCCCGCGTTCGTCGGCCGCCATCCTTTTCCTGGGCCGGGCCTGGCGATCCGCCTGCCGGGCGAGATCACGGAAGAGAAGCTGGAAATCCTGCGCAAGGCCGACGTCATCTATCTCGACGAGATCCGCAAGGCGGGTCTCTACGACAAGATCTGGCAGGCCTTCGCCGTGCTGCTCCCAGTCAAGACGGTGGGCGTGATGGGCGATGGCCGGACTTACGACCATGTCTGCGCCCTGCGCGCCGTCACCAGCACCGACGGCATGACGGCGGATTATTACCCGTTCGAGCACAGCTTCCTGGCGCGCACCGCCACCCGCATCGTCAACGAAGTACGCGGCATCAACCGCGTGGTCTACGACATCACCAGCAAGCCCCCCGGAACCATTGAGTGGGAGTGATCCACCAAGGATCACACCGGGCTCCAGAATTTTTCACAATTTCGCAGGCGTGCGTTTTGGAACGCTTCGCGGCCCCCGCTGTTATGTCCGGCGAGGAGCTTAAACGTCATCGTTACGATTTCGCCCGAAAGGAGTTAAGATGAACAAGTCCCTGAAAGCCCTGCTGGTCGCCAGTGCCTTGGCCAGCGCCAGCCTGATTGGCACCGCCACTGTTGCGTCCGCGCAGCCCACCGGTTCCTCGTTCCGCGTCGGCGACGTCGCCATCGGCTACCAGAATGGCTATTACGACCGCAGCAACCGTTGGCACAATTGGCGCACTGCGCGGGAGCACAACTGGTATCGCTCCAACTATCGCGCCAGCTATCGCGCCCGCGCCTATGACCGCGACCGCGACGGTATCCCCAACCGCTATGATCGCGACCGGGACAATGACGGTGTTGCGAACCGCTATGATCGCAATCCCAACAATCCCTATCGCCGTTAAAGCCTGACGGCATGAGAAGCGCCCCGCTGGAGAACAGCGGGGCGTTTTCTTTTGCGCCCGTGGTGGCATTTACAACGGCCCCATGAGGCCGTAGGTCAGCTTTCATCCGTCCTGACAGGTTCTTCAGCATGTCTTCCCGCGCCGCCATCTCCGAAAAAGAATTCACCCTGCTGGTGGCGCTGCTGATGTCGGTGGTCGCCATCTCCATCGACGCGCTGCTGCCGTCGCTGGGCGTGATCGGGGCGGAGATGGGCGTCACCGACGTCAACCGGACCCAACTGCTCATCAGCTTCATCTTTGCCGGCATGGCGGTGGGCCAGCTTGTGGCCGGGCCGTTGTCCGACGCGCTGGGCCGCAAGCCTGTTCTGTATGGCGGCTTGGCGCTTTATCTGGTGGGCAGCGTCGCGTGCTGGCTGGCGCGGGATTTCGACCTGCTGCTGGCGGGGCTTTGCCTGCAGGGCCTGGGCGTCGCCTGTCCCTATGTCACCGCCGTCTCGGTGGTGCGCGACAAATATGCCGGGCGCGAGATGGCCCGGATCATGTCGCTGGTGATGATGATCTTCATTCTGGTGCCGGCCATCGCGCCCAGTCTGGGCGTGGGCATTGCCGCGCTGGCCGGGTGGCGCGCGATTTTCCTGTTCTACATTTTCTATGCCGTGGTGATCGGCGGCTGGATCGCGTTGCGGCTGGAGGAAACCCTGCCGCCCGCGCGCCGCGTCGCGCTGACGATGCGGGATTTCGGGCATGGCCTGCGGGTGGTCCTGAGCAACCGCACCACGACCTCCTACATGGTGGCGATGGGTCTCACATTCGGCGGGCTGATCGGCTATCTCGGCGCCTCGCGGCAGATCTTCCAGGACCAGTTCCAGGTCGGCGACAATTTCGCGCTTTATTTCGGCGGGCTGGCGCTGCTGCTGGGCGTGGCCTCGATGCTGAACTCGCGCTTCGTCGGGCGCTTTGGCATGCGCGCCATCTGCAACTGGTCGAATGCGGCGACGGTGGCAGCCTCGGCGGTTTTCCTGGCCGTACAGGCGGTGATGCCGGCGACCTTGCCCATGTTCGTGGCCTATGCCGGATTGCTGTTCTTCGGTTTCGGCCTGATGTTCGGCAATCTCAACGCCATCGCCATGGAGCCGATGGGCGCAGTGGCGGGCATGGCCACAGCGATCATCGGCGCAACATCGTCGATTATCTCGCTGGTGCTGGGCACGCTGATCGGCCAGATGTATGACGGCACGGTGCGGCCCATCGCGCTGGGCTTTTTGCTGCTGGGGCTGGCGTCCTGGCTGCTGATGCAGGTCGAGCAGCGCTGGCACAAGCGGCAACTGCCGGAATGATCCCCTGGGTCCATCTCGATACCGCGAAGGTGCCCGGCGGCGGCAAGGATGAATTGCGGCTGATGCAACGCGGCGTGGAGTTCGCCATCTTTGCCGGTCCGACGCCGCTGATGAACAGCCGCATGAGCAGCAGCGAAGTCATCCTGGCCGAGATCGCCTGCGAGCGCCTCTCGGGCCGCCGCAACGTCCATATGCTGATCGGCGGTTATGGCATGGGCTTCACGCTGCGCGCGGCGCTGGCAGGGTTGGCTGCGGATGCGCGCGTCACCGTCGCGGAGCTGGTGCCCGCCGTGCTGGCCTGGGCGCGCGGACCGATGGCGGAGCTGACGGCGGGATGCCTCGACGATCCGCGCGTCGGCGTCCGCACCGACGATGTCGGCGCGGCCATCGCGTCGGCCCATGCCGCCTATGACGCCATCTTGCTGGATGTCGATAACGGCCCCGACGGCCTCAGCCGCGCCGCCAACGACCGTCTCTACGATCTGCGGGGGCTGGAAGCGGCGCGCAAGGCGTTGCGGCCCGGCGGCCTGCTGGCGGTGTGGTCGGCCGCGCCGAACAAGGATTTCGTTTATCGCCTGGGCCGCGCCGGTTTCGCGGTGGAAGAGGTCAAGGCCCGCGCCAACAAGGGCAAGGGCGTGCGCCACATCATCTGGGTGGCGACCAACCCGGCCCGCAGCCGATAAAATTCCCAGTTCCCTGTCGGCACGCACGCGCCCCGTTCGTCGTTACCATGTTAGGCCCATCGGGCCGCTCACAGGCGGGAGACAGGCGATGCGCGTTCTGGTGCTGGTCAAGGCGACCGAGGAAAAGTGAAAAGGGCCTTGTACTCAACGACGAAACCAAAAAGTCGATGGAGGCGATGGGCCGCTTCAACCAGGAACTGGGCAAGGCCGGCATCCTGGGCGAGGACGCCTGCGATGGCCTGAAGCCGCCCTCTACGGGCAAGCGGGTCGCGATCGACGGGGCTGGCCGCACGGTGATCGATGGCCCCTTTGCTCATCCGCGCGAGCTGGTCGCGGGCTACTGGATCTGGTCCGTCAAGGACATGGACGAGGCGATTGCCTGTGTGAAGCGCATGCCCAATCCCATGTCGGGCCCCAGCGAAGTCGAGATCCGCCCGATCTACGAGGAGTCCGACTGGCAGTGACAGCTTAGGCAAGCGCCATCACCGGGCCTTCGAGCAAATCCATCAGGTCGCCGAAATGACCTTCGGAGCGCGCCGGTTGCGCCGGGTCTGACGTCATCACTGCGGCCAACCTGCGTGCGGGATGCGCCGCGATGATCTGGCCGCCATAACCGCGCGCCACAACCCAGCCGCTGTCGCTGAGAAACCAACCATAGCCATAGGCCAGGCCAGAGAAGGGTGAACGGGTGCGCGGCGTGATCGAAGCGGCGATCCAGCTTTCCGGGATCACCTGTGTTTCGCCATAGCGGCCCCGATCGCGCATCAGGCACGCGATCTTCAGCATGGCGCACGGCGTCAGCGCCATCTCGTTGCCGCCGAAATAGAAGCCCTGCGGATCGCGGGTCCAGCCCGGCACGTCGATCTTGAGTGGTGCGCCAAGCCGCTCGCGCGCCAGTTGCAGCAGCGTCTTCTTGGTGGCGGTGGCGAGCGCCGCGCCCAATAGATGCGTGCTGCCGGTGGAATAGATCATGCGTCCGCTCGGCGTATCGAGCATCGGCCGGCGCAGCGCGTAGGCCACCCAGTTTCCCGAATTCACCCAGCTGCCATAGTTGCGGCCCGAGGTGCTCTCCAACCCGGCGCGCAGCGTCACCAGATCTTCCAGCGTGATCGCGGCGGCGCCCGGCGTGGCGTTGGCGGGGATCAGACGCGGCGCGACCTCGCGCAGGCTGGCGTTCAGCCGCACCTCGCCGCGCGCCACCGCCGTGCCCAGCAACAACGCGACGATGCTTTTGGAGCAGGATTTCAGATTGGCGGCGCGGTCCAGGCCAGGGCCGCGCACCGCATCGGCCAGCACCAGCTCGTCGCCGCGCTGGACCATGATGGCGTGCAATTGCTTCAGGCCGCGCGCGGCGCGGCGGGCATTGTCCGCCGCCTGGCCGAACGCGGGCCCCGTCAGCGGCAAGGCGAGAAGCGCGGTGGAAAAGGCGCGGCGGGACAGCATGCGCCGGAGCATGGCGGGGAAATCCGGCGAATCCTAGACGGGGTGCTAGACTGCGGACGATTCCCGGGTTTTGCGCATGTGCGGTAAAGTCAGTGCCAAGAAGACTTGGCAGGCATCGGTCAGTCCCGATGCGGCTGCGAATGACGGCGACAGCGTCACCTATCGGGTGATGAACGACCTGCCGGTGATCGTCTGTGACGGCGGCCAGCGTTACGTCATGCCGATGCGCTGGGGCTTTCCCGATCCCGCGGATTGGCGGCGGCCGCGTCCCATCCATGCCAGGGCCGAGACCATCGACACCACACCCGCCTTCGCCGCCGCCTTTCGCGATGGGCAGCGCGGCATCCTGCTGGTGGAGAGTTTCAACGAAGCGCCTGAGAGCGGGGCACAGCGCATCTTTACTCCCCCAAAGCCCACGGGTATCGCCATGCTGTGGCGGCGCTTTGCGATCGCCGACGCTTCGCTGTTCGCCGCCGTGATGGTCACCGTGCCGGCCAATGCGCTGGTGGGCGGCTTGCCCGCCGACCGCATGCCCGCGCTGCTGGCGGAAGCGGACTGGGCGGCATGGCTGGGCGAGGACCGCGCCACTCCTGCCGATGCCAAGACCTGCCTGAAAACGGTGGAAGGTGTGCGCTGGACGATGGCGGCCGAGCAGCGGACGGCAGCGAAACGGGCCAAGCCCACCGTCGCGGACCCACTGGGCCTTTTCTAATTCTAGTGGGTCTAATTCTGATGCGCCGGGCGCTGCTGGGACAGCATGGCGGCCAACTTCGCCATCGATCCCCAATAGGCGACCATCGACCCATCACCGCGCGAGCGGGCTTCCTCGACCTGTGCGTGGCAATAGCCCACCGTGTCGCCGCCATGCGCCTCGAGAAGTACAAAACCCTGGTCAGCCATCAAATCCTCCTGCGAACGGGCAAATATCTCTATGGAACAAATAGAGAACATAAAGTCGAACGGGAGTCGAGGGCGATAGTATACTTGACGTACTGGCCGGTATTATGGGAAATTCCCGCCGGACAGGCCGTCACTACCGGGAAGGCTCTCGGAGTATATCGCCTGAGACTATTCGAGAGCCGTCCCGCTAGGACTGCCCTATGGGGGCGTTCAAAACCAAGATCGACCCGGACCTCCTTTGGGCGGTAACCCCGCGCCTATGTAAATGGGAGCAGAGCGACCAACTTGCTCCAGATGCGGCGAAAGAGATTATCAGGCTTGTGTGGGCCCATGGCGGCGGCATCAACCTTCAAAAAGAGGTCGGTTGCCCGTTCGGCCAGTCGGTCAAGAATCTCCGCGTAAAGCATCAACTGGCCTACGTCCGTCTTAAACAAGTTGTGGGCGTGGCCCGTGGCTTTATCGACAACATCAAGGCGGCCAAATGTGTAAGCGCCATTCGCCGAGTCATATTCCATTAGATGGCCGTGCACGATGAAGTCCCGGACATCGGCTACTTGCCGCGCCTTTGAGCGAATTTCCCGTTCCTCGTCCATAAAGGGACGCAAGGCCGGTTTTTCCTTGAATGCCTGTTTCAGATATTTCAGACGACGTTCAAAAGAGACAGGAATGCCTTGCCTCTCGCCCTTGACGATATTGCCGCCATGGTCGTGATAAACAAGGTTGAGGATCATACTGATACGGGCTTCAAAGAGGCCCCAATTGATGACAAAATCACCAACTACGCGGCGTAGGTTTTCTACAGCTTCACCAGGAAATTCCACTGTGTCCAAAGACCCCACCCGTGACGAAGTGCTATCGCGGATGCTGAAAACACCGCCGACGCCCTTCACGCCAGGCGCGAAGCCTAAGCCGAGTCCACGCCCTCCCGCTACCAAGGCGGATCACGCCAAGTTCAAGCGGTCCGACAAGATGGCGTTCAAGCCTGCTCCGAAGAGAAGTTAGTGGGCGGCCTAAAGGTCCCAGCGGCCCGAGAGCGAACCGTGCGCGATTTCTAGGTAGTCCGCGCGGTTTTCGTGCTCACCAGCCAGCCTGAGCATGGTCTGGGCGCGTTCCGGGTCATGTAGCGGCGCAGCCATCGCGCGCACTTCAACAGCACGGCACCGATAAAGTGCGGCATTCGCCTTGAAATCGTCGGTTGTCATAGGTCCCCCTGAGGAACCAAACACCCAACGCACGGAATCGTTCCCCGGCTGCAGTTAGCTGCTAGGTGTGGGGTCGCCATCCTTCGGATCGCAAAAGGGCTTGCGCCAGCGAGGACGCTTTCGGATGCGACGGAATGGCGTGACCTTGTAGCCTTGTGCACGACGCCAGCGGATGAAGGCGTTCGCCTGTTGGCGTAAAGCCTCAGGCTGCGTGAGTCCGCCGATAGGTCAAACGCTTGCCAGCGATACCAGCAAGGGCCTTGTGGGCGCGCATGGTGTCATCCACGCCCAGCTTGATACGGTTGGAATAGCGGAAATCAAACTCCGCCAGATAACGCTGCAAATGCTGCGAGCCGCAATGCTGATACGTGCCGATCATACCGCGCTTAAAGATGGAGAACACGCCTTCGACGGTATTGGTCGAAGCATCGCCACGGACATATTCGCGGTCCATGTGATTGACTGTTTCGTGGCTGTCGAAACGCTTGGCCGGGCCGGTGTAGACAACCCATTCGTCCGTGCGCAGGTTGGTATCAGACTTCACAAAGCGGCTGAGAATGTCGTTCATGTCCGCGCCGCGAAGCTGGGGCATGTAGAAGCTGCGGACCTTGCCGCCACGTTCCACCAGCGAGAGGATCGTGTGCTTATGACCGCCGCCGATCTTGCCCTTGGCGCGCACAACTTCCGGCTTTGAGCCGTAGTAGGTTTCATCAACCTCGACGAACTTGCCGCCACCGCCCATGGGATCATTGCCAGCGGGCTTCATGGCTTCGCGGATGCGATGCATCATAAACCAAGCGGTCTTGTAGGTGACGCCCAACATGCGATGGATTTGATGGGCGCTAATGCCCTTCTTGCTGGAAGTCAGCAGTTCGGTCGCCAGCAGCCACTTGGTCAGCGGCACTTTGGAACGCTCAAACACGGTGCCCACGGTCACGCTAAAGGGCTTCTGGCAGGGGCGGCACTTGTAGACGCCGGGACGGGTGGACTTGCCCTTGAGTTCGGTCGCCGCGTTCACGATGCCGCAATGGGGGCAAATCGGGCCATCGGGCCACTGGATCGCTTCTAGATGGGCGCGGGCGGCGTCCTCATCGTTGTAGATTTTGTCTTTGAGATTCAGCGTCATAGCGAGCGGTCCGTGTTTACCCAGCTAATCTAGGGTGTTTTCAACGGTACGTCAAGTATACAATCGCCGGAGTCGAGTCCGGATTTGGTAATGTCGCGCGCTGTTTGGAGAATCGCCCATGAAGACCCGCGCCGCCGTTGCCTTTGAAGCCAAGAAGCCGCTGGAGATCGTCGAGATCGATCTCCAAGGCCCCAAGGCCGGCGAAGTGCTGGTCGAAATCAAGGCCACCGGCATCTGCCACACCGACGCCTATACGCTTGATGGGTTGGACAGCGAGGGCCTGTTCCCGTCCATCCTGGGCCATGAAGGTGCGGGCATCGTGCGCGAAGTTGGTGCGGGCGTCACCAGCCTGAAGCCGGGCGACCATGTCATTCCGCTCTACACGCCGGAATGCCGCCAGTGCAAAAGTTGCCTGTCGGGCAAGACCAATCTCTGCACCGCCATCCGCGCCACGCAAGGAAAAGGCGTGATGCCGGACGGCACCTCGCGCTTCTCCTACAAGGGCAAGCCGATCTTCCACTATATGGGCTGCTCAACCTTCTCGAACTTCACCGTGCTGCCGGAAATCGCGCTGGCGAAAATCCGCGATGACGCCCCGTTCCAGACCAGTTGCTATATCGGCTGCGGCGTCACCACCGGCGTCGGCGCCGTCACCAAGACCGCGAAGGTCGAACCCGGCAGCAACGCCATTGTCTTTGGCCTTGGCGGCATCGGCCTCAACGTCATCCAGGGTCTGAAGCTGGTGGGCGCCGATAAAATCGTCGGCGTTGACCTCAATGACGCCAAGGAAGAGTGGGGCCGCAAGTTCGGCATGACGCATTTCGTCAATCCGTCCAAGGTCAGCGGCGACCTGGTGGCGCATCTGGTGGCGCTGACCGATGGCGGCGCCGACTACACCTTCGATTGCACCGGCAACACGCAAGTCATGCGCACTGCGCTGGAAGCCTGCCATCGCGGCTGGGGCACCAGCATCGTCATCGGCGTGGCCGAGGCGGGCAAGGAAATCTCCACCCGCCCGTTCCAGCTGGTGACGGGGCGCGTCTGGAAGGGCTCGGCCTTTGGCGGCGCCAAGGGCCGCACCGACGTCCCCAAGATCGTGGACTGGTACATGGACGGCAAGATCGCCATCGACCCGATGATCACGCATGTGCTGTCGCTGGAAGACATCAACAAGGGTTTCGACCTGATGCACGCAGGCGAGAGCATTCGTTCCGTCGTGGTCTATTGATGGAACAGGTTTCCGCCAGCCGTGGCCATGGCGGCACGCAGGGCGTCTATCGCCACGCTTCATCGTCCACCGGCACGCCCATGACGTTTTCCGTCTTCGTGCCGGATCACGCGCCGGGCGCGATGTTGCCGGTGGTGTGGTACCTGTCGGGCCTGACCTGCACCCACGCCAATGTCTCCGACAAGGGCGAGTATCGCGCCGCCTGCGCGCGGCATGGATTGGTCTTCGTCGCGCCGGATACCTCGCCGCGCGGCGAGGGCGTGCCGGGCGATCCGGCAGGGGCGACGGATTTCGGGTTGGGCGCGGGATTCTACGTCGATGCGACGCAGGCGCCGTTCGACCGCAACTATCGCATGTGGTCCTATGTCACCGAGGAACTGCCTGCGCTGGTGGCGGCGAACTTCCCCGCCGACATGGGTCGCCAGTCGATCATGGGCCATTCCATGGGCGGCCATGGTGCGCTCACCGTGGGGTTGCGCCACCCCGAACGCTTCCGCGCCGTTTCAGCCTTCGCGCCCATCGTCGCGCCATCGCAGGTGCCGTGGGGACAGAAGGCGCTCACGGGCTATCTCGGCGAAGACCGCAACGCATGGCGCAAGCACGATGCCGTGGCGCTGATCGAGGACGGCGCGCGATTGCCCGAACTTCTGGTGGACCAGGGCGCAGCCGATCCATTCCTTGAAAACCAGTTGAAGCCGGATTTGCTGGAAGCTGGCTGCGCTAAGGCAGGCATTGCCCTGACGCTGCGCCGCCATGCCGGCTATGATCACGGCTATTATTTCGTCTCCAGTTTTATGGCCGATCAACTGGCCTGGCACGCGAGCCGGCTGCGCTGATCAGATGGTCGATGGCATCGCCGGGAAGGTGATCTTCACCGACGGCGTGCTACGCTTGTGTTCGCCATGGAACACGGCCTCGACATTGTTGCCGTCGGGATCGAGCAGGAAGGCGGCGTAATAGCCGGGATGATATTTGCTGCGGTCGCCGGGCGCGCCATTGTCCTTGCCGCCCGCCGCCAAGGCCGCCCATATCCGCCGTCATCTGGACGGCCTCAAAGAAAAATCCGCAGGCGCTGTCGGCTGAGAACACACCGTCGCGTCCTTGGAGCATGTTCGAAGCAAAAGGGAGATCGTCATGTCCGAACCCACACTTGCCCAGCCCAAAGGGGGCGTCGTCGCTTACCTGACCGTCGAAGGCGCCCTCAAGGCGTCGGAATTCTACCAGAAGGCCTTCGGTGCCGAGCAGGTCGGCCTCTATCCGCCGGACGAACAGGGCCGCACCATGCATGTGCATCTTTATGTCAATGGCAGCTCGGTGATGCTGAGCGACCCTTATCCCGAGCATGGCTGCTGCTATGAGAAGGCGCAGGGTTTCAACCTGGCGCTGATGGTGCCGGATGTGGATGCCGCCGTGCAGCTAGCGGTGGAGGCTGGCGCGCCGCTGCAGATGCCGCCGACCGACATGTTCTGGGGCGACCGCTATGCCCTAGCCAAGGACCCGCTCAACGTGCTGTGGGCCTTCAACGGGCCGCAGAAGAAGTAGCGGTGTATATCCTAAACATGGGCGGGCTTGACCCGTCCATCCATCTTTCTGGTTGCCGCGCTGCCGCTCGCTCAAGCTCGCGGCGTTTAGCCGCTTTCGCAGGTCCACTGGACCTGCTCACGCGCTTCGCGCGCCGCGTCTAAACGGTGGGATATTGGCTTCCACCCTTCCGTCGCCGTCGAGATAGCCGTGTTTCTTCAGGTTCGGCATCCAGAGACTGGCGATAAAAGCCAGGGCGCTGATGCCCGCGACATAGAAGAAGAACATTTCGCCCATCTTCGCCTGCTTGAACGCCAGCGCCACATACTCTGCCGTGCCGCCGAACAGGGCATTGCCAACCGCATAAGGCAGGCCCACGCCCAGCGCCCGCACCTCGATGGGGAACATGTCGGCTTTCACCAGCCCGGCGATTGCGGTGTAGAAGGCGTTGATGGTCATGCCCAGCATAACCAGCAGAAAGGCTGCCACTGGTGTGCTGGCCGCTTCCAGCGCAAAGAGCAACGGCACCGAAACGGTGGCGGCTAGGCCGGTGAAGATCAGCATGTGGGTCTTGGTTCCCAGCCGGTCGCAAAGCAGGCCCATCAGCGGCTGCATCAGCACGAAGCAGAGCAGGCACGCCGTCATGATCAGGCTTACCGTCGGCACGCTCATGCCGCCGGATAGCGCCAGCAATTTCTGCATGTAGGTGGTGAAGGTGTAGAAATAGAGCGAGCCACCGCAGGTGAAGAGGGTGATGACGATTACCGCGCGCTTGTGGCTCTTCCATAGCGCCGCCACCGAACCGGCCCCCTTGCGTTCCATGCTGGCCCGGGTGGCGGTCTCCTGCATGGTCCGGCGCAGCACGAACACCACCAGCCCGCCGACGGCGCCAAGCGCAAAGGGGATGCGCCAGCCCCAGGCGCGCATCTCGTCCGGGCTCAGGAATTGCTGCAGGATGGTGATGACCAGGATTGCCAGCAACTGGCCGCCGATCAGGGTGACATACTGAAACGAGCCCAGGAAGCCGCGCCGCCCCTTGTTGCCGACCTCGCTGAGATAGGTGGCACCGGTGCCGTACTCGGCGCCGACCGACAGGCCCTGCAGCATCCGTATAAGCACCAGCAGGATTGGCGCGGCGATGCCGATGGTGGCGTAGGTCGGCAGAAGCGACAGCATCAGCGAGCCGCCGCACATCAGCGATACCGACAGCATCATGGCGTGGCGGCGGCCCTTGCGGTCTGCGATGCGGCCGAAGATCCAGCCGCCCAGCGGCCGCATGAAGAAGCCCACGGCGAAGACGGCCGCGGTCGAGAGCAGTTGCGAGATCTGGTCGCCGCTGGGGAAGAAGGCGGCAGCGAAATAGATCGCGGTGAAGGAGTAGACGTAGAAATCGAACCATTCGACCAGGTTTCCGGCGCAGGCGCCGACCACGCCGCGCACGCGCTGCGCCCAGGTCCAGTGGCCGCTATCGGCCGCGCTTTCCGTCTGTCTCGCCACCGTCATGGCCTCACGCTATCCCAAAGACAGGCAGGCGCAAACTGTGGCAGGCTCGTCCCATGCTGGCTATGTATGGAATTCCCAACTGCGACACGGTGAAGAAAGCGCGCACCTGGCTTGAGGGCCATGGGCTCGCCTATGCCTTCCATGATTACAAAAAGGCGGGCGTCGACAAAATGAAGCTGGAAGGCTGGGTACAGCAGGTGGGTTTGGAAACGCTGCTCAATCGCAATGGCACCACTTTCAAGAAGCTGCCCGACCCCGACAGGGAAAATCTGACGGAGAAGAAAGCCATCGCCCTGATGCTGGCGCAGCCCTCCATGATCAAGCGGCCCGTGGTTGAGAAGAAAGGCAAGATTGTCGTGGGATTCAAGCCCGAATTGTACGACAAGGTTTTCGCCTAGAGCTTCTTTTTCAGTTCGGTTTCCATCGCGGTGAAGACGCCGCGCCAGTCGCCCACGGCCTGCTGGCGGAACAGGCGCAGCGTGGGATACCAGACGCTGTCCTCACGCCCCAGCAGCCAGCGCCATTCCGGCACGTACTTGGCTGCCATCCAGACCGGTCGCGCCAGTGCGCCCGCAAGGTGCACGATGGAGGTGTCGGAGGAGATCACCAGATCGAGGTTCTCCATCACTGCGGCACTGTCGAGGAAGGCGTCCGGGCCTTCGTCGAAATCCTCGCCCGGCATTTCCACAGTCATGCCCGGCGGCAGGCTCGCGAGCTGCGCCAAGCCCGCGCCCTTTTGCAGCGCGATCAAACGCACGCCGGGCAGCCGGGCGATATCTTCCAGCATCGCCAGCGGGAAGCCGCGTCCCATGTCGGCACCGGGCTGGCCTCCCTGCCAGCAGATGCCGATGCGCAAGCCCTGGCTGCCGATCCGCTCACCCCAGCGCGCCACCTGCGCGGGATCGGCCGTCAGATAGGGTGCCGACGCAGGGACGGTGTGCGTCTCTGTTCCGAAGACGAAGGGGAGGCTCATCATGCCCACCTGAAAATCGTGCGGCGGTGTCTCGGCATATTGCGCGATCACTTCGGTCACAGGCGGGACCAGATGCTCGCGCAGCAGCCGCACCAGCGGCTTCTGCACCATCAGGATCACCTTGGCTCCGCGTTCCTGCGCCAGCGCGGCATAGCGCACGCCCTGCAAGGTGTCGCCCAGGCCCTGCTCGGCATAAATCGCCAGGGTGCGGCCCGAAAGCGCCTCCGCGCCGGTCCAGCGCAAGCCGTCGAACGGGCTGCGCGGGCTTTCGGGCCGCTGGCGGTACCATTCGAATTCGGAAAAGCCTTCCTTCCACTTGCCTTGCAGCAGCACGCCCTGCGCCCGGTTCCAGTGGCCGGAGGCGCTGCGTGGCGACAGAGCAAGGACGCGGTCATGCACCGCCATGGCTTCGTCCAGCCGCCCCAGATCCTGCAGCGTGTTGGCGCGGCAGGTCATCGTTACGGGATTGTTGGCGTTCAGGGCCAGCGCCTTGTCGTAGCTGGCCAGCGCTTCGTCAAAGCGCGCCATCTGCCACAGCGTCACGCCGCGATTGTGCAGGGCGCGCAGATTGCGCAGGTCGCGCGCCAGCACACGTTCGAAGACGGCCAGGGCCTCGTCATGGCGCAGCAATTCCGCCAGCACCTGGCCGCGGCTTACCAGTAGATCGGGATCCTCGGGCGCCGCCCGCAACAGGCGGTCGAAATCGGCCAGCGCATCTTCGAACCGCCCCGTCTCCAGGGCTAGATCGGCGCGGCGTTGCAGCCCGGGCAGGAAATCGCGCTTGCGGCCCACGGCCTTGTCGTAATGCGCCACGGCCTCGTCGGGGCGGCCCGCGGCGCGCAGCGTGTCGCCCATCACCAGATGCGCCGGCAGGAAATCGCGTGAGACTTTCAAGGCTGCCTCGCAGCTGGCCAGAGCCTCGTCAATCCGGCCCATCTCGCTCAGCGCCACGGCGCGGTCCACCAGCACTTCGGGCGGCGCGGGCCCCCGCGTCAGCGCCGCATCGAAGCGTTTCAGCGCATCGGCGAAGCGGCCTTGGTCCATGAGGATGCTGGCCTGGCAGTAGAAGTCATCGGCGCTGACCGCCATGGCGGCCAGAAGCTGGCTGGCCAGCATGTCGGCGATGGCGGTCTGGCCGGCCTGGCGCGCCTGCTGGATTTTCTGGAACTGGGCGCGAAGCCGCGATGTGGTAAAAGCCATGATGCCCCCGGGACCGGCGGCCATCTATAAGCAGGGCAGGCAAACGTGACCAGTATTTATGTCGGCGTCGGCGGTTTGGTATTCGAGGAATGGCGGGACAATTTCTATCCCAAAGGCCTGTCCCAGAAGCGCGAGCTGGAATTCGCCGCCAAAGCCCTGACCGCGATCGAGGCCAACGGCACCTAATTACGGTTCGCAAAAGCTGGAAAGTTTTGCCCGCTGGCATGACGAGACGCCGGAGGATTTCGTCTTCACCCTGAAGGGGCCGCGGTTCGCTACCAACCGCCGCGTACTGGCGGAAGCCGGCGATTCCATCGCGCGTTTTGTCGATAGCGGGAATTCGCGGCTGAAGACCAAGCTGGGGCGGCTCAACTGGCAGTTCATGGCGACCAAGAAATTCGATCTGGCGGATTTCGAAGCCTTTCTTGCGCTGCTGCCGCAAGACGCCGATGGCATCGCGCTCCGCCATGCCGTGGAAGTGTGGCACGACAGCTTTACCTGCGCGGAATTCATCGCGCTCTGCCGCAAATACAAGGTCGCCATCATCGCGGGCTGCGACAGCGAGCTTCCCTGCATCGCCGATGTCAGCGCCGATTTCGTCTATGTCCGCGCCATGGGCATGGTGGAAAAGGAAAAGCTGGGCTATTCCAAAGCCACCATCGCCGCGTGCGCGGCGCGGGCCAAGGCCTGGGAGGCAGGCGGTGCGCCCATCGACCTGCCGCTTCTGGCGAAACCGGCGGCGAAGAAAAAGCGCGACGCGTTTCTTTTCGTCATTTCCGGCTTCAAGGCCCGCAATCCGGCCGCGGCGCAGGCGATTATCGCGGCGCTGTGAGCGCGCGCAGCACGGGAATGGGGTTTTGGCAATCGCTGATGAGGCGCGAATGTGTGTAGGACATTGTGGCGAAATCCGAAGGAACCACAAAACCTAGATTCTTGTTTTCAGGGCTGTGCATGTTATGGATCATTACTTGTCCCCAAAGGGCGCTGACGGTTCATTGCTGATCCCGCGCCGGTGCGGGTCCGAAAGAGCGCCGCAAAAGCATCATGGAACACGAAGCCTATCGCCACGTCCCCTACGACATCGACGTTGAGCAGGCGCTGCTGGGCTCCATCCTGCAGGACAACCGCGCCTTGGAGCGCGTTTCCGGCAACCTGAAGGCCGAAGACTTCTACGATCCCCTGCATGGCCGCATCTACGACACCATGTCCGCAATGATCGAGCGCGGCGGCACTGTGGTGACGCCGTTGACCCTGCACGCCACGCTCAAGGCCGATCCCGGCGTGATCGAAGTGGGCGGTCAAGCCTATTTCGACGCGCTGAAGACCGCCGCCCCCGCCATTCCCAATGTCCGCGACTATGCCAACATCCTGAAGGATCTGGGCGTCCGCCGCAGCCTGATCCGCATCGGCGAGGATATTGTCAACACCGCTTATGAAGCGCCGATCGACAAGGGCTCCAAGGCCCAGATCGAGGAAGCGGAGAAGGCGCTCTATGCCGTCTCCGAGAGCAACAAGTATGGCGAGGGCGCGCTCGACTTCCACGAGGCGATGCGCCGGACCGTGGAACTGGCGACCAAAGCTCAGGCGCGCGGCGGCCAGATTTCCGGCGTCACCAGCGGCTTCATTGAGATTGACCGCCTGCTGGGCGGCTTGCAGCCGTCCGACCTTCTCATCCTTGCCGGCCGTCCCGGCATGGGCAAGACCGCGCTGGGCACCAACATGGCATTCCATGCCGCCAAGCAATATATCAGGGACGTCGAGGCGGGCGCGGAATTTCCCAGCGGTTCTCCGGTCTTGTTTTTCAGTCTTGAAATGGCGGCGCAGCAATTGTCCGGCCGTATTCTCTCCGAGCAGTGCGAGCTGGAGATGTGGAAAATTCGCAACGGCCGGATGACCGAGAATGAGTGGGAGAAGTTCGTCCTCACCATGCAGGATCTTTCGACCCTGCCGCTCTATATCGACGACACTGGCGGCATCTCCATCGCTCAGATCGCCGCCCGTGCCCGCCGCATGAAGCGCGAGAAGAATATCGGCTTGATCATCATCGATTATCTCCAACTGGTGGCGCCGTCGCGCAACCATGAGAACCGCGTGCAGGAAATCACCGAAGTCACCAAGGGCCTGAAGAATTTGGCCAAGGAACTGGATGTCCCTGTTCTGGCGCTGTCGCAGCTCTCGCGCGGCGTCGACTCCCGCGACGACAAGCGCCCGGTGCTTTCGGACCTGCGCGAATCCGGCTCCATCGAGCAGGACGCCGACGTGGTGATGTTCGTCTATCGCGAGGAATATTATTTGGCCTCGCGCGAGCCCGAGGCCGGCACGCCTGACCATGCCAAGTGGGTGGAGAAGCTGGAGCGCGCCACCAACCGCGCCGAAGTGATGGTGGAAAAGCACCGCCATGGCGCCACGCGGTCCATCGACCTGATGTTCGAGGGCCAATATACCCGTTTCTCCAACCTGGCGGATGACGGCCAGGGCGCGCGCTAGAAGGCCAAAAAAGCCTTTTCCCGAAGATAGCCCAGCTTTTTCCGTATCTTGCGTTACAGCGGCGGCCTTTTGTGGCACAACCGCCCCACGCTAGAATGGGCCGAAGCGCCGGGGGACGATCCGGCCCGACAAAAAGCACGCCGGGAACCGTTTTGAGCATCGAGAATCTTTCCGACGTCCCTCTCTATGCCGCGCGGCCGTCGCGGCATGTGCCGCCCAAGCGCAAGGCGGCAAGCTGGATCGCCGTAGCCATCGTCCATCTCGTGATCGCCAATTTTCTGATCTTCTCCGAAGGCTGGAAAGAGATCGTCCGGCGCGGCGCCAGCACCGAAGTGACGCTGAACCTGCGCGGCGCCACCGACAATTCGCCTATACCGGAGGTGCAGATGACCGTGCCGCAGGCGCCCACCGGCGTGCCGCCGGAAGTGGTGATCGATCCCGTCATCATTCCGCCCAACGTGCAGCAGCAGCCGACCCAGCCCCGGCAACAGGGCGGCATCACCGATGGCGATCTGCTGGGCGCGCTGGGCCGCGACGTGGCGTGCAGCGCCGGTCACTATGAAAATCTCACCACGGCGGAACGCAGCCGCTGCGGCCGCATCCCGTGGGGTGGCACGCGCCTGCCTGACGGCGCCATCGTGCTGCGCCAGCCGGAGAACCGCAATCGCTTCGCCGAGCCGGAGCCGGAAATCCGCATCAGCGGCGCCGACGCGCAGCGCCGACAGATGGAGACAGGCGTCAATCCCGGCAACTGCCCGGTGTTGCTCAACGTGCCCTGCTACACCGCCGTACCGCAGCAGCGGAATTGACGATGGGCGCGGGCGAAATCCGGGTGAACCAAGCCGCGCTGGCGGCCAACCTGGCGCTGATGCGCAAGCTGGCGCCGCAGGCGCAGGTCGCGGCGGTGGTGAAGGCGGACGGTTATGGCCTGGGCCTGGCCGGAGTGCTGCCGGCGCTGGATTGCGACAGCTTCTTCGTGGCGCGGCTGGCAGAGGGCGTCTCGCTGCGCGCACTCAACGCCAAGGCGCGCATCTTCATTCTCGATGGCGCCGCGAGCGATACCGCACCGGCGCTGATCGCCCACAATCTGATCCCGGTGCTGGGCAGCCTGGCGCAGATCGCGGCCTGGCAGGCGGCGAAGGGCGGCGCGGCGGCGCTGCATGTTGATACCGGCATGAACCGGCTGGGATTGCCGCCGGAGGAACTGTCCGTGCTGGCGTCGGAGAAGCATTTCCCGCCGGTGCTGGTGATGAGCCATCTCGCCTGCTCCGACGACGCCGACAGCGCCATGAACCGCACCCAGCTGTCGCGCTTCCGCGCCGCGCTGGCGATGCTGCCGCCCGCGCCCGCCAGCCTGGCCGCGTCCGGTGGCATATTGCTGGGGCGCGACTATCATTTCGACCTGGTGCGGCCGGGCATAGGTCTCTATGGCGGCAACCCGCATATGGACGCGCCCAATCCGATGCAGACCGTGGCGCGGCTGGCGGGCCGCATTCTCCAGCTGCGCCAAATCGCCCCGGGCGAGACCATCGGCTATGGCGCAACCTTCACCGCGACGCGCCCCATGGCCGTCGCCACCATCGCGCTGGGCTATGCCGATGGCGTGCTGCGCACCGGCTCCAACAAGGCTTTCGCCATGGTTCGGGATCATGTCGCCCCCTTTGTCGGTCGGGTTTCGATGGACCTGATCACCTTGGACGTCACCGGCATCGCTGACGTGGGCGTGGGCGACCTGGCCGAACTGTTCGGGCCGGGCCTACCGCTGGATGAAGCGGCCGCCGCCTGGGGGACGATTTCCTATGAGTTGCTGACGGGGTTGAGCCGCCGTATCCCGCGCGTCTATGTAGAGACATGAACATCTTCGCGCACATTGGCCGTGCGGTCATGGACCTGCTGGCCGAGATCGGGCGGCTGGCCAGCTTCACCGGCCGCAGCCTGGCCGCCATCGTCAGCCCGCCGGTCTATGGCCGCCTGATCGGGCAGCAATTCCTCCATATCGGCTATCTCTCGCTGCCGGTGGTGGGGCTGACGGCGCTTTCGACCGGCGCGGTGCTGGCGCTGCAGATCTATCTGGGCGGCAACCGCTATGGCGCCGAAGCCATCGTGCCGCAGATCGTGGTCCTGGCCATCACCCGCGAACTGGGCCCGGTGATCGCCGGTCTCATGGTTGCGGGCCGCGTCGCCGCCGCCATCGCCGCCGAGATCGGCACCATGAAGGTGACGGAGCAGATCGACGCCCTCACCACGCTTTCGACCAACCCCATCAAATATCTGGTGGTGCCGCGCCTGGTGGCGGCGGTGCTGTCGATGCCGCTGCTGACGGCGATTGGCGACAGCATCGGCATCTTTGGCGGCTATGCCGTGGCGGTGCAGAATCTGGGCTTCACCGGCTCGGTCTATCTCAAGAACACGGTGGATTTCGCCACCAGCGCCGACATCATGTCGGGCCTGATCAAGGCGGCGGTGTTCGGCTTCATCATCGCCCTGATGGGTTGCTATCACGGCTTCAATTCCAAGGGCGGGGCGCAGGGCGTCGGCGCCGCCACCACCAATGCGGTGGTGTCGAGCTGCATCCTGATCCTGGCGACCGACTTCATCCTCACCGCGATCCTGTTCTCCGCATGACCCCGAAAATTCAACTGATCGGCGTGAAGAAGCGGTTCGGCGCCAAGCAAGTGCTGGACGGTGTCGATCTCGAGATCATGCCGCGCACCTCGCTGGTCATCATGGGTGGTTCGGGCACCGGCAAGTCGGTCACCATCAAGTCGATCCTGGGCATCCTCGCGCCGGACGAGGGCCGCATCCTGGTGGACGGGCAGGACGTGACGCATCTGCGCGGGCGCGACCGCGAGCCCCTGATGCGCAAGTTCGGCATGCTGTTCCAGGGCGCGGCTTTGTTCGACTCGTTGCCGGTATGGGAAAATGTGGCGTTCGGCCTGATCCAGGGCCGCGGCATGGCCCGTGCCACGGCGAAGGACATCGCTATCAGAAAATTGTCCAAGGTGGGCCTGTCGGAAGACGTCGCCTATCTCTCGCCCGCCGAATTGTCGGGCGGCATGCAGAAGCGCGTCGGCCTGGCCCGCGCCATCGCCGCCGACCCGGAGATCATCTTCTTCGACGAGCCCACCACCGGCCTTGATCCCATCATGGCCGACGTCATCAACGAGCTGATCGTGGCGACGGTGAAGGATGTGGGGGCCACGGCGCTCTCCATCACCCACGACATGGCCAGTGCGCGCAAGATTTCCGACCGTATCGCCATGCTTTATGGCGGCAAGATCATCTGGCAGGGCCCGACCGGCGAGATCGACAATTCCGGCAACGCTTACGTCGATCAGTTCATCAACGGGCGCGCCGAAGGGCCGATCAAGATGGCGGTTCGCAAGTAGCACCCGCCTTCGCGCCACAAGATTTGGATGGCTCATTTGCTGCCGCCGCGACGGCTTGATCTTTGTTTTGCACTTTTTGGGGCGGGGGCCCCGCCCGGCCGGCCCCGCCCCGCCGCCGCGGGGTGTGATTTTTTTTGGCCCTTTTGGGCCCCCCCCCCCCCCCCCCCCATCCCCTGCCAGTGATGGCGCCGCCGCGCATGTTGGCGTGGCGCAGGCGCGTGACCGCTTGCCGTGTGAGCGGCGATGTACGGCGGGGTGTGGTGGCGAGGAATGGTGTGCATGGCGCGGCAAAAGTAAGCGGCGTTTCGCGCAGGAAAAGAGGCGAAAAGGATTTCCCTCGGCTAGCGTTTTCTCTTTGGCGCTCTGCGTTTCTATCGGACAAAACTGGTTACCGATCCGACACGGAAGCTGGAGCTGTAAAATTCCTGAGCGAAATGCTTCAGAACAACGCGATTGCTTATTCCCAAGAGCGAAGCTCTAAAGATTGGACGTTTAATTATTACGCTACAAATGCTCACCTTCGCCTCGAAGATCTCCAAGATTTAAATATTGATTGGGAGCTAGGTTTTCCGATGCCAATGATGAAAAGCCCAAAAGACCGGTGGGGGTTTCTTCAAAAAGCTTTCGAAAAAGCGTTGCGCTGCCTTGAACGCGATCTCAAGGCGAAAAGGGAGCGCCAGAGCGCTAAGAAAGCTGCCGCCGCCAAATAGGGGCTATTGCTTTTTTTGTTCTCTTTTTGTACCCATGGGCCATCATGGCCAAATCGTCCGCCTCCTTCGCCTGCCAAGCCTGCGGCGCCGTCAGCGCCAAATGGGCGGGAAAGTGCGAATCCTGCAACGGCTGGAACACCATCGTGGAGGAGGGGGCCGCCCCGCCCATCGGCGCGGGCGCGGCCAAGCGCATCAAGGGGCGGAAGTTCGCCCTGGAAGACCTCAAGACCCAGGACACGCCACCGCCGCGCCGGGTGACCGGCATAGCCGAGTTCGACCGCGTCACCGGCGGCGGGCTGGTGGCGGGCTCAGCCTTGCTGGTGGGCGGCGATCCCGGCATCGGCAAATCCACTCTCATTCTCCAGGCGCTGGGCGAATACGCCAAGCAGGGCGGCCATGCCGTCTATATCTCGGGCGAAGAAGCCATGGCGCAGGTCCGCATGCGCGCCGCCCGCATGGGGCTTTCCGATGCGCCGCTGATGCTGGGTGCGGCCACCAATGTCGAAGACATTCTCGCCACCATCGAGGCAGGCAATCCCCCCGGCATCATCGCTATCGATTCCATCCAGACGCTGTGGACCGGCGCGCTCGACGCCGCCCCCGGCACGGTGGCGCAGCTGCGCACCGCCAGCTTCGATCTGGTGCGTTACGCCAAGGCGTCCGGCGCGGCGCTGCTGCTGGTCGGCCATGTGACGAAAGATGGCCAGATCGCCGGCCCGAAAGTGATCGAGCATCTGGTCGATGCGGTGCTCTATTTCGAAGGCGAGCGCGGCCATCATTTCCGCGTGCTGCGGGCGGTGAAGAACCGCTTCGGCGCAACCGACGAGATCGGCGTCTTCGAGATGACCGGCAGCGGGCTCGCCGAAGTCGCCAATCCCTCGGCCCTGTTCCTGGGCGACCGCACATCCGCCGCGCCGGGCACGGCGGTGTTCGCCGGGCTGGAAGGCACGCGCCCCCTGCTGTGTGAAATCCAGGCGCTGGTGTCGGCCTCGGCTTACGGCACGCCCCGCCGCGCCGTGGTGGGCTGGGACACGGGCCGCCTTGCCATGATCCTGGCCGTGCTGGATGCGCGGGCGGGCGTCGGCATTGGCGCCGCTGACGTCTATCTGAACGTGGCGGGCGGGCTGAAGATCACCGAACCTGCCGCTGACCTCGCCGCCGCCGCCGCCCTGGTGTCCTCGCTGGCGGGCGAGCCCCTGCCGCGCGACACCGTGTTTTTCGGGGAAATCTCGCTCTCGGGCGATATCCGCCCGGTGCCCCAGGCCGAATCGCGGCTGAAGGAAGCCGCCAAGCTTGGCTTCTCCAAGGCCTTCGTGCCCGCGGGTACCCGGGCGACCGGCGGCCTCCGCTGCACCGAAATCGCCAACGTGGCGGAACTGGTGTCCCTGATTCCAGCGGCCCGCCAGAAGCTGCGGGCGGCAGAATAATCGCGTCCCCGCGCCCGCCATGCTAAACTCGAATCATGGGTTCCATCACCGCTGTTGATGTCGTTGTGGTCCTGCTGATCCTGTTGTCGGCAGGCTATGCTGCCTGGAAAGGTTTCCTGTCGGAAACCCTGACCATCTTCGACTGGGCCGCCGCCGCCTTTGGCTGTCTCTATTTCGGCCCCTACCTGATCCCGATGATGCGTGGCCTGGTCGCCACGCCCTGGATCGCCAGCCTGCTGGCCTATGCGGTGGTGTTCCTGATCATCTTCATTCCGCTGTCCTTCCTCAGCCACCGTTTCTCCGAGAGCGTGAAGAACTCGCCTATCGGGCCACTGGACCGCGCCCTGGGCATCGCCTTTGGCGTGGTGCGCGGGCTGGTGGCGGTGGGACTGGCCTATCTCGCCTACACCTATTTCGTGCCGGTGCCGGAGCAGCCGCGCTGGGTGAAGCAGGCCCAGACCCTGCCCATGATCCAGGCCACCGGCGACGTCATCCTGGGCCTGGTTCCGGGCCATACCCGCGCCAGCTTCTCCGCCGGTTCCGGCCGCGCCCGCGCCGACGATCCCATCGGCAACCTGATCGAGGGCAACGGAGACGCCAATCGCACTTCTCCAGCGTCCGCAGGCTCTTACGGCGAGCGGGAACGCCCGCGCGGTAACGATAATACGCCGCAGGGCAGCCCTGCGCGGAACGCCGAAAGGGGCTATGGCGCCACCGATCGCCGCGCGCTAGACAGCCTCCTCCAGAAGGACGGCGGAAACGGCAGATGACCAAGGCAATCCCGGGGTTTGACGACGCCCACTTCGATGACGATGCCCTGCATGAGGAATGCGGCGTGTTCGGCATTTTCGGCCATGCCGATGCCGGGGCCCTGGCGGTGCTGGGCCTGCACGCCCTGCAGCATCGCGGCCAGGAAGCCGCGGGCATCGTCACCTATGACAATGGCCAGTTCATCGCCGAGCGCCACCAGGGCCTGGTGGGCGACATTTTCGGCCGCAATTCTCCGGCCGCCGCCAACCTGAAGGGCCGCTTTGCGGTCGGCCATGTCCGCTATTCCACCGCGGGCGGCTCCAATGTCCGCAACATCCAGCCCATCTATGCCGATCTGGCTGGCGGCGGCCTGGCCGTGGCGCACAATGGCAATTTGACCAACGCCGACACGTTGCGCACCGAACTGGTGGCGCAGGGTTCGATCTTCCAGTCCACCTCCGACACCGAGACTATCGTCCATCTGGCCGCCCGCTCGACCAAGTCACGAATCGTCGACCGGCTGGTGGATGCGCTGTCCCAGGTCGAAGGCGCCTATTCGCTGGTGGCGCTCACCTCCAAGAAGCTGATCGGCGCGCGCGATCCCTTCGGTGTGCGTCCGCTGGTGCTGGGCGATCTCGACGGATCGCCCATCCTGGCGTCGGAAAGCTGCGCCCTCGACATCATCGGCGCGGCTTATGTGCGCGACATCGCGCCCGGCGAGGTTGTGGTGATCAGCGAAGACGGGATGGAAAGCCATTTCCCGTTCAAGGCCCAGCCGTCGCGCTTCTGCGTCTTCGAATACATCTATTTCGCCCGTCCCGATTCCGTCGTGGAAGGCCGCAGCGTTTACGAGTCGCGCAAGGCCATCGGCCAGGTGCTGGCGCAGGAAGCGCCGGTCGATGCCGAAATGGTGATCCCGGTGCCGGATTCCGGCGTGCCCGCCGCGCTGGGCTTCGCCAACGAGGCGAAGCTGCCCTTCGAGCTGGGCATCATCCGCAACCATTATGTCGGCCGCACCTTCATCGAACCGTCGGATTATATCCGCCATCTGGGCGTGCGGCTGAAGCACAGCCCCAATCGCGCCAAGATCAAGGGCAGGCGCGTGGTGCTGGTGGACGACTCGATCGTGCGCGGCACGACCTCCAAGAAGATCGTGGACATGATGCGCGAGGCCGGCGCGACGGAAGTGCATTTCCGCGTCGCCTCGCCGCCCACCACCCATTCCTGCTTCTATGGCGTCGATACACCCGACACCAACGATCTGCTTGCCCACCGCATGGATGTGGAAGAGATGCGCAAATTCGTCGGCGCCGACAGCCTGTCCTTCATCTCGATGAACGGGCTCTACCGCGCCATGGGCGAGGCCGAGCGCAAGGTCAGCGGCCCGCGCTTCTGCGACGCCTGCTTCTCCGGCGACTATCCCATCGCGCTCACCGACCTAACCGGCGGAGCCGCCAAGCGGCAGCTTTCGCTGCTCTCCAACGTCGCCTGATGACGCAGGCGCTTGCGAACAAGATTGCGCTGGTCACCGGCGCGTCCCGCGGCATCGGCCGCGCCGTGGCCATCGAACTGGCCCGCCAGGGCGCGCATGTCATCTGCACCGCCCGCACCGTGGGCGGGCTGGAAGAAACCGACGACGAAATCCGCAAGGCGGGCGGCAGTGCCACGCTGGTGCCGTTCAGTCTCAAAGATGGCGACGGCATCGACCGGCTGGGCGGCCAGATCTTCGAACGCTGGGGACGGCTGGATGCGCTGGTCGCCAATGCCGGCATCCTGGGCGCGCTGACGCCGGTGGCGCATATCGAGCCCAAGCTGTTCGCCGAGCTGATCGAGGTCAACCTCACCGCCAATTACCGCCTGATCCGTTCGCTGGACCCGCTGCTGCGCCAGTCCGACGCCGGGCGCGCGGTTTTCGTCACCAGCGGCGCGGCGCACAAGGCGACGCCGTTCTGGGGCGGCTATGCCGTGACCAAGGCGGCGCTGGAGATGCTGGCGCTGACCTATGCGGCGGAATCCGGCGGCGGCAAGGTGCGCGTCAATCTCTTCAATCCCGGAGCCACGCGCACTGTGATGCGTAAAAAGGCGATGCCGGGCGAGGACCAGGCCACGCTGAAGACGCCCGATGATGTCGCGCCGCAGATCGCGGCGCTGCTGGCGCCATCCTTCACCGAAAACGGCCAGATCGTCAGCTATCAGGGCTGAACGGCGACATCGAAAGCGCGCGGCGCTTCACCGGCCCGCGCGATCTCCATCATTGTGACATAGGCCTGCTCGAGATGGCGGCAGAAGGCGCCTGCGTCGAACAAGGGCGCAGTCAGCCGCTTGCCCGCCAGCGTGTCCTTCAGCGCCCGCAGCCGCGCCGGGTCCTGCGCCAAGGCCAGCGCCAGGGCCTCATATTCTTCCATCGTTTCGGCGATCAGTTCGGGGCATTCCAGCGCCGTCAGCAGTCCGGCGGCGACCCGGCCGGCAAAGGATTTTCCGCGGCAGGTGACGAGCGGAACGCCCATCCACAGCGCATCGCTGGCGGTGGTGTGCATGCCATAGGGCAGTGTATCCAGCATCAGATCGGCGCAGGCCAGCCGCCGCAGATGCAGCACTGCATCCACCTTGGGGGCGAAGATCAGCCGCGCCGGATCGATGCCGCGCGCCGCCGCATGGCGTGGTAGGACATCGCTGGCGCTGTCTTCCAGCAGCCATAATACGCTGCCGGGAACGGCCGCCAGCAGGCGCATCCAGACGTCGAATTGCTGGGGCCCGATCTTGGTGTGGGTGTTGAAGCAGCCAAAGACAAAGCCGGTCTCGGGTAATCCCGCCGCGGCGCGCGTGGGCGGCGTTTCGTGCGCGCGCAAAGGATCGTTGACCTGATAGGTGTCGGGCAGGTGGACGACCTTCTCGTCCCAGAAAGGCTTCTCGGCATGCGGCAGCACGCAGGCATCGGCGATGACATAATCGATGAAGTCCGCCGCCAGGGTGCCGGGATAGCCCAGCCAGCTCACCTGCACCTGGGCCGCGCCATGGGCCAGGATTTCACTGCGCGACCATGCGGTATAACCCTTGAGGTCGATGGCGATTTCCACGCCCAGATCGCGCAGCAGCGCCGCCACCTGGGCGTCGGACAAGGTCTGCACATCGATGAACTGGTCGACGCCGTCCCGCAACCGTGTCCGCATGGCGCTCGTATCGTCGGGGCCATAGGAAATGGCGAGCACCTCGAAGCGGGTGCGGTCATGGCGTGCGAACAGGTCCGCGATAAGGTGGGCGGTGGCATGCACTTGGAAATCGGCGGAGAGATAGGCCAGCCGGATGCGCGGATTGCCGGGCTGCAGCTTCGGGCGCGGCTGCGCCGGCGGCATCCATTCGGCGCGAAACCCGGAAGCCGCGGCGTGCAGAAGTGCCGGATCGTCCAGAGCGAGCGTGGCGTAGAAAGGCGAGACCACGGCCCGCCCCGCCGCCAGATCTGCTTCCAGACGCGGCCGGATGCGCGCGACGCTATCCCAGTGGCAGCGCGGCAGCGCCGCCGACAGCAGCCCGCCCAGCAGGTGCCGGTTGTCGGGGTCGATATCGGCGAGCTTGCGGAATTCGCCTGCGGCGTCGTCATGGCGTCCCAGCATGGAGAAGACCACGCCGCGATTGGTGCGCGCGCCCGCATGGCGGGGGTCGAGCGCCAGGGCGCGGCGATAGCTGGCCTCGGCGTCTTCCAGCCGCGCCTGTTTGCGCAACAGGTTGCCGCGGTTGGTCCAGGCATTGGCGGCGCCGGGCATCAGCGCCAGCGTCTCGTCATAGGCCGCCAGCGCCTCGGCGTCGCGCCCCAGAGTCTGCAAGGCCAGGGCGCGGTTGAAGAGAATGGCGGGCAGGGAGAGGCGGCGATCCTGCCGTCCCGCCACGGCAGCCTGGCGCATCAGCAGCAGGGCGGTGTCGTAATCCGCCAGCGATCCGGCGATATCGCCGGTTTCATAGCGATGGATGGCGCGCTGCACGAAGACTTGCGCCTCCTGCGGCGCAAGCTGGGCGCAGCGGTCATAAGCCCAAAGCGCTTCGGGGCCCGGCGAACGCTGGCGCAGCAGCGTCGCCAGCTGGAACAGCGCGCCCGCATGATCGGGCCGCTGCGCGATGGCGCGGCGATAGGCGTTGGCGGCATCCGGTCCACGCCCCAGCATCTCCAGCGCGGCGCCATGCTGCAGATGGGCGTCGGCATCGTCCGGCTGGCGCGCCAGCAATGCGGCGAGCGCGGCTTCGGCTTCGGCGGCGCGGCCGGCGGCGAGATGGGTGGCGGCCTGGGCACGAAGCTGTTGCGGGCTCGTCATGCGCGCACTCTATTTTGGGGCGTAGGGATTCTTGGTGTTGCGGACAAGGAAGCGCAGCGGCGTCCCCTTGAGTTCGAAGGCCTCGCGCAGATTGTTCTGAAGGTAGCGCAGATAGGCTTCGGGCAAATGGTCGAGCTGGTTGCCGAACAGCAGGAAGGTCGGCGGCCGCGCCTTGGCCTGGGTCATGTAGCGGATGCGGACACGGCGGCCCGAGACGGCGGGCGTGGCGTGGCGATGCAGCGCCTCTTCCAGGAAGCGGTTGAGCGTGCTGGTGCCGATGCGCTTGTTCCAGGCGGCATCGGCGGCGACGGTGGCGGCCTGCAAGCGTTCGATGCCGTCGCCGGTCTTGGCCGATACCGCCACCAGCGGCGCGCCCACCACTTGCGGCAGCAGGCGGTCGCGCTTCTCGGCAAAGCGCGAGATCGCGCCCGCCTTGTCCGGCACCAGGTCCCACTTGTTCATGGCGAAGACGATGGCGCGGCCTTCGCGCGCGATCAGGTCGGCAATGTGCAGGTCCTGCTTCTCGAAAGGCTGGGTGGCGTCGATCATCACGATGACGCAGTCGGCAAAGCGGATGGCGGAGAGGGTGGACGCCACCGACATCTCTTCCAGCACTTCGCCCGCCACCCGCGCTTTCTTGCGCAGGCCCGCCGTGTCGTGCAGCAGCACTTCGCGGCCTTCAAGGCTCCACGGCGCGGTGATGGAATCGCGCGTCAGCCCCGCTTCCGGGCCGGTGAGCGAGCGTTCCTCGCCCAAGAGCAGGTTGAACAGGCTGGACTTGCCGACATTGGGCCGTCCCACCAGAGCCAGCCGCAGCGGCTTGTCGCGCCAGTCATAGGCTTCGTCTTCGTCGGTGAAGCCGGCTTCCTCGTCGGCGGCTTCCGCCGCCAGTTCGTCCTCGGTCGGCGGCGCGGCGCGGGGGATATGTTCTTCCAGCGCTTCGGAGAGCTCGCCCATGCCGATGGCATGTTCGGCGGATAGCCGGATCGGCTCGCCAAAGCCCAGGCTGTAAACCTCTTCCAGGCTGGTGCGGCCTTCGCACTTGTTGGCGGCGAAGATCACCGGCTTGCCGGAGCGGCGCAGGGTCTGGGCGATGATCTCGTCGCCTGCGGTGACGCCGTCGCGCGCATCGATAATGAAGAGCAGGGCGTCCGCCTCGGCGATGGCGGCCATGGTCTGGCCGGTCATGCGATGGGTCAGGGTACCGGCCGCCGCTTCTTCAAATCCGGCGGTATCGATCAGGCGGAAGGCGAGGCCGTCGAAATCGACCTCGATGGCCTGCCAGTCGCGGGTGACGCCCGGTGTGTCATGCACGATGGCGGCGTGACGGCCAGCCAGCCGGTTGACCAGCCGGGACTTTCCGACATTGGGCCGTCCAACGATGGCGAGAGTAAACATCGCTATCTCAGCGCGACGATTTCCGCGTCGCTGGTGTAGATGTAAACGGTGCCGTCCGCCACCACCGGCGCGACGGTGCTCCCCGCGGGCAGGTCCATGCGCGCCAGCAGCCGCCCGTCATAGGGCGACAGCGCCTGGGCGTAGCCGTCATTGGAAACGACGATCAGCTTGTTCGACACCAGCACCGGACCCGTCCACAGGATGGGATAGCGCTTCCTTTCGGGGTTGCCGTACTGCGGCAGCTGGTGAATCCAGCGCACTTTGCCTTCCTTGCGGGTGAGGCAGATCAGCTGCGAGCTGTTGCTGACCATGTAGACATAATCGCCCGCCACCCAGGGGGTCTGGGTGCCGCCGACATCCTTGCTCCATACCCGGTCGCCGGTGGAGAGGTTCAGTCCGACAATGACGCCGGACTGGCTGACGGCGAAGACCATGTCGCGGTCGATCACCGGCCGTCCCGCGATGGCGTCGATTTCCGAAAGCTGCGTCACCGCGCCGGAGCGCGACAGCACGTCGTTCCAGGCGGGCTGGCCGTTCTGCGCCCGATAGGCGTTGAGTTCGCCCGAGGTGAACGGCGCCACCACCACTTCGCCCGTCACCGCGGCGCTGGTGCTGGAGAGCAGGTTGGCGGGCTCGATGATCGCCTGGTTTTCCCACAGCGAGCGGCCATCCGCTTCGGCCAGGGCAAAGAAACGGTTGTCGTTGGTGGACAGGTAGATGCGCCCGCCGCTGATCACCGGGGCGTTGACGATGGGCACGCCGAAGGCGCGCCGCCACAATTCGCGGCCCGTCGCGGCATCCATCACGATCAGATCGCCGAAGCCGGTGGTAACATAGAGCTTGGCGTCGTTGAAGGCGATGCCGCCGCCCATGCCCGAAGCGGGGACGACGGTGTTGGCCTTGCCCAGCAGGCCCCACAGCGTTGGCATGTCGGTGCCGTCCTTGGGCGCCAGGCGCTTGTCCCAGACGGGACGGCCATCGGCCAGGCGGATCACCCAGACATGGGCTTCGGAATCCAGCGCATAGATGCGGCCCGCCGCCACCACCGGGCTGGCGGTCACAACGCTGTCGGTGTCGCTGCCCTTGCCGGCCTGGCGCGCCCAGACGTGGCGCAGCGGCCCGGATGCTTCCAGATGATGCATGGCGTTGGAGGAATAGCCGCCGGGTTGCGGCCAGTCGGGATTGCGATGCGGCGCGGGCAGCAGCACCGGGATGGCGGTCAGCGCGGGATCGGGGATCAGGGCTTCGTCGGTGCCTGCCAGCGAAACGCGCATACCGCGCAGGTTGGCGACATTGGTTTTCGAGAACAGATCGCTTAATTCGTCCATGACGCCGGCGCAGCCGCCCAGCAACAGCGTTGTTGCGAGAAGCGCGATATGCGGGCGGCGAAAGCGGATCATGGCGTCGCCGCCGCGGGCGCGGGCAAAGGCACGCCCGGCAAGGCCGCCGGCGCCGGTGTGGCCGTAGGCGGGACGGTGCCGAAATCCGAACCGGCACCGCCATCGAGGAAGGCCGCCATGGCGCGGGCGCGGGTGCGCAGCGCCTGCGGCGAACGCTCATCTTCCACCAGCGCGCGATAGCCATCGGCAGCCTGCTTGATGCGCGAGGCGCGATAATCGGAGAAGGCGAGAATCTCGCGCGCCAGCGGCTGCCAGGTGTCGCCGTCGCGGTTGAGCGGCGCCAGCAGGTCTTCCAGTTCCTTGCGCGGAGCGGTGGAGGCGATGATCCAGGCGGCGCGCAGGCGCGCGGCGCGGCCGATCTCGCCATCGTCCGACTGGCCGACCTCGCGATAGAGATCGACGGCCGACTTGAGCTGCCCCGAAGCGAACAGCGCGCCCGCCTGCGCCATCTTGGTGACCAGGGCATAGCCGTTGCTGCCCGGATTGATGACCGGCCGCAGCGTGTTGTAGAGCGGCGCGAACATGCTGGTGTCGAGCCCGGCATTCTGGGCCAGCGTACCGAACGCCTTGGCGGCTTCGGCCGGGTTGGTGATGCGTTGCGCGCCGGCAAAAGCTTCGCTGTCGCGCACGGCGATGGTGGCGCCATGCCGTTTCATCAGCTGCCAGCCGCCGACGCCCGCCAGCAGCAAGGCGCCCAGCGTGATCAGCAGGGCGCCATAGCGCTTCCAGAACTTCTCGAGGCGTTCGCGGCGAACGTCCTCTTCAACCTCGCGGAAGATGTCACTCAACGGCCGGTATCCTTTTGACGCCCGGGGCCCAGACCTTTCGGACCGGCCCGGCGAGCCGGTTTCCTTAGCCCGAAGGGACGTTTCACGCAACGTGCATGGAAAGGAGGATACGGGTTAGTTCACGGCTTTTATTGGACTTTTTTCATGAGGTAGACATTTTCCACCCCCGGAAAGGCCCGCGACCGCACATCGGCCGCATAGGCTTTCACCGCCGCCTCGATGGCGGGTCCCAGCCGGGCATATTCGCGGACGAATTTGGGCGGGTTGGGGCTGAGGCCCAGCATGTCCTCCATCACCAGCACCTGGCCGTCGCAGGCGGCGCTGGCGCCGATGCCGATGGTGGGGATGGCGATCTGGGCGGTGATTTTGGCGGCCAGGGGCTCGGCCATGCCTTCCAGCACGATGGCGAACGCGCCCGCTTCGGCCAGCGCCTGGGCGTCGGCTTCGATCTGCGGCCACTCTTCCTGCGTGCGGCCCACGGTCTTGAAGCCGCCGGCCACATGCACGCCCTGCGGCGTCAGGCCGATATGGCCCATCACAGGGATGCCGCGCTGGGTGAGGTATTTCACGGTCTCCGCCATGCGGGTGCCGCCTTCCAGCTTCACGGCGGTGCAGCCCGTTTCCTGGATGACGCGGGCGGCGTTGCGGAATGCGACTTCGGGCGATTCCTCATAGGAGCCGAAGGGCATGTCGACCACGACCAGCGCGCGCTCGGAGCCGCGCATCACGGCCTTGCCATGGGTGATCATCATTTCGAGGGTGACGCCCAGCGTGTTCTCCAGCCCGTGCATGACCATGCCCAGGCTGTCGCCCACCAGCATCATGTCGACATTCTGATCCAGCAGGCGGGCCGTGTGCGCGTGATAGCAGGTGAGCATCACCACGGGCTGCTGCCCTTTGTGGGCCTTGATCTCGGGCACGGTGACGCGGCGGGTCTGGGCATGGACGGACATGGGAGGTCTCCCGGTCGGCGCAGGGTTATACCGCACCGCATCCCTAAAATAATGCGCCAAGCCCCGCGTTTTGAGAGCGGCAGGAAATACTTAAGTGATCGCTTGACAGTGTGGTGGGTCGACAAATACTTAAGCACATGATGAACAATCAGCTGGATCGTGCTTTTACCGCCCTTGGCGACCCCACCCGCCGCGCCATTGTCGATCGGCTGGCCGGGGGCCCCGCCACAGTGAGCGAACTGGCCGCGCCGCTGCCCATGTCGCTGCCTGCCGTGATGCTGCACCTGAAGGTGCTGGAGGAAAGCGGGCTGGTCGCCAGCGAGAAGAAGGGCCGGGTCCGCACCTGCCGCATCGAACTCGCCGCGCTGTCGCTAGCCGAGCAATGGGTGAACGACCGCCGCCGCCTGTGGGAGTCGCGGGTGGACCGGCTGGGCGCCTTCCTGGAATCCGAAGGAGAGAAAGAATGACTGCTCGTTCCGTCGTCCATGCCAGCTTCACCATCAGCCGACACTGGAAAGCGTCGCCCGCGCGGGTCTTCGCCGCCTTTGCCGATCCGGTGAAGAAGCAGAAATGGTTCGGTGGAGGCACCGCGTGGGAGGAGGTCAGCCGAAGCTTCGATTTCCGCGAGGGTGGGCGCGAGACCGCTATCGGCGCCTGGCGGGCGATCGGCATCGTCACCGATTTCGAATGCATCTATCTCGACATCGTGCCGGATGAGCGGATTCTCTACAGCTACACGGTGCGGATCGACGGCGTGAAAATCTCGGTCAGTCAGGCCTGCATCGAACTACACCCCGACGGCGATGGGACAAGGTTCGTGCTGACCGAATATGGCGATTATCTCGATGGCTATGAAGACAAGGGCAGCCGCGAGCATGGCACCAACGCGCTGATGGATGCGCTGGCCAAGACGCTGCAAAGCGCATGAAACTGGGCGCGCTTACATTTCTGGTCCGCGAGTATGACGAGGCCATTGCCTGGTTCACCGGCAAGCTGGGCTTCGTTCTCACCGCCGACACGGACCTTGGCGGCGGCAAGCGCTGGGTGACGGTGACGCCGCCGGTTGATCTTGGAAGGGGGGGGGGCGGCACGGCGCTGTTGCTGGCGAAAGCTGTCGGGGCTCAGGCCGAGATGATTGGCAGACAGGGCGGTGGGCGCGTCTTCCTCTTCCTGCACAGCGATGATTTCGCGCGCGATCACGCCGCCATGCGGGCCGCGGGCGTCGCTTTCCTGGAAGAACCGCGCACCGAAGCGTATGGCACAGTGGCGGTGTTCGAGGATCTGTATGGCAACAGCTGGGACCTGATCGAACATGCCCAATGACCTCTTCGGCGATCCGCCGGGTGGGCGACGCGCCAGCAGTTTTCCGAGCAATCCGGCGCTGGGTGAGGCGCGACCGCGCGAGAGCGCGGGCGAAATGGTCCAGTGGACCATTTCGAGCGAGGAACGCCGCGAGCTTAGGCGAGCGGCCGGCAGGCCATAGGCTCGTCCCTCAATCCCTGCTAAAGTGGGAATCTCTCAGAGATTTCCCCAAAGCCATGCTCTTCCTTGAACTGTCGGCGGTCGTTTTTCTCATCGTCGTCAACGGCCTGCTGGCGCTATCCGAAATGGCGATCGTTTCGTCGCGCATCAGCCGCCTCAAGACGATGGCGGAGCGCGAGGTGGTCGGTTCGCGCCGCGCGCTGGCGCTGGCCGCCGAGCCTGGCCGTTTCCTGTCGGCCGTGCAGATCGGCATCACCCTGGTCGGCATCCTGTCGGGCGCCTTTTCCGGCGCAACGCTGGGTCTGCGGCTGGGCAACTGGCTGACGGCCCAGGGCATTGACGCAGGTTATGCCGAGCTTGCCGGTGTCGGCATCGTGGTGGTGTTGATCACCTACGGTTCGCTGATCATCGGCGAGTTGGTCCCGAAGCAGATCGCGCTGCGCGATCCCGAAGCGGTGGCGGTGCGCGTCGCCCCCGCCATGACGGTGGTGGCGAAGGTCACGTCGCCGATGGTGTGGCTGCTGGACATGTCTGGCCGCCTGGTGCTGGCGCTGCTGGGGCAGAAGGAAGCCCCCGAAGGCAGCGTCACCGAGGAAGAGATCAAGGCCCTGGTGGCGGAAGCCGAAAGCTCCGGCGTGCTGGAACCAGGCGAGAAGGAAATGATTGCGGGCGTGATGCGGCTGGGCGACCGCAGCGTGAAGGTGGTGATGACGCCGCGCCACGACGTGGATGCGATCAACCTGCATGACAATGACGACGCCATCCGCGCCGCGCTGCTGGGCAGCACCCATTCGCGCCTGCCGGTCTATGACCGCGACCTCGACCAGGTGGTGGGTGTGGTGCAGGCCAAGCAGTTGCTCGACGCCTATCTGAAGGGCGCTGTTCCGAATGTCCGCGAATTCGTGCGCCAGGCGCCGGTGATCCCCGACAGCGCCGATGCCCGCGACGTGATCCTGGCGCTGCGCGATTCGCCCATCCATGTCGGGCTGGTGCATGACGAGTATGGCCACTTTCGCGGCATGGTCACCACCGCCGACATTCTTGGCTCCATTGTTGGCGAGTTCGCCGACGAGCATGACGCGCCCGAGCCCGCCTTTGTGCGGCGCGAGGATGGCTCGCTGCTGATCTCAGGCTGGATGCCGCTGGACGAACTGCACGACCTCACCGGAATCAATCTGCCGGATGACAGCCAGTCCCACACCGCCGCCGGCTTTGTGGTGCAGGGCTTCGGGCGTTTGCCTGAAGTGGGCGATCATTTCGACCTGCAGGGCTGGCGCTTTGAAGTGCTCGATCTCGATGGCCGCCGCGTCGACAAGATATTGGCCGAAAAACTCTCCCGCCGCCGCGCGCGCTAGAGGCGTTGACGCGCGCGGATGGTTGCGCCTTAGGGTTTCACAAATCGCAGTGTCATGCGGTCGCTTTCGCCGATGGCGTCATACTTGGCGCGGTCATAGCCGGGCGCGGGCGTGGCGCCCGCAGCCGGTCCGCGCCGCGTCGGCGGCAGCGTCCAGACGCCATAGGGATGATCCTTGGTGTCTCTCGCATTGGCGTTGATCTCCGAACGCGCATCCAGCCGGAAGCCCGCCTTGGTCGCCAGGGCGATAATGCCGTTGGTGTGCACGTAACCGGTCGAGACTTTCTCGGCGGTGGGCAGGGGATCGGAGCGATGCTCTTCCACCGCCAGGATGCCGCCCGGCTTCAGCGCGGCGAAGAAATCGCGGAAGGCCTTGTCGGCGGTGCCCTGCGGAATCCAGTTGTGGATGTTGCGGGCGGTGAGGATCAGGTCCACCGACCCGGCGGGCGCGAGCGCAGCGGACTCGCGGCCGAACACGGTGTAGCTGATGGGGCCGTAGGTGGCGGCGTTCTCGAACTTGGCTGGCAGCTTCTGGGTGGGATTGCCCATCGCCGCGATGTAGCGGCCTTTGGTAGCCACGGCGTAGGGCGCGAGAATTTCGCTCCAATAACCGCCGCCGGGCGAAATCTCCATCACGGTGATGCCCGGCTTCAGGCCCCAGAAGGCCAGCGACTCCACCGGGCGGCGCGCGCCATCGCGCGCCGTGCTGGCGGCGTCGCGCTGCGCGCCCTTGGCGGCGGCGGTCAGCGCCGCGTCCTGGGCAAAAGCGGCGGCTGGCAGAAGCGTGAGCGCGGCAGCAAAGCCGAGTGCGCGGAAAGCCATGAATTCCTCCCAATATCTTTTTGTTGATGGGAGTCTCTGCCCGGCTCGCGGCAAAATCATGACCAACCTGTAATCTTTCGAGGCAGGCAAGAAAAAAGGCCCGGTCTCGCGACCGGGCCCCTGATCTTGATGCCGAAGGGCTTACGCCTCTTCTGCTTCCTCTTCTTCGGCGGCGTCGGCCGGGGCCGCGCCTTCCTCGAACAGTTCCTCGGCGGCGATCTTGGCCTCCTCGGCGTCGGTCTTCTCGGCCAGGACGTTCTCGCCGCGCGCCTGGCGTTCGGCTTCGTCCTCGCTGCGGGCGACGTTGATGACTATGTTCACCTTCACTTCCGGGTGCAGGACAACCGGGAGGGTGACAAGGCCGATCGACTTGATCGCGACGCTGATATTGACCTGGTGACGGTCGATCTTGAAGCCGCCCTTCTCCATCGCGTCTGCGACGTCGCGCGGGCTGACGGAGCCGTAGAGCTGGCCGCGATCGCCCGCCTGGCGGATGATCGTGAACTTCTGGCCGTCCAGCTTCTTGGCGATCTTCTCGGCTTCGCCCTTGGCCGCGAGATTGCGGGCTTCGAGCTGGGCCTTCTGGCCCTGGAAGTATTCCCGGTTCGCCTTGGTGGCGCGCAGGGCCTTCTTCTTGGGCAGCAGGAAATTACGGGCGAAACCGTCCTTGACGCGGACTTCCTCGCCCATCTGGCCGAGCTTCTCGACCCGTTCCAACAGAATGACTTGCATGGTCAGGTCCTCACTTCACGACGTAAGGCAGCAGCGCCATGAAGCGCGCGCGCTTGATCGCGTTCGCCAGGATGCGCTGCTTCTTGTTGGACACCGCGGTGATGCGGGCCGGGACGATCTTGCCGCGTTCGGAGATGAAGCGCTGCAGCAGCTTCACATCCTTGTAGTCGATCTTCGGCGCGTTATCGCCGGAGAAGGGGCAGGTCTTCTTGCGGCGGAAGAAGGGACGGCGCGCGCCGTCACCACCACGATCGCCACCGCGACCGCCGCCTTCGCGGTCACCGCCGCGTCCGCCTTCGCGGCCGCCGCCGCCGCCGAATCCACCTTCACGATTGCCGGAAAAGCTCATCAGACGGTCTCCTCTGCGTTGGCTTCGCCTTCGGTCTTGGTCTCGTCGCGGCGATTCTTGCTCGACGAAACGTCAAACGCGTCGACCTTCACGGTGAGATAGCGCAGCACGTCTTCGTTGATCTTGATCTGGCGCTCGAGCTCCGTCACCGCGCCGGAAGGGGCGTTGATGTTCAGGAGCACATAATGGCCCTTGCGGTTCTTCTTGATGCGATAGGCGAGACCACGCAGGCCCCAATATTCCTGCTTCTCGACCTTGCCGCCTTCGCCTTCGATGATGGTCTTGAGGTGGGTCGCAAGCGCGTCCACCTGTTGTGCGCTGATATCCTGGCGCGCGATCAGGAGATGCTCGTAAAGAGCCATGTCCGGTCCTTATACTTCGGTGCGGAAGGGTAATGGGTCGGACACCCGTCACCTTCTGGCTCGCCGGACCCGCGCACAATGCGCATCCTCCCGAAAGAGGCGTCCAACGACCGCAGCCGTCTTGAAGGGGCGCGATATAGGCAAAAGGCCCTAGAAAGGCAATGACTTAAGGCCGGGCGTCAGCGCTTTTTGGCCAGCGCGTCAGCAAGCTTCTGGAAATGCTTGGCCTTTTGCCGCGCCAGCTTCTCCGCCGCCTTTTGCCAGCCCGGCGGCGCGGGCCGGGCCAGAGCGGAGGTGGGGGGCAAAGCCGCCTGTCGTACCCCGGAAACGGAAACCCCCAGTTCGCCGGCGAAATCCTCCTGCCGGATACGCACCGTCAGGTCCTGCAGGGTTTCCGGTAATCCACTGTAAACATTCCGCTATTTTGATGCTGACGCCTGCGTAAATTTATTAGCTGGCTTCCGCCCGGCTGCAAACCATTCTTTCGCCGCCATGCCTGGCAGCGGCGCAAACTCGGCTAGGGTCGGAACAAACGGGGCAGGAGATCAAGGTGGATAGGGCGAACGCCATACTGCGCAAGGCCGCTTGGCGGCTGATTCCGCTGATGATGCTGATGTATGTCGCCAGCTTCCTCGACCGGGTGAATATCGGCTTCGCCGCCTTGCAGATGAACCAGGATCTGGGCTTCAGCCCGCAGATCTATGGCTTCGGCGCCGGCATTTTCTTCTGGGGCTATTTCCTGTTCGAGGTTCCTTCCAACCTGATGCTGGAAAAGGTCGGCGCGCGGCTATGGATGTGCCGCATCATGGTGACCTGGGGCCTGCTCTCCATGGTCACGGCCTTCGTCACCGGGCCGGTTTCGTTTTTCGCGGTGCGCTTCCTGTTGGGCGCGGCGGAAGCGGGCCTCTATCCCGGCATGATCCTCTACATGACCTACTGGTTTCCGCAGGCGACGCGGGCGCGCTTCATCGCCCTGTTCCTGGCGGCGGTGCCGCTGTCGAATGTGATCGGCGCGCCGCTGTCAGGCTGGTTGCTGGGGATCGAAGGCACGCTGCGCGGCTGGCAGAACATGCTTCTGATCGAAGGCATACCGTCGGTGCTGCTGGGCGTCGCGGTGCTGTGGTGGCTGCCCGACAGCCCGCGCGCGGCGAAATGGCTGACGGCGGAGGAGAAAGACATCATCGCCGCCCGGCTGGCCGAAGATCAAAAAGCCGATACGCAGATCAGCACGGTGCACGGCTTCTGGGAGATGCTGAAGGACAAGCGGGTGTGGATCCTGATGATCCCCGATTTCAGCATTGTCATCGGCCTGTATGCGCTGGGACTGTGGATGCCGCAGATGGTGAAGGAGATGGGCTTCACCAATATCGAGACCGGTTGGCTGGTGGCGCTGGCCTATTTCACCGCCATCGCATCGATGGTGCTGCTGGGCCTGTCCAGCGACCGCAAGGGCGAGCGCGCCGGTCATGTCGCCTTTGCTGCCGTGGCGGGCGCGGCCGGATTGATGGGCGCGGCGTTGCTGCGCGATCCCGTCCTGGTGATCGCGTCCTTCTGTCTTGCCGCCAGCGGCATCTATGGCGCGCTGGCGGTGTTCTGGACCTTGCCCACGGCGCTGCTGCGCGGCACGGCGGCGGCGGCGGGCCTGGCGCTGATCAACAGCTTCGCCAATCTGGGCGGCTTTTTCGGGCCGTCCATCACCGGCTGGCTGAAGCAACTGACGGGCGACTATGTGCTGGGGCTGGAAGTGATGGCGGGCATGCTGTGTCTTGCCGCCGTGTCGGTGCTGCTGATCGGGCGGGCCTTTTTTCCGCGTCCCCGGGCGGCGGCTTGAGAAGGCCCGCGAAACCGGCAATCATCGGACAAAACAAGACCCCGGGAGAAAATATGCGCACCGTGATGACCGCCGCTCTTCTTCTGTCGCTGGCTGCGACGCCTGTGTTGGGCCCCACTCCGGCTTTTGCCCAAGACAGCGCCAAGGTCATCCTCGACCGCCATGAGCGCACCATCAAGGCGGGCGACCTCAATGGCGTGATGGCCGACTATGCCGACAATGCCGTGCTGGTGACGCCGGCGGGCATCGTGGCGGGCGAAAAGAATATCGGCGGCGTCAATCTCTTCGACGGCAAGGCCAATATCCGCAAATTCTTCGTCGTGCTGACGACGCGCGAACTGCCCGCGGTCAAGACGATGGCCACCAGCTACGAGTACAAGACCAACGACACGGTGCTGATGCACTGGCGGCAATATCCCGGCACGCCCAAGGAAGTTTCGGGCACCGATATCTGGGTGATCCGTGGCGGCAAGATCATCACCCAGGTGGTGCTGGTCAACCCGCCCAAGAAGTGAGGCGCGTGTCCTGAAGATCGAGGATGTCGAGGAGCAGGTGCGCGCGGCGCAGTTGAAGCAGCGCTGGCGCAAACTTGACCTTTGGCTGGCCGCCGTCGGGACCGAGATCGCCGATCTCTTCGTCATCGCCCTGGCGCTGGCGATACTGTGCGCGCCCATCGGGTTCGGCGTGGGCGCGACCTGGGCGGCGGCGTACTGGACCGGCTTCTTCACCGGCCATCCCTGGATGGGCTGGACGGCTGGCGTGATCGTCTTCGCGTTTTTCTGCCGCTACATCTGGGGCTCGCGCTTGCAGCGCGCCTCGCGCCGCGCCGTGGCGGCGTTAATCGCGGGGAAGTGAATTGCCTAGGCGCATCCCAAAAGCGTTTAAAATTCTTTTGGGATTACTTGGTGCCGGGCTCGCGATAGACGCTGGCTTGGCTATCGGTCAGTTTGTTCTTATCGGAGCAAGCATCCCGCTGGGCGCGGGAGCCAAACTGGCTGCCCAGTGTTTCATCGGTCTCGGTTTGCTGTTTTTGGCTTTCCGCCGGGATCGTTGATTGCTGAAGATTGTATGTGCCAGTGGCATTGCCTTGACTCTGTGAGGCCCGCTTGATTTGTCTCCGCTCATGAATCGCGCATTTCTTTTCCCCGGTCAGGGTTCCCAGGCAGTCGGCATGGGCAAGGTGCTCGCCGACGCGTTCGCGTCAGCGCGCGAGGTCTTTGCCGAAGTCGATGACGCGCTCTCCCAGAAGCTGTCCCGTATCATGTGGGAGGGGCCCGAAAGCGATCTGGTCCTCACCGAGAATGCCCAGCCCGCCATCATGGCCGCGTCCATCGCGGTGGTGCGGGTGCTGGAGAAGGAAATGGGCCTCGACATCGCCAAACACGCGAAGCTGGTCGCCGGTCACTCGCTGGGTGAGTATTCCGCGCTGTGCGCCGCGGGCGCTTTCTCGCTGGCCGACACCGCGCGGCTGCTGAAGACGCGCGGCCAGGCGATGCAGTCCGCCGTGCCGGTGGGCGAGGGCGGCATGATCGCCCTGATCGGGGCGGAGATCGAACAGGCCGAAGAGGTCGCCAAGGAAGCGGCCACTGGCGGCGGCACCTGCGTCGTCGCCAACGACAATGCGCCGGGCCAGGTGGTGATCTCTGGCTCGAAAGGCGCGATGGACCGCGTGCCCGACATCGCCAAGGCGAAAAGCATCAAGCGCGCCATTCCGCTGGCGGTCTCCGCCCCCTTTCATTGCCCGCTGATGCAGCCCGCCGCCGACATGATGGCGCAGGCGCTGGCGGCGGTGACCATCCGTCCGCTGGTTGTGCCGGTGGTGGCCAACGTCACAGCCGTGCCCGTCAGCGATCCCGATACGGTGCGCCGTCTGCTGGTGGAACAGGTGACCGGCCGCGTCCGCTGGCGCGAATCCATTCTGGCGTTGCGCGGCCTGGGTATCGACACCACCGTGGAATTTGGCGGCGGCAAGGTGCTGACCGGCATGGTCAAGCGCATCGACAAGGAATTGCAGAGCGTCACACTGGATGCGCCTGCCGACCTCGAAGCCTTCGCGAAGACTCTCTGATGCGCTGGTTACGGGCGCCCGGAGCATCGGCCAGGAAAAGTGCGAAGCGGTTTTCCGTTGGCCGTGCGACCAAAATAAATAGGAGGCCCCATGTTTGACCTTTCAGGAAAAACGGCACTGGTGACGGGGGCCTCCGGCGGCATTGGCGGCGCCATCGCCCGCGCGCTGCACGCGCAGGGCGCCACCGTGGTGCTGTCCGGCACGCGCCAGGAAGCCCTCGATGCCGTGAAAGCCGAACTGGGTTCGCGCGCTTTCACCGTCATCGCCAACCTGTCCGACACCGCTTCCATCGAAGCGCTGCCGAAAGCGGCGGAAGAAGCGGCGGGCGCACCCATCGATATCCTGGTGAACAATGCCGGTATCACCAAGGACAACCTCTTTATGCGCATGAAGGATGAGGAGTGGGACGCGGTGATAGCCGTCAACCTCACCGCCTGCTTCCGCCTGTCGCGCGCCGTGCTGCGCGGCATGATGAAGAAGCGCTGGGGCCGCATCATCCAGATCACCAGCATCGTGGGCGAGACCGGCAATCCCGGCCAGGGCAACTATGCCGCCGCCAAGGCGGGCCTGGCGGGTATGAGCAAAAGCCTCGCCGCCGAGGTCGCCTCGCGCAACATCACGGTCAACTGCATCGCCCCCGGCTTCATCCAGACGGCAATGACCGAGGCCCTGACCGACCAGCAGAAGGAGATGATCTCCACCCGCATTCCGGCCCGCCGCATGGGCCATGCGGCGGAAATTGCCGCTGCCGCAGTCTATCTGGCGTCCGACGAAGCAGCCTATGTCACTGGCGAAACCCTGCAGGTCAATGGCGGAATGGCGATGATTTAATTGTCTATTCTCTTGCCTGTTCAAAGGCTTAGGGCTTAATTTGGCGGCGGCGCGGCCTTGTGTTACCAAGCCCGCCTCGCGTGAGGGTTCTACCTTTGAAACCCGTTATTGTGAGACGCCACCCGGTCTGGGACGGCGGACAAATCTAGGAGAGGCTTACAGTCCATGAGCGATACCGCTGACCGCGTGAAGAAGATCGTCGTCGAACATCTCAATGTGGATGCCGAGAAGGTCACCGACACCGCGTCCTTCATCGAAGACCTGGGCGCCGACAGCCTCGACACCGTCGAACTCGTGATGGCGTTCGAAGAAGAGTTCGGCATCGAGATCCCCGATGACGCCGCGGAGTCCATCGTGACCGTCGGCGATGCCGTCAAGTACATCGACAAAGCCAACGCGGCCTGATTCCGGCGCCGATGCGCAGGGTCGTCGTCACCGGGCTTGGCCTCGTCACGCCGCTGGCCTGTGGCGTTGAGGAAAGCTGGGCGAAGCTGCTGGCCGGGGAATCCACGGCCAGCCTGATCCCCGCTTCTCGTTTCCGCGTCGACGATCTCACCACCCGCTATGCCTGCCAGGTGCCGCGCGGCGACGGGTCGAACGGCACCTTCAATCCCGACCAGTGGGTTGATGCCAAGGAACAGCGGCGCATGGATGATTTCATCATCTATGGCCTCGCCGCCGCCACCCAGGCGGTGCGCGATTCCGGCTGGGTGCCTGCCACCGAGGAAGAGCGCGTCCGGACCGGCGTGCTGATCGGTTCGGGCATTGGCGGCCTGGATGGCATCGCGCAGGCCGCGCTGCTGATCGAGGAAAAGGGCCCGCGCAAGCTGTCGCCCTTCTTCATTCCCGGCCGCCTGATCAATCTCGTTTCCGGTTATGTCTCCATCGAGCATGGCTTCAAGGGCCCGAACCATGCCGTTGTGACGGCCTGCGCCACCGGCGCGCACGCCATCGGCGATGCCGCCCGTCTAATCGCCTATGACGATGCCGATGTCATGGTGGCGGGTGGCACCGAAAGCGCCATCTGCCGCGTGGGCATCGCCGGCTTCAACGCCTGCCGCGCCCTTTCCACCAAGTGGAATGACGATCCTTCCAAGGCGTCGCGGCCGTATGACAAGGACCGCGACGGCTTCGTGATGGGCGAAGGCGCGGGCATGGTGGTTCTCGAAGAATACGAGCACGCCAAGGCGCGCGGCGCGAAAATCTATGGCGAGATCCGCGGCTATGGCCTTTCGGGCGACGCCTATCACATCACCGCGCCCGCCGAGGATGGCGATGGCGGCTACCGCGCCATGGTGATGGCGGCCAAGCGCGCCGGCATCTCGCCGGGCGAGATCGATTATGTGAATGCCCATGGCACCTCGACCATGGCCGACGGCCTGGAATTGGGCGCGGTCGAACGCTTCCTGGGCAACGCGGCGGCGAAAACCGCGATGTCCTCCACCAAATCCTCCATCGGACATCTGCTGGGCGCGGCCGGTTCGGTCGAAGCGATCTTCTGCCTGCTGGCCATGCGCGACAGCATCGTGCCGCCCACCATCAATCTGGACAATCCGGACGTCACCACCGCCATCGACCTGGTGCCCAACACGGCGCAGAAGCGCGAAGTCAATATCGCCCTGTCGAACAGCTTCGGTTTCGGCGGCACCAACGCCGCCCTGATCCTCTCCAAGATGTGACGCGATGAAGCGTTTTCTGCTGATCCTGTTGGCGCTGGTTGTGATCGGCGCGGGCGCTTTCGGCTGGTATGCCTGGTCCTGGACCGCCTATGGCCCCGCCGCCGCCGACAAGGTGGTGCTGATCGCGCAGGGCAGCGGCCTGTCGCGCATCGCCCAGCAGCTCGAAAATGAAGGCGCGATTTCCCAGCGGCGGCTGTTTGAACTCGAACTGCGCCTGCGCGGCCAGGCGGGCCAGCTCAAGGCGGGCGAGTATGAGATTCCCGCCTATGCCTCGATGGCCGACATCGCCGCCATCCTGATCGAGGGCAAGTCGATCCAGCACCGCGTCACTGTGGCGGAAGGCCTGACCTCCGACATGATCTGGAAGCTGGTGCAGGCCAATCCCGTGCTGGCGGGCGATGCCGGCCCGGTGCCGGAGGAAGGCACGTTGCTGCCCGAAACCTATCTGTTCACCCGCGGTAAGGATCGCCGCGAATTGCTGCGCGAGATGGCGGCAGCGCAGCGCGATTTCATCGCGCAGCATTGGCCGGGCCGCAGCCAGAACCTGCCCTATGCCACCGAGCGGCAAGCGGTGACCTTGGCCTCGATCGTGGAAAAGGAAACGGCGCATGCCGATGAGCGGCGTCAGGTTGCCGCCGTTTTCGTCAATCGCCTGCGGCTGGGAATGCGGCTGCAATCCGATCCCACCATCATTTACGGCATCACCAAGGGCTATCCGCTGGGCCGCGGCATTCGTCAGAGCGAACTGGATGGGGTCACCGCCTACAACACCTACCAGATCGACGGCTTGCCCCCCACGCCCATCGCCAATCCGGGCAAGGACGCATTTCGGGCGGTGATGAACCCGCCCGCCACCAGCGATCTGTATTTCGTGGCCGACGCCACCGGCAACGGCCGCAGCGTCTTCTCCGCCACCCTCACCGAGCATGGCCGCAACGTGCTGGCCCTGCGTGCCTCCGAGCGCCGCCAGCGGTCGGCGCCGCCGACGCGCGTGCCAACCGAGGATATCGGAAGCCAGCTGCCGCGTTTCCGGCGTTAGACGCCCCCTTTCAACATCGCGCGGTGCCGGGCTAAGTTCGGCGCCTTCGCGGAGTCGGGTATGTCTCTTTCCAGCATGACAGGATTTGCCGAAAGCGCCGGTGGCTATGCCGGCGTTTCCTGGCGCTGGGAGGTCAAGAGCGTCAATGGGCGCGGCCTGGACCTGCGCCTTCGCACCCCGCCCGGCCTGGATGGCATCGAAGCCCCGGCCCGCAAGCTGGCCGGATCGCGCTTCACGCGCGGCTCGCTGCAGGTGTCGCTGACCATCGAACCGCAGGACGGCGCGCGCGGCCTGAAGATCGACGTGGCGGCGCTGGCCGCTGCCGTCAAGCTGGCGCGCGAGATCGCCGCCGAGACCGGCCTGGCGCCTGCGCGGGTCGATGGCCTGCTGGCGCTCAAAGGCGTGATTGTCGCCGACGAGGCCGTGCCGCTGGATGAAGCGGCGCGGGCGCACCGTGACGCCGCCATTCTGGAAAGCCTGGCCATGGCGTTCGACGCACTGGCCAAGGCGCGCGCCAATGAAGGCGCCAAGCTGTCGGCGCTGCTGGCGGCGCAGCTGGATGACATTGCACGGCTGACGGAAGACGCGGGCGCGCAGGCGGCTACCCAGCCAGCCGCTCTGAAAGCGCGGCTGGAAGCGCAGTTGCAGGATCTGCTGGCGGGCGGCGCGGTGGCGCCCGACCGGCTGGCGCAGGAAGCCGCGCTGCTGGCGGCCAAGGCCGATGTGCGCGAGGAGCTGGACAGGCTGGCGGCGCATGTGCACGACGCGCGCGCCATGCTGAAGGACGGCCCCTCCAAGGAAAATCTGGGCGTGGGCCGCAAGCTCGATTTCCTCGCCCAGGAATTCAACCGCGAAGCCAACACGCTGTGTTCCAAATCCGCCGACATCGCGCTGACCCGCACCGGGCTGGCGCTGAAGGCGGCGATCGACCAGTTCCGCGAGCAGAGCCAAAATGTCGAATGACAGCATCAAGCGGCGCGGATTGATGCTGGTGCTGTCCTCGCCATCCGGCGCGGGCAAGACCACCATCTCGCGGCGGCTGCTGGCGGCGGACGGCAATGTCCGCCTGTCGGTCAGCGCCACCACTCGCGCCATGCGTCCGGGCGAGGAGCATGGCAAGGACTATCATTTCATCGGCCATGATGAATTCGGCGCCTGGGTGCAGGAAGACAAGTTCCTGGAGCATGCCCAGGTCTTCGGCAACCGCTATGGCACGCCGGCGCATCTGGTGACCGATGCACTGTCGGGGGGCCGCGACGTGCTGTTCGACATCGACTGGCAGGGGACGCAGCAACTGAAGGAAAAGATGCGCGACGATCTGGTGAGCATCTTCATCTTGCCGCCCAGCCATGAGGAGCTGGAACGCCGCCTGCGCACGCGGGCGCAGGACAGCGACGATGTGGTGGCGGGCCGCATGGCCAAGGCGGCGGATGAGATCAGCCACTGGCCGGAGTATGACTATGTCATCGTCAACACCGACATCGAGAAGGCGCTGTTCGACGTTCAGGCCATTCTCAATGCCGAGCGCCTGAAGCGCACGCGCCAGATCGGTATTTCGGAGTTCGCCGCGCGCCTGATCTGACGGCGCGGTTCTTTTGCGTCGTGAGTGCGTCGCGCGTCGCTCATGGGCCAATTGCCCACATCGCTCCTTGCTCCTGCTCAGGCCACAAAATCCCTCGCGCCACACCCGCAGAAGTTCCATTTGTGCTATAAGGTACGAAAGGGTGGGGGGACTCGCATGAGGGTGGGGGGACTCGCATGGCGAACAATCTGAAATCGCGGCGCTTTTTCATCGGTGGGGCGCTTGTCCTGCTGCCGCTGGACGCTTCGGCGCAGACCGCCAATGATTTCCTGCGGGCGCTGGGCAACCAGGGCGGGGCGCGGCCCGGCGGCGGCGCCAGCCTCAGCCAGGGCGATATCGGGCTGGGCCTGAAAGACGCGCTGAAAGTGGCGACCCGCAAGGTGGTGGGGCAGGTGGGCCGCAGCGACGGCTATTTCGGCGACGCCGCCATTCGGATTCCCTTGCCCGGCCCCCTGGAGCGCATTGCCGGGCCGATGCGCAGCTTCGGCGCGGGCGCGCTGCTGGATGATCTGTCCCTGCGCATGAACCGCGCCGCCGAGCAAGCCGCGCCCAGGGCGCTGGATATTTTCGTGAATGCGGTGACGTGCATGACGTTCGACGATGCCCGCGCCATCCTGACGGGACCACAGGATTCGGCGACGCAGTATTTTCGCCGCGCCACCTCGGGCGAGCTTACCGGCGCGTTTCGTCCCATCGTCAGTTCGGCGCTGAGCGGCGCGGGCGCTATGAAGGCGTTTCAGGCGGTGCAGGGCCGCATCAGCCAGAACTCGCTGCTGGGCCAGCTGGCGGGCGGCTTCGATCTCACGGACTTCACCGTGGGCAAGGCGCTGGACGGGCTGTTCTATTACGTCGCATCGGAAGAGCGTGCGATCCGCACCAATCCGGCGGCGCGCAGCACAGACCTGATCCGGCGTATTTTCAACTAAAGGGCAAACGCCCGCGCCAGCGCGGCGAACTGCGCGATCGACAGGTCTTCGGGGCGCTCGGTCGGTGCGATGCCTGCCGCCGCGATGCGCGCTTCGGCGTCGGGCGCCAGGCCTTTCAGGCTCTGGCGAAGCATCTTGCGCCGTTGGCCGAAGGCGGACGCCGTGATGCGCTCCAAGGCCTTCAGATCGCAGGGGGCCAGCGGTTCGGCGCGCGGCTCCAGCCGCACCACCGACGAGGTGATCTTGGGCGGCGGCACAAAGGCCTGCGGCGAAACATCGAACAGGATTTTCGCGGCGGCCCGCCAGCCCGCCAGCACCGACAGGCGGCCATAATGTTCTGTGCCCGGCTGGGCAACGATGCGCTGCGCCACTTCCTTCTGAAACATCAGGGTGCAGCTTTGCCAGAAAGGCGGCCAGCGTTCGCTGGTGAGCCATTCGATCAGCAGCGCGGTCCCGACATTGTAGGGCAGGTTGGCGGCGATGCGCACACCGTCCGGAAACAGGGCGGCCTCGTCGATCTCCATGGCGTCGCCGGACAGCACTTCCAGCCGGCCGGGGAAAGCCTCGGCAATCTCCGCCAGAGCCGGCAGGCAGCGGCTGTCGCGCTCCACGGCGATCACCTTCTGCGCGCCCTCCAGCAGCAGGGCGCGGGTGAGGCCGCCGGGGCCAGGCCCGACTTCATAGAATAGGCCGCCATCGCTCGCGCCCGCGGCGCGGGCGATCTTGCGGGTGAGATTGAGGTCGAGCAGGAAGTTCTGGCCCAGCGACTTTTTCGCCGCCAAGTCGAACTTCGCGATTACATCGCGTAACGGGGGAAGATTCTGGCTCAGCGGACCAGCGCGGCGTCCACCACCGCGTTGTCGCTCTCGCGCTCGATGTTGGTGTCGCGCTTGAGGTCGCGCATGAAGCGACGCGCCAGCGCCGCGATCTGCTCGTTGAACAGGCGGTTCTCGACTTCCTGGCGCGTCGGCGGCTTGAAGACGGTGCGCGGCGGCGGCGCGCGCTTGTCGCAGCGCATGAACACTTCGACGCCCGCATCCAGGACGACGGGCATGGCGGATTCACCAGACTTGGTGGCGGCCAGCGCCTTCTGCAATTCCGGGTGCAGGTCAGCCAGGACGGGGTTGCCAAGCTTCATGAAGACGCTGCCCTTGAGGGCGGGGTCCTGCGAGATTTTTTCCAGCGCTTCGCAGGAATCGGCAACCTGCCGCACCTGCATCGCCGCCTTCATGGTGTTGTCGATCAGATTCTGCGGCGTGCCCGGCGGTATCGGCAGCAACAGACGGACCAGCGGCAGCGTGCCCGGCGGGCCGGACGGCTCCGGTGCCTGCACCACATTCACATCTGTGCCCAGCGGTTCCTGCCGGTCCTGCAAACCCAGCAGATACCAGCCGCCGCGCGCGCGCACGGGCTTGCCCAGCTCGCCCACCTTCAGTTCGGAGACCACCTTGTTGAGTTCCGGATCGAGCTGCCCGTCATAGACCCAGCCAATATCGCCGCCCGCCGTGGCCGACGGGTTGCGGCTGAACTGGCGCGCGAAGGTGCGGAACTGGCCGCCGGTGGTGCGAAGCTTGTTCTCGATGTCCTCGATATCCGCCTTCACCTTGGCGTCGTCTTCGGGGCGGTCCACCGCGAGGAAAATCTCGGAGACGCGATATTGCGGCTTGTTGGCGCCTTCAACGGCGCGGCGCATGGCGTCGTCGATCTGGGCGGGCGTGACCACCACTTCGGACTGGAATTCCTGCTGCAGGATTTTCTGCCAGGCGATGGACGCGATCTGCTGGTTGCGCAGCGTATCGATGCTGGCGCCGGCGCCCGAGAGTACCGTCTTGAGCTGTTCCGCCGAGGAATTGTTCTCCTTGAGGAACTCTTCGATGCGCTGGTTGACCTCGACCGGGCTGACGGTGATCTTGCGGCGGCGGGCTTCCAGAAGCTGGATCTTTTCTTCCTCGAGACGCACCAACACTTCGGCGCGGATGCGGGCGAGGTCTTGCGCCGTGGGCTTGTAGCCCGAAACGGCCGCCGCGAAGGAGACGCGCTGTTCCAGTTCAAAATTGGAAATCGAGATGTCGTTCACCGTCGCGGCGATGCGATTGCTGGTGACGGTGGATTTTGGTTCAGCCGAAGCGACGGCGTTGGCGGGAGCGGCGGGCGCGGGCGCCGCTGCGGCGCCTGCGGCAGGCGCGGGCGCGAAGGGCGCAGCAGCCGGCGCACCGGCAGCGGGCGCCACAGCGGGAATGTTTTGCGCGTAGAGCGGCACGCCGGCACAGGCCAGCGCGGCGACGCCCAGGGACAGGGTGGTGATCAAACGCATTCTATTCTTCGCAACCTGTCTTGTTCGGACCGCCAGGAGCGGTGAGGGCGGCCTTCTCGCGGACAAAGGTCCGCCGGATGGCTTCGCCACTTAACCGGTTGCCAGAATAAGCAATTTTCCCGGCCGATCAAGGCGGGCGCGCAGGCCCGGGAACCCGGCGGAAAACAGGCGCTTAGGGCCGGGCGTTGGTGAAGACGTCCTGCGGGAAGAGGCTGAAGGGGCGGGCGGGCTCCTCGCCGGTCTTGAAGCTGAGTCGCATGATGAAGGAGGTGGAGGGGGGCAGACCCAGCAGCGGGTCGGCGGTGTATTTGCGGCGATAGGCCAGCGAGATGCCGAAGCACTCGTCTTCGTAGCCCAGGCCATATTCGGCATCGAGGAACTGGCCGCCGACCAGGTCGCGGCGCGCCGCCAGGAAGACCTGCCAGTTGCGCCACACATTGACGTCGATCTGGCCGTTGACCTCTTCGCGCACCGGCAGGCCCAGCGCCGCCACGGCGGGAAGCTGGACATAGCTCACCTGCATCGAGGAACGGCCACGCGTGCCGGTGACATAGATTTCGTGCCGGTTGACGGTGCCGTTGCGGCGGTCGAAATCGATGCGGTCGTTGAGCGTGAAATCCGCGAATTTGAAACTGAGGCGGCCGACCACGTCGGAGGCTGTGCCGCCGGTGCCGGCGAAACCGGCCAGCACGGGGTCGGGCTTGACGCGGAAGGTCTGGCCCACCAGCGCCTGCACCGAGCCGCCGGGGAACAGCGCCTCGGCGTTGAGGCCGACATTGGCGCGATAGCCGCTTTCCACCAGGTCGAAGCCGGGCAGGCGGTTGAAGCTGAACACGTTCATGTCGCTGATTTCGAAGTCGGTGCTGTCCTCGTTGCGCAAGCTCACGGGATTGCCGCCATGCGGCTGCGCGATCAGCTGGACGATCGGTTCCAGGACATAGGAGCGGCCGCCGCCGCCCTGGGCGATGAAGGGCCAGCGCCAGTCCAGCGAGATCTGCGGAATGGCGCGGCTGACATAGCTTTCGCCCTTGGGCAGCAGCGGTGTGGCGGTGGGCGATTCCAGCCGATAGCCATCGCCGCGCACCGAAGCGTTGAAGGTCCAGAGCTGGCCGCCGCCAAACACCAGCGGCAGGCGCCAGCGCATCTCGCCGGTGAGGCGGGCCTGGTTGAGGCCGCTGCCGCGCGTCAGCGTCACACCGTTGACGTCGAAGCGGAACTGGCCGCCCAGCACATTGCGCTGGGGGATGAAGCTGTATTCCAGCAGCGGCGCCGCATACGGAATGTTGGCGGTGATGTCGGTGGAGCGCAGGCCCTGGAAGAAATAGCCGCTCAGCGCCAGGCGGCTGCGGCCCGACATGTTCTCCACGAACAGGCTGCTGGTCAGCCGGTCCAGGAAGGAGATGTCGTAGAACCGCATATAGCCGGTGTTGTTGGTGAGCTGGATGTGGAAGCCGGTGCGCCAGTTGCCGCCCAGCGCGATGCGGCCCGAACCGAAAAGATGATCGTAGAATTGCGCGCCCGCGCCCGCGCCGCCCAGGCCGCCATCGGCATTGTGGGCGATGCTGCCGCGCAGCCAGAAGCCGCTATTGTTCCAGCGCTGGCGGTATTCCACCTCCATCAGCTCGCCGCCCAGGCTGGACACCATGGGCGAGAGCGTCATGTCGCGCGACGGCGACAGGGCGATGTAGAAAGGCGTGCGCGCGAAATAGCCGAACTTGGTGGAATTGCCGATGTCGGGGGTCAGGAAGCCGGTGGAATATTTCACATCCGGATCGGGCATCGACAGATAGGGCGAATACAGGATCGGGACGCCGAAGGCTTCCAGGCTGGCGTTGCGGAAGCGCACCTTCTGCGCCGCCTTGTCATAGACCACCCGCTCGGCCTTGACCTGCCAGAGCGGCGTGACGCGGCCTTCGGTCTTGCAGATCTGGCAGGGGCTGTAGACGGCGCGGCGCGCCACGATGACCTCGCCGTTGCGCGAAGCGCTGGCGGCGGCCAGCCGGCCGCTCTTGCCGATCAGCGCGCCGAATCCGGTCAGGGCGCCGTTGCGAAAACGGTCGGTCAGCACCACGGCGCTGGCGAAGGCGACATTGCCGCGCTCGTCGGTGACGCTGACATTGCCGCTGGCGGTGACGCGGTCATTCTGCTGGTCATATGTGACGCGGTCGGCCAGCAGCACGCGGCCCTGGTCGGCGATCTCGACCTTGCCGACGGCGGACACGGTCTGGTTGACGCTGTCATACTCGATGCTGTCGGCCTGCAGCACCACCTGCCGGTCCGCCGATGGCGTCGCGGTGACCTGCGCGGGCGGGCGCACCGTTTGCGCGGCGGCGGGCAGCGACAAGGCCGTGGTCAGCAGCAGGGCGGCGAGAAAGGGCGAACGCACTCAGCCATCCTCCCGGCTGAAGACCAACGTCATGCCGATCAGGATTGAAGCAATTGCGGGCGCGGTCGCCGCCAGCAGCACCGGCACCGCGCCGGAACGGCCCAGCGTCTCGGTCAGGCGTTCGAAGAAATAGACCGCGAAACCGGCGGCGATGCTGAGCAGGATGGCCTTGGCCATGCCGCCTTCGCGCGCGGGCCGCAGCGAAAAGCTCGCCGCCATGAACACCATCGCGGCAAACAGCGCGGGCAGGGCGCAGAGCGTGTAGAAATAAAGCCGGTAGCGCACAGCGGAAAAGCCGGCGGACTGAGCGGCGCGGATGAAGCCGGGCAATTCCCAGAAGGACAGCGCCGTGGGCGCGATGAAGCTTTCCTGGATCTGGCTGGGCGTCAGTGTGGTGGGCAACCGCCAGCTGGCATGCTGCTTGGGTACGCCGCCATCGCCCGACACCCAGGCGTCCGAAAGGTCCCAGTAGCGGTCGCGTAATTGCGCCGAGGCGGCGTCGATGCGTCCTGCGTAAGCGTCGCCGCGATAGCGGAAGACCACGACATCCTCCAGCCGCTCGCCCTGATCGGCGGCGGTGATGGCGTGGATCACCGATTGCTCGTTCTGGTCGCCCTGACGCAACCAGACGCCATTCTCCGATACCGCCAATTGCGATGCCTGTCCCTTGATGTGTCGCGCCTCCAGGCCCGCGAATTCCGCGAACATGCGGGACGCCACCGGCGTCGCCACCGTGACGGTCAAGATGCCGATCAGCACCGCCATGACGATGGCCGGCATCAGGAAATCCCAGGCGGAGATGCCCGCGGCGCGTGTCGCCACCAATTCCTGGCTGCGCGCCAGACGAATGAAGGAGAAGACGGCGCCGCCCAGAATGGCGAAGGGCAGCATCTTCAGGCCCAGGTCGGGCAGTTGCAGCACCGCCATGCCGATCACGGTGCCGGTGTCGATCCCGCGTCCGGCGGTGCGGTTGAGCAGATCTACGATGTCGGCGGAGAAGGCCAGCACCAGGAAGACGCCATAGATGGCGGCGACGCTGGCGAGGAATTGCGTCGCGAGATAGCGATAAAGCGTCCAGGACCAGCTCATGCTGCTTCCAACGGCTTGCGTCGCGCCAGGATGGCGGCGGGGCTGTAGCCCGCCAGCACCAGCGCGGCCAGGCAAGCGCCGCCCAGCGGGATGAGATAGAAGAGCGGCAGCAGCAGCGGCTGGTTCTGCGCCGCGCCGCCCACGCCGTAACCGGCGATGCGCAGGCCGATGGCGCAGAGCGAGGCCATGATCAGCCGCATCGCTAGTAGGCCGCGCTGGCGGCGGCCGCGCACCACGGCGGCCAGCGCGATCAGCCCGAAGGCCAGGCAATAGAGCGGCTGCGACAGTCGGTTGTTCGCCTCCACCGTGAAGGTGCGGCGCAGGCGGTCGGTAAGGCCCGTGGTTTCCTGCGGCCACAGCAATTCGCCCAGGAAGCGGTCGGAAGTGCGCCGCACGCTGTCGCGCGCCTGGTTGGCGAACTGGTCGAGATTGACCACATAGCGGTCGAATTTCAGCGTCGAGAGCTGGCGGCCGCGCCCGCTTTGCAGCGTGCCGTCGAACATCAGCAGGCGCGCGCCCGCGGGTGTCTGCGCGATCTGGCCGCGCGCGGCGAGATAGGTGAGCGACCGCTCGGGCTCGCGGCCGTCATGCGCCATGATGCCTGCGATGCTGCCATCGGCGTCGAGCTGGCGGATGAAGACGGTGAGCCCCCGGGCGGGATTGTTGAACTGGCCTTCGTTGAGCAAGGCGGCGCCGATGTCGGCGCGAATGTCCACTTCCTTGGAATGCAGTGCCCGTTGTCCGGCGGGCATGAGATAGAGGCTGCACAGATAGGTCAGCGCCATCACGATCAGCGCCGCGCCGATCACCGGGGTGGCGAGCTGGCGCTGGCTGTAGCCGGCGGACGCCATCACCACCAGTTCGCTGTCGCCCGACAGGCGTTGCAGCGACGCCAGCGCGCCGAAGAAGAAGGCGATGGGCAGGATGATGGTCAGCAGCGTCGGCAGAAGCAGCAGGACCAGATAGGCGAAGGTGAAGGCCGACTGGCCGCGATTGATGACCAGGTCGAGCAGCGGCAGGATCTGCACCAGCCACACCACGCCGGTGAGCAGGACGGCCAGCATCGCCACCGGGCCCAGCATCTGGCCCAGCACATAGAAGGTCAGGCGCAGCGGCCGCAGTCCACGGCGCTTGGGGCGGGGTTGTGCGGGCGGCGCATGGGCAAAGGCGTCCGTGGCCGCCATCTTTCGTCCGTCTCCCAAATCGCCCTAAACTAGCATCTCTTTCCGCCCGCCCGCCAACCGCCCAGGAGTATTCCATGCAGATTACGTTTGCCGCGCCCGCCGCCATCAAGGCGGGCAGCTGGGTGGTTGGGGCAACGGACGGTGGCGCCCTTCTACCCGCGGCGCTGGCAGCCGACAAGGCAAGCGGCGGCGCCCTGACCCGCGCCCTGAAATTCTCACGCTTCAAGGGATCGCCTGGACAATTCGTGGAGGTGCTGGCGCCTGCTGGCCTCGCCGCTTCGCGCCTGCTGCTGGTGGGGTTGGGAAAGCCGGAGGCGCTGGACGAAAAAAGCCTGGAAACCATCGGGGCGCAGATCGCGGGCCGCCTGCTGGGCGCGGGCGAAGCCGCCGCAACCTTTCAAATCGATGTTCCCAAGGGTTGCAAGGTCAAGAAGGATGAACTGGCGGCGCACCTCGCCTTCGGGGCGCGGTTGCGGTCCTACGTCTTCAACCAGTATCGCACCAAAAATCTGGAAGAGTATGAGCGCAAGCTGACAGCGCTCACCGTGCTGACGCCCGACGCAGCGGCAGCGAAGAAGGCCTATGCGGGTCTGGGCGCTGTGGCGGACGGCATCTTCCTGGCGCGCGACCTGGTCAACGAGCCGCCGAATATTCTGTACCCGGAGGAATTCGCCCGCCGCATCAAGAGTCAGTTGGGCAAACTGGGCGTCAAGATCGAGGTCTTGGGCGAAGCGGAAATGAAGAAGCAGGGTTTCGGGGCGCTGCTGGGCGTGGGCCAGGGTTCGGCACGCGAAAGCCAGCTTGTCGTCATGCGCTGGGACGGCGGCAAGGCCAAGGGCAAGGCGGTGGCCTTTGTCGGCAAGGGCGTCTGCTTCGATTCCGGCGGTCTCTCGCTCAAGCCCGGTGCGGGCATGATGGGCATGAAGGGCGATATGGGCGGCGCCGCCGCTGTCACCGGCCTGATGCTGGCGCTGGCAACGCGCAAGGCGAAGGTCAATGCGGTTGGCATCGTCGGCCTGGTGGAAAACATGCCGGGCCCGGATGCGCTGCGGCCTGACGACGTCATCAAGTCGCTCTCCGGCCAGACCATCGAAGTGCTAAACACCGACGCCGAAGGCCGCCTGGTGCTGGCCGATGCGCTGACCTACACCCAGCGCCGCTTCCAGCCCAAGACGGTCATCAATCTTGCCACCCTGACCGGCGCGATCGTGCAGACGCTGGGCTATGAGCATGCCGGCGTTTTCTCCAATGACGAGGAACTGGTGCGCCGCCTGCTGGCTGCGGGCCGCTACACCGGCGAGCGCGTCTGGCAGCTGCCGCTCGATCCCTGCTACGACAAGATGATCAAGTCCAAGATCGCCGACATGAAGAATATCGGTGGCGGCAATTCCGGCGCCATCACCGCGGCCCAGTTCCTGCTGCGCTTCATCGACAAGGGCACCGACTGGGCGCATCTGGATATCGCGGGCGTCGCCTGGCAGGACGGCGAGCAGAAGGCGACCATCCCGAGCTGGGGCACCGGCTGGGGCGTGCGGCTGCTCAACCGTCTGATCATCGAGCACTACGAGTCGTGACCGAAACGTTGTTCTACCACCTGGATCGCCGCTCGCTGGAGGAAGTGCTGCCCGGCCTGGTGGAAAAATCGCGAGCCCGCGGCTGGAAGGCGCTGATCCGCGCCGACACTGCCGACCGCGCCGACATCATCGACACGTTACTGTGGACCTATGACGACCAATCCTTCCTGGCGCATGCCCAGGCGGGCGATGGCGAGGCGGCGCAGCAGCCGGTGCTGATCACGGTGGAGGAGGGCAATCCCAATTCCGCCGAAATTGCCTTCTATGTCGGCGGCGCCGGCCCAAGCGACTGGAGCGGGGTGGGCGATCTGGCCCGCATCGTGCTGGTATTCGATGGCCGCGACGATGCGGCGCTGGCAAACGCCCGTGCCGCCTGGAAAGAGGCCAAGGCCGCCGGGCACGACGTCACATACTGGAAGGAAACCCCTTCCGGCAAATTCGAAAAACAGAACTGAGGAAGACGCGTTTGTTCAGTCCTTTCATGATCGGCATGTTCCTGGTCAGCCTGGCAATCGCCTGGCATTCCATTCGCAATGGCCGTTCCCCGCTCTGGCTGTTGGGCCTGGCGGTGGCGTCCTTCCTCAGCTTCTATGCCACGGTGGCGGTGTGGATCGCCTATCTGGTGTTCGCCGTCATTCCCGATTTCATGAACAGTCATGGCGCGCGGAAATTCCGCGCCACCGTCAAGGAGGTGGCCGATCCCGGCCGCGCCTATCGCGAGGCAAAGCGCGATGCCGAGCGCGTCGGCTCCGCCGATTCCAAGCGCCTGCTGGCGGAGGAGTCGCTGAAGCGCGGCCTGCATGCCGATGCGGTGGCGCTGTATGAAAGCGCCATGTCCGGCCCGTTGGGCGAAGGCGATCCCACCCTGCTCAAGGGCATGGCGCGGGCCAAGCTGATGTCCGGCGATCCAGTGGCGTCGGAGCAGTGGTTCCTCAAGCTGAAGGAACTCGATCCCAAGGCTTTCAATACCGACAGCGAGCTGGACTATGCCCGCGCGCTGGAAGAGCAGGGCAAGACCGACGCGGCGGTGGCGCAGTATGAGCGCGTGGCGCCGCGCTATTCCGGCGAGGAAGCGCGGGTGCGTTTCGCGCTGCTGCTGCAGAAGATGGGGCACAATGACCGCGCCCAGGCCCTGTTCCGCGAGGCGATCGATGCGGTGCAGGATGCGCCGAGCCATTATCGCTCGCGTCAGACCGAGTGGATCAGTCTGGCGAAGCAGAATTTGAAGTAAGCACGAAAAGGCGCGAGGGATTTTGGTTGCTGGCTAGGAGCGCCGAACGATGTGGACTGATTCGTCCATGAGCGACGGCGCGACGACGCCAGCGGACAAAAGAACCGCGCCGTGGACTATTCGGCTAACGCGGCGTCATATTCTTCCTGCGCTGCTACCCAGCTTTTCTCAGCCGCTTCCAGCTTGCGCGCCGCATCGGCGCGCTTCTTCGACACGGCGCTGCCCTTGGCGGGGTCGCGCGTGAACAGCAGCGGGTCTGCCAGTGCCTTGTCCAGCTTGGCGATCTCCGTGTTCAGCTGGGTGATCTGCGATTCCGCCGCGTCGACCTTGTCCTTCAGCGGCTTGAGATTGTGCCGCTTGCCGGCATTGGCCTTGCGCTGTTCGTCCTTCTTCGGCGCGGCCACTTCCACACGGCGCGTAGCGCGGTTGTCGCCGGTGAGAAGGAATTTGCGGTAATCGTCCAGGTCGCCTTCGAACGGCTTCACATGACCGTCGGACACCAGCAGCAGGGTTTCCGCCGTCGCTTCGATCAGGCGGCGGTCATGGCTGACAAGGATAACCGCGCCGTCGAAATCGTTCAGCGCCGTCAGCAATTCATTGCGCGCGTCGATGTCGAGATGGTTGGTCGGTTCGTCGAGGATCAGCAGGTTGGGCTTGTCCAGCGTGGTCAGCGCCAGCATCAGCCGCGCCCGCTCGCCGCCCGACAGCTTGCCTACCGAGGTTTGCACCTTGTCGGCGCCAAAGCCGAAGCCGCCCAGTTGGGTGCGCACCTGTTCCAGCGTCAGTTTGGGACGGAAGTGCTGCAACGTCTGGATGGGCGTGATGTTGGCGTCGAGTTCTTCCGCCTGGTGCTGGGCGAAATAGCCCACCACCAGCTTGCGGGCGGGCGTGTATTCGCCGCCCATCACCGCCAGCTTGCCCGCCAGCAGTTTGGCCATGGTGGATTTGCCGTTGCCGTTCTTGCCCAACAGCGCGATGCGGTCCTGCGGATCGAAGCGGAACGAAAGATTGGTGAGGATGGGCTTGCCCGGCTCATAGCCGACAGAGGCGCGGTCCATGGTGATCAGCGGCGGCGAGGCTTCGGTGGCCTTGGGAATGCGGATCGGGGCCACGAATTCGTCCGGCGGCACTTCCACGCTCGCCATCTTGGCCAACATCTTCATGCGGCTTTGCGCCTGCGCCGCCTTGGCCGCCGACGCCTTGAAGCGGTCGACGAATTTCTGCATGTGGGCGCGGGCGGCTTCCTGCTTCTTGGCGAAGGCCATGTCGTTGGCGCGCGCCGCGGCGCGGGTGGCAACGAAGGTATCGTAGCCGCCGGTATAAAGTTTCACCTTGCCGCGTTCGAGGTGCAGGATGAATTCGCAGGCCGTGTTCAGCAGGTCGCGGTCATGGCTGACGATCAGGATGGTGCCCCGATATTTCTGGATGAAGTTCTCCAGCCACAGCACGCCTTCCAGATCGAGATAGTTGGTGGGCTCGTCCAGCAGCAGCAGGTCGGGCGCGGTGAAGAGGATGGCCGCCAGGGCGACGCGCATGCGCCAGCCGCCGGAGAACTCCTTGGTCGGCCGCTCCTGCTCTTCCGCCGAAAAACCAAGCCCGGCGAGAATCTCCGCCGCGCGCGATGGCGCGGTATAGGCGTCGATGTCGCCCAGCCGCAGATAGATGTCGCCCAGCCGGTTGGCGTCGGTTTCGGTTTCCGCTTCCGCCAGCAGGGCGGTGCGTTCGGTGTCGGCTTCCAGCACCGTGTCCAGCAGGCTGAGATCGTTGCCGGGCGCTTCCTGCGCCACGGCGCCGACCTTCCAGGCGGTGGGCCAGGAGACTTCGCCCTCGTCGGGATGCAGGCGGCCAAGAATGACGTTGAACAGGGTCGACTTGCCCGCGCCGTTGCGGCCCACTAGGCCGATGCGCCGCCCGGCGGGCAGGTTGGCGGTGGCGCCCGAAAGGATTTCCCGGCCCGCGATCCGGACGACGATGTTATCAATTGCCAGCATTTGCGGGGCGTATAGAGCAAGGGTTGCGATTCCGGAAGTGCCGATGCATAAGGCCAGCCAAATTCACCATTTGGAGACAAAAATGGCCGTTTCGCGCACCTTTTCGATCATCAAGCCGGACGCCACGCGCCGCAACCTGACGGGCAAGGTCAATGCCGTGATCGAGGAAGCCGGCCTGCGCATCGTGGCGCAGAAGCGCGTCCGTCTGAGCGACGCCCAGGCCAAGAAATTCTATGAAGTGCACAAGGACCGTCCTTTCTATGGCGAACTGGTCAGCCAGATGACCGCCGAGCCGGTGGTGGTGCAGGTGCTGGAAGGCGAGAACGCCGTCGCCCGCTATCGCGAAGTGATGGGTTCCACCAACCCCAAGGACGCCGCCGAAGGCACGATCCGCAAGCTGTTCGCGCTGTCGATCGGCGAGAATTCGGTTCATGGCTCCGACAGCCCGGAAAACGCCGCGATAGAAATCGCGCAGTTCTTCAATGATGGCGATATCGTCGGCTGAGTTCCGCCGCATAAAGTGCTAGAAAGGCTCCGGTGCGAACCGGAGCCTTTTTTCATGTCCGACATGCAGGGCAAAACTGTCGTCATTACCGGCGCCACGTCGGGCATTGGTGAAGTGGCGGCAATCCGATTGGCGGAGCAGGGTGCCCGCATCGTCCATGTCGCCCGCGACCCGGCCCGCGCCGCCGCGACCCAGAACCAGCTGCACCGGGCCAATTCCGGCGTCATCCATGTGGCGCACATCGCCGACCTGTCGCTGCTCTCGGAAATGAAGCGTGTGGCGAAAGAGATCGCCACCAGCGAACCCAAGATCGACGTGCTGATCCCCAATGCCGGGGCGATGTTCAACCGCCGCATCGTCACGGCCGACGGGCTGGAGAAGACCTTCGCCCTCAATCAAATGGGCTATTTCATTCCCACTCTGGCGCTGCTGCCCAACATGGCGGAAGGCGGGCGCATCGTGGTGACGGCCTCCAACGCCCATCGCGGCGCGGTGCTGGATTTCGGCGATTTGCAATCGGCGCATGGTTACAGCGGGTTCTCGGTCTATTCCCGCAGCAAGCTGATGAACATTCTTTTCGCCCGCGCCCTGGCGCGCAGGCTGACGCGCGGCATCACCGCCAATGCGTTGCATCCCGGCTTCGTCGCCACCCGCTTCGGCGATGAGTCGGGCGGTCTGATGCAGCCGCTGCTGAAAGTGGTGAAGCCGGTGGGCGCGATCAAACCGGAAGAGGGCGCGCAAACCATCATCTGGCTGGCCTCATCGCCGGAGGTGGGATCCGTGAATGGCGGCTATTTCTATGAATGCAAGCCGCACACGCCCACGGTGCATGCGCTGAACGACACCGATGGCGAAAAGCTTTGGGCGGTCTCGGAAGAAATAGCGGCGCGCGCCTAGGCGGTGACCGCCGCGCCATTCTCCAGCCGGACTCGGCCTTCGCACACGAGCCGCAGCGCGGTGGGATAGAGCCGCAGTTCGGCGTCCAGCACGCGCGCCGCCAGCGTTTCCGGCGTGTCGGCCGCCAGAACCGGCACGGGTGCCTGGGCAATCACCGGCCCGGCATCCAGTTCCGGCACCACGAAATGCACACTCGCCCCGGACTCTTTTTCGCCCGCGTCCAGCACCCTTTCATGCACCCGCGTCCCGCGATAGGCGGGCAGCAGCGAGGGGTGAATGTTGATCAGCTTGCCTTCCCAGGCGCGGACAAAGCCGTCCGACAAGATGCGCATGAAGCCCGCCAGGCAGACCAGTTTCACGCCCGCTTCGCGCAGCGCCGCGTCCATCTGGGCGTCAAAGATTTCGCGGGTCTTGCCCTTGTGGGTGATGATCTGCACCGGCACGCCCGCGGCGCTGGCCCGCGCCAGCCCGCCCGCATGCTCGATATTGGAAATCACCAGCACGATCCGCGCCGGAAAACTGTCCGCGCTGCTGGCGTCCAGCAGCGACTGAAGGTTGTTGCCCCGGCCGGAGATCAGGATGCCGACAGGAATCTTGTGCGCCGTCACAGGTTCAGTGCGCCCGTGTAACGCACCTTCGCTTCGCCGCTGCCCGCAACCAGCGTGCCGATGCGCGCAGCATCGCCAAAGGCGGCGATCACCGCGTCGGCCTGGGCCTCGTCCACCACAGCGATCATGCCGATGCCGCAATTGAAGGCGCGCAGCATCTCGGCCTGCGCCACACCGCCGGTTCTGGCCAGCCACTGGAAGACGGGCAGGGGCGCGATGCGCGAAAGGTCTATGTCCGCATCCAGCCCGTCGGGCAGGCAGCGCGGCAGATTGTCGGTGATGCCGCCGCCGGTGATGTGCGCCAGGCCCTTGGCGCCCGCCTTGATCGCGGCCAGCGCGTCTTTCACATACAGCCGCGTCGGCGTCAGCAGGGCCTCGCCCAGCGTAATGCCGGGGGCAAACGGCGCGGGGCTGTCCCACGACAGGCCCGCCTGTGCCGCGATCTTGCGCACCAGCGAGAAGCCGTTGGAATGGACGCCGCTGCTGGGCACGGCGATCACGACATCGCCCGGCTTCATGCTGTCCAGTTTCGGCAGGATGCCGTCGCGTTCCACCGCGCCGACGGCGAAGCCCGCCAGGTCGAAATCGCCCTTGCCATAGAGGCCGGGCATCTCCGCCGTCTCGCCGCCGATCAGGGCGCAGCCGCTGGCCTTGCAGGCCCGGGCGATGCCTTCGATCACGATGGCGGCGCTGGCGACTTCCAGTTTTCCGGTGGCGTAATAGTCCAGGAAGAAGAGTGGTTCCGCCCCCTGCACCACGATGTCGTTGACGCACATTGCTACCAGGTCCTGGCCCAGGCCTTCATAGCGGCCGGTGTCGATGGCGATCTTGAGCTTGGTGCCGACCCCGTCGGTGCCGGACACCAGGATCGGGTCCTTGAACCCGGCGGCCTTGAGGTCGAACAGGCCGCCAAAGCCGCCCAGATCGGCGTCGGAGCCGGGGCGGCGGGTGGCCTTGGCGGCGGGGCCGATGCGCGTCACCAGCGCTTCGCCCGCGTCGATATCAACGCCGGAGTCTTTGTAGGTAAGGCCGTTGCCCGTCATGGTTCCCGTTGCGTCAGGGTAAGCCCGTCCCGTTTACAGAGCCGCATCCGGGCAGGCAATGCAGCGCCCGGCGATACGCACAGGCGGCCACCCGCCCCGATTCGCATTGCGCCAGCCTCGCTTTCGCCATAGGAGCGGGGTGGTATAATCCGGTTTCCGAAGCAGGCGGCGCCATGCGTTTTCCCTTTATTCTTCCTGCCCTTGCGGCGATGGCGCTTTTCGCCGCCACGCCGGCCTCCGCGCAGGGCCGCGCCGACCTCTACACGGTGCCCAACATCCATGTGGATGTGACCGGAAAATCCACCACCGAAGCCTTCACCAACGCCATCGCCGAAGGCCGTCCGCGCGCCTTCCAGATCCTGTTTCGCCGCCTGACGCAGCAGAAGGATTGGGGCCGCCAGCCCAATCTCGATCTGGCGGGCCTGCTGCGGATCAGCCGCGGCTACAACGTCGCCAATGAGCGCCGCTCCACCACCCGCTATGTCGCCGACGTCAGCTACATCTTCAATCCCGACGCGGTGAACCGTCTGCTGCGCAGCGCCAACATCGCCTTCACCCAGGGCGGCGCCAGCCGCATCCTGGTGGTGCCGATGTCGCCCAATGTCGCCGGTGGCGCCTGGGCGCAGGCGTTGGGCGCGCCGAACGTGCAGCAGAACGCGCTGGTGCCATTTGCCGTGCCGTCGGCGGACGATCTGCTCGCCTTGGCCGGGCTGAATTTCGACGGCGCCAACTGGGGCGATGTCGCCGCCGCGGCGGGCCGCGTCCGCGCCAGCGAAGTGGCGCTGGTGCAGGCGGTCTATGCCGGCGGCAAGGTGACAGTGAATGTGCGCCGCCTGGGCCAGGGCCAGGCCCCCGCCAAGGTGAGTGTCGATGTGCCCGCACAGCAGACCCTGGGCAAAGCCTATCCGGCGGCGGCGATCGCCGCCTCCAACGCCATCGACGATCTCTGGAAGTCGCGCACCACGGTCGATCCCAATCTGCGCGCCCGCATCACCGCCGACTTCCGCATCCTCAATCTGGCGCAGTGGGCCGAAGTGCAGAACGCGCTGGGCGGCGTGCCGCTGGTGACGGGCGTGACGCTGGTGGCGATGGACACCGGCTATGCCCGCATGCAGATCGCCTATACCGGCACCGCCGACCAGCTGCGCGAGGCGCTGGGCGTGGCTAAGCTGACGCTCACCAACCGCGGCGGCCAGTGGCTGCTCGCGCCCGCCTCCTGAGGCGCCGGTGCTGAAGCACCTGCCCAACTTTCTCTCCCTGCTGCGGCTGGCCGCCGCTCCGCTCACCGCCTGGCTGATCCTTGAGGGGCACGACACCGCCGCGCTGCTGCTCTTCGTGGCGGCCGGGCTCAGCGATGGGCTGGACGGTTTCATCGCCCGCCGCTGGCAGTTCACCTCGCGCTTCGGCGCGTGGCTCGATCCCATCGCCGACAAATTGCTGATGCTGTTTTGCCTGCTGGCGCTGTGGCAGATCGAGGTGACGCCCTGGTGGCTGCTGGCGCTGGTGGTGCTGCGCGATCTCTGCATCGCGCTGGGATTGGCATGGTCGTATTTCTTCTCCCTGCCGCTGATCATGGAAGCATCCTTCCTGGGCAAGGTCGCGACGGTGGTGCACATCCTCTATGTCGGCGTCTGCCTTCTGCTGCTGGCCTTCGATGTGGAAGCGCCGCGCCTGCTGTTCGCCGCCGCCTTCACTGCTGCTGTCTTCGCACTGGTTTCCTGGGTGGGATATGGCGCCGCTCTGGTGCGGGCGATGCGGGCCGGACGGCGCACCGCCTGATGCAGTTCATCCTGCCCATCCCGCCGCGCGACAATCTCACCCGCGCTGATTTCCTGGCCGCGCCGGGCAATGAACGTGTGCTGGTCTTTCTCGACTCGTATCCCGGCTGGCCCGCGCCCGCCGCCGCGCTGTACGGCCCCTCGGCGTGCGGCAAGTCGCATCTGGTGCAGATCTGGGCGCAGGCTGCGAAGGCGACGGTGATCCGGGCGCACGATCTCACCGATGCGCCCACGGGCCCGGTCGCGGTCGAGGATGTCGATTCCGCGAAGGGTAAGGCGCATGAGCGGGCGCTGTTCGCCCTGTTCGAGCAGGGCGCGCCGCTGTTGCTGACGGGCCGCACGCCCCCTGCCACCTGGGCTGTGGGCCTGCCCGACCTGGCCTCCCGCTACCGCGCCCTGGTGACCTTCGATCTGGGTGCGCCGGATGACGGTCTTCTGGCCCGGCTGGCGGCCAAGCTGTTTACCGACCGGCAGCTTGCCGTGCCGGAATCCGTGATCCGCACCATGATCGCCCGGCTGGACCGCGATCCGGCCGCCATCCGGGACTTCGTGGCCCAGGCCGATGCCCGCGCCTTGTCGGAAAAAAGGCCGGTAAATCTGGCGCTTATCCGGGAATTGCTGGCCCCGCCCCTGCCATGACACGTTCATATTTTCCTGTCAGAGTTCCGGGATGTCCTCGCATCCCGAACCCATTCCGGCCAACGACGCGGCCGATGCCTCTCTGACCGATGATGTCGTCGCGCTGTCCCATGGCGGCGCCAATATCGATTTCGATCCGGCCTCGCCGTGGCGCTTCGTCAATCGCGAGCTTTCGTGGCTGGCCTTCAACCGCCGCGTGATCGAGGAATCCACCAACCGCCGTCATCCCCTGTTCGAGCGCCTGCGCTTTCTCTCCATCTCGGCCACCAACCTGGACGAGTTCTACATGGTGCGCGTTGCCGGCCTGATGGGCATGGTGTGGGAAGGCGTCACCACCCTGTCGGCCGACGGCCTCAATCCGGCGCAGCAGCTGGAAGCGGTGGACCGCACCGCGCGCGGCCTGATCGTGGACCAGCAGAAAATCTGGGCCGGCATCAACCAGGAACTGCGCGCCGAGCAGGTGATCGTGGCGCGTGCGGACGAACTCAGCGACGCCGACCGCGAATATTTGCAGGAGCAGTTCCGCAGCCAGATCTTCCCGGTGCTGACGCCGCTGGCGATCGATCCGGCGCATCCCTTCCCCTTCATTCCCAATCTGGGCTTCACCATCGCGCTGGAGCTGGAAGGCCATGGCAAGACTTTCACCGCCCTGATCCCGGTGCCGCCGCAGCTGCGCCGCTTCATCCGCTTGCCCGATACCGAGAAGCGCGTCCGCTTCCTGCCGCTGGAAGACGTCATCGCGCTGAATTTTGGCCGCCTCTTCCCCGGCAAGTCGGTGTCCGGCTGGGGCCTGTTCCGCATCCTGCGCGACAGCGATGTGGAAGTGGAAGAAGAAGCCGAAGATCTGGTGTTGCTGTTCGAAACGCTGCTGAAGCGCCGCAAGCGCGGCAGCGTCATCCACATGAAGTGCAGCAAATCCATGCCGGACGGGCTGCGCCGCTTCATCGCCGGGCATCTCGACCTTGACGAGAGCGAGATCGTCATTGTCGAAAATTTGATGGGCCTGTCGGACCTTTCCAAGCTGATCCTGGCGGAGCGGCCGGATTTGCAGTTCAAGCCCTATATCCCGCGCTTTCCGGAGCGCATCCGCGACCATGGCGGCGACTGTTTCGCCGCCATCCGCGAAAAGGACTTGATCGTTCACCATCCTTTCGAGAGTTTCGACACGGTGGTGCAGTTCCTGCGCCAGGCCGCGATCGATCCCGATGTGGTGGCGATCAAGCAGACGCTGTATCGCACCAGTTCCGACAGCCCCATCGTGGCGGCGCTGATCGAGGCCGCCGAAGCGGGGAAGTCGGTCACCGCGCTGGTGGAACTGAAGGCCCGCTTCGATGAGGCCGCCAACATCAAATGGGCCCGCGATCTGGAGCGGGCAGGCGTGCAGGTGGTCTATGGCTTCGTCGCGCTGAAGACGCACGCCAAGGTCAGTCTGGTGGTGCGGCGCGAGAGCGGCAGTTTGCGCACCTATGCCCATTTCGGCACCGGCAACTATCATCCCAACACGGCGCGCATCTACACCGACCTGTCGCTGTTCACCGCCAATCCGGCGCTGGGCCGCGACGCCGCCCAGCTCTTCAACTTCATCACCGGTTATGCCGAGCCGGTGGCGATGGAGAAGATGTCGATGTCGCCGACCTCCCTGCGCGGGCGCCTGATTGAAGGCATCCAGCAGGAAATCATGCACGCCAAGGCGGGAAGGCCCGCCGCCCTCTGGGTCAAGCTCAACAGCCTGGTCGATCCGCACATGATCGACGCCCTCTACCGCGCCAGCCAGGCGGGGGTGAAGGTGGAGCTGGTGGTGCGCGGCATCTGCTGCCTGCGCCCCGGCGTGCCCGGCCTGTCGGAGAATGTCCGGGTCAAATCCATCGTCGGCCGCTTTCTGGAACATGGCCGCATCATCGCCTTCGGCAACGGCCATGGCCTGCCGCACAAAAGCGCCCAGATCTTCATTTCCTCGGCCGACTGGATGCCCCGCAATCTGGACCGCCGGGTGGAGACCCTTGTTCCGATTGAGAATCCCACCGTCCATCAACAGGTCCTTGACCAGATCATGGTGGCGCAGCTGAAGGATCAGGCCCAAAGCTGGTATATGCAGCCCGATGGAACCTATGTCCGCGATTCCCATTCAGAGGACGTGGACGCTTTTTCGGCGCATACTTATTTCATGACCAATCCTTCCCTCTCCGGCCGTGGCCGGGCCCTCAAGATCCAGAAGCCGCGGACCTGACTTTGTCGGCGGTCAGCGAACTTCGCGGGGCTTCCTCTCCTGCGCCCGATCGCGCGGGCATGCCCGTGGCCATTGTTGATATCGGCTCCAATTCGGTGCGTCTGGTTGTCTATGAAGGCGAGTGCCGCACCGCCGCCACGCTCCAGAACGAAAAATCCATCTGTGGCATCGGCCGCGACATGGTCTCCACCGGCCGCCTGCATGCCGAAGGCTGCGCCGAGGCGCTGGAGGCGCTGGCCCGCTTCCGCCTGATCGCCGACGGCCTGGGCGTACCCACGCGCGAAGCGGTGGCGACGGCGGCGGCGCGTGATGCCTCCAACGGTCTGGAATTCATCGCCCGCGCCGAAAAGGCCTGGGGCTCGCCCATCAAGGTGCTGGCGGGCGAGGACGAGGCGCGCATCGCCGCCGAAGGCGTGATCGCGGGCATTCCTGAAGCCGATGGCATCGCCGCCGATCTGGGCGGCGGCAGCCTGGACATGGTCGGCGTCAAGGGCGGCAAGACCGGCAGGGCCCATTCGCTGCCCTTCGGCCCGCTGCGGCTGATGGACCAGTCGAAAGGCGATCCCGACAAGGCGCGCAACATTGTCGACAAAGGGCTGAAGGGTCTTTCCGATATCGACGCCAATGCGCTCTACGCTGTGGGCGGCATCTGGCGCAGTTTCGCCCGCGTCGACATGGAGGAGCAGAATTATCCGCTGCATGTGCTGCAGCAATATGTGATCCCGCGCGGCCGGGCCCTGCGCCTGTGCAAGCTGCTGGCTGGTCTGTCCAAGGATTCCATCCGCAAGATCAAGGTGGTCTCCAAGCGTCGCGCCGAGGCGCTGCCCTATGGCGCGGTGGTGCTGGAGCGGCTGATCGAAGCGGGCGGCATCAAGGATGTGGTGATCTCGGCCTATGGCCTGCGCGAGGGTTTGCACTATGCGCTGCTGCCGCCCTCCGAGCGCATCAAGGACCCGCTGGTGGAATTCGCCCATGCCAGCAACGCCCGCATGGCGCGCGTGCCGCTGCATGCGCAGGAAATGTTCGACTGGACGCGCGTGCTGTTCGAAGGCGAAAACGCCGAACTGGCGCGCATCCGCGAGGCTTCGGCCCTGTTCTCCGACATTGGCTGGCGCCGCCATCCTGACGACCGCGCCACCGGCGCCTTCGCGCAGGTGCTGACCGCGCCCTTCGCCGGGGCTGATCACCGCGCCCGCGCCCTGATCGCCGCCTCGCTCTTCCACCGCTATTCCGGCGACGAGGATTTTTCCCGTGACCTGGCCTTGGCGGGGTTGCTGGACAAGGATGACGAGAAACGTGCCCGGCTGCTGGGCCTGGCCTGGCGCTTCGGTTTTTCGCTGTCGGCCAGTGCCGCGGGCGAGTTCGCCAATTACAAGCTGCGTCTCACGCCCGCCAAGGTGATCCTGGAAGTGCCCAAAAAGCGCGAGGCCATCGCCAGCGAGCCCGTCCAGAAAAGACTGGGTGAGCTCGCCGATGCTATGGGCCGACGGGGAGAAATCCTGGTCGGCTAGAACCGCGTCTTTAGAAGAATTTGTGCATCAGTTTCTTCGCCTTGACCGGCACGCGATAAAGGCCGGTGCCGCCCGCGATATAGAGATTGCCGTCGGCGCCGAATTCGCAGTTCGGGGCTGAACCGGAGATGCGGAAGCGGCCCAGGCGCTGGCCTTGGCTGTTGAAGACACCGATGCCGCTATCGCCGGACGTCCAGATATTGCCCGCCGCATCAATCTTCATGCCATCGCCGGCGCCGCGGGGATTGGCGAATTTCTGCGCCACGCGGTCGAACAGGGAGCGCTGCGACACGGAATTGCCCTGCTCATCCATATCGTGCCGCACCCAGCCGAAATTGCCGTCGGTGTGATAGAGCGTGCGGCCGTCGGGCGAAACGCCGACGCCGTTGGGCATCTGGTAACGGCCGATCAGCGTCACGCTGTTGTCGGGCGCCATCTTGAAGACGCCCATATACGGCAGCTCACGCAACGGCGAGATATATTCTCCACGCTGTTCCGGCGTGACCTGGTTGACCAGGCCATAGGGCGGGTCGGTGAAATAGATCGCGCCGGTGGTGGGTGAAACGCACAGATCGTTGGGGCTGTTGAAACGCTTGCCTTCGAAACGGCTGGCCAGAACGGTGCGCTGCTTGGTGGCGATGTCGATGCGGACAATGCCGGGCGTGCCGCTGTCGGCCGCCAGGATACCGCCGCGGCCCAGGGTCATGCCGTTGATGCCGGCCTCGCGATGCACCGCCGGATTGGTCGGTGTCTGCAGGCCCGACGGCTTGAGCCAGGTCTGCAGGCCACCCTTGGGGGACCATTGCAGGATAGCGTTGGCGCGCGGGTCGGACGCGAGAAGGTAGCCATCGGCGCCGCCGATCCAGACCGGACCTTCGCACCACTCGAAGCCGGTATCGACGATGCGTTCGATCTTGGCGCTCGAATCCACCAGCGCGTCGAAGGCAGGGTCGAAGCGCTCGATCACCGGGGGCTGGGGCGGACCGGCGGGAGCGCCACGGCCGCCCGCCGGGGCGGCAGGCGCCTGGGCAAGGGCGGTTTGCGCGAAGGCGGCAAGGCCCGCCAGCGAGATGCCGCTTTCCAGCATGCCGCGCCGCGACAGAGTATTCATGGTGATTTCCTCGGATGTTGTTGTGCGTTGGCGGGAGCATGCTGTGGCCCAAGGGGTCGTGCAAGCAGCAAACCGCCGGGCGCGGCGCACCATCCGGGAGGTATGATCCGTACACAGATTGATTATGCGGCCGCCCGGGGCGCTTCACCGCCGCCGCTGTCTACTTTCCCCTTGAGGAAAGTTCAGGAACGCGCGTTTTTCAGCGGCATGACCGCTTTCACCCCTCAACAAGCGCTCTGCATAGGTATATGATGACGGTGTTTTCATGTCATTTCGCAGGAGATTCTTGCATGGAACATGATGTGCACCTGTCCGAAGACGTTGATCGTGGCGGACTTACCAGCAAAATCATCGCAGCAGTGGTTGTCGGCGCCGCCATACTCGCGCTCGCCGGCTACATCGTTTTCGGTTCGGGAATGTGGGCCTAGCGGCCCGCGCCTGACCGGATAGACCGCAATGCCGGACGGGCGGGCGCCGCCCCGCAGGGGCGCGTTCCGCCCGGTCCAGCATGCCCAATCGTTCGCGAGGCGGTTTCGCGCCGGCGGCGGCTTGTGTCGCCCTTTGGAAACCCCATTTTCAGGTCAGACTTGCGCCCGGCGCGCCCGCGCGCTTTAACAGGGTCAAAGCTCCGGCCGTGGCCGGGCACGCCTTGAATTATGCGTGTTATTACAAGTGTTTAAGGAGAGCGTTATGGGTTCTTTCAGCATCTGGCACTTGGTTATCCTGGGCGTGGTCGTGCTTGTCCTGTTCGGCGGCAAGGGCAAGATTTCGGACCTGATGGGCGATTTCGGCAAGGGCGTGAACAGCTTCAAGAAGGGGCTGGGCGAGGGCGGCAAGGAAGATCCCAAGGTGATCAACGGCGAAGCCCGCAACGCCGATACGGTCAACAAGGACAAGACCGCCGCCTGACGGTCTCGCCGGGGCGCCGCGTATGTTTGATTTCTTCAGCTGGAAGCTGCTGATCCTGCTCGGCGTCGCGCTGGTGGTGGTGGGTCCGAAAGACCTGCCCAAATTCATGCACATGATGGGGCGCTGGGTCGGCAAGGCGCGCGCCATGGCCAACGACTTCAAGCGCAGCTTCGACGAGATGGCGCGCCAGAGCGAGCTGGACGAGCTGCGCAAGGAAGTCGAAGCGCTGAAGGCGAAGAACCCGCTGGCCGACATCGAGAAGTCGCTGAACGAGCCGTATCACGAAACCGCTACATCTCCGGTGGAAGACGCCACGCCGCGCGCGGGCGAGTTCATGGTCACCGATACGCCGGTGCCCGAGGCGCTGGCGCCGGATGCCGCCCCCACCGACAGCGAGCGCGCGGCATCGTGATTTCGCCCTCTCCCGAAGACGAGGCGGCGCTGGACGCCACCAAGGCGCCGCTGATGGAGCACCTGATCGAGCTGCGCAAGCGGCTGATCTATTCGGTGCTGTCCTTCGCCGTCGCTTTCGCCATCGCCTTTTCGTCCGCCAAATACATCTATGCCTTCCTCACCATTCCGCTGGCCAATGCGCTGGCGGGCACGCCCGATGCGCACCTGATCTTCACCGCCCTGGGCGAGGTTTTTTTCGCTTATGTGAAGATCGGCATGTTCGGCGGCCTTTGCCTGGCCTTCCCCTTCATTGCCGGGCAAATCTGGATGTTCATCGCGCCGGGTCTCTACAAGCATGAGCGCAACGCGTTCCTGCCGTTCCTGCTGGCCACACCCTTCTGCTTTATCGTCGGCGCGGGCTTCGCCTATTACGTGCTGCTGCCCTACGCCATCCACTTCTTCATCGGCTTCCAGACCCCGGGCGTGGTGAATGGCGCGCTGGGCATCCAGTTGCAGGCCAAGGTCAGCGAATATCTCGACCTGGTGATGAAGCTGCTCTTCGCTTTCGGCTTCGCCTTCCAGTTGCCCGTGCTGCTGTCGCTGCTGGGCAAGGTCGGCATCATCACCTCGGCTCAACTGCGCTCGGCGCGGCGCTTCGCCATTGTCGGCATGACGGCGGTGGCGGCGGTGATCACGCCGCCCGATCCGGTCTCGATGCTGGCCCTGGCCGTGCCGATGTGGGGTCTCTACGAGATTTCCGTCTGGCTGGTGGTGTGGATGGAGCGCAACCGGGCCCGGGATGCCGCGGCGCGGGAAGCTGCTGAAGCTGCTGCCGCAGCGGCGGAAGCCGCTGGCACGGACGTCGCCAAGCCTTAAAAACCGAAGTTACGCGACCTGCTGGGTGCGGTCAGCGCCCGGCCGTACCCGCTGCGCCGGGAAGGTCAGCAACACCGCGGTGCCCTTGTGGGGCGCGCTGAGGATGGTGAGGCTGCCGCCATGCAGCTCCATCATCGCCTTGGCCAGCGGCAGGCCAAGCCCGGTGCCGGCATGCTTGGCGCCCATCATGTTGGCGATCTGGCCGAACGGCGTCAGCGCCACCTTGATGTCGTCCTCGCTCATGCCCACGCCGCTGTCGCGCACCGTCATCTCGTAGCCGCCTTCGGGCAGCATGCGGCCGGTGACGCAGACTGTGCCCCCGGCGGGCGTGAACTTGATGGCGTTGCCCACCAGGTTGATCAGGATCTGGCGCACCATGCGCTCCACCGCCACCAGGCGCACGCCATCGCGGGGCAGGCTGTCGATCACTTCGACATCGAACCGGCTTCCCAGGTTTTCGATCATCCCCAACGAGGCGGTAACGGTGGGGGAGAATTCGAATTCCTCGGCGCTTTCCAGCGACATCTTTCCCGCCTCGATCTTGGAGAGGTCGAGAATATCGTTGATGATGCCCAGCAGATAGCGGCCCGAAGTGTGAATGTCCTTGGCATAGGCCAGGTAGCGCGGGTTGTTCACCGGGCCCATATGCTGGTCCTTCATCACCTCGGAGAAGCCCATGATGGCGTTGAGCGGCGTGCGCAGCTCATGGCTCATATTGGCGAGGAAGGAGGATTTGGCGCGGTTGGCCTGGTGCGCCTGTTCGGCGGCGATCTCCAGACGGCGGGACATTTCTGCCAGTTCGCTCTTGGATTTCTTCAACTCGGTGATGACGCGGCGGGCATGGAGCATCATCGGCAGGATGATGACCGTCATTTCGAGAAACAGCAGCAGGATGATCGAGGCAGGCTGGGCGGGAAAGCCCATCAGGTTGCGCAACAGATAGTGCGTCGCCATCACCGCCAGCACCGCGAAGCCGGTCAGGATCAGCGTCGAACCCAGCAGGCCGAGGCGGGACAATCGCCCGTCCAGCGCTTCCAGCAAGGTTCTCGGTGACAAACGCCCCAGCACGGGTTTCCCCTTCTCAGCCCGGGTAGCGTATGCCTGTTCCCATTGCGGCCCCGTTTCGTCTTTTCGTGAAATGTGACCGGGCTTTTTAAGTGCTGGTTCACCATGGCGAGCCAGGCCGACCGCGGAAAACCGGGTTTTGACGGGGGCGGGGCCCATGGCATAAGGCGACAAAGCGCAGGTGAATCATGCACGATATCAAGGCCATTCGCGACGGACGCGACGCATTCGCTGCGGCGCTGGCGCGCCGCCCCGCCTATCGCGACAGCGCCGGGGCCGAGGCCGACAAGCTGCTGGCCAAGGACAAGGAACTGCGCGAATTGCTGGTGCGGCTGCAAACCGACCAGGCGCGCCGCAACGAAGCCTCCAAGCTGATCGGCCAGGCGAAAGCCAAGAAGGACGAAGCGCAGGCCGCCGCGCTGATGGCCGAAGTGGCGGGGCTGAAGGACGCGATCCAGAATGGCGAGGCGCAGCAGCGCACACTGGAAAGCGAAATGCGCGATCTGCTCGCGGTGCTTCCCAATCTGCCGGCCGCCGATGTCCCGGATGGCGCGGAGGATAGCGACAATGTCCCGATGCCGGAGCGCGCCTTTGGCACGCCGCGCGGCATCAACAATGCGAAACAGCATTTCGAGATCGGCGAAGCCCTGGGCCTGATGGATTTCGAACGCGCCACCAAGGTCAGCGGTGCGCGTTTCGTCTATCTCAAGGGCGATCTCGCCAAGCTGGAACGTGCCATCGGTGCGTTCATGCTGGACACGCACACGGAAAAGTTCGGCTACACCGAAGTCAGCCCGCCGGTGCTGGTGCGCGATCAGGCAATGTTCGGCACGGGACAGTTGCCTAAATTCTTCAACGATCAGTTTGCTGCGTATCAGGAGCCTGACCTTCGAGCCAATTTTGTAAAAGATTTGGACAGGCATCGTGACTACGTTTTGGATCGGGCTGAACAGGCGGGAATTCCGGACGCGAGAGTGTATTCCTTAGTTCCCGAGACAATCAGGCTGCACAATGATCCAACGCGCTTTTGGCTCATTCCCACCGCCGAAGTGCCGCTGACCAATTATGTGAGCGAAGAAATCCTTGCCGAAGCCGAACTGCCACTGCGTTTCACGGCTTACACGCCCTGCTTCCGCGCCGAGGCAGGCGCAGCGGGCAAGGACACCCGCGGCATGATCCGCATGCATCAGTTCAGCAAGGTGGAACTGGTCTCGATCACCACGCCCGACCAGTCCAACGCCGAACATGAGCGCATGACCGACGCGGCGCAGGAAATCCTGAAGAAGCTCGATCTCGCCCATCGCGTCGTGACGCTCTGCACCGGCGATATGGGCTTTGGCGCCCGCAAGACCTATGACATCGAGGTGTGGCTGCCCGGCCAGAACGCCTTCCGCGAAATCTCCTCCTGCTCCAACTGCGGCGACTTCCAGGCGCGGCGCATGAACACCCGCTTCAAGGGCGCCGACGGCAAGGTGAAGGGGCCCGTGCACACGCTGAACGGCTCTGGCCTGGCGGTGGGCCGCACCATGGTGGCGATCCTGGAGAATTATCAGCAGGCCGATGGCAGCGTCGCTATTCCCGATGTCCTGCAACCCTATATGCGCGGCAAGCGCGTTATCGGGACATGAGCAAGCCCCTGCGCATTCTGGTCACCAATGATGACGGCATCCATGCGCCCGGCCTGGCGGTGGCCGAAAGCATCGCCCGCGCCATCTCGGACGATGTCTGGGTGGTGGCGCCCGAGAATGAACAATCTGGTGCGTCGCATTCGCTGACGCTGGCCAGCCCCTTGCGCCTGCGCAAGATCGGCGAGCGGCGTTTTGCTGTTACGGGAACGCCGACCGATTGCGTGATGATGGCCGCGCTTTCCATCCTGGAGCATGAGCCGCCGACGCTGGTGCTGTCGGGCGTCAACAGCGGCTCCAACCTGGCCGATGACGTCACTTACTCGGGCACCGTGGCGGGCGCCATGGAGGGTTGCGCGCTGGGCATCCCGTCCATCGCGCTCAGCCAGGAATATGGCGAAGGTGGCCGCACCGGGCTGGACTGGAGCGCGGGCGAAACGCATGGCCCCGCCGTGGTGCGCAAGCTGCTGGACGCGGGCTGGCCGCAGGGCATCCTGATGAATGTGAATTTCCCCGGCGTGCCCGCTGCCGAAGTCACAGGCGCCGCGCTGGTGCCGCAAGGCCGTTACGATTTGCAATCCACCGAAATCCATCAGCGCCTGGATGTACGCGAGCGCGCCTATTACTGGATCGGCCTGCGCCGTCACGATACCGTGCCGCCCGAAGACAGCGATCTAGGCGCGGTCCATGCCGGTAGGATTTCGGTAACCCCGCTGCATCTCAATCTCACCGAGCATGCGGTGCTGAAAAAGATGCGGGAAAAGCTGGGTCAAATCTCACTGAAGTCTTAACGCGATTTTTTCCGCGCGCGATCTTGGTTAAGCAGCTTTTCATCTTTCCGCATGATGATCCGTTTCGAGACATTCGTGCAGAAGGCATGAGACGATGAACCGCCGCACTTCCAAGATGATCGCGCTGCTGGCGCTCACCCTGTTCCCGCTGCTGACGGCCTGCGCCGGCGACGACACGCCGGAAACGCATCTCTCCTGGGGCGTCAATGATCGCCTGGGCAAGCGCGCGCCGGTGCGCACCGCGACCGCCAATGGCGCGCCGCGCGTCTATGTCTATCAGGATGCGGGCGAAGCCATCGCCGCGCCGCCGGTGCCGACGCCGCGCCCGGCCTATCACGCCTCCGTCGCGCAGCGTTCCACGCCGGTCTATGAGTATCGCGAGCCTGCGGGCGAGCGCCCCTCCATCATCGCCGGCAATGTCGCCTTCGCCTGGCCCGTCGCTGGGCAGGTGATCTCCGGCTTCGGCGTCTCCCGCAGCGGCGAGCGCAATGACGGCATCAATATCGCCGCCCGCGCCAACACGCCGATCCGCGCCTCGGCCAGCGGCAGGGTCAGCTATGCCGGTACACTCAACGGCTATGGCAACCTGACGCTGATCAAGCATTCCAACGGCTATGTCACGGCTTATGCCCATGCCGACCGCCTGCTGGTGGTGCAGGGCGATTTCGTCGCCAAGGGCCAGGTGATCGGCTATGTCGGCCAGACCGGCGACGTCTCTTCGCCACAGGTGCATTTCGAGATCCGCAACGGCTCTACGCCCGTCAACCCCGAGCGTCTTTTGGTCGCCAGAGCAGGGGCCTAGTCGAGCTTGCTGCCGAGTTCGCCCGCCAAATCCTGAATGAACTGCCAGGCGACGCGGCCGGACCGGCCGCCGCGGGTGATCGCCCAGGTCAGCGCCCGGGCGCGCAGATCTTCCGGCGCGATCTTCAGGCCGTAATGCGCGGCATAGCCGCTCACCATCGCCAGATAGTCGTCCTGGTTGCAGTTGTGGAAGCCCAGCCACAGGCCGAAACGGTCTGAGAGCGAAACCTTCTCTTCCACCGCCTCGCCGGGATTGATGGCGCTGCCCTTCTCATTGTCGATCAGGTCGCGCGGCATCAGGTGGCGGCGGTTGGACGAGGCATAGAACAGGACATTCTCCGGGCGGCCTTCGAGGCCACCTTCCAGTGCCGCCTTGAGCGACTTGTAGCTGGTGTCGTCCTTGTCGAAGCTGAGATCGTCGCAATAGAGCAGGAAGCGTTGCGGGCTGGCGCGCAGCAGGCGCAGCAGCTGGGGCAGGGTGGAAATATCCTCGCGATGCACTTCCACCAGCACCAGCTTGTTTGCGCGGGTGTGGTTGACCTCCGCCTGCACCGCCTTGATCAGCGAACTCTTGCCCATGCCGCGCGCGCCCCACAGCAGGGCGTTGTTGGCGGGCAGGCCGTCGGCGAAGCGGACGGTGTTGGCGAACAGCGTGTCGCGCTGCGGCTCGATGCCCTTGAGCAGGGACAGCGGCACCCGCGCCACGCTGGGCACGGCGATCAGCCCGCCCGCAGCGGGCTCCCACACGAACGCCTCGGCAGCCGCCGTGGCGGGCAAACCTGCAACTGATGGTGGCGAGAGCCGCTCCAGCGCCGCCGCGATGCGGGCCAGAAGCGCCGGGGCGTCATCGCCCAGCCCCGAATTGTCGCCCGATTTCATCCTAACCCCTTGATTTCACGCGGTTGCAAACCCACCTCGCGTCGGTATAGTCGCCGCCAATCGTCCCCCGCGCCAGTCGCGCCGAAAGAATAACAGCCATGAACGACCCCACCTTGCAGATGTTCCTGCCGCTCGCGGCGATGTTCGCGATCTTCTATTTCCTAGTCTGGCGTCCGCAAAGCCAGCGGACGAAGCAGCTGAAGGTGATGATAAACAATCTGAAGCGCGGCGACACCGTGATCACGGCGGGCGGGCTGGTGGGCAAGGTCGCCAAGACCGCCGGTGACGCCGACACGGAAATCCAGGTCGAGATCGCCGACAATGTCGAAATCCGCGTCCTGAAATCCGCCATCACCGACGTCCGCTCCAAGGCGGATGCCGCCGCGAAGGCGTAAGGCTGTGCTGCAAGTCCCTGCCTGGCTGCGCTGGTTCACCCTTCTGCTGGTGGCCGCTGGCCTGATCGTGGCGCTGCCCAACGCGCTGCCGGAAAATCTGCGCGCCCGCCTGCCGTCCTGGATGCCGAACCAGGCCGTCAATCTGGGCCTGGATTTGCAGGGCGGTTCCTATCTCTTGCTGGAAGTCGATCTGCCGGCCGTGCAGCGCGACCGCGCCGAAAGCCTGATGGGCGATGTCGGCGCCGCGCTGCGCCGCGCCGGTATCGCCATCAGCGGCCTGGAATCCACCGCCGACTCGGTGCGCGTCACCATCAACGACATGGCGCGCTATGATGAATCCAAGCGGCTGATCCAGGAACTCAACCCGACCATGGCGACGGCCCTGGTGCCGGGCTCGCGCCAGTATGACGTGGCCGAGCCGGGCAATGGCCGCATCATCCTGACCCAGACCAAATCCTATGCCGACCAGACGCGGCAGCAGATTTTGCAGCAGTCGGTGGAAGTGGTCCGCCGCCGCATCGACGAACTTGGCACGCGCGAGCCTTCGATTGCGCCGCAGCTGCCCGACCGCATCGTGGTCGAAGTGCCCGGCCTGCAGAACCCTGCCGAGCTGAAGGAAATCCTGGGCAAGACCGCCAAGATGACCATTCATCTGGTGGACGAGACCGCGGAAGCGGAATTGATGACCAACCCCAATATGCGCGCGCCCATCGGCTCTGAAATCCTGCCGCTGATGCCGCCGGAAACGCGCAAGACCGTGATCCGCCGCCGCGTGATCGTGACCGGCGAGCGGCTGGTGGATGCGGGCGTCGGTTTCGACCAGCGCAGCGGCCAGCCCGCCGTCACCACCCGTTTCGACAATGTCGGCGCCCGCCAGTTCGGCGACATGACGCGCGACAATGTCGGCCGCCGCTTCGCCATCGTGCTGGACGGCCAGGTGCTGTCCGATCCGCGCATCAACGAGCCGATCCTGGGCGGCACCGGCCAGATCAGCGGCAGCTTCACCACCCAGACCGCCACCCAGCTTTCCGTGCTGTTGCGCGCGGGCGCGCTGCCCGCGCCGCTGCATGTGATCCAGGAAAGTACCGTGGGCGCCGAACTGGGCGCCGACTCCATCAGCTCCGGCCGCTGGGCGGCCATCGGTGGCCTTGGCCTGGTGGCTCTGTTCATGGTGCTGCGCTACGGCTTGTTCGGCATATTCGCCAATGTGGCGCTGGCGCTGAATCTGATCCTGCTGCTCGCGGCGTTGACGCCGCTGGCGACGCTCACCTTGCCGGGCATCGCGGGCATCGTGCTGACGCTGGGCATGGCGGTGGACGCCAACGTGCTGATCTTCGAGCGTATCCGCGAGGAGCAGCGCAACGGCCGCGGCATGCTGGCATCGATCGACCAGGGCTTCCGCCGCGCCCGCGACACCATCATCGACGCCAACATGACCCATTTGATCGCGGCGCTGATCCTGTTCGAGCTGGGCTCGGGCCCGGTGCGCGGCTTCGCCGTGGCGCTGGGCTTCGGCATCGCCACCTCCTTCTTCACCTCGGTCTCGGTGACGCGGTTGATTGTGGTGACCTGGCTGAATATCTGGCGGCCCAAGGTGCTCAAGATCTAGGGAGCGACCGCCCAGCAGGCCGAGCATAAAATGCGAGGCCGTCAGCGTTAGGTGGCGCGACCCATAAAAATGCGACAAGCCCGGAACTTTGGGCTATGTTTCCGCCTCGAATCCGGGGAGGGGAACCCATGGCCGTTTTCTTTGGCAATCTGCGCAATGTCGTCATCGCGGGCTTTGTGCTCGCCCTTGCTATGGTGGCGCTCTATGTCGGCTGCCTGCATGGCAGCCTGGACGCCACCTTCTGGTCCTTTGTCACCCGCTGGCTGCATGTCATCGCCGGCGTGATGTGGATCGGCCTGCTCTATTATTTCAACTTCGTGCAGATCCCGACCATGCCCAAGGTCCCGGCCGAGCTGAAGGGCGGCGTTACCGGCTTTATCGCGCCGCAGGCCCTGTGGTGGTTCCGCTATGGCGCGCTGGCGACCATCGTTCTTGGCCTGGTGCTGGCGATGCAGAGCCCCAGCTACTCCCTGCACGACGCCTTCACGCTGGGCCTGATGGGTGAGCCCAACATGAGCGCATCGATCATCGGCATCGGCATGTGGCTGGGCCTGATCATGGGCTTCAATGTCTGGTTCGTGATCTGGCCGAACCAGCAGAAGGCGCTGAACATTGGCGGCAAATTTTCCGACCTGGCCGCCGAGCAGAAGCTGGCCGCCGGCAAGACCGCCATGGTCTTCAGCCGCATCAACACCATGCTTTCCATCCCCATGCTGTTCTGCATGGTGGGGGCGATGCATATCTGATCCGGTTCTGATAATTTGAAGAGCCGCCGGAGCGATCCGGCGGCTCTTTTGTTTGGAAAGCATGGACGAAAGCCTCGCCAATCGCCTCGCCGCTTCGGTGCGCACCGCCGATCCGGACCGCTATTTCAGCGCCCTGTTCGCGCCCGCCGCGGCGCGGCCCTGCCTTCTCGCGCTGTATGCCTTCAACCATGAGGTGGCGCGCATCGCCGAGTCGGTGCGCGAACCCATGCTGGGCGCCATCCGCCTGGAATGGTGGCGCGAGACGGTGGAACAGGCGGCGAAGGGCAATCCCCGCAACCATGATGTGGCGCGGGGGTTGGCGGCGCTGTTCGCGGCCCATGCGGTGGAGCCCGTGGCGCTGGAGGGCATCATCGCGGCGCGGGCCTTCGACGCCAATGCCGAGCAGTTCGCCGATTTCGCCGCGCTGGAGGCGCACCTCGACGCCACCGGCGGCGCCCTTATGTGCGCGGCAATCACCATTCTGGGCGGCGATCCGGCCATCGCGCGGCCGGCTGCGCTGGCCTATGGGTTGGCGGGCATCCTGCGCTCGCTGCCGTTCCACAATGCGCGGCACAAGCTCTATTTGCCGCTAGATCTGCTGGCGGCATTGCAGGTGTCGCCGGAGGAATTCTTCCTGATGCAGGACGATCCGCGCACCGCCTCGCTGGTGCGGCAGACGGCTTTGCGCGCGCGCGATCATTTCCTGGCCGCCCGCAACGGGCCCCGACCGCGCACGGCGTTGGCCGCCATCCTGCCCGCCGCGCTGGTGCCTTGTTACCTGCGCCGTCTCAGCAAGATGCGCGATGTCTCTATCCACCGCCGACAAATGGCGCTGCTCAGCGCCGCAATGAAGAAACGGCTATAGCGTTTCCTCGGCGGCGCGATGGCTCTTCACATCGCCATGGCTGATGCGGCGGTATTCCTTGAGCTGTTTCTGCGCCACCAGAAACGCATCTTCCAGCACGGCATAGGCGTCGGTATCGGCCTTCTTGTGGCCATTGTGCTTGAGTTCGCGGCTGACGACGATTTCCTTGCCCGGAACGCGGATAACGATGTGAACATCCGGCGGATTGCCGGTGGCCTTCTGGCTCTTGTGCGGCATCTCGATCGAGACGCGGCAGCCGATGATATGGTCGTGGAATTTCTCGAGCTTGTTCACATGGGCTTGAACGGATTGCTTTATGGCGTCGGACGGTTCGACATTGTGGAAGCTCACCTCGAGGGGGATATCCATTGGGTGCCTTTTCTCGGTTCCTGTATTGGAAACGTAGGAACCCGCGCGGCGTTGCGCTAGGCCGTCACCGGTTTTATTTCCAGCCATGTGTCCAGTGCCTCCAGCGCCCGTTTGGCCATGGCCTGCTTGCGATCGCCGCCCTTGATCTTCATCGGCTTGCCGGTGCGCGAGTTTGTTGCGGGCGCGAGATCGGGAAAGAGACCAAAATTCACGTTCATGGGCTGGAACGTTTTGGCGTCCGCGCCGCCCGTTATGTGCCCCAGCAGCGCGCCAAAGGCGGTGGTTGCGGGCGGCGGCTCCTGAACACGCCCCAGTTGCTCGGCTGCCGCCAGGCGTCCGGCCAGCAGCCCGATGGCGGCGCTTTCGACATAGCCTTCCACGCCCGTAACCTGTCCGGCGAAGCGCAGATGCGGCCGCGACTTCAACCGCAGCTGGCCGTCCAGCAGGCGCGGCGAGTTGATGAAGGTGTTGCGATGCATGCCGCCCAGCCGGGCGAACTCCGCATTCTCCAGCCCCGGAATGGTGCGGAAGATGCGGACCTGCTCGCCATGTTTCAACTTGGTCTGGAAGCCCACCATGTTCCACAGCGTGCCCAGCGCATTGTCCTGGCGCAGTTGCACCACGGCATAGGGCTGGGTGTCGCGGTGCGGATCGCGCAGGCCCACCGGCTTCATCGGGCCGAAGCTCAGCGTTTCCACGCCGCGCTCCGCCATCACTTCGACGGGCAGGCAGGCTTCGAAATAGGGTGTGGTCTTCTCCCATTCCTTCCAGTCGCCCTTGTCGCCTGCCAGCAGCGCCGCGACGAAATCGCGATACTGCGCTTCATCCATCGGCAGGTTGATGTAATCGGCGGTGCCGCCGCCCGGGCCTTCCTTGTCGTAGCGCGACTGCATCCAGGCGATGTCGAAATTGATGGAATCGCGGTGCACGATGGGGGCGATGGCGTCGAAAAAGGCCAGCGCGTCCTCGCCCGTCGCCTGCAGTATGGATTGTCCCAGCGCCTCGGAGGTCAGCGGGCCGGTGGCGACGATGCAAAGCCCATCCTCCGGCGGCGGCAGCTCGGTAATTTCCCCGCGCCGGATCGTCACGCGCGGATGGGCTTCCAATGCCGCCGTCACGGCATCGGAAAAGCCATGCCGGTCCACCGCCAGCGCCCCGCCCGCTGGCAGCTTGTGCGCGTCGGCGCTGCGCATGATCAGCGAATTGGCGCGGCGCATTTCCTCGTGCAGCAGGCCGACGGCGTTGTTCTGCCAGTCGTCGGAGCGGAAGGAATTGGAGCAGACCAGCTCGGCCAGGCCTTCGGTCTGGTGGGCGAAAGTGGGCCGGATGGGCCGCATTTCATGCAGCACAACGTCTGCTCCAGCCTCTGCCGCCTGGAAGGCTGCTTCCGAGCCGGCCAGGCCGCCGCCGATTATATGTATGGGTCGCATGCGGGCCGTTTAGCAGGGAAAAGCGCCCGCCGTCACCTGACTAAATTCCTATCGCACCCAATACGAGTTCTTCATGTCACAGGTGCACAATCAGCACAGGGCAGGAGATGACTTTTGGGTTCTGGCCCTTATAGTCGAATCGAACAAACGAGAAGAAAATGACCGAGGATCGCAAAGGTATCAGTCTCTTACATCTTGCCATTGGCGCCGGCGTTCTGGCCGTGGCCGCCGTCGGCGTTGCCGCCCTGGTGCCGCGCAGCCGCTGGGCCGCCGCCGGAGACGCCATGAAGGGCGCGCTGGAATGGCCGGTGATCGCCGCCGTGACGCTGTGGGCCACTTCGCTCTGGAACGACGTTCCGCGCGCGCCGCAATTCGACGATCTTCGCCCCTACGACGAATTCTGAGCGTGAGACGGCTGCCCGTCATCGCGACCATCCGCGAAGCCTATCAGTTCACCTTCGCCCATCTTGGCGCGATTATGGGCCTGATCTGGGTTCCGATGGTGCTCTACACCGTGGGCGAATTCTTCATCAGCCAGCATTACGGCACGCGGGTTTCCGAAGCGATCGCGGCGGGCAATCCCAACGCCGCGGGCCCGGCTGTGCTGGCGCTTTTCCTGTTCGTCCTGGTCACACTAGGGCTTTACGCCATGATGTTCGCGGCCGTGGCGCAGCTGGCGCTGGGCCAGCGCCAAGCTGGCGCGATGATCCATTTTTCCTTCGGCGCGCTGGAATGGCGCATCTTCCGCAACCTGTTCGGCGTCACTCTGTTCCTGCTGCCGGCCTATCTGCTGTTGGTGCTGTCCACCGGCCAGGCCGGGACAGGCGGCGCGCCCACGGCGCAAGCGGGCGTGGCGGTGATGATCTCGCTGCTGCTGTCCTGCGCCATCATCTATTTCGCTGTGCGCCTTACCGGTGTGCTGCTGCCGGTGATCCTCAGCGACGACAAATCCGTGTTCGTGCGCGCCTGGTCTCTGACGGCGGGTAATTTCTGGCGGCTGCTGGGCCTGTTCCTGGGCGTGACGCTGCCGGTGTATCTGGTGATGTTGTTCGCGATGGCGGCGATCATCGGTCCGGGCGTCACGCCGGGCGCGATGCCTACGCCGGAAGAAGTGCAGGCGCTGAGCAACGCCAACCGGCCGCTGATCGCGGGCCTGAGCTTCCTGGTGGCGCCGCTAATGATCGGCCTGACGGTGAGCGCCAGCGTCTTTGCCTGGCGCGCCCTGATCAAGACCGACATTACCGCCTGATCACTCTGCGGCTTTGAGCTTCTTCGCCGGTGCGGGTTTGAGCAGCGGCTTGAGATAGTGGCCGGTATAGGACCGCGCCACCTTCACCACATCTTCCGGCGTGCCCGACGCGACGATCTCGCCGCCGCCATCGCCGCCCTCAGGGCCCAGATCGATGATCCAGTCGGCGGTCTTGATCACTTCCAGATTGTGCTCGATCACGACCACGGTGTTGCCGGTCTCGACCAGTTCCTGCAGAACTTCCAGCAATTTCTTGGTGTCGTGGAAATGCAGTCCGGTGGTGGGCTCGTCCAGGATGTAGAGCGTGCGGCCCGTGGCGCGGCGCGACAATTCCTTGGACAGCTTGACGCGCTGGGCCTCGCCGCCCGACAGCGTCGTGGCCTGCTGGCCGATGGCGATATAGCCCAAGCCGACGCGCTTTAGCGTCTCCAGCTTCTCGCCAATGGATGGCACCGCCTTGAACAACTCCGCCCCCTGCTCGATGGTCATGTCGAGAATGTCGGCGATGGAATGGTCGCGGAATTTCACTTCCAGGGTTTCGCGGTTGTAGCGCTTGCCCTTGCAGGTGTCGCACTGGACATAGACATCCGGCAGGAAGTGCATCTCGATCTGGATGACGCCATCGCCCTGGCAGGCTTCGCAGCGCCCGCCCTTGACGTTGAAGCTGAAGCGGCCCGGCGCATAGCCGCGCGCCTTGCTTTCCGGCAGTTCGGCGAACCAGTCGCGGATCGGCGTGAAGGCCCCGGTATAGGTGGCCGGATTGGAACGCGGCGTGCGCCCGATTGGGCTTTGGTCGATGTCGATGACCTTGTCGAGATATTCCAGCCCTTCGACCCGGTCATGCGGTGCGGGATGTTCGCGCGAGCCGGACAGCTTGCGCGAGGCGGCCTTGAACAGGGTTTCGATGGTCAGGGTGGATTTGCCGCCGCCGGAGACGCCGGTGATGCAGGTGAGCGTTCCCAGCGGGATTTCCGCTGAGACATCCTTGAGGTTGTTGCCCTTGGCGCCCACCACTTTCAGCCAGCGATTGTGGGTGGCCTTGCGCCGCTTCGCCGGAATGGGAATACCTTCGGCGCCGCTGAGATAACGGCCCGTCAGGCTTTTCTTGTTGGCGATGACCTGGGCGGGAGTGCCTTCGGCGCAGATATGGCCGCCATGCACGCCGGCGCCCGGGCCCATGTCGATGACATAATCGGCCTGGCGGATGGCATCCTCGTCATGCTCCACCACGATCACGGTGTTGCCCATGTCGCGCAGGCCCTTGAGCGATTCCAACAGCTTGGCATTGTCGCGCTGGTGCAGGCCGATGGACGGCTCGTCCAGCACATAGAGCACGCCGGTGAGGCCGGAGCCGATCTGCGACGCCAGCCGGATGCGCTGGCTCTCGCCGCCCGACAGGGTGCCGGAGGCGCGCGCCAGGGTGAGATAATCCAGCCCGACATTGTTGAGGAACTTCAGCCGCTCGCGGATTTCCTTCAGGATGCGCAGGGCGATTTCCTGCTGCTGTTTCGTGAGCTTCTTGTTGATGTCGCGGAACCAGCCATCGGCGTCGCGGATCGACTGCTCGCAGACCTGGCCGACATGCAGGCCGCCGATCTTCACCGACAGGGCTTCGGGCTTGAGGCGGTAGCCGCTGCAGACTTCGCACGGGGCTTCGGCCTGGTACTTTTCCAGTTCTTCGCGCGCCCAGTCGCTATCCGTCTCCTTGTGGCGGCGGTCCATATTGGTGATGACGCCTTCGAAGGGCTTGCGGGTTTCGTAGCGCCGCATGCCATCGTCATAAATGAACTTGATCTCCTCCTCGCCGGAGCCGTGCAGGATGATCTTCTGCACCTTCTTGGGCAGGTCTTCCCAGCCTTCGTTCATGGAGAATTTGTAGTGGCGGGCCAGCGCCTCCATGGTCTGGAGGTAGTAGGGCGAGGAGCTTTTCGACCAGGGCGCGATGGCGCCCTTCTTCAGCGAAAGCGATTCATCCGGCACCACCAAGTCTTCGTCGAAATAATTCTGCGTCCCCAGCCCGTCGCATTCTGGGCAGGCGCCGTGCGGGTTGTTGAACGAAAACAGGCGCGGCTCGATTTCCGAGATGGTGAAGCCGGAGACGGGGCAGGCGAATTTGGATGAGAAGATGATCTGCTTTTGCGCGCCGTCCTTCTCCTTCTCGTCGGCGAATTCGGCGATCAGCAGGCCATCGGCAATGTTGAGGGCGGTTTCGATGGAATCGGGCAGGCGGTTGCCCAGATCCTTCTTGACCACGATGCGGTCCACCACGATCACGATATCGTGCTTGAGCTTCTTGTCCAGCGTGGGCGTGGCGGACAGCTCGTAATATTTCCCGTCGATCTTGGCGCGCTGGAAGCCCTTCTTCTGCAGCTCCGCCAGTTCCTTTTTGTATTCGCCCTTGCGGCCGCGCACGATCGGCGCGTTCAGGTACAGCCGCGTTCCTTCGGGTAACGCCAGGATGCGGTCCGCCATCTGGCTGACGGTCTGGGATTCGATGGGAAGGCCGGTGGCGGGCGAATACGGCACGCCGACGCGGGCGAAGAGCAGGCGCAGATAGTCGTAGATCTCGGTGACGGTGCCCACGGTGGAGCGCGGATTCTTGCTGGTGGTCTTTTGCTCGATGGAGATGGCGGGCGAGAGGCCCTCGATGTGATCGACATCGGGCTTTTGCATCAGTTCCAGGAACTGGCGGGCATAGGCCGACAGCGACTCGACATAGCGGCGCTGGCCTTCGGCATAGATGGTGTCAAAGGCGAGCGACGACTTGCCGGAACCCGACAAGCCGGTGAGCACGGTCAGCGTGTCACGCGGAATCTCGACATCGATGTTCTTGAGGTTGTGCTCGCGCGCGCCGCGAATGGAGATGTTTTTCAGCATGCCTTGTTCAATTCGGCCGATTCAATTCGTGTGGGGAGAGAACTCGCAAATGGGAAGGGCGATGCCGACTCGCAAGAGGCGGAACCTTAGCCTGGAACATAATGGGAACGAACGACCTGGACAAGGCTCACGCCGGGCGCAGCGTCGCGTACATGTTGTCGTTGGTGGGGATGCGGCCATATAGCCGGAAATGCGCGCTGAAGCCCGCACGTTCCGCCATCGCGCCCAGCGTGCTTGGCGTGAAATACTGGACATGATCGGGATGGCGGAAGCCGGACCAGTTCTTCCCAAGCACATGGCGGTTCCAGCAGGCGAAGTTGGGAACCTTGATCAGCACCACGGCATCGTCGCGCACCACCCGGCGCACCTGTTCCAGGGCCTCGCGCGGATTGGCTTCGTGTTCCAGGTACGACCACAGCGTGACGCCGGTAAAGAAATTGTCCGGCAACTGCTTCAACCCGCCCACGCCATCGGCATGGACCAGCTTGCCGCCGCGCGGCTCGAACTTGGCGCGGGCGATTTCGGCGATGCGGGAGTCGATCTCGATGCCATAGGGAATGAGATCGGCTTTGAGGTCGTCGAAGCCTTTGCCGCTGGCGCAGCCCACATCCAGCACCGGGCCCCGCTTGGCCCAGGCGTTGAGGCCGCCCGCCACTGTGGCGTCGCCCAGTATGTTCAGGCGCCAGCGTGTCGCCAGGTCGATACGGGCCATGATGGGCATCGCCTTGAGGCGGCGTTCCTCTTCCTTCTTGTGCTGCTTGTGCCAGGCAATCTCGTCATAGAGCGCATCATAGGCCGGGACGTATTCCAGATAGACCAGACCGCAGGCGGCGCACTGTTTCATCGGCCAGTCGGGATGCTGATAGCGCACCGGGGCCGCGCTGGCGGACGGCGCGTTGCAGGACGGGCAATCGCGATGGATGCGGCCCCCTTGTTCAATGGTCTGTTCGGTCATGCGCCGGTTATAGCAAGCGAGAGGAAAATGCCCATTGAACAAAACAGGAACAAATGTTAGGGAACGCTGTGGACGGTGCAGGAGCGCCGGTGGCGGCAGGTGGCACCCCGGCTTAGGGTGCGCCCTCGATTTACGGAGCAATGGTCATGGCGGGTAGCGTCAACAAGGTGATTTTGGTCGGCAATTTGGGCAAGGACCCGGAAGTGCGGCGCATGACCAGCGGCGAGCCGGTGGTGAATCTTTCCATCGCGACGTCGGAAAGCTGGAAGGACAAGTCCTCCGGCGAGCGCAAGGAAAAGACCGAGTGGCACCGCGTCGTGATCTTCAACAAGAACCTGGCCGATGTGGCGGAGAAATATCTCCGCAAGGGCTCCAAGGTGTATCTCGAAGGTTCGCTGCAGACCCGCAAATGGACCGACAAGGACGGCGCCGAGAAATACTCCACCGAAGTCGTGCTGCAGAATTTCCGCGGCGAACTCACCATGCTGGACGGCAAGGGTGAAGGCGGCGGCAGTGGTGGCGGCCGCTCCGGCGCGGGCGAGTCTCCCGCCAGCTTCCAGCGCGACGAGATGGATGACGAGATACCGTTTTAGACCCTCAAAACCTCTCCATGGCCGGGCTTGACCCGGCCATCCAACTTCGTGCCGCTTGATGGAAAAGTTGGATGGGCGGCTCAGGGCCGCCCATGGTGAGAATTCTTAGACATCTGCTTGTTGTTCTTTCTGCCGTGCTGATCGCAGGCTGCGCCACGTCGTCCGGCGTTCCTGCCGCGCGCATCGCAGAACCCGAGATCGCTACAGCCTATCTGCCGCTGCATGGCCGGGTAAACCTGGGCATCGACACCGCCGATGGCGCCGCCATGGTGATCGCGCCGGGCATCGCTGTCACCAACGCGCACAATCGCCGCTTTGTCTCCGGGCCGGTGATCGGGGAGGCGGCGCAATCCGACCTGCTGTTCTTTCGGGTGACGCGTAGCGCCAATCCCGCCACGGCTGCGCCGGTGGTGGGTAGCGCCGTCACCGCCTATGGTCAGGGCGCCGATGCCGAACTGCGCGTGGCGCGCGGCGTGGTGCGCGCCATCGTCAAACCGCCTGGCTATGACATCTCGAGCTGGTTCACCTACGAAGCCAATGCGGGCCCCGGCTTCTCCGGCGGGCCTGTGGTCGACGCCCAAGGAAGGCTGGTCGGCATCACGTTCGCCTATAAGGACGAGGGCGGAAAAAGGCTGATCTACGCCTATGAAATGGCCCGGGTCCGGGCCGAATTGCAGAGCCTACAAAACCCGCCCCGCTAGGCCAAAATAGCATATTAATATCAATGGTTTGCTGGGCGCGGAATCGCTGGTTCGAGCCTTCGGAAAATGCTAGGAATCAGCCCTGTTTTCCACCTGCTTCGGGCAGGCTCTCCGAGGGCATTTTTTGAGCGATCAATCCAAGACCCAAGGCGCGCCGCCGCAGTCCGGCATGCCCATCGCACCGGTCGCCATCGAAGACGAGCTGAAGAAATCCTATCTCGATTACGCCATGAGCGTGATTGTCAGCCGCGCGCTGCCCGATGTGCGCGATGGCCTCAAGCCCGTGCATCGCCGCATTCTCTTTTCGATGCACGAGAATGGCTATGACTGGAACAAGGCCTATCGCAAATCCGCCCGCGTCGTCGGCGATGTGATCGGCAAGTACCATCCGCATGGCGACCAGTCGATCTATGACGCGCTGGTGCGCATGGCGCAGGATTTCTCCATGCGCGCGCCGTTGATCGACGGCCAGGGCAATTTCGGCAGCGTCGACGGCGATCCGCCCGCGGCCATGCGTTACACCGAAGTCCGCCGGGCCAAGCTGGCCCATGCGATGACGGAGGACATCGACAAGCAGACGGTCTCCTTCCAGGACAATTATGACGGCAGCGAGCGCGAGCCCGTGGTGCTGCCGGCACGCTTCCCCAACCTGCTGGTCAACGGCTCGTCGGGCATCGCTGTCGGCATGGCGACCAACATCCCGCCGCACAATCTGGGCGAAGTGATCGATGCCTGCCTGGCCGTGATCGAAGACCCTTCCATCGGCATGGACGCCCTGACCGAGATCGTGCCGGGCCCTGATTTCCCCACCGGCGCGCTGATCATCGGCAAGCTGGCCGCCAAGGCGGCGCTGGCGCGCGGCCGCGGCAGCGTCCTGATGCGGGCGCGCTGCGCCGTCGAGGAAATCCGCAAGGACCGCGAAGCCATCATCGTCACCGAGCTGCCTTATCAGGTGAACAAGGCGGTGCTGATGGAGAAGATCGCCGAACTGGTGCGCGACAAGCGCATCGAAGGCATCTCCGACATTCGCGACGAGAGCGACCGCACCGGCATGCGCATGGTGATCGAGCTGAAGCGCGACGCCTCCAGCGATGTGGTGCTGAACCAGCTCTATCGCTTCTCCAGCCTGCAGCAGAGCTTCGGCGTCAACATGCTGGCCCTGAATGAGGGCCGTCCGATTCAGATGAATCTGAAGGACATGCTCGTGGCCTTCGTGGCCTTCCGCGAGGAAGTCATCACCCGCCGGACCAAGTTCGATCTCACCAAGGCGCGGGATCGCGGTCACATCTTGGTCGGGCTGGCCGTGGCGGTCGCCAATATCGACGAAGTCATCAAGCTGATCCGCGCTGCCGCCGACGCCGCCACGGCGCGCGAGCAGTTGATGGCCCGCGCCTGGCCCGCCAAGGATGTCGGCCCGCTGGTGGCGCTGATCGCCGATCCCCGCCATGCGGTGGAAAGCGACAACACCATCCGCCTGTCCGAAGAGCAGGCCAAGGCGATCCTGGACCTGCGCCTGCAGCGCTTGACTGCGCTGGGCCGCGACGAAATCAACGACGAGGCCCAGAAGCTGGGCCTGGCCATTGCGGATTATCTCGACATCCTGCGCTCGCGCGACCGGGTGATGACGATCATCAAGGACGAACTGGCCGTCATCCGCGCCGAGTTCGCCAACCCGCGCCGGACCGAACTGATCGATGCCGAGATCGAATTCGAGGACGAGGCGCTGATCGAGCGCGAGGATGTCGCCGTCACCGTCACCCATGCCGGCTACATCAAGCGCACGCCGCTGGCCGAGTACCGGGTGCAGGGCCGTGGCGGCAAGGGCCGCTCGGGCATGGCGACGCGGGACGAGGATTTCGTCACCAGCCTGTTCGTCGCCAACACCCATGCGCCGATGCTGTTCTTCTCCTCCACCGGCATGGCCTACAAGCTCAAGGTCTGGCGTCTGCCCGAGGCGCGCATCGCCGGCAAGGGCAAGGCGATGGTCAATCTGTTGCCGCTGGCGCAGGGCGAGCGCATCACCACCATCCTGGCGCTGCCGGATGAGAGCGAATGGGAAAAGCTGCATGTCGTCTTCGCCACCAAGTCCGGCGATGTGCGGCGCAATGCGCTGTCCGACTTTGTGCAGGTCAACAAGTCCGGCAAGATCGCGATGAAGCTGGCAGACGGCGACCGCATCATCGGCGTCGCCACCTGCACCGAGGAGCATGACTTCCTTCTCACCACCCGGCTGGGCAAGGCCATCCGCTTCCCCGTCACCGATGTGCGCGTCTTCAAGGGCCGCGATTCCACCGGCGTGCGCGGCATCAAGCTGGCGCCCACTTCCAATGGAGAAGGCGACGAAGTGGTGAGCCTGTCGCTGCTCTTTCATTCCGACGCCACTTCGCCGGAAGCCCGCGCCTATCTCAAGCAGGCCAGCGCCGCCCGCCGCGCCGAAAGCGGCGAGGCCGAAGCGCCGGTCGAGGAAGAGGGCTTATCATCGGAAGATGGGGCCGAAGATGGCGTCGAGGAAGCCACCCTGACGCCGGAACGCTATGCCGCCCTGGGCGCGCGCGAGCAGTTCGTGCTGGCGGTGTCGTCCGGCGGCTTCGGCAAGCGCAGCTCGTCCTACGAGTACCGCGTCACCGGCCGCGGCGGCTCGGGCATCGTCGCCATTGGCATGGGCAAGAAGAACAGCGCCCTGATCGGCGCCTTCCCGGTCGAGGAAAGCGACGGCCTGATGCTGATATCCGATGCCGGCCAGACCATCCGCGTCGCCGTGTCCGATGTCTCGATCCAGGGCCGCGCCGCCGGCGGCGTCACCATCTTCAAGGTCGATGAGGGCGAGAAGGTGGTCTCGGTCGAGCGCATCGCCGATGTGGGTGAGGGATGAGCAAGGCGCGCGTCGGTCTTTATCCTGGCACTTTCGACCCCGTCACGCTGGGGCATCTCGACATCATCAAGCGTGCGGTGAAGCTGGTTGACCACCTGGTGCTGGGCGTCGCCATCAATGCGTCCAAGGATCCGATGTTCAGCCTGGACGAACGGGTGGCGATGCTGAAGGCGGAAGCCGAAAGCCTGGGTGGCGGGCGCACCACCATCGAGGTGCGGCCGTTCGGAACCTTGCTGGTCAAGTTCGCCGAGGAGGTCGGCGCCTCCGTCATCATTCGCGGCCTGCGCGCCGTGTCCGACTTCGAATATGAATTCCAGATGGTGGCGATGAACCAGCGCCTTTCCAGCGAGATCGAGACCGTTTTTCTCATGGCCGATCCGCGCCACCAGGCCATCGCCTCGCGCCTGGTCAAGGAAATCGCCATGCTGGGTGGCGACATCTCCGCCTTCACCACGCCCGCCGTGGCGGACGCTCTTCTCAAACGATGCCAAGAACACAACAAGGGACGCGCATAAATGGCCGACTATCTCATTCTCGAACTCAAGGACGGGCCGGTGAAGATCAAGCTGCGCCCCGATCTGGCGCCGGAGCATGTCGAGCGCGTCAAGACGCTGGCGGGCAGGGGCTTCTATGACGGCATCGTGTTCCACCGCGTCATCCCCGGCTTCATGGCCCAGACGGGCGATCCCACCGGCACGGGTTCGGGCGGTTCCGACCTGCCCAACCTCAAGGCCGAGTTTTCGAACGAGCCCCACAAGAAGGGCACCTGTTCGGCGGCGCGCACGGCGAACCCGAACAGCGCCAACAGCCAGTTTTATATCTGCTTCGATGACGCGCCCTGGCTCGATCGCCAATATTCGGTCTGGGGCCAAGTGGTCGAAGGCATGGACAATGTCGACAAGATCAAGAAGGGCGGCGAGCACAATAACGGCGCCATCAGTGGCGAGCCCGACAAGATCATCAAGGCGTGGATTGCCGACGCTTAACGCGCGCCGGCCCGTTCCCGCAACCTTACCGCCATGTCAGTGAAGACGCTGGTCCAGTCGCCGGGCGCGGGCTGGCGGAACAGCACAGCACCGGGGCACCAGGGGCTGTCGTTCCGTCCCAGAAGCCAACGCCAGTCGGGAATGTGACGCAGCGCGATCCATGCCGGCCTGCCCAGGGCGCTGGCGAGATGGGCAAGTGCGGTGTCGCTGCTGATCACCAGATCCAGCGATGCCATTACGGCGGCGGAATCCACAAAGGCGCCGGGCCCCGAGTCGAAATCTGGGCCCAGACGTTCCACCTGCATGCCGGGCGGCAGCGATTCCAATTGCTCCGTTCCGTCATTCTTCTGAAGGCTGATCAGGCGCACGCCGGGAATCGCGGCCAGCGGTGCGAACAGGCTGACGGGAAAGGAGCGGCCGACATCCATACGGTTTCGCGCGCCTTGCCAGGCAATGCCGATCCGCAGTCCGCTTTCGCCGATATGGCGGCGCCAATGTTCCACCCGTGCCCCATCCGGCGTCAGATGATGTTGTAACGCTGCGATATTCTCCAGTTGCGCACCCAGCAGCAGCGGCAGGCTTCCCAACGCCGCGTGATAGTCGAAGGCTGCAGGCGCGGCATCACCGGAGATGATCTCGGCTCTGGGCAGGAAGCCACGGAATAAAGCGTGCAGGCATTCCGGTACGGCTATCGACACCGCTGCGCCCGTGGCCGCCAGCGGCCCGACAAAGCGGCTGAACATGATGGTGTCGCCCAGTCCCTGCTCGAAATAGAGAAAGAGGCGTTTGCCCATAAGCGGCTCGCGGCGCCAGAGCGGTTGTGGATAGGGCCGCACGCCGCTGGGCGGCTTCAGATGCTTGCGCGCTTCGTACAGCGGCAGCCCCTGCGCGAAATCACCGTGCAGCAGCAACAGCGTGGCCTTGCCAAAGGCGGCTTCGGCGAAGGTCGGGCTGATCCCAAGCGCCGCGTTGAAGCTGGCCATCGAATCGGCGAAGCGCCCCAAATCCGTCAACGCATTGCCGCGCTCGCACAGCGCCTGGCGGTTGTCCGGCTGGATCGCCAGCACCGTCTCGCTGTCGGCAAGTGCCGCCGCGTGGTCGCCCATTTCGCGGTGCATGCTGGCGCGGCCAATCAGGGCTTCCATCATGCCGGGCCGTGAGGCCAGCGCCTGGTCGAAACAGGTTCGCGACTCGCGTGCGCGGCGCAGCGCCACCAGGGCGTTGCCTTTGTTCACCAGCAGTTCGGGCGATGCCGGGCCCAACGCCGCGGCGCGTTCAAAGCTGTCCAGCGCCGCCTGCGGCTGGCCCGCAGCGGCCTGGATGATGCCAAGGTTGGACCAGGCGGGCGCGAAGCGGGCATTAAGCGTCAGCGCCGCCTGCATGGTCTCGATAGCCTCAGGCAGCCGCCCCAACTGGAAGCGCGTCATACCCAACAGATTCAGCGTGTTGAAATCGGGGGGGGCGCGGCCGCCAGCAGTGTCTGGCACAAATCTTCGGCCTTTTGCGGATCGCCCGACTGCAGCGCGCTTACGGCCTGCTGGAAGATCATCTGGCTCATGCGATGGCCTCGACCTTATCAGGCCGCCGGGGCGGGCGACTTCGTATGGGCGGCCTCGACCTGTTTTTCTATCCAGGCATAGGTCTTTTCCATCCCGGCGCGCAGCGGCGCGCTCGGGGCCCAACCCAGGCGGCTGGAGATCAGCGCGTTGTCGGAATTGCGCCCGCGCACGCCTAGCGGCCCGTCGATATGGCGCAGGCCGATTTTCTTGCCTGCGATGTCTGCCGCCATGTGCGCCAGCTGGTTGATGGTGACGCGCTCTTCCGAGCCGATATTCACCGGTCCGGTCCAGTCGCTGCGCGCCAGCCGCAAACTGCCTTCCAGGCATTCATCGATATAGAGGAAGGAGCGGGTCTGCTCGCCGTCGCCCCAGATCTCGATCTCGCCGCCGGAGCGCGCCTCCGCCACCTTGCGGCAGATGGCGGCGGGCGCCTTTTCGCGGCCGCCGGTCCAGGCGCCTTCCGGGCCAAAGATATTGTGATAGCGCGCGACGCGGCTCTGGATGCCGTGACAGCGCCCATAGCTGAGATAGAGCCGCTCGGAGAACAGCTTCTCCCAGCCATACTCGCTGTCAGGGTCGGCGGGATAGGCGCTGTCTTCGGCGCAGTTGGGATTGTCGGGGTCGGTCTGGTTGTATTGTGGATAAATGCAGGCTGAGGAGGAATAGAAGATCGTCCCCACGCCCTGCTGCTTCGCTTCTTCCAGCACGTTGAGGTTGATGGTGGCGGAGTTATGCATGATCGCGGCGTCGTTCTCGCCGGTGAAGATGAAGCCTGCCCCGCCCATGTCGGCGGCCAGCTGGTAGATTTCGTCGAAACGCCGGTCCAGCACGCCGCGCACCGTCACCTGGTCGCGCAGATCACCTGTCACGAATTCATCGGCTTCGCTGGCGCTGAACTCGGGGCGCTGCAGGTCGACGCCGCGCACCCAGGCGCCTTCGCGCTTCAGGCGGCGCACCAGATGCGCGCCGATAAAGCCGCCCGCGCCGCAGACCAGGACCGATTTCATGTTGCTCCCCATCGCCGCATTTTAGCCACCCCGCCAAGAAGCGCAAGATTGGCGGAAAAGCTGGAGATTTCGCTTTCTCCGCCCTGTCACCTGCTGTTGAATAGGCTCGCAACGTGCGGCGGCCCCCATGACAAAATCCTCCGGTCTTAAGTTCAATCTCGAGCTTGCTCTCAGCGGGCGCGCCGCGCCGCCCAAACCCGTCTACGAGGCTTCGCTGAGTGCGGCGGTGGGCGCGCTGGGCTGGCTGCGGCAGCAGTATGAGAGCAAGGCGCTGGAGCTGCTGGCTATCCCGGCCCGAACCGACGATCTGAAAAAGGCGCAGGCGCGGGCGAAGGAGATCGCGAGCGGCGGCACCAAGTCCGTGGTGGTGCTGGGCATTGGCGGTTCCAGCCTGGGTGGGCAGGCGCTGACGGCGCTACGCAAGAATGCCGTGCCCTTCGTCGAGTTTCACGACAATCCCGATCCCTTTTCCTGGATGGCGGCGCTGAAGCGCTTGGACCTGAAGAAAACGCACTTCATCGCCATCTCCAAATCCGGTGGCACGGCCGAAGTGATGGTGCAGGCGCTGACGGTGGTCGAGGCGCTGAAGAGGGCCGGCGTCAAAAATATCGGCAAGCACTTCACCATCGTCACCGAACCGCATGGCAGCGCCCTGGCGTCGTTCGCCGACAGCATCAACGCGCCGAAACTGGATCATCCGCTGGGAGTGGGCGGGCGTTATTCGGTGCTGACCATGGTGGGCCTGCTGCCGGCCTTGTTGATGGGCATCGATGTCAAACAATTGCGCGCAGGCGCTGCCGCCGTGCTGGCAGAAACACTGGCGGCCCGCTCGCCCGCCGACAGCGCCGCCGCCACGGGCGCGGCGCTGCATCATGCGCTGGCGCAAGAGGGCAGGCTGGCTATCACCATCCTGTGGCCTTATGCCGATGCGCTGGCCGTCTTTGGCGGCTGGTGGAAACAGCTTTGGGCCGAAAGCCTGGGCAAGGACGGGCAGGGCTCCACGCCTGTCTCCGTGCTTGGCCCGGTGGACCAGCACAGCCAGCTCCAGCTTTTTCGCGATGGTCCGAACAATGCGCTGTTCACTTTGGTGACGATTGACATGAAGGGCCATGGCCCAGTGGTGCCGAAGGCGTCGGCAAAGGCGCTAGGCCAAGATTATCTCGCCGGCAAGCGGCCGGGTGACCTGATCGCGGCGCAGTCGCGCGGTACGGCGCAGACCCTGTTCAATAATGGCCGCCCGGTGCGCGTCATCCATACGCCCAAGGTGGATGCCTTCAGCATGGGTGCCTTGATGATGCACTTCATGCTGGAGACCATCCTGATGGGCCGTCTGATGGGGGTCGACCCGTTCGATCAGCCCGGAGTGGAAGAGGCAAAAATATTGGCAAAACAGTATCTTGCTGAGGGGTAAGGGCCTTAGCCAATTCTTAACGGGCCGTGACCGATCATGGTTTCCGGAATCTTAACCGGGCCAACCGCTCACATGAACGCGCGCCTGCAGACGCATGAGCTGAACGCTCTGGGTGGCGAATTGCGCGCCTTCGCGTTCTTCCATCTCAACCTCGCTTTCTCGTCCGTTGAGGAAGAGCGCCGTGGCGATGTCATTGCGCGTTGCTACTGGCCATTGCTCAAGCTGGCAGAGCGACATGCCATCGGTATGGAGATTTCCGGCTTCACGCTGGAGGAAATCGCCGCCCGCAATCCGGCCTGGATCGTCCGCGCCCGCCAACTGATCGCCGAAGGCCGCATCGAGTTGATCGGCTCCGGCTACAGCCAGATGATCGGGCCGCTGGTGCCGGGCCGCGTTACCGCAGAAAATTTGAAACTGGGCAACGCGATCTATCGTGAGCTCCTGGGCGTGCAGCCCGCCATCGCGCTGGTGAATGAGCAGACCTATGCCGGGGGCCTGGTCGGGCATTATCTCGATGCCGGCTATACCGCGCTGCTGATGGATTGGGACAACCCGGCCGCCAACCATCCCGAATGGGATCGCGGCCACCAGTATCTGCCGCAGTATGCGCTGGGCGCCGACGGGCGAAAGATCGCGGTGCTGTGGACGAACACCGCCGCGTTCCAGCAACTGCAGCGCTTTGCCCATGACGATATTCCGCTGGACACTTATTTGCGATTTCTGCGGGACCGCCGCGTCACCGCCGCGCGCATGCTCTGCGTCTATGCCAGCGATGCGGAGATTTTCGATTTCCGTCCCGGCCGGTTTCGCACCGAGGAAAAACTGTCTGCCGGAGCCGTGGAATGGGCGCGGTTGGGAACGGCCTTTGAGGCGGTGAGACACGAGCCGGGCATGGCCCTGGTGACGCCGTCTGAAGCGCTTGCGATGATGGCGCAGCTCGGTGGCGGAAATGTCCTGCGACTGGAAAGCGCCGCCTGCCCGGTGCCGGTGAAGAAACAGCGCAAATACAATCTGGCGCGCTGGGCTGTGACGGGGCGCGACAACATCGCCGTCAACGCTGCCTGCCAGCGCATCTATCAAGGCATGCTCGCGGGAACACCGGACGGCGCCGACTGGAAAGAGCTTTGCTATCTCTGGGCCAGCGATTTTCGCACCCACCTCACCCAGAAGCGATGGGACGGGTTCAAGGCTGATTTGGAGGCGGCGGAAGCAAAATGGGCGGTGTCACAGCCGTCTTTTGCGTCATCATCATCGGGTGCACCCGTTGTCGAGCGCCATATCAGCATCGAGACGCCATCGCTCAGCGCGCGGCTTGACCGTCGTCGTGGCCTGGCGATCCAGCAACTGCATTTCAAACAGCAGGCGCTACCGTCCGTCGGCGGCCTGCCGCATGGCTTTTTCGACGAGATATCGCTCCAGGCCGACTGGTACACCGGCGACTGCGTCTTCGAATTACCTGGCGAGCACAAGCTCACCGACCTGGACTGGGCCGAGACGCAATTGGAAACGCTTCCCGATGGCGGCGTCCTTGTGCAGGGACGCATCGCCACGCAGCGTGGCCCCATCGTGAAGAGGCTGCATTTTCATGGGCAGGCGCCCAGAGTGGATTTCGACATCGCTTTCGAATGGGAGCAGTGGCCCGCGGGCAGTTTGCGCCTGGGCCATGTTACCTTGCTGCCGGACGCTTTCGATCTCGATGCGCTTTCCTTCGCCACCACCAATGGCGGCGTGCGCGAAAACTTCACGCTCGATGCCCCGTTCGATCATGGCGCGCCCGTGTCGTTGCTGGTCACCTCCAGCATGGGCCTGGGCATGACCGAAGGCTGGCTCGATATCGGCGATGCCACAACGCGGCTGCGCATTGACGTGGACCGTGCCTGCGCTCCGTTGCTGGGCATGATCGTGCACCGCCTGGCCCGAGATCATCGCCAGCAACGCAGCTTGTTCTGCCAGGTGCAATTGTCAGCCGCCGAGTTGGACGACACCCGCAAGCCCGCCAGCTATCGCGAAGGGCCGCGCCGTTTCCGCTTCAGCCTGTCAGCGCTCTAGCCATAATCCTTTGGGATTGCTTGCTATATTGGCTCAATCGGATGCGGTCACTTGCCTTTGCGGGGGCGCTGACGCATTTTCGCGGCCATGAACATGGTCGCTTCCATCACGCCTGTCGTCCTGTCCGGCGGCTCCGGCACCCGCCTGTGGCCGCTTTCGCGCAAGGCGCTGCCCAAGCAGCTTTTGGCGCTTGTGGGCGAGCGTACCATGATCCAGGAGACGGTGGAGCGCGCCCGCGGCGAAGGCTTCGCCGCACCGCTTATCATCTGCAACCAGGAACACCGCTTCCTGATCGCCGAGCAGCTGCGCGCCGCCGGTGTCAGCGGCGCCAAGATCATGCTGGAGCCGGTTGGCCGCAATACCGCGCCCGCCGCCGCCGTGGCGGCCCTGAAGGTGATCGAGAACGATCCCGAGGGGCTGATGCTGCTGATGCCGTCGGATCATGTCGTGCTCGACCAGGCGGCGTTCCGTGCGGCCGTGGCGACGGCGCACCAGGCCGCATCAGGTGGCGCGCTGGTAACGTTCGGCATCCAGCCTTCAGGCCCGGAGACAGGCTATGGCTATATCAAGGGTGCCGCGCCGCTGACGGGTGTGCCAGGCGCTTTCGCCATCGAACGCTTCGTCGAGAAACCGGATCGCGCCTCCGCGGAAGCCTATCTCGCCGCAGGCGGCTATTACTGGAACAGCGGCATGTTCCTGTTCCGCGCCCAGGCTTTCCTGGATGAATTGGCGCGGTTGCAGCCGCGCATGCTGCAATTCTGCCGCGATGCGCTGGCGCACGCGCATATTGACTTGGATTTCATCCGGTTGGGCGAGTCGGCCTTCGTCGCCTGTCCCTCGGATTCCATCGACTATGCGGTGATGGAGAAGGCGGACAAGGCCGCTATCGTGCCGGTTGAGATGGGCTGGAACGATATCGGCTCGTGGCAGGCGTTGTGGGATATCGCGCCGCGCGATGCGGGTGGCAACGCGGTCGCGGGCAATGTCCTGACCGAGCAGGCGAAGAACTCCTATCTGCGTAGCGAAGGCCCGCTTGTGGCAGTGATCGGCGTAGAAGATCTGGTGGTCGTCGCCACCAAGGATGCCGTCCTGGTCAGCCATCGCGACAGCGCCCAGGATGTGAAGAAGATCGTCGAGCAGCTCGAGAAATCGGGCAGCGACCGCCATATTCTGCATCCGGTGGTGCATCGTCCCTGGGGCAGCTACGAGAACATCGACTCCGGTCCCAACTTCCAGGTGAAGCATATCATGGTGAAGCCGGGGCAAAAGCTGTCGCTGCAGATGCACCATCACCGCGCCGAACACTGGATAGTGGTCGAGGGCACGGCGCTGGTCACCTGTGAGGAGCGCCAATTCCTGCTGCAGGCCAACGAGTCAACTTTCATTCCGCTAGGCTCGAAGCACCGGCTGGAAAATCCCGGTAAGACGCCGCTGCGCCTGATTGAAGTGCAGTCGGGCACTTATCTGAACGAAGACGATATTGTTCGCTTCGAAGATACCTACGGCCGGGCGCTGACGAAAAAGAAGCGTTTCTAACGGCTGTTTTCTGCAATATTTCGTTTGTCGGTCCCAAAGTCGCGGCGTTTTAAAAGCAGGCGATTCCGCACAGGTGTTCCGTGATCCAGCCCATCGCCTTCATCGACCTGCAAGCCCAGCGCCAGCGCCTGGGTGAACCGCTGAACCGCGCCATCCAGGCGGCGGTGGAAGGCGGCCAGTGGATCCTGGGGCCGCAGGTGACTCAGTTCGAGAGCGAGATCGCGGCCTGGGCCGGCGTGAAGCACGCCATCGCCTGCGCCAACGGTACCGACGCGCTGCTGCTGGTGCTGAAGGCCTGGGGCGTTGGTCCGGGCGACGCGGTGTTCGTGCCCGCCTTCACCTTCGCCGCCACCGGCGAAGTGGTGGCATTGGCGGGCGCCTCGCCTGTCTTCGTCGATGTGCTGCCCGATACCTTCAACATGGACCCCGCCAGTCTGGAGGCCGCCATCGCGCTGGTGAAGCGCGAGGGCAAGTTGACCGCCAAGGTGGTGATGCCGGTGGACCTGTTCGGCCAGCCTGCCGATTATCGCGCGCTGGAGCCGGTTGCGCGGCGCGAGGGATTGAAGCTGTTCTGCGACACGGCGCAGGGGTTCGGCGGGTTGCTGGACGGCAAGCGCGCGGGCGCCATCGGCGATGCGGCGGCGACCAGTTTCTTTCCGGCAAAGCCGCTGGGCTGTTATGGCGATGGCGGCGCGATTTTCACCAATGATGACGAGCTAAAGACGCTGCTGCTCTCTTTGCGCATGCATGGGCAGGGCGCTGACCGCTATGAGCATATCCATGTCGGCTACAATTCCCGCCTCGATACGATCCAGGCGGCAATCCTGATCGAGAAGCTGAAAATCTTCCCGGATGAGATAGGGAAGCGCAACGCGGTGGCGAAGCGCTACGACGATGCCTTCGCCGCCTCCAAACGCATCACTGCGCCGCGCGTGATCGACGGGGCAACCTCGACCTGGGCGCAGTACACGCTGCAGGTGGAAGACCGCGCCAAATTCCAGGCCGACCTCAAGGCGGCGGGTGTGCCCACAGCGGTCTATTATCCGATCCCGTTGTCGAAGCAGAAGGCCTATGCCCATTATCCCAGCGTGCCGACGCCGGTGAGCGAGGCGTTGTCGGCCAGGGTGGTGAGCCTGCCGATGCATCCCTATCTGGATGAAGCCACGCAGGACCGCGTTATCGCGGCAGTGCTGGCCAGTGTCGCGGTCTAGACCGCGCCCTTGCCCGTTGCCACGATCCAGGCGGTGCGGATGAGGATGACGATGTCGTACCAGAAGGACCAGTTGAGTATGTAACACTCGTCCAGGATGACGCGGCGCTCATAGCTGGTGTCGCTGCGGCCACTGACCTGCCAGAGGCCGGTCATGCCGGGGCGGGTGCGAATGTAAAGTTGCGTCGCCGGGCCGTAATAGTCATCCAGTTCCTTGGCGACCACGGGCCGTGGGCCAACCAGGCTCATATCGCCGCGCACCACGTTCCAGAGCTGCGGCAGCTCGTCCAGGCTGGTCTTGCGTAGCCAGCGCCCGATCGGCGTGATGCGCGGATCGTTCGGCAGCTTGTAGGTCTTGAGATATTCCTCGTAGAGTTCGGGGTTTTCCTGCTGCCAGGCGCGCAGGCGCGCATCGGCATCCGTGACCATGGTGCGGAATTTCAGGCAGGGAAAAGGAATGCCGCGGCGGCCGATGCGGATCTGGGAATAAAATGCCTTGCCCGGATCGGTGCGCTTGATGACGATCATCAGAAGCAGGAATACCGGCGCCAGCAACACCAGCAGCAGGATCGAGACGACGATGTCGAAGCTGCGCTTGACGACGCGCCAGGGCAGGCGCTGGACATTGCTGCGCGCCTGCATCAGCAGGATGTCGCGGCCGAAGAAGTAGTTGGTGCTGACGCCCGCCAGCGGCAGGCGGTTGAAGGACGGGATGATGGCCACCGGGATGTTGGCTTCCAGCAGCCGCTGCACTAGGTCAGCGAACAGGCCGGATTGCATGTCTTCCCCTGCCACGATCGCTTCTTTGCAGCCCGCGGCCCAGATGGTGTTGGCGATGCGTGCCGCGTCCGAGGAGTGCAGAACGCGCACGTTGCTCAGCTCTTGCGGCACCGGCGTCTGGGCGTTTTCCACCACCAGCCAGCGCACTTCAAAACCCAGTGCGAGCGAATGTTTCAGAGCGTCATAGACCTCCGACGTCCGGGCGTTGACGCCGATCAGCGCCGTCGGAATCTGCCAGATGTGGAAGCGCGCCATCAAGGCGCGCGCTGCCTGGCGCATCAGCGGAAGCCCCACGATCAAGGCCGTCCAGCTGGTGAGAACGGCGGTGAGGGAATAAATGCCGCCGCCCAGAACATACATGACGAAGTCCGGCAGGCTGGCCACGACCAGGGCGATAGTCGTGACCTTGGCGCCGTCCCAGAAAAGCTGCCGCCGGTTGTAGTCGCCGGAAAGATAGCGGATCGCGATGAAGGCCAGGGCCGTGATGCTGAAGGCGTCGATCGGCGCGGACGGAGCCGAGCGCGCATTGGAACCCAGGAACATCACGATCGCGGGAACGGCATTGCCTTCACGCAGCAACAGTTGGGCCAGCAGGAACGCCACCCCATCGGCCAGCGCCAGGCCGAACACACTGATCCAGTAGCGGATATGACGAGTGCGTGCGGCCGCATGAGCGGACGCACGCCAATTCTCGTCAATCCAAGCTGCCGTCATCTGCGAACCGTTTTCAAATCGTCTGTTCTAGCTCTAACCAAATCGCCGGCGTCGGCAACGGGTGGTCGGGGGTCCAACACTCAAAAGGCTTTTACACCAGTATGTTGCGGAATGTGAATGACAGCTGAACGGCTTTCCCCTATCTGCCAGCCATGCGAACGAGCCTCTTCAATTTCGATCTGCCGTCCGGACTCGTGGCCTTGCGGCCCGCAGTCCCCCGGGAGAGCGCCCGGCTTCTGGTGGTGCGGCCGGGTGGGGCGCTGGAACATCGCCAAATCGGTGACCTGCCCGATCTTCTGTGTTCTGGCGATATTCTGTCAGTAAACGATAGCCGCGTCATCCCGGCTCGACTGGAGGGCCGCCGGCCCGCCCGTACTCCGGGCTCCGATCCGGTTTCCATTGAGCTCACCCTGCTAACGCGCCTGGCGCCGGATCGTTACAGCGCCTTCGCGCAGCCTGCCCGCCGCCTCCGGGAGGGCGACAGGGTCGATTTCCAGCAGGGACTTCACGCTCAGGTTGTATCCCGTACGGGTCCGGAGGCTGTCCTGGCATTCAGCTGTTCCGGGATCGAGCTGGACGCTGCAATCGCAGGGTGCGGCAATATGCCATTACCACCTTATATCGCCAAGTTGCGGGCACCGGACGCGCAGGACCGCACCGACTACCAGACCACCTTTGCCGACCAGCCCGGCTCGGTGGCGGCGCCAACCGCAGGGCTGCATTTCACCCCGGACCTGATCGGACGCTTGGCCCGGGCCGGGATCTCAATAGCGCGCTCTACCTTGCATGTCGGCGCCGGCACTTTTCTGCCGGTCAGCGCCGAAGACACGGATGGCCACCGCATGCACGCGGAGACGGCGCTTCTGGATGAAGGGACGGCGGCGCGGCTGAATGCGGCGCACGCCGCGGGCGGACGTGTCGTGGCGGTCGGCACGACGGCGCTGCGCACCCTGGAAAGCGCTGCGACATCCGACGGCATTATTCATCCCTTTGCGGGCGATACCGATATCTTCATCACGCCGGGGTACGACTTCCGTGCGGTGGACGTCCTGCTAACGAACTTCCATCTGCCATGCTCGACCCTGTTCATGCTGGTGAGCGCCTTCATGGGGCTGGATGTGATGCAGGCGGCCTATGCCGAGGCAATCCGTCAGGAATACCGGTTCTATTCCTATGGAGATGCCTGCCTGCTATTCAGGCCCGCATGACAGGCTTCCATCTGGAAATCACCGCCACCGATGGCGCGGCGCGCACCGGCGTCATCCACACGCCGCGAGGCGAAATCCGTACGCCCGCCTTCATGCCGGTGGGAACCGCCGCAACGGTCAAGGCGATGCTGCCGGAAAGCGTGCGCGAAACCGGAGCCGACATCCTGCTGGGCAATACCTATCACCTGATGCTGCGGCCCGGCGCGGAACGCGTCGCGCGGCTGGGTGGCCTTCACAAATTCATGAACTGGCAACGGCCGATCCTGACGGACAGTGGCGGCTTCCAGGTGATGTCGCTTTCGGATTTGCGCAAGATCACGGAAGAGGGCGTCAGCTTTAAGTCGCATATTGATGGTCATGCTGAGTTCCTGTCGCCGGAACGCGCGATGGAAATCCAGCGGCTGCTGGGATCCGACATTCAGATGGTGCTGGACGAATGTCCCGCGTTGCCCGCCGAAAAGGCCGTGATCGAAAATTCGCTGGCCATGAGCATGCGCTGGGCGAAGCGCTCGAAGATCGCGTTCGGCGAGCAGGAGGGCAGGGCCTGTTTCGGTATCGTGCAGGGCGGCACGTTTGCCGATCTGCGGGTGCGTTCCGCGCAGGAACTGCGCGACATCGGCTTTGACGGTTATGCCGTGGGCGGCTTGGCCGTGGGCGAACCGCAGGCGGCGATGTTCGAGACGCTGGACGCGACGGTGCCGCATCTGCCCGCCGAGAAGCCACACTACCTAATGGGCGTGGGCAAGCCCGACGATATCGTGGGCGCGGTGCTGCGCGGCGTCGACATGTTCGACTGCGTGCTGCCGACCCGTTCAGGCCGCAGCGGACAGGCTTTCACATGGGACGGCCCGCTCAACCTCAAGAATGCACGCCATGCCGAGGACCCGCTGCCGCTGGACGAAAGCTGCCGCTGCCCGGCCTGCCGCAACTACAGCCGCGCCTATCTTCACCACACGGTGAAGGCAAACGAGATCATCGCGTCCATGCTTTTGACCTGGCACAATCTGGTGTTCTACCAGGACATCATGGCGGCGCTGCGCAGCGCGATCCAGGCGGGGAATGTTGCGGAATTCGCGAAGGCGTTTTTCGTCCGATACGCGGCCGGGCGCGCGTTGCAGGACGCGGCGCCCTAGCGGATCGCGGCCTTGACGCTTTCCAGGTTCAGTCCGCCGGCGGCATTCATGGAATCCTGCGAACCCACCATGTCGCGCACCGAAGGGTCGAGGCCGATAGTCACGAGCTTCCCGGAATAGCCATCCGTCAGAGCCAAAGCTTCGCGCATCCAGGAGCCGAAACCGCCATCCAGGAAATGGTCTTCCAGCGTGACGATCTGCTCAAAGGGCAGTGCCTGTTGTGCCTGCATCTTCTTCCACTGCATCCCCCATAGCGGCATGGAGAAGACGTCATAGGCGGCCAGATCAGCATCGGCAGCCCATTCCATGGCGCTTTGCAGAGAGGCGCCGGTGGTCAGGATGGCCCGGCGTTTTCCATCCGGCGAATGACCGCTTTTCACTTTGCACCAGACGCCCGGCTTTATCTCGGGCGGCTTCGGATGGTGGGATTTCTCGCCGGCCTTGCCCAGGCGCAGATAGGAGGGGCCCGGATTGTCCACCAGGTAGCGCATGCAGGCCCGCACCTCCATCGGATCGCCCGGCGCCGCAATGGTCATGTTGGGCATCACCCGCAACAGGGCCATGTCCTGCACGGCATGATGAGAGTAGCCCAGGGCGCCATAGGACAGGCCGCCGCCCACGGCCACGACCGTCACCGGCATCTTCAGGTAATCGACGTCGTTGCGAATCTGCTCGGCGCAGCGGAAGGTTGGGAAATTGGCGATGGAATAGGTGAAGGCATGAAAGCCTTCGGATGCCATGCCGGCCGCCAGCCCCGTCATGTTCTGTTCGGCGACGCCGGCGTTGACGAAGCGATCGGGGAAGCGATCGATGAAAGGCTCGACGACCGAAAAACCAAGATCGCCCACGATCAGGCTCAAATGATCGTGCTGCGCGGCCAGAGCCACCAATTCCTCGATGAAGGCGTTACGCATGGTTTGCGTCGATCTCGGAAAGGGCCAGGCGCAACTGTTCGTCGTTGGGGCTTTTGTAGTGCCATTCGACGCGGTTTTCCATGAACCCCACGCCTTTGCCCTTGACGGTGTTGGCGATCAGGACGGATGGCTTTCCGGCTTCCCAGGGCGTGGATGAAAGGCTGTCTTCCAGCAAGGTATGGTCATGTCCGTCCATTTCCCGCACCGACCAGCCAAACGCCGCCAGCTTGGCGGCCAGAGGTTCCAGGCCAAGCGTATCGCTGACGGATGCGAGGCTTTGAAGCTTGTTGTAGTCGATGATGGCGACAAGGTTATCCAGCTTGTGATGGGCGGCGAACAGGATCGCTTCCCAATTGCTGCCTTCGTCCATTTCACCGTCGCTCAGCTGCACGAAGACGCGCCAGTCCAGCCCGCGCCTGCGAGCCGCAAGCGCCTTGCCCGTGCCGAAGGGCAGGCCATGCCCCAGCGAGCCGCTGGAAAATTCCACGCCGGGAATCTTGTTGCTGACATGGGTCATGTAGACGGAACCATTTTTTCCGTACTGCTCGAGATCGCTCCTGGGAATGAAGCCGAGATTTGCCAGCGTCGCATACACGGCCGCGGCGGCATGCCCCTTGCTGAGGATGTAGCGATCGCGCGCGGCAAGCGACGGGTTGGCTGCATCGTGCCGCATCACCGCGCCGTAAAGAACCGCGATGATATCGGTTATCGAGAGGCAACTGGCGACATGGGACGCTTTTGCGCTGTGAACCATGCGCAGCACGTCTTTGCGGATCGCCTTGGCCAGGTCGCGCGTCGATAAAGCATTTCGCATTGCTGCAGGCATGGATTCGACGATTGGGGTGGGTGGGGATGATTCTGAGCGGCCCGGAGGGTCTCTCTAGCACCAAAGACTGGCCTGTTCCAGCTTGCCCCGGCACTTTCCAGAGCACGCTTCCATCCCTCTTTTTCCTAGCTGATACAAGGATCTTACTGTAGGTTCCGCCGACTTACATTTTCGCGCGGATGGAGAGGGATGAAGGCTGTCATTCTTGCTGGCGGGCTGGGCACCAGAATCTCGGAAGAGACTTCGGTGAAGCCCAAGCCGATGATCGAGATCGGTGGCAAGCCGATCATCTGGCATATCATGAAGATATACTCTCACTACGGCATCAATGATTTCATCATTTGCTGCGGCTACAAAGGCTATGTGCTGAAGGAGTATTTCGCGAACTACTTCCTGCACATGTCCGACGTCACGATCGATATGTCGAACAATGCCGTCGAAGTGCATCAGCGTTATGCCGAAAACTGGAAGGTGACGCTGATCGATACCGGCGAACACACCATGACGGGCGGGCGCCTTAAGCGCGTCGGAGATTTCCTGAAGGGCGAAAAGGAATTCTGCTTCACCTATGGCGATGGCGTGGCCGATATCGATATCGGCAAGCTGGTCGCTTTTCATCGTGCCCAGGGCGTGAAGGCGACATTGAGCGCCACGCTGCCGCCGGGCCGCTTCGGCGCGCTCGATATCACGGATCACAAGGTTCACACCTTCAAGGAAAAGCCCAAGGGTGACGGCGCTCTGATCAATGGCGGCTTTTTCGTTCTCTCTCCCGACGTGCTCGAGTTGCTGCGCGACGATCAGACCATCTGGGAAAAAGAGCCGCTGGAAACGCTGGCGCAAAGCGGTCAGCTCGCGGCCTATGAGCATTTCGGCTTCTGGCAGCCGATGGATACGCTGCGGGACAAGAATTATCTCGAAGAATTGTGGGCAAGCGGGAAGGCGCCCTGGAAGTCATGGTGAACGCGGCGTTCTGGAAGGGTAAGCGCGTCTTCCTGACGGGCCATACCGGCTTCAAGGGTGGCTGGCTGTCGCTCTGGCTGCAGTCCATGGGTGCGGAACTGTCGGGCTATGCACTCGCGCCTTCGACCAATCCCAGCCTTTTCGATATCGCGCATGTCGGCAAGGGCATGGCCTCGCATATCGGTGACATCCGCGACCTGGAAAACGTCACGCGCCGGATGACGGAGTCCGCCCCCGACATCGTCATCCACATGGCGGCGCAGCCGCTGGTGCGGTACTCCTACCAGGCGCCCGTCGAGACCTACGCGGTCAATGTGATGGGCACCGTCAATGTCCTTGAAGCCGCGCGCCAATGTTCCGCGCTGCGCTCCGTGCTCGTGGTCACCAGCGACAAATGCTACGAGAACCGCGAATGGTCCTGGGGCTATCGCGAGAACGAAGCCATGGGTGGTTACGATCCCTACAGCAACAGCAAGGGCTGCGCCGAGCTTGTGACCAGCGCCTATCGCCAGTCCTTCTTTCAGAAGCAGGGCGTGGGCCTGGCGTCGGGCCGCGCCGGCAATGTGATTGGCGGCGGCGACTGGGCTGATGACCGCCTGGTTCCCGATTGCCTGCGGGCTTTCGAGCGCGGCGAGGCCGTCACTATCCGCAACCCGCACGCCATCCGCCCTTGGCAACATGTGCTGGAGCCCCTGGGGGGCTATCTGACGCTTGTGGAACGGCTCTGGGAGGATTCCGCGACCTTTGACGGTGGCTGGAATTTCGGTCCTGATCCCAGCGACGCCCAGCCGGTGCAGCGCATCGTCGAATCGCTGACGTCGCAATGGCCGCACCAGCCCGGCTGGCGGCTTGATGGCGCCGATCATCCGCACGAGGCGCATTTTCTGAAGCTGGATATCTCGAAGGCCCGGCAGCAGCTGCAATGGCAGCCACGCTGGAAGCTGGAAAAGGCGCTGTCGATGATCGTGGAATGGCACCGGGCCAAGCTGAATGGCGCCGACATGCAGCGCGCCACGCTGGAACAGATCAGGCTTTACGCGGCCACGCCTTAGCCGGCGTTGCGCGCCTGCGTGTACCAGGCAACGGTTTCCGCCAGGCCATCTTCCAGCCGGACGCGCGGCGTCCATCCCGTTGCGGACGACAAGGCTGAAATGTCCGCCTGCAGATGCATCACCTGGTCGGGGCGGTACGCCACCTCTCCGAAGCCAAGCGGCAGCGCCGGGTCGATCGCATCCCGGACCAGTTCGATGATCTCGCGCAAGGGGCGGGCTGTGCCGGTGCCCAAATTGAAGATTCCGTTCGCCGGGCCATCCATGGCACTGACAATGGCCTGGGCCACGTCGCGGACATGGCTGTAGTCCCATACCTGCTCCGCCTTGGTCAGCTGGGGGCGCTTGCCATCCAGCAACTGCCCGATGAGATACGGGATCAGCCAGGCGGGATTGTCGTCAGGACCGTAGGAGGAGAAGAGGCGCAGCCAGGCGAAGGGGTGCCCGGACAGTGAAGAAGCCCGTTCCAGAATTTGTGCCGTAGCCAGCTTGGTTGCGCCATACAGCGTCGTGGGCCGGGTCGGAGACGCTTCCGAAATGATGCCCGGCTGGGCGCCATACTCCGCCTGCGAACCCAGGCCGAGGAATTTGCACGCCTGCTCCTGCGCCAGCCGGTAGAGCGACAGGGCCTGGCCGACATTGTCGAACTGCTCCAGGTCGTTGCGCGCGGCGTTGCCGACGCCGCCCCAAGCCAGATGCAGCATGGCCTGGGGGCGAAAGTCGGCGATCTGAGGAGCGATCCGGTCAAGGCCGGCGAGGCTACCCTGTATAACTTTCACATCCGGCAGCAGGTCTGCGATGCGAGATGGGTTGCTTGTGTCGCGCAGGAGAATGGCGACCTCGCGATCATCCTTGCGCAAAAGCCGGAGCACATTCGAGCCGACAAAACCCGTCGCACCGGTCAGAAGAATGCGCTCCATACGCCAGGCTCCAAATGCGTCCGTTCGCGAGAGATGTGATTTAATCAAGAAATGTAGACAAAACAATAGCTTGTGGCTATTGACCTGCTGGGGGGCTGCTCATATCTTCCCGCCTCACTTTGGCGAGCCCGTAGCTCAGGGGTAGAGCATCTGACTTTTAATCAGAGGGCCGATGGTTCGAAACCATCCGGGCTCACCAAACTCCCAGATGGTTTCGCATGGTCTTTCGCCGCCTACGTCCCTTGCTGCGGTCGCATCGATGAGAACCGCGGCGGACGAGTTTCAGATCACACCTGAAGGGCTGGGATCGATCGGGCAGCCGTTGCGGGCGCCTGTCGCGCGCGCGGGCTTGTTTCTTGACCGTGACGGGGTCGTGGTCGAGGAAGTGAACTATCTCAGGCGGCGGCAGGACGTTCGGCTGGAGCGCGGCGCGGCGGCGCTCGTGCGCTGGGCCAATGAAAAGGCCATTCCGGTCATGGTCACCACGAACCAGGCGGGCATTGCGCGGGGCCTGTTCGACTGGGCCACCTATCAGGGTGTTGAAGGCGAAATCCATGCGCAGCTGGGGGCGGGCAACGCCCATATCGACCTGACGCTGGCTTGCCCTTTCCATCCCGATTTCACACCGGGCTATGGCGAAAGCCATGCCCATTGGCGCAAGCCGGGCGCCGGCATGCTGCATCTGGCCGCTGACAGGCTCAATGTGGATCTTTCCGCCAGCTGGTTCATCGGCGACAAGCTCAGCGATATACAGGCGGCAAAGGCCGCCGGCTTGCCTGGCGCGATCCTTGTTCTCACCGGATATGGCGCTGAATGTCGCGACGAAGTGCTGCCGATTGCGGACGCAGGCTTCAGTGTCGAGGTTCTGCCGACGCTGGAAGCCGCCCCGCGCTTTCTGGAATCCAAGCTTGTCGTCAAAGCTCAGGCGGATGGGAAGGGCTGACGCCACGGCGCGCCGGGGCCAGCGTCCAGAAATTCCGGCGCCGAACCGCGGGAAACGCCAGGTACAGCCAAACGCAGACTAGCGAACTTACCATCAGGCCCAACAATATGCCCATGGCGAGCATCATCGGCGGGCTCATGCCGACAGGCGTCGAGGGCAGCACGGGTGGAACGACGATCGCGGCGGAAAAGGGCAGGGAGTTGCGCAGCAGCATGTATTTGCGCTCTTCGTTGATCAGCAGCTGGGTCAACGCATCGCGCAATTCCTTCACGGACGCGGTCTGCAGCTGCTTCAACAGGTAATCTATCTTCGTCGTGGTGCTGCTATACGCATCTTCGCGGAGCAGTCCATCGGCTTCCTGATGCAGAAACTTCAGGAATGTCAGCGCGAATTTCGCATCCGTGTGGGCGAAGGTCATGGATTTCATGCCCGACCTGCCGATGTTCGTGATCAGCACCGAAGCGTTGATATAGCGGGATAGATCGTTCGCATTTGGCGCCATCCAGCCCTCACGTCCAAACAGGGAGCGGATAAGTTTTTTTGCGAACGCGCCAAGTCCGCCGGGTTCACGCCAGCTGCCGGACTGGGCATCCCATTGATTTGCGAAGACCTTCCGCATCACGTCCGGATGACGGTCGATCATGCGTTGCGCCAGCGCGGGCGAACTGATGACTTCCGGAAACTTGTCGAAATCGTTGACGCTGCTCGCGCTGCCGCCGCTCAGCAGGCCGCTCAAGCCGCCAGCGGCGCCAAGTCCTGCCGGGGCGTTCAGGCTGAAGCTGTCGCTTGGCGGGGCGATCAGCATCGATACTTCAAATTTCGGCGGCGATAGCCGGCCATATGCCAGCATCGCCACGACAGCCAGCCCCGTCAGGAGGATGATGAGGGGGAGCATGTGGCGCGCCGCGGCGGTGAGGGCGGAAATTTTGATCGATTGTTCCATCTGATCGCTCAGTCTAGCAAACCAAATTCAAAAGTGATGCCTGCATTTCTATCGGCGTTGCACGGTTCGCATCCAGCCCAGCACCATCAGGGAAAGCAGAACCGCGGTGATACCGGACAGGACCAGGAAAGCTCCAGCGACGCCGGCCGCGCCGTAGAGGTGGCCGAAGAAGAGTGATACCGGCAGTATCGATAGCGCCCCTGGCAATAGGGCCAGAAAAGACAGGATTGGCCGTCCTATACCGTTAAGCACCACTGACAGCAAGTTGTTGACGCCCATGAGGATTGCCCAGCCACTCAGCAGCACGGGCAGGAGATAGCCTCCCCTGGGCGCGTCCAGCCAAAGCTGAATGACCCATGGCGCCAGAATTGCGAAGCCCAGGATCGGGACGGCGAAAATGCTCGAATTGAGGGCCACCTTGCGGAGCATCCCGCTGATGCCGGCTTCCTTGCCGTTGGCGATGGCGAAGGAAAACTCGCTCCATACGGGCATGATCGCAGTCAGCTGCAGGGCGAGGATGGCCTGGAATATCGTCAGCATGGCCCGGAACGGCCCTGCCTGGGCGACATCCACGACCGCGGCGACGACGAAGGTGGAAGAAGAGTTCAGGATCAGGCCCGCGAAACTCAACAGCGCGAAGGCATAGGAATTCTTTGCGTTGATCTTGATGCGGCGAACGAAATCGTTCGTATGCAGGTTCCAGTTTCGCCGTTTGAGGAAAAAGTAAAGCGCCAGGCCGCAGAAGCCGACATTGCCGATCTGGTAGAGAGCGATGGTTGGAAGCAGCGGCAGCGCAAACGCCATGCCTATCAGGAGGCCGGCCAGCGCGCCGACACCCGACAGCGTGTCGAACACCGCATTCAGGCGCGCCTCGCGGAAGCTGAAATAGGCGTTGAGCCCCAGATAAAACGGCAGGCGTGGCAGCAGCAATATGCTCGAAAGGCATAGCGCCAAACCGCCAAGGTTCTTGATGGCGGCATCGGGCGTGGCGAAAAACTGTGTCAGACCCGTGGTCAGGAACAAGGCCAGGATCATCGCGGCATACAGCGCGGCGATGATCCAGAGCATGTAGAAACCGGCGGCGAAGTCCATCTGCGCTTCGTCACGGCTTTCCATGGCGAGGCGATTGCGGATCCCGTTGGCGAGGCCCAGGTCGAAGCTGGCCACGATTCCGGTCAGGGACGTTGCCAGGGCCCATATGCCGAAAAGGCTGTCGTCGAAATGGCGCGCGGCCAGCGCGAGTGTCGCCGCACCGCAGGCGAAGGTGGTGATCCGCGCGCCGACCAGCAGCACGGATTCCGGCAACCGCGCGATCTGGGCCAAGATGTATTGCCGCGTCATGGGGTATTGCCCGGCTGCATGCGGTCGATCAGGTCCAGGAATTCCTGCTCGAAATGGTGAACGCTGTGCATGGCGTTGTTTCTCGCCATGTCCGCCAGGATCTCATCATGTGCCGCACGCGGCGCGCGCAATATCGCGTCGATCTTCGCGACGGCATCGTCCATGTCCGTGTAGCGCAATCTGGGGTCGGTTATGATTTCCGTCTGGCCCCCGAAATCCGGAACGAAGGTTATGCAGCCCAGATGCTGAAGTTCGGCGGGGGCAAGGCCGTAATGCTCGAAGCGGTAGCAATGCAGTCCCCATTTCTGCCGCGCGATCAGTTGCTCCAGGGTGGTCCGGGTCAGGTCCGAGTGCCACTCGATCCAGGGCCGTCCGGCCATGAGTGCACGCACCTCTTGTTCATATTCCGGCGCGGCGCGGCCGATGATCCTGAGGCCGACATCGTGTGAATGCTGCTCGCGGAGCCTCTCCACGATGCTGATTGCCAGATCGACACGCTTGTTTGGCACGACGCGCCCAAGGATGACAAAGTTGTTCTCGCGCGCGGAAAAGGGGAGGTAGGCGCTGTCCGATGGCGACAGGCTGACCGAGGCGCCATGATGAATGGTCCGGGCGCTGCCTGGGCCATAGTGCCGCTCGAACTGTTCGCGGGTCCAATGAGAGTTGGTGATCGTGGTGGGCTTCACGACGGCCGCCCTGCTCCATCCGCTGAGCAGGCGGCTCAGGATGATGTAAGCGGCGCGCATGGCGTGGCGGGTTGCGCGTGGGTCGTTGAAGCCGAGATATCCCAGACTTTCCCTGTCGTAGAAGAAAAGCGGCACATGGATGGATTGCAGCAGGCGTGGATGGTCGATGGGGCATTCGCCGAATGTTCCGACCACCAGGCTTGCATCGCGGGACAGCGCGCGGGACTTGTGCAGCGCCGCCGCATAGCTGAACATTACGGGCTTCAGGAATTTTTGCAGGAATGCGGACTTGGGCGCGGCGCTGACGAAGCGTACGCGATCAGGATCGAGCCTGATGCCGCACCACCGGAATATCCTGTCGGCATCCAGCGCCCCACCCGTGTGCACGAGGGTTATGTCGTCAAAACGCTTCTGCAGCAGGCTGAGAACGCGAACGCAATGATTTTCCGCGCCGCCCATCGCATCCACATTGCTGTGTACGACCACGACTTTAGACGGCGGCATCACGGACAGTCCCGGTTGCAGGTTTGGGCGCCAGCGGCAATGTGCCGATGATGGCATACACCAGATACCAGTGTATCCATACATAACTGGAAAGGTTGAATGTCAGAACCGATATACTGATCAATGAGAGCAGGCCACCCAGGCCGATGGCCCTTACATGCGGTGCATTTTTCTCGCGATAAGCGCGCCACGCGCGCCGGGCGAGCGCCAGCCACATTGCCAGCATCAAAAAAAGTCCTACCACGCCTGTCTCGGAAGCGATGCGTGCCAGCAGGCCCTTGGGGTCCGGCAATAGCTCCATTACGCCGTCGAGAGTGCATTGAGGGCACGCCGCGGCAAATGCCCTGTCATATGTTCCAAGATAGGCTTGCACCTCGGGCGAGAACAGCGCCCAGTCGGGTATGTATTGTGCGTAGTGGAACGCGTAACCGCCTGTGCCAACTCCCGCGACCGGGTAGGCGAAGAACATGCTCCATCCTGCGACCTGGTTTCCCGCGCGGGTAATGTTCGACCACACGCCTGCGTCGATGGAGTCGTTGACGCCGGCCAGGGATGCGAGCACGGGCGTGGCAACTTCTCTTACTTGCGGCGAGGCGGCGGCGGCACCAAGGACGGCAATCGGAACAAGGACAAGAAGCGCCTTGCGGCCAGTACTAATGGCCTTGCCGCCAAAAAAAACCACGCAAATCATGCCTGCCACAAACATGATTGCGCCGCCCACCAATGCCGTGCGTGAGCCGCTGATCAGCAGGAGAAAGACGGCAACACCGAAAATCATTGCCTCGGGGCTGACACCCAGAATGGTTCCGCGAAAGAAACGCGCCTTGCACAATAGTGCGGCCAGGGAAAAAGGCATGAAAAGCGAAAGAAGCTGGTCCGCGAACATGGACGCTTCCGGCGCCAGGCCCATTATCTTTTGATAAGGAGGGTTGCCCTGATTCTGGACACGGAACTGCATCAAGATTGAATCGAGGGTTCTGGCCAACTCCAAATTCCAATAGATTGATCCCGCCTCGATGAAGGCCGCGATCGCCACCGGAACGAACGAAATGCATAAGAGCTTGATGGTGGTGCGTGCGTCATCCACCGTTGTGAGCATGAGAGAAAAATAGAAATATGTGATGTAGCCCAATCCCAGGCCCATGACCTCACGAATAGCCTTGCCTTCCATGGTCCAGCCTTTCAGCGTTCCCACAATCGGCGTGGTGGCAATTGCTGTGACCGTTGAAATCAGGGCCCACCCTACGAAAGCAGAAAAAATCAGAAATGACTTCTGCGCTGGAAGGTGGGTGTCGCCGCGGGCGGTTATGGCGAAAATGGCAAGCCCAAAAAGGATGGGAAACAGCGCCAGCGGACGTGCATAGGACGCCAGACCGAACATCCAGCGCCAGTCCAGAACGGGAAGTGTCAGAATGGCGACGGTAAAGATACTCGCCAGAACTCCAGTCCGCAGGGAGCCTGGCGTTGCAGAATGGCTGATGTCAGCCATTGTCATGGGCGACACTCGTGTATGCGGGCTTTTTCCAAACCCCGATATAATTTTCTCCCAGCTGCCAGGAGCAATATCCAACGAGGCGCATCAGAATTTGATGGCTGCCGTTGAATACCAGTCTCTGAAGTGCGTCGGGAATGAATGGCACGTAAGGCGTATCCCACCAGAAGTCGGAACCGTCTTCGATTTTTTCAAAGCCGCTCTGGAGGCAGAGTTGCCGCCAGAATGAAGGAGGCTGCAGGTTGATGTGCGTGGCATCGCGTAAGGCGAACCAGAAGCGCTTGTCGTCCGGCACCTCGCCGACCTGCCCCTTGCGCTTGATCCGGGCACCCAGCGAGGTGGGGTTGGGCGTGGTAAATATGAAAGTGCCACCGGGGCGAAGAACACGCCAGGCGGCCTCCATCAGCTTTTCAGGATTCGGCAGATGCTCGGCGACGTCGAAAGCCGTCACGATGTCCACGCTCGCGTTCTCGAACGGCAGGTCTTCCGCGTCCAGGCGCATGATTTTGACATTGGCGAATGGAGCCAGCTTGGATCCGGCAACGGTCACGGCGTAATCGGAGATATCGCCCGCTACGATCTTCAGGTCTTGGTTCCTGCTGGCCATTGCGAAGGTGAACATGCCGAGGCCGCACCCGACTTCCACCATGCTTGCTGCCTGGGGATGCACGCGCGCGATGATGCGGGCCATGGCGTCATAGTAATATTTGCGCTTGCCAAAGCTCTGTTCCCAGTCGCCGCCCGGACCTGTGTAGTTGGCATAATAGTCCGCAAGGTACGTCATGCCTGGCGCGCCGTGCGCTCACGCCTGGCGGGCAGGGCGGTGGGTTCTGCCTGCCCAGCCCGATCGGATGCGATGCAAATGAGAAGTGGATAGGGCACGGAAGGCGGCTCGCAATTGTTCGGCATCAACTTAGGTGGGTTCGGCACTATTCAAAAGGGATTGTTCCGCGGCTTCTTTGCCAGCGGTCCGCTCCCGGGCATATCGCGCCGGCGATCCGTGCCAGATCTGCTGGGGAGGGACATCCCGGAAAACCGAAGAGCGTGCGCCGATCACGGCGCCATGCCCGATCGATACGTTCGGTGCGATGAAGGCGTCGGCCGCGATCCAGCATTCGTCGCCTATCGAAATCGGCCCCAGCAGAAGGGGAAAGCGCGAATCGCCGGTATCGTGCGATCCCGTACAGAGCATGGATCGATAAGAGATGGACACGTGCTTTCCAATCTCTATGGCATCGAGATTGTACAGGACGACTTCATCGCCGATATAGCTGTAGTCACCGACCTTCAAGTTCCACGGATAGGTGATGACGGCGGACGGGCGGATGTCCACGCCCTTGCCGATTTTCGCTCCGAACAGGCGCAGGATGCCGCGTCGAAGGAACACAGCGGCATGGGGCGAAGCGCGGAAGAAGGTCGCACGCACGATATACCAGACTTGCACGAGCAGCTTGTTGCGCCCGCGGAAGCTTGGCGGAACCGGGCATTGTCTCAAATCCTGTAAGGGCATCAGGCCTCGATCATACCGGGTGCACGCTACCGCTCTGGTTGAAAACGATAACAAGTCACCGATGCGCAAGTTGGAACCCTAATAGAAGCGCGGCGGTTGCTTTGAGTATAGGAATATTGTCTTTTCGGGTCAATCCAGGACCGGTTCCCCGGTTTCGCGGCCTCGTTGTGGCTATTGTGAAAGTCAGCCGGTAGCCTAATAAGCTGTTGAAAAAGGTCACAACATGCTCGTTCGCTCGCGTGCGCCGTTACGGCTGAGTTTTGCCGGAGGTGGCACAGAACTCTCCCCCTATGTCGATCAGCATGGCGGCATGGTGATCAATGCGACCATCGGGCGTTATGCCTATGCCACGCTTTTCGAGAACAGCGACGGCAAGATTCATCTGCAGGCGACCGATCAGAACATAGCGGTCGATCTGGACGCCACGGCCCATCTGGACATTGATGGCCCGCTCAAGCTGCACCGCGGCGTCTACAACCGCATGGTGCATGATTTCAACGATGGAAAGCCACTGCCGGTTTCGATCGTGACCTATTGCGATGCGCCTATCGGATCCGGCCTGGGGGCTTCGTCCACCGTGACCGTGGCCATCATCAAGGCCTTTGCGGAATATCTTTCGCTATCGCTCGACGAGTATGCGCTGGCGCGGCTGGCTTTCGAGATCGAGCGCATCGACCTTGGCCTGAATGGCGGCCGCCAGGATCAGTATGCCGCGACGTTCGGCGGTTTCAATTTCATGGAATTCCTCACTGGCGATCGCGTCATCGTCAACCCGCTGCGGATCAAAAGCTGGATCCAGTCGGAGCTCGAGGCGTCCCTGGTGCTGTACTACACGGGCACGTCGCGGGAATCCGCGCACATCATCCAGGAACAGACGCGCAGGCTGGAAGCCGCCGACGAGAATATCGTTCGCCGCTTCGACAGCCTGAAGGCGCAGGCCCTGAGCATGAAGGAAGCGCTGCTGCGCGGCGACATGGTGGAATTCGCCACGCTGCTGGGCAAGTCATGGGCGGAAAAGCGCGCAACCGCGCCCACCATTTCCAACGCCTCCATCGATGCCGCCTATGACGCGGCAATTGCCGCCGGCGCGCTGGGCGGCAAGATTTCCGGTGCGGGCGGCGGTGGCTTCATGATGCTGATCTGCGATCCCTGCTCCAGAAGCCGGGTCGTGCATACGCTTGAGCAGCTGGGCGGCGCCGTCATGAACTGTCACTTCGTGGACACGGGCGTCGAAGCCTGGTCGGTTCCCAAGAGCAAGAGCGGCAAGCCTGACCGGCGCAGCCTCATTCCGTCCAAGGCTCGCGCCTAGGGACATCCAGACACATCGTTTTAAGGAGCAAATCCGTGACCGCTATGTCCAGCAGCAACGTTGGCGAAACCATCTTGGAGATTGCCGGGAATTTCCAGGCGCTCGAGAAGCAAAGCCAGAGCATCGTGGATGCGGCAGAAATGATGGTCGAGACCCTGCGCAACGGGGGCAAGATCCTCTTCTGCGGCAATGGTGGTTCCGCGGCGGACGCCCAGCATCTGGCGGCGGAGCTGATGGGTCGCTTCCTGAAGGATCGCAAGCCGTTGGCGGCGCTGGCGCTGACCGTGGACACCTCCGCCCTGACGGCGATCGGCAACGACTATGGCTATGACCTGATCTTCGCACGCCAGTTCGAAGGCATCGGCCGGCCCGGAGACATGCTTGTCGGCATTTCGACCAGCGGCAACAGCCGCAATGTCATCAACGCGCTGGAGAAGGCCAAGGCTATCGGCGCCCGCACGATCGGCCTGACCGGCGCGCAGGGCGGCGCCATGGCCAATATCTGCGACATCTGCCTGCGTGTTCCTTCCGAACGCACCGATCACATCCAGGAAATGCATATCGCAGTCGGGCACATCCTTTGCGGTCTGGTCGAGGAAGCCTATTGCTGACCCAGGCCGTTCTTCTGGTCGGCGGCAAGGGAACGCGACTGGGTTCGCTGACCTCCAGCACGCCCAAGCCGCTGCTGATGGTCAATGGAAAGCCCTTTCTGGACCATCTGGTGGCGCAATTCCGGCGGGCCGGTGTTTCCCGCTTCTTGCTGCTGGCCGGCTATCTCTCCGAGCAGATCGAAAGCTACTGCGAGGCACACCGTCAGGCTGGTCTCGACATTCAGGCCGTTGCAGAACCCGAGGAAGCCGGGACGGGCGGCGCCATCGCCTATGCCGCGCCGTATCTGGACGACACCTTCCTGGTTTCCAATGGCGACTCGTTCTTTGACGTCGATATGAATGCGCTGATTTCCGTTCCGCCGAGCAGCAACTGGCTGGGAAAAATCGCGCTGCGGACTGTTCCCGATGCCGGCCGGTATGGTGCGGTCACGCTTGCCGAAGGCAAGGTGACGGGGTTTGCCGAACGCGGCGGCGCGGCGGCCGGCCTGATCAATGGCGGTATCTATATGCTGCGCCGGGAAATCCTGCGGGACATCCCGCCACCGCCCTGTTCCATCGAGCGCGAGGTGTTTCCGCGCCTGGCGGCGGAAGGGCGGTTATGGGGCATTGAAGGCAACGGCATGTTCATCGACATCGGCGTGCCGCAGGACTTCGAGCGCGCTCAGACGATGACCTTCGCCTGAGCGGCGCCATCGCCCGCCAGCAATTCCCGCCATCTTTGTTCATAGGATTCGGTTCGAAACCGGCGTGACACGAGATCGTTTCCGGCAGCCGCGGCCTGGTCGAACCGTTCGCGCCAGCTTTCGGGATCGCAGATCATCTCTTCGATCTGGCTGAAATCCTCGACGATTAGCGGGTATTCGCGAAAGCCGATGCCTTCCATCCCCGTCCAGTTGGTGATGACGGGAACGCCATAGCCCAGGGCATCGGCTATTTTCGTCTTTATGCCGCCGTGAATGAAATAGGGACTGACGAGCACGGCGTGCCGGTCATAGGCGGCATCGAGGCTGGGAATCGAGCCCAGCCATGTCACGTTATGGACCGCAACGGGCGGCCGCGTCTGTTCTCCGATGATGCGCAGCGCAGCGGAAGGCCTCCGTCGCTCCCATATCTCAAGAAGGAAGTCGATGATCCCGCGATTCTGGACCTGGCGATCGCTGCCCACGAAACAGAAGCTCATGGGTGTCGCGCGCGGTTGCGCGGGGCGGATCACCGCCACGGGCGGCGGCAGGGTGAGGATGCGCTCTTTCGCTTCCGGCACGGCCTCCCGCACGTTCTGCGCCTCCACTTCGGACACCAGCGTCACCGCATCTGCGGACAAGGCAGCCCGGCGTTCCGCCCGCCGCAGCGCAAACACCTCATAGGCCAGCAGCAGCCGGGTCAGCCATGTCAGGCTCAGCAGCCACTGCAGCACCCTGGGCGCGTCCTTCTTCAGATAACCCAGCGAGAAGCTGTGGCCGCCCTGCTGGAACGTCTCGATGCGCCGGGACATCAGATCGTCCATGTCCATGACGATGCGCAGATTGGGCGCGGCCCGGCGCAGGGCCAACAGCAGGCTGATGCAGCGGATGGTGTCGAGATAGACGGCCGCCGGGCGCAAGGCCAGTATTTGCCGGACGGTTTCCGGGTTTTGCCGGGAGGCATCAAAGAGCGCGCATTGCAGGGGCTGGGGACGCAAGGTCAGCAGCTTCCAGCCGAAGTTCAGCATGGGCTGGAGGCAGGCCGACACGGATTTCCGTTCGATCAAAGACAGCAGCCGGATTTCCCGCAGGTCGAAATGCCTGCTCAAGGCGGTTCGGATCGACGTCATGGTCCTCGCCCGGCCGCTGAAGGCTTCGCCGTCGATGGCGCGCGTCTTGACGAATACCAGAACAGGCTTGGACGAGGGGATGTCAGTCATCGCGCTTCTTGCGTTCGCGCATTTCGGCCTGCATCTCGATCAGGGCCAGCCGCATATGCCCGATCTGATCGGCGATCAGGCCGGCGATCCAAAGCAGGATGCCCGTCAGGATCAGCAGGAGCGCTGCCGTGGGAATGCCGTGCCGCTCCAAGATCGCTCGTGTCAGGCCATAGATCAGGCCGACGGCTACCAAAATACTCCCGGCGCGCAGGAAAATGCGCAGTGGCGCGAAAAGCATGACGAGGCGCAGCACAAGGGCGAGCGTGGTGAACCCATCGGCAATCCTGACCTTGCTTTCTCCGACCCGCTCATGGGAATCGATGGATTGGATGCCGACGGCGTGCTTTTGCTCATACATGACGATGGTGCTGGTCATGCTGGCCGAAAAGGCATTGGGAAGGATGGAGAGGTAGCGCGTGATCACCGAGGTGCGGAATACACGCAGGCCGGAATTTCCGTCCTGGCCCTGATAGGTGTTGATCGAATGGGACAGGGTCCGGATCAGCCATTTCCCCACAAAGCGGACCATGGAGCGGGAGCGCTGGCGCCGCCATGTAAACACGGCGTCGAGGGCTTCGGCCTCTATGCGCTTGGCGATGATGATGAGGTCATCGACGGAATATTCGCCATCCGCGTCGATCCAGGCCACATGCTTGCGGGCAGCTTCGCGCATACCGGTCTTGAGCGCGGCGCCATAACCGCGGTTGGAGGCGTGCTTCAGCACGCGCACACCCGCAAAGGATGCGGCCACGTCGCTGGAACCGTCCGTGCTGCCATCGTCCACCACAAGGATTTCGGCCAGGGGGATATGCTGCCGCAGCTCCGGCAGGATCAGCCCCAGTCCTTCATGCTCGTTGAATGTGGGAATGACGATGCTGAGGTTCTGTTGCCATGCGTCGGCTGAGGTTTCGTCGGTCATCGTTGAATCCGAATCCTATTCTTTTTCCCGCGGGGCGACGCTCGACGCTACGATCTGCCAGGTTATCTTGCCCAGCGGGCCGAGAAGCAACGGCTCAATGGCTGCGTCCAGAAGGCAGGCCAGCCTGCTGAGCGGTGCGGTCAGGATCTGCGGTGGCAGTATAACTTGCGCGAAGGGTTGGGAAAACAGCGTGAAATACCGCAATTTTGTATCCTGGAAGCCGTATTCACGTAGCAGGTTGAACAATTCCTCCCGCGTGAAAAAATGCTGGTCCGGGCTGTAGTCCGCGTCGATTTTCGTCCGTAGCCAGCGCAACGCCTGGATGACCGGGTTTTCCCGGTGCGGTTCGATGCAGATCAGCCGCCCGCCCGGACGCAGGATGCGCAGCATCTCTGCCATCACAAGGTCCAGCTCCGTCATGTGGTGCAAGGCACCGACCATCAGGACCGTGTCGGCGCTGCGATCGGGCAAGGTCGTGTGCTTGGCGTTCGCGGCCAGCAACTCCACATCAGGCGCAGGCCCGATGAAGTCGCGGGCAAAGCGGATCATCTCGCTGGAATGATCGATGCCGATGTAGCGGGCATATTGTCCGGCAAGATAAAGCGCGGACGCGGCGGCGCCGCACCCCACTTCCACCACGGTTCCAAGCGTTCCCCGTGCGCGCAATTCGGGTTTCACGGCGCGCAGGAGCGCGTCGCGGCGGGCGATGCGCGAGGAAGCAACCATGTCTTTGCGGGCATACTTTTCCGCCATGGCGTCGAACAGGGCGCGGTCGGCGGTCTCGACGTCTCTGTGGCTCACTTCACCAATTCCTTGCAGGCAAGAGGCTTCGGGCGCATGCGCCAGAATATGATTTCCGCCGCGTTGTTCTGTTGGTCATAGGCCGCTTCCCAATCTGCGCCGGAAAGGCGGGCCTTGATACCATCGACGCGCGTCTTTGCCATGCTGCAATTTCGCCGATCGCAGGTCAGCGGCAGATAGACGGAATAGCCGTTGCATGCCCGTTCCATCGCCCGGTCTTCGGGCACGTATTGCGCGCCGTTGACCACATGCCAGCGCAGGTCGCTGGGCAGAAGCAGCGTTTCGCCGGTATCGATCGATTGCAGGTAGGTGCGCCCACCCGCGAAGGCGCTGTTGACATCTTCGATGAAGGAGGCGGCGCGGGCAAAACTGAAACTCTTGCTCCAGGTGCCGCGTGTGATCAGGAAGCCTGCCGCGAGCAATGCCAGGACAGCAAGGGCGGCGGTCAGCAGGCGCAGGCTCATGGCCTGGGATATCCGCGCCAGATGGTGGCTGGAGACCGGCATTCCGCGCATGAACAGAAGCCAGAAGAAGGGCTGGGTGATGGCGAAATAACGCGCGGTGGCGTTGCTGGAAATCGCGTAGGCGGGGAAAACGGCCGCCAGAAATATGAGTTCGGCCGCCAGGGTTTTGCGGGACAGAAACGCGCCCCGGAGAATGACCGCGGAAACCGCAACCCCGCACAAAATGAAGGGAAGCCATTCCCATCGCGCCTGACGCGGGTCGAGCGAGAAGCTGGGTGCGTCGGCAATGGCGAAGACATATTGCCAGTTGGGAATGATCTGGCTGGGGATGGCGGAGGCGAAGGCCGAGAGCAGGGTGCGGCCAGCGACGATCTGCGGCGACTGGCCGGTGAAATAGGCGGCCGTACCTGCCGTGATGTAATGCGCCACCAGCGCATGCGTCACCGCCAGGAAGGCCAGAGCCGTCAGCGCGCCGCCGGCGAGGATCACCATCCAGGCCCGCCGCGACAGCTTTGCCGTGGGCGCGAAATGCAATGCTGCGAAAGCCAGGAGCGCGAGAGACGTTACCTTTTGCAGGGTCGCCAACGCCAGAAGCGCGAAAAGCAGCGAGCCGTACAGCAGGCGCTTTCGCGGAACCGCCGCCCATCTCTCGCTCTGCAGGCATACGACCACGAACCCCATGGTCAGCAGCGAAGTGAGGTGATCGCCTGCGGGCAGATAGGCGTTCGCGATCCATGGCGTGTAGGCGAGGCACAGAAAGGCAAAGGGCAGGGCGGACCAGAGCAGCGCATGGGCGGGAGCCCGCAGGATCAGATACTGCCGCCAGACGAAACCCAGAATCAGAAGAAGAATGGCGTTCTGGATCTGGATGGCGCGGATGGCGGTATCGAAGCTCTGGAAAAACCAGAAAATGGGCGCGCGGATATAGGCCGCCACCGAAGCGTACACGACCGGCTCGAAACCTTCGCCGAAGCTGAAGCCTGCCAGCGTGCCATGTGATGCCAGATACTGGGCCTGGCCGAGATAGTTGAGTGTATCCGAATGCAGCCGGGTGATCACGGTGCCTGGGCCAAGCACCAGGAAAAGCAGGGTGTAGAAGATTATGGTGACCATCGCGGCCGCCAGGGCCAGCCGGCTGGGCGTCAGGCTCTTCATCCTCTGGCGCCTTGCAGATGACGCCCCCGGCATTTGTGCGCCGGTATCATAGACGCGCCTCTGCTTCGCTGGTCATGCGCGTCGCATCGTAGAGGATGGTGTCGTTGAACATGCGCTGTCCGCCATCGCGTTGCACGGGGCGCAGATCCATCGAGAACTGGCTCTGCGTATTCAAGGGCGCGACCCAGCCGAGGGGAATGCGGATCGAAATACCCTTGTCGAAACTGCCTTCGCCGAACTGCTGCGAGGAGACATTTGTTTTCGTGAAGAATGCGCCTATCTCCACGCCGCTCTGGAAGCGCCTTGTCGCTTCGAAGGTGGCACCATAGTCGCCGGCCAGGTACCGGCCGACGCGGAAGGTGAAATTCAGGTTGGACCAGGGGGAAGCATAATAGAAAGACATATGCCCCGTAACGACGGTGTAGTCGCGGAGGGAAAAGAGCCGGTCATAGCCGCGCTGTTTCAGGCCATAGAGATCGGCGCCCAGGGCCCAGCGCTGTCCTTCCGGACGCCAGAGTATCTCGCCGCCTGCGCCAGCGAACATGTTCTCCAAAAGGCCGGCGCGCGCGGTGGCGAAGACTGTGGGGGAAAGCCGGAACTGGTAATTGATTTCGGTGTTGCCAATACCGTTCTTTCCTTTCGTGAAATACTGCAGGAAGTCCGTCCGCACATGCGGGATGACGCTGTCTGACGGACGGCGAACGTTGAAATTGTCGTAGAGGCTGACCTCGGCCTGTCCTTGCAGGGAGAGGCCAGGCAAAATTTCCAGCGTCGCGCCTGCCGCTCCCACCAGTTGCACGGCGAACGGATTGTCCGGGTCGAACAATTGCTGCCGGAATTGCGGCGACAGTGACCATTCAAACCGTGGATAGGAAGCGCGGGCATTCTGCGCGAGAACGGGATTGACCAGCGGCGCGGGTCTGCTCTGGTGTGTGACGGCATCTAGGCCGTAATCGGCCGTCTGGGCCATTTCGCGTTCGGCGGGGCCGCGCAGGATCTGATACTCGCGCTGGGGAACGCCATACTTCATCGCGATGATGCGAAACCGCTCGATTTTCGGAGGGGCATCGGCCGACAATGTTCGCACCAGCCTGTCCACGGCCGTTTTCTCGTGTTGGTAGCGATAGTTTGCGTAGTAGACGATTGCTTCGCTTTCGGTGAGCGAGACCCCGTTTTCTTCCAGCAGCTGTTCGGCCATGTGACGCCGGATAAGAGCGAGGGCTTCGGCGCGATTGACCGGCCCCGGCGCACCGCGAGAGGCGTCTATCGTCACCAGATTTCCCGGAGCCGAAGCGGTTGCTCTGGTGGGTGTGGTTGTCGCCGTGGCCAAGAGGAGAGGGGCGGCATAGAGCACCTGGCAGTTTGCAACCCGGTTGCCCATTTGCACGCTGACGGTGCTCACGCCCAGCGACTGGCCCGCCAATATTCCGGCGGCGGTGCGGCAGACAACGGCGGGATCGCCCGTGGAAATCTGCAGCAGGACGGCTTGGCCGCGCAACGTGACATCCTGAATTCCGGCACCGGTATTCCACAGGGCGTCCACGAGGCTTGCCTGGCTCGCGCCTGCGGGGGCAGGACGGCCCATCAGCTGGTTGAGCGCTGCGCGTTCCTCGTCAGGCGTTCGGCTGTGGAAGCCGGGGACCGGCGGCCCCAGACGTTGCGGAAAGGGATCGCCGAGCGGATCCATCTGGACGGAAAACGCTGCGGCAATGCTCTGCCCCTGAAGCCAGCTGACGCTCAGCGTGGATTTCTCGAAGATCTGGTAGTGCGCGCCAAAATTGAACGGGCTGCGCGAGCGGAAATTTCCGCGCCTTTGCTCTTCGCTGTACCGGTCGCTGGAATATTCCGCGGACAGCGTCAGGCCTTCTATCGGTGTGCGCCAGTTCACGCCGCCGAAAAGGCCCGCATAAGGGCCGCGAAACAACACGCTGAAATTCGTGGCGCCCGGTGCCGCGCCTGAGCGCGGCTCGAGAAACTTAGACGACAGGATGCCGAGCGGATTCTTGATTGTCTGGTCGGAGGCCATGCGGCCCCAGCCCATGCCTGCGGTGACATCGACATCGCCCAGTGCTTTCGTGGCGACCACATACTCGCCGCCATAAATGCCGGTGCCGACCACGTCGCTGACGCCAACCGAAAGGGCGGGCAGATATGCGGTTTCATCCCAGAGCCGCGCCTTGAAGGCGAAACTGCGATCGTAATAGACCGGATATGCAGCATCGAACTTGGAAAGGCCGGAATAGCGGAAGGATGCTTCCAGCCAGGGCAGGACCTGGAAGTTGAGGTGATAGCGCTGCGTGTTCTGAAAAAACCCGGCGCCTGCAGAAAGTTCTCCATCCGGCGCCATGCGTGCGCTCGGCATATCGATGATGCCGGGCGTGCCGAACAGCGTGCGTGGAAGGGGTGTTTGCGCCAGCGCCAGGTCTGTCTTTCCCGCGACGGCGAGAACCAGCCCGCAAGCTGCGGTATAACGCAGGCGGCTCCAGAGCGGCCAGCGACGGACTGCCGGCGAAATCACTGGATTGGCCCTCTTTGACTTAGTATCTTATGGCAATTCCTTGCCCTGTGATCGAACGGTTGACAAGAAAAATCTGTTCTTGTCGTGGGATTTAGAGGATATCTGTCGGGATTGGCGGCTACATGTTCATGTGGACCCCATCCCAGTGGCAAAATGTGGTATAAATGAAGAACAAGGCGCGCTTTTCCCCGGCACGGGCGTTCGGCTTTTTCCTGGCTGCGCTGCTGACAGCTTTGCTGCTCTTTGCTCCCGGTACCACGCGCGCGCAGCAACAACTGCCTGCCGGTCTGCTGCCCGATGTTCTGCAGCAGCAATTGCAGTCGGGGCGCCAGCCCGCAGTTCCAGACGTTCCTGCAACCACGCAGATACTGCCCGCTACGAACCCTACCCGGCCGCTGCCCGTTTCGCGCCTGGAACAGATCATGTCGCAGCGCGCGGGCGCCACGCTGCGCCAGTTCGGCTATGACACGCTCGGTTATGGGCGGTCGATCTCCGTCAACCAGTCGAGTGGCGTTCAGGACGATTACATTCTCGGTGCCGGCGACGAGATCGTCTTGTCGCTGCGGGGCACGGAAAATTCCGAGGCGCGGGTTCTGGTGAATCGCGACGGCCAGGCCGTCCTGCCGCGGCTGAGCCCGATTCCGGCCGCGGGCCGTTCCTTCGGTAGTTTTCGTCAGGATGTGGAAGCCGCAGTCCAGCGGTCCTTCGTGGCGACCAATGCGTTCGTCTCCCTTGGCCGTGTCCGCCAGCTGAGCGTTCTCGTATCCGGCGAAGTTGGTGTCCCGGGACAGCGTACCTTGAATGGCCTTTCCTCCGTGGTCGATGCGCTGCTGCTTTCGGGTGGGGTGAAGAAATCCGGTTCGCTGCGCAACGTGCGCCTGCAGCGCAATGGCCGCACCTTCACGATCGATCTCTATTCCATCCTGACAGATCGCGGCAGCGCCCCGGTCATGCGCTTGACGGACGGTGATCGCATCATCGTGCCGCTGCTGGGGGAGACCGCGGCGGTCACGGGGCTCGTTCGCCGTCCGGGCATCTACGAACTGGCGCCCGGCCAGTCGTCGATAATGCTGCGCAATCTGATGGAGCTTGCGGGCGGGCGGGAAGTTAGCGGGCAGTATCGCCTCTCGCTTCTGCAGATTCTTCCGGACGGCCGCAGCAGCCTGATGGCCCTGGCGGGCGAAACCGGCGCGGTGCGCGCCAGTGAAATCCTTTTTGTCCAGCTTGGCGCCGATCAGGCGGTCAACCTGGCGACGCTGGGCGGCGCCACCGGCCTTGCCGGCGTCATGCCGATCACGGAAGGCACCCGGCTGTCGCAATGGCTGCGCCAGCCGGGCGCGATGGGGCCGTCCCCCTACACGCTGTTCGGCATCCTTGTGCGGAAAAACCCGCAGACATTATTGCAGTCCGTGACCGCGTTCACGCCGACGGCGGTCCTGGCAGGCCGGGAAGATCTGCAACTTCAATCGGACGATTTTGTTCGCCCGCTTTCCGTTGTCGAAGCGCAATTGCTGACATTCGTCACCAATACCTATCTCTCCCGTCTGGCATCCGAGCAGAGCGCGTTGCGCAACCCCCTGAGTTCGACGGCAAGGCAGCAGCAAAGCACGGATATTCTGACGCAGCTGCAGACCTCTGGAGAGGGGGCGAGCCTGGACGATGCTTCGGGTGTTCCCGCCGATACTCAAAGGCGGGAAGTCGTCACCTTGCTGGATCTTCCCTTGCCGGGCTCCGATCTGGCGCGCCGTCAGCAACAGTTGCGGGAGAGTGAAGAGCGCTCGGCGCTGCTGCGTCGGCCCGCCGGTTCCCGGCAGCCTGCGTCGCAGTCCGCGCTGCAGGCAGGCACGACAGGCGCACGCGCGGATGGGCCTGCCGATCCACAGGCAGAGGACCCTCTTGCACAGGAGCGCATCATCGACGATGCCGCCGCGCTTCAGGAGCGCATCAGCAACGGCCGCTCCGATCTGACATCCAATTACGCCCAGCAGACAACCGCGACCGGCCGCTTTGTGGCCAATCGCGAGGTCGAGACGTTCGGTCAGCTTGCCCGTCAGCTGAATGTGGACCCGCTCGTCCTTGTCAATTTCCTCGTGGATCACCGGATCCGGCTGGAGGGCGCCGTAAAAGGGCCCGGCTATTATTTTGTCGGCGCTAGCGCGACCGCGACCGATCTGGTTCAGGCCGCTGGCGGAACCATGTCCTGGGTCGATGAGACCAGTGTTGAGCTGATCTCCACGATGGTCGATGCGCGCAGCGGCAAAACCCTGACCAATGTCTCCAACCTGGCGCCTGCGATGATGACCAACTATGTCCTGCGCTCGCGGGATCAGCTGCGGTTCGGCCGCGTCGCGGGCGATGTCGGTCTTGGCTCCGTGAGCATTCAGGGCGAGGTCCGCAAGCCGGGTACCATTGCCATCATCCGTGGCGAGCGGCTGTCCAGCGTCCTGGCGCGGGCGGGCGGGCTTACAAACACGGCCTATCCCACGGGCGCCGTCTTCCTGCGCCGTTCCGTGGCCCAGGCGGAGCGCGAGGGCTTCAACCGCGCCGCCAACGAAGTGCAGAATCAGCTTGTCGTTGCCATGACGCGCATAGGCAACAGCAAGATCGACCCGGCAACCTTCGCCTCGATGCAGACCTTTGTCACTGAACTGCGCAGCCAGCAGGCGCTAGGCCGCATTTCCATCGTGGCCGATCCCAGCGTGCTGGCTGCCAACCCGGCCCTGGACCCGCTCATGGAGCCGGGTGATCTGGTCCACATCCCGGCGCGGCCCAGCACCATTTACGTGCTGGGTCAGGTCATGCAGGCAGGCAGCTACCCCTATCAGCCTGGGATGAGCCTGGAGGATTATGTCGCCCGTGCCGGTGGCTATGGCGATACGGCTGATTCGTCCCAGACCTTCGTAATCCTGCCGGACGGATCGGCCCGCCGGTTAGAGCGCAGCTGGTTCCGGTTTGGTGCCGCCACCGTCCTGCCCCCTGGCAGCGCCATCGTGGTGCCGCGTGACGTAACGCCGCTGGATGTCCGGCAGACCATCATCGATGTGACGCAGATTCTGAGCCAGCTGGCGGTTTCCATCGCCTCGGTCGCGGTGCTCTCGAAGTAGCAGATATATTGACTTGAACGTAATCTTCTGCGGTGCGAATAGAGCGGTTTTGCTTGAAATTTTTCTGTCTCTTCTGGCGATGCAAATTTTCACTATTCTGAAAAAACCCCAGAGTTTCTGTATGTTATCGTACAGACAGAGGTCTGTTGCTGCGTTGCAACTTAGAAACAAGTTTGCAGAATTGGCGTTGACAGGCTGGCTGCCCAAACTAAAGTCACTGCACGAATTTAATGTTTCACCCGGGAGATTAATGATGCGGACGATGCGGTCCATCGGCGCGGCTTTTATTGCCACCACTCTTGTTGTTTCGAGTGCTTTTGCGGCCGGCAATGCAGCTGCTCCCCTGTCTCCGGGCAAGCCCGCTGGCGTGAAGGAAGCTGCCGTACTGGGGCCGAGCGCCTTCGTGATCCTGATGGGCATGGGCATCGTCATCGGTGGCGTCGTGCTGTCCGTCAGCAACAATTGCTGCGATGGCGTGACCACGCCGACGACCACCGGCACTTCGGGTACCGGTCTGCCGTAGGCGCTAGCCAATCTGAATTGAAAAGGGGGCCTGTGGCCCCCTTTTTTTGGTCCAGGGGCCAGCCTCATTTGCGATAGCCGCAGCGGGAGTTGCCTGTAGGCTGCGACTGCCATACCCCTTATTGGTTCCAGCGTCGCACTGAGGCAGGCGCAGGCCTTCATCCAATGCCAATCCAGGACATTATGTCGAAACCTCGCGTCACACGTCTCGCCGGCTGCCGGATCTGTGGAAACTCGCAATTGGAGCGGTTTCTGCACCTTCCCCAGATGCCCTTCACGGACGATTTCGTGGCGCCCGCGGATTCGGGAAACGAGTTCACCGCGGATATCGACATCTATGTCTGCAAGAACTGCAACGTGGCCCAGACGCAGCACAATGTCGATGTCGACGCCTATTACGACGAGTATCAATACTCCGTGGGCGGGTCGAATACTGCCAAGGTCTTCATGCAACTCATGGCGGCCAATCTTCTCGACAAATACTTCCCCGGTCGAAGCGGACTGAAGGTGCTGGAAGTGGGATCCGGCGATGGCGAACAGCTGCTCGCCTTCAAGGAGCTTGGCTGCGACGTTCTCGGCTACGAACCCAGCTCCAGCCTGTGCGACGTTGCCGCCCAGAAGGGCATACCGTCCGTACACGGCCTTTTCACCAATGAATCGATGGCCCAGCTGCCGGAAGCCTTCCGCCAGGTCGACATCGTGATCCTGTCCTATACCTTCGATCATCTGCCGGATCCGAAGGGTTTCCTGGAAACCACGGCCAAGATCCTGCACCCGGAGCGCGGCCTGGTCGTTGCGGAGGTGCACAACCTCGAACTCATCCTGGACCGCAAGGAATATTGCCTATTCGAGCATGAGCATAGCGTTTACCTGACCGAACAGACGGCGAAGGACGTTCTGGATCTGGCCGGGTATTCCGCCATCGATTTCAATCTGGTCCCGCACGAAAAGCGCCGGGCCAATTCGCTGATTTTCGTGGGCGCGCTGAAAGGCTCGCAGCGCGGCGGCGAAACTGCGGCGCCGGGCACGCCCGCCCAATTCTCCCGCCCCGAATTTTACGCCCAACAGGAGTTGGCGATTCTGCAGGGGATCGCCAACATTGAGCGCTATCTGGAAAACCGCGCGGCAGCGGGAAAAACCGTGGCAGGCTATGGCGCCGGCGGCCGTGGCGTCATGACCTTGGCGGCTGTAAAGAATACGCACCTGATGCAGTACCTGGTGGACAAGAAGCCCAAGGCGCCCGGTCTGCTCGCGCCCAAATCCGGCGTGCTCGTGACTGGCATCGACCATCTGGCGAAGGCGCCCGTCGATGAAATCCTTGTTTTCTCCTTCGGCTATATGCCGGAGATTGTCGCTGAAGTGTCGGCGCTGGGATACAAGCCCCAACAATTTCTCTCCATGCTCAATGTTCTGAACGGCAAGTATTGACGGCCAGCGTCATGACCCGCCCTCTGCTTTCGCTGGCCATCCCGACCTATAATCGCGCTGATTTCCTGCGCATTCTTCTGGAAAGTCTGGTTGTTGCCATCCCTGCCGGCGCTACCGGCATCGAGGTGCTGGTCTCCGACAATGCCAGCAGCGACAATTCCGAGGCAGTTGTCGCGGAATTCCAGTCGCGCCTGCCGCAGCTTTCCTATTGGCGAAACGCGGAAAATCTCGGTGCGGAGCGCAACCTGCTGGGGCTGGCCGAAAGAAGCAGCGGCAAGTATTTGTGGTTGGTTGGCGATGACGATGTCGTATGCCCGGATGGCATCACGTTATTGCTGGCAGCCCTTTCGAACTCTCCGGACTATCTGTTCCTCAATCATATGACGATCCGGGATGATGTGGTCAGCCGCAACCCGATGTTTCCCTCAGATTTGGACGGGAATATTCGGGATCACAACCAGCTCCTTTCACAATTCGATCTGAGTAATGGCCTGCTGACAGCTATCGTTTTCCGCCAGGATGCATTCCTGGCGGTTCCGCGCGATCAATATCTGCAGCACGAGAAGGTGGGGCTTTCCTTCTTCTTCGCCACCTTGTTGGTGGCACGGCTTCATCCCCGGGGCCGATATATCGGCCAGGCGGTTTTTCTCTACCGCGCCAACAACAGCGATCACGCTCCCAATGCCCGGCGTTGGACGGAAGTCTATGGCGCGGGCCTGCGCGGCGTTACGGCGCGGTTGGAGGAACTGGGATATGCCGCAACGACGTTGCGGGCCTTTCATGCTTCCATGGTCTTGAAATTCTATGCCGTTGCGATGCTCAGCTATCGTGCCAAAGGCGTTTCAACAATTACCCATGCCCGCTCGCTCATCGCTCATTATGGGGATGTGCCTTTAGCCTGGGCGCTGCTGCCCGCCACCCTGACGCCGAAATTTGTCGCCACCCGCATCCAGAGATGGTGGCGCGCCAGGAAGTTCGGCAAAGAATCGTCGATTTGAAGCCGCTCTATTCCGGCGGACGGAAAACTTCCGTCTGGATTGTCATGCTGCCGGGATACAGGTGCTGCCGCGAGCGCCACACGAAACCATTGTCCCTGTCCACCCAGTAGCTGTCGGTGAACGACCAGCGGGGCTCGGATGCCTGGCAGGTTTCGTCCACCCGGGCTGTGCTCATCGCCGTTCCCAATATCGTGATCAGTTCCGTGCCGCGCAGCCTGGTCGTGCAATTCACCCGCACGCCATAGGCGCTGATCGCCGGCAGGTCTATCACCCGCGTGCTCTGGTAAGCCGCCTTCAAAGCATCGGCGGGGGGCGGCAGGTGCGCGCCCCGCAAGGGCTGCGTCGCGCCTCTGTCCTTGGGAAAGTTTACCGTCCGCAGGATGCGGCCGTCGCGGGTAAGCAGCACCACGCGGGAAGCGGACGTCCATAGCAGGTCGCCGTTCGTGTCCGTAGCAAGGACGAGTAGCGCCTGATTGCCGTCATCCAGCCGATAGCCCAGGCTGGCATAGGGAATTGCCGCAGCCTGATCAATGGTCACGGCTTGCCGGGCATAGCTTTGGCGGACAAGATTCAAATAGTCCCGCCACGCCGTCTGCGACCCGCAGCCGGCGAGCACAGCCGTCCCCGCGAGGCACAACGCCGAAAAAAACCGCTTCTCTGCTCTAGAGCGCGACATTTTTAAGGGCCGCTCTCAGCGCCGGTGCAATGTCGGGTCGCGAAAGGCCGACGGCGATGTTCGCGGCCAGGAAGCCGACCTTGTCGCCGCAATCGTAGCGCACACAGTCGGACTTGACGGCATGGAACGGCGTCTTGCCGATCAACTGCGCCATGGCGTCGGTGAGCTGGATTTCGTTGCCCGTGCCGCGCTCCTGCTTGTCGAGAATCTGGAAGATCTCCGGCTGCAGGATGTAGCGGCCGATGATGCAGAGATTGGACGGTTCGGTGCCCGTGGCGGGTTTCTCCACCACGCCTTTCACCTCTGTGACGTTTCCCTTGGTCGCGCCGGGGCTGACAACGCCATAGCGCTTCACTTCATCGCGTGGCTTTTCCTCTGCCGCCACGATCATGCCGCCGCCCACCTGATTATAGGCCGTAATCATCTGCGACAGGGAGCCCGGCTTGCCGACCATCAAATCGTCGGGCAGCAGGACGGCGAAGGGCTCGTTGCCGACAAAATGGCGGGCGCACCAGACGGCATGGCCCAACCCCAGCGGCTTCTGCTGGCGGATGAACCCGACCGAGCCGGTCTGCGGCAGCATCTCCAGCAGGCTGTTCAGCTCGGTGGTTTTCTCACGCGATTCCAGGAGCGTCTCCAGCTCATAGGCGTGGTCGAAATGGTCGGCGATGACGTGCTTGCCGCGGCCCGTGATGAAGACGAACTGCTCGATGCCGGCCTCGCGCGCTTCCTCGACGGCGTACTGGATCACCGGCTTGTCCACCACCGGCAGCATTTCCTTCGGGATCGCCTTGGTGGCCGGCAGGAACCGGGTTCCCATACCGGCGACGGGGAAAACGGCTTTGCGAACGGGCTTTACTGACATGGGGATGGTTCCGGAAAGGCGCTGTTTCATGACATGGGCTTGGCGCTACTGTCCAGTTTTACAATCCTTTTTCGCTTTAAAGGCGTTCGCGGCATGCGGCTATCGATGGTATTGGCGGCGTTCTGGCTGGGGCTGAGTTGCCTCATGCCGGCGCATGCCGTCACCGCCGCCGATGCCCTGCTGGCCCAGGCCAATGCCGCGCTGGCATCTGGCCAGTATCCGGAAGTCAAAACCTTGGCCTCGACCGGTTTGTCGGAACCGGCCTTGCCGGACCTGACCCGCAGCCGCCTGCTGATGGCGCGCGGCCTGGCGCAGCAGGCGCTGGGTTCTGCGGATGAGGCGCTGGTGGATTTCACGACGGCGCTGCAGACGGGCGCGTTGCAGGGCGAGGAACGCGCCCGCGCCTTCTTCGCGCGCGGTCTGAGTCTGGACGGGCAGGGACGTCTCGATACCGCCATCGGCGATTATAGCGCCGCCCTCCGCACAGCGCCGCGCGCCTCCTATGCGCTCAACAACCGCGCCAATGTCTATCGCCGCCAGGGCCGCTTCACGGAAGCGAAGCGCGACTATGCCGCCGCCTTGGCGGCGGACACGCCCAACCCGCAATACCCCTGGTATGGGCTGGGCCAGATCGCCGAGATTGAGGGCGATCCGCAGGCAGCGCGCGGGCTTTACAGCCGTGCGCTGGCCGCAGATCCCGATTTCCAGTTGGCGCGGGAGAGGCTGCAGGCGCTGGGCGCGGCCTCGCTGGAAGGCGACATGCCGACCGATGCCGGCATCGTCGTGCTCAAGCCGCCGACTGCGAGCAAGGATGCATCCATTGTATTGCGCCCGCCGCCGTCACCCGGTGATGCAGCGCCTTTCGCGCTGAAGCCGCCGTCTGCGAGGGCTGCGGTGCCACCCACGCCTGTAGCCGAGACACGTCAGCCCCAACCCCGCCGGGCTGCTACTGCTACCCCGTCCATGCCGCCGCCCGGCCTGGGCATGCCCTTGCGGCCCGCCATCGCCGAAAGTGTTCCCGCCACAGGCCCGCTGGTGCAGCTTGGTGCCTGGCGCAGCGAGGCCGAGGCGCGGACAGGCTGGGCTGCAGCGCAGGCCATGGCGGACGGGCTGCTCGATGGGCAGCAGCCGGTCATTGTCCGGGCTGACATTCCCGCCAGTGGAACCTTCTATCGCCTGCGTGTTCCCGCCCGTGGCGCGGCAGGCGCGTTCTGCACGGTGCTGGAAGGAAAGGGATTGGCCTGCCTTCCGGTGCGGGATTGAGCGGTCAATGGGCACACCCCCCATTCGGGGGTGTACTGCGATGCAGCATGCATTTAAGGTGTCTTGGAACCTTTGCCAGATTCATATGCGATTTCAAATAACTGCAGCGGCTCTGATCCTTGCGGCGACTTCGGCGCAAGCCTCCCCTTGGGCCGAAGTGGGAGACAGCCAGCTGCGCGCCGACATCGTGTTGTTGGGCGAGGCAGGTGTCATTGAAGATTTTAGCGGCCAGTGGCCGCTGCCCTGGGCTGGTCTGCTCCAGGGCCTTTCGGACAGAACGGCGTCTGGCCTGCCCATAGGCCTGCGCGCTGCGGCGCAGCGGGTCAGCGCCAAGGCGCGTGCCGGCACGGATGACGGCTTTTCGGCCGCTGTGATGCTGGGTGCTGCCAGCACGCCCTCGCTCGTCTATGGCTTTGGCGGCCTGGGCCGCGGCGATGGCATGACGCAGATTTCGCTGGCCTGGAATGGCGAGAGCACGGCCGCCCGTCTTTCGCTCGGCGCCTTCACCATGGATTTCACCGGCCGCAGCCTCAAGTTCATGCCGGACGAAAGCTTCATCGCGCAGAAGATCGGCGACGATGTCGTGGTCTATGGCGGCTGGCTTTCGCATTGGTGGGGTCCGGGCTGGATCTCGGCGCTGGCGCTGTCCAACAACGCCCGTCCCATGCCGCAGATCGGCATCCAGCGCGCGGGCGCGGCTTCGGGCTGGCCGGTGCTGGAATGGCTGGGACCGTGGCAGGTGGAGTTTTTCGTCGGCCTGCTGGACGATCCGCGCATCGAACGCAACACGCTCTACAACGCCTTTCGCATCGTATTCCAGCCGCTGGACGGACTGGAGATCGGGCTGGCGCGCACCGAACAGCTTTGCGGCGAGAACCATCCCTGCGTGCCGCTGCGCGATACCCTGCATTTCGCCAACGACCCGACGAACGTGAACTTCACGAATGCCCAGGGCCAGATCGATGTGAAGTGGACGCACCGCTTCTACGGCGTGCCGACGCAGCTCTACATGTCGCTGATGAACGAAGATACCTCGCCCATCACCAACTCCGGCACCGTGCACCTGTTTGGAGCCACCATCTTCCTGCCGATGGGATCGGGTTCGCCGCTGCGCCTGACCGCCGAATTCACCGACAGCGTCCCGACGCGCAATCTGTTCAGCTTCGGCGATGTCTTTCACGGCTTCGCCTATACCAACTACAGCTATGTCGACGGCATGCGCTATCGCGGCCGCACCCTGGGCTTCAGCCTCGACAGCGATTCCCGGCTTCTGTCGCTGCAGGCCGGCTGGAGCGATCCGGCGGGACGCTTCTACGAACTGTCGTTCCACAATGCCCATGTTTCCAACCCCGCCAATCTTTCCGGCAACGTGGTGACGGCGGCCCCGGTGCGGGTGAACATGGGCGAAGCGCGCGTCAGCCTGCCCTGGAACGGGATGCGGCTGGATTTCGCCATGCGCCTGCAAGACGACCAGCCGCGGCCGCGCAGTGGGTTCGAGGCGTCCTTCGAAACCGTCCTGCGCGCGCCTCTTTGACGAATCGCGGCATAGTCGCCGCTGCGCAACCCAAGGCTCCTTCATGACCACGCTCGTGACCGGCGGCGCCGGCTATATCGGCAGCCACACCGTCCATGCCCTGCTGGACCGTGGCGACCGCGTGGTGGTGCTGGACAATCTTTCCACCGGCGTACGGGCGCAGGTCGGAGAGAAGGCCGCCTTCGTCAAGGGCGATGCCGGCGACCGGGCGCTGCTGGAACAGACCATCCGCACGCATGGCGTGGACGCGGTGATCCATTTTGCCGGCTCCATCGTGGTGCCGGAGTCGGTGGCCGATCCGCTGGGCTATTACGAGAATAATGTCGTCAAGTCGCGCGATGTGATCGCCGCCTGTCTCGCCGCTGGGGTGAAGAACTTTATCTTCTCTTCCACCGCCACCGTCTATGCCGAGGATGCGAAGCAGCCTCTGGCGGAGGATGAGCGCAAGGCGCCGATCAGTCCCTACGCCCGTTCCAAGCTGATTACGGAATGGATGCTGGAGGACGTCGCCCGCGCCCATGATTTTCGCTACCACATCCTGCGCTATTTCAACGTTGCGGGCGCGGACCCGCAAGGCCGCACGGGTCAGTCCAACCCCAACGCCACGCATCTGATCAAGCGCGCCGCGATGGTGGCGCTGGGCCGGATATCGCATCTCGATATTTTCGGCACCGATTATCCCACGCCTGACGGCACCGGCGTGCGGGACTATATACATGTCAGTGATCTGGCGAACGCGCATCTGCTCGCGCTGGGCGCGCTGCGGGGCGGCGCGTCTTCCACGGCTTACAATTGCGGTTATGGCCGTGGCCTGTCGGTGCGCCAGGTGGTCGAGGGCGTCGAGCGGGTGACCGATCGTCCTCTGCCGGTGCGGGAGGGGCCACGCCGCCACGGTGATCCGCCCACGCTAATTTCCGATCCCAGCCGCATCAAGGCCGCTCTTGGCTGGCAACCCGATCATGATGACTTGGACGGCATCATCCGTTCTGCCATCGCCTGGGAGCGCCGTTTCAACGCCTGAGCGGGCGTTATGCCGCACGGCGGACAAGGTGCAATTGCCGCAAATCGGGCGCTCAATGTTTCCATTGTAAAGTCGGGGGCTCTACATGGTGCGTTGTTTTTGCCTGGCCGGGCTGGCTTTGCTGTCCGGATGTGCCTTGTTCGGGTCCGAACCGGGGATTGTTTCGCTTCCCGCCTCCTTTGCCGATCCGGCCTGCCGTGAGGTGGCGCATATACGGGCCTCGGACACGGCCGCGAATGGCTGGAACGCCCAGACCCAGGCCCGTGTCGCCGGCGACAGTTACGCCGCCTGCATGGCGGACAAGGCGCGCTGAAGGCTGCGCTTGTCATTTGCCGCGCCGGGCGCTTCAAGTCCGCCCATGCATGTCTTTGACAAAGCCGCGCTCGACCCCGCCGTGACTTGGGCTCGCGCTCATGAACGGGCGCTTTCCGCCCTGTTCATGGCGGGCGGCTTCGTCTTCGACAGCTGGGCCTTCGGGCGGATAGACCATCCCTCCACGCAGGCGGTGTTCATCGTCTATCTGCTGATCGCCGGTATCACCATCGCTGCACAGCACGGATTGGAATCGCGGCCGCCGGAAAGACAGCCCTCGGATCGTGTCCGCGCCGTGCTGATGTTCACCACCCAGTTCGCGCTGGGCGCGTTGTTGTCGGGCTTCTGCGTCTTCTATATCCGCAGCGCTTCGCTCTTTGCTTCCTGGCCGTTCCTGCTTTTCATGGCGGCGATCTTCATCGGCCAGGAAGCGTTTCGCCAGTATCACTCGCGATTGGTCTTCGTCGCGCTGCTGCTGTTCTTCTCGGTCTATTCCTACTTCATCATGCTGGTTCCGATGGTGCTGGGCCGCATCGGGGCGCTGCCCTTCCTGCTCAGCGGCGGTATCGCGCTGGTCCTTTTCTTCGTCTACATGCGGGCGCTGGCGCGACTGGGGCATGACCGCTATCGCGGCGCGCGGCTGCATGTCGCCATCGGCGTGGCGCTGATCACGCTGGTGATCAACCTGTTCTACTTCCTGAAGGTCTTCCCGCCGCTGCCGCTGGTGCTGACAGATGCGGGCATCTATCACGCGGCGAAGCGGGTGGGCGTGGACTATCATGTCCAGGCGGAAGAGGCGCCCGCATCCTGGCGCGTGCTGTTTGGCACCAACCCGGTGCTGCATCCGAAGCAGGGTGCCCGGCTGTATGCCTACAGCGCTGTTTTCGCGCCAAGCGGTCTGCGCACCCGGATCGTTCATGAATGGCAGTGGCTGGACAGCAAGGGCGCCTGGGCCACCCAGCAACGCGTGCCTGTGGCCATCGCGGGAGGGCGGGAGGACGGCTTTCGCTTCTACACCTTCAAGACTGCGCCCCTGCCGGGTGAATGGCGGGTGAACATCCTGAGCGATGATGGCCGGACCATCGGGCGGCTGCGCTTTTCTGTTGAGCCGCAGGCGGTGCCCCCGGCCACCAGCCTGAAAGTGCTGGCCTCTGGCGAGTAAGGGGTGGGGCGACTTGCATCTGCCCGCCCGGTGGCCTATTTCACAGCCCGCTTTCGGGATACAGAAAATTGTCCACCAGTAAGACTGTTATATCGCATCTGCGCCGCCTGGAGGCGGAGAGCATCCACATCATGCGCGAGGTGGCGTCCGAGTTCGCCAACCCGGTGATGCTCTATTCCGTGGGCAAGGACAGCGCCGTAATGTTGCACCTGGCGATGAAGGCGTTTTACCCGAGCAAGCCGCCTTTCCCGCTGATGCACGTCAACACGACGTGGAAGTTCAAGGAGATGATCACGTTCCGCGACGAGACCGTGAAGCGGCTCGGCCTGGATTTCATCGAGTACATCAACCAGGATGGCGTGGACCGGGGCATCAACCCGTTCGACAGCGGCTCGTCGCTGCACACCCAGGTGATGAAGACCGAGGCGCTGAAACAGGCGCTGGACAAATACGGCTTTGACGCCGCTTTCGGCGGCGCCCGCCGCGACGAGGAAAAGAGCCGTGCCAAGGAGCGCATCTTCTCCTTCCGCAGCGCCACCCATGCCTGGGATCCCAAGGCGCAGCGGCCCGAACTCTGGCGCGTCTACAACACCCGCATCAACAAGGGCGAGAGCATTCGCGTCTTCCCGCTCTCCAACTGGACCGAGCTGGACATCTGGCAATACATCCTGGCCGAGAACATCCCCATCGTGCCGCTCTATTTCGCGGCGAAGCGCCCAGTGGTGGAACGCGCCGGCACGCTGATCATGCGGGATGACGAGCGCATGAAGCTGCTGCCCGGCGAAAAGGTCGAGGAGAAGCTGGTCCGCTTCCGCACCCTGGGCTGCTATCCGCTGACCGGCGCCATCGAAAGCGACGCCGATACGCTGGAAGCCATCGTCACCGAGATGTTCACTGCCCGCACGTCCGAGCGCCAGGGACGCCTGATCGACAGCGACGAGAAGGCCTCTATGGAAAAAAAGAAGCGCGAAGGCTACTTTTAGCCACTGCCAGCGAAGGGTGCGTAATGGACCTCAAGTTTCAAATGATGTTCTGCCCGGTCAAGCTGAAACCGGCCCGGAAGATATTCGGCAGCCAGCACATCCGAATCCTGGATGTGGGATGCGGCAATCATTCTCCAACGATCACCAAGCACTGGCTTAAGAATTCGGAGTATCATGGAGCCGATATCCAGTATTGCAATTTGGATGATCGCGATCTCGCCAACATGGACAAGTTCCACCAGCTGACGCCTGTCGGTGGCGGGTTCGAGCATATTCCGAACGGCTTCTATGATTACATCATCATGCATCACGTGATCGAGCATATTCACGACCAGGGCGCCGCGCTGAAAACCGTCTGCGAGAAACTCAAACCGGGCGGCGTGATATGGGTGGCATTCCCGTCCGTGCGCAGCCTGGCGCTGCCATCGGCGGATGGAACGCTCAACTTCTGCGATGATCCCACCCATGTGCGGGTTTGCGACGTGAAGGATGTTGCCAACTGGCTGCTGGATAACAATGTGAAGATATTGAAGGGCGGGCGTTCGAACGACGTCCTGCTTTACCTGCTGGGGCTGGCGATTCTGCCGCTTGCCTACGCAAGGAAGCTGTTGACCGGCAGGCTGAAGTCGAGCGGTCTCTGGCACGTTTTGGGTTTCGAGGATCGCGTCATCGGGCAGAAGCGCGACGTAGCTGTGAGATGATGTTGTGACCGTCCAAAGTCGAGATTTCGGAGGCGAGCTTCGCCAGTTCCTGGCAGAACAGGAAAAAAAGACCCTGCTGCGGTTCCTCACCTGCGGCAGCGTCGATGACGGCAAGTCCACGCTCATTGGTCGCCTGCTTTACGACACGAAACTGCTGTTCGAAGACACGCTGGCCTTGCTGGAAAAAGACTCCAAGAAATTCGGCACCGACGGCGACAATATCGATTTCGCGTTGTTGGTGGATGGGCTGGAAGCCGAGCGCGAGCAGGGCATCACCATCGATGTCGCCTATCGCTTCTTCGCCACCGACAAGCGCAAATTCATCGTCGCCGACACGCCCGGCCATGAGCAATATACCCGCAACATGGCGACCGGCGCGTCCAACAGCGACCTGGCCGTGATCCTGATCGATGCGCGCAAGGGCGTGCTGGTGCAGTCGCGCCGCCACGCCTATATCGCCTCGCTGCTGGGCATCCGCCATGTCGTGCTGGCGGTGAACAAGATCGACCTGATGGATTATTCCCAGAAGGTCTTCGACGACATCGTCGCCGATTTCCGCGCTTTCTCGGCCAAGCTGGGCTTCGTCAGCGAAGTCGCCATTCCGATCTCGGCCCGCTACGGCGTCAATGTGATGGAGGGGAGCGACAAGACACCCTGGTATCAGGGTCCGTCGCTGCTGGCCCATCTGGAAACGGTGGATGTCGATGCCGCGCTGTCCGACAAGCCGTTCCGCCTGCCGGTGCAATGGGTCAACCGCCCCAACCTCGATTTTCGTGGCTTCTCCGGCACCATCGCCGGCGGCCGGGTGAAGCCCGGCGACACTGTCGTGGTCGCCAAGTCGGGCAAGGCCAGCAAGGTGACGCGGATCGTCACCCATGACGGCGATCTGGCCGAAGCGGTGGCGGGCGACGCCATCACTCTGACCCTGGCCGACGAAGTCGATATCTCACGCGGCGACGTGCTGGCGGCGCCCGATGCACGCCCTGCCGTCTCCGGCCAGTTCGCGGCGCACCTTTTGTGGATGGCGGAAGAGGAATTGCTGCCGGGTCGCCAGTATTTGCTGAAGATCGGCGCCGCCACCGTACCGGTGACGATGAGCGAGCTGAAACACAAGGTCGATGTCAACACACTGGCGCAGCAGGCAGGCAAAACCCTGGCGCTGAACGAGGTCGGCTATGGCAATTTCGCGCTGGCACAGCCACTGGCTTTCGACCCCTACAAGGAAAACCGTGATACGGGCGGCTTCATCCTGATCGACCGCTTCTCCAACGCCACCGTGGCGGCGGGCATGGTCGATTTCTCGCTGATGCGCGCCACCAACGTGCACTGGCAGGCGCTGGACGTGAACAAGGACGCGCGTGCGGCGATGAAGGGCCAGAAGCCCGTCATCCTCTGGTTCACCGGCCTGTCGGGGTCCGGCAAGTCCACCATCGCCAATTTGGTGGAGAAGAAACTGGCGGCCGAAGGCAAGCACACCTATCTGCTGGATGGCGACAATGTCCGCCACGGGCTGAACCGCGACCTGGGCTTTACCGATGCCGACCGGGTGGAGAATATCCGCCGTGTCGGCGAGGTGGCCAAGCTGTTTGTGGATGCCGGCACCATAGTTCTGACCGCTTTTATCTCGCCTTTCCGTTCCGAGCGCCGCATGGTGCGCGAGATCGTCGGTGCGGATGAGTTCGTCGAGGTCTTCATCGACACACCCATCGAGATTTGCATGCAGCGCGATCCCAAGGGTCTTTATGAAAAGGCCAAGGCCGGCAAGATCAAGAACTTCACCGGCATTGACAGCCCGTATGAGACGCCGGAAGCAGCCGAGCTCACCATCAAGACGATGACGGGCGATACGGAAATCCATGCCCAGCGGATCGTAGATTACCTGCGCGACAGGGGTTACCTGGGCTAATAGTGGCGCTGCGCAGGCAGCGTCACGTGGCTAGAAGCTGTTGTAGCCGCGAAACCATTCGATGAAGCGGGGGATGCCCTTGCTGATCGGCGTGGCGGGCTCATAGCCAAGGTCGCGGCGGCTGGCGTCGATATCGGCATAAGTGGTGGGCACATCGCCCGGCTGCATCGGTGCCATTTCCATCACCGCCTTGCGGCCTAGCGACTTCTCGATCTCGGTAATGAAGTCGGTGAGCTTCTCCGAGCGGTGGTTGCCCAGATTGTAGAGCGCATGGGGCGGCTTACCGGTGGCGGGCCGGTCCAGTGCCCGCAGCACGCCATCCACAATGTCGTCTATGTAAGTGAAGTCGCGCCACATCTCGCCATGGTTGAAGACCTTGATCGGTTCACCGGCCAGGATGGCGCGGGCGAAGATCATCGGCGCCATGTCGGGACGGCCCCAGGGGCCATAAACGGTGAAAAACCGCAGGCCGGTGGACGGAATGCCGTAGAGATGGGCGTAGGTATGCCCGAACAGCTCATCGGCGCGCTTGGTGGCGGCATAGAGCGAGCTGGGCCGATCCACCGCATCACTCACCGCGAAGGGCGTCTTTTCGTTGGCGCCATAGACGGACGACGAACTGGCATAGACGAAATGTTTCAGGGCGGGCAGGGCGCGCGCCAGTTCCAGCATCACCACCTGGCCCATCACATTAGACTGGATATAGGCGTAAGGGTTGACCATCGAATAGCGCACGCCCGCCTGTGCCGCCAGATGCACGATGCGGTCGATGGCGGGGAATTTCAGCGCCAATGCCAACATGGCGTCGCGGTCGGCGATATCTAGCTTGCGAAAGGAGAAGTCCGGCTTGTCCGCCAGCCGCACCAGCCGCGCGTCTTTCAATGCGACATCGTAGTAATCGTTGAGATTGTCCACGCCCAGCACGGTTTCGCCGCGCGCCAGCAATGCATCACTGACTGCCGCGCCGATGAACCCCGCCGCGCCTGTGACCAGGATCACGCGCGGGCCTCATTGCGCCCGATGCTGACATAGGTGAAGCCCGCTTCCGCCATCTGGGCGGGGCTATAGATGTTGCGCAAATCCACCATTAGCGGCGTCTTCAGCGCTGCCTTGACCTTGGCGAGATCCAGGGCGCGGAATTCGTTCCATTCGGTCAGTATCACCACGCCGTCGGCGCCTTCGAGCGCGTCATAGGCGCTGTTGCAATAGGTCATGTCGAGATGCTTGCGCGACTCCTTCATGCCCTCTGGGTCGTAGGCGCGGATCTTCGCGCCTTCCGACTGTAGCGCCGGCACGATCACCAGGCTGGGCGCGTCGCGCATGTCATCGGTGTTTGGTTTGAAGGTCAGGCCCAGAACGGCGATGGTCTTGCCACGCACGCCACCAAAGGCCTGTTCGACCTTGCGCGCCATGGTGGATTTGCGCGCGTCATTGACGGCAACCACCGCCTCGATGATGCGCGACGGCGCGCCCAGTTCCTGTGCTGTGCGAACCAGCGCCAGCGTATCCTTGGGAAAGCAGGAGCCGCCATAGCCCGGCCCGGCATTGAGAAATTTCTTGCCGATGCGGCCATCCAGCCCGATGCCGCGCGCCACATCCTGGATGTCGCCGCCCACCTTCTCGCAGATGTCGGCCATCTCGTTGATGAAGGTGATCTTGGTCGCGAGGAAGGCATTGGCGGCATACTTGATTAGCTCGCTGGTCTCGCGGCTGGTGAAGAGAATGGGGGTCTCGTTGAGGAAGAGCGGGCGATAGACTTCGCGCATCACGGCGCGGGCACGCTCGCTGTCGCAGCCCACCACGACGCGGTCGGGACGGCGGAAATCTTCCAGCGCCGAACCTTCGCGCAGGAATTCCGGGTTGGACGCCATGTCGAACGCGGCCTGCGGGTTGGCCTTCCGGATGATGGCTTCGACCTGGCGGCTGGTGCCGACCGGCACGGTGGATTTTGTCACCACCACGGTATAACCCGTCAGCGCGGCGGCGATCTCTTCGGCCGCAGCATAGACATAAGTGAGATCGGCATGGCCGTCGCCGCGGCGGCTGGGCGTTCCGACGCCGATGAAGACAGCGTCGGCATCGCGGACCGCTGTCGCCAGATCTGTGCTGAAGGTCAAGCGGCCGGCCTTGACGCCCGCAGCGACGACATCCTCCAGGCCCGGTTCAAAGATGGGAATCTGCCCGCGCGACAGGGCCTCGATCTTGGCTTCGTCTTTGTCGACGCAGACTACCAAGTGGCCGAATTCCGACAGGCACGCGCCCGAGACCAAGCCGACATAGCCGCTGCCGATCATCGCGATGCGCATGCAAATCCCCTGTGAAAGCGCGCCTTTCTCGCCCGGCAGCCGGGGCGTTTCAAGGCCATTGTTAACCAACTCATGCAACAGGCCGATTAAGGCCTGGTTAACCATTGCGGTTCCGGCGGCAAGGGAACCTTAAACATATTGGGCCAAAGTGGCCCGGCTAAACAGGATTAACAGGCCATGTCTCCGTCTGCTCTAGCACTCGCCGAACAGATCGTCGCCCATATGCATCAGGAGCGTGTCGGGACGTGACAGCAGACGCTTGGACCCGCGCACTCGCGCCAACACCGCCTCCAGCTCTTTGTTGAGATGCGTCGCCTTGGTGACGACGCGGAAGGGTGATGTGTCGAGCCCCGACAATACCTTCTCGGCCTCGCCGTAATTGGCGGCTGTGTCCAGCACGCCCATGCCCGCCTGGGCAGCGCGCTTCAGGATCGCCGCGACATCGGGCGGCGAAAGCTGGCCGCGTCGGTTGGAGACGCCATAGGACTGGCTGAACTAGACGGCTCCAAGTCCCAGCTTCGTCACGCCTTGCTTCGTCATGCAAAGGCTCCTTTCGAAGCGATTTTATCATCACAGAGTGGACAATGCCGGGCCGCCCCGCGAAAGTGAGCAAATTCCACCCGCGAGCCCGCTTGCCATGACTTTCCGAGCCGCCTGCGTCCAGCTGCGTTCCGGCGAAGATGTTACCGGAAATATCCAGACCGCCTCGGCGCTGATCCGCGAGGCGGCGGCGGGCGGCGCCAAATTCATCGCCACGCCGGAAAACACGACCCTGATGGCCGCCGATGGCGGAGCTAAGCTGGCGGCCTGTTTCGACGAAGCCCATGACGCCGCCATCCCCGCCTTCGCCGCCCTGGCGAAGGACCTGGGGGTGCATCTGCTAATCGGGTCGCTGGGGATCAAAGTAGACGGCGGCAAGACCGCCAACCGCTCTTATGTCTTCGCTCCGGATGGCACGGTGACGGCGCGCTATTCCAAGATCCATCTCTTCGACGTCACGCTGTCCGGCGGCGAACGCTATGCCGAGTCCGACACGGTGGCGGGCGGCGGTGAAGCGGTGATCGCGCCGACGCCCTGGGGCCGGCTGGGCCTGACCATCTGCTATGATGTCCGCTTCCCGCATCTTTATCGCAGGCTTGCGCAGTCCGGCGTCTTCGCCTTCGCCGTGCCCGCCGCCTTCACCGTGCCGACCGGCGAAGCGCACTGGCATGTGCTGCTGCGGGCCCGTGCCATCGAGAATGGCGCCTTCGTGTTCGCGCCCGCGCAGGGCGGCACCCATGCCAATGGCCGCAAGACATATGGCCACAGCCTGATCATCGGACCATGGGGCGAGATATTGGCGGAAGCGGGCACCGATCCGGGTGTCATCTATGCCGAGATTGACCCCAAAGCCTCGGCGGCGGCGCGGGCCAAGCTACCCAATCTGCTCCATGGTCGCGATTTCGCGGGGCCGTGAATCAAGACGCCGCCACGACTTTACCGGGATTGAGGATGCCGCGCGGATCGAAGGCCTGCTTCAGCGTCCGCATCGCGTCCAGCTCTTCCACACTTTTGTAGCGCGGCAGCAGGTCGCGCTTTGTGTTGCCGATGCCATGCTCGGCGCTGATGGAGCCTTCGTAACTCTTCACGATGTCGTGCACGACCAGCTGCATCGCGTCCCAATAGGCGAGGAAACCGGTATCGCCGCCGGCCGGCGCGTTAAAGTTGAAATGCAGGTTGCCGTCGCCCAGATGGCCGAAGGTCACCGGCCGCGCCCCGGGGAAGCGGGCGGTCACCGCCGCCGTGGCTTCGGCGATGAAGGCCGGGATCTTTGCCACTGGCACGGAGATGTCGTGCTTGATCGAGGCGCCTTCGCGCTTCTGCGCTTCCGAGATGCCTTCGCGGATGCGCCACAACTCGCGGGCCTGCGCGCCCGTCTGCGCCACAATGGCATCGGAGGCTTCGCCTTTTTCGATGGCGCTTGCCAGCGCGTTCTGCGCCAGATCGTGCAAATTCGCGCCGTGGCCGCCGGAGACTTCGATTAGCACATACCAGGGCGAGGGCGCAGCCAGCGGATCGCGCGTGCCGGGGATGTGCCGCTTCACCAGCTCCACCGCGATGCGCGGCACCAGTTCGAAGGCCGAGAGCAGCCCGCCCGTAGCGGCCTGCATGCGGCCCAGCAGTACCAGCGCGCCTTGCGGCGAGGGCACGGCGGCGAAGGCAACCACTTGCTGCGCCGGCTTGGGGAACAGGCGCAGTACGGCTTTGGTCACCACGCCCAGCGTGCCTTCTGAGCCGATAAAAAGCTGGCGCAGATCGTAGCCGGTATTGTCCTTGTGCAGGTGCTTGAGCATGGGCAGCACGCGCCCGTCGGCTAGCACCACTTCCAGCCCCAGCACCAGCGCCCGCACCATGCCATAGCGCAGCACATGGTTGCCGCCGGCATTGGTGGCGATGTTGCCGCCGATGGTGCAGGAGCCTTCCGAAGCCAAAGTGAGAGGAAACATCAGGCCGGCCTCGTTGGCGCGGTCCTGCACCTGCGCCAGCACCGCGCCGGCTTCTGCCGTCAGCGTCATGCCGCCGCCATCCACCGCCAGCACCCGGTTCATGCGCTGCAGCGACAGCAGCACTTCGCCTTGCGCCACCTGGCCTCCCGCCAGGCCGGTATTGCCGCCGATGGGCACCACGGGGGTGCGGGTCTCGTGACAGATGGAGAGGATGGCGGCGACGTCTTCGCTGCTAGCAGGCTTCAGCAGCAGGGGCGAATGGCCCTTGCGCCCGCGCCAGTCTTCCAGCAGCGGCGCGATCTCGGCTTGGGTCTCGCTGAAACCCTGCGGGCCGAGAGCGGCCTTGAGACGGGCAATGGCATCCATGCCGGCTCTATAGCGCGGTTCCGACGCCGCGCCAAAGCGCGGGCCTAGCCGACAGGCGTCAATAGCGGGCGGCCCGCGAAATGGGCGTCGAGATTGTCGAGCACCAACTGGCTCATGGCGCGGCGGGTCTCAACCGTGGCGCTGCCGACATGGGGCGCCAGCACGACATTGTTCATGCCGAACAGGGTCTCGGGCACGTTCGGTTCGTCGGCGAAGACATCCAGGCCCGCGCCGCCTAGTGCGCCGGACTTGAGCGCCGCCACAAGCGCGTCTTCGTCCGCCACCGAGCCGCGCGCCACGTTGATGAAGATGCCGTCGGGTCCCAGCGCTTCCAGCACGGCGTGGTTCACCATCTTGTTGGTTTGCGGCGTGGCGGGAATAATGGCGATAAGGAAATCGCTGTCGCGCGCCAGCTCCACCAGGCTAGGATAGTGGCGATAGGTCAGGTCCGCGACCTGCGTGCGGGTGTGATAGGCGATGCTGTTGCCCATCGCTTTGGCGCGCTTGGCGATGGCGCGGCCGATGCGGCCCATGCCCAGAATGCCGACGCGCTTGTTGCTGGCGGTACGGGCCAGGGGATATTTGTCGGTCAGCCACTTGCCGTCCCGGACATGGCGATCCGACGCCACCAGATGCCGCGCGGCATTGATCATCAGCGCGATGGCGAGATCGGCGACATCGTCATCCAGCACGCCGGGCGTGTTGGTGACCGGAATGCCTTTAGTGCGGGCATGCTCCAAATCGATGGCATCATAGCCGACGCTCGCCACGGCGATGATCTCCAGCTTGGGCAGGCGGTCGATCAGGGCAGCCGACGGACCGGTGCCGGTGATAGTGACGACGCCGCGCACCTTGTCCGCGACGCTGTCCAGCGCGCTGGCGGGGTGGACGCGATAGCGCGCTTCCAGCTGCTGCTGGATTTCCGGACGCAGGGGCGCAAGTTGCAGGATATCGATCATGTCCGGTTCCAAAGGCGTTTTCGGCCCGTTTTCTGCGGCCGGACGGCAAGGGCGTCAACTGGTTTTTCCGCCTAGCCCGCCCGCAGGTAGCGTACGGCCTCGTCGCGCCCGAAAAGATAGAGCAGAACCCGCAGCGCCTGGCCCCGCGGCCCCGCCAGCTCGGGATCGCGCGCCAGCACCAGGCGGGCATCGTCATGGGCCGCGGCCAGCAGGTCGCGATGCGCCGAAAGGCTGGCCAGGCGGAATTCTTCCTCGCCGCTCTGGCGCGTGCCCAGCATTTCGCCGGGCCCGCGCAGCTCCAGGTCCTTCTCGGCGATCACGAAGCCGTCATCGGTTTCCCGCATGGTGGCCAGCCGCGCCTTGGCGGTTTTGCCCAGATGGCCGTGATAGACCAGCATGCAGGTAGATTTGCCGGTGCCGCGCCCGACGCGGCCGCGCAACTGGTGCAACTGGGCCAGGCCGAAGCGTTCGGCATGTTCCACCACCATGATGGTGGCTTCCGGCACATCGACGCCGACTTCGATCACGGTGGTGGCGACCAGCAATTTGGTCTCGCCCGCCTTGAAAGCAGCCATGGCGGCGTCGCGCTCGGTCGGCTTCATCTTGCCATGGACAAGGCCGACATTGAGCTTCAACGCGGTGCGCAGCATCACGGCGCGTTCCTCGGCGGCGGCAAGATCGATTATCTCGCTTTCATCCACCAGCGGGCAGACCCAATAGGCGCGCTCGCCGCGATCCAGCGCCAGCCGCAGGTGGGCGATGAGTTCGTCCAGCCGGTCGGCGCTCATCAGGCGGGTATCAACCTTTTGCCGTCCGGGTGGGCGGCCCAGTATCTTCGACACTTCCATGTCGCCGTAAGCCGTCAGCGCCAGGGTGCGCGGGATCGGCGTCGCCGTCATCACCAATACGTCCGTGCGGCCCTTGGATTGCAGGGTCATGCGCTGGTGCACGCCAAAGCGATGCTGCTCGTCCACCACCACTAGGCCCAGATCGCGGAAGGTGACGTCGTCGCTGAACAAAGCATGGGTGCCGATCAGGATATCGATTTTGCCGTCCTTGAGATCGACCAGAATTTGTTCGCGGTTGGCCTTGTCGCGCCCGGTCAGCACCGCCAGCCGCACACCGGCGGCTTTGGCGAACGGCTCCAACGTGGCGCAATGTTGCCGCACCAGCAATTCGGTTGGGGCCATCAAGGCGGCCTGGAAGCCCGCTTCCACCGCGCCCAGCATCGCCAGCAGCGAAACCACCGTCTTGCCGCTGCCGACATCGCCTTGCAGCAGCCGCAGCATGCGCCGCTCGCTTTTCATGTCGGTCTCGACTTCGGCCAGCGCGTTCAATTGTGCGTCGGTCAGGGCGAAGGGCAGGGCGGCCATCGCCTTCGCCTTCAGCTTGCCGCTGCCATGGATGGCGCGGCCCTTGCCCGCCCGCATCCGTTCGCGGATCAGGACCAGCGCCAACTGGTTGGCGAGCAACTCGTCATAGGCCAGGCGCTGGCGTGCGCCCGTCATGGGTGACAGGTCGGCTTCGTGCACCGGCGCGTGCGCGGTGGTCAGCGCCTCGCCGAACGATGCGAATTTGCGCGCCTTCAGGAAAGCCGGGTCCTGCCATTCCGGCAGCAGCGGCACACGCTCCACCGCGCCGCGCACCGCCTTGGCCAGCGACTTGGCGGGCAATCCTTCTGTCAGGCCATAGACCGCTTCATGCTGCGGCAGGGCGGATGCTTCCTCCGGCGCCACGATGTAATCGGGGTGCGCCATCTGCGGCTTGTCCTTGAAGCGCTCGATACGGCCCGACAGCACGCGCCGCGATCCCACCGGCAATATCTCGGCCAGCCAGTCGGCCTTGGCGCGGAAGAACACCAGCTCCATGGTCGAGCTGGCGTCCGACACCCTCACTTTATAAGGCTGGCTTTTGACGCGCGGCGGCAGGTGATCCAGCACCGTCACCTCCACGGTGGCGATGCGGCCGCTTTCGGCGGCGGCGATGCTGGGGCGATAGGAGCGGTCCACCACCCCCACCGGCAGATTCAGCGCCAGATCGCGCAGCAGCGGTCCCGCCACCTTGGCCATCAGCTTTTCCAGCTTCGGCCCCACCCCGGACAGGGTGCGGATCTCAGCGAAAAGGGGAAAGAGAATCTGTGGCCGCATGCGGCGTGAAGTTTATGGTTCCGGGCGGTTGTTCTCAACCTGTTCCAAAGCTATATCCGGCCCATGGATGGCAGTGAAAAAGGTGGCTCTTCGGAGAACCGCCGGAAACGGCTTTTGTTTCGGGCCCAGCGGCGCGGCTTCAAGGAGGTCGACCTGATCTTTGGGGCCTATGCCCAGGATCATCTAGCGGCGCTGGACGAAGCGGGGCTGGACCAGTTCGAGGCGCTGCTGACGGCGCCGGATCAGGAAGTCTATGCCTGGCTGCGCGGGGCGGAAGCCGTGCCCGCGGAACATGATAACGCGGTGTTCGCCGTTCTGAAGAGCTATTGCGGCCGCAAGGATCAGACTTGGAACGCCTAGATTACATCGCCAAGACGGAAGGCCGACTGACGGTTTCAGGCGCGCCCGCCGGTTATGACGCCTATGTGGCAGCGGAAGCGGCGCGGCGGCGCGGCGGCCCGGTGCTGTTCGTGGCGCTGGACGATACGGCGGCGGAAAATGCCGCCCGCGCCATCCGCTTCTTCGCGCCGGGCACCACGGTATTGCCATTCCCGGCCTGGGATTGCCTGCCGTATGACCGGGTCTCGCCCAAGCCCGACATCGAAAGCGCGCGGCTCTCCACGCTGGCAGCATTGGCGAAGGGCTGTGGTCCCTGCGTCATCGTTACGACGCTGAACGCCGCCTTGCAGCGCGTGCCGCCCAAGGCCTGGATCGCCCAGGCCAGCTTCGCCGCCAAGACCAATGACGACGTGGATCGCGAGGCGCTGGTCTCGTTCCTTGCAGTGAACGGTTATGCCCGCGCCGGCACGGTGCGCGAGCCGGGCGACTTCGCCTTGCGCGGCGGCATCGTCGATCTGTGGCCGCCGGGCGAGGAGTCGCCGCTGCGGCTGGATTTCTTCGGCACAACGCTCGACGCCATCCGCCGCTTCGATGCCGAAACGCAATTGTCGAAGGACACCGTCGCATCCATTGCATTGTTGCCTGCCAGCGAAGCGCCGCTGTCGCCGGATGCGATCAGCCGCTTCCGCACCGGCTATGTCGCCGCCTTCGGCGCGGCGGGCGACGATCCGCTCTATGAATCCGTCAGCGCTGGGCGCAAGGCGCAGGGCATGGAGCATTGGCTGCCTCTGTTCCATGAAAAGCTGGACACGCTGTTCGATTACCTGCCGCGGGCGCTGGTCCTGCTGGCGCACCAGACCGAGGAAGCCAAGGCGGCGCGGCTGGAACTGGTGCAGGACTATTTCAAGACCCGCGAGGATTTCCGCCATGCCTCGGCGGAAGAGAAAAAGCTGATCAAGGCCCAGCCCTACAAGCCGCTCAAGCCGGCGACGCTGTATATGAACGATGCGGACTGGGGGGCGGTGCTGGCGCGTCACCTGGTGCGCGATCTGACGCCGTTCCAGGCCCCCGAAGGCAAGACCAGCGTCGATGCGGGCGGCAAGCAGGGCCGCGACTTTGCACCGGAACGCCAAAGTGGCGCCAATGTCTTCGACGCGGCTGCGGCGCATCTGAAAGCGCTGCAAGCCGCAGGCAAGCGCGTCTTGGTGGCAAGCTGGACCGATGGCTCGGCCGAACGCATGGGCGGTGTGTTGTCGGATCACGGCCTCACTCCCATCCGCAAGGTGGGGAATTTCCCCGAAGCCGCAAAGCTCGACAAAGCCGCCTTCGCTATCGCCGTTCTGGGCATCGAGCGCGGCATCGAAGCGCCGGATTTCGCCATTCTCAGCGAACAGGATGTGCTGGGCGACCGCATGGTGCGCGCCGCCACGCGGGCGCGGCGGGCACAGAACTTCCTCACCGAAGCCTCCACCTTGGCGCCGGGCGATCTGGTCACCCATATCGAGCATGGCGTCGGCCGCTATCTGGGCCTGAAGGCCATCGACGCGCTGGGCGCGCCGCATGACTGCCTCGAGTTGCAATATGACGGCGGCAAGCTGTTCCTGCCGGTCGAGAATATTGAACTGCTGACCCGCTATGGTTCGGACGAGGGCGCGCAGCTTGACCGGCTGGGCGGGGCGGGCTGGCAGAAGCGCAAGGCCGAGATGAAGGAGCGGGTGCGCGCCATCGCCGCCGAGCTGATCAAGATCGCCGCCGCCCGCCAGTTGAAATCGTTGCCCCCTATCGATCCGCCGCAGGGGCTCTATGACGAATTCGCCGCCCGCTTCCCCTATTCGGAAACCGAAGACCAGGAACGCGCCATCGGCGAGGTCGTGAACGATCTCGCGGCGGGCCGCCCGATGGATCGCCTGGTCTGCGGCGATGTCGGCTTCGGCAAGACCGAAGTGGCGATGCGCGCCGCCTTTGTCGCCGCCATGGCGGGCGAACAGGTGGCGGTGGTGGTGCCCACGACGCTGCTGGCGCGACAGCATTATCGCGGCTTCGCCGAACGCTTTGCCGGTTTTCCGCTGAAGGTGCGGCAGTTGTCGCGTTTCGTCGATGTGAAGGAAGCAAAAGAGACCAAGGCGGCCTTGGCCGACGGCACGGTGGATATCGTGGTCGGCACCCACGCGCTGCTGGCGGAGGCTATCCGCTTCAAGCGCCTGGGCCTGGTGATCGTGGACGAGGAACAGCATTTCGGCGTCGTGCACAAGGAACGGCTGAAGAACCTCAAGGCCGATGTGCATGTCCTGACGCTGACCGCGACGCCGATCCCGCGCACCCTGCAACTGGCGCTGTCCGGCGTGCGCGACCTGTCGCTGATCACCACGCCGCCGATCGACCGGCTGGCGGTGCGCACCTTCGTGACGCCGTTCGATCCGCTGGTGATCCGCGAGGCGCTGCTGCGTGAGCATTATCGCGGCGGCCAATCCTTCTTCGTCGCCCCGCGCATCGCCGACCTGAAGGATGCGATGGAATTCCTCAAGGCCACCGTGCCGGAAGTGAAAGCCGCGATGGCGCATGGTCAGATGGCCCCCACCGTGCTGGAAGCGGTGATGACCGACTTTTACGAGCGCAAGGTGGATGTGCTGGTCTCGACCAACATCGTGGAATCGGGTCTCGATATTCCCACCGCCAACACCATGGTGGTGCAGCGCGCCGACATGTTCGGGCTGTCGCAATTGTACCAGTTGCGCGGCCGCATCGGGCGTTCCAAAGCGCGCGCCTATGCCTATCTCACCACGCCCGCCGCACAGAAGCTCACCGACACCGCGACGCGGCGGCTGGAGGTGCTGCAATCGCTCGACCAGCTTGGCGCGGGCTTCTCCATCGCCAGCCACGACATGGATATTCGCGGCGCGGGGAACCTGTTGGGCGAGGAACAGTCCGGCCATGTCCGCGAAGTGGGTATCGAGCTGTACCAGGAGATGCTGGAGGAAGCGGTCAGCAGCATGAAGGATGGTGACGAAGCGGGCGCCGTGACCGACCAGTGGTCGCCCACCATCAATGTCGGCGCCTCGGTCCTGATCCCCGAGGATTACGTCGCCGATCTCAATGTCCGCATGTCGCTCTACCGCCGCCTGTCGTCCATCGAGACGCGCGACGAGATCGACCGCTTCGCCGCCGAGCTGATCGACCGCTTCGGCCCGCTGCCGGAAGAGGTCAAGCACCTGTTCGAGATCGTCGTCATCAAGCAGCTGGCCAAGGCGGCGGGGGTGGAGAAGATCGATGCGGGCCCCAAGGGCGGCACCATCGCCTTCCGCAACAATGCCTTCGCCCAGCCGATCAAGCTGGTGCAGTTCATCGCCCAGCATGGCGGCACCATGAAGGTGCGGCCCGATCAGAAGATCGTGGTGACGCGCGACTGGCCCACGGCGGATGACCGCCTGGCGGGCAGCAAGGCGCTGCTGACTCAATTGGCGAAACTGGCGGGTTAAGCTTTCCGCGTCACACAGGCGTCGCGGATTAACCGCTTAACTTAACTTACGATCCAGCTTGTCGTGGACCGTACATTACCGCGCTGTTATTCCAGCCTCGTTAGCAACCAACCGCATTAGGGGCACATTATGATCAAGAATTTCATCAAGGACGAATCCGGCGCCACCGCCATCGAGTATGGCCTGATTGCCGGGCTGATCGCGCTGGTGATCATCACCGCCACCCAGACCGTCGGCACCAACCTGCTGGCCAGCTTCAACAACATCGCCACGCAGGTCCGTTAAGGCCTACCAGCGCAGGACGAGTTTGCGGTCTGACACGGAATAGGATTTGAGACGGCGCAGAAAGGTCATCCCCAAAAGGGACGTTCCCATCTCCGCCTGCTGCACCGAAGCCCGGACGTTGCTGAAGGTAATCGCCCCAACCTCCAGCCTGTCCAAAGTGACGGTAGCGCCATATCCGATCCCGTTGGCCGTGGCATAGGGCTTGTCATACTTCAGGGTTTCCGGGTCGATACCGGCACGGCGCGCATCGCTCGGACTGAGCACGATGTCGCTGGCGCCGGTGTCGACCAGGAACCTGACCCGGCTGCCATTGACGGCGCCAATCACCACATAGCTGCCGCCATCGCTTTCCGAGAGGGTGAGTTCGCGCTCCCCCGTCGCAACGGCATAGCCGGGCATGACCTGCGAGCGCAGATGCATCGCCGCGTTCACCAGCGGCTCCTGCCAGGCATAGCCCAGCATCAGCACCGCGCCCACCGCCAGCCATAGCGCCGCGTTGCGCAGGGCCCGTCGCCATTCGACCTTGCCGATGAAAAGCAGCGTGCTGGAAAGCATGGCCAGCAGTGTCAGCGTATAGGCGATGTCGACACTGGTGGCGCTGGTGCGGCTGCCCGGAAACCAGCGGTCCAGGAAGAACACCATCAGGCCCATCGCCGCCAGACCGCACAGCCACAGCGCCAGCCCCAGCCGCGAGGGCCCGCGCCCCGTTTTCTGTGAAGGCGGCGTCTCGCGCGGCGGCAAATTCTCCCAGGGACCGCTCACTGCATCTCCATGATCGTGGCGCTGCCCGCCTGGATGCGCTCCAGCAGCATCGGGCATTCCGGCACCATGCGTTCCATCCAGAAGCGGGCGCACATCAGCTTGTCCTTGTGCAGCGGGTCGTCCTTGCCCAGCGATGCCTTCGCCATGCGGCCCCACAGATAGGCCAGCATCACAATCCCCATCATGCGCAGATATTCCGTCGCGCCTGCGCCCGCATCATTGGGGTTCTTCGGCCCGTTGGCCGCCAGCCACAGGGTCGCGCCCTGCAAATTCTCGACGCCGCGCTTCACGCCAACGACGAAGGGCTTCATCGCGTTGTCTTTTTCGTTTTCGGCGATCCAGCCGGTGAGCAAGCCGAACAGCGCCATCGGCGCGGCGCCGCCCTTGCGGCCCAGCTTGCGGCCCACCAGGTCCATCGCCTGCACGCCGTTGGCGCCTTCATAGACCATGTTGATGCGGGCATCGCGCACGAACTGCTCCACGCCATTGTCGCGGATATAGCCATGGCCGCCATAGCATTGCATGCCCAGATTGGCGGCCTCGAAACCCATATCGGTGCAATACGCCTTCAGAATCGGCGTCATCAGGTCGGCCAGCAGGGCGGCGGTCTCCGCTTCCGGGCGCGCGGAATGGGCGATGGATTGCTGCAATCCGGTCCAGGACGCCAGCGCGCGCGCGCCTTCCACGAAGCTGCGGGCCTGCAGCAGCATCTTCTTGACGTCGGGATGGACGATTTCCAGGTCGGCGGGCTTGTCCGGCTCCTGCGCCCCGGTCAGGGCGCGGCCCACCCGCCGTTCGCGGGCATAGGCGTAGCCGTTCTGATAGGCGACATCGCCCAGCGCGATTCCCTGGACGCCAACCGCCACGCGCGCCGCGTTCATGATCCCGAACATGCCCGCCATGCCCGCCGAAGACGATCGCTTCTCACCGGGCTTTGCGGGTTCGAGCTTGGGACCGAGCCGCCACGCCACCGCCTCGTCGAAATTCAGCACACAGGTGGCCTGGGCCTTGATGCCCATCTTGTGCTCGATGCCGCCGGTATTGACCTGATTGCGTGCGCCAACAGTGCCGTCCTCGCCCACCAGCACCTTGGGCACCATGAAAAAGTTCACGGTGGAGAGATCGTCATGGATCACGCCATTCTCATCGGGAATCTTGGCGATCACCATGTGGATGATGTTGTCGGTCAGATCCTGGTCGCCGCCGGAGATGAAAATCTTGGTGCCGTTCATGAGATAGGTGCCGTCCGGCTGCTCCACCGCCTTGGTCTTCATCAGGCGTAGATCAGTGCCGCAGCCCGCTTCGGTCAGGCACATGGTGCCCGCCCATTCGCCGGATATCAGCTTGGGCACGATATGCTCTTTCATCCAGTCCGGCGCCGTGGCGATCAAGGCGTCATAGGCGCCGTTGGTCAGCATGGGATACATGGTGAGCGACTGGTTGGCGGCCAACGACATTTCCAGCACCGCCAGGCCGATCACATGCGGCAGGCCCGCGCCGCCATGTTCCACCGGCGCGGTGAGGCCGCCCCAGCCTGCTTCGCTATAAGCCTTGTAAGCGTCCTTGAAGCCCTTGGGCGTGCGCACCGCGCCATTCTCGAAGTGACAGCCTTCCTCGTCGCCCGAATGGTTGATGGGCTGCAGCACTTTCTCGCAGAATTTCCCCGCATTGGTGAGAATGTTATCCACCAGGTCGGGCGACAGGTCGGCAAAGCCGGGCAGGTCGCCCTGTTTGTCCAGCTCCAGCACTTCATTGAACAGGAAGCGGAAGTCTTCGACCGGGGCGCGATAGATCGGCATGGCTCATCCCTGAAGCTGTTTTCTTTGCCGGAACTCTAGGCCGCTTTGCGCAAAAGAAACAGCCGGGCGCTGTGGGCGCCCGGCTGCTTTTTCGGCAGTTTGGAATGCGAACTTAGTCTCAATCACGCTGGTACAAAATATCCGGCAGGCCACGTCCCTTACCAGCCCAATGTCCGCTTTGCGCCAATAGCGGTCATTCGTGCCCCCGAACTTACTGGCGGGCTTGCGACAGAAAATGTTGGTTGTGGATGTGCATCTTCGGTTCTTCCGGCGGCGGGGTTTGGGCGGGATCGGTCATGGGCGCTTACCAACTCAAGTTAGCGATCATCGCGGCATACAGGCGGATGCCGTCCCATAGGTTGCCAAGACGAAATTTGGCGGTTCCGGCGGCTAAAGGGATTCATGTATATAATTCCCTTCCATTTGGGTGCCTACAAACCCTTCCTGAAATCTGCTACCGGCAAGCCGCCTGAGGGAATAACCCCGACGGTGCATCGCGATTCCGTGCACATTTGCAGGCTATGGCGCCACCCTTCATAATGAGCGCCGCGAAACGCCAGGAGACACTCGATGATCAGGACCATTCTTGCCACCGCGCTGCTGCTGATGCCTTGCGCCGCCCAGGCTGACATCACCGTCTTCACCTCGGGAGGCACCAATCCGGGACTGCGCGCCCTCTCCGCCACCTGGACCGCCGAAACGGGCAAGCAGGTCACCATCGTGGGCGGAACCGTCACAAGGGCCCGCGACAATGCCAAGAACCGGACGCAGGGCGACCTGGTGCTACTGCCCCTGCCCGAACTGACCGAGGTCAAGGCCAACCTCAAGCCCGTGCCCTTCACGCCCATCGGGCGCGTCAATTTCGGCCTGGCGGTGAAGGCAGGCGCGCCGCATCCCGATATCTCTACTCTGCCAAAATTCATCGCCGTGCTCAAAGCGGGCAGCGGCGTCGGCTTCACCGATCCGGCGCGCGGCAGTGTGGCGGGGATGATGGTCGCCGCCCTGCTGGCGCGGCCCGATTTCGCCGGCGTCACGCCGAGACCGATCGCCGGCACGCCCGGCCTCGCCATTGCCCGCGACGGCATCCAATATGCCCTGGGCCCGATTTCGGAAGAGGTGACGGTTCCCGGGGGGTGACGTGGTGGGCGTGATGCCCAAGGAAATCGAGATGCACTTCGACTATACCGGAGCGGTGCTGGACTATGCGGCGCAGCCCGACGAGGCCGCGGCATTCCTCGCTTATATCGCCCGGCCCCAGGCCCGACCGGTCTGGAAAGAAACGGGTGTCGAAAACCCGTCATGAACAAAGCTTAGGGCATCCCACCTACAAACCCGCTCGTCTCTTCGTTCATGATGATGGTCACGCGCGTGCCGACATGGCGGCATCCGCGTTTGGGGCAAGCTAAATGTTTCGCTACTTCGTCTAATTTTACATCCCGATGACTTACCTTGATTAGCAACTGGACGGGGCTTTGCAGCCAAGTGTGAAGGCACCGAATACAGGTCGCCTCAATCAGCACATCGTCTTCCAAATCCCGTAGAGCGGTATCCTCGAGCCAAGTCACCAGAAGTCCTCGGCACTAGGGATGCGGTTGTAAGCAATCTTACCGCCAGCATAGCCGCCCGGAGGCGGCACCCATGGCCCTACGGTCACCACTCTCTTTCCGAACTTCCGATTCAAATCGTCGATAGTGTTGGTAATCGTCTCGCATTTCTTGCGCTGCGGATCATCATCAAGCAGCAAGTCCAATTGGCGTGCGTTGGCCGGGGCTGCCGGTTGACGGTAACGCGGCCCCGGTAGACAATACTCAAAGTGCTGCTTTCGCGACCAACGCTAAAAACGCGAACCACCCTTGAGGAGACACTCATGACGCCCATCACCAAGATCGGCCTACCCGCGCTTGCCATGCTGGTCGGCGCCGCCCTCGTCCTACCCGCCGTGGCGCAAAACTCGGTCGCGCCTGCCCCGTATATGGCCACGGTCAACGATCCGCCGGGTCCGGTGCCGGACCCCGGCCATGTTCCGTTCACCCTGGCCAAGGACATCAAATGGACCGGCACCCCCGGCCGGCAGGAGACCGCCATCCTGTGGGGCGATCCTGCCAAACCCGGTCCCTATGGCATCCTGATCAAATGGTATCCGGGCAGTTTCTCGCGGCCGCACAAGCATAGTGGCAACCGCTGGGTCTATGTCGTTTCGGGCACCTGGTGGGTGAGCTCATCCAATGTCTATGACACCAGGCTCACCTATCCGGTCCCGGCCGGCACCCGCACCGAGGACGTCCCCGATACGGTGCATTGGGACGGCACCCGGGCCGGCGAAAAGGAACCGAGCGTGATCCTGCTGTCGGGCATTGGCCCAGTCATCACCACCCAGGTAGACGAACAGGGCCGGCCGTTGCCGCCCGCGCCCGGACGGAGCGCTGCTCCGGCAGGCCGCGGCAACTAAGGCTTATCTCGCTCTGAACGAGCAGGGGTGGACCAATGAACTTGATAGGGACCTGTTGATCTGATCCTGCAAAGTGGCGGCAACTTGCTCCGCCGTCTGAACCGCGTTTTCACGCGCAACGAACGACGCGGCATTTTCTGCTGGTCAATGATCTGCCAATGCGACGCGCACGCGATTGGGCGTGAAAATTGCCGCAGGCAAAAAGATGTCGTTCACGGAAGCCCAGGTGCGCGCAAACGGCTTCTTTTCTTTTGCGGAATCCAAGCTTAGCCTTATCGAATAAAGAAAAATTAAGGGAGGACCCTTAATGCGCAGAATTCTCATGCTCGCCGCACTCGCTCTTGGAAGCGGCACGTTCTTGGCCCAGGCACAAACGCCGACCGCTTCAGCGGCTCCCACAACTCCCGCGCCGCTGCGGGCGCCGCTCGGCTACCAGCACTATACCAAGGCGGAACTCGACAAGCTTATGTTTCGGCCGGGCCTTACCCGTTCCTATGTCACCACGGGTCAGGATAATTTCCGCGTTGAATATGTCGATCGAGGCCTGATTGAGAATTATATCGAGAACCATATGCACTGGCTGGACATCGTCACCGTGCTGGAAGGCGAAGGCACGCTCAGCTATGGCGGCACGGCTGTGAACCCCAACATGACCAATCCGGCCGAACCGCGCGGTACCACCATGACCGGCGCCACGACTATCCCGCTGCGTCCCGGCGACTATGTCCTGATCCCGACCGGCATGTGGCATATTTTCTCCGGCACCGCCACCCGCAACTTGCGCTACGTCATCTTCAAGCAGCGCGAATAAGCGGCAAAGAGGTGCAGGCCATCCGGCGCGTTTCGGCGAACGCCGCCGGAAAGCGCATGGCAACTGAGGGTGGGCTTCATGCACCGAGTTGTATTTGCAGGTGGCCGGTCCTCCATTGGCATGGGGATATTTTCGACCTTCCGGAAGATGCGGTGACTTTTGCATCACCGATGTCTGCGTTCACCAAGCTTTGGAATAGAGTAACACGGTGAGGTACCGACCATGCGGACCCCGCACAGTATCCTTGCCATCGGCCTGATCTGTTGCGCCACGGTCCAGGCGCAAACACCGCAGGAGAACACGCCCGCGCCACGTACCGCTGCGGGACCGGCCTATAAATATGTTCTGGCGCCCAAGCCCCGCTCACTTCCTTCTTGGGCGGCGCCGAACCGGCCGCACTGGAAGCTCGCAGATATCCTGAAGGCGCACGCCGGGCAGAAGAGCTGGACCCAGACCTTGGTACGCGACAAGGAGTATGTTGCCAACTATATCCAGATGGCGCCAGGCGAGGCATCGAAGACCAGAATGTACGCCCAGACCAGCACGTTCTGGATCGTCCAGGCGGGCCGAATGCAGGTCTTCATCGAGGGGCAGGAGCCGTTCATCGCCTCCAAGGGCTTCGTGGTGTGTGTGCCCTACCGCCGGCTCTTCCATATGGAGACCGTGGGCGCGGAACCCTCGCTGCGTTTTGAGGTCAGCCACGCATCGGCGCCAGCACTTTACGCTCTGGATGAAACTCCGTCGCCCCTGGAAGGCCAGAAATACGTCAAGTCTGCTTATGCCGGGGCGCCTGGCTCCTATGGCTCGGCAACAAAGCCTTATGTTGATTTCAACACCGAGATCATCCAGCAGGGCGGCAACAATCTCAGGTTCCTGGCAGAAGGCAATTTTCTGCGCGGGCAGGGCGTTCCAATGCCGCCGGATAGCGACAAGGGCCATTTTCATACCGACCACAACGAATTCTGGTTTGTGATGGAGGGCCAGACCAACTTCAAGTTCGAAGGAATGCCGGCATTCACGGCCGGTCAGGGCGATGTGGTCTATGCCCCGCGTGGGCGTTTCCACCGTCCCTCTTTCGCGGGCGCCGGCACATCAACGCGCCTGTCCATCGCGCCGACCGGCAACATGGCCGCGCTCGATCCCGACAGTCCCACCCGCTAGTGAAACGAAAAGGCGCGGAGATCATCTGCGCCTTTTCTATTTCATATGGCGAGAATCTAGGGTCCAGACCCAATTATGGCCAGTGTGCGACGAGGCGGCTTCCTGAATGCCGACGGATGGGGCGACGCTCGAGGCTTCACTGAGGGCGAGAAACGGGCCTTCGAAGAAGCCACCGCCGCCAGTGCCATTTGATCCAATTGCCTCAGCTATGAGCCGTCATCCCGGTCTCACGAGCGAAAATGCAGCGGAGATGGCAGAGAGCTTTGGATTCTAAAGGCTGGCTTGGCAAGGCGTCTAGAAAACTAGGGGCTATTCAGTTCGTTCATATTTTCAATGCTCTAATTGGGTACAGACCCTAGTACCTGACTAGGGGGATATAGTGCCAGACATTGCGTGCCACTGCTTACCTACACGGCAGGTTTGCCGCGCAGTTCCGCCTGTGTAACGATTGCCGCAACGGGCAATAATGAGGACGGCAAGTCCTCATCAGGGGAGGGCAGCATGGCCAACAGGAATCTTCTCATCGGTGCCGCCTTCGTCGCCATCCTCGGGGCGCTGGCGATCGGCTATCACATGGCGGCGCCCAAGGGCGGCGCTTCGCGCGTCCCCGGTGGGGTCAGCGGCGAAGAAGTGGCCGAAGCGCCGCGCTATGAAGTCGATCCGCTCTGGCCCAAGCCGCTGCCCAATCGCTGGGTACTGGGCTCGACCGTCGGCGCGGCGGTCGATGCCGACAATCACATCTGGATCATCCATCGCAGCTCGGCGACGCTGAGCGTGCATGAAAACCAGCTGGAGAAAGGCCTGGGCGATTGCTGCGCCGGCGCGCCTCCCGTGCTGGAGTTCGACCAGGAAGGCAATCTGCTGCGCCATTGGGGCGGGCCGGGCGAAGGCTATGAATGGCCGGATTCCAATCACGGCATCTTTGTCGATCACAAGGGCAATGTCTGGATCGGCGGCAATGGCGGGCCCGATTCCCAGATCCTGAAATTCACCAAGGACGGCAAGTTTCTGATGCAGATCGGCAAGAAGGGCGTGCGCCGCCGCGAAGCCGCCGCCGCCGGGGCCGCCGAAGGCGCCGTGGCGGGCTTCCAGGGCAACAGCAACGACACCGCCAATTTCGGCCGCGTCGCCAAGATCTGGGTCGATGCCAAGGCCAACGAGGCCTATGTCGCCGACGGCTATCTCAACAAGCGCGTCGCGGTGCTGGATGCCGATACCGGCGCGATGAAGCGCTGGTGGGGCGCCTATGGCAACAAGCCCGACGATACGCCGCTGCCGGCCTATGATCCGGCCCAGCCGCTGCCGCAGCAGTTCCGCACCCCAGTGCATTGCGCCGACATGTCGGTTGACCGGCTGATCTATGTCTGCGACCGCGCCAACAACCGGCTGCAGGTCTTCACGGCGGAAGGCAAGTTCGTCAAGGAAGCGGTCTATGCTCCCAAGACCCGGGAGAATGGCGCGGTCTGGGATGTCGCCTTCTCCAGCGATTCGGAGCAGCGCTTCCTCTTCGTGGTCGATGGCGTCAATGACAAGATCCGCGTCATCGAGCGCGAGACTTTGAAGGAAGTCACCGCCTTCGGTGACGGCGGCCGTCAGCCCGGCCAGTTCCATGCCGTGCACAGCATTGCCATCGACCACCAGGGCAACCTCTACACCACCGAAACCTATGAGGGTAAGCGCGTGCAGCGCTTCCTGCTCAAGGGCATGGGCAAGGTGGCGAAGGACCAGGGCGTGGTGTGGCCCACGAAGTAGTTCTCTCTTCGATATCTTTATCTCCTCGCCATAGAGCCTCAGAACCGTGTCCACATGGAACAGGTCGGCTTGCAGCTTATCAATCTGGGCGCGGGCTTCGACTATCTGGCGGGCCAGGTCGGCCCGCTTGGTCTTAAGACCGGAAATTACAAAGGTGTTGTGTTCCATGCCTCAAAGGTAGGGACTAGCTGGCGGGAATGCTTTTCCCTTTGCGCCAACATAGCGAAATACTGGTGACCCCAGGAAGACTCGAACTTCCGGCCTACGGTTTAGGAAACCGCCGCTCTATCCTGCTGAGCTATGGGGTCACGCGCGCGAGATATGCCGCAAAGTGGCCTCATTTCGCAAGCCACCGGCTCCGGTGCAGGCTGCGCGCGTTGGCGGTCCAGCCGCGCAGCGCCGGGGCGACCACCTCGGTCTGCGCCGCGAAGCGCAGTGGCACCCAGGGATAATCGGCCAGCGCTGTTCGTTCCGCCTGCGCCAGCAGCTGGCCGCGCGCATTGGGGTCAGCCTGCGCGGCGGCGCGGTCCATCAGCCGGTCGAAGGCCAGGTTGCGATAGCCCGCATAATTGTTGCCCGCGCCCGAACGCAGCAGGTCGAGGAAATTGGAGGCGTCGTTGAAGTCGGCATACCAGTTGGCCAGGCCCAGATCGTAATCCCGGTTGCGCAAATTGCGGAAATGGATGGGCACGCCCGCGGCGGCGATTTCCAGCTTCACATAGGCCTGACCCGCCATCGCCTGCAGCACCGCGGCCAGGCGGCGATTGTCCGGGCTGGTGGTGGTGGCATAGGTCAGGGTCAGCCGGTTGGCGGGGCCATAGCCCGCTTCGCGCATCAGCGCCTGCGCTTCCGCCAGGCGCGCGGCGAATGGGCGCCCGCGAAAATCAAAGGCCACACCGCCAGCATAGTTCCCCGTACCGGGCGGCACGATGCCATAGGCGGGCGGCTCCCCCAGCTTGAGAATCTTCTGCGTGATCGTCTCGCGGTCGATGGCGAGGTTGAGGGCGCGGCGCACCCGCGCATCCTTCAGCTTGGGCGATGACAGGTTGATGGCGAGATAGCCCACCGCCAGTGACGGCGTCACCTTCAGCGCACCCGGCAGGTTGGCGCGCAGCCAGGGCAACTGCGCCAACGGCACCGGGCTTTGCAGATCGAGTTCGCCGGCGCGGAAGCGGCGCAGCGCCGCGTCGGCGTCGGTGGTGGGGAAATACGCCACCGTGTCGATCGCCCCCCTGGCGGCGTCGAAGAAGCGGGGGTTCTTCACCAGCGTGACGCGGTCGTTCGGCGTCCAGCCGCTCAGGCGAAAAGGCCCGTTGCTGATATAGGCGCCGGGCCGCGTCCAGGCCGCGCCGAATTTCACCACCGCATGCCGGGGCAGGGGCGAAGCGGAGACATGCGCCAGCAGTTCCGGCAGATAGGGCGCGGGATGTTGCAGCGTCAGGATGATGGTGTCGGGCCTGGGGGCCGCGATGCCCAGCGCCGTTTCCGGCAATTTGCCGCCGCTATGGGCCTGCGCGTTCCTGATGATCCAGAGATTGGCGGCGTTGCGCGACGCCGTTTTCGGATTCAGCAGGCGACGAAAGGCGAAATCGAAATCCGCGGCGGTGACGGGCTGTCCGTCCGACCATTGGGCGCGGCGCAGGTGGAAGGTCCAGGTCAGGCCATCCGGCGATATCGTCCAGCGTTCGGCCATGCCGGGTATCGCCTTCGCCGCCGCATCCAGCGTGGTCAGGCCCACCATCAGGTCGCCAACGATATTGTCCTCTGCTTGCGTCGCCGCGAAGGTGGGGTCCAGCGTTTCCGGTTCGCCGCCATTGCCGCGATTGAGCGTCGCCGCGCTGGCGGGAAGGCTGCACACCAGCAGCAGCGCGCCCAGCAGCCGCTTCATACCGAAGCCAGCACCTTGCGCCGCGCGTCTTCGTCGATGGACATCCAGCGGGTGCGGTGGCGATCCAGGGCGTTGCTGTCCCAGCCCTTGAGATAGGGGCGGACCAGATTGCCGGTGACCCAGAAGAACAGCGGCATCACGGAATGGTCCTTCAGCAGGATGTCCTCGGCCTGGGCCAGCATCCGGCCGCGCTTGCCGAGATCAACTTCGCGCTGTGCCGCCGCCAGCATGTCGTCGAAGGGGGCGCTGGCATACTTGCCCCAGTTGTTGCCATTGCCGCGCTTGAACAGGTCAAGGAAGTTGGAGGCGTCGTTGAAATCCGCGCCCCAGGCCGTGTTGCAGATCTCAAAATCTTGTTGCTGTATGCGATTGTAGAAGATCTGCGGGTCGTTGCCGACAACGGAGATATTGATCCAAGCTTGGGCGAACATCTGTTGCAGCGCCGCGCCCATGGCACGGTAGACGCCCGCCGCGCTCGAGCGCAGCAAGAAATTGGCGCGTAGGGGGCGGTCTGGGCCATAGCCCGCCGCACGCATCAGGCGGCGGGCCTGTTCCGCCCGCTGCGCTAGCGGCACGTCCTTAGTCTCGAGCAGGACATCGCCGGGATAATTGGAGATGGCAGGCGGCACCAAATTGTAGGCGGGCACCTGGCCGCCGCGAATGATCTTGTCTGTGATCGCCTCGCGGTTGATCAGCAGGTTTATCGCCTTGCGCACCCGCACATCCTGGAATTGCGGCAGCGTCTGGTTCACCACCAGCATGTCGATGGTGAGTTGCGGAATGGGATTGATGATTTCCGGCATGTTGGCGCGGATCCAGCTTATCTGCTGGGCCGGCAGCCGGTCCTGCACGTCCAGTTCTCCGGCGCGCAGGGAGCGCAAGGCGGCATTGTAGTCCACCGTGGGATAAAGAATGACCCGATCGACCTTCACATTGGCGGCATCGAAGAAGCGCGGATTCTTCACCAGCGTGATGTGGTCGTTGGGCCGCCACTCACTGAGGATATAAGCGCCGTTGCTGACATAGCTGCCCGGCCGTGCCCATTCCTTGCCCTTGGCCGCGATGACATGGCGCGGCTGGGGATAGCAGGTCACATGGGTGAGCATCTCCAGAAGGTAAGGCGCGGGATGCTCCAGCGTGATTTCCAGCGTGCGATCATCGATGGCGCGCGCACCCAGCCTGTCGCCTGGCATCTTGCCCGCGTTGATCGCTTCGGCGTTCTTGAATACGTAGATAAAATAGGCATAGGGCCCGGCCGTCTTGGGATCGAGCAGCCGCTTCCAGCCATAGATGAAGTCATGTGCCGTCAACCTGACGCCATCCGACCAGACGGCGTCACGCAGCTTGAAGGTCCATGTCATGCCATCGGGCGATGTCGTCCAGCTTTCCGCCATGCCGGGAATAGGCCGGCCTGCGACATCATCGGTCATCAGGCCCACCAGCAGGTCGCTGATGATGGTGTCTTCCCAATGGGCGCTGGAAAGGGCGGGATCGAGTGTGTCCGGCTCCGCGCCGTTGCCGCGCCGGAGCAGGCCCTGCGCCACCTCTGCGCGTCCGGTGCGCGGCGCCTCCGAAGGGCGCAGGGCGGCATAGCCGCCCGCGCCTAGAACCACTGCGCCGCCGCCCAGAAGCGCCGTTCGCCGGTTCCACAGGCTGCCTTTGCCGCCGCTTTCGCTCAATTTCGTTAATTTCCGCATGTTTGCCAGGCCGCTGTAATACCATAATATGAGGGCGGTCCGTTCGCCCAGCGCCGAATGCGCGGGCGCCGGGGCAGGGCCATGGGCCCGCGACAACCACATGTTTGGGGATGAACGACATGAAACTTCGCTTGGGTCTCGCGCTCTGCCTGACGGCTCTGCCCGCGCTGACCACCGCCGCCCTGGCGGACACGCGCGAGCAGGTGATGCTGCGGCTGCCCCGCTGCTCCGCCATTGCCGACACACGGCAATATCTGGACTGCTATTACGCCGCCGTGGCGCCGATGCGCGCCGAGCTGAGGCTGGCGCCCGCGCCGCAATCCGCCACCTATGAGCCGCTTTTCTCGCTGGGCAACGCCCCGTCGCAATCATCCGGCACGCTGACGCCCCAGGCCGCCGCCGTGCGCGAGGATGCGATGCTGCGCCTGACCCGCTGCGCCGCCATCGGCGACACGCGGCAATACATGGATTGCTACTATGCCGCCGCCCAGCCCATGCGCGCCGATCTGGGCCTGCCCGCCGCGCCGCAGGCGGCGACCTATGCGCCGCTCTTCTCGCTCAGCCAGGTGATGCCCGCGCAGCAGCGCTTCGGCGCGACGGACACCCGTGCCAACCTGGTGCCGCAGACCGCCTATACGCAGCAGGCCTTCCTGCCGCCCACCCGGGCGCGCGTGGTGGGCGAAGGCGCGACCAGCCTGCCGATGATCGGTGGTCTTCTGGGCATCAGCAGCCGCAAGGTGCCGGAAGCCCAGTTCGGCTTCCGCAATGCGCCCACCGCCCCCAACGGCGTCGATCACATCGCCTCGCGCGTCGCCAGCTTCCAGCAGGACCCGCAGTCGCGCCAGCTCACCGCCGTGACGCTGGAGAACGGTCAGGTCTGGCGCCAGGTCGCGAATGACGACATGCGGGCGCGCTGGAACCGGGGTGCCAGCATGACCGCCACCATCGCCTATGGCGCGGGCGGCTCCTACAATCTCTCGGTGGGTGAAGGCATCTTCTACAAGGTCGGCCGCGTCCGCTGATCAGCTGATGGCGTCGTGCTCGGCCACGAAATGGCCGGGCGCTTCCTCCACCAGCCGGGGGCGATAGCTCTCGTCCGCCAGCTTCGATTTCAGGAAACGCAGCTGCGCCTTGGGGTCCAGCGGCGATGGCGTGTCGCCGGTCAGCAGCGTGCGCGTGCGGGCGCGTTCGGCCTTGGGGTCCGGCGTCAGCACGGCGGACAGCAAAGCGCGGGTGTAGGGATGGCGTGGATCGCGGTAGAGACTCATCCCGTCCGCCAATTCCACCACCCGCCCCAGATACAACACCATGACCCGGTGACACAGGCGCTGCACCACGGCCAGATCATGGCTGATGAAGAGCAGCGACAGTCCGGTTTCCTTTTGCAGTTCGCCGATCAGGGCGACGATCTCGGCCTGGATGGAAACGTCGAGCGCGCTCACCGCCTCGTCACACACCACCATCTTGGGCGACAGGATCATGGCGCGGGCGATGCCGACACGCTGGTTCTGGCCGCCGGACAATTCATGCGGATACCGGTTGATCCAGCCGGGATCGAGCCCCACCCGGTCCATCACAGCGCGGACGCGGGCGCGCACCTCCGCCCGCGACAGATGCGGTTCCAGCGCCTGCAGCGGCTCGGCGATGGACTGGCCCACCGGCATGCGCGGGTCCAGGCTGGCCAGCGGGTCCTGAAAGACGATCTGGAAATCGCTGCGCAGCTGCCGCAGCTCCGCCTTGCCGGCGTCGTTGAGCTCGCGGCCCATCCAGACGGCGCGGCCGCCTTCGCCCGCCAGTCCCGGCGGCAGCAGTTTCAGCACCGCGCGCGCCAGGGTGGATTTGCCGCTGCCGCTTTCCCCCACGATCCCCAGCGTCTCGCCTTTCTTCAGGTCGAAGCTGACGCCGTCCACGGCGCGCAGTTCGCGCGGCTTGCGGAAAAGCCCGCTCTTGATCGGGAAGGTGACGGTGAGATCGGAGACTTGCAGCAGCGTTTCGCCGCTGGTCGCCGGCGGGGTCACTGCGCTGTGATTCAATCGCGGGATCGCCGCAAGCAGCATGCGGGTATAGTCGGCCTGGGGCGCATAGAAGATGTCGTCCACCGGGCCTGATTCCACGATCTCGCCCCGGCGCATCACCTGCACCTGGTCCGCCATGCCCGCGATCACGCCCATGTCGTGGCTGACCAGCGCGATGGCGGTCTGCTTTTCCTGTTTCAGGTTGCGCAGGATTTCGAGGATCTGCGCCTGCACCGTCACATCCAGCGCGGTGGTGGGTTCGTCGGCGATGATCAGGTCGGGGCCGGTGATGGTGGCGATGGCGATCATCACCCGCTGGCGCATGCCGCCGGAGAGTTCATGCGGGTACTGTTTCATCCGCCGCGCCGCTTCCGGGATGCGGACATATTCCAGCATGTCGCGGGCGCGGCTCTCGGCCTCGGCGCGGGTCACGTTGCGATGCATCACCAGCGCTTCGGTGATCTGGCGGCCCACCGTCATGTGCGGCGTCAGTGCCGTCAGCGGGTCCTGGAAGATCATGGTGACGCCGCTGCCGCGAATGGCGTTGAGGCGCTTGGCCGACGCCCCCAGGATTTCCTCGCCGCGGAAGCGGACGCTGCCGGTAGCGCGGCCATTGGCGGCCAGCAGGCCGAAGGCGCCCAGGAAAAGCTGGCTCTTGCCCGAACCGCTTTCGCCCACCACGCCCAGGCATTCTCCCGCGCCGATGGCGAGGCTGACTTTCTGCACGGCATGCACTTCGCCGTCCGGCGTGTCGAAGCGGATATCCAGATCGGTGATTTCCAGCAGCTTCGACATCAGCGATCCCTCGGATCGAGAGCATCGCGCAAACCGTCGCCAATGAAATTGAAGCAGAACAGCGTCACCGCCATGAACAAAGCAGGGAAGACCAGCGTCCAGGTGGCGGTTTCCATCTGCGCCGCGCCTTCGGAGATCAGCGTGCCCCAGCTGGTGAGCGGTTCCTGCACGCCCAGGCCCAGGAAGGAGAGGAAGCTCTCGGTCAGGATCACGGCGGGCACGGTGAGCGTGACATAGACCACCACCGGCCCCATCGCGTTGGGAATGATGTGGCGGCGCACGATGCCGAAGCCGGAAACGCCGGCCGCCCGCGCCGCCTCGACAAATTCCTTCTGCTTGATGCTCAGGGTCTGGCCGCGCACGATCCGCGCCATGGTCAGCCATTCCACCGCGCCCACCGCGACGAAGAGCAGGATCAGGTTGCGGTCGAACAGCACCATCAGGATGATGACGAAAAAGATGAAAGGCAGCGAATAGAGAATGTCCACCGCCCGCATCATCAGCGCGTCGGTGCGGCCACCGGCATAGCCGGCGACGGCGCCATAGATCACCCCGATCACCAGCGAGACCAGGGTCGCCACCAGCCCCACCGCCAGGCTCATGCGCGCGCCGTACAGCACGCGCACGAACAGGTCACGGCCCACCGCGTCGGTGCCGAAGATGTGACCGGGGGCGGTGCAGGTGGAAGGGCCCGGCCACCAGGTGGGGGCACAGGTCACCAGGTCGTAATCGACCGCGTCATAACGGAAGGATGACAGCAGCGGCGCGAAAATCGCCATCAGGGTCATCAGCGTCAGCACGGCGATGGCGGCCATGGCGGCGCGGTTGCGCTTGAGCCGCACCCAGGCGTCCATCCCCAGGCTGCGGCCCTTGACGGCGCGTTCCAATGCTTCGGTTTTTTTGGCGGCGCACATCATGTCAGCCGCACCCGGGGATCGAGGACCGCATAGAGCATGTCGGCGATGAAGTTCAGTGCGATGATCAGCGCGGCGTAGACGATCACCACCCCCATCACCATGGTGTAGTCGCGGTCGAGCGCGGCCAGCACGAAATAGCGCCCGATGCCCGGCAGGCCGAAAATCTGCTCCACGATCAGCGATCCGGTCAGGATCGCGGCGGTGGCCGGTCCGGCATAGCTCACCAGCGGCAGCGCCGCCGCGCGCAAGGCATGGCGAAGCACGATACGGTATTCCGGCACGCCCTTGGCGCGGGCGGTGCGGACATAGTTGCTGCGCAGCACCTCCACCATGCTACCGCGCGTCAGCCGCGCGATGACGGCGATCTGCAACAGCGACAGCGTGATCACCGGCAGGATCAGGTTGCGCACCGCGCCGCCGCCCCAGCCGCTCACCGGCAGGGTGAACTCATAGCCGAACAGGTGAATGCCATAGACGCCGAAGATCAGCGTCAGGATCGGGGCGGTGACGAAGGACGGGATGGTGACGCCCACCATGGCCAGCGTCATCACGGAATAGTCCTGCCAGCGGTTCTGCCGCAGCGCCGCCCAGGTCCCCAGGGTTGATCCGACCAGCAGCGCCAGCGCCATGGCGCACAGGCCTAGCGTCAGGCTGACCGGCAGGCCCGCGCCGATCAGTTCGGCCACGGTGAAATCCTTGTTCTTGAAGCTGGGGCCCAGATCGCCCTGCGCCAGCTTGAAGAGATAATCGCCATACTGCGCCACAAGCGGCTTATCCAGATTGTAGGCGGCCATGACGTTGGCTTCGACCTCGGGCGGCAGGCGGCGCTCGCCATCGAACGGCCCGCCCGGCGCGAGGCGCATCATGAAGAAGGTGATGGTGACGATCACAAAGAGGGTGGGAATGGCGCCCAACAGACGCCGGAAGGCGAAACCCAGCATCAGCCCGCCGCCCAGATGCGGAAGCGCGCTTCCAGCACCGGGCCATGTGCGCGCCACCAGCCATTGTCGATGGCGAAAGACCGATCCAGCATGCCCTTTTGCGACAGCACGAAATCGCGCGTCGGCGACGGCGGCAGCTTTTCCACCAGCGGCAAGGCGGAGCGGCGCGGCGGCGTGAAGGGTGCGAAGCGCGCCATGCCCGCCAGCGGTTCGGAACCCGTGGCATAGCGCAGATAATCCAGCGCCATCTCTTTCTTGGGCGTGCCGCGCGGCACCGCCAGCACATCGGCTTCGTAGAATTGCATCCCGAACAGCGGCGTATCCTGCAGCGTCTGCGCCATCGTCTGAACCTGGCCTGTCAGCGCCGTGGCGATGCGCACCTGCTTGTCGCGCAAAAGGGTGATGGGCTCGTCCGGCGCGCTCCACCAGACGATGTTGGCCTTGATGCTGTCCAGCTTGGCGAAGGCGCGATCCGCGCCCGCTTGCGTGCCCAGCAGGACATAGACCTGATCCGGCGCGACGCCGTCGGCCAGCAGTGCCATTTCCAGATTGACCTTGGCGGCGCGCTGCAGGGCGATCTTCTCGTCCTTGGCCACCAATGCGAATAGGCCCGCCAGATCGCCGGTGCCCGGCTGGCAGGGCCCGCAGATGATCATCTGGCTGTAGATGGCGCTGGCGACGAAGCAATGCCCGATCATGCCGGCATAGAAGTCTTTCGTCGCCGCCATGCCGTCCGCGCCCGGCGGCAGGGTGGCGGCGTCGATCGGCTCCAGCAGATTTTCCTCGCAGGCCTGCACGGCGGCGGGCAGCTCCAGGTCATAGACGTCACTGGGATACTGGCCCGACCGCACGGCGCGGCGGAGCTCGTCCAGATCGCCCGTCCATTGCGCGATGCGGGTGTTGACGCGATTCGCGATGCCATACGGGACGATCTGCGACGCAGCCTGGGCGCGGCCATAGGTTTCCGGCCAGGTGGTGATGGTCAGCACCGGCAGCGGCCGCGACCACCACCAGACGAATGCGCCCGCCGCGAGCAGCAGGAACAGTAATGCGTAAAGGATCTTGCGGCGCATTACGCCACTTTAACCGACCCGTCCGTGCTGACTAGAGGCTAGAGGTCCAGCTCGAGACCGAAGTCCACACCCTGGTCCACCGTATCGCGGCGGCAGGTGAGGGTGTCCGCGCCGCCGGTGCCGCAAGCGCTGCGCACGCCATTGACCTGCATGTAGCGATAAGCGGCGGTCAGGCGCGCGCCGGGCGCGACATCCATCTTCAGGCCCGCCAGGCCCTGCCAGGCGAAGCGGATGTCCGAGGACGACGCCAGATAAAGATTGGTGCTGGCGGGAGTGTCGGTCAGCCGGTTCTGGGTATAGGCCAGACCGACGCCGCCGCCGATGAAGGGCGTGATGGGCAGGCCGTATTCGTGCAGCGGCGCTTCCCAGGTGAGGTTGCCCATCAGCGCGCCGGTGTCGCGGAAACCGCTGGCGGCGGTGACAACGCCGCCCATGGTCTTGCTGTCATAAGGACGGTGCCGCCAGATGCCTTCCAGTTCCGTCGTGAAGCCATAGGGCAGGCGGCCTCCCAGCACTAGCGAACCGCCATAGCTGGTGTCGTGCGAGCCGCGCAGGGCGACAGGGGTGGGACTGCCGGGCGGGTTGGCGGGAATGGTGGTGGCGCCGTCCTTGCCACGGAAGGCCATGCTGCCGCGCAGGCCGAAATAGAGGCCGGATTGCTCGTCGCCGGGATATTGTAGGGGGCCATAGGGGTCCTGCGCGAGGGCGGCGGCCACGCCGGATGCCAGGAACAGACCGGCCAGGGCGGCAGAGGACAGGCGCATGGGAAACCCATAGGAAGACTCGGGCCCAAGGGTTGCCGCATAGGGTTAACCAATGATTAATAAGCACCGATCCGGGGCGAATTTGCTATGTTCCGCACGGCTTTACGGGGAAAGAGATGCGCTATTTGCACACCATGGTCCGGGTCAAGGACCTGGACGCTTCGCTGGACTTCTATGTGAACAAGCTCGGCATGGTTCAGGTCCGCCGCAGCGACCATGAACAGGGCCGCTTCAGTCTGGTCTATCTGGCCGCGCCGCAGGATGAGGGCCGCGCCAAGGGCGAAAAGTCGCCGGAGCTGGAGCTGACCTGGAATTGGGACCCGGAAACCTACACGGGTGGGCGCAATTTCGGCCACATGGCCTTCGAAGTGAAGGACGTCTATACCGCCTGCCAGCAGCTGATGGATGGCGGCGTCACCATCAACCGGCCGCCGCGCGATGGCTGGATGGCCTTCATCCGCTCACCCGACGGGATTTCCATCGAATTGCTGCAAGGCGGGGAACGCCTGGCCCCGGCAGAACCCTGGGCCTCGATGCCCAATACCGGTGCCTGGTAGTCAAAAAGGCTGGATTTATGCTGGTTTTCCCGGCTTGCTTTTACGGGGGGCGGCACATAGCTTCCGCCCCCTCGCGGCAGCGCCGCGCCGTGTGCAGTTGTAGCTCAGCTGGTTAGAGCGCCGGATTGTGGATCCGGAGGTCGGCGGTTCAAACCCGCCCAACTGTACCATTTCCCAGGCGGTGACTGATGCGCACGTTCCAGATCATCGCCGCCGTCATTCTCGCCCTGATCGTCTTCGCCGTCCTGAAGGTGATGGGCGCCCTCATCCAGTTCGCGCTGGGCGCGGCGCTGGTCGGCTTCATCGCCGGGCTGCTGCTGGCGCGGATGTTCGCCAAACGCTGATGGACCAGCCTGCCGCGGACAATGACTGGCAGTCCGGCTTCGTCGCGCGTGTCGCGGCGTCGTTCGACCGCGCCATCGGCGGCGATCTGATCGCGGCGGCGGGCCTCGATCCCGCTGCGCTGGGCCGCAGCGCCTGGGACGGCAATTTCGCGCTGTTGACGCACGACCGGAACGCCATCCTCACCTATGGCAACCGCTTCGCGCTCGATCTGTGGGAAATGGACTGGCAGACGCTGGTGCGGACGCCTTCGCGCTTGACCGCGCCGGAAGAGGATCGCGCCGCCCGCGCCGTCATCATGGCGCAGGTGGAACGTGACGGCTTCACCCGCGCCTATATCGGCCGCCGCGTCAGCCGCTCGGGCCACCTCTTTCTGATCGAGAACGCCACGGTCTGGACCATGTGCGACGAAGAAGGCGCCGGTTTTGGCACTGGCGCCTTCTTCAAGTCGGTTGTGCGGCTGGACTGACCTACTTCAGCGTCACCTTCTGCACGCGCCAGGCGCCCGCCTCGGCGGTGTAGACCGTGTTGGCCTGGCGGCAATCGATCTGGTTCACCGACGCGAATTCGCGCGGCGCCTTGCCGGCCCTGCCGAAGCGACCCACCAAGCTGCCATTCAGCTGCAGCTTGTAGATCTCGCCCGCGGTATCGAGATTGTCCATCGGGTTGGAGTTGGAGACATACAGATACTGCGTCGCGCCGGGCGAGACACAGATCGCCGAGGGCGCGCCCACGCCGCTGATGCTGCGGAGATGGGTGAGGTTGTTGTCCAGCACCTGCACGCGGTTGTTGCCATAGTCGGCGACATAGACATTGCCGATGGCGTCCACCGCCAGCGAACGCGGGCTGTTCAGGCTTTCATTGTCGCTGCCGGTCCGGCCGAAGCTCTTGATGAAGACGCCATCGGGCGTGAACTTGGCGACGCGGTTGTTGGCGCCCCAGCCATCGGCAACGAAGATGTTCCCTTGGGCGTCAAAGGCGACGTCGCTGGGTCCTGTGAAATTGTCCGCCTGAGCGCCCGTGCCGGGAGGACCACCACGGCCGCCACGGCCTGCCGCCGGCGGAGCCGCCGCGCCGGCCGGCGTTACGCCCGGACCCGGTGCCGCGCCGCGGCCACCGCTATCGGCCGGAGGCGCTGCGCCGCGCCCGCCGCCAGGAATGGTAACATTGATGGCTTCGGGCTTGCGGCCCAACAGCATCGCCAGCGTTCCATTGGGAGCGTACTTGATCACCATGCCGGCTGTGCGGTCCACCGCCCAGACATTGTTCTGGCGGTCCACGCGCACCGATGTGGCCATGGTGTTGGCATAATTGCCCTTGCCGATCTCACGCACGAAGACGCCGTTCTGATCGAACTCCAGCAACTGGTCGTTGCCGCGGCTGAAGATACGGGCGGCGGCCAGCGCCACCCACGGAGTACCCGCACGTTGATAGACGAAGATGTGGCCCTGTGCATTGGTGGCCACGCCCGCCACTTCGCCCGCATAGATGGTGCGCGGATACTTGATGACGTCGGCGACGGTGTAGGTCAGCTCGCCCTGCGCCATCGCGGCGGTTCCGGCGAAAGCGGTGGCGGCCAGCAGGCAGATTGTGAAGCGTTTCATTAGATTGTTTCCCCTTAGCCTGATCAACGCGCGCCGGCCGGAGCCGCAGTGGTGCGCAGGGTGAATTTCTGCGCCCGCCAGCTTTCGATTTCACCCGTGAAGATGACGTCGGGATTGCGGCAGTCGAACATGTGTACAACCTGGAAGTTCGGGGCCAGCTTGCCGGCCTGGCCAAACTTGCCGATCACCGTGCCGTCCAGCTCGGCCTTGTATATCTGGCCCGTGATGGCCCAGCTGCCGGGCACGTTGCCGTTGGGATTGGAGTTGGTCATGAACAGATACTGCTTGGGTCCCTGGGTCGAGATGCAGTTGGACCAGGCCGAGCCGTAACCGGTGTAGGCGGTCTTCCAGACCAGATTGTTGTCCAGCACCACGTGACGGGCGTTGCCGCGGTCGGCGACATAGACATTGCCGGCCTTGTCCACCTGTATGCCGTGCGGCAGGTTATACTGGTTGACGCCGGTGCCGACGGCGCGCTGGCCGTTCTTGGCGACGAAGCGACCATTGCGGTCATACTTGACGACGCGGTTGTTGCAATAACCGTCGGAGATGAAGACGTTGTCCTGCATGTCGAAGGCGACGTCGCTGGGGCGGCACAGGATGTAGTTTTCGTCCGGGCCGGTGGATGGTCCGCCCGCCACGATGCCGTCGGACACGGGCGGGCGCACGCCGATGACCATCAGAACTTTGCTGCCGGTGGGATCGAACTTGGCGACGACGTTGGTGCCTTCGTCCACGGTCCAGATATTGTCATGGCGATCCACGCGCACCGAGTGGGCGTAGAGGAAGCCGTAGAAGCCCTTGCCGATTTCCTTCACGAAATTGCCGTTCGCATCGAACTGCAGCAGCCGCGTTTGCGGCGCGCGGACGAAAAGGAACAACTGGCCCTTGGAATTGCTGGCCATGCCCTGCACTTCGCCGAGAAATTCGTCGCGCGGCAGCTTGAAGAAGCCGGGAACCGCCTGATAGGGCAGTTGCGCCACAGTCTGCGTGTCGTTGATCGTGGCGCGCTGTTGCGACAGGCCGGGCGCGATGGTCGCCAGCAGCGCGGCCAGGATTGCAGGCGCAAGATTTTTCTTCATGATGGCTCCCCCCAGGAAATGTCGCGGACGCATGAAACTGCGTTCCTTTAGGAGACAGCATATCGCAATGGATTGACAGCAGGAATTGGGAAGTACAACGTTTCAGAAATATAATCTCTCCCAGCGGGGCGGGTTGGTATGACGAGAACGCTCGACAGGTGCTGACCGCCTTCGCAATTGCGGCATCGTCTTTTCCAAACCTGCTGCTAGCGTCAGGGAGCAACAGGGGCACATCATCATGAGCAAGAAGATCACCCGGCGCGATTTGAACGCCGGCCTCGCCGCAGCCATGGCGGCGGTAGCAATGCCTGCTGCAGCGCAACAGGCGGCCCGCCGTGGCCCCATCCGCTACGACACATCGAATGGCGAGTGGCGCACCTATGGCGGCGACGAGAAGAGCCTGCGCTATTCGGCGCTGAACCAGATCGATGCCGGCAACTTCAGCCGGCTGCAGCAGGCCTGGTCGGTGGCCGAGCCCGGCGACACCAACAACCAGTCCACGCCGCTGATGGTGAATGGCGTCCTCTATCACACGGCGGGGCTGAAGCGCGCCGTGCTGGCGCTGGACGCGCGCACCGGCAAGCAGCTCTGGCGTTTCGATTATGACGAAGGCCGCCGCGGCGTGCTGGCGCCGCGTCCCGGCAGCGGCCATGGCGTCTCCTATTGGACCGACGGCAAGGTGGAGCGCATCCTCTATGTCACCATCGGCTATCAGCTGATCTCGCTGGACGCCAAGACTGGCAAGGTCGCGCCGGGCTTCGGCGTCAGCGGCGTGGTCGATCTCAAAAAGGATCTGGACGACCAGACCATCCATCCGGACGGCGAGGGCGCGGGCCAGGAGATCGGCCTGCATTCCACCCCGCTGGTGGTGGGCGACGTCATCGTGGTGGGCGCGGCGCATTCCGCCACCGTCAGCCAGATCGGCCACATCAAGGGCAATGTCCGCGCCTATGATGTGCGCACGGGCAAGCAGATCTGGGCCTTCCGCACCATCCCGCGCAAGGGCGAGTTCGGCTACGACACCTGGGAAGACGGCTCCGCCGACAAGACCGGCAATGTCGGCAACTGGGCGCAGAACAGCGCCGATCCCGATCTGGGGCTGGTCTATCTCACCATCGAACAGCCGACCAACGACTATTACGGCGCGTTCCGGCGCGGCGACAACCTCTACTCTGACTGCATCGTGGCGGTGGACGCCAAGACCGGCAAGAAGCGCTGGCATTACCAGACGGTGCATCACGACATCTGGGACCGCGACCTGATGTGCGCCCCGATCCTCTTCGACCTGAAGATGAACGGGCGCACCATCAAGGCGCTGGCGCAGCCAACCAAGCACGCTTTCACTTTCGTGCTCGACCGCACCAATGGCCGTCCCATCTGGCCGATCCCGGAGGTGCCGGTGCCGATCGGCGATGTGCCGGGCGAGTATTATGCCAAGACGCAGCCGATGCCGACCAAGCCGCCGGCGTTCGACGTACAGGGCGTGCCGATCAACCAGCTGATCGACTTCACGCCGGAACTGCGCGCCGAATGTCTGCGCCTGCTGCAGAACTACAATTGGGGCCATCTCTTCGCCCCCCCGATCGTCAGCGTCTATCCTAACAAGATCGCTACCATCCAGAGCCCGTCCACCGACGGCGCGGGTCAGTGGCCGGGCGGCGCGCTCGATCCCGAAACCAACATCATGTATATCTTCTCCAACCACGCTTACACGCTGCGCGGCTTGGTGCCCGGCGATCCGGCGCGCACCGACCTCCAATATATCTGGGGCACGCAAGGTCCCAGCGGCGTGCAGGGCGCGCCGCTGCCGGCCAGCGAACAGCCGCAAGGCGCGGCGGGCCGTGGCGCGGCGCCTGCAGCACCGGCGGGACGCGGTGCGGCGCCTGCTGCCGGTCGTGGCGGCGGCGGCGGCGGCCTGCGCGTGCAGGGTTTGTCCATTCTCAAGCCGCCCTATGGCCGCATCACCGCGCTCGATCTCAACCAGGGCACGATGGTCTGGCAGGTGGCGCATGGCGAGACGCCGGACGAAGTGAAGAACCATCCCGCGCTGAAGGGCCTGACTATTCCGCGCACGGGCAGCCTGGGCAAGGTCGGCGTGCTGGTGACCAAGACGCTGGTGATCGCGGGCGACGGCACTGCCACCACCGGGCCGGATGGCAAGACCGGCGCCTGGCTGCGCGCCTATGACAAGAAGACCGGGCAGGAAGTGGGATCGGTGCGCATGCCGACCCGCGTCACCGGCTCGCCCATGACCTATGCGCTGGATGGCCGGCAATATATCGCGGTGCCGCTTTCGGGGCCGGGCGTGCCGACGCAGCTCGTGGTCTATCGCCTGCCGGCCTGACGATGCGTCACGCGCGGCACGCGGCGTTGCTGGGTCTGCTGCTTGTGGCGGCGCCGTCATCGGCGCAACCCGGACCCAAGACCGGCCCGGTGCTGGAGGTCGTCAAGGCGTTCGACGATTTCCGCACGCTGGGCCTGGCGGTCTCGCGGCAGGGACGGATCTTCGCCAGCGCGCCGTCGGCGTCCACCGGCGTCAGCGTGGTGGAAGTGAATCCCCGCAGCGGAGCGGTCACGCCCTATCCGGATGCGGCGTGGAACGACGCCAAATCCAGCGGCCCGCATTGGCGTTCGGCGCAGGCCATGACGGTGGACACCGCCGACCGGCTCTGGCTGCTGGACAATGCGCGTCCGCATGCGGGCCTGCCGCCGATGCCGCAGAAGCTGGTGCGGGTGGACCTCGCCACCAATCGCGTCGTGCGCGTCTACAGCCTGGCAGATGTGATGGGGCCTGCCGATACCGCCAATGACGTCGTGATCGATGTGGCGCGCAACCACGCTGTCATCACCAATCAAAGCGGCAAGGGAAGCCTGATCGTGCTGGACCTGGAGAGCGGCGCGGCGCGGCATGTGCTGGTGGGCGATCCGTCTGTGGTGGCCGACCCAAGCCGGCACCTGCTTTTGAACGGCAAGCCCGCGTTGCGAACGGACGGCACCTATTACAGTTCGCACACTAACGGCATCGCACTGTCGCCGGACGGTCAGCGGGTTTATTTCCGGCCCATCAACGGCGTGCGCTATTCCCGCATCCGCAGCGCCGACCTGGCCGACGCCTCGCTGACACCAGCCGCCTTGTCGAAGCGGGTGGAATATCTCGGCGATGGCGTGATCGGCGGCGGCCTGGCGGTGGATGCGAAGGGCCGCCTCTTCGTGGGCGATCTCGAACATGCATCGATCATGATGATGACGCCTGGACCCGGCGGCAAATGGCGCTCGGTCCTGTTCGCCAACCAGCCCGACCGGCTGGCCTGGGCCGATGGCTTCGCGATCAGCCAGGGCTGGCTCTACATCTCGAATTCCCGGCTCAATGAGAGCTTCTTCGGAAACAACCTGCCGCGAACGGGGCCTTTCTCCATCCTGCGGGTGCGGCTGCCGGACTGAATGGAACTTTCACGCGCCGGTGACGTTTCCCGCTGGAACTCATTCGTGGAAAGCCGATTATGCTGTTCAATATTATTATCGTTCTGATTGTCGTGGGTGTGCTGCTCTGGCTGGTCAACACCTACATCCCCATGGACAGCAAGATCAAAAGCATCCTGAACGCCGTGGTGGTGATCGCGGTGGTGATCTGGCTGCTGCAGGCCTTCGGCGTGCTGGGCAGCCTCGGCAGCGTCCGCGTCAACTAGTCTGTTTTGGCACTGACGCCCGCCATCGCGCGGGCGTCAGCTTCGCCTATTTCGGCGTGGGGAAGCCATAGAAGCGGAACGGGTTGGGATCGATGTTCACCAGCTTCGGATCGCGCCAGTAATTCTGCTTGGATTCCTGCACCCAAATCATGTCGCCGGCGGGCTGAATGCCGGTCAGGCTGACATAGCCATCCTTCAGCACCCGCACCGTGCCGGTGTCGCCGCTGAAGGTGATCTCGGAAGCGCGGCCGGCGCGATTCTCGGCGACATACAACTTGCCGTTTTGCGCCCGCATGCCGTCCGGGCCTTCCAGCGGCTGTGACAGCTTGATCTCCACCGGCGTACCGGCGCTGCCATCGGCATTGATCGGCAGGCGGAAGAGTTTTCCGGTGGCGACATTGTTGGCGTAGAGCGTGGGGCCGACAAAGGCGATGCCGTCCACATTCGCCAGCTCCGGCGTCTGCATCCAGGGATCGAGCGCCGCCGCGCCGGGCTTCAGGCGCTGGACCTGGCCGTTGGCGATGTCGCTGAGATAAACCGTGCCGTCCGCCGCCACCGTGATGTCGTTGCAGGCATTGGTGGGGTTCAGCAGCGGCCAGGCGCCCTTGGCTGCGCCGGTCGTCGAGTCGAAGGCGCGCAGCGTGGTGTGACGTTCCTTGATCGGCGGCGTGATCTTGGCGGGCAGGGGGAAGGCGCCCGTGCAGACCCACAGCGTGTTGCGGCCATTGTCCGCCACCAGGCCCCAGCTGGTGCTGCCGAAGCTGGAGAGGTTGATCCAGCGTTCGGCGGTCGTCTGGCCCGGCCGCGAGCGGTAGATATAGGGCTGCAACATCGCGCCGATCACCACCGTGCCGTCGGTCAGGGTGGTGACGTTTTCGGGGAAGGTGTTGGAATCGGCCATGGTGATGGTGGTCACCGGCTGGGCCATCGCGCTGCTGCAGGTGCACACAATGGCCGCCGCCGCCAGAAATTTCCGCATCACTTCCTCCCGTTTTCTTGGGCGCTAACTTTGTCCAGCCCGGGCCCGCGCGCAAGCCGAATTGACAGTCTGTAATGCCCCAGTAAAGCTGCTCCCATAAAATAAAGGGAGGACGGGATGCGATTCTCAGTCAGGCTGGCCGCGCTTCTGGCCCCGGTAATTTTCCTTCTTCCCGCCCAGATGCCCAGCGCCGATGCGCAGACCGGCGCCGCGACTCTGCAAAGCAGCGGCATGATCAACCGCCTGTTGCAGCAGACCGGCGTCTACAACAGGTCGCGCACCGGCACGACGCCCAGCTTCGTCGCAGATCCCGCCTGGCCCGCCACCCTACCGAACAACTGGCAGGTCGGGCAGATCGGCGGCCTCTATGTCGACCGCCACGACCATGTCTGGGTCTATAACCGCGCCCGCACCATGACCAATGTCGAGGCGGGACTTACGCAAGCCGTGCCGGGCGCGACGAATGCGCAAGGCGCCCAGGTGAACGGCCTTGGCCAGGTGCGCCAGAACGGCTTCGGCGCCGATTGCTGCGCCGCCGCGCCCGCCGTGATGGCGTTCGACGGCACTGGCAAGCTGCTGCGGTCCTGGGGTGGGCCTTCCGATCCGGGCTTCCTGGGCGGCAAGTGCCGCGAGGCCGATGGCTGCATCTGGCCCAATGGCGAGCACGGCATCTATGTCGATCATCAGGACAATGTCTGGATCGCGGGCAGTTCCGGTGCCGTGCCGGCCTCGCCCGTGCCCTGGACCACGCATCGCGCGGGCGGCGACGGCTTCATCCTGAAGTTCGACCGCGACGGCAATTTCAAGCTGCGCATCGGCGGCACGCCCACCGCGGCCAACAGCAACGATACCAGCAGCGGCCTGAACGGTACGCCCAATCTGTACCAGCCCGCCGACATGGTGGTGGATCCCAAGACCAACCGGCTCTACGTCTCCGACGGCTACGGCAATCGCCGCGTTCTGATCGTGGATGCGGCAACCGGGAAGTATATCGGTCATTTCGGCGCCTATGGCGGCAATCCGGTGGATGACGCTGCCGCCCGCGCGGCCGGGGCCTGGCCGGAGGATTACATGAAGGGCAATCGCAGGCCCGCCTTCTTCCGCACGCCCGTGCATTGCGTGAAGATCGCCGATGACGGGAAGGTTTATGTCTGTGACCGCGGCAACAACCGCATCCAGGTCTTTGACGGCAACGATCCGAACCTGGGCAAGCCCTGCACCAATCAAGATGGCGTTGCGGGCCGCTGCGGCTATGTCGCCGAACGCATGATCAGCGCCATGAGCTACACCCAGCCCGCCATGCCGGGCACGGCGGTGTCGATGAACTTCTCCACTGACAAGGCGCAAAGCTGTCTCTATGTCGGCGATAACACCAACCAGACCATCTACATCCTCAACCGCAGCAATCTGCAGGAGCTGGGCCGCTTCGGCCGCAATGGCCGCATGACCGGCGAGTTCAACTGGCTCCACCAGGTCAGCCTGGACAGCAAGGGCAACGTCTATACCGCCGAGGTCGACCAGGGTAAGCGCATCCAGAAATTCCTGCGCTATGGCCCGCTGGGCTGCAGCGGCACGGGAACGGAGACGGTCGGCGGCGTGGCGCGCTAGAGCGCGGCGGTGAAACTCGCCTCGGTCTTGGCGGCAACTTCGTCCAGGCTGACGCCGGGCGCAAGTTCAATCAGCGCCAGGCCATGCTTGCCCCGTTCCAAGGTGAAGACCGCCAGATCGGTGATGATCATGTCCACGCAGTCCTGGCCGGTCAGCGGCAGGGCGCATTTTTTCAGCAGCTTGGATTCGCCGGCCTTGTTGGTGTGTTCCATCACCACGATGACGCGCTTGACGCCCGCCACCAGGTCCATGGCGCCGCCCATGCCCTTCACCATCTTGCCGGGAATGGTCCAGTTGGCGAGGTCGCCTTCCTCGGATACTTCCATCGCCCCCAGCACGGTAAGGTCGATATGGCCGCCGCGGATCATCGCGAAGGAATCCGACGAGGAGAAAAAGGACGAGGTCGGCAGTTCGGTGATGGTCTGCTTGCCGGCGTTGACCAGATCGGCATCTTCCTCGCCCTCGTAAGGGAAGGGCCCCATGCCCAGCATGCCGTTCTCGCTCTGCAGCGTCACATGCATGCCGGTGGGAATGTGATTGGCCACCAGGGTCGGAATGCCGATGCCCAGATTGACATAGAAACCGTTCTGCAATTCGCGGGCGGCGCGGGCCGCCATCTCGTCGCGCGTCCAGGCCATCAGGCGCTCTCTTTTAAATTGAAGTCGGGGCGCTTCCGCGTGGTGACGCGCTCGATGTGCTTTTCGTAATCGCGGCCCTGGAAGATGCGCTGCACGAAAATGCCCGGCGTGTGGATCATCTCGGGATCGAGCTGGCCCGGCTCGACCAGTTCTTCCACTTCTGCCACGGTGATCTTGCCCGCCGTCGCCATCATCGGATTGAAATTCCGCGCCGTCTTGCGATAGATCAGATTGCCTTCGGTATCGCCCTTCCACGCCTTAATGACCGACAGATCGGCGCGCAGCCAGCTTTCACGGACATAGGTCTGGCCGTCGAATTCCTCGGTGGGCTTGCCTTCCGCCACCACCGTGCCGACGCCGGTCTTGGTGTAGAAGGCGGGAATGCCCGCGCCGCCCGCGCGGATGCGCTCGGCCAGCGTGCCTTGCGGGTTCAACTCCAGCTCCAGCTTGCCGGTGAGATAAAGCTCCTCGAACAGTTTGTTCTCGCCGACATAGGACGAAATCATCTTGCGGATCTGCTTGTTGGCCAGCAGCACATACAGGCCGTAATTGTCGGCGCCGCAATTGTTCGAGATGACGGTGATATCCTTCACGCCATCGGCGCGCAGCGCGGCGATGCAGTTTTCCGGATTGCCGCACAGGCCGAAACCGCCGGACATGATGATCATGCCGTCGAACAGCAGGCCCGACAGCGCGGTGCCTGCATCAGAATAGACTTTGCTGGCCGCCACGGCGCTTTCCTTATTATATTGCGGTGCGGCATGATTGCTGTGGCGCTGCACAATGGCAAGGCGTCCGCCCGCCAGGCTATAAATAGCTGTTTTCGTTGAATATTCTGCGGTGGTCGCGCCGCTTTCTTGCGGCCTTCGCCCCCCTCCCGTACAACCGCCCGGATTTCTTCAGTTTTCGAGTCCCATGAGCAAAGACAAATCGCAACGCCCCAAGGCGCGCTTGCCGCGCGGGTTCCGCGACCGCAGCGGCCCCGAACTCGCGTCCGAGCAGGCGATGCTGGAGACCATCCGCAAGGTCTATGAGTCCTATGGCTTCGATCCGCTGGAAACCCCGGCCTTCGAATATACCGATGCGCTGGGCAAGTTCCTTCCCGATGTCGACCGTCCCAACGCAGGCGTCTTCTCGCTCAAGGATGACGACGAACAGTGGATGAGCCTGCGATATGACCTGACCGCGCCCTTGGCCCGTCATGTCGCCGCCAATTTCCAGCACTTGGCCAAGCCGTTCCGCCGCTATGCCACGGGCACGGTGTGGCGCAACGAGAAGCCCGGCCCCGGCCGCTTCCGCGAATTCACCCAGTTCGACGCCGACACGGTGGGCAGCACCAATCCCGCCGCCGATGCCGAATTACTGATGATGCTGTGCGACGCGCTGGAGGCGCTGGGCCTGGCGCGCGGCAGCTACATCGTGAAGCTCAACAACCGCAAGCTGCTGGACGGCGTGCTGGAAGTGGCGGGCGTCGCGCTGGAAGACGCCGCGCGGCGCGGCATCGTGCTGCGCGCCATCGACAAGCTGGACCGGCTGGGCATCGAAGGCGTGCAGGCGCTGCTGGGCGAAGGCCGCAAGGATGAAAGCGGCGACTTCACCAAGGGCGCGGGCCTGACCCAGGAACAGGCGCACAGCGTGCTGGCCTTTGTCGCGCCGGATGCCAAGGACGAGGAAGAGCATCTCAACCAGATCGCGCATCTGATCCGCACCAGCACCGTCGGCGCGGAAGGGCTGGTCGAGCTGGAAGCGATTGTGAAAATTCTGAACGAGAATGGCTATGGCCCGGATCGCGTCATGTTCGATACCGGCGTGGTGCGCGGGCTGGATTACTACACCGGCCCGGTGTGGGAAGCCGAACTGCTGTTCCCCGTGAAAAACGAAGACGGGCAGGACGTCGTGTTCGGTTCTATCGCCTCCGGCGGGCGCTATGACGATCTGGTGGCGCGCTTCACCGGCCAGCGCGTGCCGGCAGCGGGCATCTCCATCGGCGTCAGCCGCTTGCTTAGCGCGCTGAAGGATCACAAGGGCGCGCTGGCGCCGCTGGTGGTGATCACCAGCTTCGGCAAGAGCGACGCGGGCGGGGCGCTGGCGATGGCGGCGGAATTGCGCGCGGCGGGCATTCGCGCCGAGGCTTATGTCGGCACCGGCAAGATGGGCGACCAGTTCAAATATGCCGACAAGCGCGGTGCGGCGCTGGCCGTGGTCGAAGGCCCGGACGAGAAGGCGCAGGGCGTCGTTACCGTGAAGGATCTGGCGCTGGGCGCCGAGCTGGCGAAGAGCGTCGAAAGCCGCGCCGAATGGACCGCCACGCGCCAGGCGCAAATTTCGGTGCCGCGCGCCGATCTGGTCGCGCAGGTGCGGAAACTGCTGGGGGGCTGATGTCTGCGTTCCCCTATTACGGGCCGTCCGACATCGATGCGCTGAACGCGCAGGCGGTGACGCTGCTGAAGCTGTTCGGCGCGCGCGGCTATGCCCGCGAGGAGCCGTCGGTGCTGCAGCCCGTCGCGCTTTTCCTCGACCGTTCGGGCGAGGAAATCCGCCGCCGCACCTTCACGCTCACCGATCCGTCGGGCAACGACCTGGCGCTGCGGCCCGATCTCACCATTCCCATCGCCAAGCGCCTGGTTGAAACGGGCGCACCACTGCCAGCGCGTGTCTCATACAATGGCATGGTTTTCCGCCATGAGCCCAAGGGCAACAAGGCGGTGCAGTTCTTCCAGGCGGGCGTCGAACTCTTCGGCGAAGCCGACAAGGCGAAGGGCGATGCCGAAATCCTGTCCCTTGCCGTTGAAGCGCTTCGCGCCGCCGGATGCACGGATTTCACCATCCGCATGGGCGATCTGGGTCTGTTCGGGGCGCTGGTCGATGCGCTGACGCTGCCCGCGCATTGGCACTCCCGCCTCAAGCGCCACTTCTGGCGCGCGGGCTATGTCGAGACGCTGCTGGACCGCATCGGCCATGGCGATGAGACCTCGCGCCTGCCGCAGGACGTGACGGAAATCGCCGCGCTGCTGGAGGCGCAAGGTGACGCGCCGCTAGCGGGCCGCACACGCGCCGAAGTGATCGCCCGCGCCCGGGCCGAGGCCGCCGAGGTGCTGAAGCTGGATGGCAATGTCGCGGGCGCGATCACGCGGCTGCTCAGCATTTCCGCGCCCATCGAGAAGGCGCTGTCGGACATTCGTGCCTTGCTGAAAACCGCCGGTATCGCGCTGGAAGCCGAACTGGCCGCCGTGGAAGCGCGCGTCGCCCTGCTGAAATCGCTGGGCGTGGAACGCATGGAATTCAACGCCCATTTCGGCCGCAGCATGGAATATTACACTGGCTTCGTCTTCGAACTGCGCAGCCTGTCCGGTACGGAACTGGCGGGCGGCGGCCGCTACGACAATCTGCTTGAACTGCTGGGCGCGCCCAAGCCGGTCACGGCAGTGGGCTGCGCCATTCACACGGAACGCCTGCTCGCCACCATCAAAGGTGGCGCATGAGAAAGCTCGTGATTGCCATCCCCTCCAAGGGCCGCCTGAAGGAAGCCTGCGGTGAATGGTTCGCCGCGCGCGGCGTCGCGCTGGAACAGGAAGCCGGTTCGCGCGGCTATCGCGCCCGCTTCGCCGGTCTGCCGGAAATCGAAGTCATGCTGCTGTCGGCCAGCGAGATCGCGTCCTCGCTGCTGGCGGGCGATATTCATCTTGGCATCACCGGCGAAGACCTGCTGCGCGAATCCGCGCCACAGATCGAAGGCCGTCTCGCCCTGGTGATGGGCCTGGGCTTTGGTTTCGCCGATGTCGTGGTGGCGGTATCCAACACCTGGATCGACGTTTCCACCATGGCCGATCTGGACGATATCTGCGCCGCTTATGCCGTCACGCACAAGAAGCGCCTGCGCGTGGCGACGAAATACGCCAACATCACGCGCGGCTTTTTCGCCCATAACGGCATCGCCGATTACCGCATCGTGCCTTCGGCCGGTGCGACGGAAGGCGCGCCCGCGTCCGGCACCGCCGAAGTGATCGTTGACATCACCACCACCGGCGCGACGCTGCGCGACAACGGCCTGAAGATTCTCGATGACGGCGTCATCCTGAAAAGCCAGGCGACCTTGGCGGCCTCGCTCACCGCCGCGTGGGATGAAGATGCGCGCGCCGCCTGCGAAAAGCTGTTCGCGGCGCTGGGCGCGGATTACAGGGCTCTTAGCGCCCAATTCTGTGCGGCGGCGGGGCGCTATCCACCGCGCGCTTGAACCCGTTTCTCCTGTGGCTTCCGTGACATCGCGGGAAAATCTGCACGCCGCATGTCCCCGGCGACCGGCCAACCACCTGCGCCTACACTGTGCGGGTGAAGGAACGGCATGCAGGGGGGAGGGGTCCCCCAATTCAGGTTGGTTCGAATGGGTGCGAAAAGACTGCCAGGGATTGCGCTTAAGAAGAAACGCGGCGGCCCGGCAACCGCAACCGGTTTGTGCATGGCCTTTACACCAAGGCCTTCCGCGCGCATCGCGCTCGCCGCGACGCCGAGATCTACGCCGTCATCGCCCAATGCGAGGCGGTTATCGCGCGGGCCTTCGCGATGCGGGCGGAAGAATTACGGCGCGATCACGCCAGGGCCCGCCATCTCGCGAATGTCGGCGTCGGCGATGTGCTGCGCCTTCCACGCCATCGCCGTCTCGATCCGGCTGCGGGCGGAAGGATGGCGATAGAACACCGCTTCTTCGAGATTGCCCGGCTCCAGCTTGCGATGCGGCGCCAGCTTCAGCAGCAGGGTGGCGAAGGCGTCGGGCTTGCGCGCGGCGTTAAAGGCATAGAGGTCGGCCTGGCGTTCGGCGGTGCGGCTGATGGAATGGCTCGCCGGCATCACCAGAAAGGCGAACAGGCCCAGCAGCGCCGCTAGCGCGGGCAGGCTGGCGATGTCGTCGACCCGCCGCACCTGCCAGATGCCGCCGAAGAAATCGGCGGCGATGGGAAACAGCCAGGCGGCGAAACCAAAACCCAGCAACACCAGCAGACCCTGCAGCAGGATCGCGCGCGTGGTGTGGCCCATGACGTAATGACCGATCTCGTGCCCCACAACCGCCAGCACTTCATCCTCGCTGCCGTTTCTCAGCAGATTGTCGCTCAGGGTGATGCGGGCGGTGCCGAGAAAGCCGGAAAGGTGCGCCGATATGCGGTTCGACTGGCGCGAGGCATCGGACACGTTGATATCGCCAGCGGAAATCTGGTTCGCCGCCGCCAGCGCGGCGATCTTCGTCTTCAAGGGGCCATCCGGCAGCGGCGCGTGATCGTTGAACAGGGGTGCGATGAAGACGGGCGCGATGATCAGCTGCACGATCAGGAACAGGATCGCCAGTCCGCCGCCCCACACCCACCAGGTTTCGTGCGCGGCGCGGATGACGGCATAGAAGATCGGCAGGCACGGCACCGTCACGGCCAGCGTCAGCAGGAAGACCAGACCGAAATCGCCCGCCCATCGCGCCAGGCTCTGGTTCGACAGGCCATAGGCCTGCTCGCGGAAATAACATTCATACAGCGCCAACGGCAGACTGAGAAGCGCCACGGCGGTCACCATGATGGCGCCATAGATCATCGCCTGGTAGGTGCGCGAATGGGTGCGTTCCTCGGCCCAATCGCGCAGCCGCGCCGACAGGCCCAGGCCCATCAGCACGCCCGCGATGGCGAGGCCATAGAGCAGGTGGAACAGAGTCAGCCAGGCGCCGCCTTCGGCATAGGCATCGGAGCGTGTGCGCGCCTCGCCCTGCACCTGGGCCAGATATCCGTTGGTGGCGGCTTCCACATCCAGCTTCGGCGTGGTGTCCAGCACCGGCAGCGCGCCGCTTTCGATCCGCGCGGTGGGCGCGGCGCGGGGGCCCTCCTGCGGGGCCGTGGGCATCTGGGCCGCGACAGGCAGGGCCGTCAGCATCGCCAGCAGCAGCGCCGCGCAGATCGTCCGCTTTTTCATGCCTTCCTCCCTGCGATGGCGGGACCCTACCAGATGAGTCTCGCGCTGCCATTCAATTTCCCACTTTCAGCGGTTAGTGTGCGGCATGCGCCGCTTTCTGCTTTTCTTCTGCGTAATGTTGCCGCTCGCGCCGCCCGCGCGGGCGCAGGACAGCACCCGTTATGGAAACTGCCTGGGGGTTGTGGAAATAAATCCCGCCATCGCACTGGCCGATGCGGAAAGCTGGGCGAAGACGGGCGGCGGCACGCCCGCCGAACATTGTGCCGCGATGGCGCAGGTGTGGCTGAAGCGCTATCCGGAAGCCGCCGCGCGGCTGGAGCGGCTGGCGCGCGCCAGCGGCACGCCCGGCGCGATGCGGGCCGAGATTTTCACCCAGGCGGGCAATGCCTGGCTGTTGGGCGGCAATGGCGCCAAGGCGGCGGCGAATCTGAACACGGCGCTCACCCTGTCGGTGGGCGATGCCGATCTCTATGCCGATCTGGGCCGCGCCGAAGCGATGATCCGCAACTGGCGCCAGGCGGTGACGCATCTTTCCACGGCGCTGGCGATGCGCCCCAAGAGTCCCGACCTGTTGCTGCTGCGCGCCAGTGCGCAGCGCGCGCTGCGGCAATACAAGCCCGCGCTGAACGACCTCAACACGGCGCTGGCGATGCAGCGCGGCGATGCGGCGCTGTTGATGGAGCGCGGCTTGCTGCGGCGCGACCTGGGCGATCTGGGCGGGGCGCGCACCGATTTCACGGCGGCGCAGAAAAGCGGCTCGCCCAGCATCAGGCGCGAAGCCGCCCAGGCGCTGGACGCGCTCAATTAAGCGCGGCGTCCCATTCCGCGATGACGCTGCCATCGGTTTCGCGCCCATCGCGCAAGCCTTGCAGCTCGGCGCGCGGCAGCAGCCGCGACAGCGCCCACACCGCCGCGCCGCGCACCAGCGGCGACTCGTCGCCCAGCAGGTTTTGGGCGGATGGCGCCAGATGCGGCGCGTTGCTGTTGCCGATGGCGGTCAGCACGTTGCGCAGAAAGCGGGCGCGGCCGATGCGCTTGGCCGGGGATTTGCGGAAGCGGGCGCGAAAAGCGGCATCGTCCAGCGCCGCCAGTTCGGCCAGCGGCGGGGCTTTCAGTTCGTCGCGCGCCTGCAATGACATTTCCCGCGCCGTGCTGGCGAATTTGTTCCAGGGGCACACCGCCAGGCAATCGTCGCAGCCATATATGCGGTTGCCCATGGCTTCGCGGAATTCGCGCGGGATCGGTCCGCTATTCTCGATGGTGAGATAGGAGATGCAGCGGCGCGCATCCAGCCGGTACGGCGCGGGAAAGGCCTTGGTGGGGCAGGCGTCCAGGCAATTGCTGCAGGTGCCGCAATGATCGACCTCCGCCGCGTCGGGCTCCAGCGCCAGGGTGGTGAAGATCGAACCCAGGAACAGCCAGGATCCGAATTCGCGGCTCACCAGATTGGTGTGCTTGCCCTGCCAGCCGACACCGGCACGCGCCGCCAGCGGCTTCTCCATCACCGGCGCGGTGTCCACGAACACCTTCACATCCGCCTTGAATTTTTGCGCGATCAAGCCGCCCAGCGCCTTGAGCTTCTTCTTCACGACGTCGTGATAATCGTCGCCCTGCGCATAGACCGAAATCGCGCCGCGCTCCTTGGCGGCCAGCAGCGCCAGCGGATCGTCGCCGGGGCCGTAATTCAACCCCAGCACGATCACGCTTTGCGCCTGCGGCCACAGCGTGGCGGGATCGGCGCGCCAGTCGCGGCGCGCTTCCATCCAGTACATCTCGCCATGATGGCCGGCGGCAAGGAATTCGCTCAGACCCTCGCGCTGTTGCGGCGAGCTTTCGGCCCGCGTCACCCGCACGGCGTCGAAGCCCTGCGCCAGCGCTTCCTTGACGATTAGTGCTTTGGGATCAGAAATCGAGGTCGGCATAATGCACGGCGGGCGGCTGGCCCGGCACGCGGTCGCCCAGCAGCGAGCGGAAGCTGGGCCGGGACTTGATGCGGACATACCATTCCGCCGCGGTGGGAAATTCGCTCCACGGCACTTCGCCCAGATAATCCAGCACCGACAGCTGCGCCGCCACGGCGAAGTCGCCCAGGCTGGGGGCGCGGCCCGCCAGATTGCCGTTGCTCTCGGCGGCGCGGCCGATGGCGGGCAGCGAGACTTTCAGTTCTTCGCGCCCGGCGCGGATCAGATTCATGTCGGGCGCGCGGCGGTGCGGCGCGCCTGTGAAACGCTGGCCGCCTTTCTCATAGGCGATGCGCTGCGTCACCTGCTCGTGGAAGGCGCCCATCGCCCAGTCCAGCCAGCGCAGCGACTCGCGGCGCTCGGCGTCATCGGCGGGCGCCAGCGGATGATCGGGATAATTACCTTCCAGATGGTCGATGATCGCCCACAGGCCTTCGGCGCGGGTGCCGTCCAGGTCGATGAAGATCGGCATCGGGTTGCGCGCATCCTCGGCCTGAACCGGATCGCAGGCCACCCGCTTTTCCGCGATGGCCAGGCGGGCCAGACGGCAGGAGGGCGAGAGCATCAGGTGGATCAGGCGGCGCATGATGACGCCTTGTATGCAACACTTCTATTCAAGGCAAAAGTTCAATCCGTCCCGCACCACCCAGGCGCTGCGGCCCTGGATGCTGCCGGTGCGCCGGGTGACATAGGGACCCGGCCTGGCAGCCTGCCAGCGGTGCGGATTGGGCAATACGGCGGCCAGGCGCGCCGCCTGCAGGCTGGTGAGGCGGCGGGCATCGGTTCCGAAATAATGTTCCGCCGCGGCCTGGGCCCCGAAGATGCCGTCGCCCCAATCCACCAGATTGAGATAGGCGGTCATGATGCGCTCCTTGGGCCAGAGCGCTTCCAGCAGCACCGTCAAATAGGTCTCGACGCCCTTGCGCACCCAGCCGCCGCGATAGCCCAGGAACAGGGTGCGTGCGGTCTGCTGGCTGACCGTGCTGGCGCCGCGCAGCGGTTCGCTGGGGTTACGCCTGTGCTCGGCGATCGCCTTATTGATGGCGTCGATGTCGAAGCCCCAATGGCGGCAGAAATTCTGGTCTTCGGCGGCGATAACCGCCCGGCCCAGCCGGGGCGAGATGTCGCCGCGCCAGCTGTAATGGACGCCTTTGCCCTCGGCCAGGCTGAACAGCATGGCCGGTGTGCCGGGAATGGGCAGGAAGCGGAAGACCAGCAAGGTCAGGATCGGCGCGGGGATCAGGAAGAAGAACGCCACGAACAAGGTGCGCTTCACCCACCCCCACCGCGCCCAGCGGGCCCTGATTCCCCAATCCGCCATGCGCGCACCATAGCAAAAGTTGCGGCTGGCGTTATGGCCCCGCCCCGCCCGGGATGTTAGGTCTCAGGCACCAACCCCGCGGACCGACTCATGTCTGACTTTCTGGCCGCCTTTATCCTCGGTATCGTCGAAGGCCTGACCGAATTCCTGCCCGTCTCGTCCACCGCGCATCTGCTGATCACCGAGATGCTGCTGGACTATCACCCGCCGGGCGAGGTGCTGCCCATCGTCATCCAGTTCGGGGCGATCCTGGCGGTGGTGGCGGTCTATTGGCGGAAATTCTGGGGCGTGGCGGTGACGCTGCCCAGCTCGGCCGACTCGCGGCACTTCGTGCTCAGTGTGCTGGTGGCATTCATTCCTTCGGTGGTGGCGGGCCTGACGCTGCATGGCTTCATCAAGGAGGTGCTGTTCGCGCGCGATATCGCCCCGCTGGTGATCGCCGTCTCGCTGACGCTGGGCGGTATTCTTATCCTGGTGCTGGAACGCCATCGCCCCGCGCCGCGCTTCAGCGATGGTGACCGGTTGCCGCTGTCCAAGGCGTTCCAGATCGGGCTTTGCCAGGTGCTGGCCATTTTCCCGGGCGTGTCGCGCTCCGGCGCCACTATCCTGGGCGGCGAACTGCTGGGTGTGGACCGCGCGGCGGCCGCGAACTTCACTTTCTACCTGGCGGTGCCGACCATGATGGCCGCCACCGTGCTGGACATCTACAAGAACCTGGATGCGCTGGCAGCCGCCGCCTGGGCGGATATCGGTATCGCCTTCGTCACCGCTTTCCTGGTGGCGCTGGTGGTGGTGAAGGTTTTTATCGGCTTCCTCACCCGCTACGGCCTGGCGCCGTTCGGCTGGTACCGCATCATTGCAGGTCTTGCTCTCTTCGCCTGGATCGCGCTGGCCTAGTCCGCCTTGGCGAGACCGGCGTACTGACCCTTGGCGCGATAGCGCCAGAGATAGGCGGGGATTTCCGCTTCCACCGAATTGGGCGTGATGCCCAGATCCGCCAGCGTGTTCGCGCCGTCCGCCACGACATTGTCGCTCTTCAGCAGCTTGACCTGATCCGGGGTCAGCGGCGGCTTGGGCAGCAATTGCAGGAAGAACGCCTGGAACGCGGCGATGCCGAAGGGCAGCGGCAGCAACAGGCGTTTGCGGCCGGTTTCGGTCAGCACAAGCTGCAGCAGCTGCTTAAAGGAATAAACTGTCGGCCCGCCCAGTTCATAGGTCTTGCCGCGCGCCGCCTCGCTGGACAGCGCGGTGACGATGGCGGCCGCGACATCGCCGACAAAGACCGGCTGGAAGCGGGTCTTGCCGCCGCCCACCAGCGGCAGGAAGGGCGAGATGCGCGCCATGGTGGCGAAGCGGTTGAAGAAGTCGTCCTCGGGTCCGAAGACGATGGAGGGACGCAGGATGGTCGCAGCCGGAAAGGCTTCGCGCATCCGGCGTTCGCCGTCCGCCTTGGTCTGTGCATAGACCGCTTCGCTGTCCTTGTCCGCGCCGATGGCCGAGACATGCACCAGCGCGCGCACACCCGCCGCCGCCGCCGCTTCCGCGACATTGCCCGCGCCTTGCGCCTGCACGTCATCGAAGCTCTGGCCGCGCTGGAACAGGATGCCGCAGAGATTGACCACCGCATCCGATCCGGCCAGCGCCGCCGCCACCTGATCCTTGTCGGCGATGTCGCATTTGACGAAATCGATCTGGCCGACGGTCCCCAACGGGCGCAGGAAGAAGCCGCGCGCCGGATGCCGCGACGCCACCTTGATGCGCCAGCCCGCCTTGGCCAAGGCCCGCACCGTGTGGCGGCCCAGAAAGCCCGTGCCGCCGAAGATCGTGACCAGTTTGATTTGCATCATCGCCGTTCCGGAAAATCGCGTCTTCTATAGTCCCCGGCGAAGCCGCGGAAAACCCCGAATTCGACCTGTCAGCGCGGCACGGGGGGCGTGGCTATCGCTGGGCGGCGGTCGAGCTTCTGGTTCGCATGGGGACCATGACGGTTCACATAGTGCAGGAAGACCTGTGACAGCTTCTCGCCCGTGTAGGGCTCGCGCCAATGCTCCAGCTCGATGCCGCGATAGACCAGCGCATCGCCCGGCCTGAGGATCGCGGCAAATGCCTTGCCGTCCGTATCGCGCAGCCAGAGCGGCCAGGGCACGTCCGGCTCCTGGCCCAGATTGAGGCTGATGCTGACCTCGCAAGCCTCGCGATCGCGATGCGCGGTCAGTTCGTCGCCCGTCTTGTAGATGCGGGCGAAGGAATAGGTCGGATAGAGCTGTAGCCCGGTGTAAAACTCAAGCCAGGGACCCAGCGTGAGCATCAGATGTTCCAGCGTGTAGTCGCCATAGGCGCAAGGCGTCTGCGGCACATGCGGATCCGCCAGGCTCATGCGGCCCTCGGCATGAATCTGGTCGAGATGATCGGCAAGCCGCTTCGCTTCCGCTTGCGCCACCAGCGCGGGGATCACCACGTAGCGCCGGGCCGCGAACTGGGCAGCCAGGGGCGATACGGCGGCGCGTACGGGGGTGGGCTGCATCGGCGGCAATCTAGGCCAGCCCGAACCTTGCGGGAAGCGGCCCGGCAGGGCGGGACGGAGCGATTGACTTGGGGCAGGGCGGCCCCTAAACACCGGCCCCTACCGGTTGGTTTCGATCAGCCCCGTGCCCAGATGGCGGAATTGGTAGACGCACTAGTTTCAGGTACTAGCGCTGCAAGGCGTGGAGGTTCGAGTCCTCTTCTGGGCACCATTTAAAATCAATAGCTTAGCCCTGCGGGGCGGGCTAATAGAGCACTCCGTTCCTCGACGTTCCTCAAATCCGTTCCCCTGACCGTCCAGCATTCGTTCACGACCTGTTGCGGGCCGCTTGGCGCAGTTCGACCACCTTCTGGGCAGCCCGGACTTTCTGGCGGCGGTAACGGTGTTTCATGTTGGGGTCGGTCCATCCACCAGCATCGTCGAACATCCGGTCTGTGACCTCAGGAAGGGTGTCAGCTTCCGTTGCGCCACCCGCGCGCATGTCCATACTTTAGATGTCATTGGGCACCCCTGCGGCACGGGCTATCTCGCGGAACTTCTCTTGATAGCGTCGCTTGATCCAGGGCTGGCCGGTGTCCTCGCAGATTATGATGGGTCCTTGGCGCCCTTCTTCCGAGGTCTCCTGCAGGAGAGTGAGAAGCGGTTGGACGACAGTTAGGTCGAATTCGCGAAGGTTGGCCCCCTTCTTGGTTTGATAGTAACGGATTTGCCAGTTAGCGGTGACGCCGACCCATTCATTGCGGCCATTGACGACCATCGAGCCGTCCCACATCCAGCCATAGCCCCAGGAATCTCCATGCCACTGAGCAATGATGTGGGTGCGGCGTTCGATCAGCTCGAATTGGGCCAGCGTCGTAATGGCAATCGACCGGCAGCCCATTTCTACCGCCGTGGTGACGATGGCTTGCACTTGATTATGAGTAGGAGCTTTAGAGCGGGCGCCAGACTTCTCGAATCTCATCGCCGAGAGAACATCCCGTGCCTCCTTTGCGCCGGGTCCGCCAATTTCACCGTAGTAGCTAAACAGTGTCCTCAGCATCGCCATGCAATGAACGGCTCGCGACGGTGTGGGCTTGCGACCGGGAGGATGGCCCCAGTTCTGAAACCAGCGACGAAAGTCCTCCCCGGTCCTTCGAGGCACGAATAAACCGCCTTCGATCTTTGGATCGACCCGTTTTTCTCCCACAGTTTCTCGAATGCGCTTGCATTCCCAACGGTAGCTTTGCTGCGTGTCCGGCTTCAGACGATGGTAGGGGGACGTTGCGTCAGACAGGTAGCGGTCAATCAGCCAGTTAATCGTATAGCGGACAGTTTTCGGTTTGCCAGAACGCCGTTCCAAGAGGTCTTGCCACTGCTTGCGGCATACCAATGCGAGTTCATGTGGGCTTGCATTGCGGTCGAGCATCAGGCTCTTCGGCAGGTAACCCGCTTTCACATCCTTCGCTGGAGGCACCCACATCGGAATGTTGCCACCCACTCGAAAGCGCCACTTCAAGCCGGGTGCATACAGAGGATGATCTTGAGGTAGTGCGCCGCTTGGCCTGCTGTCATCCATGCCAACGCTCCTCTCCATCGTCTTCTTCGTCCAACACCGCGTTAACATCGAGTTGGGCTGTCGATGAGGCTGTCGGCAAAGACCAGAAGGCGAGAATGGCAGGGATGCTGCGCTTCCCGTTATGTGGGTTGATCCGGGGAAACCCCTTGAACTCCCACTCCCTGACCAACAGCCGAAAGCGATCAATCGGCATCCCGGAAAAAACCGCAGCCTCCTGTTCATTGGCCCACATCGCCGGGCGTCCACGTACCGCCAGCGAGTGTTCGATCTCACTTCGAAGCGCCCTCACTGAAAATCCCTACCCGCTTCATCGGTGTTCAGCAGAGCTACGGAATCACTAAAGCACAGCCCGACATTCAAGTGGCAAGCGCCGCTGTGAAAAGCGTGCATGCATGCTTGCTTGCGAGCATGCGTTCACCGGCAAGGATGAAACGCTTGCCATTTCCGGTTTCTGCCGTCAGCTAAGTTCAGCATGAGGAGACCGCCTGTGATAACGAGGTTACAATGGCAACGAGAAAAGGCTTGGCGACATGGTAGGATGGGCGCCGCCGGCCCCCGAACCGGAACCGTCGGCGTATATCTGATTTTCGCAAAGAGACCCGATGGGCGCCACCTTCCTATATATATTGGGGAGGGGCGCATCCGTGACCGGGTTCGCTGCCATCGCCGAGACCGCCGGATCACCGATTTTGAAACGCTCGGACGGCTAATGGTGGCTTGGGCGGAAGTGCCTAAGCCGCTGGCGCTGCCGAGCTTCTTGGCCCGGGCGCTTGCTCCAGGCAGCTACCTTGCGGGAAGCTATATGAGAAGGTCCATGGACTTGAGACGTTCCTTGCCGGGCAAGGGAACGCTCAGTCCGCGCGGCAATCACGGTCTGCAGGCAAGGTGCTCATCCCAAATCACGGAAGCTCCGTACTATGTTCAGGCCCGGGGCGTCATGCTATCGTGGCGCCAATAATGGCTCAGCGCCGAAGAACAGTCTGGACAAAATATCATGGGTCCTGGGGGGATATGATTTACAGCCGCGCTATCTCGATTGTATTCGGCTTGGCTCTGATCTTAGCGTCATCGAGCATGGCGCAGAACGCCAATGTTGTTCCGCCGACGCCCGACGCACCTATGCTGCCCTACCATTTTGCGCCTCGCCCCATGGCGCCCAAGGGCGAGGTATTCGGGAATGTTTCGGCGGTAGCTCTGACACCGCAAGGAAATATGCTGGTCCTGAACCGCAATCCCACGATCATGATGGTGGAGTATGACCCTACCGGATCGCGGGTGCTTCGCACCTTCAATCCCAACATGGCGCAGATGGCTCACGGCATGCGGGTGGACCGCCATGGCAACATCTGGGTGACGGACAGTTTCCTCAACCTGGTGTGGAAACTCAATCCGCGCGGCGAAGTCTTGAAGGTGTTTGGGAAGCGCGGCGAGAACGGCGCTTGGGACGACGCCAAATGGAATGGCATGTTCAACCAGCCGCTGGATGTCGCCTTTGACCTGCAGGATAATTTCTATGTCGTGCAAAGCCATGGCGGCACCTCTTTCCCGGCAGACTGTACCTTCTGCGTCAATTACGCGGCTGGTCTAAACGCGAACTCCCGTGCCGTTGCCGCCAAGCCGCCGGTGCCGCCTGGTTCGGACGCACGATTGATGAAATTCGATGCCCAGGGTAATCTCTTGGCCAGCGCCAGCCTGGCGACGGGCAATGGCCCCTATCCCACCACCCATTCTGTGGTGGTTGCGCCCAATGGCGAGGTCTGGGCCGCCGACCGGCAGATGAAGAGAATAGTGGTCTTCGACCCTAACCTGCGACGGCTGCGAGAGATTCCCCAGGATTACCTTGTATGTGGCTTCTTCGTCGATTCTCAAGGCGGCTTGTGGGCAGTGACGGGACGCGACGGCATGGTGTTGAAGCTGGACTGGAACGGAAAAATCCTGGGCTGGATCGGCAGGCCCGCAACAAATCCCGACCCCAGTTCCAACGATATGGGCGAGGCCCATTACCTTGCGGTCTCGAACGATCTTCGTACCATCTATGTCGCTGACAGCGTCCTTGCCCGCGTCCACAAGCTGGTCCGGAACTGAGCAGAGGTTCTCAATGCGCATTCGCATCGCCTGCGCCGTGATTGCCATTCTAGGGGCCTTCGCCACCCCTGCAACCGCCCAGGTTCGTGAAGTTATTATCGGCACCCCAGGCTTCACCAACAATGGTGGCCTGGACATTATCAGCACGGCGTTTGAAGCGGAGACCGGCATCAAAGTCTCCATCAAGGGTGGTGGCATGGACCAAGTGATGGGCTATGCAATCGATGGTTCGATCGATGCGGTCTTCCTGCCGGCCGACCATATGGACGAAATCACCGCCAAGGGCGCCATTATGCCCGGTACACGAAAGCGCATCGGCCGCTCCTACCAAGGCCTGGCAATCATGAAGGGCGCGAAGGTGCCAGACATTTCCACAAAAGAGAAATTCATCGCCGCGCTGAAGTCGGCGAACCTAGTCCTGCACTCGCGCTGTACCGGAACGCCCGGTGGCTCCGGCTGCAGCCGCACCGCTCATATGCTGAGCAGCCTTTTTGACCTGCCAGAGCTGTCAGGCGTGCGCCACGCGCCCAGCCCATTTGGCGAAGGCGGCGATGCTCTGGCTCGGGGCGAAGGTGACATGGCAGTGCAGAACATCAGCCAGATCATGAAATGGGACAATCTTGTTGTGGTCGGACCGATCCCGGAAGAATTCGGCCGCTACTTGGACGCTGTCGCCGCCGTGCCCTCAAAGGCAGCGCACCATGATCTCGGCCAGCAGTTCATCGCCTACGCGACACAGCCGGGCACCTTCCCGATCTGGCATTCGCGGGGCATCGACCCGCGCAAGGGAGCCCCGTGACATGACAGAGAGCGAAACAGCCTGGGCGGTATGCCCAACCCGGCGCAAGGCGCTAGCCGGCATGGCCGGGTTCATGGCGGCCTCGCCGGTGGCCGCCGGCCTCGCGCAACAGGACCCGGGCACGCTGCTTTCCGAGTTTCGCCGCTACAAGGGCCTCTCCGAGATGCGGACGGCCTTCGATTTCCACCCTCTCTTCGAAGGCAACCTGCTGCCTTCCATCTATGAGTTCACTGCCCATGGCGAAGGCTCGGAATTCAACCTGCAGCGCAACCGCCAGGCCTTCGACTGGGTCGATATTCTTGCGTCCCGCGCCGCAATTCCGGAAGCGAATGTGGATCTTTCGTCCGAATTGCTCGGCGCCAAGATGAAGTTTCCCATCCTGGTGGCCCCGACCTCCGGTCAAAATGGCATCCATCCAGAAGGCGAGATCGGCATGTTCCGGGGCGCGGTCGGGGCGTCGAACATGGTAGACATATTGAGCGGCGCCAACGCCACCAACTTGGCTGCGGCTTTCAAGGCGGTGCCCGGCGGCACCATTTGGTCACAGCATTATCCGATCGAGAACCTTGCTAACGAACTGCGGGCTCTCGAAGACATCCAGGCCGCCGGCAGCAAGTGCATCGTCATCACCGTCGATCAGCAGGCGTCCGTCTATGAGCGGACTATGAATATCCGCAATCTGGGCGGACGCGCAGGTGGCGGTCCGGGCGCAAGTGGCGGCAACGCAGCCGCGACAGCGGCGGTGGCGGCTGCCGCGGCTGCCGCGGCAGGCGGCCCGCCCGTTCCTGGCTCGGTACGGTACCGCGTTAGCGATCGGCGCCTGTGGTATACTTGGAAATATTTTGACGCGGTACGAAAGATAGCCCGCGACAAGCTGCTGATCAAAGGCATCGTCGATCCTGACGACGCCAAGCTGGCGATCGAGCATGGCGCGGATGGCATCATCGTCTCCAACCATGGCGGCCGTTCGATGGATTACGGCCCTTCGACCCTAGAAGTCCTGCCCGAGATTGTTGCAGCCGTGAATGGCCGCATTCCCATCCTGTTTGACAGCGGCATCCGCCGCGGGGCCGATATCTTCAAGGCGCTGGCCCTGGGCGCCAATGGCGTCTGCATCGGACGGGCAGCGCGTTGGGGCTTGGGATCCTTTGGCGCCGCCGGGGCCCAGCGCGTGTTCGAGATCCTGCAGCAGGAGCTGGTTCAGGTTGCGGCCGCCACCGGCTGCGCCCGACTCTCGGACATCAATGGGGCGAAGGTGCGGACTCACTTCGTGTAGCGCCTGCACGCCGGCAACACAGTAGCCAATGTTGGCTTCAGGACACCGCGTTCACTCTTCTAAATGGAAGTGGAAAGTGGAATCCCGACGCTAAAGAGCGTCAACTAGCGCACGTCGAAGGTAACGAAATTCGTCGGGCTTGCTCGATGCGAATATTGAAACGAACGGGTCGCAATTGAGGGGGCCGCCTTCGCCGCCGCATATATGCCTTCTATATTTTAGATCGCTCTATACCATATCGAACGCATAGGCTTTTCCGCGCAAATTCAGCCCCTGAATAGGAGGCCCCGATGTGGGATGTGATCTTCCTTTGCGCGGGCGTGGCATTCTTCGCCGCCGCCATCGGCTACACCCTGATCTGCGAGCGGCTGTGATGGACGGCGGCTTCATCCTCGCCGCCTTCGTCACGGGCGGCATCCTGATCTATCTCGTTTATGCCCTGATCCGTCCGGAGCGGTTCTGACATGACCTTTAACGGTTGGATTCAGATCGCGGTTTTCCTGCTGGCCGTGCTGGCCTGCGTGAAGCCGCTGGGCCTCTATATGGCACGCGGGTTCGAGGGTGAACTGACCTTCCTGGCGCCGGTAGAGCGCTTGATCCATCGAATTGCCGGGGTGCGGCAGGAAGAGCAGCACTGGACGGGTTATGCCATTGCCATGCTGACCTTCAGAGTGGCGGGCTTTGTTCTGCTGTATTTTATCCAGCGGCTGCAGGGCGCGCTGCCATTCAACCCTCAGGGAATGGCCGGAGTGGCGCCCGACCTCGCCTTCAACACCGCCGTCAGCTTTGTCACCAACACCAACTGGCAGAGCTACGTTGGCGAAACGACCATGTCGTACCTCACCCAGATGGCTGGCCTGACGGTGCACAATTTCCTGTCGGCGGCCACCGGCATCGTTCTGGCGCTGGCGCTGATCCGGGGCTTTGCCCGGCGTTCGGCCAAGACGGTTGGCAACTTCTGGGTCGATATGACCCGCGCCGTACTCTACGTCCTGCTGCCATTGTCCATCGTGATCGCGCTGGTGCTGGTCTGGCAGGGTGTACCGCAGAATCTGGGCGCTTATACCGTCGCCGCCGGACTGGAAGGCGTGCAGCAATTGATCGCGCAGGGGCCGGTCGCCAGCCAGGAAGCGATCAAGATGCTAGGCACCAATGGCGGCGGCTTCTTCAACGCTAACTCGGCTCACCCGTTCGAGAACCCCACCGCGCTCACCAGCCTGATCGAGATGTGGGCGCTGCTCGTGCTGGCGGCGGCGCTGACCTACACCTTTGGACGCATGGTCAAGGATCAGCGCCAAGGCTGGGCCATCTTCGCCGTCATGAGCGTCCTGCAATGGTCCGCGCGAACATTACCTGCGTGCAAGGTTTGAGCCCGATGGCGAAGGCCAGCTCACGGTTCGCGCCTTCGAGGATCAGGATTCCTCGCTGCATTCCATATTCGCCGCCGCCAATGCCCTGATCCGGCTGCCGCCCGGCGCACCGGCGCAGGTCGAAGGCGCGCTGGTCGCGGTGCTGCCGCTCACCGGCTGACCGTCCCCGCCAGCGGGAATTATAACGATTACCGGCTTGTCTCCCTGGGGCTTGGACCCTTATGGTTCCACTAAATCCTGGGAGGAATAATATGACGAAGTCGGCAGCAGCAGCCCTTGTCCTGGTCTTGATGACCTCCACCGCGATGGCGCAGACCTCGCCGGTGCCCAACATGGGCAGCCAGAAGCCCGAAGGCAGCCTGCCCTTCAATATGGCCAAGGTGGGTGAGTTCGATACCCAGGTTTGGCGCATGGCTTTCCTGCCCGATGGCCGCATGATCGTGAACGAGAAGGGCGGAAAGGTCTGGATCGTGACGCAGCAGGGCGCCAAGACGCCCGTCACCGGCATTCCCCCCGTGCTGTATGGCGGCCAGGGCGGCCTGCTGGGCATCTATCTGTCGCCCAACTATGCGCGCGACAACATGGTGTACCTGACGTATTCCGAGCCGTTCGAAGAGTCGGTTCCGGTGCCCGCGGGCGGCCGTGGCGCGACACCGGCTTGCCCTGCTGACGCGACGGCTCTCGCCGGCAAGCTTTGCGGCTCCAGCCTGGCGCTGGCGCGCGCGCGCCTGCAACTGGGCGCCAATCCCTCGCTGCAGAACCTGCAAGTGATCTGGCGCGATGGCGCGGGTGGTGCGGGCGGCCAGTTCGGGGCCGCCGTCGCCTTCCGCGACAATCTTCTCTATCTCTCGGTGGGCGACCGCCAGCGCATGACCCCGGCCCAGGATCCCAACTCGCCGCTCGGCAAGATCCTGCGCATGACCCTGGACGGCAAGCCCGCCCCGGGCAATCCGAATGCGGGCAAGACGGGCGCGGCGACGATCCCGATCATTCGTCCGCCCCAGGACACGGAACAGGCCAAGACCGCGCCGGTGGTTCGCGAATACACGTTCTCCGGCCAGAATTTGACTCCTTCCTACACCTGGGCGTCCGGCTTCCGCACGCCCTATGGCATGTCGTTCGCGCCCAATGGCGACCTGTGGGAAGTCGAGCATGGCCCGGGCGGCGGCGATGAACTGAACCTGATCCAGGCCGGCAAGAATTACGGCTGGCCCAGCGTCTCCTACGGCCCGAACTACAACAAGGTGCCGGTCCCCAGCCACGACACGGACAACAGCTTCCAGAAGCCGGTGATCCAGTGGACCCCCGTCATCGCGCCGGGCAACCTGACCTTTGTGCGCGGTGCGCAGTTCAAGACCTGGGACGGTTCGGCGCTCGCCGCTGGCATGGGCAGCAAGTCGCTGACCCGCATCGTGTTTGACGGCAAGGGCGGTGCCCGCGCTGCCGAGCGTTATGACATCGGCTTCGGCGTGCGTGACGTCGCGATGGCGCCCGATGGCGCGATTTGGATCTCGGAAGGCGGCATCAACAACGCCAACAAGGGCGGGCTCTATCGCCTGACGCCGAAATAGGCCGCACAAATGGCAACTAAAAAGGGGCGCTGCGAAGCGCCCCTTTTTTTATGCCTGACGCCCGCGCCTTATTTCGCGTTGTTGCGCAGCTTGCCCGCCATGGCGCATTCCTGCATCACGGTGAAATAGCGCTGTACGCTGTCCGCCCCGACGATGAAGGGATGGCTTTCGCCCACCTGCCGCGCCGACGGGATCAACCGCGCCTTGGTATAGGCGTTGTCGTATTCGCTGTGATTGGACAGAACCACCGTGGCGCCCGCCGCCGCCGCCGCCGCCGCGATGGCCTTCTGCGAAGCCACATACTCGTCCCAGCGCGGACCGTCGGCGCCGAAATTGCCCGTCAGCGTGCCGCCGGAATAGGCGACCTGCAGCGTACGGCCCTGGTCCTTTACCGGGAAGGTGTAGGACAGGGTGCCGGGTGAATGCCCCGGCGTGAAGACGATGTTCATCGTGGTGTCGCCCAGCGTCAGCTTCATGCCCTCACGGCCCACGCCGATGTCGCGGGTGGGTACGCCGCCCGCGGCGGTGGCGGGCCGCGCCAGCGTCGCATCCCAGTCCGGATTGCCCATCACCACCTTGGCGCCATAGCGCTTCTGCAATTCCGCCGCGCCTTGGTCGTGATCGCCATGGGCGTGGCTAATGACGACATATTTGATGTCGCGCGGGTTGAGGCCCAGCTTGGTCAGGCCCTCGACGATTTCCGGATCGGTGGCCCAGGCGAAGTTGGTGTCGATGATGATGATCCCCGCGCTGGTGACCAGCGCCCAAGACGAATGCTGGCGGGTGCCCAGCCAATAGAGATTGTCGAACACTTTGAGTGGCGGCGCATACCAGTTGGCGCGATCGGGCGTCGCGGGCGCGGCGCCCCGGCCTGCGCCTGCTGCGCCGCCACGGCCCGCGCCGGGCTGCGCCAGCGGAAAGAGCGGGCAGAGATTGAGCAGCGTGTTGCGATAGTCGGCCCCGGCGGCGGCGCGCGCGGCGGCGATATGCGAATCCACCGAGTTGGCCGGGGCTTGCGCGCCGGCGGTTCCGGCCAGCAAAAGGGTGGCGAAGGCGGCCAGCGTCCAGGATGCGTGCTTCATAGGGGTCCCCAAAGTGTTGCAGTTGTTATCGGTGCAGTATGTCGCACCGCGCCTGAGATTGAAAACCCCGCCCGCTGAAATCTTTGTCAAAGTTTTGCATGATGCAGCGCGGCCAACGCAAATGCTTTTGTGCGGTGCGATTTGGTGAAAGTATGGGCCAAAGACGATAGCCGTGCGACGGCTCAAAAAAAGTGCAGATGGGGGACAAAATGCATTCCTGGAATCGCCGCAGCATGCTGACAGGTCTGGGTGCGGCCGGTGCCGCCTCGCTCTGGCTGCCCCCGGGCGCCAATGCGCTGGGCCTGCCCACGGACAAGATCAAGGTAGTGCATTATTACCGCAATTCCGGCGACGCGGCGGGCCGCGGCGGTCAGCCCATGGGCAACCAATCCACCAACGTCGTCATCATCGAAACAGAATCCGGCCTGCGCGGCATCGGCGAGGGTGGTGAGCCCCGCACGATGGAAGAATGCGCGGCGATGATGATTGGGCTGGATCCGTTCCGCATCGACCAGCACTGGCAACGCATGATGCGCGGCATGCATTACACCGCTGGGCGCGAAAAGCTGCATTCGCTGGGCGGGCTTGACCTGGCGTTGTGGGACCTGAAGGGCAAGGCGCTGGGTGTTCCGGTGTACCAATTGCTGGGCGGCAAATCGCGCAACTACGTGGAATGCTATTCCACGGCCTTTCCGCGTCCGGCCCCGGCCGCGACCATCGAGGACACGTCGCGCGCCTGCCGCGAGGCCGGCTTCCGTGTCTATCGCCATGCCACCGATATTGGCGGCGGGCGCGAGGTCGATCGTTTCGCGCTGGTGCGCCGGATGTATAATGACTGTCTGTTGATGCAGAAGGGTGCGGGCGACGGGGGCTGGGCGCTGGATTTCCATACCCAGTTCGACACGCCGGACGCCATTCGCCTGTGCACCATGATCGAAGCGGCGGACCTGCATCCCTATTTCATCGAGGATCTGGTCCGCAGCGAGAATGTGGAAACCTACAAGACGATCCGCGAACGCACCCGCGTTCCGATCGCGATGGGCGAGCAGCTTGGCTACAAGTGGGATATCAACCGGCTGATCGAAAACCAGTGGATCGATTATATCCGCACATCGCTTCCCAATGTCGGCGGCATCACCGAATACATGAAGATCATCGCCCTGGCCGAGACGCACTATGTCGGCATGATCCCGCACTTCACCAGTCCCATCGCCGAAGCGGCGCTGGTGCATTGTCTTACCGCCTGCTCGATTCCCGCCTTGATGGAGATTCTGGGGAATGGCGGCCGGACCTGGCCGCACCTTCCGAAGGTCTATGATTTCAAGAACGGCAAGATGTGGACGAACGAACGTCCGGGCCTGGGCGTGGAAGTGGATGTCAGAAAGCTCACCAAGATCGGCGAATACAATTCCTATCGCGCGGGCATGCTGCTGAACCTTCGGCCGGATGGCTCCTACACACAGTGGTAGGCACGGCTTGGGGCGGAATTGCCATTCAGGTTTGGCCATTTGTCTGATAAATGGGCGCGATTTCACGCGAAAAGCCGGTGCTTTGCCTTCCGCCTGCGCCATTTCTTCAGTAGATACGGGACATGACCGCCAGCAAGCAGCGCATTCCGGCCAAGATCGCCCAGGAGCTGGGCGTCCAGATCGTGTCGGGCAAGCTCGCGCCGGGCACCACGCTGGCCGATGAAATCTCCGCCAGCTTCAAGCGCAAGGTCTCGCGCTCGGCCTATCGCGAGGCCATCCGCATCCTGGTGGCCAAGGGGCTGGTGGAATCGCGGCCGAAATCCGGCACCCGCGTCAGCGTCATGGCGTCGTGGCATCTGCTGGACCCCGACATCCTGTTCTGGATGTTCGCGCAGGAGCCGCAACTGGAATTTCTCAACGCCCTGTTTGAATTGCGCCGCATGATCGAACCGCAGATCGCCGCCCTGGCTGCCGAGCGCCGCACCCTGAAGCAGGCGAACGAGATGGGGCAGGCGCTGGAAGTGATGTCGCGCGAGACTCTGCGCACCGAGAAAGGCCGCGCCGCCGACGAACTCTTTCACGCCAAGCTGATCGAGGCCTGCGGCAATCCCTTTCTCACCAGCCTCAGCGGCAGCGTCACCGCCACGGTTATCTGGAGCACAATCTTCAAGCACCGCACCGAGGGGCTGAAGCGGGATTCTGTGCCCGAGCATTTGCGGGTCTATGAGGCCGTGGCGGCGCGTGACTCCGGCGCGGCCCGTGTCGCGATGGAAGAGCTGATCGACCTGGCGCTGGCCGACACCGCCGAGGCGCTGGCGCCCGGCAAGTTCCGCCGCAAAAAGCGCTGATTTCCGCCGATTGGCGGCCCACAAGTTTCCCAGTACGGTACCTTTCAGGCTTTTGCATCGGCCCGCCCGGCTCATTAGTCTGACCATTGAGGGCTGGCCCCGAGTCCGGCCCCAGGGAAAACGCGCCGCGCCAAGCCGCAGCATCAGGACGGGCTTACGTTTCATGAGATTTTTCGCCGCTGCTATATTTGTTTGCGCCACCACCGCCGCGACCGCCCAGCCGTCCGCCAAACTGCGGCAGCAATTCACCACCCAGGTGCAGCCCTTCCTCGCCAAGAACTGTTCCGGCTGCCACAGCGGCGCCACCCCGGCGGGCGGGCTCGATCTCAAATCCATCACCTCGATGGGTCAGGTGACGGGCGACTTTGCGCGCTGGTCGCTGGCGGCGGAACGTGTCGCCGCCAACGAAATGCCGCCCAGGCCGATGGCCGCCCCGCCTGCCGAACTGACCAGGCAGTTCGTGGACTGGGTCCATGGCGTGCGCGCCGACGAATTGCGCAAGGGCGCGGGCGATCCCGGCATCGTGCTGGCGCGGCGTCTCTCCAACGCCGAATACAACGCCACCATACGCGACCTCACCGGGCGCGACTTGCAGACGGCGAAGCAGTTCCCGGTCGATCCCGCCAACACCGCCGGCTTCGACAATTCGGGCGAGAGCCTCACCATGTCGCCGGCGCTGCTGAACAAATATCTGCAAGGCGCGCGCAGCATCGCCGACCATGCCGTGTTCACGGCCGACGGCATCGAATTTGCGCCGCACCCGATGCGGGTGGAAACCGACCGCGAGAAATTCGCCATCCAGAAGATCATGGCCTTCTATGCGGCGCAGCCCACCGACGTGGCGAAATATTTTGAAGCCGCCTGGCGCTTTTCCCATCGCGCTGCGCTGGGCCAGCCAAAGGCGACGCTTGCCGCCATCGCCGCGCAGATGAAGCTGAGCCCCAAATATCTGCCGCTGGTCTGGGGCATCCTGCAGGATAAGGACGCCATCGGCCCGGTGGCGAAGCTGCAAGGGATGTGGAACGCGCTGCCCGCGCCGTCCAATGCGGGGGCGTTGAGCGCGCAGACCGTCGCCATGCGCGACTTCGTGACGAAGATTCGCAGCCGCACCGCCATGCAGTTCGCCGCGCCGGTGGTGCGGGGCCTGCCCGGCCAGGCGCAGCCGCTGCACAATTGGCGGCTGAAGCTTTATTCCGAGAACCATCGCAACAGCGATCTCGCCGCGCTGCGCGCCGACAATGAGCCCGCCGCCAAGCCGTTTGAGCTGCCGCGCATGCCCAGCCTGCATGCCGACGCCTCGCCGCGCTGGGCGATGGTGACGCACAATGCCCGCATCAACGACGCCGATCTGGTTTATCCGGCGGGCCAGAAGGCGCGCTACCAGGCGGCGTTCGCACGCTTCGCCTCCGTCTTTCCGGACACCTTCGTGGTCAGCGAGCGCGGCCGCTATTGGCCCGACAATTCGGAAGACCAGGGCCGCTTCCTGTCGGCGGGCTATCACAACACCGGCGGCTATTACCGCGACGACACGGCGCTGATGCAGCTGATCCTCGATGCGAAGAGCCTGGCGGCGCTGAACCGGCTGTGGTGGAATTTCGACTTCTATGCCGACCAGACCGCGGTGAACTGGACGCAGTATTTCCTCAACAATGCGGGGCAGGTTGACGGCAAGGGCTCGGAGTCCGGGCTGCCGCGGCCGCTGAAGCACCGCATCATCGACACCGCGGTGATCATGGAATTGCGCGACAAGCATTTGGCCAAGGCCAAGGCCGACGCGCGTAACGAGATCGCGGAAGCCACCAAGGCGATCAACTGGCACTTCGCGCTGAAGGACGCCACCATGCGCCAGGTGGAAGCGGCGCGCATCTCCGCCCAGCCGAAGCATCTGGCCGCGCTGCAGGCCTTCGCTGCCCGCGCCTGGCGCCGTCCGCTGACGGACGCCGAACGCACCAATCTCGCCGCATATTACCGCACGCTGCGCGCCAAGAATCAGCTTTCCCACGAAGACGCGCTCCGCGACTCGCTGGTGGGCGTGCTAATGTCGCCGGATTTCCTCTACCGCTTCGATCCCGGTGCGGCGCGGATGGCCAAGGCGGCGGCGGGCAAGGATTTCGCCGCCCAGCCGATCAGCAGCACGGGCCTGGCCAGCCGTCTCAGCTATTTCCTCTGGTCGTCGATGCCGGACGCCACGCTGGCGCGCCATGGCGCGGCCGGTGATCTGGGCAATCCGGCGGTGCTGCTCGCGGAAACCCGCCGCATGCTGAAGGACGGCCGCATGCAGGGCCTGGCGACCGAGTTCACCGGCAACTGGCTGGGCGTGCGCCAGTTCGAGATCGCCAACTCGGTGGACCGCGAACGCTTCCCCGCCTTCAACGACGATCTGAAGACGGCCCTGTTCCAGGAGCCGGTGCGCTTCGTCGCCGACATGGTCGCCAACGACCGCTCGGTGCTGGAATTGCTCTATGGCGACTACACCTTCGTCAACCCGGCGCTGGCCAGGCATTACGGCATGCCTGCCGTCACCGGCGGCAACGACAATTGGGTGCAGGTGGACAATGCCGCGCGCTACCAGCGCGGTGGCCTGCTGCCCATGGCGGTGTTCATGGCGCAGAATTCGCCCGGCCTGCGCACCTCGCCGGTGAAGCGCGGCAACTGGGTGGTATCGAAGGTGCTGGGCATCAAGATTCCGCCGCCGCCGCCGGTGGTGCCGGAATTGCCGGCCGACGAGGCCAAGACGGACTTGTCGGTGCGCGAGACGCTGGCGCAGCACCGCGCCAACCCGATGTGCGCCGCCTGTCATGCGCGTTTCGACTCGTTTGGGCTGGCGTTCGAAGGCTTCGGCCCGGTGGGCGAGGCGCGCACGAAAGATTTGGCGGGCCGCTTGGTCGACACCAGCGTGCTGTTCCCAGGCGATGTGAAGGGCGAAGGCGTTCCCGGCCTGAAAGTCTTCATCAGGGATCATCGCCAGGAAAACTTTGTCGACAATTTCAGCCGCAAGCTGCTGGCCTATGCGCTGGGCCGTTCACCGCAATTGTCCGACGAAGGTCTGATCGACAGGATGAAGACCAATCTGGCCGCGAAACAGTATCGCTTCAGCGCCGCGGTGGAGACCATCGTGCTCAGCCCGCAATTCCGCGACCGCCGCGCCGCGCTGGTCACGGCCTCGACGCCCATGCCCGCAAAACCGCAGCCCTTGCAGAAGATCAATTTCCAGAAGGAGCAATCCCGATGACAGGTTCTTCCCGCCGCCACGCTTTTTCCCGCCGCGCCATGCTGCGCGGCTCTGGCTGCGCCATGGCGCTGCCCTGGCTGGAATCCGTCGCCGCCATGGCAGCCGAGCCCACCACCGCCGATTTCCCCAAGCGTTTCGGCGTGGTCTTTTTCGGCTGCGGCATTAATGAGGATCATTGGAGCGCCTCGGGCGAAGGCGCCAACATGACGCTGTCGCGCACCCTGCAGCCGCTGGAGCCGATCAAGACCAAGATCAACGTGGTCGACGGTCTTTATGTCCCGGCGCTGGTGGGGCAGGGCATTCATCCCGGTCAGACCGGCTCCATCCTGTCGGGCGGGCCCATCGCCAAGGGCGCGCTGATCCAGTCGGGCATCAGTGTCGATCAGATGATCGCCAACACAATTGGCCAGGACAGCCCGCAACAGAGCGTCGTGCTGGCCTGCGACCAGCCCCAGACCGGCTATCACGAGACGAATTTCTCGCTGGCCTATTCCTCGCACATCTCCTGGCAGACGCCGGATTCGCCGGTGCCGCTGGAAGTCTATCCCTCGCTGGCCTGGGACAGCCTGTTCGACAATCGCGGCAGCATGCTCAATCTGTCCGTGCTGGATCGCGTCAAGGACCGCGCCGCCGACCTGTCGCGTAAAGTGAGCAGCGGCGACCGCGCCAAGTTGGACGAATTCCTCACCAGCGTGCGCGATGTGGAAAAGCGCGTCGAAGTGATGCGCAACGCCAAGACCGGCGCCGACGACGCCGCGCAAGCCAAGAGCATGCAGGCGATCATGATGGACCGCCCCGCCAGCGGCCTGCCGGAAGATTTGCGCGAGCACACCAAGCTGATGTGCGACATCATCGCCATCGCCTTCCAGACCAACAAGACCAAGGTCGCCTCGCTGATCACCACCCGCGATCTTTCGGCGATGTACTATCCCTTCCTCAATGTCTCGGAAGGCCACCACGCCGCCAGCCACAACAACAATTCCGACGGCTATGAGCGCATCGCCCAATTCCATCTCGCCCAGTTCGCCTATCTGGCGCAGAAGCTGGATTCGATGAAGGAAGGCGAAGGCACCGTGCTGGATCATTCCTGCCTGATGTTCCTCTCCAATCTCTGGATTGGCCGCACCCACAACAACAGCCGCTTGCCGGTGGTGCTGGCCGGCGGTCTGGGCGGCACACTCAAGACTGGGCGGGCGCTGAACTATATGGGCGCGGGCGACGAGAACCGCCGCATGCAGAGTCTTTATCTCTCGCTGATGGACCGTTATGACGTGAAGCTTGACAGCTTCGGCGGCACCCGCGAACGGCTGGCGAACCTGTAAGGGATCATCGGACCAATGCGGGGGTTGTGTCGGGCATGACCCCGCAGGAAATCATCGCGTTCTGGCGCGAGGCCGGGCCGGACCGCTGGTTCGCCGCCGATGCCGATTTCGACCGCGCCATCGGCGAACGCTTCGGCCGCATCCAATGGGATGCTTCGCGCGGCGCGCTGACGGAGTGGGAAGGCGTGCCGGACGGCGCCCTGGCGCTGCTGCTGCTGACCGACCAGTTTCCCCGCAACATCTATCGCGGCAGCGCCCATGCCTTCGCCACCGATGCCATGGCGCGCGCCATCGCCGATCGCGTGCTGGAACGCGGCCTGGATCAGCAGTTCGAGCCATTGCTGCGCGGCTTTTTCTATTTGCCCTTCATGCATCACGAGGATATGGCGTCACAGCCCCGCGCGGTGCAGCTCTATGAGGCGCTGGTGGCGGATGGCGGCGATGCGGAATCGCTGCGCTATGCCAGGATGCACGCCGATCCCATCGCCCGCTTCGGCCGCTTTCCCCACCGCAACGCGGTGATGGGGCGGGTTTCGACGGCGGAAGAGATCGCCTATCTCGCCCAGGGTGGCTTTTCGGGCTAGCGCGCCCGGTTGCGGTCCGCGTTCCGGCTGCTATCCTTCCCGGCAAGAAAAGAACAACTGCATCCGGGGGATATCGCCATGAAAATCAGTCACCTGGTGCTGCTGTCGCTGCTCGTGGGCGGCGCGGCGCAGGCGCAGGCGCCGGACACCGCCTCGCTGCTGGAGCAGGAATCGGCGTTGCAGGAAACGCCCAAGCGGCGCGCGGAATTCCTCACCCCGCTCACCACCCAGGTGATCGAGCCCGCCTCCAACATGTCCACCGGCGTCAGCATCGACCGCTATATCGGCGAGGCCGACAAGTCGCCGTCGCGGCGCTGGCGCAATGTGATGTTCGTGCAGAATATCCTGCGCAGCGGCGATCCCGATGTGGCGAAGCCCGGCAATCCCGGCGCGGTGCTGAAGAACAACCGCTCGATGGATTTGGCGACGCTGCCCGCCCGCAACATCACGCCGCTGGCCCCCGCCACCGACCAGTTCGTGCTCTATGTGCAGAGCGGCAATGGCCGTCTCGATGACGGCACATCGTATTGGGATTTGCGCCCCGGCGTCGCCGTGCTGGTGCCGCCGAACGCCATGCACCGCTTCACCAACAGCAGCGACGCGCCGCTGAAGATGCTGGTACTGACCCAGATCACCGGGCCGGACTTCACGCCGCGCAAGGACATGCTGGTGCGCGACACCAACCTGATGGCGATGTCGGAAGAAAACGTCCATTGGTCGAACATGTCGAAATTCGTTTTCCAGGTTGGCGACGGCATGGCGGGCGGCGGGCGCATGCTGCTGGTCTATATGGGCCCGATGACCATCGCCGGGCCGCACAGCCATGTCCCCAACACCGAGGAGATGTGGGTGAAGGTGACCAGCGGCCCGGCGCTGATGCAGATGGGCAGCGAGATTCGGCCCTGGCGGCAGAATATGGGCATGCTGGCGCCGCCCAATGGCCGCACCGTCCATGCCGCCATCAACACCAGCAACCAGATCGAGCAATGGTTCTATTTCGGCGCTTTCCCGCCCAATCCCAATGCGGGTCGCGGCGGTGCGGGCCGGGGCGCGCAACCGGCGGGTCCGCCCAGCTTCGCGCAGCAGGCGGCCCAGCGTTCCACCGTGGCGGGGCGGCCCTTGTCCAGCCTGCCCGCCGACGCCTATCGCTGGTAGCAGGCACCAAACCGGAGTTCCGGGGTTTCCTTCTTTTGGAGGATGCCATGACCGACAAACGTAACCTGGAAAAGCCCCTTTCCAAGGACGAAGAAGCGGCGGCCAAGGCCGCCCGCATCGAAGAGTAACGCACCGCCTTCGACCCCAACCACAAGCCCACCAAGCGCAATGCCCGGATCGACGGATCGGGCGCGCGGTTCGAAATCGACGGCTGAGTTCCGCGCCAACGCAAAGACGGGCGCCGGGTTCCCGCGAACAAATATATTTTCAATGTACGCAAGCGCCGTGTCGCGTGCATGCGCGCAGGCGTAGGCTGTGGCCTCGCATCCAAGGAGGCGGCCAATGCAGTATTATGAAATTCGTCTGGTGCGCCCAGACGGACCCACCGTGCTATCGTCGCGCTATGTCAGAGACTATGCGGCGTTGCGCTCGGCGCGCGCCATGGCGTCGCCCGATGACAGCGTGGAAATCTGGCGCGGCATGGAATGCATCTATCGCGACGATCCGCATCGCGGCGTGGCGCACTAGGATCAGTATTCGCCCTGGATGTGGCGGCTGACCTGCTTCGACGGCAATTCGTCGAAGCGGTAGCTGCGCACGAATTGCAGGCCCAGCTCCGGCGTCTTCTGCCACACCACGCGCGCCTCATAGGCCATGCGGCTGCGCAGGTCGAGAAACCAGGCGCTCTCGTCCGTGAAGGTCTGGCTTTCGATATCCACCCGCACGCCGCCGGCGGAAATGTCGCGCGCCAGGCAGCGCAGATAGCGGCTGCCGTCCAGGTTTGCCAGCCGCGCGCCCCACAGCACTTTGCGCCGCGCCGTCTGGCGTTTTTCCGCTTTCTGCAACATGCCCACACAGCCTGAGAATCGCACCCGAGGGCGACCCTAGCGGGCAAAAGTTTCAGCGGGCTGGCCGCCATTCCTACAATTTGAAGCAACGCGGGCGTTTTGCCGGACGGCGGGTTTATGCCCCGTTCATCCTGTCCACAGGGGCGGTCTTGCCGGGGTGGGCCCCTAGCGCGCACAATCGCCAGCCTTGCGGCGAAATCCGGCAACCACGCCGGTCGGGGCACGTTCAGCAATCCACATGGGTGAAGCACTGGAAATGGGCGGTTCGCGGCGCTGGGTACGCATCCTGGCGTTGGTGCTGGCCGTGCTCGCCGTACCGCCCGCTTTGGTCTTTCTCGCCCCCACCGCGCTCAAGGCGCTGGCCGATCCGCTTGACCCGGCCCTGACGCCGCCGCAGAGCCAGGCGCTGTCGCTGACGTTTCTGGATGCACAGGACAAGGTGATCGGCCGCCAGGGCCCCGTCACCGGCGTCGTGCTCAGCCTGCCGGAGATGCCGGACTATTTGCCCGCCGCCTTCCTGGCGGTGGAGGACCGGCGCTTCTTCTCCCATGACGGCGTCGATCTGCTGGGCATGGCGCGGGCGGTGCGCGCCAACTGGAAAGCCGGCCGGGTGGTGGCGGGCGGCTCCACCGTCAGCCAGCAGACCGCCAAGCTGCTGATCGGCGACAATGCCCGCACCTATGACCGCAAGTGGCGCGAACTGTGGATCACGGCGGCGCTGGAGAAGCGCTACTGCAAGCGGCAGATTCTCGAAATCTATCTCAACAACATCTATCTGGGCGACGGGGCGCAGGGCGTCGATGCCGCCGCCCGCGCCTATTTCGGCGTGCCCGCGCGGCAGGTGTCGCTGGCGCAGGCGGCGATGCTGGCGGCGATGGCGCGCGCGCCTTCGCTGGATACGCCGCGCCGCAATTACACCAACGCCCGCGCCCGCGCCGAGCGGGTGCTGGCGGCGATGGTGGAGACCGGCGCGATCAGCCGCGCCGAAGCCTCGGCGGCGCGCGCCACACCGCCCGCGCTGATTCCGGCCCGCCGCGACGATCACAATCACATGCTGGATGCGGCGGCGCTGGAAGCCCGCTACATCCTCACCGGCCATGGCGTCACCGGCGGCGCCTATCTGGTGCACGCCACGGTCCATGCGAAGCTGCAAGCCGCCGCCGATAAGATCGCGGCGGACAGCGTGCGCGAGCTGGGTCCGGCCAACGGCTTCTCCCAGGCCGCGATGGTGGTGATGACGCCGCAGGGCGCCATACAGGCCATGGTGGGCGGCGTCGATTACGCCAATTCGGTCTTCAATCGCGTGACGCAGGCCAAGCGGCAGCCGGGCTCCGCCTTCAAGCCCTTCGTCTATGCCGCGGCGCTGGAGCGCGGCACCTCGCCCTGGGATTGGCGCGATGGCGGCCCGGTCAATATCGGCGGTTACCAGCCCGCCAATTATCGCCACGCCGTCTATGGCCAGATGCAATTGAATGAGGCGCTGGCGCGCTCGGTCAACACGGTGACGGTGTCGCTGGCGCAGGAGGTCGGGCTGCATGCCGTCGCCGCCACGGCGCGGCGGCTGGGCATCGTCTCCAGCCTGCAACCCTATCCCTCGCTGGCGCTGGGCACCGAAGTGGTGACGCCGCTGGAGCTGACCGCCGCCTACGCCGCTTTCGCCAATGGCGGCGCCAAGGCGGAACCGTATCTGGTGGCGGGGATCGAAGGCGCTTTCGATGGCGCCTCGCTTTACCGGCGGCCGCTGCCGCAGCGCAGCCAGGTGATCGCGGATTTGGCGCGGCGCGACATGACCGCGATGCTCTACAATGTGGTGCAGGCGGGCACCGGCACGGGCGCGCGTCTGGAAGGCCGCGAGGCGGCAGGCAAGACCGGCACCAGCCAGGCCTATCGCGATGCCTGGTTCGTGGGCTTCACCGCCGGGCATGTTGCGGGCGTCTGGGTCGGCAATGACGACAACCGCCCGATGCGCGACGTTACCGGTGGCCGCGTCCCAGCGCGGATGTGGAAGCAGGCGATGCTGGCGGCGGAAGAAGGCGTGCCCGCCACGCCGCTCGACCGCAGCGAGCGGCCCGAGATCGCGCCCGAGCCGCTGGAAGATTTCGTCGGCGATGTGATGCAGTCGATCAGCCCGCCGCTGGAGCCCGCCTGGCGTCCCAGCCGCGATGACATGTATGCGCCGCCGCCGCGCGAATATGCGCCCGCGCCCGCCAACCTGCCGGTTGCGCCGCCGCCCATGACCTATCTGGACTATCGCGACGCCTATGGCGTGCCGCGCTAGGGCGCCGCTGCCGTAACGCGCCAGATGCGCTTGCCGCCGTCATCCGCCACCAGCAGCGCGCCCTTGCCATCGATCGCCACGCCCACCGGGCGGCCGCGCGCATCGCCATCGGTGTTGAGGAAGTTGGTCAGCACCTCCACCGGCATGCCGGTGGGACGGTTGTTCACAAAGGGCACGAAGATCACGCGATAGCCATTGGCGGGCTTGCGGTTCCACGAGCCATGCTGGCCGATGAAGACACCATCGGCGAAGGCCGGGCCCAGCGCCTGATTGCCCGCGAAAGTCAGGCCCAGCGCGGCGGTGTGGGTGCCCAGCGCATGATCGGGCGCCGTCGCCTTGGCCGCCATCGCCGGATTGGCCGGCGTCACCCGCGCATCGACATGCGGGCCATAATAGCTCCACGGCCAGCCATAAAAGCCGCCATCCTTCACGCTGGTGAGATAGTCCGGCACCAGGTCGCCGCCCAGCCCATCGCGTTCGTTCGATACGGTCCACAGCGTGCCGTCACCGCTCCACGCCATGCCATTGGGATTGCGGATGCCGCTGGCGAAGACGCGATGCGTTCCGGCGGTGGGATCGACTTCCCAGATCATCGCCCGGTCGCGTTCGGCCTCCAGGCCATTGTCGCCGATGTTGGAGTTGGAGCCGATGGTGACATAGAGCTTCGAACCATCGGGGCTGGCGATGACGTTCTTGGTCCAGTGATGGTTGATCGCGCCATCGGGCAGGTCGATCACTTTGCGGCCCGCGCCAGCACGCGTCGCGCCCGCCTGCCAGGTATAGGCCATCAGCGCATCGGTGGCGGCGACATAGAGCGTGTCGCCCACCAGCGCCATGCCGAAGGGCGATTTCACGCGGGTGATATAGGGCGTCTTCAGTTCGGCGACGCCGTCGCCATCGGCATCGCGCAGCAGCGTGACACGATCGGGGCTTTCGCTGGCGAAGAGCCCGCCGATGCGTTGCGCCAGGCTGGGCAGCCAGCCGCCAAAGCCATGGGTGTTGGCCCAGCGCACCTTGTGGGTGGATTCCGCCACCAGCACATCGCCATTGGGCAGCACCAGCAGCCAGCGCGGTTTGTCCAGGTCGCGGGCGAAGCTGTGCACCTGCAGGCCCGGCGCGGGCGAGGGGCCTTCGCCTTCCTTCCAGCCCACCGTCGAAGGGACGTTGTAGGTGGGCAGGGTTTCGGGCGCGGGAGCGGGCAGGGTGGGGTTCGGGCCATAGGACGCGCCCACCGGCAGCACGGAATTGTCACCACAGGCCGCCAGCGTCAGCAGGCTGCACGCCAAGGTTGTTCGAAGGACGGCACGCATCGCGATTTTCTCCTGGTTGCTGATGGGAACCCGCAATGCCGGGGCCGCGTTCCGTCACTGTATCCTTCCGGCGGGCGTCATGACGGCTTATGGACAATTTCTGCGCGGTCTTCTGGCCGAACCGCATGCCGTTTCCGCCCCCACCCCCTCCAGTTCGACCCTTGCCGCCGCCATCGCGGCGCGGGTGGACCCCAAACGCCCCGGCCTGGTGCTGGAATTGGTACCCGGCACCGGCGTGGTGACCGAAGCGCTGCTGGCCCGCGGCGTCGCGCCGGAACGGCTGGTCGCCATTGAATCCTTCGGTTATTTCGCGGATCTGCTGCGCCAGCGCCTGCCGCAGGTGAAAGCAGTTTCCGGGTCTCGTCGCCTATGCCGATGTCCGCGATGTCGGCAAGGCGGCGAAGGATTGGCCGCAGCTCAATTTCATCATTTATCACGCCGCCCATCGCAACGCCGATCCGGCCGCCACGCTGGCGGCGTTCGAGCGCACCGGGCGGTTGGAATGGGTCAGCGACCTGGCCGAGATTCCGGCGAAGTTCGGCGTCAGCAATGTCTATGGCGATCTGGGCCAGATTTTCGCCTCCACCCTGGTCGCGCAGCCGCGCGTCTGCGCCGCCATCATGGGCACGCTGCTCAAGGGCCTGGGACGCGAGCGCGTCACCTGGGGCACCGACGCGCTGTGGACCGGCTCGCCGCAATGGCAGATCGAGGGCCTGCGCCGTCTCGAAATCCCGGAGGACATGCAGAAGAAATACGGCTTCGCAGCCCTGGGCGCGGCCACGGGCCCGGTGAAGAGCGCCATATTCGGCGGCAACAATGCGCGGCTTTATAATGTCGATGCGGCGGCGATGGGCGCTGCCATCCGCGACGACAATTATGCGCGGCTGAAGCGCGCCTATCTGGAAGAGGGCGCGAATCCCTCCAACCTGCGCTACGGCTACATCAACCGCGGCCGCGCGTAAGTCCTCAGACAATAACGCCTGCGATGGGTTATGCTGCATCGCACCTGCAGAGGGCGACATTAACGCGCGGAAATCTGCGTGACCATTCTGCATAAGACCGCAGGTGATCGGGCGTAGCATCCGCACGAAAGTTCCCCCGCACGTTGACTTGAATTTGCGCGCGCCTGAAAACCCTGTAAAAGTGAATCAATGGCAAACAAAACGTTTGCACCGGGGAGATGCCATGCTGAACCTGAAGCAATTTCTGATGAGCGGCTCTGCGACCGCTCTGATCGCCGCCGCCTCGTTCAGCGCCGCCATGGCGCAGGACAATTCCGCGCTGGAGATCGAGGAAATCGCTTCTTCCGCCTCGCGCATCGACCTCAAGGGTTTTGAAGCGCCCACGCCGGTCAGCGTCATCGGAATCGAGACGCTCAACCGCGACGCCAAGGTGAATATCGGCGACCAGATTCGCGAATTGCCCCAGGTGCGCGGCGGCGCCGGCATCAACACCGGCTCCAGCTCCCGCAACGTGGCGCAGGCCAACGCCGCGATCGACACCGTCGCCATCCGCAATCTGGGCGCCAACCGCAACCTGGTGCTGATCGACCGTCAGCGCGTCGTCGCTTCCTCGGTCCAGTCGAACGAAGTCGACATCGCGATGATCCCGTCGTCGGTCGTGCAGCGCGTCGACGTCGTGACCGGCGGCGCCTCCGCCGCCTGGGGTTCGGACGCCGTCACCGGCGTCATCAACCTGGTCCTCAACAAGACCTTCCAGGGCTTCAAGGGCAGCGTCTCCTACGCCAACAAGACGGAAGTCCCGCACGGCCAGTATCGCGCCGAAGCGGCCTGGGGCACCAGTTTCCTGGGCGGCGCCGGCCACGTCATGGTCGCGGCCAACTTCACCCGCAGCCCCGACACGGTCTTCACCGGCCAGCTGAACGTCGACAACCGCGCCTTCGTCTACAATCCGGCCTATTGCAACGCCGTCACCTATCCCACTGCGACGCCGAGCGCGAGCGGCACCTGTTCCAGCCTGTCGGGCCAGCCGCTGCTGACCTATGCCTACCAGACCGGCAGCGCGACCTCGACCGGCGGCGGCCTGGTCAATTCCCACGGTGCCGGTACCGCCGGGTCCGGCCTCGCCGCCAACGGCCTCAAAGGCCTGATGTTCGTGGGCCAGCAAAAGGCTGTGCAGCCGTTCAACTATGGCACCGTCTATAACAACGCCACCTGCTACAATGGCTGCACCAACGACGCCACCACGGGCCTGACGCCCTGGGATCCGATCCCGGCGGCGCCCTATCACAGCGCCAACTATTTCGCTTACACCAGCTACAAGATCGCGCCGGACATCACGGCCTCGCTGCAGCTGAACTATGCGCGTCTTTCCTCCCGCACCTTCGGCGGCGAGCGCCTGAGTTCCAGCGTCACCATCTATGCCGACAACCCGTTCCTGCCGGCTTCGATCGGGCAGCGTTTTGTCTGCCAGCCCGGCCTCACCTCCGCGACCTGCGCGACGGGCACCACCGTACTGTCGAACGGCTATAATCCCTTCACCTTCCAGAACGAGACGGGTGCCGTCGGTACCAGCTACGCCAGCCTAACGCAGCGTCAGGCCCGCCCGACCCAGTCGCTGGTGATGGGCCTGGACTATCTCAACAATGCCGTCAGCACCGGCGCGAACTCGGCCACCACCCAGTCTGTGTGGACGCTGGACAATCTGTGCGAAGCGATCGGCGTGCCTTGCTCCTATATCAGCAAGGTGCTCTCGCGCGGCGTCTTCAGCCTGGACGGCGCGCTGGGGGACAGCTTCACCTGGAACGCCTATATCCAGACCGGCACCACCCGCATCCGCCAATTCTCGCCGCAGAACGCGGTCAATGCCCGCTTCAACAACGCCCAGGACGCGGTGCGCATCACGTCAGGCAATGTCGGCACCTCGGGCCTGCCAATCGGCTCGATCCAGTGCCGCGGCCTGCTCAATCCGGCGCTGGCGGCGCGGACCAACAACCTGCCCGCCGGCCAGGACGACATCACCGGCTGCGCGCCGCTGGATCCGTTCGGCTACAACAATGTCTCCAACGCCGCCCGCCTGTTCATCGAGCCGGGTCTGAATGTCGCCAAGACCGGCATCCAGAACTCCACCATCACCCAGCTGTCGCAGAGCGCGGGCGCCTTGTCGCTCTCCGGTGTGCTGCCATGGGCGCTGCCGGCCGGCGAGATCGGCGTCGCCTTCGGCGGCGAATGGCGCCTGGAGCAGGGCAGGCAGAGCACCCCCGATATCCGCGCGCAGAATGCGGGCTGGGGCGTGGGCAACATCGGCAACTTCAAGGCCCACTACCATGCCGAGGAAGGCTTCGTCGAAGCCGACCTGCCGATCCTCAAGGATACGCTGGTTCAAACGCTGAACGTAAGCCTGGGCGGCCGTCTGACCAACTATTCCACCAGCGGCCTGGTGGAAACTTGGAAGATCGGTCTGAACAGCCAGATCACTGACGATGTCCGCTTCCGCGGCACCTGGTCGTATGACATCCGCGCTCCCAACCTGTGGGACCTCTATTCCCCGGGCGGCTTCGGCGGTGTCACCTGCGCCCCGTTCCTGCCGGGCAGCACCGCGGGAAACAACAGCTGCTTCAACGTCACCGGCGGCAATCGCAATTTGCAGCCGGAACGCGCCAACACGGCGTCGGCCGGCCTGGTCTTCACGCCGACCTTCTTCGAAGGCTTCACCGCTTCGGTTGACTGGTACCAGATCCACCTGCATGGCGGCATCACCACGCCGAACGCGAACCTGATCCGCCAGCGCTGCCTGGCTGGCGATGCGGTCTATTGCAACCAGATCGTGTTCCGCACCCCGGGCGACCAGACCACGCCGATCGAGTTCATCTTCTCGACCCGCGTCAATGCCGCCCTCTACACCACCGCCGGTTTCGACTTCGCGGCCACCTATGGCTTCGATCTCTTCACCGGAACGATGGATGTCAGCTTCAACGGCAACTATGTCTATGACTTCACCCAGGACCTGAACGGTCAGGTCTTCAATGGCGCCGGCGCCACCAACGCCTTCTACTCTGGCGGCGCCAAGTTCCAGGGCACGCTCTCGTTCAACTATCGCGAGGGCAACTGGACCTGGGGTCTGCAGACCCGCCTCACCGGCGAGTCGCTCATCGATATCGGCACCCAGGGCCAGCCTGGCCTGAACCTGCAGCGTCCGATCTACAGCCGTGTCAATGGCGTGGACGTTCCGGTTGTCACCAACACCGATCGTCGCGACAGCAGCACGCTTGGGGACAGCAACGTCAACGGGATCCGCGCCCCGATCGACCTGCGCGCGCAGTATCGCTGGACCAACAACATCACGTTGTTCGCCGCCATCGACAATGTGCAGAACCTGCCGACCGATACCACGCTGCGCCGTTCCTACCGCTTCGGCCTCCGCTTCAACTACTAAGCGGAACAGCGACCAAGATCTCAGCCCCGGGCCGCAAGGTCCGGGGCTTTTTTCTTGCCCTTGTGTCCGCTCCCGGCATCCCGTAAGCGACGGGCATGATGCTCCGCCCCGCCATCCTCTGTGCCTTGCTTTGCGCGGCCCCCGCCGCCCAGGCCCAGGATCTGGGCGCGTCCCTCTTGGGCGGACGGCCCACCATCGATCTGCGGCTGCGCTACGAGACGGTGAGCGACAAGTCCCGCCCACTGACGGGCGAGGGCGCGACCCTGCGGGCGCGGCTGGGCTATGACACGGCGCGCTGGAACGGGCTGGCGCTGCAGGTGGCGTTCGACGTCCTCGTGCCAGTGGGCGAAAGCGATTACAACACCACCCGCAACGGCAAGATCGCCTATCCCAACATCGGCGATGCGGAGCTGTTCGCGCTCAAGCATCTCAACCTCAGCTACAACAACGCCGAACTCGCCACCACCATCATCGCCGGGCGGCAACGCCTGGCGCTGGGCAGCCAGCGTTTTCTCGCCAGCCCCGACTGGCGCATGCACGGCCAGAGCTTCGACGCCGTGCAGCTCACCAATAACTCCGTGCCGGGCCTGGCGCTGACCTATATCTGGATCGACCGCGTCAACCGCATCTATGGCGCGACCACGCCCTTCGATCCCACCGCCGTCGCCGCCGCGACCAACCAGGCGGGCCACTTCAAGAGCGACAGCCATGTGATGAACGCCGCCTATACCGGCGTGCCGGGGCTGAAGCTGGAAGCCTATGCCCTGCTGCTCGATCTGGCGCCGCCGGACACGGCCTTCCGCCCGGCGCAACGGACCGCGGCGGCGCGCCTGTCCACCGCCACGCTGGGCGCGCGGGCCGAGTATGACACGCGCCTGTGGGACGAGATCGGCATCCGCCTGATCGGCGATTATGCCCGCCAGAACGATCATGCCGCCAATCCGCTGAATTTCGGGCTGGATTACTGGCTGGGCGAGGGCGGCGTGAGCTGGAATGGTTTCGGTGCGGCGCTGGGCTATGAAGTTTTGTCCGGCAACGGCGTGGTGAGCGTCGGAACGCCCATCGGCTGGCTGCACAACAACAATGGCTGGGCCGATCTCCTCACCACCACGCCGCTGAATGGCCTGAAGGACTTCTATGTGCGCGGCACCTATGCCTGGCCCGGCTTTCTGGGCCTGCGGGCGCTGAACCTGATGATGCGGTACCACGACTTTAAGACCGACAATCTGGATCGCGGCATCGGCAGCGAATGGAATCTGCAGGCTGATTTCCAGATCGACGCCAATTTCGCGGTGATGGCGAAATACGCCAACCATGCCGGTTCTGGCGTGGGCGTGGGCGGCTTTGCGGACAAGTCGGTGTTCTGGCTGCAGACCAGCTACCGCTATTGAGTCCAACGGCTGACGGTTTCAGCGTTTTTCCTGGCGCGTAATGGCGGCGGCGTCGCATATCTCCTATGCTCGGCCCGATATAAGAAGGAAAACCCTATGCGGCTCATCACACGCGCGGCGCTTACGGCCTTCCTGCTTGCGGTCCCCGCCAGCGCCACCTTTGCGCAAAGCAGTAACTGGGTGGGGGCCTGGGCCTTCGTCGCCGCGCCGCTGCCGCCGGGCGTGAACCCCGCGGCGCTGGCGCCCGCCAATGTCGGTCCTTCCACCGCCGCGCCGATCCTGCCCATGGGTGCATCGCCGGTGCCGCCTGTCACCAACGCCGCGCCCACGCCGCCGCGCATCGAAAATCCGGGCCGTATCGCCATCCTCGAAAATTATGTGCCGCTCAACAATGTCACCGTGCGCCAATTGGTGCGGGTCTCGGCGGCTGGCCAGCAGATCCGCCTGCGCTTTTCCAACGAGAACGGCACCGACATGATGGCGGTGGGCGCGGTGCGCGTCGGCCTGGCTGGCCCCGACGGCAACATCCTGGCGGGCAGCGACCGCCCCGTGACCTTCGATGGCCGCGGCGGCGGGGTAATGATCCCGGCTTCGGCGCCGCTCTACAGCGATCCGGTCGCGCTCACCGTCAAGCCGCTCGACAAGCTGCTGATCTCCATCCATGTGCCGGGCGATGTGCCGCGCGGGGGCCGCAGCCTCTTCATGTATGTCACCGAAACAAAGGGTGACCACACCGCCGATACCCGCCTGCCGCAGGTGCGGCTCACCCGCGTCTCGACTTATGTGACGCAGGTGGAGGTCAATGCCGACACGCCCACCCGCGCCATTATCGTCATCGGCGATTCCATCACCGAAGGCGCGGGCTCGACCAACAACGCCTTTCGCGGCTGGCCCGACCGCCTGGCGGAACGGCTGGCGGAGGCGAAGAAGCCCTGGGCTGTGGTCAATGCCGGCATCAGCGGCAACCGACTGCTGCGCTATGGCACGGGCCCCAACGCGCTGGCGAGGCTGGACCGCGATGTGCTCAGCGTGCCGGGCGCCAATGCGCTGATCGTGCTGGAAGGCATCAACGATATCGGCCGCGGCTTCACGCCCAACGGCAATCGCGAGCCGTTGACGGCGGATTTTCTGATCGCCGCCCACAAGCAGATCATCGCCCGGGCCCGCGCCCTGGGCATCAAGGTTTATGGCGGCCTGCTGACGCCCTATGGCGGCGCGGGCTATTCCTCGCCCGAAGGCGAGGCGGCGCGCCAGGCATTGAATACGTGGATACAGACCAGCGGCGCCTATGACGGCTTTATCGACTTCGCCACGCCGACAGCCGACAAGGCCAACCCGCTGACCTTTGCCGCCGGGTTCAACGACGGCGACAAGCTGCATCCCAACGATGCCGGTTATCAGGCCATGGCCGACGCCATCGATTTGGAGATGGTGACGAAGTAGGCCGTTCCTTCATGGCCCCGGTTATCGTCAATCCCGCGCATGTCCGCAGCTGCGCGGATGCTGAGAGCTTTTATCGCTGGCTCGCGAAGAACCACGACAAGGCGGCCGAGGTCTGGATAAAAATCCACAATCGCGGCTCAGGGCTCTAATCCATCAACCCGGAGGAGGTCATCGAGGCGGTGCTGTGCTGGGGCTGGATCGACGGAATCCGCAAGGGGCTGGACGAGAAGAGCTTCCTGCAACGCTACAGCCCGCGTGGCCGCAAGAGCGTCTGGAGCAAGAAGAATGTTGATACGGTCGGGCGGCTGATCGCCGATGGCCGCATGACGGAACATGGCCAGCGCCATGTCGTAGCCGCGAAGGCGGATGGCCGCTGGGACAGGGCCTATGGCAGCGGCAAGGACTTGCCCATCGCGCCGGACCTTCAGGCCGCGATCGATGCGGTGCCCCGGGCGAAAGCGATGCTGGCAAAGCTCATCGAGCAGAACCGCTTCGCCCTGGCGTTCCGGCTGTACAACATCAAGACGCCTGCCGACCGCAAGCGAAAGATCGCGGCCTTTGTGGAGATGCTGAAGCGCGGCGAGACGATCTATCCGCAAAAGCAGAAATAGAACCCGGTCAGGCCACGGCGTTAATCAATAACGGGCCTGGGGGTTTCGCCTGCCGTATTTCCGGGCGAAGCTGGTGGCTTACGGGGGCTCCATGCGCAAACACATCTTGATACTGCCGCTGCTGCTGGTGGCCGCCACACCGCTGCGGGCGCAGGAAGGGCATGTCTCCTGCCGCCAGATCGCGACGCTGCCGGAAGAGGCGCTGCAGCTCTACATCGGCGGTGTGATGGATGGCATCGGGCTTTCCTTTGCCATTGCCGACGTCACCGCTTCGGCGCTGGCGAACCGCGCGGCCACCACCGGGGAGAAGGACAGCATCGAACAGATGCGCCGCCTGCCGCAGGAATATTTCGATCCCGGTCCGGCCATGACGCGCGGCGATGTTCTGACGGCAGTGACGGAGCGCTGCAAGGCGCAGCCCGACCTGACGGTGGACAGCGTCTTTATGTCGGTGGTGGGGAAGTGACATCGCGCCTTAGCGCGATGTCATCCCCGGCGAGCCATTCATAGTGACAGCGTATGGATGGCGAGGGAAGGGAACCATTTTTCAATATCTGACAGATTTCAAAAGCCTGGATTCCCTTCCCCTCGCGCCGCGCAATGCGCCGCGCTCGGCCGGGAATGACAATTGAAATCGATGTGGAGAGAACCGCCTTAAATCTTCACGCGCGTTTCGAGATAGACGCTGCGCGGAATGGCGTCGCCCGGCGCGAATTCCTGGTGCTTGCCCTGCTGCAGGTTGAATCCCGTCAGTGACAGGCTCCATTCCGGCGTCACGGCCCAGCCGATGCGCGCGTTCGTTAAAACATTGAAACAGAAGGTTTGTTTTGAGGGCGGATCAGACGCCGCGACCATCCCAAAGGCGTTTGAGATATCCCAGCCCCGGGTCGGTGATGGCGTTCATGCCAAAGCTCTTGGTGAAGGACAGCCCGGCCTCGGTCGCCGTCACCCAGGCGATATGGGCGCGATGGCCCTGACCGGCCCAGGTGTCCACCAGATAGAAGTCCGACGGCATCATCTGGCCCTTCTTGAAGGCGATGCGGGCGCCGTCTTCGGAAATGTTGCGGATGGTGCAGGGGAACGAGAAGCGCCCGCCGCTATGCACGATCATCCCGCCCAACAGGGCGCGGCGGCGGCTTTTCGGGCGGCGCTCGGCCACGGGCGGCGTCTGGGTCTGCATCGCAACTGGCTCGCGCTGGAACATCATGACAGGCATTCTGCAATCCTGGTGCCGGTTCTGCAGAGAGCAAACGCGCCCGTACAAGCGTGTTTCCGTCATCGCTTGTCCCGTTTCAAGACAGGTCGCGGATCGCCTGCGCCGCCTGCGCGCGCCACTGCCGCGCAAGCCCATCCATTGCCGCCATCGCTTCCAGCTCCGCGCGGACGGGATTGCGGCGATAGACGATCTCGACCATGCGGGCGAAGGCGAAATCCGGATGCGGCCGGTCTTCCAACGTCACCGCATCGCCCGCTCGCACAATGCCGGGCTGCACCACGCGGTAGTACCATCCCGCGCGCTGGTTCTTCACCATCGCCTTCACCATCATGGCATCGTCGAAGCGCAGCCCCAGCTTGAAGCAGGGCTGCCGCGGCTGGCACGCCTGCAACAGCACGCTGCCGATGCGGTGGATGTCGCCGACACAGACATCGGCCTCGGTCATGCCGGCAATCGCCAGATTCTCGCCCATCACGCCGGGCGCGAACAGCGCGGCGTGCTGCGGATGATCGGCGGCCCAGGCGGGATAGTGATCGGCGGCATAGGCATAGACCGCCTTCTCAGGCCCGCCATGCACCGACAGGTCGGCCTGCGCATCGCCATCCAGTCCCAGTGCGCCCACCGCCACCGCGCCATCGCGCCGCTGCTTGACGAAGCCGCTGGGCTCGCCGTCAGGACCGAGCGGCGCAACTTTGCCGGTGTGCACGGAGAGGATGGCGGCCATCATGTTTTTGGTCGCGTGGTCGGACGGAAAACCGCTTCGCACTTTTCCTGGCCGTCGCCCCTCTTCTGCACCCAGAATTGATACATCGCCGCGAAGGTGTCGGGATGCTCCCGTTCCAGCGCTGCCCAGTTGGCCAGCGTCGCGCCGGCCGGATCGCCGGGGAAGCGGGCGCGATACTGGGCGCGGATCGGTTCGCTCACTTCCATGCCGATGAAGGTGAGGCCGCGCTCGGCCAGGAAATCCGCGATCTCTTCCAGCGTGTGATTGTGTTCCTGCACATGGAAGAGCAGGTCGCGGCAGGCGCTGGTGGTGCAAAAGTCGGGCGAGGTCAGGATGGTGCGCAAGGCGCCCGCCGGATCCTGCTGCATCAGGTGCGCCCGCGCGGCGCGGATGCCTTCCGGCGTGGCGGGAAAGCCCTCGCGCCGGATCCAGTCGCGCGTCTGCGCAATCGCGGTGCGCGCCGTGGCGCTGTAGAAAGCGGCCAGCATGATGCCGCCGGGCTTCAGGCAATCCAGCAGCGCCCGCCAGCCGGTGAAGGGCGCGTCCATGTGATGCAGCACGCCGGAGCATTCGATGAAATCGAAGCCTCGTCCCAGCGCGCCGATCTGCAGGATGTCGGCCTGGCCGAAGCGCACGCCGGTGATGCCGGCTTCCGTTGCCTTGCGCGCGCCATGGGCCAGGCTGGCGCGCGACAGGTCCACCGCCAGCACGTCGCCGACAAAGAATTCCCGCGCCAGCTGCAGCGCGTACTGGCCGGTGCCGCAGCCCGCCACCAGCACGGCAGGCTGCGCCGCCACATCCTTCTGCGCCAGCGCTGCGAAAGGAAAACGGCTGCCCAGGAACGAGCCCAGCCGCACCGGCGTGATCGGCTCCGGCAGCCGCGCCCAGCGCGGATAAGGATTGGCCTCATACTGGCCCTGCACCGCCAGGCTGACCTTATCTTCAATCGGCGTGAGAACCGGCATGGCGGCGGCCAGGCGCTGCTCTTGCGCCGGTTCGTCGCGCTGCTGCGTCAGAAACGCCGATGGCGCCGCGCCCAGTTGCGCGTCGGCCAGTGCGCCCAGCGGCAGATAGCAGGCCAGCGCCACCAGTTCGGCGGTGGAGGGCGACGGCTTCGCCCGCAGCGTTTCGACAGCCGCCATTTCATCATCGGCGACGCACCAGACATACTCATTGATGAAGCATTGCTGCGCCAGCGCCATAGCGAAGTCGCCGGTGCCGCCACCGGACAGCAGCAATGCGCGCCGCGCGGCGGTGAGTTCGCGCTCCAGCGCGATGTCGCTGTTGGGCGCGGCCCGCAGCACGGCGCGCAGCAGCGTGTCGTCCTGCATGCGGCCGCCCGCCGCCAGCCGCGCCAGGATGAGTCCATTCGCGGTTCCGGCCAGAAGGCCAGGGCGGCTCCAGGCTTCGGCGATGGCGCGGGTCAGCCAGGCGCGCACCGTTTCATCGTCATTGTCCCAGCGCATGTCCGCCACGATGTCGGCGAAGACGCGATGGGTGCGCGGGCTGTCGTCGCGCCGCAACGCTTCATCGACGCGGTGCATCGCCGTATCGGCGTCGCCCCGCCCCAGCGCCAGCAGCGCCAGGCTTTTGTAGGTGTCGGCATGATCGGGTTGGAGCGCCAGAACCTTGAGATGACAGACCTCGGCCTCTTCCAGCCTGCCGCGCGACCATAGTGCGTCGCCCAGATTGGCCTGCGCCGCGGCGAGGCTGGGGTTGAGTGTCACGGCGCGCGCGAAGGCTTCCACCGCCGCATCCACCTGGCCCTGTTCCAGCAGCGCGTTGCCCAGATTGTTGTGGGTCTCCGCCACATCGGGCTTCAGCGCCAGGGCGCGGCGGAAACTGGCGATGGCGTCTTCGACCCGGCCCAGCCCACGCAGCGCCAGGCCCAGATTGGAATGCAGCGACGCCGAACCGGGATCGAGCTGTGCGGCGCGCGTCAGCAGGCTTGCCGCCAGATCGTTCTGCCCCACCTGATAGGCCATCAGCCCGGTCATGTGCAGGGCGGGGCCGTGGCGGGGGTCCGCCGCCAGGATGCGCTCATAGCGCGCCTTGGCGTCGGCCAGGCGGCCGGCCTGGTGCAGGTCCTGCGCTTCCTCGAACAGGCGCGCCATTTGCGGAGAAAGTGTCATTCCGCAGACTATGGCGGCGTGTCTTGCCCTTTGAAAGAGGCTGTGGAATGGATCTCGCCATGAAGCCGCACGAAAACGCGCTCGCGGCGCTGGCCCGCAAGGCCCGGCTCAGGCGCCTTGCGCCCCGCGCCGGGCTGGATTTCACCAGCAACGATTATCTCGGCCTGGCGGAAAGCGATGCCCTGCGCGATGCGGCGCGGGCGGCGCTGGATCGCGGCGTGCCGCTGGGCGCGGGCGGTTCGCGCCTGCTGCGCGGCAATCATCCGGAGCATGAGGCGCTGGAAGCAGAAGCCGCTGCGTTTTATGGTGCCGAAGCCGCGCTCTATTTTCCCACCGGCTTCGCCGCCAACGCGGCGTTGCTGGCGGCGCTACCAAGGCGCGAGGATGTCATCATCCATGATGCGCTGATCCATGCCTCGGTGCGCGACGGGCTCGATCCCGCGCGGGTGCCGGTGATCGAGACGCCGCACAATGATGTTGGCGCGATCGCGGATGCGATCAAAGGCTGGCGCGCGCGCGGCGGCCGCGGACGCCCCTGGATCGCGGCAGAGACTTTATACTCCATGGATGGCGACCGCGCGCCGCTGGCCGATCTGGTGGCGTTGGCCGATGCGACGGATTCCATGCTGGCGCTGGACGAGGCGCACGCCACCGGCGTCTATGGCCCGCAGGGGCGCGGGCTGGCCGCCGCTTACGAAGGCCGCGAGAACATCATCACGCTGCACACGTGCGGCAAGGCGCTGGGCGCGGCGGGCGGGCTTGTCACCTGCGCGCGGGTTTACAAGGATTTCCTGATCAACCGGGCGGCGGCCTTCGTCTATTCCACCGCGCCGTCGCCGCTGACGGCGGCGGTGGTGCGCGAAGCCCTGAAGCTGGCGGCCGCCGCCGATGAGCAGCGCGCCCGGCTGATGGCGCTGGTGGCGCATGCCGACAAGTTGCTGCGTGATCATAACCAGTGGAAGGCCAGCGGCTCACCGATCCAGCCCATCATTCTGGGCGCGGATGCGCGGGCGATGCGTTTTGCCGAAGCCTTGCAGGGGCAGGGCTATGACATTCGCGCCATCCGCCCGCCCACGGTGCCGGAAGGCACGGCGCGGTTGCGGCTCGCCCTCACCACGCATGTCACGGAAGCCGATCTGGATGCCGTCTTCGCCCATTTGGCTGCGGAGCTGGAACGCGCATGAGGCTGGTTGTAACAGGCACCGACACCGATATCGGCAAGACCGTGTTCGCCGCCGCGCTGTGCGCTTCATCGGGCGCGGCTTACTGGAAGTCGGTGCAGGCGGGGTTCGATCCGGAAGGGGATAAAGAAACGGCGGCGCGTCTGGGCGCAACAGTGCTGCCGGAAGCGTATCGCTTCAAGCTGGCGGCGTCGCCGCACCAGGCCGCCGCCGCCGAAGGCGTCACCATCGACACCGATGCGCTGAACCCGCCGGACGGCGCTGTGGTGATCGAAGGCGCAGGCGGGCTGATGGTGCCGCTGACCCGCACCACGCTGAATATTGACGTGTTCGTGCGCTGGAATTTGCCGCTGGTGCTGTGCGCCCGCACCCAGCTTGGCACCATCAACCACACGCTGCTGTCGGTCGAGGCCATCCGTGCCCGCAAGATTCCGCTGCTGGGCATCGCCTTCATCGGCGACGCGCAGGGCGAGAGCGAGGGCATCATCATCGAAAAATCCGGCGCGAAACGGCTGGGCCGCCTGCCGCGCCTCACGCCGCTTAATCGGGAAAGTCTGTCCGCCGCCTTCGCCGCGAATTTCAAGCTGGGCGATTTCGCGTGACTAACATCTGGCATCCCTTCACCCAGCATGCCACCGCGCCCGCGCCTCTGGCCGTCGCAAAGGGCGAGGGTGCCACGCTCATTCTGGAAGATGGCCGCCGCATCATCGACGGCATTTCTTCCTGGTGGGTGACGACGCATGGTCACAACCATCCGCGCATCATGGCGGCGATCCGCGCCCAGACCGAAAAGCTGGATCAGGTGATCTTCGCCGGTTTCACCCATGCGCCTGCCGAAACCCTCGCGGCCGAAATGCTGAAGATCGTGCCGCCGGGTTTGCGCCATGTCTTCTATTCCGACAGCGGCTCGACCGCCGTGGAAGTGGCGCTGAAGATGGCGCTGGGCTTCTGGCACAATCGGGCCACGCCGCGCACTAAGATCATCGCGCTGGAACACGCCTATCATGGCGACACCATCGGCACGATGGCGGCAGGTGCGCGCGGCGTTTTCAATGCCGCCTATGAACCGCTGCTGTTCGATGTGGCGCGGTTGCCATTCCCCAGCGATCCCAAGGCAACGCTGGCGGCGCTGGAACGCGAAGCACCAACCGCCGCCGCCCTGATCGTGGAGCCGCTGCTGCTGGGCGCGGGCGGCATGCTGATGTATGCGCCCGAAATCCTGCGCGACATGAAGGCGATCTGCGAACGCCATGGCACGCTCTTCATCGCCGACGAAGTGCTGACCGGCTTCGGCCGCACCGGCACGCTGTTCGCCTGCGAACAGGCCGGGATCACGCCCGACATTCTCTGCCTGGCGAAGGGCCTCACCGGCGGGGCGCTGCCGCTGGCGGCGACGCTGGCGACGCCCGCCATCTTCAACGCGCATTATTCGCAAGACCGCCGCAAGACCTTCTTCCATTCCAGCTCCTACACCGCCAATCCCATCGCCTGCGCCGCCGCGTGTGAAAATCTGGCAATCTGGCAGGGCGAGCCCGTGCGGGAGCGCATCGCCACGCTGGCGGCCATGCAGGAAGACCGCCTCGCACCCCTGCGCAGTGATCCGCGCTTCGGGAATGTGCGTAGATTGGGTACCGTCGCAGCGCTGGACGTGTCGGTTTCCGACCCCGGCTATCTCGCGGATGCGGGGCCGCTTATGGCGGCGAAGTTCCTCGAACAGGGGGTCTTGCTGCGGCCGCTGGGCAACACGATCTATGTACTGCCGCCCTATTGCATCACGGGGGCGGAACTCGACACAATTTACGCCGCCATCCTCGCCGCGCTGTAACAGGTCCGCCATCCGGTGCGAATGAAGAGGAAAGGAAGGAACACCATGAAGACCGCTCTGAATGCTTCTTTGGCGCTACTGTTCTTGCTCACCGGCTCCGCTTTCGCGGCGGAGCTGAACAAGCCCATCCCGGCGCCGACGCTGGATCCCGCCTTCACCACCATGAGCGAAACCGCCGTGTTCGCGGGCGGCTGCTTCTGGGGCATCCAGGCCGTGTTCCAGCATGTGAAGGGCGTGACGCGCGCCCAGTCCGGCTATTCCGGCGGCGCCAAGGCGACCGCGACCTACCAGCAGGTGATCACCGAAACCACCGGCCATGCCGAGGCGGTTTCCATCACCTATGATCCGAAGGTGGTGTCCTACGGCACGCTGATGCGCATCTTCTTCTCGGTGGCGCACGATCCCACCGAAGTGAACCGCCAGGGGCCCGACACCGGCACCAGCTACCGCACCGCCATCTTCCTGCTGTCGCCCACCCAGGCGAACATGGCCAACGCCTATATCACGCAATTGAACAGCGCCAAGGTCTTCGCCAGGCCCATCGCCACCAAGGTCGAAGCCTTCCAGGGCTTCTATGCGGCTGAGGCCTATCACCAGGACTTCCTGGCGAACAATCCGACCTATCCCTACATCGTCATCAACGACCTGCCGAAGCTGCGCGCGCTGGCCAGCGTCTGGCCGCAATATTGGCGGGCGGAACCCGTGCTGCTGGCGGCGCGCAAGTAACGCCGGGGCAGGGCCGGGTTCCGCCGGGAAAGGCTGACAAAAGCTTCATTCCGGCGATTCACCAACCCCCCGATTCTGCCCAAAAAAACCGGGATTGGCCGGTTTCCTTTGGCGGATGTTTCTGCTACCTCCTCACGCCGGTTTGAGACCCGCGGGCCGCCTTGGGGGCGTATCCCGCGCAACGTGCGAAGCGAAGCGAAAAACATGGATAAGAACATCGAACGCCTTGCCATTGGCGGCGGCGCGCTGGTGCTGGGCCTGCTGCTCGGCTGGGCCGTGCGCGGCGTGGCGACCTACAATGTCGCCACCGAAGCGACCACCACCTATGAAGACTGGCGCACCTATTGCCCGCCGGCCACCACCGCGACCGCCTCGTGCGAGGTTCTGGGCGATGTGGTCGATCCGGCCCTGAAGGCCACCGTGGCGCGCATCTCCATCGTCAAGGACATGAAGAATAACGGCGCCGAGATGATCGCCTTCATGCTGCCGCACGATGTGCTGCTTGATGCCGGCGTCGGCGTGCAGTCCGGCAAGGACCCGGTGAAGGTGCTCCCGTACCGCACCTGCAACAATGTCGGCTGCCTGGCCGTGGTGCCGCTGGAAGACGCGATGCGCTCGGCCCTGCGCTCCAACACCGAAACCAAGATTTCCTTTACCGGCGCGGCGCCGAACGCCAAGCCGCAGACGCTGATCGTCTCCTTCAAGGGCTTCAACAGCGCCCTGTCCGCCTATGAGCGCGGCGAAGGCCGCCGGTCTTCCATGATCCGGAGAATCTTCTGATGAAAACCGCTTCTCTCCTCGCCGGCGCCTTCCTGGCGCTCGCTTCCACCGCCGCGCTGGCGCAGCCGGGCCCCGGCTCTCCGGAAACCCGCCAGTTCGGCGATTTCCAGGTGCGCTGCTTCCAGGTCCAGGGCGGCAGCCCGTGCGACATGTTCGAACAGGTGCGCAACAAGGAAACCGGCCAGCCGCTGATCAATTTCAGCATCGCCTTCCTGCCGTCCAACAACCGTTACGTGATGGTGCTGGGCGTGCCGCTGGGCGTCGCGCTGGAAAAGGGCGTCGTGATCCAGACCAACGCTTTCCAGACCCCGGTGATGAAGTTCCGCCGCTGCGACCGCGCCGGCTGCTATGTCGAAGCCGCGGTGGAAAAGCCGCTGATCGACGCCTTCGCCAAGTCCAGCGGCGAAGCCAAGCTGCGCATCTCCGCCGATGGCGAGGACAAGCCGCGCGAGTTCCCGCTCTCCTTCAACGGATTCAGCGCCGCGCATGAGGCGATGGTGGAATCCAACCGTTCGCGCTCGAAGCCGGCTGCCGCTGCGGCCACGCCGTAAGCGATAGGTTCTGAATCAAAAAGCCCGCGCAGCGATGCGCGGGATTTTTTTTGTTTTACACGCGATGTCATGGCCCACTTTACGTTGGCCATCCAGGGCCAGAAACGCGCTCGACGATCCCTGGATGGCCCGGCCCTTTTCAATTTAGAAGAGGGCCGGGCCATGACAGATTGGTTTTCGGACTAAGCCGGAATGAACCGAAGCGCGACTCCATTGATGCAATAGCGCAGCCCGGTGGGCTTGGGGCCGTCATCGAAGACATGGCCCTGATGCCCGCCGCAGCGGCTGCAATGGCACTCGATGCGAGTCATGCCGTGGCTGGTGTCGCGCAATTCGCCCACTGCCTTGGCGCTGATCGGCTGGTAGAAGCTGGGCCAGCCGGTGCCGCTTTCATATTTGGTCTCCGACGCGAACAGCGGCAGGGCGCAACCGGCGCAGGCAAAGACGCCCTTGCGCTTTTCCTTCAGCAGCGGGCTGGTGCCGGGCGCTTCGGTCGCCGCCAGGCGCAGCACCGCATAGGCGTCAGCGGAGAGCAGCTTGCGCCATTCCGCCTGGGTCTTGGTGACTTCGAAGGTGGCGGCCATGGCTGGGGTGCCGCTGTCGCGCAGCAGCAACGCACCGCCGCCCGCCGCCAGCGTGGCGCCGCCGCCCAGAAGGGTGGTGAGAAAAGCGCGTCGTTCCATGGGTTCTCTCCGTTCCGTACTGGGATTATACGCGATCTGGACCCCGTTTGGTTCGCCCCGACGGCGAAAAAGTTACTTTTGGAACTCCTTGGGCGGCGCTCCGTTCTCAAGACACCCCATCTCTACAGGAGTACCCCATGCACAAGGATCGTATCGAAGGCGCCGCCAAGCAGGCCAAGGGCGCCATCAAGGAAGCCGCCGGCAAGGTCACCGGCGACGCCAAGCTCAAGGCCGAAGGCGCCGCCGACAAGCTGGAAGGCAAGGTGCAGAACGCCGTGGGCGGCGCCAAGGATGCCGTGCGCGATGCCCTGAAGCACTAAAGTCTTCGTTCATCACAGGGAAAGCCCGACGGTCCTCCGCCGGGCTTTTCGTGTATATAGCTGCCCAAGTCGAACCGGGCGGAGGATTGCGTGGGCAGGTTTTTCATTTGGCTGAAGTCCGTCTTCTTCTCCGTCCTCAACAGCGCCGCCCGGGTGGTGATCGCGCTGGTTCTGCTCTTCTCGATCATCCTGATCATCACGCTGGCGCGCGGCGACGGCATGCCGTCCAACATGGTGCTGGCGCTGGATCTGCGTGAAGCGATCTCGGATTCCTCCAACGGCCAGTCCGGCCTGCTGGTGCCGCAGCCGGTGACGGTGATGGATCTGGTGCTGGCGCTGGAAAACGCCCGCAAGGATTCGCGCGTCAAGGGCGTGGTGATGCGGCTGGGCAATGGCGCGATCTCGCTGGCGCAGGCGCAGGAACTGGCGCCGTCGCTGGCGCGGCTGCGCGCCGACGGCAAGTTCGTCCTGGCCCACGCTTCCAGCTTCATGGGGCGCGGTCTGGGCGATGTCGTGGTGGCGTCCGCCGCCGAGCAAATCTGGATGCAGCCCAAGGGCCAGTTCTCGCCGTCGGGCACGGCGCTGGGGCAGGTCTATCTGCGCGGGTTGTTCGACAAGTTCGAAGCCGAACCGCAGATCGCCAAGCGCAAGGAATACAAGAGCGCCGCCGACACTTTCATGGAGCGCGGCATGGGCGCGGCCGACCGCGAGCAGCTCACCCGCCTGACCCAGTCCAGCTACGATACCGGCGTCGCCGCCATCGCCAGCGCCCGCAAGCTGACGCTGGACGCGGTGCGCGCCGCGCTCGACGCCAGTCCGCAGCTGGCGGAAGAGGCAATCGCGCGCAAGCTGATCGACCGCACCGGCTATGACGAAGACATGAAGGCGGACGCGCTGCGCCGCGCCGGTTCGGGCGCCGAGACGGTGAAGATGTCGTCCTATGTCCGCAGCCGCACCGAACCCTTCAGCGCGCCCATCGCCATCGTCGAGGCGTCTGGCGAAATCCGCGACGGCACCGCCGAAACCTCGTGGCTGGGCGGCAATGAAGGCATCGCCAGCGACGATCTCGCCAAGGCGATTGGCGAAGCGGTGAAGGATCGCAACGTCAAGGCCATCGTGCTGCGGGTGGATTCGCCCGGCGGCTCCGTCACCGCCTCGGACCAGATCCTCCATGCCGTGAACAAGGCCAAGGCCGCGGGCAAGAAGGTGGTGGTCAGCATGGGCGGCGTCGCGGCCAGCGGCGGCTATTTCATCGCGCTCAGTGCCGACCGCATCGTGGCGCAGCCCACCACCATCACGGGCTCCATCGGTGTGCTCACTGGCAAAGTCTCGCTGGGCCGCACTCTGGGGCTGGCGGGCGTCAACGCCGAGGAAGTCGCGGTGGGCAAGAACACGCTGATGGATTCCGCCTTCAAGCCTTACACGCCGGAACAGTGGGACGCCGTGAACCGCCAGGCCGACGTCATCTATGACGACTTTACCGCCAAGGTGGCGGCGGGGCGCAAGCTCAGCCGCGCCCAGGTCGAATCCGCCGCGCGCGGCCGGGTCTGGACCGGGTCCGATGCCCGGGCCCAGGGCCTGGTGGACGAGATGGGCGGATTCTGGACGGCGGCGCGGGCGGCGGCCCGCCTGGCAGGGGTGCCCGAGGACAATGCCCAGTTCCGCATCTACCCCCGCGACACCGGCCTGTTCGGGGGCCTGCGCAGCGCCCTGGGCGGGGTGGAAGGGGCCCTGGCCACCCTGGGCCAGATTCGCACCCTTCTGGGCCTGCCGGGGGTTCGGCAGGTGATGGAGGGGGCGGTATCGCTACCCCGTGGCGGGATCGAACTGCGCGCCCCGGACATGCCCCAGAACTAGGGCCTTCCGGGTAAAATTTCAGCGCCGCGCTGGGTGCAACGCATTTCATGATGCGCCGCAACCGGATTTGTGCGAAGGACTGGCGACAGCCCCAATCGCCCGGTTCCAGGAGACTTTCCCATCGCCACCGAGATCAAAACCTCCGCCCCAGAGGTCGCCGGTCTCAGCTTCGAGGCGGCGTTGCGCGAGCTGGAAACCATCGTTGCCCGCCTGGAGCAGGGCCAGGTCGATCTTGAGGATTCCATCGCTCTGTACGAACGCGGACAGGCGCTGAAGGCCCATTGCGAGGCCAAGCTGAAGGCCGCCGAAGGCCGCCTGGAAAAGATCGTGCTGGGCGCCAATGGTGCCGAATCGGTCACACCGGTGGACGGCGCATGAACACCGGCCGGATTGGGCTCGCATCCGCAGCGAATCCCCGTCACAATTCCATCGTGCGTATTGGGGGCATGGCGCATAGCTGCATCGCAGCCGCCCCGAATTTAGTGTTTGGGTCGTAAAAATGAGCATTCCGAATACCAAGACGCCGCTGCTGGATCAGGTCGACCTGCCGTCCGACCTGCGCAAGCTGGAAAAGGCGCAATTGCGCCAGTTCGCCGATGAACTGCGCACCGACCTGATCGACACAGTGTCCGTCACCGGCGGCCATTTCGGCTCCAGCCTGGGCGTGGTCGAACTCACCACGGCGCTGCATTACGTCTTCAACACGCCGGACGACCGCATCATCTGGGACGTCGGCCACCAGGCCTATCCGCACAAGATTCTCACCGGTCGCCGCTCGCGCATGCGCACCCTGCGCACCGGCGGCGGTCTGTCCGGCTTCACCAAGCGCAGCGAAAGCGAATACGATCCGTTCGGCGCGGCGCATTCCTCGACCTCGATTTCCGCCGCTCTGGGCATGGCGGCGGCGCGCGACCTGCAAGGCCGCAACAACAGTGTCATCGCCGTGATCGGTGACGGTTCGATGAGCGCGGGCATGGCCTATGAGGCCATGAACAATGCCGGCGCCGACAAGAACCGCCTGATCGTCATTCTCAACGACAACGACATGTCCATCGCCCCGCCGGTGGGCGCGATGAGCGCCTATCTCGCCAAGCTGGTGTCGAGCCGCTCCTATACGGGGCTGCGCAATTTCGGCAAGCGCGTCTTCAAGAAGATGCTGCCGCGCGGCATGTTCAAGATGGCGGGCCGCGCCGAGGAATATGCCCGTGGCATGGCGATGGGCGGCACGCTCTTTGAAGAACTGGGCTTCTATTATGTCGGCCCGATCGACGGCCACAATCTCGATCACCTGGTCCCGATCCTGGAGAATGTGCGCGACACCATCACCGGCCCGGTGCTGATCCATGTCGTGACCAAGAAGGGCCATGGCTACGCCCACGCCGAGTCCGCTCCCGACAAGTGGCATGCGGTCAACAAATTCACCGTGCTGACCGGCGAGCAGAAGAAATCCACGCCCAAGGCCCCGACCTATCAGAAGGTCTTTGGCGAAAGCCTGATCGCGGAAGCGAAAAAGGATGAGCGCATCGTCGCCATCACCGCCGCCATGCCGTCGGGCACCGGCATCGACCTGTTCGGCGCAGCCTTCCCGGATCGTACCTTTGATGTCGGCATCGCCGAGCAGCATTGTGTGACCTTTGCGGCGGGCATGGCGACCGAGGGCATGAAGCCCTTCTGCGCCATCTATTCCACCTTCCTGCAGCGCGGTTATGACCAGGTGGTGCACGACGTCGCCATCCAGAAGCTGCCGGTGCGCTTCGCCATGGACCGTTGCGGTCTGGTCGGCGCCGACGGCGCGACCCATGCCGGTTCCTTCGACATCGCCTATCTCACGCCGCTGCCGGGCTTCGTCATCATGGCGCCGTCGGACGAGGCCGAGCTGGTCAACATGGTCGCCACCGCCGTCGCCATCAACGACCGCCCGTCGGCGCTGCGCTATCCGCGCGGCGAAGGCACCGGCATCGCTCGCCCGGAGCAGGGCATTGCGCTGGAAATCGGCAAGGGCCGCATCGTCAAGGAAGGCACCGGCATCGCGATACTCTGCTTCGGCACCCGCATGAGCGAAGTGCTGCTGGCGTCGGAACGCCTGGCCGGTTACGGCCTGTCGCCCACCATCGCCGATGCCCGCTTTGCCAAGCCGCTGGACACGGCGATGATCCGCCGCCTGGCCAAGGAACACGAAGTCCTCATCACCATCGAGGAAGGCAGCATGGGCGGCTTCGGCGCGCATGTGATGCACTTCATGGCGCATGACGGCTTGCTGGATCGCGGCCTGAAGGTGCGCCCCATGACGCTGCCCGACAGCTTCCAGGATCACGACACGCCCGAGAAGATGTATGCCGAAGCGGCCCTCAACGCCGACGGCATCGTTCATACGGTGCTGTCCGCGCTGGGCCGTGGTGCCGAAGTGGTTCACCTCGCGGGCAAGCTGGCGTAATCCCTTTCCCTCTCCCCTTGAGGGAGAGGACGCAAAATCCCGCACTTGGCGAAGCCAAGTGCCAGGATTTTGCTAGGTGAGGGGTGATTTCCACCGTGACCCCTCCCCGAAAAATCCTCGCGCTGCTCGGATTGTTTCGACCCTCCCTCAAGGGGAGGTGGTTCTTCCCACATCACATGGGCGGGCTTGACCCGCCCATCCAGCTTCTTTCTTGTCATTCCCGTCCCCCGGTCTGCGCTGCGCGCAGCCGGAGGATAAACTCCAGCGGAATCCAGCTTTCATGCTAAACGCTGGCGCATGATGACACCTTGCCGTCACTTCCCTGCTTGTGGCGGCTGCGTTTCGCAAGATATTCCGTCCACGGAATATCTTGCGGGCAAGCGCGATATCGTCGTGGCGGCGTTGGCCAAGGCGGGCGTGAAGGCCGAGGTGGGCGACCTCATTCAGTCGCCGCTGCATTCCCGCCGCCGCGCCGTCCTCAAGCTCAAGAGCCTGCCGGAGGGCCTGCATATCGGCTTCCACGCCGCAAAGTCCCACACCATTATCGACATGCACCAGTGCGATATCCTCACGCCCGGCCTGTTCGCGCTGGTGGGCAAGTTGCGCAACAGCCTGGAGCCCATCTTCGGCGTCGGTGAAAGCGCCGAGCTGCACGTCACCGAATGCGACAATGGCTTCGACGCCGCCTTTCGCTGGAGTCGCAACCTGACGCCTGCGCTTGTCACCGCCCTGTCGCGGGCGCTGGGTGGCCTGGGCATCGCGCGCCTGCTGCTGGAAAAGAACACAGTGTTCGAGGATGCGGCACCGCAAGTGACGCTGGGTGGCGTGGCGGTGAAGCCGCCGCCGCATGCCTTCCTCCAGCCTACGAAGGAAGGCGAGGCGGCCTTGCAGCAGATGGTGCTGGCCTTCACCGGCAAGGCAAAAATGGTCGCCGACCTGTTCTGCGGCCTTGGTACCTTCGCCCTGCCGCTGGCCGCGCGCGCCAAGGTGCATGCGGTGGAAGGCGACAAGCCCATGCTGGCGGCGCTGGCCGCCGCCGCCAAGCACGGCAAGGGATTGAAGCCCGTCACCACCGAAGTGCGTGACCTGTTCAAGGCGCCGCTGACGGTGCTGGAATTGAACGCCTATGACGCGGTGGTGCTGGACCCGCCCCGCGTAGGGGCGCAGGCGCAGTGCAAGACCCTGGCGGCGTCCAAAATCCGGCGCGTCGCCTATGTTTCCTGCGACCCCGCCACCTTCGCCCGCGACGCGGCCATCCTGGCGGCGGCGGGGTTCGTCCCCGGCATCGTCACCCCGGTGGACCAATTCCTCTTCTCGACGCATATTGAAGTGATGGGTGGCTTCAACCGATGAAACTGAAACAAATCCTGGCCGCCGCGGGCGCCGTCATCGCCGTTGCCGTGATCGGCTGGTTCGCCTATCCGCTGCTGCCGCGCGAAGCCGAAGCGCCGGAGCCGCTGTTCGCCGACTGGGCCGCCATCGTCATCGCGGGCGATTGGCGGGCGCAAAATGGCCAGCCATCGGAAGTCTTCGACAATGGCCGCCGCGAGATCGCGAAGAATCTGCTCTCCATCGGCTTCCGGCAGGAAAACATGCTGCAATTCTCGGTCAGGCCGAACAATTATCCCGGCCAGGAAGTGCTGCCCACCACCGGCGAGGCCATCACCTATGGCCTGTCCAACCTGGCGCGCAAGACGCTGGGCGGCTGCCTGCTCTACATCACATCGCATGGCACACAGCAGGGCATCATCGTCGGCAACCGCCTGGTCGATCCGCCGCCGATGGCCGACCTGATCGATGTCGCCTGCGGCGACCGCCCCTCCGTGGCCGTGATCTCGTCCTGCTTCGCGGGCCAGTTCATCGGCGCCATGAAGGGCCCCAAGCGCATTATCCTGACGGCGGCGCGGGGCGACCGCACCTCGTTCGGCTGCGGCGAACAGGATGAGTTCACCTTCTTCGACGCCTGCATCATCCAGCAAATCGACCAGTCCTCGAACTTCTCGGAACTGGCGACGCGCGTCGACGCATGCGTGGCCAAGCGCGAGACGGAGATGAAGGTGGAGCAGCCGTCCGAGCCGCAATTCTGGCTGGGCCCGGAAGTCGCGTATACGCTGAACTGGAAGTAGCGGCCTTAGCCGACCTGCGCCCGGTGCCGCAGCGCCGCGTCGGCCAGCACGCAGGCCATCATCGCTTCGCCCACCGGCACGGCGCGGATGCCGACACAGGGATCGTGGCGGCCCTTGGTGACGATGCTGGTTTCCGCACCGCTGACATCGATCGTCTTGCGGGGCGTCAAAATCGAAGATGTCGGCTTGACCGCGAAGCGCGCCACCACCGGCTGGCCCGATGAAATGCCGCCCAGAATGCCGCCGGCATGGTTCGACAGAAACTTCGGGCCGTTCTTGCCTTTGCGCATCTCGTCGGCATTCTCTTCGCCGCTCAGGCGCGCGGCCGCGAAGCCGTCTCCGATCTCCACGCCCTTGACGGCGTTGATGCTCATCAGGGCGCTCGCCAACTCGCTGTCCAGCTTGCCATAGATTGGCGCGCCCAAGCCGGCAGGAATGCCGTCGGCCACCAATTCGATCACCGCACCGATTGACGAGCCCTTCTTGCGCAGGGCTTCCATGTACTTGGTCCAGCCCGGCACCGCTTCGGCGTCGGGGCAGAAAAAGGCGTTGTTGTTCACTTCCGCCCAGTCCCAGTTGGCGCGGGTGATCTCTTTCGCGCCGATGGCGACCAGCGCCCCGCGCACGGTGACTTTCTTGAACAATGAATCGAGAACCTTGCGCGCCACTGCGCCCGCCGCCACCCGCGCCGCCGTCTCGCGCGCCGATGAACGGCCGCCGCCGCGATAATCGCGCACGCCATACTTGGCCATGTAGGTGTAGTCGGCATGGCCGGGACGAAACTTGTCGCGGATCTCGCCATAATCCTTCGACCGCTGGTCTTCGTTGTGGATCAGCAGCGCGATGGGCGCGCCGGTGGTCACCTGTTTCTTCATCCGCTCGTCCTGGAAGACGCCGGAGAGAATCTGCACCGTGTCGCTCTCGCGCCGCTGGGTGACGAATTTCGATGTGCCGGGCTTGCGCTTGTCCAGCCAGGGCTGGATGTCGGCCTCGGTCAGCGCAATGCCGGGCGGGCAGCCATCGACGACACAGCCCAGCGCAATCCCGTGGCTTTCACCAAAAGTGTTGACGCGGAACAGGTGGCCGAAGCTGTTGTGGCTCATTCCTTGTTCACGCTGATGTCCGGCGCATCGACCGCCTTCATGCCGACCACGTGATAGCCCGCATCGACATGCAGGTTTTCGCCGGTGACGGCGCTGCCCAGGTCGGACAGCAGGAAGAGGGCGGAGTTGCCGACCTCGGTCTGGGTGACGTTGCGGCGGAGCGGCGAGTTGTACTCGTTCCACTTCAGGATATAGCGGAAATCGCCGATGCCGCTGGCGGCCAGGGTCTTGATCGGCCCCGCTGAGATCGAATTGACGCGGATGTTCTTCTTGCCCAAATCTTCGGCCATGTAGCGCACCGATGCTTCCAGCGCCGCCTTGGCGACGCCCATCACATTGTAGTGCGGCATCACCTGCTCGGCGCCGTAATAGGACAGCGTCACCATCGAGCCGCCCTTGGTCATCATCTTCTCGGCGCGCTGCGCCACGGCGGTGAAGGAGTAGCAGCTGATGTCCAGCGTCAGGCGGAAATTGTCCGCCGTGGTGTCGATGTAGCGGCCCTTGAGCTGCTCCTTGTCGGAAAAGGCGATGCAGTGAACGATGAAGTCCAGGCTGTCCCAGACCTTGGCCAGTTCGACGAAGGCGGCGTCCAGCGAGGCGGTGTCGGTGACGTCGACATCCAGCAGGGCGGCGGGCTTCAGCGGCTCGACCAGCGGCAGGACGCGCTTCTTGAACAGGTCGCCCTGGTAGGTGAAGGCCAACTCGGCCCCGGCCTCGTGCAGCGCCTGGGCGATGCCCCAGGCGATGGAATGCTGGTTGGCGACCCCCATGACGAGCCCGCGCTTGCCCTTCATCAGGCCCTCAAACGCCATTTCTTATTCTCCGAATAGGCCGGGATTTTACCCGCTTGGGGAGGCGATTCGCCAGCCGAAATCTCAGGATTCAGCGCAGTTTGGCCCGGGGGTCATAGCTGGTATCCCAGCCATCCACAAAGGCTTTCAGGGCCGGGTCGCCTTTGTCAGGCAGGGTGATGACAAGGCGCACATACAGGTCCCCGGCTTCGCTCCGGCCATGCGCCGGAACGCCTTTCCCCTTCAGGCGCAGGGTGGAGCCGGTGTTGGAACCTTCCGGCACGCCCACGGACAGGGTGCCCGACAGGGTGGGGACGGGAACCTTGCCGCCCGACACCGCCTCCTTGAGCGAAATGGGAAGGTCCATCCGCAGGTCGTTGCCGTCCCGCGCGATGAAGGGGTGCGCCGCCACCGCGACCTGCAACAGCACATCGCCATTGGGCCCGCCGCCACGGCCCGCGCCGCCACGGCCCTTCACCCGGATGGTCTGGCCATTGGTGACGCCCACCGGAATCTTGACGTCGATCTGCTCGCCATTGGCCAGGGCGACGCGGCGGCTGCCGCCGCTGACTGCTTCGGACAGGCTGACGGTGACGGCGGCGGTGAAATCTTGCCCGGCCTGCGCCCGCGACTGACGGCGGCCACCGCCCATCATGCTGGCGAGAATATCCTCGAAGCCTGCGCCACCAGCGCCCTGCGCATCGTCGAAGCTGAAATGGAAATCCTTGTTGCCGCCGCCGGCGCCGGAACCAAAGGGCGAGCCCTGGCGGAAGCCACCGCGCGGATCGAAGCCCTTGGCGTTGCCGTCATTGCCGATGGCCCCGGCATCGAACTGGGCGCGCTTGTCCTTGTCGCCCAGAATGTCGTAGGCGGCGGAGATTTCCTGAAACTTCTTCTGCGCTCCGGCATCTCCGGCATGCTTGTCGGGATGGTGCTTCTTGGCCAGCGCCCGGAAGGCTTTCTTGATGTCCGCCTCGCCGGCATTCTTGGGCACGCCGAGGACTTCGTAGGGGTCACGCATAACTGTCAATCTAATGGCGCGCCTTGCGGCGCGCGGGGCGAATCTCCTGCCCCCAATATAGGGACCCCCCTCTTGTTTCGCTAAGGGGGCACTTTCGCTAAGGCGCGGCCAGTTGCGGCGGCGCGGTGGGCAGGCCGATGACCTTCAGCCGGTCGCCCGCCTGGGTCACGCCGCGCCCGGCGGCCGTGACATAGAGCTTGCGCGCCGCCTCGATATCCACCGGCACCAGCCCGTCCTGGCCGGTCTCATACATCTGGCCCAACTGGTACTGGGCCATGGGGTGATTGGCCTCCGCCGCCGCCTGAAGCAGGGGCAGGGCGGCCTTGGGGTTGGGCGCGCCGACTTCGCCCTTCAGCAGCATGTCGGCCAGGTCGGCCTGGGCGGTGGGCAACCCTGCCTCGGCGGCGCGGCGGTACATGGCGGCGGCCGCTACGGTGTCCTGTTTCACCCCGTCGCCCTTGCGCAGCATCATCGCCACGTTGCGCATGGCGGCCAGGTCCTGGTCGGTGATCCGGCTCCAGATCGCAAAGGCCCCCGCCTTGTCGCCCGAGTCATAGGCGGCCACGCCCGTGTCGAACGTGGCGGAAAGCTGCGCCCCGCTTTCGGCGGCGCAGGCGGTCAGGGCGAAAGACAGGCACAGGGCCGTTATGTGAAGAATGCGCATGGTCGGTATCTAGAGTGCCAAGCCCCAAGGTGGTAGGCAACGGGCATGACGATGGAAATGGGCGGACCCTTGGATGATGGCGGCATCGCGCCCGCCGCCGACCCCATGGTCCTGTTCCGGGACTGGCTGGCCGAGGCCGAAAAATCCGAGCCCAACGACGCCAACGCCATGGCGCTGGCCACCGCCGACGCCAGCGGTGCGCCCAATGTCCGGATGGTGCTGCTCAAGGGCGCCGATGCGGGCGGCTTCGTCTTCTATTCCAACAGCGAAAGCATCAAGGGCCGCGAGCTGGCGGCCAACCCGCGCGCCGCGCTCAACTTCCACTGGAAGAGCTTGCGCAAGATTGTGCGGGTACAAGGCGCGATCGAACAGGTGACGGACGCGGAAGCCGACGCCTATTTCGCCACCCGCCCCAAGGACAGCCAGATCGGATCCTGGGCCAGCGATCAGTCGCGGCCCATGGAAGGACGCTGGGTTTTCGAGAAGCGCATCGCCGAGTTCGCGCTGAAATACGGTTTCGGGACCGTGCCGCGTCCGCCGCACTGGACCGGATGGCGCTTGAACGCCCATCGCATCGAGTTCTGGCGCGACCGTCCCTTCCGCCTGCATGACCGGCTGGTATACAACCGCGCCGATGCGCAGGCGGCCTGGACGACGGAACGCCTGTTTCCCTGAGAAAGTTTCGGTTGCCTCTGGCGATATCCGAACCCGACCCCATATCAGGACTACGCCCCAGCCAAAGGATCATCCCATGAACCTCTATTATTAGCCTGGCGCCTGTTCGCTTGCCTCGCACATCGTCGCCACCGAGGGTGGTCTCAAGCTGTCGCTGGAAAAGGTCAACCTTAAGGAACACAAGACCGAAAGCGGCCACGATTTCTACGGCATCAACCCCAAGGGCTATGTCCCGGCGCTGGCGCTGGAGAATGGCGAACTGCTGACCGAGAATGTGGCGCTGCTGATGTATCTTGGCGACAAGGCGGGGCTGACGCATGAGGGCCTGGAGCGTTACCGCCTGATGGAATGGCTGGCCTTCATCAGCACCGAAATCCACAAATCCTTCTCGCCCCTGTTCGGGGGCGCCGCCGGCGATGACGCGCAGGCGGCGAAGGACAAGATCCTCAGCCGTTTCGGCTTCATCGATCAGCGCTTGTACAACGCCTTCCTGATGGGCGCATCCTTCTGTCCGGCAGACGCCTATCTCTATGTCATGCTGCGCTGGGCGGAAGGCAAAGGCATCGACATTTCCGGCCTGCAACGCCTGGACGGCTACAAGGCGCGCATGGCGGCGCGGCCCGGTGTGAAGGCGGCGCTGTCGGCGGAAGGGCTCGCCTAGCGCGCGGCCGTCAGCTCCGCCACCAGCGCCTTGTTCTCGTACATCTTCTCCAGCGCTTCGGTGATGGACGACGTCGCCACCGACACGGCGCGGTTCACGGCGGGATCGAAGCCGAAGGCTCCGCCCAGGCTGTCGATGTTGCCGTCGAAGATCAGGCCGACCACCGCGCCCTGCGCATCGATCACCGGCGAACCGGAATTGCCGCCGATGATGTCATTGTCGCTGACAAAGTTGAACACGGTGTCGCCATTGACGCGGGCCTGGCCGCTCTCCCAGCGCTTGGGCAGGTTGAAGGGAAACTGGCCGGTGGCGCGCTCCCACAATCCGGCGAAGCGGGTGAAGGGCGCCACCGCGACGCCGTTATTCACCCAGCCGCCGACCTTGCCGAAGCTGAGACGCAGCGAGAAGGTCGCGTCGGGATAGGCGCTGGTGCCGTAAGCCGCGAAGCGCGCCCGCGCGATGCGCTGCGCGGCGCGGTCCACCGGGCCGCTGACGCGCGTTTCCCAGTCCTTGCGGATGGCGCGGCTGGCAGCGTCGGTCGCCAACACATACTGGATCATGGGGTCGTTCGAGGCTTTGATCGCCGCCGCGCCGCCTTCCCACAGCCTGCGCCGCAAGGCGGGATCGCCCAAGCCGGACTTGGCCAGCCGCGCCGCCAGCACTTCGGGCGAATCTTTTCCCAGGAACGTGCGGGTGGCGGGCGAATCCGCCGTCAGATATTCGCGCAGCTTGGAAAGCCAGAATTCCAGCGAAGCCTGCTCCAGCGCCGGATAGACCGGCGAGAGGTCCAGCACCTGCTTTTCCAGCAGCGCCAGCTGGCTGTCGGTATAGCCCGGCAAGCGTTCGGCGTTCGGCTTGACGCGCTCCTCCGCCGCCCGCACCAAAGAGCGCGCATACGTGAACAACTCGGAACGGAAACCGCCGCGCGTTTCCTGCATGGTGTACTGGTCATAGAGCGCGCGATACGACGTTTGCGCCGTGGCGATCTCGCCCCACGGATCGCCGATGTCGGCCATCAGCTTGGGATCGGCGGCGATGCGCGCCTTCAGTTCGGCGTCGGCCTTGCGCTTGGCGGTGATCAGCGCCGGATCGATCAGCGCCTTTTGCTGGCCCGACAGCGCCTTGAAGCTGTTCTCGATGCCGAACAGATTGTCTTCCGCGATGCGGCGGTTCTCGGCGCTTTCGGACGAGAAGCGGATCAGCCGCCCGCGCAGTTCGGAATAGAACATCAGCGTGGCGGGCAGCGCCCGGTCGCGCAACGATTCCAGCTGTTCGGCGGTGAGCAGGCGCTGGGTGGTGCCGGGATTGCCCGCGACGAAGACCGGCTCGCCATCCTTGGGCGCGCTGCTGCGCCAAGTGAGATGCGCGGGCGTCGCCATGGGCTGGCCGTTTTCGTAAAGCCGCAGGAAGGCGAAATCCAAATCGTAGCGGGGGAAGTTGAAATTGTCGGGATCGCCGCCGAAGAAGGCCGCCTGCGCTTCCGCCGCCGCCGCCAGCCGCACATCGGCGTATTTGCGGTACTCATAGAGCTTGTACTGGCCGCCCTGGTAGAGCGAGATCACCTGGCAGCGATACTGGGCTTCGCGCCCCGCGCAGCCTTCCTTTTCAATCGCCGCCATCTCGCCGTCGCGGGCGCGCACGAAATCCTGGCCGGTGCGGCCCACGCCAGACTTGATGACGCGCTCCGTCACATCGCCGATGCGGGTGAGGATTTCCGCCTGCATGCCGGGGCACAGCTTCTCGTCCGCGCGGCGTGTCGCCTGGAACCCCTCCTCGATGTAATTGACCTGCGCCGTGGACAGCGCCGCGACGCAGTCGCGGACGCAGTGATGGTTGGTCAGCACCAGGCCGTTGGGCGAAACAACGGAGGCCGAGCAGCCCGACGACAGCCGCACCGCCGCGTTCTGCACCCGGCCCAGCCAGGCGGGCGTGACATCGATATTGTATTTTTGCCGAACGGCTTGGCTCGGGAAATTGTCGAAGGCCCACATGCCTTCATCGGCTTTCGCGGCCATGGTCAGCAGCAGGACGGTGCCCAAAGAAACACCCAAGCCTAGTGCCAGCAGTTTCGCGCGCATTCCGTGATCCTCATTCGCAAAATCAGTCGCAAGCCTAGCGTGAAAAACGGTGAGCCTGAAACGGGTTTTTCTGCTACCACGCCGCCATGGAGAGTCCCGAAAAAGCCGCGATCCTAATGAGGCGTGCAGCCATCGCCTCGATCTGCGTGGCGCTGGTCCTGACGCTGCTGAAGGCGGGCGCCTATCTCGCCTCCAACTCGGTGGCGATGCTGGCCTCCATGGCCGATTCCGGCCTCGACCTTCTGGCGTCGGCCGCCAATTTCATCGCCATCCGCCAGGCGCTGACCCCCGCCGACCGCGAGCACCGCTTCGGCCATGGCAAGGCCGAACCGCTGGCGGGGCTGGCGCAGACCGCCTTCATCACCTTCTCCGCCCTTTTCCTGCTGGAACAGTCCATCGCCCGCCTGCTGACGCCTGCGCCCATCGCGCAATCCGGCATGGCGCTTGCGGTGATGGGCGTCTCCATGGTGATGACGGCCTCGCTTGTCTGGTATCAGAACCGCGCCGTGGCCGCCTCGCGCTCCACCGCCATCCGTGCCGACCGCGCCCACTATATCGGCGATCTGGCGGGCAATGCCGCGGTTATCGCCGCGATCCTGCTGGCGGGCTGGTTCGGCTGGCTATGGGCCGATCCGGTTTTTGCGATGGGTGTGGCGGCGCTGCTGCTGTACAGCGCCTGGCATATTGGCCGCGACAGTCTCGATCAGTTGATGGACCGTGAACTGCCAGACGAAACCCGCGCCTGCATCGCCCAGATCATCGCCAACCATCCGATGGTGCGCGATGTGCACGATCTCAAGACCCGTAGCGCCGGTCTTTCGACCTTCATCCAGGCGCATATCGTGCTGGAGGGTTCGCAGACGCTGCACGAAGCCCATGCCGTGACCGAGGCGGTGGAGCAGGCGCTGCGCCACGCTTACCCAGGGGCCGAAGTGATCATCCACCAGGACCCGTCATGACGTCTTGTGGGCAGCAGCAGCGCGCGGCTTCCACAGCCGGTAATCCGCCAGGTTGAGGCCCATGATGCGCAGCCGTCCCAGCGCCACGCGGTGGAAGACGCGGGCGAACAGGAAGAAGAGCGGGCTCACCAGCAGCGACATGGCGATCACCGCCATGGCCAGCTTGTAGCCTTCCGCCGACAGCGCGCCCACCGCCAGCCCCGCGCCGGCGATGACGAAGCTGAATTCTCCCACCGGCGACAGCAGCAGCGAGGTTTCCACCGCCACCAGGAAGCGCTCGCCCGACAGCATCATCAGCAGCCAGTTGAGGAAGGTCTTGCCGCCCGTCACGACGATCAACGCCGCGCCGATGACATAGGCATGCTCGCGCAGATATTCGAGGTCGATCAGCAGGCCCACCGACAGGAAGAAGACGAACAGCAGAATGGATTGCACCGGCTGCGCCATGATGCGCGCGCCCCGCCGCAGCGTGGTGTGGCCCACCGTCAGCCCGCCCAGAAAGGCGTCCAGCGCGGGCGACAGGCCCAGCAGGCCGCTCACCGCCGCCGCCGAAAAGCAGATGCCCAGGACGCCCACCGTGCCGATATCGGCATCCCGCATCAGATATTCCGAGCCCGGGACATGGAAGCTCTTCACCCGGCCCAGCACGATGATGAAGCCGCCCAGCAGGCCCACCGCCAGCGCAACGCGCCAGGTGATGCCCCACACCGCTGCGACCGTCATCGGCCCGCCCAGATCGTTGGTGATCAGCAGCAGCGGCACCACCGCCAGGTCCTGCGCCACCAGAATGGCCAGCGCCGAGCGCCCGGCATCGGTGTCCTTCTCCCGCGCATCCTCCATCATCTTGAAGGCCACGGCGCTGGACGAGATCGCCAGCATCATGCCGATGATGGTGCCGCCCAAGACTTCGCCGCCCACCAGCCAGGCGAAAAGCGTCACCGAACTGGTGATCACCAGGATGGTGACGATGGTGATGCCCACCGCCATGGGCAGCGCCTTGCGGAAGGATTGCAGCCGCATCTCCATCCCGATGATGAACAGCAGCATCAGCACGCCCAGTTCGGCCAGGGTGGCGATGGAATCGTCGGGCTGGATCAGCTTGGCGCCCGACGGGCCCAGCGCCACGCCGATCAGGATGAAGCCCGCCGCGGCGGGCATGCGCAGCCGGTGCATCGACAGGCCGCAGGCGACGGCGGCGGCCAGCAGGATGGCGAGGGCGGTGAGATTGTGGGCGTGCATGGAACCATGATGCGGCAAGGCGGCGGATAACCCAAGTCCCCAGTCGCCGGGCCGGGCGCTTGCATTGCCAACTTTCCGGCGGACGCTGCACTTGCCCTTCCCAAGGAGGTCGGGTTGGAACGCGCCATCTGGAAACTGGCCGAAAAGCTGCTGCGCGACCATGGTGACATGGCCGAGCACGAATGCGCCGCGCGTGAATCCTATCATGTGATGCGCTGGGATATGGCCGGGGCCGCGCGCTGGCGCCGCCGGGCCGCGTTCGTGCGCCGCCTGCGCAATGGCGAGCGCCCGCCGCTGGCGCTGGACGAGGCTGTGGCCGCCGGGCGCTTCCACGACTATGTGGCGCAGCAGAATCTGGCGGGCGGAAAGATCGCCGCCCTGGAAGCCGAACTGACGGGCATCGTGCGGGCCCTGATCCGGCAGCGCGTGGCCGCCGCCGCGCCTTGACGTTTGCGGCAGGCGCGGGAACCGATGCGCCATGGTTGCATTCCCTCTCCATACTCTCGAGGGAATTTCCATGAGCATTCTTCTCATTATCCTGATCATCCTGCTGATCGGCGGCGGCGGCTTCGGCTTCAGCCGTTACGGCGCGGCCGGTGGCGGCGGCATTGTCGGCACCATCCTGCTTGTTATTCTCATCTTGTGGCTGCTGGGCGCGCTCGGCGCTCGGGTCTGAAACCTCCAAGCGTGTACGGCACTGTACGGTGGGATCGCTAGGATAAGGCGGTCCCACCCTTTACGTTTTATCCGCTGGGGCGGCACGCGCCCAAAGGGCGGATCTTCGTGCATCAAGACCAATCGACCGACGCGATGAATCGCGAACTGGCGGCTGCAAGCCCGGAGCTTGTCGGCAACAGCGATGTGCTGCGCGGCATCCTTGCGGGCTGCGGCGACTGCATCAAGATTCTCGATCTCGATGGCCGCCTGCAATTCATGAGTGATGGCGGCAAGCGCGTCATGGAGGTGGAGGATTTCTCCGTCTTGAAAGGCTGCCCCTGGCCGGATTTCTGGCAGGGCGAAGGCAGCACCCAGGTCCATGACGCCGTCGCCGCCGCCAAGGCGGGCCGCACCGGCCGCTTCCAGAACCACGCCAACACCGCCAAGGGCACGCCGCGCTACTGGGATGTGCAGGTCTCGCCCATCCTGGGCGCGGACGGCGCGCCGGCGCACCTGCTGTCGATCTCGCGCGACATCACCGAGGAGTGGCGCGCCGCCGAGGAATTGCGCAAGGGCGCCGAGCGCCACCAGTTCCTGGCCGAGGAACTGACGCACCGGGTCAGGAACACGCTCGCCACCGTCGCCGCCATCGCGGCGCAGAGTTTTCGCGGCGACGCCTACAAGGAAGGCCGCGAGAGCTTCAATGCGCGGCTGCAGACGCTGGGCGCGGCCTAAAACATCCTGACCGAAGTGAGCTGGGGCGAAAGCGACATCCAGGCCATCGTCGAAGCCGCGCTGACGCCGTTCCGCACCGACGAGGGGCGCATCACGGTGTCCGGCGACTGCTTCGATATTTCACCGGCGCGCGCGCTGACCCTGGCGCTGGCCGTCAACGAATTGGCCACCAACGCCATGAAGTATGGCGCGCTGTCGGTGGACGCAGGCCGGGTCGATATCCTGTGGTCCAGCGCGCAGCTTGAGGGCCGCCGCCCGCTGAGATTCGTCTGGCGCGAAAGCAGCGGCCCCATCGTCACCGCCCCTACGCGCACCGGCTTTGGCAGCCGACTGATCCGCACCATGCTGGCGCAGGATTTCGGCGGTACGGTCGAACTGCGCTACTAGCTCAGCGGCTTTGTCTGCACGCTCGACGCGATCCTGGCCTAGCCCGCCCACATCCGCCACGTCACAAACCCGTCGCTTGACTCATTTCCATATTTCAGGAATCAGTGAAATATGAAGATACCAGACGCCGTCAAGAAGCTTTCCGCCCTGTCCCAGGAATCCCGGCTGGAGGTTTTCCGCCTGCTGGTGAAGGCCGGGCCGGAAGGGCTGGCGGCCGGGGATGTGGCCCGCAAGCTGAAGACCGCGCCCAACACTATGTCCGCCCAGCTGCTGCTGCTGTCGAATGCGGGGCTCATAAACGCCCGCCGCTATGGCCGCTCGATCATCTATGACGCCGACTTCGAGGCGATGAGCGCCCTGCTGCTTTTCCTCACCGAGGATTGCTGCGGCGGCAAGGCGGAAATCTGCGCTCCGCTAATGAAAACCGTGAACGCCTGCTGCCCGCCAGCCCCACTACAAGCGAAAAAGCACGCCAGCCGATAGGACAACCCATGACGTACAATGTGCTGTTTCTCTGCACCGGCAACTCCGCACGGTCCATTATCGCGGAAGCCATCATGAACAAGATAGCGCCTGAAAAGTTTCGCGCCTATTCGGCAGGTTCGCAGCCCCGTGGCGAAGTGAATCCCCACGCACTTGCGCTTCTGAAACGGCTGGATTTCGACACCAGCGCCTTTCGTTCCAAGCCCTGGGATGAATTTTCCGGGCCAGATGCGCCACTGCTGCATTTTGTCATCACGGTTTGCGACAGCGCCGCAGGCGAAGCCTGTCCGGCCTGGCCGGGCCAGCCCATGACAGCGCATTGGGGCATGCCTGACCCGGCTGATGTGGAAGGATCACCCACCGAGATCGCCCTGGCATTCGCGGAAACCTACCGGATGCTCAACAATCGCATCGGGGCATTCGCAAATTTGAAGATTTCGGCGCTGGATCGGATATCGCTCCAGAAGCAAGTCTCGGACATCGCCAAGCAATGACCACCATCTATCACAACCCCGCCTGCGAAACCTCACGTAACACGCTGGCGCTGATCCGCAATACCGGGGAAGAGCCGCAAATCATCGAGTATCTCAAGACGCCGCCCAGCCGCGATGAACTGGTTGCGTTGCTGCGCCAGATGGGCATCGCACCCCGCGCCCTTTTGCGCGAGAAGGGTACACCGTACCAGGAACTCGGATTGGGCGATCCCAAATGGACGGATGAACAGCTGATCGACCAGATGATGTCCCATCCCGTCCTCATCAACCGCCCCATCGTGGTTGCTCCGCTGGACGCCAGATTGTGCCGTCCCTCCGAAATCGTGCTGGATATTCTCTCGGCCCCGCAAAAGGGCGCCTTTGCCAAGGAAGATGGCGAGCGGGTTGTGGACGAGAATGGCAACAGGCTTATCTAGGATGTGCCATGTCTGCGCCTGATCTGTCCCTGCGGCTTGCCGCCGAAGCGTTGGGCACCGCTGCGCTGCTGGTTGCCGTGGTCGGCTCCGGCATCATGGCCGAGCGGCTGGCGGGCGGAAACATGGCGGTGGCGCTGCTGGCCAATGCGCTCGCCACCGGCGCGGCGCTGGTGGTTCTCATCACCATCCTGGGGCCGCTGTCGGGCGCGCATTTCAATCCCGCCGTCACGTTGTGGTTCGCTGCCAGAAGAGAAATAGGGTCTCGCGAGTCCGTGCTTTACATCATCGTGCAGGTTGCCGCCGCCGTCCTCGGTGTCTGGCTGGCGCATGCCATGTTCGAAATGCCGGTGCTGGAAATCTCGGACAAGCTGCGCGAAGGGCCATCGCAATGGCTGGCGGAGTTTGTCGCCACTTTCGGCCTGCTGCTGACCATCGCGGGAGGTCTGCGCTTTGCGCCGCAGTCAATCCCGATGCTGGTCGGCCTTTACATCACAGGAGCCTACTGGTTCACCGCCTCGACATCCTTCGCCAACCCCGCCGTAACGGTGGCGCGCATGCTAACGGACAGCTTCGCGGGCATAGCGCCGCAATCGGTGCTGCCGTTCATCGGCGCGCAACTGGCGGCGGCGTTGTCCGGCTATTTCGTGTTGGGGTGGCTGTTCAGGGCCAGGTGACCGGCCTGCTTCTTCACGCGGCGCACATAGACGCCCAGCATGCCGGGCGGCTCGCGCCAGTTCTCCAACGAACGTGCTTCCGGCGTCTTGGCTTCGTGCTTGGCGGCGGTTTCGGCAGGCAGATACAGGTTGATGGGCACGCGGTCTTCCCCTTCGAGTCAGTGATGGCGGAAGAAGGATGTGAACCCACATCCGGTTCCGTGCGGCGCTGTTGAAGGTAGCTCTGCAATTTCGCGGCCAGTGCGCGTGGCGGTTGCGTTAACGCTGGATTGCCGAAACAAGCGCCTATCCCCCAGAACTTTCGGCCTCTCTGTCCCCATTTCTTCCAACGCTGTCAGGGCGCTGTGCGAAAGTTGGACGCGGCATTCTGTCCACGCTGCCGCGCGCCCGCGCGCTGCGTCATACTGGCGGCATGACAAAACAGATCGCACTGCCGCCACTGGATACGGACACAGAGACGCTGCTTCAGGGCCTGATCCTGGAAGCGCACGCCATCATCCGCGAGGAGGTCCGGCCCGCCCTGGCGTCCGCCACCGACCCGTATGAACGGGCCCGCGCCGTGGAGGCCGCCGTCAAGCTAGTGCAGATCGGCGCCACGGTGGGCGACACCATCGCCCGCCTGCGCTTCGGCGAAGCCACCGAGATGCGCCAGAAAATCACCGTGGAGCGGATTGCCTCTATCCCCCAGGCGAAGGGGGAGGGGGTGAGGCGGAATCGCGAAACAACGATCAAGCTCTTGCGGCCCGATCAGGTCTGGCAGCCAGCGCTGGGCGCGCCGCGCGGCAATCGCAATGCCGGAAAGCCCCTATCCACCATCGCCGCGAAAGCCCGCGACCTGCGGCGGCGGGCGAAACAGCTGGATCGTCTTGTCCGCGCGGCCAACAAAAAGGGCGGTGTCGTGATGGACACCGCCCCAGTCAGGGGAGAACTATGATCGCGTATGCTGAGGCGGCGGGGAAGGGTCCCCTGCCTCGCGTCACGCTTGGGCGCGCGACGCTGCGGCGTTCAGGCGGGCGAAAGGTCCACTGGACCTTTCGCCAATCCGCCTTCACCCACACTGCTTGAAATTATTGTCCGCGCAACGCTGGGCGGCGTTGTGGGCGGCGATCTGCTGCTGCGCGCTCATGCGCGTCGCGGCGAGGGAGCGGTTCGTGGCGGCCTGGGTCAGGTTCTGCGCCGCGGCGAGATCGAACCACATATAGGCGCGTGACAGATCCTGGCGGACGCCCTGGCCATACAGGTACATCATGCCGAGATTGAGCTGGCCCGCGGCGTTGCCCTGCGCGGCGGAGGCCGAGAAGTAGGTCAGCGCCTTGTTGAAGTCGCGGGCCACGCCCTTGCCGTCACGATAGAGGCCGCCGAGATTATTCTGGCCCAGCGAGGAGCCGTTGGCGGCGCTGCGCGACAGCCACTGCACGGCGAGCGGCATGTTGCGCGATACGCCCTTGCCGTCCATGTACATGATGCCGATGTTGTTCTGCACCGTGGCGTCGCTCTGCGAGAGACCGCGCCAGGAATTGAGAGCACCCTGCCAGTTGTTGCGCTTGTAATGCGCGGCGCCGTCCTCGAAGGGACCGGCAAAGGCGGCGGTGGCGCCGAACGCCAGCATGGCGGCGGCGAGAGTACGAGTCCAGGAATGAGACGTGATCATGATGGTTCTCCGGTTTTGCCGGACACCTTGCAGTGCCCGTGCCAGCCGCATTTGCCCCCGGCCCCATCCGGATGCAACGTCGACAGCACGGAGATTACGGGCCCATCCGTTAGGAAAACGCCAAGAGTTGCGGTTAACAGATCGCCAAGACTAATACCTAAAAATGCAGGTATCGAGGCAAACCGGCCCGATGCGGGCCTGCGCCGTGCCGCTGCGGGACGCGCCTATTCGGCGCTGTCGAGAATTTCGGCGATCTGGTCCTTGCCCTCGGGGCTGTGCATCCAGCCTTCGGCGGCCGACAGCGAAGGAAACTGCAACGGGACGCGGTGCGGCTTGTTGCGGTTCGGCACAGGGACCAGGACTTCAAAGGTGCCGGCCAGGCGGGCATCCTTGGTTTCGGCGGCGTAGGGCGGTGCGAGCCGGGGCATCTTGTTCTTCTTCATGCCGGGCTTTTAGCAGGTTCAGTCGTCGTTGCCATCTCGCTTTTTGCGCCCGATTCCCAGCTTTTCCCGCCAAAGCCGGGCCGGAATTTCCTCGATCCCGCCGGGGGGAAGCTGGCCCAGCTGGAACGGGCCATAGGCGGTGCGGATCAGCCGGGCCACCTTCAGGCCCAGATGCTCCATCACCCGCTTCACTTCGCGGTTCTTGCCTTCCTTCAGCGAGACGCTGGCCCAGGCATAGACGCCCTTGGCGCGCTCCAGGTTGGCGACGATGGGGCCGTATTTCACCCCATCGATGGTCACGCCGGTGGCAAGCTGGTCCAGGTCCTTCTGCGTCACCTTGCCGAACAGGCGGGCGCGATAGACCCGGGTCCAGCCGCTGGCGGGAACTTCCATGCGGCGCGCGATCTCGCCGTCATTGGTCAGCAGCAGCAGGCCCTCGGAATTGTAATCCAGCCGTCCCACCGAGACGACGCGGCCCAGCGCGGGCGGCAGGGCGGCGAAGACGGTGTCGCGGCCCTTCTCGTCCTTGTGGGTGGTCACCAGCCCCGACGGCTTGTGGTAGCGCCACATGCGTGCGGCTTCTGGCGCCTTCAGTGAATTGTCGTCGACCGTGATCAGGCTGGCGCCCGTGACGTTGCGGGCGGGCGAGGTGATGACGGCGCCATCCACCTTGACCCGGCCTTCGGCGATCATCTTCTCGGCGTCGCGGCGCGAGCAGAGACCGGCCCGGGCAATCACCTTTGCTATGCGCTCGCCGTCAGGAGTCGCGGCTTCGGGGGCGGCGGCCGGGGCAGGCGTTGCGGGCTTGCGCCGGACAGGGTGCTGGTCGTCGGGCCGGGTCGCCGCGTCGGTCGCGGGGCTCCAGCCGCTTTGGGGCGGAAGACGCGCCTTCTCGCCTTTCCTGTTCTTTTCTGCCAAAGGGCTCTCCATGACCGACGTAGAAGCCATAGCACTCGCGCTTGCCGAAGCGGAAGCGGCGGCTGGCCGGGGCGAAGTCCCGGTCGGGGCGGTGCTGCTGGGGCCGGATGGGGCGCTTTTGGCCCGCGACGGCAACCGCATCGTCGAACGCCGCGATCCCACCGCCCATGCCGAGATGCTGGTGCTGCGCGCGGGCGCGGCCTTGCTGGGCAACGAGCGGTTGGGCGGGACGAGCCTGTTCGTCTCGCTGGAGCCCTGCGCCATGTGCGCCGCGGCGGTGTCGCTGGCCCGGGTGGCGCGGGTGGTCTTCGCCGCCGACGATCCCAAGGGCGGCGCGGTGCTGCACGGGCCGCGCTTCTTCGAGCAGCTGACCTGCCATCATCGCCCGGTGGTGGAACGTGGCGGCGATCCGATTGTGGCCGGAGAAATGCTTCGCGCGTTCTTCCGCGCCCGCCGCTAGAACCAGCTTGGCGCAAAGCCGGGAAAGCCCAACACCAGCACGATGCGCGCCGTGATCAGGCCGATGCCGCCGCCGATCAGCACATCGGACAGGAAATGCGCCGTCAGCAGCGCGCGCACGCCCGCCAGAAACGCCGCGACGCCGAACCAGAGCGGCCACAGCATCGGCCAGACGCAGGTGAAGATCACCCCGACGCAGAAGATGGTCAGGGCGTGTCCGCTGGGAAAGGAATTGAAGTTGGTGTTGAAGGCGAACGGGACAAACCCATAAAGCCCCATCTCCATGTCGTCGCGCGGACGGCGGCGGCCCAGGACCAGCTTGATCATGTGCAGGACGGCGCTGCCCACCGTCAGGCTGGCGATAAAGGCCAGGCTGTAATTGGCCAGCATGTCCAGTTTGGTGCCGTGCAGATCGAGCTGGCGTGCCACGGCCGCCGCCGCCAGCGCCAGGATGGCCGCGCCCAGCCAGTGTCCGGCCTTGGCGGCATGGGTGATGCCGTTCAGCCGCCGATGGTTGGCTTGGCTGATATGGTCATAGAGAAAGTGCGCGATCCTGCGGTCGAGCGGCAGGGCGGCGATACCCAGCACAATCAGAATCCATCCGGCCCATAGCAGCATGGGATGGTGTTAGCGGTTCAGGGCGCGCCAGCCAATATCCGACCGCCGGAAGGCACCCTCCCAATGGATTTTCTCCACCGCCGCATAGGCGCGGGCCTTGGCTTCGGCCACATCCCGGCCCAACGCCGTGATGTTCAGCACCCGGCCACCCACCGCCACGGTGTCGCTGCCCCGGCGCTCGGTCCCGGCATGAAAGACCGTGACGCCGGGCAGGGCGGCAGCCTGTTCGAGGCCGGTAATGACATGGCCCTTTTCTGGCGTGCCGGGATAGCCGCGCGACGCCATCACCACGGTCAGCGCCACTTCCGGCTTCCAGCGCAACGTCACCGTGTCGAGCTTGCCGTCGCGTGCCGCCAGCATGGCCGCCAGCAGGTCGCCTTCCAGCCGCGGCAGCAGCACTTGCGTCTCGGGATCGCCGAAGCGGCAATTATACTCGACCAGCTTCGGCCCGTTCTTCGTGATCATCAGGCCCAGGAAGACGATGCCGACATAGGGCATGCCGCGCGCCGCCATCGCCGCCACGGTCGGCTTGATGAACTGCTCCATCGCCACCCGTTCCAGCGCGGGCGGCAGCACCGGCGCGGGCGAGTAGGCGCCCATGCCGCCGGTGTTGGGGCCTGTGTCGCCGTCACCGACGCGCTTGTGATCCTGCGCGCCGGCGAGCGAAATGACGTTCACGCCATCGCTGAGCGCGAAGAAGCTGGCCTCCTCGCCCTCCATGAATTCCTCGACCACGATCTCATGGCCCGAAGCGCCGAAGCCGCCTTCGAACATGAAGTCGATGGCCGCGTCGGTTTCCGCCGCGCTGGTGGGAATGATGACGCCCTTGCCCGCCGCCAGGCCATCGGCCTTGATCACGACCGGGTAACCGAGGCTGTGCGCGAAGGCCTTGGCGCTGGCGGCGTCGCGGAAGCGCCGATAGGCGGCGGTGGGAATGCCGATCTCGGCACAAAGGTCTTTGACGAAGCCCTTGGAGCCTTCCAGCACGGCGGCGGCCTTGCTTGGCCCCAGCGCGCGAATGCCCGCCGCCTCGAACACATCCCACAGGCCGGCGACTAGCTGGGCATCGGCCCCGATCACGGCGAAGTCGATGGCGTTGTCGGTGGCGAATCGGGCCAGGGCATCAAAATCGGTGGCGGGAATCGGCACGCATTCGGCCACGCCCGCAATGCCGGCATTACCGGGCGCGCAATAGAGCGTTGTCAGCAGGGGGCTTTGGGCCAGTTTCCAGGCCAGGGCATGTTCCCGGCCGCCCGATCCCACCAGCAGAACCCGCATGACTCGTTCCATATTTGTGTCCGGGTCCTGTATCATTCCCGGCGCATGAGCGAAACAGCCACCAATCTCCAGGAATACAGCGTCAGCGAGCTATCCGGCGCCATCCGCCGTGCGGTAGAGGAGGGCTTTCCCTTTGTCCGCGTGCGGGGCGAAATTTCCGGCCTCAAGACCGTCGCATCCGGCCACACCTATTTCGATCTGAAAGATGAGAAGGCGGTGCTCAACGCCATCATCTGGAAACAGTCGGCCCGCGCCATCGGCCTGAAGCCGGAATCAGGCATGGACGTGGTCTGCACCGGCCGGGTCACTACCTATCCCGGCTCCTCGCGCTACCAGATAATCGTCGAGCAGATGGAACTGGCGGGGCAGGGCGCGCTGATGGCGCTGCTGGACGAACGCCGCAAGCGCCTGTTGGCGGAGGGCCTGTTTGACGCGAGCCGCAAGAAGAAGCTGCCTTTTCTGCCGGAGGTGATCGGCGTGATCACTTCGCCCACCGGCGCGGTCATCAGGGACATCATGCATCGCCTCAATGCGCGCTTCCCCCGCCGCGTCCTGCTGTGGCCTGTGGCGGTGCAGGGCGAAAAGGCCGCGGCGGAGATCGCAGCGGCCATCATGGGTTTCAACAAGCTGCCCACTTCCCTCAGTAACGGCAAGCTGCCGCGCCCCGACCTGATTATTGTCGCGCGGGGCGGCGGCAGCCTGGAAGATCTGATGGCCTTCAACGACGAAGCCGTGGTGCGCGCCGCCGCGGCCAGCGCCATTCCGCTGATCTCGGCGGTGGGGCATGAGACCGACACCACGCTGATCGACTTCGCCGCCGATATGCGCGCGCCCACGCCCACCGCCGCCGCTGAACTGGCGGTGCCGGTGCGGGCCGAATTGTTGGCCGCGACGCTCGACCTGGAACGCCGCACCTTGCGCTGTTTCAGCAAGGGCATGGAGGATCGCCGCCGTCACCTGTCGCAATTGGCGCGCGTATTGCCCCGGCCCGAGTTGTTGTTCGCCCAGCCGCGCCAGCGTTTCGATACGGCGGCGGAGAAACTCTCCGGCGCGCTGCGGCGCAATCTGGCGGCGCACGGCGCCGATCTGGCGAAGAAGGCGGCGCTGCTGCGGCCGCGCGTCATCAGCGCCCGCATCGAACAGACCCGTGAACGCATCACGGCGCTGGACGCCCGCGCCCGTCGCGCCCATGCCACCCACCATGCCGCCGCCGCCCGCGCCTTGTCGGGCTTGAGCCGGGTGCTGGACAGCATCTCCTACAAGTCTGTCCTGGCGCGCGGTTTTGCCCTGGTGCGCGGCGAGGACGGCAAGCTGCGCCGCCGCGCTGGAGTTTTGGCGGCGGGCGAAGCGCTCACGCTGGTCTTCGCCGATGGCGAGGCCGCCGCCGTGGCGGCCGGCAAGCCGGGTCCGGAAAAACCGGCAAAGGCCAAAAAGCCCGGCGGCGACTCAAAGAAGTATCAGGGCTCGCTTTTCTGACCTCAGAACTTGTCATGGCCCGCCAGCGCAAAGCGCGCGAGCGGGCCATCCATTTGGCGCAGCTAACACCGGGGTGGTCCGCATTCGCGGGCCATGACACTTGAAACGCTTGTTAGCGCCTCAACCGGCCTTTAAACTATTCGCCATGAACAAGATGGAACTGGACGGCAAGGGCGGCGAAGCGCGTCTTGTCTATCATGACGGCGAATATGAAGTGCTGACGCCCGGCGCCTATGTCGTCTGCGCCGCGACCGGCACCCACATTCCGCTGGAGGCGCTGCGCTACTGGAGCGTCGATCTGCAGGAGGCTTATGCCAATCCGCGCGTCGCCACGGCGCGGATGCAGGAAAAAGGGCTCGTCCCGAAATGACGACGCGGCGCGGCTTCGTCGCCGGGCTGGCCGCCATCGCTGCGACGCCCGCACTGGCGCAGCCTTCCATCCGTTTTGCGGTCACGGGAGCGCTGGAGCAGGGCAGCCTCGCCCTGGGCAGCGCTCCGCCGGGCTCGATCGTGGCGCTGGATGGACGGCCCCTGCGCGTGACGCCGGACGGGCGCTTCAGCTTCGGCTTCGGCTATGACCAGACCAGCGCCAATCTGGTGACGGTGCGCTATCCCGAAGGTGGCGGCGACAGCCGCCCCTTCACGCCCAAGCCGCGCAAGTATGACGAGCAGCGCGTCAATGGCCTGCCGCAGGCGACCGTGACGCCCGATCCCGTCGAAACCGCGCGCATCAATCGCGAGGCAGAGGAAATCTTCCTGGCCCGCCTCGACGACACGCCGGGTTCCGATTTTCAGGGCGGCTTCGATTGGCCAGCGCCGGGAATCCTGTCGGGGATATTCGGCAGCCGCCGCATCAACAACGGCGTTCCCGGCACGCCGCATTATGGTGTGGACATGGCCGCCCCCACCGGCACGCCCATCCGCGCGCCCGCCGACGGCGTGGTGCGGGTCAGCGCCGACCACTTCCTCAATGGCGGCTTCACGCTGCTGGATCATGGCCAGGGCGTCACCACCGCCTATCTCCACCAGTCGCGGCGGCTTGTGCGCGCGGGCGATGCGGTGCGGCGCGGGCAGGTGATCGGCCATATCGGCGCCACCGGCCGCGCTACCGGGCCGCATCTGCACTGGGCAATGAACTGGTTCCAGGTGCGGCTCGATCCGTCGCGCACGACGCGAACGCCTGCGCCGATGCCGCTCTAGCGCATTTCCAGCAAAAGTGTACTTGCGGTTTTGCGTCCGGAAATGCAGAAGAATTAAGTCTTCTGCGTCATCTGCGCCAGATCCTTGGCGCGGGGCCAGCGATTGTGAATCCACAGCCATTGGCCGGGATCGTCGCGCACCAGTTCCTCGATGCGGGCGGTGATGATGGCGGTCAGGCGCTGTATGTCGGCGGCTTCGTCGCCGCTGGGCGTGAAGTCCGGCCCGGCATCGATGGTGACATGGAAGCGCGCCCCGCCCATCCGCTTGTTGGTCGCGATAATGAGACGGGAATTCAGCTTGATCGCGAAGGCGGCGGCGGCGGGCGTGGTCCAGGCATCGCGCCCGAAGAAGGGCACCGGCACGCCCTCATTGTTCTTCTGGTCCACCAGCATGTAGATCGCCTTGCCGCCGCGCAGCGTCGCCAGCATGCGCCGGGCTGCGTTGAGCTTGACGATCTGTGTCGGCGGTCCGGTCAGGCTGCGCTGGCGCTCGATGTAGCGCGCCACGAAGGGGTTGTTGGGCGGCCGCACCATGGTGGCGCCTTCATAGCCAAGCTGCTGCGCCAGGATCGGCATCATTTCCCAATTGGCGAAATGACCCGAGATGAACATAAGGCCCTGCGGAAAGGAATTGGGCGTGATCTCGGTGAGGAAGGTTGCGGTGATGCGGGGGTCGTTACCCAGCGGCGTGAACTTGCCCAGGTGCGGATACTCCGCCACCACGCGGCCCAGATTGTCCCACATGGTCATGCGGATGGCGTCGCGTTCGGCCGCGGATTTCTCCGGGAAGGACAGTGCGAGGTTTGCGCGCGCCGTGCGGTCGGGCGGCAGCAGCGGCCCGAAGGTGCGGCCGATCCAGCCGCCCAGCGCTGAGGCCGCATCCAGCGGCAGCAGACGAAAGATGCCCATGAAGAGAAAGAAGATGGCGGCTTCCGCGCAATAGCGTAGCGTGTCGCCCCAATTCTCAGAGGAAAGCGTCATGCGAACAACCTGTCGAGAAGCTGTTCCAGCGCGACGGGGTTTTCGAAACGGGCGCGCACCGCCAGCGCTGCGATTCCCGTCCGCTGCGCCGGTTCGATGCGCACCAGATCCTTTTCCGTCGTCACCAGCTGCGCGCCCTTGACTTGCGCCCTTGCCCGCAACCCCGCCAGATCGTCCGGCCGGTAGAAATGATGGTCCGCGAAGCTTTTCGTATCCTCCACGAAAGCACCAACCGCTTTCAGCGTGTCGAAGAATTTCTGCGGTCGCCCGATGCCGGCAAAGGCGAGAACCTTGCGCCCGGCGAAATCGTGCGGCAGCGGCTCCAGCCAGGCGCGCAGCACCGGCCCGCCATAGCTGCCCAGATCGGGATTGCCCGAACCCATGATGATGACGGCATCCGCCCGCTGCAGACCCTGCGCCACCGGCTCGCGCAACGGCCCGGCCGGCAGCACCATGCCGTTGCCCAGGCCGCCCGCGCCGTCCACCACCACCAGCGAAAGGTCTTTCTTCAGGCTGAAATTCTGGTGACCGTCATCCATCACGATGATTTCGGCCTTCTCGTCACCGGCCAGCGCACCGCCCAGGGCGCGGTCGTGGCTGACGATGGTGGGCGCGGCGCGCGCCAGCAGCAGCGCTTCGTCGCCCATCAGCCGCGCGTCATGGTGCGGGTTCACCCGCGCGGGGCCATGGGTCTTGCCGCCATAGCCGCGCGTGAGGAAAACCACTTTGCGGTCCCGCGCCTGCAGCATCTGCGCGATGACGATGGCCACCGGGGTCTTGCCGCTGCCGCCCGCCGTCAGGTTTCCGACGCAGAGCACCGGCATGGCGGCGTGATAGGGGCTGGCATGCGCCGCCTTCCAGGCCACGCTCATGCCGTAGAGCGTTCCCAGCGGCGCCAGCAGTCGGGCAATCGCGCCGCGACGCCGCCAGAAGTCAGGTGCGTGCATCGGCAAGCACCCCGCGCAGCAGCGTCACCGTCTTGTCCACCGCGCCCTGCAGCGTCGCGGCGCCGGTACGTGCCGCTTCCCCGGCGCGCAGCACGGATTCGGGATCGGAGAGCAGCCGCGCCGCCTCGCGGGCGATGTCGCTGCTGGAATTGACGCTGCCAAAGCCCTGGGCATCGAGAATGGCGGCGAAAGCGCTACTGGCGTTGACGCGGTGTGGGCCTGCCAGAATGGCGCAGCCCAGCAAGGCGGGCTCCAGCGGATTATGCCCGCCCTTCGGCACCAGCGTCGCGCCTATGAAACAGAAGGGCGCGAGCTGGTAGAAGGTGCCCAACTCGCCCAGCGTATCGGCGATGTACACCGACGTCGCCGGCGTGATCGTGTCGCCCAGCGCCCGCCGGGCCGCGCCGCGCGATCCGCACAGCATGGCGATGGCAGCGCCCCGCGCCGGATGGCGCGGCACGATGATGGTCAGCAGGTCGGGAAATTGCGCCCGCAACAGATCATGCGCAGGCAGGATAGTCTCGTCTTCGCCCGCATGGGTTTGCGCCGCGATCAACAGCTTCCGCCCGCCAATCATCTCCTGCAGCAAGGTCAGCGCTTGCAGGTCCGCAGCCAGCGGCGGCGCATCGGCCTTGAGGCTTCCCACCACCGTGACGTTGGGGGCGCCGATGGCGCGGAACCGCGCCGCGATTTCCTCATCCTGCGCCAGGATAAGATCGAACGCACTGAGCAGCGCCGCCGCCATCTTGGGCGCGCGCTGCCAGTTGCGCGCCGACCGGGCGGAGACGCGGGCATTGACCAGCGCCAGCTTGACGCCGCGCGCCCGCGCCGCGCCAATCAGGTTGGGCCAGAGATCGGATTCCACGAACAGCCCGGCTTCCGGCTTCCAGTGATCAAGGAAGCGCGCCACCGCATTTGGTGTATCGAGCGGGACATAATGATGGATGGCGCCTGCGGGCAGGCGCTGCGCCAATAATGTAGCGCTGGTGACGGTGCCGCTGGTGACCAGCACATGAAAGCCATCCGCCATCAGCCTGCTGACCAGAGGGAGCGCAGCGAGGCTCTCGCCGACGCTGGCGCCGTGCAACCACACCAGCCGTCCGTCAGGCCGTGGGCGTGCGGCGTATCCCATGCGCTCGCCGCGCCGGATCGGGTCTTCCTTGCCGCGCGCGGCGCGCTGGTGCAGCAGCAGTGGCGCGAATGGCTCCAGCGCACGGGCGATGGCCGACCAGGCCTTGAGGCCGAACGGTGTTGCTTCGGGGGCGGTGGGCATCACGCCGCCCCATCGAGATTGTGATGGCTGTAGAGATGGGCATACAGGCCGCCGCGCGCCAGCAATTCGGCATGGGTGCCAGCTTCCGCCACGCCGCCCTTGTCCAGCACATAGATGCGGGTCGCGTCCAGCACCGTCGTCAGCCGGTGCGCGATCACAATGGTGGTGCGGTCATGCATGAGGCGCGACAGGGCCTCCTGCACCTGGCGCTCCGAATGGTTGTCCAGCGCGCTGGTGGCTTCGTCCAACAGCAGGATGGGCGCGTTCTTCAGCATGGCGCGGGCGATGGCGACACGCTGACGCTGGCCACCCGACAGTTTCAGGCCGCCTTCGCCCACCTGTGTGTCATAGCCTTGCGGCAGCTCAACGATGAAATCGTGGGCGGCGGCATCGCGGGCGGCGGCCTCGATCTCGGCGCGCGAGGCGCCGGGACGGCCCAGCGCGATATTATCGGCTACGCTTTCGTCAAACAGGATCGCTTCCTGTGTCACCAGCGCGATGTTGCCCCGTAGGCTGGCCAGCGTGACGCTGCGGATGTCTGCGCCGTCGATCGTGACAGCGCCCGCATCGACGTCATAGAAACGCAGCAGCAGGTTGAAGATGGTGCTCTTGCCCGCGCCGCTGGGTCCCACCAGCGCAACCTTGCTGCCGGGCGGGATGTCGAGATCGAGTCCCGTGATCGCGGTGTCGGCGCCGCCCTGATATGCGAAGCTGACGCCCGTGAACCGCACCGCGCCGCCTTGCGGTGCCCGCGCCAGCTTCAGCTTCAGCGTCGCGGCGTCCGGAGCGTCGAGAATGGCGGGTCGGGCATCGATCAACGCGAAGATGCGGTTGGCGGCAGCGATGCCGGGCTGGGCGCTGGGCCAAAGCTGGCTCAGATTGCGCACCGGCTGTTGCGCCAGCAGCAAGGCGGTCAGGAAGCCCGCGAAGGTGTCGGCGGTCAGGCCCGCATTCAGGCTCTGCCAGCCCGCGACATAGAGGATCGCGGCGATCACCGCGCCCATGAAGATTTCGGTGGTGGGCGCTGCTGCGGCGCGCAAGCGCACCGCTTTGAGCAACGTGCGCAGGCGCGAGGCGAGGCTGGCCTGCACCCGCTCGCTGACATGGCTCTCCAGCCCATAGGCCTTGACGATGCGGCGCGCATCCATCGCCTCGGACAGCGCGACGGAAAGATCGCCGGTTTCCTCCATGCCGCGCGCCGCGGCGCGGCGCATCGAACCACCCAGCCGCTCCATCGCCCAGGCCACGGCAGGCATGGCGATCAGCGCTATGACGCAAAGCTGCCAGTCCACCCACAGGGCGTAGCCGAGATAGAAAACCAGCGAGACCGCTTCCAGGAAGATCGCGGCCATGCCCAGGGTGAAGGCGTCACGCAGCAGGGTGGCGTCATAGAGAAAGCCGGAGACGAATTGACCCGAATGCAGGGCGTTGAGGCTGGCCAGGTCGCGCCGGATCAGGCTGCGAAACATGTCGGCCTGCGCGGCGGCCACCGCCTTTTCGCCCAGCGTGTCGATCAGGGCGCGGCCGATGAACATGCCGATGGCGCGCAGGGCGATGACGGCGAAGGCGATCAGCGACAGGGGCAGCAGCCAGGATTCCACGCCCTTGTCGAAAATCTGCTTCAGCAGCAGCTTCACCAGCTGCGGCAGGCCGCCGCCCGCGGCCGCCGCCAGCAGCAGCGCCAGGACGCCGGCCGCCAGCAGGTGCCATTGGCCCCGGACATAGTCGCGCAGCAGCCGTGCAATCACCTGACCCGCGCCGAGCGGCTTGGAATTGGGGGAAGAGGGGCTGGCGATCATCGGCCCGACGCTCTAGCACGGGGAACCTTCGCCTGCGAGGGCGAAAAAGCCCTACGACGCCAGATGCTTAGTGGTCGTGCGGGGCGTCCGGATCCATCAGGTGATGAATGTGGACAACGAAATAGCGCATCTGGGCCTGATCGACCGTGCCCTGCGCCTTGTATGCCCAGGCGGCGCGCGCATCGGCGAAGTTGGGGTAGATGCCCACAACGTCGAGCTTGGACAAGTCCTTGAACTCAATCCCCTCCGTGCTGACCAGCTCGCCCCCGAACACCAGATGCAGCAATTGTTTGGGCGCATTCTTGGCCATGACCGGGTCCGTTCGCGATTGCAGTATCATTCAAGCGCAATCGCCCCGCGGCTCCAGTTCTCTTATTGTCGCAGATGCGAAAGAATTTCGGCGTGCAAACGTGGTCCAGCGGCAAGCATGGTTGGCTGGACCGCCTCGGGGCGGTTGTAGACCAGGGGCTTGTCCTCCCGGTCGGTGATGCGGCCGCCTGCCTCGCGCAGGATGATGTCCGCTGCCGCCAGGTCCCAGTCGCGCTTGGCCGACAGGCTCAAGGTGGCGTCGAAGCTGCCATCCGCCGTCAGTGCCACCCGGTAGGCGACCGAATTGCGCGTTTCCACCCGCATCTGCGGCCAGGGCGGGGCGGTGAGCATGGCGCGGTTGCCCAGGATGGCGCAGCCGGGCATGGCGCAGCAATCGCTGACCCGGATCGACGCATCGTTGCAGAAGGCGCCGCCGCCGGTCTTGGCCTTGTAGAGATGGTCGAGCAGGGGATTGTAGACCACGCCCGCCATCGGCGCGCCATCCTGCACGACAGCGGCGCAGACGGTGAAATGAGCGCGGCCCTTCAGGAAGGCGACGGTGCCATCGATGGGATCGACGATGAACAGCGTGCGATGCTCCAGCCGCTTGCGGTCATCGACGCTTTCTTCCGACAGCCAGCCATAATCGGGACGCGCCTGGGTGAGTGTGCGGCGCAGATAGGCGTCCACTTCCAGATCGGCTTCGGTGACCGGACTGCCGCCCTGCTTGCTCCAGCTTTTGCAGCCTTCCTGGAAACGCCGTCGCGCGATCTCGCCTCCGGCGCGGCACGCCGCTTCCAACAGATCGAGATCGTCCGAAACCGCCAAGGTTATGCTCCGGCCAGGGTCATCCCATCGATACGCACGGTGGGCGCATTGGTGCCGTGACGGAACTCCAGATCGCTGGCGGGCGTCAGGCGTGCATACATGTCGATCAGGTTGCCCGCGATGGTGACTTCGGACACCGGGAAGGCGATCTCGCCATTCTCGATCCAGAAGCCCGCCGCGCCACGGCTGTAATCGCCCGTCACGCCGTTGACGCCCATGCCCATCAGTTCGGTGACATAGAAACCCTGTTTGATGTCGGCGATCAGTTCGCGCACCGGCATCTTGCCCGCTTCCAGATAGAGATTGGTGATGGACGGTGACGGCGGACCGCCGGTGCCCCTCGCCGCATGGCCGGTGGTTTCCAGGCCGAGCTGGCGGGCGCTGGCGCAATCCAGCAGCCAGCTTGTCAGCTTGCCGTCTTCGATCAGCGCGCGTCGGACATTGGCGACGCCTTCGCCATCGAACGGCTTGGAACGCAGGCCGCGCACCCGGTGCGGATCGTCGATGATGGAGATGCCCGGCGCGAAGACGCCAAAGCCCATTTTGTCTTTGAGGAAGGAGACGCCGCGGGCGATGGCGGCGCCGGAAATGGCGCCGGCGAAATGCCCCAGCAGCCCCGCGGCCTCGTCGGGATGAAACACCACCGGCACACTTTGGGATTTCATGCTGCGCGGATTCAGCCGCCGCATTGTCTTTTCACCGGCGCTGCGGCCGATCTCTTCCGCCGCGCGCAGGTCGCCGCTGTGGCGGGCGGAAGCGTGATCATAGTCGCGCTCCATGGAGGTGCCTTCGCCCGCCAGCACCGCGACGCCGATGGAATGGCTGGTGCCGGCATAGCGGCCGTAAAAGCCTGTGGAGGTCGCCAGCGCCACGGCACTGCGCGAGAAGGAAGCGCCGCCGCCTTCGGAATTGGTCACGCCCTTCACGGCAAGCGCGGCGGCTTCCACCGCGCGGGCCCGCTGGATCAGCGTCTCGGCGGCGGGCTCGGCTTGGTCTTCGAGATCGAGCGCCGGAATGGCTCGCGCCAGCCGGTCTGTTGGCGCGAGCCCCGCAAACTTGTCCTCGGGCGCAAGCCGGGCCATCGCCACGGCACGGGCAGGCAACGCCGCCAGCGCATCGGCGGAGAAATCGGTGGACGAGACGATGGCGACGCGGTTGCCGACAAAGACGCGCAAGCCGAGGTCGGAACTCTCGGCGCGCTCGACATCCTCAAGTTTGCCGAGACGATAAGAGACCGAGGAACTGATGCCTTCCAAGAACAGCGCGTCGGCAGCATCGGCGCCGGCTTTGCGCGCCGCCTCCAGGGTGGCGGACAGGATGGCTTGTGGGTCTTTGGGCGTGTGGGTCATTGCCCCAACCGATGCCCGAAAAGGCCGGGACCGGTCAAGCGCCGGCTATTTCCAGATCGGCTTGCCAGACCCCGGCAGGCCGAGACTGGCCCATTTCTCCGTCACCTTGCGGATGACGTCTTCATCCATGGCGATCTTCTGGCCCCATTCGCGATGGGTTTCGGGCGGCAGCTTGTTGGTGGCGTCCAGCCCGATCTTGGAGCCCAGCCCGCTCTCCGGCGAGGCGAAGTCGAGATAGTCGATGGGGGTGCTCTCGATCATGGTGACGTCGCGGGCGGGGTCCATGCGGGTGGAGACGGCCCACATCACATCCTTCCAGTCGCGCGCATTGATGTCGTCGTCCACCACAATCACCCATTTGGTGTACATGAACTGGCGCAAATACGACCACACCGCCATCATCACGCGCTTGGCATGGCCGGGATAGGCCTTCTTCATCGAGACCACGGCGATGCGATAGGAGCAGCCTTCCGGCGGCAGCCAGAAATCCACGATCTCGGGGAATTGCTGCTTGATCAGCGGAATGAAGACTTCGTTCAGCGCCTCGCCCAGCACCGATGGTTCATCGGGCGGCCGCGCCGTGTAGGTGGAAAGATAGATCGGCTTCTTCCGCATGGTGATGGCGGTGACGGTGAAGACGGGGAACTGCTCCACCGAATTGTAATAGCCGGTGTGATCGCCATAGGGGCCCTCGGGCGCGTAGTCGCTGAGCGAGACTTCGCCTTCGATCACGATCTCGGCCTCGGCAGGCACCTTCAGCGGCTGCGAGACGCAATCGGCCAGCGCCATCCGCTCGCCGCGCAACAGGCCCGCGAACTGGTATTCGCTCAGCGTCTCCGGCACCGGCGTCACCGCGGCCAGGATCATGCCGGGATCGGCCCCGATCACTGCGGCGGCGGGCAGGGGCGCGGGATTGGTCTTGCCCCAGCGATGATGATGCTGCGCCCCGCCGCGATGCTTCAGCCAGCGCATGATGGTCTGGTTCTTGTTCAGAACCTGCATGCGGTAGATGCCGAGATTATAGTTGTCCTCGCGGCTGTCGCTGGGGCCCTTGGTCACCACCAGCGGCCAGGTGATCAGCGGCGCGGGCTCGCCCGGCCAGCAGGTCATCACCGGCAGTTTGGACAAGTCGATGTCGTCACCGCGCAGCACCACTTCCTGGCAGGGCGGGTTCGAAACCGTCTTGGGCTTCATCGCCAGGATGGTCTTGACCAGCGGCAGCAATTCCGCCGCCTCGCCAAAAGAACGCGGCGGCTGTGGCTGGCGCAGCTGCGCCAGCAGCTCACCGACTTCGCGCAGTTGCGGCGCGGCGGTGCGTTCAATGCCGCCCATGGTGACGCCCATCGCGACGCGCTTCACCGTGCCGAACAGGTTGACCAGCACCGGCATGTCGGAAGGCGTGCCGTCGGCGCGAATGGGATTTTCGAAGATCACCGCGGGGCCGCCTTCGGCGATCAGGCGGGTCTGGATCTCGGTCATCTCCAGCACGGTGGAGACCGGTTCGCGCACGCGCACCAGTTCGCCGTCCTTTTCCAGGCGGCTGATGAAGTCCCGTAGCGACTTGTAGGCCATCCCTGCTTTTAGGCGGGCACTAGTCCCGCTTCAAGGCGTAGCTGGGCGTCTTGGCGTGGTGGCGCGCATAAAGGAAGTAAATCGCCAGGCCGATGGCGAACCAGACCGCAAGCCGGATCCAGGTGTCGATCGGCAGGCCCGCCATCATGGCACCGCAGACCAGGATGCCGGCGATGGGAACGACAGGGACCCAGGGCGTGCGGAAGGGGCGCGGCACGTTGGGATGGGTCTTGCGCAGCACGATCACCGAGACGCAGACCAGCACGAAGGCGGCCAGGGTGCCGATGGAGACCAGCTCGATCAGCAGGTCATGCGGCAGGAAGGCCGACAGCAGCGCCGCCACGCCGCCAATCATGATGGTGGAGATATGCGGGGTGCGGAATTTCGGATGCACCTTGCTGAACAGCGGCGGCAGCATGCCGTCGCGGCTCATGGCATAGAAGATACGCGACTGGCCCAGCAGCAGCACCAGCACCACGGTGCCCAGGCCCAGCACGGCGCCGATATTCACCAGCGGCACCAGCCAGGCCAGCGCGCCGCCCGTGGCTTCCACCGCCGTGGCCACCGGCTGCGGCACGTCCAGGGTGGTGTAGTGCGCCATGCCCGTCATGACGATGCACATCAGGACATAGAGGATGGTGCAGATACCCAGCGAGCCCAGGATGCCAATCGGCATGTTGCGCTGGGGATTCCTGGCTTCCTGCGCCGCCACCGAGACGGAATCGAAGCCGATATAGGCGAAGAAGACCACGCCGGAGGCGCGCAGGATGCCGCTCCAGCCATATTCGCCGAAGGTGCCGGTATTCTCGGGAATGAAGGGTGTGAGATTTTCGGTGTTGATGTAGTGCAGCCCGAAGCCGATCACCAGCAGCACCACCAGCAGTTTCAGCACCACCATCACCGCGTTGAAGCTGGCGCTGGCGCGAATGCCGATCACCAGCAGCGCGGTCAGAGCCAAGATCAGGCTGGCGGCGGGCAGATTGATGATCGCGCCGGTCAGATGCATCGTGCCTTCCGCCGCGTTCCATGCCACCGGCGAGGTGGAGAGGTGATCGGGGATATGAATGCCGGCATTGGCCATCATGCCCTTGAAGTAGCCCGCCCAGCCCACCGCCACGGCGGAGCCCGCGGCGAGATATTCCAGGATCAGGTCCCAGCCGATGATCCAGGCGAAGAATTTCCCGAGGGTGGCGAAGCTGTAGCTGTAGGCGCTGCCCGCCACCGGGATCATGGCGGCGAATTCGGCGTAGCAAAGACCCGCCAGCAGGCAGCCGAAACCGGCCACCAGATAGGAGATCATCACGGCGGGACCGGCATAGTTGGCGGCGGCCTGGCCGGTGGAGACGAAGATGCCCGCGCCAATGATGGCGCCGATGCCCAGCATGATGAGGTGGACAGGCCCCAGCGCGCGGCGAAGCTCGTTGCCTCCGTCTTCATGCTCCGGATTGAGCGGAATGCCAGCCATGATGTCCCCCAACGACGCCTGATCCGGCCACCTTGTCAGAGCTATGCTGAAAAGGGGAGGGGCAGTAGGCTGTCCCGGGGACGCGGGCTTAGGGGATGATTGTGGAAAACCAGTCGGGCGTGATGGCCCAGATCGAAGCTGCCGTAAATTTGGTCAATGGCATCGTCTGGGGACCGGCGATGCTGATCCTGATCCTGGGCACCGGCCTCTTTCTGACAATTGGTTTAGGGTTCATGCCGCTGCGCCGCCTCCCGGCGGCGTTCCGTCTCATGTTCCAGGGCCGCAAGGCCGCGGTGGGCGACCAGGGCGAGATCACACCCTGGCAATCGCTGATGACCGCGCTGGCCGCCACCATCGGCACCGGCAATATCGCGGGCGTCGCCACCGCCATCGCGCTGGGCGGGCCGGGGGCTGTGTTCTGGATGTGGATGACCGCGCTGGTCGGCATGGCGACCAAATATGCCGAAGCCGTGCTCGCCATCCGCTATCGCGAAGTCGATGAGACCGGCCGCACCAATGGCGGCCCGATGTATTACATCAAGAACGGCCTGGGTCCCCGCTGGGGCTGGCTGGCCTGGCTGTTTGCTTTCTTCGCCACCATCACCGCTTTCGGCATCGGCAACATGGTGCAGGCCAATTCGCTGTCGGACGTCTTCCTCGCCACCACCGGCACGCCGACCTGGGTGACGGGCATCATCCTGACCGGCATCGTCTTCGTGGTTATCATTGGAGGGCTGAAGCGCATCGCCTCCTGGTCGGACAAGCTGGTGCCCTTCATGGCGCTGGTCTATGTCGCGGGTAGCCTTCTGATCATCGCCTTCAACGCCGAGAATGTTCCTGGCGCGCTGGCGCTGATCTTCCGCGACGCTTTCACGGGCAGCGCGGCGGCGGGCGGCTTCGCGGGCGCGGCCATGATCATGGGCGTGCGCTATGGCGTGGCGCGCGGCATCTTCTCCAACGAGGCGGGCCTGGGCTCCGCCGCCATCGCCCATGCGGCGGCGCAGACCCGCGATCCGGCCCGGCTGGGCATGGTAGCGATGCTGGGCACCTTCATCGACACGATCATCGTCTGCACCATGACGGCGCTGGTGATCCTCACCGCCACGGTCCCGGTGACGGTGGACGGCGTCACGCAGATGCTGCCCGCCTGGCAGAGCGGCCAGACCGGCGCCAGCCTGTCGGCGCTGGCCTATGGCGCTGGCCTGCCGGGCATCGGCCACTGGATCGTTACGCTGGGTCTGGTGCTGTTCGTCTTCACCACGCTTTTGGGCTGGAGCTATTATGGCGAACGCGCCGCCGAATATATTTTCGGACCCAAGGTGATCCTGCCTTACCGGTTGCTCTGGGTGGTCGCGGTCTATATCGGTTGCGTCGTCAAGCTCGACCTGGTCTGGAATTTCTCCGACACGATGAACGCGCTGATGGCGATCCCCAACCTGATCGCGCTGCTGCTGCTTTCCGGCACCGTTTTCGCCATCACCAAGGCGTCGCCCGCGTCCTCGCGCGGCGATCTCGATGCGCCGCCGCCGGGGATTCCGGTTCAGGCGACGCCGGAGGAACGGGCCAGGCGGTAAACGCTCGTTTCGCGAATCTCGCGATCCTCGAGATCGCGCGTGGTCTGCACGGTATAAGTGCCGAGCTTCTCGATGCCGCTCTTGGGGAAATAGGTCCGGCCCGGATCGCCCATCAGCACATCCGCCGTCAGCGGGCCTAGCCAGGCCAGCAGGCTCTCGGCCAACGGCCGCTCGTAGAACAGGTCGCCCACCAGGATCACATCCCAGGGCGCATGGCCGCCGATCAGGTTGCAGGTCGCCACTTTCACAGTCACGCCATTGGCCTGCGCATTCATCGCTATGGCGGCGGCGGCGAAGTTATCGATATCCGCCGCGGTGACGGCGGCCGCGCCGGCCTTCATTGCGGCGATGCCCACCAGGCCGGAGCCCGAACCGATATCCAGCACCCGCTTGCCCGCCACGATGGCGGGATTGTCGAGAACATAGCGCGCCAGCGCCTGTCCGCCCGCCCAGGCGAAGGCCCAATAGGGAGGCGGCACGCCCATCGCCGCCAACTCTTCTTCGGTCGCCCGCCACAAGGGCACGACTTCCGCCGCCAGGCGCAGTGTGATCTCCGGCACCAGCGGCGGCGCCAGCGGCAGGGTGTTGGCGCGGATAAATGTTTCTGGATTGGAAGTCATGGCGGGTTTGACGTCATGCGCGGGGCGGGCTCACAATCGGCGCGCCCAAAGGACGCACGATGCCATGCGCTATAACAGGTTTGCCGAATTCTACCCCTTCTATCTCAGCGAGCATGCCAAGCGGGCGACGCGGCGCATCCATTTCATCGGCTCGTCGCTGGCGCTGGTGCTGCTGCTGGCGGCGCTGGTGACGGGCCGCTTCGGACTGTTCCTGCTGGCGGTGGTCTGCGGCTATGGCTTCGCCTGGGCGGGGCATTTGTTCTTTGAGAAGAACCGCCCCGCAACCTTCAAATACCCGCTCTACAGCCTGATGGGCGACTGGAAGATGTTCTGGCAGATGCTCACCGGCAAGATCGCCTTCTGACACGATTAGAAGAACCAGTTGGCGGCGAGGAAGGCCAGCGCCATCAGTGCGCCGGTGTTGCGATTGGCGCGGAACAGGGTAAGTGCCCCGTCGCCATCATGGATATCAAGCCGCTTCACCTGCCACGCCATGTGCGCGCCCGCCGCCAGCATCAAGGGCGTGAACAGCCAGCCCGCATGCGCGGCATAGCCCGACGCCAGGATCAGCGCGAAGGCGATGGTGTAGAACCGCGCCACCCACATCTTGGCGTTGTCGCCGAACAGCCGCGCGGTGGACTTCACGCCGATCAGCGCGTCGTCATCCTTGTCCTGCAAGGCATAGATGGTGTCATAGCCCAGCGTCCAGAACACCAGCCCGGCATAGAGCATGGCATCCGCCCAGCCCAGCGTGCCGGTCTGCGCCGCATAGCCCAGCAGCGCGCCCCAGTTGAAGGTGAGGCCCAGCCAGGCCTGTGGCCACCAGGTGATCCGCTTCATGAAGGGATACGCCGCCACCAGCGTCAGCGACGCCGCGCCTAGCCCGATGGCGAAAATGTTGAGTTGGGTCAGGATCACCAACCCGATCAGGCAGAGGCCGGCCAGCAGGCGCACGGCGCTGGCGACGCTGACCGCGCCCGACGGAATGGGCCGCCCGCGCGTCCGCGCCACCGCCGCGTCGAACTTGCGGTCCACAATGTCGTTGAACGTGCAGCCCGCGCCGCGCATCACGATGGCGCCCAGGGCGAACAGGATCAGGTAATAGACGTCGCGCCACGCGGTGAAGCTGCGATCCTGGGCCGTCGCGCCCAGCACCAATCCTAACAGGCAGGGCCAGAACAGCAGCCAGATCCCAATGGGCCGGTCCAGCCGCATTAGTTGCAGATAAGGCCGCATCCGGCGGGGCAGGGCCTCCATCCAGGGCGCGGCGACGGCGTCGGCGGGTTGCGAATTCGTGGTCATCTTGTTCAAGTGTGGCATGGCTGACGACGTGAAGGAACCAGGCGGGCGCACACGCCTTTATGTGACCGCCGATCTGGGCGAAGGTGTGGCGCTGCCGTTGTCGGACGCGCATGCGCATTACCTGCTGCATGTGCTGCGGGCCAAGGCGGGCGACCGCCTGCGCCTGTTCAATGGCCGCGATGGCGAATGGCTGGCGGAACTGGAAACCGTGACCAAGCGCGGCGCCATCGTGCGGCTGAAGGCGCGCACCGCGCCGCAAGCCCAGGTTCCGGATGTCTGGCTTGTCTTCGCGCCGGTGAAGAAAACACCCGCCGATTATCTGGTGCAGAAGGCGACGGAGCTGGGCGCTACCAAGCTGCAACCGGTCTTCACCCGCCGCACCATTGTGACGCGCATCAATGAAGAACGCCTGCTGGCCAATGCGGTGGAAGCAGCGGAACAGTCGGAGCGTGTTTGCGTGCCGGAGATCGGCGCGCCGTTGTCGCTGGAGCAGTTGCTAGCGTCATGGCCGCAGCAACGGCGGATCTATTTCTGCGACGAGGGCGGCGATGCCAAACCGCTGGCGCAAGCCGCCGTGCCTGTGCCAGCCGCCATTCTCACTGGGCCCGAAGGGGGCTTTGATCCGGCCGAGCGCGCGATGCTGCGCGCCTTGCCGTTCGTGACGCCCGTGACGCTGGGGCCACGCATCCTGCGCGCCGACACCGCCGCGCTGGCGGCGCTGGCGGTGTGGCAAAGCGTGGCGGGCGATCTCCGGGATTAACTAACGGGTCCGCTCTTGCGCCCGCGCCGGGGGATGCCTAACTAGCGGCCAGGGATCGCCGCCAGAAGGTTTTCATGTCCATTCCCCAGTCTGCAGGCGGCCTTATCCAGAGCCGTGACGACCTGGTTCGTCATCTTTCGAAAGGCAGCAGGCCCAAGGCCGACTGGCGCATCGGCACCGAGCACGAGAAATTCGTCTACGACCTCAAGACCCGCAAACCTGTCACCTATGACGGCAAGCCCGGCATCCGTCAGCTGCTGGAAGGCATGGCGCGGTTCGGTTGGCAGCCGCTGAAGGAAGGCGAGCACATCATCGGCCTGACCAAGAATGGCGCCTCGCTCTCGCTGGAGCCGGGGGGGCAGTTCGAACTGTCGGGCGCGCCGCTGAAGACGGTGCACGAGACCTGCGCCGAGGTGAACACGCATCTGGAAGAGAGCCGCCAAGTCGCCACCGAGATCGGCGTCGGCATGCTGGGCTTCGGCTTCGCGCCCGACTGGCGGCTGGACGAAGTGCCGGTGATGCCCAAGGGCCGCTACAAGATCATGCGCGAATACATGCCGAAGGTCGGCGGCTATGGCCTGGACATGATGTTCCGCACCTGCACCGTGCAGGTGAATCTCGATTTCGCTTCCGAAGCCGACATGGTGAAGAAATTCCGCGTCGGCCTGGCGTTGCAGCCCGTCACCACCGCGTTGTTCGCCAATTCGCCCTTCCGCGAGGGCCGGCCTTCAGGCTTCCTCTCCTATCGCTCCCAGGTTTGGACCGATGTCGACAATGCCCGCTCGGGTATGCTGCCTTTCGTCTTTGAAGATGGTATGGGTTTCGAGCGCTATGTCGATTACGCCCTCGATGTGCCGATGTATTTCGTCTATCGCGACGGAAAATACATCGATGTGGCGGGCAAGAGCTTCCGCAAATTCCTCGCCCGCGAAATTCCCGAAGTCGCGCATATCGAACCGTCGATGAGCGACTGGGCCGATCATCTCACCACCATCTTCCCGGAAGTGCGGCTGAAGTCCTTCCTGGAAATGCGCGGCACCGATGGCGGGTTGTGGCGGCGCATCTGCGGCATGCCCGCCCTGTGGGTCGGGCTGCTTTATGACGATGTCGCGCTCGATGCCTGCTGGGACCTGGTGAAGGACTGGACTGCGGAAGAACGCCAGGCGTTGCGCGACGGCGTGCCCAAGCAAGGCTTCAAGACGCCTTTCCGCAAGGCGACGGTGCATGAACTGGCGCACCGCATGCTGGAGATTTCCACCGCCGGTCTGAAGCGCCGCGCCGCGCTGGATGCGGGCGGCATGAGCGAAGACGGCTTCCTCAATCCGCTGCGCGAACTGGTCAATCGCGGCTATACCCGCTCAGAAGAGATGCTGAAGAATTACTACGGCGTCTGGAATCGCGATCTGGCGCATCTCTATTCGGAATACAATTTCCTTTAAGGGCGCGGTTCACTTTCATTTTGGCTGTCTTATCCACCTGGGAAGAGTTCGAATTTCTCAACAGCGCAGCCAATTTAGAGTGAAAACGGCCGTCCTGCATATCCACGTATCTGCCGCTGCCGCCATTTCCTACACTCGAACGCGAAGATTGAAGCGCGCTCCCGGGGGGGAGGGGGGGGAATTGGTGAGGTTCGAATGGGTGCGAAAGTCAGGCCCGTACTGAGGCTTAAGAAGAGGCGCGGTGTACAGCCCGGCAATCGCAATCGCCGGATCCATGGCAGCTATAGCCGCGAAAGCAGGATGCGGCGGGCGAAAATCCGCGCCTTCATCGCCAAGTGCAAGGCCATCATCGCCGCCGTGGACGCCCGCAGGCGCGCGTCACACCTTGGGGCTGGGAATCCCGCCGAACTTCACCGGCTCGCCGGTGTAGTGCCGCGTGGAATTGTTCCGCTGGATCATCCAGTGCGGATATTGCGGCCGCTCGGCGCTGATGGCGTCCAGCGCGGCGATCTCGTCCGCGGTCAGGGTCAGGTTAACCGCTGCAATATTGTCGTTCAACTGCGCCATGGTCTTGGCGCCGATGATGGTGCTGGTGACGAACGGCTTCTGCCGCACCCAGGCCAGCGCCACGCGCGCCGCCGACACGCCATGCGCTTGTGCGATGGGCCGCATCGCCACGACGATCCGGTCGGCCTTGTCCTTGTCGATGGGCGGGAAGTCGAAGGCGGCGCGGCGGCCCGGTTCCGGCGCTTCGCCACCCGGCGTGTACTTGCCCGCCATATAGCCGCCCGCCAGCGGGCTCCACACCAGGCAACCGATCTGCTGGTCGGCCATCAGCGGCACCAGTTCCTGTTCCAGGTCGCGCCCGGCGATGGAGTAATAGGCCTGGTTGGTTTCGATCCGCGACCAACCGCGCTTGTCGGCGATGCCATTGGCTTTCATGATCCGCCAGGCTTCCCAGTTGGAAACGCCGACATAACGCACCATGCGCTGCGAAACGAGATCGTCCAGCGCCCGCATGGTCTCTTCCACGCCGGTGGCGATATCGGCCTGGTGGATCTGGTAGAGGTCGATGTGATCGGTTTGCAGCCGCTCCAGGCTCAAGGACACGCTGTCCATGATGTGGCCTCTGGAGGCGCCGATATCGTTGGGCCCGGACGCCATGCGGCCGAACACCTTGGTGCCGAGCACGATATCGCTGCGCCGGGCGCCGATATCCTTCAGCGCCTGTCCCGTCATCGTTTCGGACTCGCCCAGCGCATAGACGTTGGCGGTATCGATGAAGTTGATCCGCGCTTCCAGCGCCCGCGCGATCAGCTGGGTCGCTTCGGTCTGGGTCTGCTTGCCCACGCCGCCGCCCAGGAAGCCCTTGCCGGAAAAGGTCATGGTGCCGAAGCAGAGTTCGGACACCTGCAAGCCGGTATTGCCCAGACGGTTATACTTCATCGTGCCTCATCCCTTGCGCTGTGATTTCCACACCATCGCCAGGCCTACCGACGCGATGGCCAGGCCGTAGCCGATCCATTCGCGCCGCTCCACCATGAAGCTGTCCGCAGGCCAGGCGACCCAGCCTGCACCCTGGGCTGCGAAGAACAGGCCCGCTGTGAGCAGAAGTGCGCCGATGGCATTCATGCTTGTGACTCCGGCAGAGGGATGAATTCCTGGTCGTCGCCCGGGATGGGGCCGAAGCGGTTTTCGCGCCAGTCCTCCTTGGCCTGCTCAATGCGGGCGCGGTCGGAGGCGACGAAATTCCACCAGATATGGCGCGGGCCGTCGAGCGGCGCGCCGCCCACCAGCATGACGCGCGCGGGCGCGTGGGCGAAGAGGGTCACTTCCTCCTCGGGATACAGGAACAGCATGGAGCCCGGACCGTGCCGCTCGGTGCCCGACAGATCGCCGCCGCTTTCCACTTCGCCCTCGACCACAAGGAAGGCGCGCTCCCTGTGCTCCAGGTCGTAATGCAGGCTGCCGCCCGCTTCGAAGCGGGCATCGGCGTAGAGAATGGGCGAATAGGTCCGCACCGGCGAGGTCAGGCCGAAGCCCGTGCCGGCGATCATGCGCAACGTCACATCTTTCTCGGTGCGTTCGGGCAGATCGCTGGCGGGAAAATGCTGGAAGTTTGGCGCGCACTGCTCGTCCGCTTCCGGCAAGCCTACCCAGCTCTGGATGCCCCACATGCGATGGCCGTTGTTGCGCATCTCCGCACCGGTGCGCTCGGAATGGACAATGCCGCGGCCCGCCGTCATCCAGTTGACGTCGCCGGGGCGGATTTCCTGCCGCGAACCGATATTGTCGCGATGGGTCTGACCGCCATCGAACAGATAGGTGATGGTCGCCAGGCCGATATGGGGATGCGGCCGCACATCGATGCCGCGGCCGGGCGGAAATTCCACCGGGCCGAAATAGTCGAAGAACACAAAGGGGCCGATGGCGCGCCGTCCGGCCTGCGGCAAAAGCCGCCGGACGATGAAGCCGCCGCCCAAGTCATGGGCCTTTCCGGGAAGAGGGATCATGCGGTTCCTATAGCGCGGCCCGCCCGCCATGGTCGAGAGGTCCGGACGGAAGTGGCTTTGCGCCGCGCCGCTTTGGCTGTAGCGTTGGCCGGAAAGCGGACATCAGTTCCGCGCTGTCTTTCAGGGGAAACCGCATGATCCGCAAATCCGCCATCGCGCTGCTGTCCGGCGCCGCCATTCTCGCCATTCCCGCCGCCATCGCGCCCATCATGGCACAGGGCCGCGATGACGCATTGCAGATGATCTCGGTGGATGTGGAAGGCGGCGGCGGCACCGTCTTCGTGACGCCGAACAAGCGGGTGGTGGTGATCGACACCGGCAATCCCGAGGCCAGCGCCGCCACCGGCAACTATCCCAGCGCCCAGCGCCTGGTCGATGCGGTCAAGGCGGCGGGCGGCACCAAGGTCGATTACCTCATCACCACGCATTATCACGGGGATCATATCGGCGGTCTGGAAGGCTTCATCAAGCGCATCAAGATCGACGATTTCATCGATCATGGCGAGAACCGCGAAGTGCGCGGCGCCACAAACTCCGGCGCGGGCGGCATCATCGGGCCCGACTGGCGCGTGCTGGGGCCGGATGGCCGGCCCGCGGCGGGCCGCGGCGGCGTGGTGCCGCCGCCGCCTGCCGATCCCAATGTGCCGCCGCCCAATTCAACCGAAGGCCAGTATCGCAACTATCTGAAGATGATCGCGGGCACGGGCGCGAAGCATCGCGTGGTCAAGACCGGCGAACACATCCGGCTGGATGGCATGGATATCCATATCGTCAGCGCCGATGCCGTGATGCCGGCCAAGGCGCCGGTGGGTTCGCGCGGCGCCGTGCCGGAATGCGCCGCCATGCCTGCCATGCCCGCCAATGGCGGCGAGGAGAATGCCCGCTCCACCAGTGTCGTCATCACCTATGGCAAGACGAAGATCGCCGCGTTCGGCGACCTGACCTGGGACCGCGAAAAGGAACTCGTCTGCCCCGAGGACAAGGTCGGCAAGGTCGATGTCTATCTCTCCAGCCATCATGGCACGGTCATGTCCGGCAGCCCCGCGCTGGTGAATACGTTGCAACCCATCGTCACCATCATGGGCAACAGCCCCACCAAGGGCGGCCATCCGGAGCGGGTGAAAACCATCCAGTCCAGCCCCCGCAATCAGGGCCTTTGGATGCTGCACGCCGCGCGCAACACGCCGGAAGTGAATGGCGATCCCAACATGATCGCCAATCCCGATCCGGCGGTGGGTGCGGTGGACAAGGCCAACAATCTGCGCCTGCGCATTCGTCTCAATGGCGATATCACCGTCATCAACGAGCGCAACGGCTATAACCGCACCTACAAAGCGGGCGGCTGATTTCAGTCGGTGATGGTCAGGCGCGGCCAGCGCGCCTGCCATCGCTGCGCCTTTTCCAGGAAGCGGTCCCGGTCATAATTCGGCACCGGAATGGGGCGCGCCACCATCGCGGCGACGTCGTCCAGTCCCTTGGGCGCATAAAGCGCCATATCGCTTGCCCGCACGCCCACCTGCGAGCAGGGCGACAGAAAGCGGTCGATGCCGTCGGTGGCGCGCAGCAGCGGCGGATAGGGTGCGCCGAACTTTTTCTCGTACCAGAGATGCACCCGCGCCTGGTTGCGGATTTCCACCTCAACATCTAGATCGGCAAAGACATCGCGGCCGCGTGCGATCACAGCGTCTTCGGCATCCCAGCTTGTGTCGGGATCGAAATAGAAGATGTCATAGTCCTTGATGCCATGCGTCGGCGCCAAACCGCATTGCAGGTTCCACACGGTCTGGAAAAGCGAGCCCGACACCAGCCAGCAATCGGGCAGGCCGAGCATGGGCAAGCGCGCCAACAGGGCCGCGTTGAACGGGTTCTGCTGAATAGCGGCAAGGAACTCGGCCCCCGTCATGCTGGAATGATGAAGTTGCCGCTGGCATCGCGCGCCAGAAGTTTGGCCCACAGCACCGCGGCGCGCGGCAGGGCGCCGAAGAGATGGAGAAAATCCTCGCAGCGTGATGGCGAATGTTCCCACTTCAATGCAGCGCCCAATGTTTCTGCGTCCACCGCCAACAACAGCAGGTCGTCGCGGCCCGCATAGTAGAGCCGCAATGTTTCCGCCAGTTGCGGATGGGTCGAGAAATGCAGGAAGCCGTCGGCCTGGTCGTGCGCGGAACCCGGATAGTCATTTCCCGCGCCACCCCATTCCGCGCGCGGGACGATCTTGAAGATCAGCAACGTCTTCTCCCCTGATCAGCCACCCTCTGAATCGGTGAGGGGGAAGGTAAAACGCCAGCAGATTGCCGCCGCGGGGGCAGGTTGGCCAGAGCAGATTGGATACCACATGGGCGCACCCCAGATCGTGATCGCCGAAGATGAAGGCGGGCTTCGCAGCCTGATCGCCGAACTGCTGGAAGCGCGCGATCTCAAGGTGCTGGAAGCCGAAGACGGCAGGCAGGCTTATGAACTGCTGCGAAAGAATTCCGGCGTCTCGCTGCTGCTCTCCGATGTGCGCACGCCGAACATGGACGGCTATGAACTGGTCGAGAAGGCGCTGGACCTGCGGCCCGAACTGAAAGTGCTGATGATGACCGGCTATGCCCAGGAACGTCCGCCGTCAGAGCTGATGCGGGCGCGCGAAATCCGCACCCTGCACAAGCCGGTGGATCTCGAACGTCTAAGCGACCTGGTCTGCGAGATGCTTTCGCGGCCCTAAGCCGCTTGCGCCGTACCACCCACCGTCAGGCCATCCAACCGCAGCGTCGGCTGGCCCACGCCCACCGGCACGCTCTGGCCGTTCTTGCCGCAGGTGCCGATGCCGGTGTCCAGCTTCATGTCGTTGCCGATCATGCTGACGCGGGTCAGCGCCTCCGGACCGCTGCCGATCAGGGTGGCGCCCTTGATGGCGTGCCCCAGCTTGCCGTTCTCGATCAGATAAGCCTCGGTGCAGGAAAAGACGAACTTGCCATTGGTGATGTCCACCTGGCCGCCGCCGAAATTGGTGGCGTAGATGCCCTTCTTCACGCTCTGCAGGATTTCGTCGGGATGCTTGTCGCCGCCCAGCATGTAGGTGTTGGTCATGCGCGGCATCACCGGCGAGCCGTAGGATTGCCGCCGTCCGTTGCCGGTGGGCGCAACGCCCATCAGGCGGGCGTTCTGGCGATCCTGCATATAGCCTTTCAGGATGCCGTCCTCGATCAGCACGGTGCGCGAGGTCGGTGTGCCTTCGTCATCAATGGAGAGCGAACCACGGCGGCCATCGATGGTGCCGTCATCCACCACCGTCACGCCGGGGGCGGCGACGCGCTCGCCCAGCAGGCCCGCGAAGGCGCTGGTCTTCTTGCGGTTGAAATCGCCTTCCAGTCCGTGACCGATGGCTTCGTGCAGCAGGATGCCGGGCCAGCCCGGTCCTAGCACCACCGTCATCTCGCCAGCGGGCGCGGGCACCGAACTCAGATTGACCAGCGCCTGGCGCAACGCCTCATCGACGCCTGCCTGCCAATAGTCGGGATCGAGATAGGTCTCATAACCACTGCGGCCGCCGCCGCCGAAACTGCCGGATTCCTGGCGGCCATTTTCCTCGGCCACCACAGAGACGTTCAGCCGGACGAGGGGGCGGATGTCGGAATAGCGCTCGCCCCCGGCGCGGATGATCTCCACCCGCTGCCATTCGCCGCCCAGCGATGCGGAGACCTGCCGCACCCGGCTGTCCTTGGCGCGGGCATAGGCGTTGATCTCTTCCAGCAGCTTCACCTTCTTCTCGAAGCCTGCCGTCTCCAGCGGGTCGATATCGGCATAGAGCTTGATGTTGGTGCGGGCAGGCGGGGCAGTCTCGGTTCCGGAATAGCCTCGCGACACCGCCTGCACCGTGCTGGCCGCGCGCTGGATGGCGCTTTCGGAGATTTCCGAGGCGTGGGCATAGCCGGTGGCCTCGCCCGCCACGGCCCGCATGCCGAAGCCCTGACTGGTGTCGAAAGTGGCCGCCTTCAGCCGCCCGTCGTCAAAAGCGAACGATTCGGACTGGCTGTACTCCAGGAAGAGTTCCCCATCGTCCGCCCCTTTCAGGGCCTGGTCCACGGTGCGCTGCACACTGTCCGGGTCCATCCCGGTACGGGAGAAAAACAGGTCGGTGTCGGCCATGACGGGTTTTCCTGAAAAACGGGCAAAAATCGGGCTCGGGTGCCAGATATCGGGTGGGCCAGCCTATCCCGCAAGCCTTTGGAAAGGCGCAACCCTGGGCCGGACCCGGCCCGTGCTATAAGGTCGCAATGACTTTAAGGGCTTAACCCCTCTAAATCCCTCGCAAGAATCTGAAAACGGGCGGGGGAAACCCCGACCCTCATGCGAGGTCACGGAATGTTCAATCCGAAAATGGGGTCCTTCCGGAAAACCGGCATCGGCGCCGTCCTGGGTGCTTCGGCGGCCGCGCTGGCGTCCAGCCCTGCCTATGCGCAAGTCAAGGATTTCCAGTACGGCTTCCAGCAATCCGCTTCGCCGGTGATGGACATGATCGAGTCCTTCCACCTCGAGCTGTTCTGGATCATCACCGCCACCTGCGTGTTCGTGCTGGGGCTGCTGATCTATGTGGTGTGGAAATTCCGCGCCAGCGTGAACCCGGTGCCGTCCAAGGTCAGCCACAACGCCCTGCTGGAAGTGGCCTGGACCATCATCCCGGTCATCATCCTGGTGGTCATCGCCATCCCGTCCTTCAAGCTGCTCTATTTCCAGCACGACATTCCGAAGGCCGACGTCACCATCCGCGCCATCGGCAAGCAGTGGTTCTGGACCTATGAATATCCGGGCACGGGCGGCTTCACCTTCGACGCCCAGATGCTGGAAGACGCGGCCGCTGCCAAGGCCGGCAAGCCGCGCCTGCTGGGCACCGACAATCCCGTGGTCGTGCCAGTCAACAAGAATGTCGTGATCGAGACCACCGGCGCCGACGTCATCCACAGCTGGGCCATGCCCCAGTTCGGCGTGAAGATGGACGCCGTGCCGGGCCGCCACAACCACACCTGGTTCCGCGCCAACCGGACCGGCGTCTATTACGGCCAGTGCTCCGAGCTTTGCGGCTCGCGCCACGCCTATATGCCGATCGAGGTCCATGTCGTGACCGACGCCGAATATGCGGCGTGGCTCGCTGAAGCCAGGAAGAAGTTCTCCGCTCTCGCCGCTCTCGACAATGGCGCCGTCCGCGTCGCGTCGAACCAGGAATAACGATCATGACCCCCACCACCCACGACGCCCATCACGACGATCATCACGGCGATCACGGCCATCCCACCGGCTGGCGGCGCTACGTCTATTCCACGAACCATAAGGACATCGGCACGATGTACCTTATCTTCGCGGTCGTCGCCGGTGTGATCGGCGGTATCTTCTCGATGCTGATGCGTGCCGAGCTGATGTATCCGGGCCTGCAGGTCATGCACGACCCGCATCAGTTCAACGTCTTCGTGACGGGCCACGGCCTGATCATGGTGTTCTTCATGATCATGCCCGCCATGATCGGCGGTTTCGGCAACTGGCTGGTGCCGCTGATGATCGGCGCGCCGGATATGGCGTTCCCGCGCATGAACAACATCTCGTTCTGGCTGCTGCCCTTCAGCTTCGCGCTGCTGGTGCTTTCCATGTTCGTGGAAGGCGATTCCGGCGGCATGGGTGTCGGTGGCGGCTGGACGATCTATGCGCCGCTCTCGACCACCTTCTCGACCGGCCCGGCGATGGACTTCGCGATCTTCTCGCTCCACATCGCGGGCGCGGGCTCGATCCTGGGCGCGATCAACTTCATCACCACCATCTTCAACATGCGCGCGCCGGGCATGACCCTGCACAAGATGCCGCTGTTCGTGTGGTCGATCCTGGTCACCGTCTGGCTGCTGCTGCTGTCGCTGCCGGTTCTGGCGGGCGCCATCACCATGCTGCTGACCGATCGCAATTTCGGCACCGCCTTCTTCGATCCGGCTGGCGGCGGCGACGTGCTGCTTTACCAGCATCTGTTCTGGTTCTTCGGCCATCCCGAGGTGTACATCCTGATCCTGCCGGGCTTCGGCATGATCAGCCACATCATCGCCACCTTCTCGCGCCGCCCGGTGTTCGGCTATCTCGGCATGGCTTACGCCATGGTCGCGATCGGCTTCATCGGCTTCCTGGTCTGGGCGCACCACATGTACACGGTGGGTCTGACGGTCGACACCAAGGCCTATTTCGTCTTCGCCACCATGGTGATCGCGGTGCCAACTGGCATCAAGATATTCTCCTGGATCGCGACGATGTGGGGCGGCTCCATCGACTTCAAGACTCCCATGCTCTGGGCCGTCGGCTTCGTCTTCCTCTTCACCGTGGGTGGCGTCACCGGCGTCGTGCTGGCCAATGCCGGCGTCGACGTCGTGCTGCAGGACACTTATTACGTGGTGGCGCACTTCCATTACGTGCTGTCGCTGGGCGCGGTGTTCGCGATCTTCGCGGGATTCTATTTCTGGTTCCCGAAGTTCACCGGCTACATGTACAGCGAGGCGCTGGGCAAGCTGCACTTCTACGTCACCTTCGTGGGCGTGAACCTGGCCTTCTTCCCAATGCACTTCCTGGGCCTGGCCGGCATGCCGCGCCGCTATGCGGACTATCCGGATGCGTTCGCGGGCTGGAACTACTGGTCCTCGATCGGTGCCTTCATTGCGGGCTTCGGCGTGATCATCTTCCTGGTCATGTGTATCGAAGCCTTCCTGAAGAAGCGCATCGCCGGCGACAATCCGTGGGGCGAGGGCGCCACCACGCTGGAATGGACCCTGCCTTCGCCGCCGCCCTTCCATCAGTTCAACGAGCTGCCGCACGTCAAGTAATCCATGTCGCTGTCACACACCCTTTCTGAGCCTCGCGTCACCACGGTCGGCGATTTCTTTGCGCTGCTCAAGCCGCGGGTGATGTCGCTGGTGGTGTTCACGGGGCTGGCGGGCATCGTCGCCGCGCCCGGCGCCGTGCACCCGCTCACCGCCTTTACTGCGCTGCTCTGCATCGCGGGCGCGGCGGGCGCGTCGGGCTGCCTCAACATGGCGTATGACAGCGACATCGACATGCTGATGAGCCGCACGGCGACGCGTCCGATCCCGCTGGGCCATGTCGGGCGCGACGATGCGCTGGCCTTCGGCTGGACACTGTCGGTCATTTCCGTGGCGATGATGGGCCTGTTCGTGAACTTCCTGGCGGCGGGACTGCTGGCTTTCACGATCTTCTTCTATGTCGTGGTCTATACGCTCTGGCTGAAGCGCCGCACGCCGCAGAACATCGTCATTGGCGGCCTGTCCGGCGCGCTGCCCCCAGCCATTGGCTGGGCGGCGGTCACCGGCTCGCTCGATGTGGCGCCGCTGCTGTTCGTGGCGGTGATCTTCATGTGGACGCCGCCGCACTTCTGGGCGCTGTCGCTGTGGCGCAGCGACGACTATGCCCGCGCCGGTGTGCCGATGCTGCCGGTAGTGAAGGGCAAGGACCATACCCGCCTGCAGATCCTGCTATATACGCTGGTGCTGGTGCCGCTGGGCCTGACCCCGGCGCTGATCGGTGCGGCGGGCTGGCTCTATCTCGCCTTCGCCGCCGGTCTGGGCCTCTGGTTCCTGGCCGCCGCTATCGCCACCTTCCGCGAGCGTGACGCGGCGAAGGAGCCCGCCGCCCGCCGCCTGTTCGGCGTTTCCCTGGTTTATCTGGCGGCGCTGTTCGCCTCGCTCATCATCGAGAAGCTGGCGCAGCTTCCGATGGTGCCGGCTTTGTGGTCGTGAGCGATGGCCAAAAGAACTGGAAGCGCGAACGTCGCAAACGAAACATCGCCATGGCGCTGCTCCTCAGCGCTTTCGCGGTTCTCATCTATTTCCTGTCCCTCGTGCAGTGGCACGGCGGGCAATAACCTCGAGGCTTGAGCCACATGTCCAGCGACGCGAAGCACGACTATCATCTGGTTGACCCCAGCCCCTGGCCGATCGTCGGTTCGATCTTCTCCTTCGTGATGATGGTGGGCGCCGTTCTCTGGATGCACGAAAGCTATGAAGGCTTCGGCGTCCTGATGGGCCAGCCCTGGATTTTCATCATCGGCTTTGTCGGCGTGCTCTACACGATGGCCGGCTGGTGGCGCGACGTCGTGCGCGAGTCGGTAGAGTTCGGCAACCACACCCCGGTGGTGAAGCTGCATTTGCGCTACGGCATGCTGCTGTTCATCGCTTCGGAAGTGATGTTCTTCGTGGCCTGGTTCTGGGCCTATTTCAACGCCGCCATCTTCCATGCCGATGTCGGCGTCGGGGCCTGGCCGCCGGCCGGCGTCATCACGCTGGACCCCTGGCACCTGCCGCTGCTCAACACCCTGATCCTGCTGACTTCGGGCACAACGGTGACCTGGGCGCATCACGCCATCCAGATCGGCGACAAGAAGGGCGCCGTGCAGGGCCTGGCGCTGACCGTCATCCTGGGCCTCTTCTTCACCGCCGTGCAGGCTTATGAGTATGCCCACGCGCCGTTCACCTTCGGCTTCAACGGCCTGGCGCGCCTGCCTTTCGAGGATGGCGCGCACATGGCGCTGGCCGCTGGCGCGGGCAACTTCCAGGCGATCTACGGTTCGACCTTCTTCATGGCCACCGGCTTCCACGGCGCACATGTGATCATCGGCACGCTGTTCCTGATCGTGTGCCTGTTCCGCGCCCAGGCCGGGCAGTTCACGCCGGAACGACATTTCGGCTTCGAAGCCGCCGCCTGGTACTGGCACTTCGTGGACGTGGTCTGGCTGTTTCTCTTCGCCGCCATTTATGTCTGGGGTGCGGGTTCCGTCGTCCATTGAAGGCGCCTGCGTCATCCACGCTTAAACAGATCGTCCTCGGCCTCTGTCCGCAATGCGGGCAGGGGCCGTTGTTTTCCAGCTATATCGAAGTTGGCAAAAGCTGCCGCGCCTGCGGGCTGGATTACGTCATGTTCGATCCGGGCGACGGCCCCGCCGTGTTCGGCATCCTAATCGTTGGCGCCATCGTGGCAGGCCTGGCTCTGTGGGTGGAGTTCACCTGGTCGCCGCCCACGTGGCTGCACCTGGTGCTGTGGGTTCCCCTGATCTGCGGCTTGTCTCTCGGTGTGCTGCGCCTGGCCAAGTCGGCGCTGCTGGTGCTGCAATACAAGCACAAGGCTGGCGAAGGACGGCTTTCATGAGGTTTTTGGCGTGACCTTCCGGCCTTATCCCGGCCTGACCATCGCCACCGTGATCGCCTTAGTGATCCTGTGCATGTTGGGCACATGGCAGCTGGAACGGCTGCAATGGAAACTGGCGCTGATTGCCACGGTGGAGCGCAACATGGCCGCGCCGCCGCTGTCGCTGGACCGGGCGTTGACGGGCGGCGACATGGAATATCGCCGCGTCACGCTCACCGGCCGCTTCGATCATGCGCGGGAGGCGTACAGCTTCGCCACCAGCTCCGCCGGCGAAGGCATCTATCATGTGCTGACGCCCTTCAGCGCCGAAGATGGCCACGTGCTGCTGGTGGATCGCGGCGTGGTGCCAGCTAGCCGCCTGAACCCCGCCACCCGCGCAGCGGGGAATGTCGAAGGGCAAACACGCATCACTGGAGTCTGGCGGGTGCCGGACCCGCCCGGCGCATTCACGCCTGTGCCCGATACAGCGCGGCGCATCTGGTATGCCCGCGATGTGCCCGCCATCGCCGCCGCCAGCGGCATTACGCTGAACGCGCCGGTCCTGCTGGAAGCCGATGCCGCTCCCAACCCCGGCGGGCTGCCGCTGGGCGGGCAGACGGTGGTGAGCTTCCGCAACCAGCATCTGGGCTATGCCATGACCTGGTTCGGTTTCGCACTGTGTTTGCTGGGGGTCTGGCTGGCCTACCACCTCTCGAAAGGGCGGCTGGCCTGGGGCAGCCGCTAGCTTTATAAGGCCGACCATGAACGCAAACACTTTCGTTTCCACCCGCGGGCGGGCGCCCGCTGCTTCCTTCGCCGACGTGCTGCTGGCGGGCTTGGCGCCCGATGGCGGCCTCTATTTGCCGCGGGCCTGGCCGCAATTCAGCGCCACCGAGTTGGCGGCCTTCAAAGTCGTTTCCTACCAGGAAGCCGCATACCAAGTGCTGTCGCGTTTCACTGGCCCCTCTTTCAACGAAACCGAACTGCGCGAGGCCATCGCCGCCGCCTATTCCGATTTCGATGCGCCCGAGATCGCGCCGCTGGTGGAGATCGAGAAGGATCGCTACCTGCTGGAGTTGTTCCATGGCCCCACGCTGGCCTTCAAGGACATAGCGCTGCAGGTGCTGGGGCAATTGTTCAGCCGCGCCCTGGCCAAGCGCGGCGGCCGCGCCACCATCGTTGCTGCCACCAGCGGCGACACGGGTTCGGCGGCGATTGCCGCACTGGGCGGCTTGCCCAACATCGACGTTTTCGTGATGCACCCCAAGGGCCGCGTCAGCGATGTGCAGCGCTTGCAGATGACCACCAGCGCCCATGCCAACGTTCACAACATCGCGTTGGAAGGCAGCTTCGACGACGCCCAATCCATCGTGAAAGCGCTGTTCGCAGACACGGCTTTCGCAAACAAAGTCAGCCTGACCGCGGTCAACTCGATCAACTTCGCCCGCATCGCGGCGCAGAGCGTCTATTACCTCACCGCCACGGCAGCGCTGGGCATGCCTGCCACCTTTGTGGTGCCCACCGGCAATTTCGGCGACATCTTCGCAGGTGAAGCGGCCTGGCGCATGGGGCTTTCCGTCGAACGGCTGGTAATCGCCACCAACTCCAACGACATCATGGCCCGCGCCCTGAACGAAGGCGTCTATGCGTCGGGCGACGCGCACCCGACGCTATCACCCTCGATGGACATCCAGGTGGCATCGAACTTCGAGCGCGCTTTGTTCGAAGCATGTGACCGCGACGCCGACTGGACCACAGCGGCCATGAATGATTTCACGCGCGACAAGCGCCTGGGTCTGCCGCAGGAAGTGCTGGCGCGGCTGCGCGCGCGCTACAGCGCATTCGCCAAGGACGATGCGGCCACCATCGACGCCATCAAGGCGGTGCATGCGCAGACCGGCCGCATCATCGATCCGCACACCGCTATCGGTGTCGCGGCAGCGCGTGATCTGAAGGATACGCCCGGCCCGGTGGTGGTGCTGTCCACCGCCCATCCCGCCAAATTTCCTGACGCCGTGGCGCGGGCCATCGGCGCGCCGCCGCCGGTGCCCAAGCGCCTGCAAGGGCTGGAGATGAAGCCCGAACGGGTGGAAACATTGCCCCATAGCCTGCCTTTGATCCGGGGCTTCATCTCCTCTAGACTGGGGTCATGAACCCTGAAATATCAATTCTTTCCAATGGCTTGACGATTGTCAGCGACCCGATGTCGGGGCTGGAATCGGCGGCCCTGGGCGTGTGGGTCAACACCGGTGCGCGCAACGAGACCAAGGCCCAGATGGGCGTCTCGCACATGCTCGAGCACATGGCCTTCAAGGGCACGGCGCGGCGCAGCGCCCGCGCCATCTCCGAAGAGATCGAGGCGGTGGGCGGTTCGCTCAATGCCTATACCAGCCGCGAGCAGACCGCCTTCCATGCCCGTGTCCTGAAGAACGATGTCGGGCTGGCGCTCGACCTGCTGGCCGACATCCTGATCAATCCCGCTTTCGCCGCCGACGAGATCGCGCGCGAGCAACAGGTGGTGCTGCAGGAGCTCGGCCAAGCGCGCGATACGCCCGACGACATCATCTTCGATCACCTGCAGGCGGCGATCTATCCCGGCCAGCCGCTGGGCTGGTCCATTCTGGGCGAGGAAGAGACCGTTTCGAATTTCAACCGCGGCATGCTGCAAGGCTACATGGCCTCGCAATATCGCGCAGGCGGCATGACGCTGGTGGCGTCGGGCGCGGTAGATCATGGCGCGCTGGTGAAGCTGGCCGAGGAATTGTTCGCGGGCCTGACGCCCGGTGCGGCGTCCGCGCCGCCGCCATCACGTTATGTCGGCGGCGATGCCCGCTTTGCGGAGGATCTCGAACAGGCCCATATCGCCTTTGCCTTTCCCGGCCTGTCCAATGCCGACCCCGATTATTATGTCGGCCAGCTCTACACGGCGGCGCTGGGCGGTGGCATGTCCTCGCGCCTGTTCCAGGAAGCGCGTGAGAAGCGTGGCCTCTGCTATTCGATCTACGCCTTCACCGGCGGCTTCCAGGACAGCGGCTTTCTCAGCGTCTACGCCGGCACCGGCGAAGCGGAAGCGGGCGAACTTGCCGCTGTGGTGGCGGGCGAAATGGAAGCCATGGCGGGCGATTTCAACGAAGCCGAACTGGGCCGCGCCCGCGCTCAGTTGAAAGCCTCGCTGCTAATGGGTCTAGAACGCGTGAGCGGCCGTGCCGAACAGATCGCCGGACAGTTGTTCGCTCTGGGCCGCATCCAGTCGCCGGCCGAGATCGTCGGTCATCTCGATGCGATCGATCTGGCGGCAGTGAAGAGCTATGCCGCCCGTGTGATGGGGCAAGGTGCGCCCACTGTCGCCGCACTGGGTCCTGTCTCCCGCCTGGAGAGCCATGACCGTTTCGCGCGTCGCTTTGGCCCCGGCGCGCTGCCGCACGCGGCCGAATAGTGTCCACGCTGATGAAACAGGGACCGATCGCCTTCATGCGCGGTCTCACCTTCCCCGGTGGTCAGCAGCCGGTGATCAATGGCGAAGCCGTCTATCTTCGTTATCCGCGCATGGCGGATTATCCCGAATGGACGAAGCTGCGCGGCCTCAGCCGTCCTTTCCTCACGCCTTGGGAACCCGTCTGGGCGGAAGACGAACTGACGCGCGGCGCCTTCCGCCGCCGCATCAAGCGTTATCACAAGGAGACGCGGCTGGATTCCGCCTATGTCTTCTTCGTCGTGCGCAAGGAAGATGATGCCCTGGTCGGGGGCTGCACGCTGTCCAACGTCCGGCGCGGCGTCTCCCAGGGTTGCGCCCTAGGCTATTGGGTGGGTGAACCCTATGCGCGTCAAGGCTACATGACCGATGCCATCATGGCGTTGTTGCCTTTCGTGTTCCGCACGCTGGGGCTGCACCGGATCGAAGCCGCCTGCCTGACCGCAAACGATGCCTCCAAGGCCCTGCTGCTGCGTTGCGGTTTCCGGGAAGAAGGATTGGCGCGCCGCTATCTGATGATCAACGGCGTCTGGAGCGATCATCTCCTATTTGCTTTGCTCGCCGACGAGGCGCGGCTAGGTTAGCCGTTTGCTGCGAATCCATCGGGAATTCATGACCCTTCGCCGTTTCCTCGCCTCTGCCAGTCTCGCCCTGTTGCTGGGTGCGATGGCGCTTGGCAGCGGCGTTTTTGCCCAAGCGCCAACCAATGCGCCGCCCGCCAATCCGCCCTCCGCCAACGCGGCAGCGCCGTCCGACACGCAGAAGCCGGTCAATTTCGGTTCGCCCGAGAACATGATGCCGCTGAAGCCGGCGCTGACGCCTTATCACGCGCCCGGCGGGGCGGAAGCCGATGCTTCCTCGTGGTACATGCTGCCGGTGATGAACGACAGCGTGCGTCCCGCCATTCGCGTGCTGGTCGCCGGACAGCCGCCGTCTTCGGCGCTAAAATTCTTCCCGCGTTCCACGCGCCCGGCGATCCTTGCCGTCGCCAGTTCGGAATCCGGCGTCACGGTGGAAACCGCCACCGCCTATGGTCGCCGCGCCTGGCGCATCATCATTCCGCCCGTCACCACCGCGGCGCTGGCCATCCGGGTCGGTTCCGCTGACGCGCCGCCTGCGCTATCGGCCTGGACCGAGCCTGCGCTGGCGTCGCACAACCGGCAGCTTGCCATCTTCATCACCGCCGTGGCGGCGCTGATCGCGGCGGCGATGCTGATCACCGGCGGCCTCGCGGTCCTGATCGGTCATTCCGCGCCGCGCTGGGTGGCGATCAGCCTGTTCCTGCTGCTGCTGAGCTGGCTGTCCTCATCGAGTGTCTTCGACGGCAATATCGTTCTGCGCGTAGGCGGACCATATGGCCTCACTGCCATGTTCACCCTGTGGGCACTTGCGGCGGGGGCGCGGCTGGCGAACGCCATCGTGCCGTTCCGCGATGTCTGGCCGAAATATCATAAGCATTTCATTCGCACGGTCTGGGGCCTGACCGGCCTTGGCGTGCTGGCCTATATCGGCCTGCCGGGCGCGACACTGCTCAGCAACATCGCCGTCGTGCTGGGCGGCGGCGCCATCACCGCCTATCTGATCTATTGCGGCCGCCGCGGCATCAAGGCGGCGCAGGTTGTGGCGCCTTCGGCCGCCGCCTTCGCGCTGGTAGCGATGGCGGGCGCCGTGGTCGCCATCGGCGGCTGGGGCGAGGGGCTGACTGGACCGGCCATCACCGGCGGTTTCGCGGCGGCGGGCGCCATCCTGCTGGCGCTGGCGGTGATCGCCAGCGAGGAAATCGCGGTGCTGCCCTTCCTGCACGGATCGGGCGCGGCCAAGCTGCTGGAAGCGCGCATGCCTGAAGGCACGGTGCTGGATTCCTCCACGCCCTTCGCCAATCTGGCGCTGGCCGCCATCGGCGCGGCGCACCAGGGCGTTTTCGACCTAGATTTCCGCAGCCAGCTTCTGACGCTGTCGCCCGATGCGGCGCAGCTTCTAGGGCTCGGCCTGCATGAAGTGACGCTGTCCCATTCCGATTTCCTGGCCATGATCCAGTCGGACGATCGCGAGATCTATACCCAGGCGCTCGAAGAATATCAGGCGCGCCCGGGCGCTGCCTTCCGGCTCGAATTCCGCGTTGGCGCGGGGCAGGGACGCTGGCGCTGGCTGGAACTGCGCGCCACCATTGTCAGCGAGCAGGAAGATGTGCCGTCCGACTGCCTGGGCTTGTTGGCCGACATCACCCAGCGCAAGGAAAGCGAAGCGCTGTCAGAGACACAGGACGAACTCACCGGCCTGGGCAACCGCATCGGCATGATGCAGGCGCTGGATGGGCTGGGCACCGATCTGTCCGGCGCGCTGTTCGCGCTGATCGACATTGACCGTTTCAAGGCAATCCATGCCAGCCTGGGCGACGAAGGCGCCGACCAGGTGTTGCGCCAGACCGCGCGCCGTCTGGCGGGCCTGAAAGCGCGCGTCTTCCGCGCCGGCGGCGACAGCTTCGCGCTGGTCTTCGCCGAAGCGCCGCGCGACGCCAAGGCGGCAGGCGACAAGGCGGTGGAAGTCTGCGCCCCGCCGCATCTGATCGCGGGCCGCAGCATCTTCGCGCCGGTCAGTATCGGACTGGCGCGGGGCAGCGACTCCGACGATCCGCTCGCGCTGATCAAGAACGCCGAGCTGGCCCTGATCGCGGTCAAGCGGCAGGGCGGCAGCACCGCCATTGTCTATGACTCCGGCCTGGACGACGAGTCGCCGGGCGACGCGGTGAAGCTGGAAACCGAACTGCGCTATGCGCTGGAGCAGGACCAGCTGGATGTCCATTACCAGCCCATCATGCGGCTGGCCGATGGCAGCGTGGCGGGCTTCGAGGCGCTGTTGCGCTGGCGGCATCCCACACGCGGGATGGTGACGCCGGATGATTTCATCGCCCATTCCGAGGAAACCGGACTGATCGTGGAGCTGGGCCGCTTCGCCCTGGAGCGTGCCGCCGCCACGCTTTCCGAGTGGCAGCGCTTTTTCCCGCTCAAGCCGCCGCTTTTTGTCAGCGTCAATCTCTCGCGCCGCCAGGTCCGTGACGCCGGCTTCGAAGGCCTGCTCAAGACCGTGCTGGCGGGCAGCAGCATCACGCCGGGCACGCTGCATTTGGAAATCACCGAAAGCGCCGTCGCCGCCGATCCGCGCCTGGTGCCGATGCTGGAGCGGTTGCGCGCGGCGGGTGCGGGCTTGTCCATCGACGATTTTGGCACCGGCTCTTCTTCTCTCAGCCAGTTGCGCACCCTGCCGTTCGACACGGTGAAAATCGATCGCAGCTTCCTGGCCCGCCATGGCGGCACCGACATCGACACCGATGGCGAAGTCGTGCTCGCTTCCATCGTGGCGCTGGCGCACGATCTCAAGCGCGCCGTGGTGGTCGAAGGTATTGAAAGCCAGCGCGATGGCGAGTGGCTCACCAGCCTGCAATGCGAATTCGGCCAGGGCTTTTACTTCTCGCCGCCGCTGACGCCCGAAGATGCGCTGGAATTCATCGCCCGGCACTACAACGCCGCCACGGCGCAGGAAAACACTTAACCTTCAACGGAGACTACGCACATGACGATCAAGGTCGGCGACAAGATTCCCTCCACCACGCTGATGGAAAAGCAGGAAGGCGGGCCCGCGCCCGTCACCACGGATGAGCTGTTCAAGGGCAAGAAGGTGGCGCTGTTCGCGCTGCCGGGCGCCTTCACGCCGACCTGCTCGGCCAAGCATGTGCCCGGATTCGTGCAGAACCACGACGCCTTCAAGGCCAAGGGCGTGGACAGCATCGTGTGCCTGTCAGTCAACGACGCCTTCGTGATGGGCGCCTGGGGCAAGGACCAGGGCGCTGGCGACAAGGTGCGCATGCTGGCGGACGGCAATGGCGAGTTTACCCGCGCCGTGGGCCTGGAATTCGACGCCAGCAAGTTCGGCATGGGCAAGCGCAGCCAGCGTTATTCCATGATCGTGGATGACGGCGTGGTGAAGTCGCTCAATGTGGAAGAGCCGGGCGCCTTCGAAGTCTCCAGCGCCGAATACACGCTGAAGCAGCTCTAACCGGCGGCTGGCGTCCGGGATGGAATGGCAGAGCGGGCCAGCTGGTCCGCTCTTTCATTTTCCGCATGTCCGGAATGGCCGCGCACCCAGTGCCATTCGATCTGGTGGCGCTTCATCTCGTCATCCAGCGTCCGCCACAGATCTTCGTTCTTCACCGGCTTCTTGTCGGCCGTCTTCCAGCCTGTCTTCTTCCAGCCGATGATCCACTTGGCGGCGCCGTCCATCACGTAACGAGAATCCGTGTAGATCGCGACGGAGACGCCGCGCTTAAGCTTTTTCAGGCCTTCGATCACCGCCATCAGTTCCATGCGGTTGTTGGTGGTATTGCGGGCGCCGCCCGAAAGTTCGGCTTCATGGGCGCCGCTGCGCAGGATCGCGCCCCAGCCGCCGGGTCCCGGATTGCCGGAACAGGCGCCGTCGGTGAACAATTGCACTTCACTCACAGGCCATATTCCCGGGCATCTTTCACCTTGAGGTGGAAGTGCAGCTTCTTGGAATATTCGCGCGGGTCCTTCGGGCTCACCAGCGCATTGGGATCGTGATGCACCCAGTCGAACAGGCGTGTCAGCAGGAAGCGCAGCGCCGCGCCCTGCATCAGGGTGGGCATGGCCGCGATCTCGGCATCGCCCAGCGGCCGCACGGCGCGATAGGCGGTGGTCAGCGCCTGGCCCTTGGTGATGTTGTAGCTGCCGTCGCTCTCGAAGCACCAGCTGTTCAGCATTACCGCCAAATCGTAGGCGAACATGTCGTTGCAGGCGAAATAGAAATCGATCACACCCGAAACTTCGTCCTTCATGAACAGGACATTGTCGGGAAACAGGTCGGCATGGATGACGCCGCCGGGCAGGTCGGGCCAGGCCGCGTTGATGCCGGCAAAGGAATCCGCGATCAGCCCGCCCAGACCCGGTTCGACACCGTCGCCATGCGGATGGCAAACTTCCACCAGGGGCTTCCACCCGGCCGGTCCCAGCGCATTGGCGCGCGTCAGGGCGAAGCCTTCGCCCGCCTGGTGCAGCCGGGCCAGGGCCGCGCCGGCGGCGGCACAATGCACGGCGGACGGGCGGCGCACCGACAGGCCGTTCAGGAATGTGACGATGGCGCAGGGGCGGCGGTTCAGCATCGCCGACAGCGCGCCATCCCGCTGCGGCACGGGCAGGGGGCAGACGATGCCCGCCTTGGCCAGATGCTCCATCAGCCCAAGATAGAAGGGCAGATCGTCCGGGTTTACGCGCTTTTCATAGAGGGTGAGGATGTAGGCGCCGCGGTCGGTCTGGAGGTAGTAATTGGAGTTCTCCACCCCCTCCGCGATGCCCTTGAAAGCCAGCGGCGTGCCGATATCGTAGCTCTGGAGCAGCCGCTCCAGATCCTCGAACGAGACCTCGGTATAGACCGCCATGGCGCCCCGAAAACGGCTTAACAGGCCGGGCGGAAAATGCTCTAAGCTGCCGCAGCCTCGCCCGACAAGTCGGCTGCGGACCGCAGAAAGTCAAGCAAAAGAGCATATGCCGCGATGATGCCCCGTCTTTTCCGTTCCGCCCCGGTGCTTTTTTCTTCTGTCCTGCTGCTGTCCGGCTGCAACGGCCCCCGTCTGGTGCCCTGTCCGGCGGCCGCGATTCTGTCCGACACCGCCACCCGGCCGGTGCTGAAGCCCGGCAGCACGGGCACCGATCCGTCGGCGCTGCTGTACACGATGGAAGTGACGGCGATTTCGCAAACCTGCAGCCTCAACATCCGCGACGGCGAGTCGACCTCCAATATCCGCATGTCCTTCCGCGCCACGCGCGCGCCGTCGGGCCAGGCCGCCCGCTATGTGGTGCCGTATTTCGTCGCCGTGAACCAGGCGGAGCGCATCATCAACAAGCGCGTCTACAACGCCACGGTGGATTTCGCGCCCGGCGTCGCCTCGGTGGTGTTCGAGACGCAGCTGACCAACACCGTGCTGCGGTTCGAGAATGGACGCCTGCCGACCGACTATCAGTATCTGGCCGGTTTGGAAGTGAGCGAGGCCGAACGCAGCTATCTCGCCGCGATGGGCCGCGTCGCCCCATGACGTCGCTCAGCGCCGCGCTCACGACTATCGTGGGCGACGCTTTCGAGGCGGAAGGTCTGTCGCGCGCCTTCGGCCAGGTCCAGGGTTCGGACCGGCCCGACCTGGCGCAATTTCAGTGCAACGGTGCGCTGGCAGCAGCGAAGGCCGCGAAAGCCAACCCCCGCGCCATCGCCGAGAAGATCGCGGCGCGGCTGAAGGCCAATTCGTTCTTTTCGAAAGTCGAGATCGCCGGGCCAGGCTTTCTCAACCTCGATGTTACCGACGCCATGCTGGCGGCGCGGCTGGATGTTGTGCGCGCCGATCCCCGCCAGGGCGCGCCGGATACCGGCGCGGGCCGCACGCTGGTGATAGACTTCGGCGGCCCCAATATCGCCAAGCCGATGGCGGTGCATCATCTGCGCTCGTCCATCATCGGTGACTGCCTGCAGCGGCTCTACCGCGCCAATGGCTGGGCGGTGGTCAGCGATGTGCATCTGGGCGACTGGGGCCTGCAGATGGGCCAGCTCATCACCGAGATCGAACTGGAAGGCAGCGCGCCGATCTATTTCGATCCCAATGTCGTTGGACCCTATCCTGACGATGCGCCGGTGACGATGGTATCTCTGGAAACGCTTTATCCCCGCGCTTCCGCCGCCTGCAAGGCCGATCCGGCGCGGCTGGAAGCGGCGCGGCGCGCCACGGTGGATTTGCAGGCCGGGCGGCCCGGCTATCGCGCGCTGTGGAAGCATTTCGTCACGGTCACGGAAGCTGGCTTGACGCGCGAATTCGCCAGCCTGGGTGTGAAGTTCGATCTGTGGAACGGCGAATCCAGCGTCGACGGCCTTATCGCGCCCATGATCGAAGATCTGAAGGCGCGCGGTCTTGCAGAGACAAGCGAAGGCGCACTGGTGGTGAGCGTCGCCCGCGACGACGACAAGAAGCCGATGCCGCCGCTGATCCTGCTGAAGTCGGAAGGCGGCGTGCTCTATGGCACCACCGATCTCGCAACCATCATCGAGCGGGTGCGCGATCACGACCCGGCGCTGATCCTGTATGTGGTGGATCATCGCCAGCACGGTCATTTCGAACAGGTCTTCCGCGCCGCGCATTTGGCCGGGTTTGCGGGGAATGCTGTTCTGGAGCATGTCGGCTATGGCACCATGAACGGGCCGGACGGCAAGCCGTTCAAGACCCGCGCCGGTGGCGCGATGAAGCTTTACGACCTGATCGAGATGGGCAAGGCCGAAGCCGAGAAGCGCCTAGCGGAGCAGGGCATCGGCGCCGACTATACCGCCGACGAGCGGGCCGAGATCGCGCGCAAGGTCGGCATCGCCACCATCAAGTTCGCCGACCTCTCCAATCATCGCACCACGGATTACATCTTCGACCTGGAGCGCTTCTCGAAATTCGAAGGCAAGACCGGGCCGTATCTGCAATATGCGGCGGTGCGCATCCAGTCGATACTGCGCAAGGCCGGTGCTTATGCTGCCGTGCCGTCCTCCCTGACTTCACCGGAAGAACGGGCGCTGGCGCTGCGGTTGCTGGCCCTGGGCGACATCATGGCGGCGGCGGAAGACAAGCGCGCGCCGAACATGCTGTGCGAATTCGCCTTCGAACTGGCACAGGATTTCAGCCGCTTCTATGCCGCCCACCACATCCTGTCCGAATCGGACGCCAATCTCCGCGCCGCCCGCCTGGGCCTTTGCGCGCAAGTGCTGGGCGTGCTCACCAAGGTATTGGATCTGTTGGGGATCGAGGTTCCCGAAAGGATGTGAGTAAGTTCCGCCGGGCCCGGCCCCGCGTTGACTCACCCACCCCCCTCCTTAAGATGCACCGCAACAGGAACGTCCGCCGTGAGGCGCGCGGCCCTGGCCAGCACATGATCTCTCGCGGGAGAGAGCCCTTTCATTAGGGTCGCCGAAGGAGCAACCGCCCCGGAAACTCTCAGGCAAAAGGACCGCGCGAAGAATGAACTTCTGGAAAGCGAATGGGTCCAACAGGCACCGTTCCACCGAAGGGGTAATCCTCGGCGTTTTGTCGAGGGGAAATCTCTCAGGTCCCGTGACAGAGGGGTAAAGCGCCCGAGAAGGGCGTGAGACCTCATACCTGTCTGGAATCTGATGACTGTCACGACCGAAATTCTGCGCCGCACACCGCTCCATGCTTTGCATGTCGAGCTTGGCGCCAAGCTCGTGCCGTTCGCCGGCTACGAAATGCCGGTGCAATATCCGGCGGGCATCCTGAAAGAACATCTGCACACCCGCGCCAAGGCTGGGCTGTTCGATGTCTCGCATATGGGGCAGGGCTTTCTCGCCGGCGACACTGCCGCGCTGGAGCGTCTCACCACCGCCGATGTCGCGGGCCTCAAGGAAGGCATGCAGCGCTATGGCCTGCTGCTGACCGATGCCGGCACCATCAAGGACGACTTCATGTTCTCGCGCCTGGCGGGCGAGGCCGACCTCTATCTGGTCGTGAACGCCGGGTGCAAGGAAGGCGATTTCAAATATATCTCGCAGAAGCTGCAAGGCGCGGTGACGTTGACGCCGCGTTTCGACCGCGCCCTGCTGGCTTTGCAGGGGCCGCTTGCGGCGCAAGTGCTGGAACGGCATTCGCCGGGCATTTCCGATCTCACCTTCATGAAGGTGGTGCGCACCACCATTGCGGGCGCGCCCGCCGTCGTCAGTCGCAGCGGCTACACCGGCGAGGACGGCTTCGAGATCAGCATTGAAGGCGCCGATGCCGAACGCGTCGCCCGCGTCCTGCTGTCCGAGGAAGAGGTGCTGCCCATCGGGCTGGGCGCGCGCGACAGCCTGCGGCTGGAAGCGGGGCTTTGCCTCTATGGGCATGATATGGATGAAAGCGTGGACCCGGTGGAAGCCAATCTCACCTGGGCTATCGGCAAGCGCCGCAAGCTGGAAAAGGGTTTCCCCGCCGCCGACATGATCATGGACAAGCTGGTGCACGGCGCGCCGAAGAAGCGTGTCGGCATCAAGCCCGAAGGCCGCGCCCCGGCCCGTGAAGGTGCCGAGATCATGGCGGAAGGCCGCGTTATCGGCCGCGTCACATCCGGTGGCTTCGGCCCGTCCGCCAATGGCCCCGTCGCCATGGGCTATGTCGAAAGCAAATTCGCCGCCGACGGCACCAAGATCGACCTGATGGTGCGTGGCCAGGCCCTTGCGGCCGCCGTCGCGCCACTGCCTTTTGTTCCCCACACCTATAAGCGCTGAGAGAAAACAGATGAGCGAGACTCGATACACCGACCAGCATGAATGGGTTCGCCTGGAAGGCGACAACGCCACCGTCGGCATCACCAAGTTTGCCGCCGAGCAGTTGGGCGACGTCGTTTATGTCGAGCTGCCGGCCAAGGGCAAGGCGGTGAAGGCGGGCGGCGAGGCCGCAGTGGTGGAAAGCGTCAAGGCCGCCAGCGAGGTCTATGCCCCTGTCGGCGGCGAAGTCACTGGCGCCAACGAGGCGCTGACCACCGAGCCGTCCAAGGTCAATGACGACCCGGAAGGCGCGGGCTGGTTCTTCCAGATCAAGCTCTCCGACACCGGCGAGTTCGCCAAGCTGATGGACGCCGCCGCCTACGCAGAATTCACGAAGGGCCTCTGATGCGCTACCTGCCGCTCACCACCGAAGACCGCCGCGCCATGATGGCGAAGATCGGCGTCTCTGAGATCGACGCCTTGTTCCGCGATGTGCCCAAGGGCGCCATCGCGCCACTGTCGGCGTTCAATCTCCCCGACACGCAGGGCGAGCTGGAGGTGGACCGCGCCATGTCAAAGCTGGCTGCGAAGAACATCGCGGCGGGATCGGCCCCGACCTTCTGCGGCGCGGGCGCGTACAAGCACCATGTTCCCAGTGCGGTGGATCACCTGATCCAGCGTTCAGAATTCCTCACCAGCTACACGCCTTACCAGCCAGAAATCGCCCAAGGCACGTTGCAGTACCTGTTCGAATTCCAGACCCAGGTGGCGCTGCTGACCGGCATGGAAGTGGCGAACGCCTCGCTCTATGACGGCTCCACCGCTACCGCCGAAGCGGTTCTGATGGCGCAGCGCGTCACCAAGCGCAGCAAGGCGATCCTGTCGGGCGGTCTGCATCCGCACTATGCCGAGACGGTGGACACGGTGGCGGGCCTGTTCGGCGAGATGAAGCGCGCGCCGGTGACGCCGGGCAGCGCCGAAGACATCATCGCCCTGATCGATGAAGACACCGCCTGCGTCGTGGTGCAGTCGCCTGACGTTTATGGCCTGATCCGCAATCTGCGCCCCATCGCCGACGCCGCCCACGCCAAGGGCGCGCTGCTGATCGCAGTGGTGACCGAGATCGTCTCGCTGGGTCTGCTGGAATCGCCCGGCGCGCAGGGCGCTGACATCGTCGCGGCGGAAGGCCAGAGCATCGGCAATGGCCTGAATTTCGGCGGTCCCTATGTGGGCCTGTTCGCCACGCGCGAGAAATTCCTGCGCCAGATGCCGGGCCGCTTGACGGGCGAAACGGTGGATGCGGAAGGTCGCCGCGGTTTCGTGCTGACGCTGTCCACCCGCGAGCAGCATATCCGCCGCGAAAAGGCGACCAGCAACATCTGCACCAATTCCGGGCTTTGCACACTGGCCTTCACCATTCACATGACGCTGCTGGGCGAAGAGGGCCTGTCGCGATTGGCGCGGCTGAACCATGCCAAGGCGGTGGCGCTAGCCGACCGTCTGGGCAAGCTGAAGGGCGTAGAGGTGCTGACGCCCGCATTCTTCAACGAGTTCACGATTCGGCTCTCCAAGCCTGCCGCCGCCGTGGTGGATGCGCTGGCCGCCAAGGGCATTCTGGCGGGCGTGCCCGCCTCGCGGCTGGGCGGCGCGGCCGATCTGCTGATCGTTGCGGCGACTGAGACCGCGACCGATGACGATTTCGCTGCGCTCGAAGCCGCGCTGAATGGAGCGTTGGCGTGAGCCAGAGCGACCAAAAAGGAGTTCTGTAAGATGGCCATGAACAACCAGGGTCGTCCTTCTTCCGTTGAAGTGGGCGACGCGGGCGCCGGTGCGGGCCAAACCTCCGGCATCGTCACCATCTCCGGTGATCGCGGCCTCGACCATGAAGAAAAGCTGATCTTCGAACTGGGGCATGGCGCTGTGGGCGTCGACCTGCCGGATGTGAAGGTTGCGGACGACCGTTTGGGCGGCATGCGCCGCAAGGGCGCCGTGGGCCTGCCGGGCCTCAGCGAACCGGAAACGATCCGCCACTATGTCCGTCTCAGCCGCAAGAACTACGCCATCGACAGCGGGCTCTATCCGCTGGGCTCCTGCACCATGAAGCACAATCCGCGTCTGAACGAGAAGATGGCGCGGCTGCCTGGCTTCGGCGATTTGCATCCGCTGGCGCCTGCTTCGGCGACGCAGGGTGCGCTGGCGATGATCAGTGAGCTGATGAAATGGCTCACCGTGCTGACCGGCATGCCCGCTGTCGCCATGTCGCCCAAGGCGGGCGCGCATGGAGAATTGTGTGGTTTGCTGGCGATCCGCGCCGCGCTGGAAGCGCGCGGCGAAGGCCATCGCAAGCGCATTCTGGTGCCGGAATCGGCCCATGGCACCAATCCCGCCACGGCTGCCTTTGCAGGTTTCACGGTGGATGAAGTCCCGTCCAAACCCGATGGCCATGTCGATGCCGACGCGCTGGAAGCCAAGCTGGGCCCCGACGTCGCCGCCATCATGCTGACCAATCCCAATACCTGCGGTCTGTTCGAACCGCGCGTGAGGGAGATGGCCGACGCGGTCCATGCCGCGGGCGGCTATTTCTATTGCGACGGCGCCAACTTCAACGCCATCGCGGGCAAGGTGCGTCCGGGCGATCTGGGCATCGACGCCATGCACATCAACCTGCACAAGACCTTCTCGACGCCGCATGGCGGCGGCGGCCCCGGCGCTGGCCCGGTGGTGCTGTCGGAGCGTCTGGCGGCCTTCGCGCCGCTGCCACTGCTGGTGCATGACGCATCCGGCTTCCGCCTGGTCGAGACTTGCGCGGAAGCGCCGGAGGGCGCGCAGCCTTTCGGCCGCATGTGCGCCTTCCATGGACAGATGGGGATGTTCACCCGCGCTTTGTCCTACATGCTGAGCCATGGCCGCGACGGCGTGCGCCAGGCGAGCGAGGATGCAGTGCTGTCGGCCAATTACATCCTGGCCTCGCTGAAGGATGTGATGAGCGCGCCCTTTGGCGACGGCCCCTGCATGCATGAAGCCCTCTTCGATGACAGCTTCCTGGAAGGCAGCGGCGTCACCACGCTCGATTTCGCCAAGGCAATGATCGACGAGGGCTACCACCCCATGACGATGTATTTCCCGCTGGTGGTGCATGGCGCCATGCTGATCGAGCCGACGGAAAGCGAGAGCAAGGAATCGCTCGACCGCTTCATCCATGTTCTGCGCACGCTGACGCTGGAAGCCAAGGCGGGCCAGACCGCGCGCTTTGAAGGTGCGCCGCATTTTGCGCCGCGCCGCCGCTTGGACGAGACGCTGGCGGCGCGCAAGCCAATCCTGCGCTGGAAACCGGCGCCGCTGCCGGAAGCGGCAGAATAGAAAAAGGCCCGGCAATCGCCGGGCCTTTTTGCTTGGGAGGGGCCGATGCCATTCAACCTGACGCGCGCCGTTGCGGCCGCTGTCGCGCTGCTATGCTGGGCAGCGCTGATCCTGCAATTGTCGCTGACTGTCGGCCTGGTGTCTTCCCAGGGTGGCAGTTTGTTGGACGGGCTGTGGCGCTATTTCGGCTACTTCACCATCATCGCCAACCTGTTTGCTGCCATCAGCTTGACCTTGGCGGCGCTGGGGCGCGGCAATGCGCGGCGCGAACTGGCGATGGTGTCGGCCATGATCCTGGTCGGCGTCACCTATTCGCTGCTGCTGCGCAATGTCTGGGACCCGCAGGGGGCGCAGAAGGTGGCCGACGTGCTGCTGCATGACGCTATGCCAGTCTTGACCGTTCTGGTTTGGCTGGTGCGGCCGCATCGGATGCTGGGCTGGGTTGATACCGGATATGCGCTGCTTCTGCCGGTGGGATACACGGCCTATGCCATGACGCGCGCGGTTGCCGACGGCTGGTACCCGTACCCGTTGATGGATGTGGCGCAGTTCGGCGCGGCTCAGGTGGCGCTCAACTGTACCGTAATGGGGATGGCTTTCCTGGTGCTGGCGCTGCTGCTGGTCTGGCTAGACCGGAAATTGCCGTAGCTATTCGCAGAAGTGCGGCTTCAGGCCCGGCGGCAGCAGGGTCGCCTTGTCGCTGCACGCCATGTCGATCTGCTTCTGGGTCAGGCCCTTTACATTGCGCAGGTCCGTGCCCAGGAACGACGTCACCGAAGTGATGGCGCCGGTCAGGTCTGCGCCGTCCATCTTGGCGCCCGCCATGTTCGCCGCCGACAATTCGGTGCCGCGGAAGCTGGCGCCGCGGAAATCGGCGAACGACATGCACATCATTTGTGCATTGGCGCCGTCGAAATTCGCGCCGCGCAGGTCGCGTTCCTTGACGCAAGTATTGAAGAGATTGGCGCCCATCAGCTTGCAGCCGGGGCAATCCACGATGCCGCCGTGGAGGCGCACCACCGCCGCGGGGTCAGCGCCCTTGTTGCCGACGAACTTGGCGACATCCTGCGCCAGCGCGGGCGCTGCCACGATCAACAGGAAGCAGAATTGCAGGCGTCTCATTCCGGCACACCGTTACAACCGGAACGCGAACCTGGTTCCGGCGTTGCCTTCTTATGTACGCGGCAAATTCCGAACAAGCGGTGAAGATGCGGGGTCTGGCGCAGAAGATACGCCATGAGGCCCAGGAAACAGAAGGCGCCCATTATCGTCGCATGTTCGAGAATGCTGCTCTTGATCTCGAAAGCGCTGCGGAGCGGGCGGAGCGCGCCGGCTGGCGGCCACCCCACTAGGCTTCGTGGAAACGGAAGCGATCACGGATATGGCGGTTTTAGAACGCGCCCACGGATTCCGCAAACAACAGCCCGTCATAGAGTTCCTGCGGCACCCCCTCATAGACATAGGTCCGGCCGGAATCGCGGAACGTCGCCCGTAAGGCATGGCGGCCTTCGTCATAAGAAACGGCAGCTAAGGCGGTGGATTGCAGAGACGGCATGCAATGTGAACGAAAAAGCGGCGCGGAGAGTTCCCCGCACCGCTTCACGTTGGTTAAGGCCTCAAGCTTAGCTGCAGCCGGTGGTCGAACCGCAGGTATTGCACTTCATGCAGGTGCCGTTGCGCACCAGGGTGAAGTTGCCGCAAGCGCCGCAATTATCGCCTTCAAACCCCTTCATCTTGGCCTCGGCGGCCCGCCGCGCGCGGGCGTCGCGGTCGCCCATGGCCGCTTCCAGCGTCGCGCCCAGCGCCGTGACGCCCAGTTCGGCCTGAATGCTGGCGCCGATGGCGCTGATGTCGAGCATCTCGGCGTCATTGTCGGGCTCATAGACGCCACCGCCAAATTGCGGATGGTCCTGATCGTGATCCAGCGCCCGCGCCGCGCCACCATTCACCACGGCCATGGGGCGACCGCGGATGTAGCCCCGCGACGCCAGCTTGGTGATGTTGGCTTCGACCACCGGCGTGGAGGGACCGTTGCCCGCGCCCAAATCCTCGTCCTGGGGCGGGACATGCGCCAGGTCGCTGCGGCCGAGATAGGAAACGCCCAGTTCGCGGAAGATATAGTCCAGTACGCTGGTGGCGTTCTTGATGGAATCGTTGCCGATCACCAGGCCCGCCGGTTCGAAGCGGGTGAAAGTGAAGGCGTCGACGAACTCTTCCAGCGGCACGCCATATTGCAGGCCCACCGAGATGGCGATGGCGAAATTGTTCATCAGGCTGCGGAAGGCAGCGCCTTCCTTGTGCATGTCTATGAAGATTTCGCCCAGGCGGCCATCTTCATACTCGCCGGTATGGAGATAGACCTTGTGCCCGCCGACAATGGCCTTCTGGGTATAGCTCTTGCGGCGATGCGGCAGTTTCTCGCGTTCGTGGACGCGGATCTTCTCGATCACCTTCTCGACGATGCGCTCGGTGACCACCGTCTGCTGCACCGGGGCATGGGTGCGCGGCGCCGGCGCCTCCGCAGCTTCGTCGTCTTCCTCGTCGATGATCGAGAAGACGCTGCTGGCCAGCGGCTGGCTGAGCTTGGAGCCGTCGCGATAGAGCGCATTGGCCTTCAGGCCCAGCTTCCAGGACAGCATATAGGCTTCGCCGCAGGCCGTTACGGCGGCGCTGCCCGGCATGTTGATGGTCTTGGAGATGGCGCCCGAAATGAAGGGCTGCACCGCCGCCATCATGCGGATATGGCTTTCCACCGACAGCGCCCGCTTGCCGGTGCGGCCGCAGGGGTTGGCGCAGTCGAACACCGGCAGATGCTCCGCCTTCAGGTGCGGCGCGCCTTCTAGGGTCATGGCGCCGCAGACATGAAGGTTGGCGGCGTCGATGTCGGGGCGGGCAAAACCCAGCGCCTTGAGCAGGTCGAAATCGGGCGCATCCAGCGTGGCGGCGTCCAGCTTCAGCGTCTCGCGGCAGAACTGCTCGCCCAGCGTCCACTTGTTGAAGACGAACCGGATGTCGAAAGCGCTTTCCAGCGCCGCTTCGATGGCGCCGATCTGTTCTTCGCCGAAACCCTTGCCGCGCAACGCGTCATGGTTCAGACGGCCGCGATAATCCTCCAGCGTGCCATGGCCCACGGCATAGGTGACGATGGTATCGATCTCGCTCTGGCCATAACCCAGATTGGCCAGGGCCTCGGGCACGCAGCGGTTGATGATCTTGAAATAGCCGCCGCCCGCCAAAGTCTTGAACTTCACCAGCGCGAAGTCCGGCTCCACGCCGGTGGTGTCGCAATCCATCACCAGGCCGATGGTGCCGGTGGGCGCGATGACTGTGGCTTGGGCGTTGCGGAAGCCGAACTCCTTGCCCATCGACAGCGCGTCGTCCCAGGCGCGCTTGGCGGCGTCGGCCAGGGTGCGGTCGTCAATCGCCTTGAGGTCCAGCGGCACGGGCAGGGTGGCCAGCTTTTCATAGCCCTGGGCTTCGCCATGGGCGGCGCGGCGATGGTTGCGGATCACCCGCAGCATCGCATCCTTGTTGGCGGCGAATTCTGGGAACGGCCCCAGCTCACCCGCCATCTCGGCGCTGGTGGCATAGGAAACGCCGGTCATGATGGCGCTGATCGCTCCTGCGATGGCGCGGCCTTCGCGGCTGTCATAGGAAATGCCTTCGCTCATCAGCAGGCCGCCGATATTGGCGAAGCCCAGACCAAGGGTGCGGTAGTCATAGGAAAGCTGCGCGATTTCCTTGGAAGGGAATTGCGCCATCAGCACCGAGATTTCCAGCACGATGGTCCACAGCCGGGTGGCGTGCTCAAAGGCGTCGACATCGAAGCTGCGCGCGCCCGCATCGCCCTTGCGGAACGCCATCAGGTTCAGCGAGGCCAAGTTGCAGGCGGTGTCGTCCAGGAACATGTATTCGCTGCACGGATTGGAGGCGCGGATTTCGCCGCCGGCCGGGCAGGTGTGCCAGTCATTGATGCTGGTGTGGAACTGGATGCCGGGATCGGCGCAGGCCCAGGCGGCAGAGGAAACCTTCTGCCACAGCTCGCGCGCCTTGACCGTCTTGGCGACGTGGGTGGTGCCGCGGAAGGTCAGGTTCCAGTCGGAATCTTCCTGCACCGCCTTGAGGAAGGCGTCGGTGACGCGCACCGAGTTGTTGGAATTCTGGCCCGACACGCTGGCGTAGGCGTCGGAATCCCAATCGGTGTCATAGGTCTTGAACTCGATGTCCTTGAAGCCCTGGCGCGCGAAGCTGATGATCCGTTCGATGTAATTGTCGGGGATCATGTTCTTGCGCGCGGCGCGGATCTCGCGGCGCAGCGCCGGGTTCTTGGCTGGATCGTAGCAATCGTCGCCCGAACCTTCGCAGTTGATGCAGGCTTTCAGCACCGCCTTGAGATGGCGTTCGGTCAGCTTGGAGCCGGCCACCATGGCGGCGACCTTCTGCTCCTCGATCACCTTCCACTCGATGAAATCCTCGATGTCGGGATGGTCGATATCGACGATCACCATCTTGGCGGCGCGGCGCGTGGTGCCGCCCGACTTGATCGCGCCGGCGGCGCGGTCGCCGATCTTCAGGAAGCTCATCAGGCCGGACGACTTGCCGCCGCCCGACAGTTTTTCATCGGAGCCGCGCAGCGACGAGAAGTTGGTGCCGGTGCCGGAACCATATTTGAAAAGCCGGGCCTCGCGGGTCCACAGATCCATGATGCCGCCTTCATTTACCAGATCGTCCTTGACGCTCTGGATGAAGCAGGCGTGCGGCTGCGGGTGCTCATAGGCCGAGGTGGACTTGGTCAGCCGGCCGGTCTTGTGATCGACATAGTAATGGCCCTGGCCGGGGCCATCGATGCCATAGGCCCAGTGCAAGCCGGTGTTGAACCATTGCGGCGAGTTGGGCGCGCATTTCTGCGATGCCAGCATGTGGCAAAGCTCGTCATAGAAGGCCCGCGCATCGGCCTCGCCGTCGAAATAGCCGCCCTTCCAGCCCCAATAGGCCCAGGTGCCCGCCAGCCGGTCGAACACCTGCTTGGCCGATTTCTCGCCCGTGGTGTCCTTGCCCAAGCCCTGCTTCTTCCAGAGAAATTCCGGCACGCCCTCTTCCGACACCGGCTTCAGCGCCTTGGGCACGCCCGCCTTGCGGAAATATTTCTGCGCCAGCACGTCGGACGCGACCTGGCTCCAGCTGTCGGGAATCTCGATGCCGTCCTGGGCGAACACCACAGAGCCGTCCGGGTTGCGAATCTCGCTGGCTGCGGTGCGGAACCCGATGCCCTCATAGGGCGAGTGACCTTCGACCGTGAAGTGACGGCGGATGCGCATGGAAAAACTCCGGAATTCAGAAGTTGCTCGGCCCCAGCCCCGGTGCGCTGCTTCCCGTCTGAGGACAAAAATCCGCCCGCAAGGATGAGCTTCCTCGCGGCTGGGCCTGTTCGTCGCCAGATGTGGTGTCGCGCGCGGCGACTGGCCCAAAGTATGGACATGAGCGGCCCGGACTCGCAAGCGCGAAGTGGTCTATTCCGAGTTTCCCACAAGATGTAGGGCGAGGCAACCCGTTGAAATATCGAGCCGGCGTTGGAACCCGCGAAAATATTTTCGCCCGGCTTTCATCACAGCGTCACGGCGGCCTTTGGAAGGATTGTGGATGGCCGCGCGCGCGGGCTTTGCCTTGGCTCCCAAAAGCCGTCCCCCTATAGTCCGGCCCCTGAGTCTTGCGGTGCACCCAATGATTTTTTCCTGGTGGAAGTCCCAGACGGTCGGCACCTGGCTGACCACGCGCCTCTATGGCGAGCCGGTGGGGACGGACACCTTCGGCAACCGCTACTACCAGAATCGCGATGGCTCGCGCCGCTGGGTCACCTACAACGGCACAGTCGAGGCCAGCCGCGTGCCGCCGGACTGGCATGGCTGGCTGCATCACACCTATGCCGAACCGCCGACCCGGGCGCCGCTCAAGGTCAAGGCCTATGAGACTGAACATCAGCCCAACCTGACCGGCACCGACGCCGCCTATCGGCCCGAAGGTTCGCTGTCCAAGGGCGGCGTGCGGCCGCCCGCGACGGGCGACTACCAGGCCTGGAAGCCGGAATGAGCGCCGCTTCTCCGGCCAAGGCCGCGCCGCAAGGCAATCTCACCGAAACGCTGGTCGGCTTGGGCGTCGTGCTGGCCGCGGCGCTGATCCTGCTGTTCGTCTATCTGGGCAAGGGCGGCGGCGGCGTTGCGGGCTACGATCTCAATGTGAAACTGGCCAAGGCCGACGGCCTGGGCGTGGGCACCGAAGTGCGCCTGTCGGGCATCAAGGTCGGCTCGGTCACCGAGATGACGCTCGATCCGCGCACCTTCCTGGTCACGGTGCATATGCAGATGGAGCCGGATGTGCAGGTGCCGGTGGATTCCTCCATCCTGGTGACGTCGGCGGGTCTGCTGGGCAGTCCTTATCTCTCCATTACGCCGGGCGGCGACGACAAGAACCTGACCGCGGGCGGCACCATCGAAAATGCGCAAGGCTCCATCGATATCATGAGCCTGGTGGGCCGTTTCGCCACCGGCGCGGCCACGACCAACACGCCGCCGCCGGCGCCCCAGGCGCTGCCCGATGGTCCGTAGGCGGACCATGAAGACCGCACGCTATGCTTTGCTTGTTCTCGGCGTGGCGGTCTCTGCCGCCCAGGCGCAAAGCGCCCAAGGCCCCAGTGTTTGGCTGGATCTGGCGCAGCAGGCCCCGGCCAAGCCCGGCGCGATAGCACCTGTCGTCGCATCCGCACAGCAAGGCCCGATGACGCTGATGTTGCGCGGGCTGGACAAGATCACCGGCCGCCCCACCGAGATCACGGCGCCCATCGGGCGTCCGGTGCGCTTCGCCACCCTCACCATCACGGTGCGTTCCTGCTATTCCACGCCCGCCAGCGAGACGCCGGAAACCAGCGCCTTTGTGCAGATTGAGGATCGCCGTCCCGACCAGCCGGTGCGCCGGGTCTTTTCTGGCTGGCTCTACGCTTCCAGTCCCGGCCTGAATGCGGTGGATCATCCGCTCTATGATGTGTGGGTGATCAGCTGCAAGGGCGGTGTGGTGCCGCCGAGCGCCACCGCCGCGCCCGCGCCCGCCAAGGTCAAGGCGCCGGATTCCTCGGACCGGGAAAAGCCGGTGGAGCTGCCCGCCGGGGCGAGTCGCTAATCCAGTTTCTGCCAGCGGGCTTCCTGGCCCAGCGCCTTTTCCAGCAGCGTGAGATAGCGGTCGCGCGGAATTTCCACCGCGCCGAAGCGCATCAGGTGCGGCGTGATGAACTGGGTGTCGAGCAGCGAAAAGCCGCCATGCCGCAGGCCCTCGACCAGACGCACCAGCGCCACCTTGCTGGCGTCGGTCGCCTTGGAAAACATGCTTTCGCCGAAGAACGCGCCGCCCAGCTTCACGCCATACAGCCCGCCGACCAGTTCGCCCTCCTGCCAGCATTCCACCGAATGGGCATGGCCGCCCGCCGCCAGCGCGGTGTAGAGGCGCAAGATCTCTTCGTTGATCCAGCTTTCTTCGCGGCCCGGCGCGGGCGCGGCGCAGCCCTTCATAACGGCGACGAAGGCGCGGTCTGAGGTGACGGTGAAGCGGCCGCCGCGGATGGTGCGCGCCAGGCGGTGCGGCACATGGAATTTGTCCAGCGGGATGACGCCGCGCTGCTCCGGCGAGACCCAATAGAGGTGGGGATCGTCGCGCTTCTCGGCCATGGGAAACAGGCCGCGAGCATAGGCGGCGAGTAGCAGTTCCGGCGTCAGGGCGGTGCCGTGCATGACGGCAGCTTAACGGCTAATGGCCGAGTCCAGCCAGATGCTTTTCCAGCCAATGGATCGAGTAGTCGCCATTGATGATGTCGGGATCGCGCACCAGGCCCTGGAAGAGGGGAATGGTGGTTTCGATGCCTCCCACCACCAGCTCGTCCAGCGCGCGGCGCAGGCGCAGCAGGCACTCGTTGCGGTTGCGGGCATGGACGATCAGCTTGCCCGCCAGGCTGTCGTAATAGGGCGGGATGCGATAGCCGGCATAGATGGCGCTGTCGAAGCGAACGCCGAGACCGCCGGGGCTGTGGAACTGGGTGATCAGGCCGGGGGAGGGGCGGAAATTGAAAGGGTGCTCCGCATTGATGCGGCATTCGATGGCATGGCCCTCGAACTGGATGTCCTTCTGGGTGAAATCCATCGCGCCGCCCGCGGCGATGCGGATCTGCTCGCGCACGATATCGATGCCGGTGATGGCTTCGCTCACCGGATGCTCCACCTGCAGGCGAGTGTTCATCTCGATGAAGTAGAAGCGGCCATCTTCATAGAGGAATTCGATGGTGCCTGCGCCGAGATAACCCAGCTTTTCCAGCGCGCGGGTGCAGATGCCGCCGATCTCGTCACGCTCCTGCGCGTTGAGGGCGGGGCTGCCCGCTTCCTCCCAGACCTTCTGGTGGCGGCGTTGCAGCGAACAATCGCGCTCGCCCAGATGCACCACCTTGCCATGGCTGTCGGCCAGGATCTGGATTTCGATATGGCGCGGCTTCTGGAGATACTTCTCCATATAGACCGTGTCGTTGCCGAACGCGGCCTTGGCCTCGGTGCGGGCCTGGCTCAGGGCGAAGGACAGCTCCTCGGCATTCTTCGCCACCTTCATGCCCTTGCCGCCGCCGCCGGCGGTGGCCTTGATCAGCACGGGATAGCCGATGTCGGCGGCGATCTTCGCCGCGTCTGCGTCGGACACTTCGCCGTCCGAACCCGGCACGGTGGGAATGCCCAGCGCCTTCACCGTCTGCTTGGCGGTGATCTTGTCGCCCATCATGCGGATATGGTCGGCGGTGGGACCGATGAAGGTCAGGCCATGCTCGGAGACGATATCGGCAAACTTGGCGTTCTCCGACAGGAAGCCATAGCCGGGATGAATCGCCTCTGCGCCGGTGATCTCGCAGGCGGCGATGATGGCGGCCATGTTGCGATAGGACTGGTCGCTCGGCGGCGGGCCAATACAGACGCTTTCATCGGCCAGGCGCACATGCATGGCGTCGCTGTCGGCGGTGGAATGCACCGCCACCGTCGCGATGCCCATTTCCTTGCAGGCGCGGATGACGCGCAGGGCGATTTCGCCGCGATTGGCGATGAGGATTTTCTCGAACATCTAGTTCAGAACTTTCGCGACTGGCAAAACTGATACTCCGCCATGGGCGGGCCCCGACCCGCCCATCAGCCGATGACGCAGAGAGTCTGGCCGAACTCGACCGGGTCCTTGTCGGAAACGCAGATCTCGGTGACCGAGCCGCTGCGCGGCGCGGTGATCGGGTTCATGGTCTTCATCGCTTCGACGATGAACAGCGTGTCACCTTCCTTCACCGGCTTGCCGACGGCGATGAAGGCGGGCTTGCCCGGCTCGGCCGCGAGATAGACGGTGCCGACCATGGGCGAGGGTACCGCACCGGCGGGCGGGCCGGAGGACGGCGCGGCGGCGGGAGCCGCAGCGGCTGCCACGGGTGCATGATGCGCAACGGCAGCTGCGGCATTGACCGCGGCGCGGGAAACGCGAATGCGCGCGCCGTTATGCTCGATCTCGATCTCGGTCAGGCCGGTCTCGTTCAGCAGCGCGGAGAGTTCACGGATGGCGTCGGCATCGACGCCGGGCTTGGCCACGGCAGCGGCCGTGGATTTGGGGTCGTCTTTGCTCATTTCTTCTTGGCCTTGAGAATGTCTGAGACGGCGTCGACAGCACGGACATAGCCCTGCGCGCCGAAGCCCATGATGATGCCGGTGGCGGCCTTGGCGACCCAGGAGTGATGCCGGAACGGTTCGCGCTTGTGCAGGTTCGACAGATGGCACTCGATGATCGGGATGGTGCAGGCCAGCAGCGCGTCGAGGATCGCGACCGAGGTGTGGCCGTAACCGGCGGGATTGATGATGATGGCGCTACCCTGCTTGCGCGCTTCCTGAATCCAGTCGACCAGATCGCCTTCGCGGTTGGTCTGGCGGAAGACCACCGAAAGGCCGTGGCTCTTGGCCTGCGCGGCGCACATCTCGCCGATCTGGGGCAGGGTGGTGTAGCCGTAAATCTCCGGCTCCCGGTCGCCCAACAGGTTGGTGTTGGGGCCGTTGAGAATGTATATCGGCAAGGTCTTGTTTTCTTTGGTATTTTTTGCCATGTCCGGCCTCTATTCGGGAGCGATTCAAGCCTTATAATCGCATCCCTCGCGGAACGGAAATCCTGTCTATGCCCCTGAATGTGACCCTGAATGGCGAAGCCCGCCAACTGCCCGGCGCCACCAGCATCGCGGGCATGCTTACCGGCTTGGGGCTGGACCCTGCCAAGATCGCGGTGGAGCGCAATCTCGCCATCGTGCCGCGCTCCACCTATGGCAGCGTGACGGTGGAAGAGGGCGACAAGTTCGAGATCGTGCATTTCATCGGCGGCGGCAACGCGCCTGTGGTGCCGCCGAAAGAAGACAAGCCGCTGGTAATCGCGGGCAAGACCTATGCCTCGCGCTTGATCATCGGCACCGGCAAGTTCAAATCATACGAAGAGAATGCCCGCGCGCTGGAAGCCAGCGGCGCCGAGATGGTGACGGTGGCGGTGCGCCGCGTGAACCTGACCGACAAGAACCAGCCCATGCTGATCGATTTTATCGATCCCAGGAAATACACCTACCTGCCCAACACAGCCGGTTGCTACACCGGCGAAGAGGCGGTGCGCACCCTGCGCCTGGCGCGCGAGGCCGGCGGCTGGACGCTGGTCAAGCTGGAAGTGCTGGGCGAGAAGAAGCTGCTCTATCCCGACATGCTGGAAACCCTGCGCGCCACCGAGATGCTGGCCAAGGACGGCTTCCAGGTCATGGTCTATTGCAGCGACGATCCCCTGATGGCCAAGCGGCTGGAAGACATGGGCGCGGTGGCGATCATGCCGCTGGCCTCACCCATCGGCTCGGGCATGGGCCTCACCGCCACGGTGAACATCCGCATGATCATCGAAGACGCCAAGGTGCCGGTGATCGTCGATGCCGGCATTGGCACGGCCTCGGACGGGGCGGTGGCGATGGAGCTGGGCTGCGACGCGGTGATCTCGAACACCGCCATCGCCCACGCGCAGGACCCGGTGAAGATGGCCCGCGCCATGAAGCTGTCGGTGGAGGCGGGGCGTCTCGCCTGGTTGGCGGGGCGCATGCCCAAAAAGGCGTATGCGGACCCGTCGAGTCCGCTTAGCGGCCTGATCTGAGGCTTACTTCTTCGCGAAGGCGGCGTTGAAACCGGCTTCGTCCATCGCGCCGGGATACATGCGCCCGTTGATGATAAAGGTGGGCGTGCCGTCCAGCCCCACCTTCTTGGCGAAGTCGTAGGAGGCGTTCACCGCCGCCGCCGTTTCAGGCTTCATCATGTCGACGCGCAGCTTGGCGATATCCAGCCCGGCCTGCTTGGCGCCCGCTAAGATCATCTCTTCGGTGATCGCTTCGCTCTGGCTCATCAGGAAATAATGGAAAGCGAGGAACTTGCCGGGCTGCTGGCGCGCCGCCGCCACGGAAGCGCGCGCCGCATTCACCGCGCCCTCGCCATGCAGCTCGCGCAGCGGAAATTCGATGAAGGCGAAGCGGGTGTCGCCCTTGCGCTGTTCCACGATCTTCTGCACGGCGGAAAGCGAAGCGCGGCAGAAGGGGCAGTCATAATCATAGAATTCGACCATGGTGTTGGGCGCGTTCGCAGGTCCGGTCACGAAGGCGATCTTGGGATCGAAGAAGGCGTTCATGCCGACCTTCTGGATCATCGCTTCGTTGGCCGCGGCGCTCTGGGCCGCTTCCACCTTCTGCGCCGCCGCCGCCATCTCGTTGACGATCTGCGGATGGCTGATGAGATAATCGCGCAGCTGCACTTCATTCACCGGCATCAGACCGGCATTGGTCATCACGATCACCGCTGCCACCGCGATCATCGCGCCGCAGATCGCGGTCACCAGGGTCGAAATCACATTCTGCATATCGCGGTCCCGTTCAGCGCCGTTGCGGCATGGCGCCCTGTGCGGCGCCGATAATGTCGTTGGCCCGCTGCCAGTCCGTACTGCCCTGGGGCAGTTTGGACCGCGCCCGCGAGGCGAAGATGAAGGCCTGAGGCAGGTTGCCGCCATTATAGTTCGATTCGGCGGTGGCGAGGTCGGCCATGGCAGGGTTCTGCATCAGGTGATAGGCCTTTGCGACCTGGTACCAGGCGAAGGGGTCTTCCTCCTCAGTCAGCAGGGCGACCTTGAGATTGCCCAGGGCGGCAGCCGCCAGCTTGGGATCGTCCATCGCCAACTGCGCCACCGCCAGCGCCGAGCGCAATTGCGGCGCCTGCGGCTTCAGGCTGACCGCCTTCTGGTAGGCGGGAATGCCCAGCGCTGGGCGGGCCATCATCACGTGAATCTGCCCCAGCACTTCGTGGAAATAGGGATTGTTGGGCTCTTCGGCGATCAGACTGTTGATCTCGGCCAGGGCGCGCTGCAGGTCCGGCTTCTTCATATAGGCCATGGTGCGGGCATAGCGCGCGGCCGAGGACGTGTTGCTCAGTGGATAGCGCTTCAGGGTTTCGTCCGGCGGCAGGATGAAGCCGCCCAGCTTGGCCTGGATCATCTGCAGGGCATGCACGCTCTGCGGCGGGTCGGGCACTTCGCGATAGGGCGAATTGTCCACCAGGTCCTGCAACGCCGAGACGCGCTCCTGGCCCACCGGATGGCTGACGGCGAAAGGCTGTATCTTGTAGGCCGAACGCGCCTGTTCCTGCGCGAAGCGCACGAAAGTGTTGTACATGCCCATGGGCGACTGGCGCGTGGCGGTCAGCAGCTTGAAACCGATCTGGTCGGCGGCGGATTCCTGGATGCGGCTGAAGGCGTTGAACTGGTTATGGGCAATCGACTGGCCCATGCCCATGATGGCGGTGCCCAGCGGGCCGCCGCCCGCCATCATCACCGCCAGGCCCACCACCATCGACAGCAGCATGGGCACACTGGCCTTGTTCATCGCGTCGACGCTGCGGGTGAGATGACCGCCCGAAAGGTGGCCTGTTTCATGCGCCATCACGCCGATCAGCTCGTTGGGCGTCTTCACGTCCAGCAGCATGCCCGCGAAGATGAAGATGTCCTGGGGCTGGGTGGCGAAGGCGTTGATGCTCAGATCGCCCATCACGAAGACGCGCACGGCATTGACGTCCATGCCGGCGGCGCGGGCCAGCGGCACTTCATAGCTGCGCAGTAGCTCTTCGGTCTCGGTGTCGCGCAGGGCAAAAATGGCGTTGTTGGGCCGCTGCTGGGTCTGGGCCAGGGCGGGCGCGGCGATGGCCAGCATGGCGCCCGCAAAGCCCAGCGCAAAGGCGCCCTTGCGCCACTGCGTCCTTCCGGACGCCTGGTTGGGGTTGCATATCGTCAAGGCTTGACCTTTCCTTCTAGCCCGCGCTTCAAGTCTCCCCCAGCGTCGACCCTAGGGGGGTGCGCTGCTGCGGTCAACGAAGCGCCCGGCCACGAACTGGGCCGGATTGGCGTCTAAAAAGGCAAGGATTACAACCCCGTTATGTCGCGATTCCGTGTTCTCGGCCTGCTTGCCGCGCCCGTCTCCGCCTTGGCCCTGTTGAGCGGTTGCGCCGGCGGTACTTTTTTCGGCGGTGACGGCAACGATGTTTCCGCGGTGCAGAGCGCGGGCGCGCGCCACCTGATCGTGGGCGACGAACCTTTCGCCGTGCGCACCGCTGCGCAGGTGCTGGCGCAGGGCGGAAGCGCCGCCGACGCGGCAGCGGCCCTGTTCTTCGCACTGTCGGTCACCTATCCGGTGTCGGCGGGTCTGGGCGGCGGCGGCATCTGCATTGCGCGTGATGCCGCGGGTGGCCTGACCGAACTCGACTTCCTGCCGCGCACTGCCAATCGCGGCGGCGCCTATGCCGTGCCCGCCGCGGCACGCGGCTTCCAGGAATTGCAGCGCCGCTTCGGCGCCCTGCCATGGCAGCGCGCAATCTCGGGCGCAGAAGCGCTGGCAGATGCGGGCTTCCCGGTGTCCGAGGCTCTGGCATCGCGCCTTCAGGGCACCGAATCCATCATTCGCCTTGACGCCGCGCTGGCGGCGCAGTTCCTGGATGAATCCGGCCAGCTCAAGCGCGCCGGAACAATGATCCGCAATCCGGCGCTGGCGCGCACCCTCAGCATCCTGCGCCAGGAAGGCGCGGAAGGCTTCACGGCCAAGATCGGCGCGCAGATCACTGCTTATGCCGCCGGGCAGGGCGGCACCATCGGACCCGACGACATGGCCGCGGTGACGGTTCGCCAGATCCAACCGGCGCGCCGCACGCTGGGCCAGTTCACCGTCGCCTATCCCAATACCGGCACCGGCGCGGGCGCTTTCGCCGCCGCGCTGCTGGCGGGCGTCGCCAATGCCAGCGCCGCCAATGCCAACGCCTCGGGCGTGGCGGCGGCGCGCCAGGCGCTCTCCTCCTTCAACGTCGCGTCGATCCCCGCCGATTTCGGCTCCACCGGCTTCGCCGTGCTCGACAATCAGGGCGCGGCGGTGTCGTGCGCCGTGACGCTCAACGGTCCGTTCGGTGCGGGCCGCACCGTCACCGACACCGGCCTGCAACTGGCGGCCGCGCCGTCGGGCCCGGCGGGGTTGGCGTCCGCCTTCCTGATGCCGGTGATCGCAGCTGGTGATGGTTCCACCTTCATCGGCGCCGCTGCGGGCGGCCCCAATGGCAGCGCCGCGCTCGCGGCTGCGCTGGTGCGCATGGCGCGCGGCGCGCGTCTGTCGACGCCCACCGATCTCCAGAGCACCGGGGCTGCGCCCAAGGACACGATCAACGTGATTGCGTGCGACGGCGCCTGCGTGGCGCTGGCGGATCCTGGCGCGTCCGGATTGGGTTCGACCGGCGACCGGCCGGTGCAGGACACCAACTGACAGAAACAAAAACGGCGAGACTCGCGTCTCGCCGTTTTCGTATTGGCTAGGCGCGGGACTTACTCCCCGCCGAATGCCTTTTGCCACCAACCCTTTTTGGTCGGCTTGGAGCCGTCCGCCTGGGGCGTGGTGTCCACGTCATCGGCATCCGTCGACAACGACCATACCGGCGCGGCCGGCGCGTTCAGCGCAGGTCCGCCGCCATGGGTCGGCGTAGTGTCGACTTCGTCCGGCACGCCGAAGCGGGCTTCGGCAGGCGGGAAGGGTGTTTCCTGGTCGTGCGGACGCTGCTCGCGATCGCGGCCACCACGGCGGCCACGGCGGCGGCGACGGCGGCGACCGGCTTCGCCTTCACCCTGCGGCTGACCCGCACCGTCGGCGGCGCCTTCTGACGCTTCGGCATCCTCGCCATCGGCGGAGACGCCTTCGGCACGCGGCGCCTGTTCGGCGCGCGGCTGGTTCTCGCCACGGGGCTGGTCGCCACGCGGGGCTTCGCCATCGCGATTGCGGTTGCGGCCACGGCCGCCACGGCGGCGGCGCTTGCCGCCCTCGCGGCCACCTTCACGTTCGCCGCGGCCCTGGCCTTCGGTCTTGGCTTCCGGCGCTTCGCCGTCCGCTTCGGACTCGTCGGCGTCCTGGGAGATTTCGATCTCGTCTTCCTCATCCGCTTCCTCGACATAGTCGGGCTCGGGCTCGTCGGAATGCACAAAGCCCGCCTCGATGCCCACGGCGTTGTTCTTGGGACGCTCGCCGGGATCGCGGCTCTTGATGCGCTCGATCTCGAACTCTCCCGCCGGCATGCCGGCCACTGGCAGGAACGTGATGTCCATGCGGTATTCGCTTTCCAGGCGCGCCACTTCGCGGCGCTTCTGGTTCAGCACATAGATGGCGATCTCGGTGGGAATCTTGACGGCAACGGAGGCGGACTTGGCCTTCTCGCCTTCTTCTTCCAGGGCGCGCAGCACGCGCAGGGCCGAGGATTCCACCGAGCGCATCAGGCCGGTGCCGGCGCAATGCGGGCAGGCGATGGTCGAACCGGCGACCAGGCCCGCGCGCAGGCGTTGGCGCGACATTTCCATCAGGCCGAACTGCGAGATCTTGCCGATCTGGACGCGGGCGCGGTCATTCTTCACCGCATCGCGCAGTCGCTTTTCAACTTCGCGGTCGTTGCGGCCTTCTTCCATGTCGATGAAGTCGATGACGATCAGGCCCGCCAGGTCACGCAGGCGCAGCTGGCGCGCCACTTCATCGGCGGCTTCCAGGTTGGTCTTGCGCGCGGTTTCCTCGATCGAGTGCTCGCGGGTGGCGCGGCCGGAATTGACGTCGATCGAGACCAGCGCCTCGGTCTGGTTGATGACGATATAGCCGCCCGACTTCAGCGTGACGGTGGGCGAGAACATCGAGTCCAGCTGGGCCTCGATATGCATGCGCTGATAGAGCGGCACGCTGTCCTTGTAGTGATGGACGTTCTTGGCATGGCTCGGCATGAGCATGCGCATGAAGTCCTTGGCGTTGCGGAAGCCCAGATCGCCTTCGACCACGACATCCTGCACATCCTTGTTGAACAGGTCGCGCAGGGCGCGCTTGATCAGGTCGCCTTCTTCATAGACGCAGGCGGGCGCATTGGAATTGAGCGTGGTTTCGCGGATCGTGTCCCACATCCGCATCAGATATTCATAGTCGCGGCGGATCTCGATCCGGCTGCGGCTTTCGCCAGCGGTGCGGATGATCAGGCCCATGCCTTCCGGCAGCTCCAGGCCCTGCGCGGCGCTCTTCAGGCGCTTGCGGTCGGCGGCGTTGGTGATCTTGCGGGAAATGCCGCCGCCGCGCGGGGTGTTGGGCATCAGCACGCAATAGCGGCCCGCCAGCGACAGATAGGTGGTCAGCGCGGCGCCCTTGTTGCCGCGTTCTTCCTTGACGACCTGCACCAGGATGATCTGGCGGCGCTTGATGACTTCCTGAATCTTGTAGTGTTTCTTGCGCACCCACTTCTGAGACGGACGCGCCGCCTGCAGCGGCTGGGCGGAACCGTCGCCGCCATTCTCGGCGTCCTGCGAACCCTCGAATTCGTCCGGCGCGGCTTCACCCTCGCCGGACGGTTCGATGCCGCCTTCATTCTCTTCCGCCTGCTCGGCGGCGATCGTTTCGTCCTGGCCGTCGTCGGACTGGGTCTCGGCGGCTTCGGACGCGGAGACGGGGGCTTCATCCTCCTCCTCATCGTCCTGCTCATGGTCGTGCGTCTCGACCGCCGCGCCGCCATGGTTGACGAAGACCTCTTCATGGTCGGCCTCGGCATCCTGCGGACCCTCGGGGGCGGCCGCTTCGGCGTCCGGCTCCTCGGCGGCGTCGACCGGGACCAGCGGGGCCATCTCGGCCTCGCCTTCCTCGACCGTTTCCGGCTCGTCAGCCTCGTCCTCTTCGCCGTTTTCGACGGGCTTGGGGCCGGAGCTGATTTCGAAGGACTCGATATCGTCCTCGGAGCGGCGGCGGGCTTCGGCCTCCTGCTCGGCGATCAGGGCGGCGCGGTCGGCGGCCGGGATCTGGTAATAGTCGGGATGGATTTCCGCGAAGGCGAGAAAGCCCTGGCGGTTGCCGCCATACTCGACGAAGGCGGCCTGCAGCGACGGCTCAACGCGCGTCACCTTGGCGAGATAGATGTTGCCTTTGAGAGGCCGCTTGGACGCGGCCTCGAAATCGAATTCCTCGACCTTAGAACCGTCGAGAACGACGACCCGGGTCTCTTCCGGGTGGTTGGCATCGATAAGCATGCGCTTCATGGGATTCTCCGGCGGCGCGCCATCCTGCCCGCGTTCCAGCGCGAGACATTGGGAGGGGGGACCGCATTTTTGGGGTGGGCGACCGGCGCATGCCATCGAGACCCGGCTGGGCCGGGCGGATGGAGAGGCAATGCGCTGTGTCGGTCATGACGTACTTAAATCCGGAACCGCGGATACCGCGGGGAAACGGGCTGCTATCGGGGGAGGGCTTCCTGGCGCCGGTCCTTTAATGCCTTGGGGCAGGGGGCTGGCGGGGCGTCCGATCCACGACTGGCGGTTGTAGAATCTACAATCCGGCGACGCAGCTTGGGTGAAGTTGTAGGGGGCCCACCCCCTCGGCACAAGGCTTATCGGTGGGCGGGACGAAACGGACTATGATCGCGCCCACAGTGGCTAACGAATCGTAAACTTTTCCGGCGCATTCTCTGCACGAAGGCGCAAAAGGCTCAAAAGTTGTTCCTTTTCAGGGTTGTAGCAGGGGTTTTTGCCGCCGGTCTGGTGCTGGCGCCCGCTGTCGCGCAGGCCCCCCGGGGGGCCATGCCGCCCCCGGCGGTGATGAGCGCCCGCATCGGCGAGCATGCGGACAAGACAAGGCTTGTTCTGGAGCTGTCCGACCCCGTGACTCTGCGGGCCTTCAGCTTGGCCAGCCCCAACCGCGTCATTCTGGACATGCCGGAAGTGGCCTGGCGGATGGGCAATCCGCCCGTCCCCAGCGGCCGGGGCCTGATCAAGGCCTACCGCTATGGCGTCTTCCGTGCCGGAAATTCCCGCATGGTGATCGACCTTAACCGTCCGGCTCGGCTGGAGGAGACGCTGGTGATCCCGCCCAGCGCCGGGTTCGGCTACCGGCTGGTGATCGACCTGTTCCCCACCACCCAGACTGCCTACGAGAATGATGCGGGCTGGCCCGCCGACCTGCGCAAACGCGAGGCCGATGCCGAGCGTCGGGCCCGGGTGGCGGTCGCGCCAAGCGCCGCCGGCAAGCGTGTGGTGGTGATCGACGCCGGCCATGGCGGCATCGATTCCGGCACCAGCGGCGTCAACGGCCTGCTGGAAAAAGACCTGGTGCTGGCCGAAAGCCTGTTGCTGGCGATGGAATTGCGGGCCCGCGGCATCACCGTCCATCTCACCCGCGAGAAGGACGGTTATGTGCCCCTGCGCGACCGCGTCGCTTTCGCCCGCGCTCACAAGGCCGACCTGTTTCTCTCCATGCATGCCGACGCCCATTCCGATGCCAGCGTCACCGGCCTTTCCATCTATACGCTGAGCGATGGCCGTTCCGACCGCGAAGCGGCGGCGCTGGCCAAGCGCGAAAACCAGTCGGACGTCATCGCGGGCGTCGACCTTCCCGCCTACAATTCCGTGACCCCCATTCTGATCGACTTGGCCCAGCGCGACACGCTCAACAAGTCGTCGCGCTTCGCCAAGAGCGCCATCGCGCAGCTGGCCGGCGTCACCAATATCCTGGCGCGCAGCCCCCACCGCTCCGCCAGCCTGGCGGTGCTTGTGGCGCCCGACATCCCCGCCGTGCTGATCGAACTGGGCTTTCTCTCCAACCGCGATGATGCCGCCAAGATGAAGACGCAAGCCTGGCGCGAGAAGTTCGCCGCTGGTCTTGCCACCGCCGTGGTGCGCCATTTTGCCGGGGATGCCGCCGCCGTCATGGCCGCGGGAACCCGGCCATGAAGCGCCCTTTAATTCCCGCTTTCGCGAGGCTATGACAGGTCCATGGAAGCCCCCCCCCCCCTGTTCCGCCGCATCCTTACCCATATCGGTCTGGCGTCCGCCGCATTGGCGGTGCTGGGGATCGGCGCGGGACTGGTCTATGTGGTCACCATCACGCGCGATCTTCCCAGCCTGGAGACGTTGCAGAACTACGCCCCGCCCATCACCACCCGCGTCTATGCCGGTAACGGCACCGTCCTGGGCGAGTATGCCCGCGAGCGGCGAATGTTCGTGCCCGTCGAATTCATTCCCAACCGGGTGAAGCAGGCTTTCACCTCGGCCGAGGATCGCAATTTCTACAACCATCCCGGCGTCGATCCTTCGGGCATCCTGCGCGCCGCGATCAAGGATGTCGGGCTGGTGATCCAGCGCCGCCGCCCGCAGGGCGCTTCCACCATCACCCAGCAGGTGGCGCGCAACTTCCTGCTCAATTCCGACGTCAAGTTCAGCCGCAAGATCCGCGAGGCCATCCTGGCGGTGCGCATCGACGCCACCTATCCCAAGGACAAGGTGCTGGAGCTGTACCTCAACGAAATCTTCCTGGGGCAGAACTGTTATGGCGTCGCCGCCGCCGCGCTGAACTATTTCGGCAAGTCGCTCGACGAACTGACCGTTCCGGAAGTCGCCTATCTCGCCGCCTTGCCCAAGGGCCCCAGCAACTATGATCCGCGCCGCTATCACGCTGCGGCGGTGGAGCGCCGCAACTGGGTGATCGACCAGATGCTGGACAACAACTATGTCACCCTCGAGGAAGCCGAAGCGGCCAAGGCGACGCCGCTGGTGACGCAGATGCGCGCCCTGGGCAGCCAGGCCGCCGACGTCGATTACTATGTCGAGGAAGTGCGCCGCCTGCTCTACACCAAGTATGGCCAGCACGAATTGTATGATGGCGGGCTGCAGGTGCGCGCCTCGCTCGATACGCGGCTCCAGAACTATGCCGTGAGCGCGCTGCGCTCCGGTCTGGTGCGCTATGACCGCCGCCATGGCTGGCGCGGCGCCAAGCAGAAGATGGACATCAGCGGCGACTGGAAGACGGCGCTGGCGAATATGCCCAACCAGTCGGGCATCGAGGTCTGGCGGCTGGCCGTGACGCTGGGCTATGACGCCAAGGCGCTGCGCATAGGTTTCGGCGATGGCAGCACCGGCGCCATTCCCTTTGAAGGTTATCGGTGGGCCCGGGCGCAGATCGGCAAGGCGGGCGCGGTCGGCGCTGTGCCGTCCGGCCCGCAGGAAATCGCCAAGGCGGGTGACCTGATCTATGTCGAACCGCTCGAACCCAATCCCAAGGCCGGCATTGGCAAAGGCCAGTTCGGCCTGCGCCAGGTGCCGGAAGTCAACGGCGCCATCGCGGCGATGGACCCGCACACCGGCCGCGTACTGGCGATGTCGGGCGGCTTCTCCTACGCCTCGTCGCAGTTCGACCGCGCCATGCAGGCGATGCGCCAGCCCGGTTCGACCTTCAAGCCCTTCGTCTATGCCGCGGCGCTGGACAATGGCTACACCCCCGCCAGCAAGGTGCTGGATGCGCCCTTCGAGATCGACATGGGTCTGGGGCAGGGCATCTGGCGGCCGGAGAATTTCGAAGTCGGCGAATATCTGGGCGAAGCCACGCTGCGGCGCGGCCTGGAGCTGTCGCACAATCTGATGACGGTGCGTCTGGCCTGGCAATTGGGCATGGGCAAGGTCGCCACGGTGGCCGAGCGCATGGGCGTCTATGACAAGATGCCCCATTTCCTGGCCAACTCGCTGGGCTCTACGGACACCACGTTGATGCGCCTGGTCGCCGCCTATTCCGAGTTCGTCAATGGCGGCAAGAAGGTCGAGGCCTCGCTGGTGGACCGGGTGCAGGACCGCAACGGCAAGACCATCTGGCGGCATGACGCGCGCAAATGCGAAGGCTGCAACGAGGCCGACTGGAAAAACCAGAGCGAGCCGCTGCTGGAAGACACCCGCGCGCAGGTTTTGGATTCCCGCACCGCTTATCAGATCACTTCCATTCTGCAGGGCGTGATCCAGCGCGGCACCGGCGTCTCCATCGGCGTGGTGGGCAAGCCGCTGGCGGGCAAGACCGGCACTTCCAACGAAGCGCGCAATCTCTGGTTCGTCGGCTTCTCGCCCGATCTGGCGGCGGGCATCTATGTCGGCTTCGACGACAATCGCAGCCTGGGCCGCAGCGAGCAGGCCGCCCATGTCGCCGCGCCCATCTTCCGCGACTTTATGATGGAGGCGCTGAAGGATGCGCCGCCCACGCCGTTCCGCGTCGCGCCAGGCATCGAGATGATCAGCATCGACCGCATGAGCGGCCAGCCGTCGAGCGCCCCCGGCTCCATCATGGAAGCGTTCCGGCCGGGCACCGCGCCGGGCGAGTATTTCGGTCCGGATACGGTGGATGGCGGCCTGCCGCAGCAGGCGGCGACCACCAGTGGCCAACCGCAGTCGGCGCCGCCCGCCTCCGTAGGCGAAGGCACCGGCGGACTTTACTGAGGCGCGGTCCTTTTGACCCCTGAGTGCGTCGCGCCGTCGCTCATGGACTTCATGTCCACATCGCTCGGCGCTCCTGCTCAGGATGCCAAAAATCCTCGCGCCTCTGTTCCTGCGCTTTACGAGCGTCTCTGATCTCCCTATATCACCGACATGCGCCCTGAAATCACCCGCGCCATAGACGAGATCGAGCAGGCCATCGCCCTGCTGAGGAGGCATCTTTGACTGGGACGTTGCCAGCCGCCGCCTCGACGAACTGAACGCCCGCGCCGAAGACCCTTCGATCTGGAACGATGCCCAAGCCGCGCAGAAGCTGATGCGCGAGCGCCAGAAGCTCGACAGTTCGATGAATTCCGTCCGCACCATCGAGAATGAGCTGGCCGACGCCACCGGCCTGATCGAGATGGCGGAAGCCGACAATGACGCCGCCATGGTGGCCGACGCCGAAACCGCTATCCTGGGCCTGCAGAAGCGCGCCGAGCAGGCGCGGCTGCAATCCATGCTGTCGGGCGAAGCCGATGGCAACGACTCCTACCTGGAAATCCATGCCGGCGCCGGCGGCACCGAAAGCCAGGACTGGGCTTCGATGCTGTTTCGCATGTACACGCGCTGGGCCGAGCAGCATGGCTACAAGCTGCAGTTGATCGAGGAATCCGAAGGCGAAGCGGCGGGGTTGAAATCGGCCACTCTGCTGGTCAAGGGCGAGAACGCCTATGGCTGGCTGAAGAGCGAGGCGGGGGTGCACCGGCTGGTGCGCATCTCGCCGTTTGATTCCGCGGCGCGGCGGCACACATCGTTCTCAAGCGTCACAGTCTATCCGGTGATCGACCAGTCCATCAATATTGACATTCCGGAAAAGGATGTGCGCATAGACGTCTATCGCGCCTCGGGCGCTGGCGGTCAGCACGTCAACAAGACCGAGAGCGCGGTGCGCATCACCCACATTCCCACCGGCATCGCCGTGGCCTGCCAGACCGAGCGCAGCCAGCACCAGAACAAGGCCAATTGCTGGGACATGCTGCGTTCGCGTCTCTATGAGATTGAGCTGGAGCGCAAGAAGGCGGAGACCGGCGCCTTTGTCGGCGAGAAATCCGAGATGGGCTGGGGCCACCAGATCCGCTCTTATGTGCTGCAGCCCTATCAGCTGGTGAAGGATCTGCGCACCGGCGTGGAAAGCCGCACGCCTTCGGACGTGCTGGACGGCGACCTCGACGCCTTCATGGCCGCCGCATTGGCGCAGGAAGTGGGCGGCAAGCCGAAAGAGAAAATCGAAGACCTGGAGTAGGGCTTTTTTGGTGGTTGCGCGGCCTAACGCTGACAGTCAGTCCGCGGGCGCGGACTGACTTGCTGGGCCGTCGCTCCTCAGCCGCCTAAGGGCGCGAACGTCGCCTGGCCGGGCAGCGGCGCCTGTACGCGCGGCGCGGCCGGTGTCACCACCGTCTGCTCCACCGGCGGCGCGGGCTTGCGCTGGCCATCGCCCAGGGGATCGTCGGAATGGCGGCAATTGCCTTCGAAGAAGGCGCCGGATTCCACCGCAAAGGCTTCGTGCAGAATGTCGCCTTCAACATGGCTGGTGGTGCAGAGCTGCACCTTGCGGGCGCGGATGCGGCCGATGACGCGGCCCCGGATGATCACTTCTTCGGCGAAGATTTCGCCGTGGATTTCGGCTTTCTCCCCGATCACCAGGCTGACGCTGCGGACATCGCCTTCGACGCGGCCATCGATCTGCATGTCGCCGTCGCAGGTGAGCGTGCCGGTGATGACGGCATCCGCCGCCAGGATGGAGGGGGCGGAGCCGCGCACGGGTTTCCGCGCGCCGGTGGCACTGACGGCAGCCGCCGTGATCGGCGCCGGCGCGGGGGAGGTGTCCTTGGGCTTGCTAGAGAACATTGCGGCCAGCCTCTATGAAACTGCTCGGGTTGCGAACCTTGTCGTCGTACAGCACTTCGTAATGCACATGCGTTCCGGTGCTGCGGCCGGTCGAGCCCGCGCGGCCCACTTCCGACCCCTTGGGCAGGCGCGCCCCGGGACGCACAGTGATCCGGGAAAGATGACCATACCGTGTATGGATGCCGAAGCCGTGGTCGACCTCCACCATGTTGCCATAGGCGCCGCGATAGCCCGCGAAGGTCACGGTTCCCGCCGCGGTGGAGGCCACCCTGGCGCCATAGGGACCGGCAAAGTCGAGGCCGGGATGGAAGGCATAGCGGCCGGTAAAGGGATCGACGCGGGCGCCGAAGCCGCTGGAACGGTCGAACTGGGCGTCGCTCACCGGAATGCCCAGAGGCACATGGCGGACTGCGGTGATCAGATTGTCCAGTTCCGCCAGCACGGTTGCGGCGCGCAGATAGGCCTGGGTGAAGTCCTTGTCGGCAATGCCTTCGAGGCGGAGATTCTCAAGCGGGATTTCCGGTCCGCCGCTGGCGCTGGCCGCGACCCGGCGCGGGAACTGCTCGGGATGCAGGCCGCTGGCGCGGATGACGTTGCGCAGATTGCCGACGCCCTGGCGCAGCGCGCTTTCGGTCTTGGCCATCAGGATGGTGTCGGATCGCTCGATCCGCGCCAGCCGCGCCGTCTGCTCCGTCAGCGATTTCAGCGCCGGATGATCGGCATGGGCGGCGGAAACCGGACGGGTGGGCGCGGGGCTGGTGAACAGGCCGCGCACCGTGTCCCGCGCGCGTTCGAACAGGCCCTTGGTCTGCGTGGTGACCTGGCCGGTGCGCGGCTGCGGCGCGGGCAGTTCGGCCATCATCGGCAGGGCGGAAGCGCCGCCATCCTCGATGGCGATGTCTGTCTCGGGTGCAGCGTCAACCGGCGCGCTGTCCACGGATGCACTGCCATACGATGACGGCTGGGCCTTGGCGGCGACGCGCATGCCGCCGGCGGCGGCGTTGGCCTCGGCCTGGCGCGACAGGAAGCTGGAGATGGCGTTCTGCTTGGCGGTGAGGGTGTCGGTGGTCGCCTTGAAGCGGTCTTCCGCTACCACCAGCGCGCCGTTCAACTCGTCATAGGAGAGCTGGAGGTCGGACATCCTGTTCTCATAGGCGGACTGCATCTGCTGATAGCGATGGTCGGTGGCCGCGATGATGCGGTCCTTGAAGATCACATTGACGGTGGCGAAAGCGACCCAGCCCAAAAAGATAAGCGTCAGCCCGGCCAGCGTCGCCTGCAGCGACGGACCGAAGGTGAAGAACTGCACACGCCCGTCGCTGCGGATATAAATCTGCCGCTCCGGGAATGTTTCATGCAGCCATGTCCAGACACGCTGAAGCAGCGTTTCCGTCATTTGCGAACTTTCCTTGAGGGCGTTCTGCGCGCCCAGCCCACTTGCGGGCGGCATTTCACCCGCTTGGTGCGGTGCGATCAAGCGCCGATGCCAGAAAAAGGACCGCGCGGTTAACCGGGGGCCAAAGCGCTGGAACAATTTGCGGCCGGGGGCGGGCTTTTTCACAGGTTTTTCGCCGCTTCCAGCACGGCCGCGACATGGCCGGGAACTTTAACCTTGCGCCAGGCTGCTGCGATCTTGCCCTTGGCGTCCACCAGGAAGGTGGCCCGCTCGATGCCCATATACTTGCGGCCATAGAGGGTCTTCTCGCCCCATACGCCCCAGGCCTGGGCGGCCTTGATGTCGGGGTCGGACCCCAGCGCCACTTTCAGCGTGTGCTTGCGGCGAAACTTCTCATGGCTTTCCAGGCTGTCCTTGGAAATGCCCAGCACAAACACGCCAAAAGCCTCGAATTTCCGGGCCGCGGTGCTGAAATCCACCGCCTGGCGGGTGCAACCGGAGGTGTCGTCCTTGGGATAGAAGTAAACGACGTAAGCGCGGCCCTTGAGGCTGGCGCGGGAAATCTTGCCGCTGTCATCGCTGGCGAGGCTGAAGTCCGGAGCCTTGTCGCCCAACTGGAGCAAGAGACCGGCCGCCTTCTGTGCCAAGACAGTCTTGGTCGCAGTCGCCATGAAACCCCTTGAGAGCCCGCCGGGTGCTTTTGCGCCGCCCGGCCACAAAATCAGCCTTTAACCGCGTTTACCCCATATAGTGGGGCAAGGCGAGAGATGCTTCGGCAATAGACCCAACATCCTGCGTTTCCCGCCCTTTTTAGGTCCAAGTGCTGCGATAGCAGGCGTGTTTCCCGGGATATTGTAGACGCTTGAATCTGCCCTTCGCCAATTTCGTGAAACGGCATCACATCAGCCGTGCCGCCCTCAGCCTCGGCGTCATCGCCGCGGCGGTGGTGTTCTTTGCGGCCGGCGCGCTGCTGCGGCTGTTCATGGGGCCGGTGTCGCTGGGGCCGCTGCGGGGGCCGATCGCCGACGCCATCCGCCAGGCCATGCCGGGAATCACCCTGCAATATGATCAGGCGGCGGTGGAATGGAGCCGCGACGAAGGCCGCATCAATCTGGTGGTGCTGGGCGCGCGGATGTTCGACGCCAATGGCCGCATCGTCGCCCAGGCGCCCAAGGCGGACATCGACATGGCGGCGCGGCCGCTGCTGTCGGGCCGCTTTGTGGTTCGCCGCGTCACCCTGGTGGGCGTTCAGCTTGCCCTGGTGCGCATGATGGACGGCACCGTGCGGCTGGGCGTCGCCTCCGACAAGGGCGGCGACGACATCATCGAAAAGATCCGCGAGATCATCAACCGCAACAGCAGCGGACCATCCGCGCTGCAAAGTTTCGCGGTGCGCGATGCGCGGCTGGCGGTCCATGACGAACCCACCGGCCTGTTCCTGGTGGCGCCGCGCGCCGCGCTGAACATCCGGCCGCAGGGCGAGGCCATCGCCGCCGCCTTCGACGCCGAAGTGGAAATTTCCGGCAAGAAGGCCAGGATCGGCGCCGATGTCACGGTGCCGCCGAACGATGGGCCGATCTCGGGCAGCTTCACCGTCACCGGACTGGATTTGCGGGCGCTGGCCGCTAACACGCCGAAATTCGCCGCCCTGAAAGACATCGCGCTGGTGGCGAATGTCAGCAGCCGCTTCCGGTTCGGGCCCGGCGCCAAGCTGGACTTCGCCGAGTTCGACGCCACCGCCAAGGGCGAGACGCCGTTCGGGTTGTATAAGACGCCGCTGCTGCATGTGAACAACCTGCATCTGGTCGGGCGCTATGAAGGCATCGCAGGCCAAGTGCGTCTCACCCGCGCCGATCTGGACGCACGGGAACTGAAGACCCAGTTGACCGGCCAGGCCGCGCTGCTGCGCGGCGCGGACGGCGCGATTGCACAAGTGAAGGGCGAGATCAGCGCCAATCGCCTGGCCATCGCCGTGCCCGGCCTGTTTCCGCAGAATTCCGGTTTCAACGCGGTGAGCTTCACCGGCGGCTACGACCTGGCGGCAAAGAAGCTGGACGTGACGAAAGCGACGTTGACCGGGCCTTCCTTCAATCTGGAAACGGCGGGTGCGATCACCTTCGCCGACAAGCTGGCACCAGGCCTGGTGATCAGCGGCAAGATCGCCAAGATGCCGGTCAAAACGCTGATGAGCTATTGGCCGCTGCCCGCCGCGCCCGGCGCGCGCGAATGGATCGCGGACAATGTCTTTGCGGGCACTATCGGTCCCGCCAGCTTCGATCTCAACATGCCGCCGGGCATGCTGGGCGGCCCCACGCCGCCGCCGCCCTCGGCGATGAAGGTCGCCTTCAGCGTGCGCGACGTCGAGGCCAATTACCTGAACGGCCTCACCCATCTCACCGGCATGGCGGGCACGGCACAGTTGATCGGCGATGATTTCACGGTGGATTTCACCGGCGGCCGCGTCGGCAATCTGGTCGTCACCACCGGCAAGGCGGTCATTCCCAGCGTCAGCAAGGACGGCACCATCGGCACCTTCACGGCGCATGTGAGTGGCAGCATGCCGGAGATCATGACGCTGATCGACATGAAGCCGCTGAGCTATCCCACCCGGTTCGGCATCGACCCCAAGACCACCCTGGGCGACGCCAGCCTCGACCTGAATTTCCGCGTTCCCATGCTGTCAGACCTGCCGGTGGACGATGTCGGCATCGGCGTGAAAGCGGCCGTGAAAAACTTCGCCGTCAGCCTGGGCCGTATCCGTCTCAGCGAAGGCGATGTCGCCTTCGACATCGACAATGCCCGCCTGCGCCAGTCCGGTACCGTGTTGCTGGCCGACCAGCGCTACAATTTCGATTGGGCCGAGGATTTCCGCACCACGGAGAACGTCACCACCCGCGTCAACGCGCGCGGCCTGCTGACACCGGCGGCGCGAGAGGCGCTCAACATCAATATCGGCAAGGTGGTCAGCGGGTCCTGGCCGGTCAGCGCCGTCATCACCGGCCATCGCGGCCGTCTGCTGGCCGCCAATGCGACGGTGGACATGACCCCTGCCACCATCACCGTGCCCTTTATCAACCAGGGCAAGGCGGCGGGTGAATCCGCCACCGCCCGCGTCACGGTCAACTTCACGCCGGACGGGCAGGTGTCCGACCAGATCATCCGGCTCACCGGCGCCAACGTCTCCGCAGCCGGCACCGCGATCTTCGACCGCCAGGGCGGGCTGGCGCGGCTGGACTTCACCAATGTCCGGCGCGGCCTCACCGATATCGGCTTCACCCTGACCAAGACCGCCAATGGCGATGTCTATGATGTGCGCGGGCGGGCGCTGGACGGCGCCAGCATCGGGCGCAATGCGTCGTGCAACGCGCCGCCGGGCGGGGCCAGGCCCGCGCCCAGGCCGGATGAAAAGCCCGAAGGCGCCTACCGCGTTACCGCGCGTTTGGAGCGGCTGGCGCTGTGCGACAATGTCTCGATCAACAATGTCGTCTTCGACATGTCGGCCATCGGCGAACGGCTTTCGGCCCTGAGCATGAGCGGGCGCATCGGCGGCACCGCCGCGATCACGGCGGGGCTGGAGAATACGGCGCAAGGCCGCCGCGTCACCGTCAACGCCGCCGATGCCGGCCTGCTGGCGCGCGCGATCTTCACCTTCACGGGCCTGCGCGGCGGCGCGCTTAACGTCGTCGCCAACCTGCCGGGCCGCGCCACTGACGCCGATGCCGGGCCCGGCACACCCGACTTCCAGGGCAACCTCACGCTGACCAGTTTCAAGATGGTCAACCAGTCCTTTTTCGCGCGGCTGTTTTCGGCGGTGTCATTCACCGGCGTGGGCGACCTTCTGCAGAATGAAGGTATCTCGATGGACAAGTTCGAGATGCCGTTCTCGTCGAAGAACAATGTCATCGCCATCAATGGCGCTATCTTCTCAGGCGGCATCGGCGGTTCGGCGGATGGCTATGTCGACCGCCCCAAGGCGATGGTGGCGGTGAAGGGCTCGCTGGTCCCGGCCTATGGCCTGAACAGCTTCATCAGCAACGTACCGCTGCTGGGCGACCTGCTGGCGTCCAAGAAGGGCGAGGGCATTCTGGGCGTCACCTATTCGATGACGGGGCCCACCGACAATATCGCAATGTCCGTCAATCCGCTGTCGATGCTGGCGCCGGGCATCCTGCGGCGCATTTTCGAAGGCGTCAGGCCAAGCGCGGCGAACGCGCCGTCCAATCAGGCCGCACAGCCCCCGGTGGCAAACCAGTCCACTGCGCCGCAGGCCCAGACCCGTTAAGCGGGTTTCACCAGTACGTGCTTCTTCTTGCCGCTCGAGAGTTTGAGCACGCCATCGCTGTTCAGCGCCGAGGCGTCCACCGTCAGCTTTGGGTCGCTGATGGTGACATCGTTCAGCTTGAGGCCGCTGTTGGCGATCAGCTTGCGCGCTTCCGAGTTCGATGACGCCAGTCCTGCCGCCACGGCGAGGTTGAGAATGCCGTCCGGCAGCGTCGCGGTGATGGTGGGCAGGCCTTCGGCGCTGGCCCCTTCCTCAAAGGCGCGCCGCGCCGTTTCCGCCGTGCCGTCCGCCGCCGCGCGGCCATGAATCAGAGCGGTGGCCTCCGTCGCCAGAATCTTCTTGGCCTCGTTCAGTTCCGCGCCCTGCAAGGCTTCCAGCCGCGCAATCTCGTCCAGCGGCATGTCCGTGAACAGGCGCAGGAAACGGCCGACATCGGCATCCTCGGTGTTGCGCCAGAACTGCCAATAGTCATAGACGCTCATCATCTCCTTGTTGAGCCAGACCGCGCCTGCGGCGGTCTTGCCCATCTTGGCGCCCGAAGCGGTGGTAATCAGTGGCGTGGTCAGGCCGAACAGCGGCGCGGTGCCCATGCGGCGGCCCAGATCGATGCCGGAAATGATATTGCCCCACTGGTCGGAGCCGGAGGATTGCAGGCGGCAGCCATAACGCTTGTTGAGTTCGACAAAGTCATAGGCCTGCATGATGGAATAGTTGAATTCCAGGAAGGACAGTGGCTGGTCGCGGTCCAGCCGCAGCCTGACGCTGTCCATGGTCAGCATGCGGTTGACCGAGAAGTGCCGTCCCACCTCGCGCAGGAAGGGGATGTAGTCGAGCTTGTCCAGCCACTCGGCATTGTCGACCATGATCGCATCGGAAGAGCCGTCGCCGAATTTCAGCAGGTGCCGCACGCCGCTCAGGATGCTCTGCTTGTTCGCCTCGATCTGTTCGGGCGACAGGATCAACCTGGTTTCATCCTTGCCGGACGGGTCGCCCGCTTTGGTGGTGCCGCCGCCCATCAGGAGAATGGGGCGATGGCCGGCCTGCTGCAGCCGCCGCAGGGTCATCATCTGCACCAGATTGCCGATATGCATCGACTTGGCGGTGCAATCGAAGCCGATATAGGCGGTGGCGCATTCCTTGGCGAACATTGCGTCAAGGTCTTCCCGCGGGTCCGAGCAGGCATAAAAGGCGCCGCGCGCCACGAAAGTGCGGAGGAATTCGGACTGGAATTGCGGCGCGGCGGGCATGCTATAAACCTGCTTCGGTGAGGCAGGCGGCATAGCACAAATGGCGGACTTTGCGAAAAGAAGTGGGCAGAAAGTCATCGGTCTGATGAGCGGCACCTCGCTGGACGGGGTGGACGCCGCCATGATCGAGACCGATGGCGAGGCTATGGTCCGGCCCGGCCCCGGCCTGACCATCGCCTATGATACGGAAACGCGCGCCCTGCTGCGGGCGGCGCTGGAGACGGCGCGCAAAATGGCGCGGCCCGGGCCGCCGCCTGCGTCCATCATCGACGCCGAGCGGCGCCTGACGGAAATCCATGCGCAGGCCGTGGCGGCGCTGGTGGCGAAGACCGGGCCGGTGGACCTGATCGGCTTCCACGGCCAGACCATCCTGCACCGGCCCGAGCAGCGCTGGACGTGGCAGATCGGCGACGGCGCAGCTCTGGCGAAACTGACGGGCACCGATGTGGTGAATGATTTGCGCAGCGCCGATGTCGCGGCAGGCGGGCAGGGCGCTCCCCTGATGCCGCTCTATCATGCGGCGCTGGCGGCGAGCTCGGCCCTGCCCAAACCACTTGTGGTGGTCAATATCGGCGGAGTCGGCAACGTCACGTATATGAACGGCGATCTGGTGCTGGCGTTCGACACCGGCCCTGGCAATGCGCCGATCGACGACTGGATGCAGCGCCACACCGGCAAGGCGGTCGATGAAGGCGGCGCATTGGCGCGCACGGGCCGCATCAATGCGGCAGCGTTGGCGCAGATGCTGGCCCATCCCTATTTCGACAAGACGCCGCCCAAATCGCTGGACCGGATGGATTTCGGCATGGACGCGGTGGAGAAATTATCGCCCGCCGATGGCGCCGCCACACTCACCGCCTTTACCGCCGCTTCGATTGACCGGGCTGCGGAGCATTTTCCGAAGCGCCCGATGAGCTGGATCATCTGCGGCGGCGGGCGGCACAATGAGTTCCTGATGGAGCAGCTGCGTCTGCGCCTGTCTGGCAATGTGCTGAAGGCCGAAGGGGTGCGCTGGGACGGCGATGCGCTGGAGGCGGAAGGTTTCGCCTATCTGGCGATGCGGTCGTTGCGCGGCCTGCCGCTGTCGCTGTCGACGACGACGGGTGTGCCGACGCCGCTGACCGGCGGCGTCCTGCACAAGGCTTAACGGCATTTTTTAAACTGTGTCACCCGATCAAGTCGGGTGACTGCGAGAGGGCCTAACGGCCCTCTCTTGGCTTGCTCATAAGTTCCGAGACATAGCCGTTCACCGCTTCCACGACATCGGCTTCACGCTTGTCGAAGAAATGGTTGGCGCCATCGATCTTGTTGTAGGTGATCTTGATGCCCTTCTGGGCTGTCAACCGGTCCACCAGCTTCTGCACATCGGGTTCCGGCACCACATTGTCCTTGGTGCCATGCACGATCAGGCCCGAAGTGGGGCAGGGCGCCAGGAAGGCGAAGTCGTACATGCTGGCGGGCGGGGCGATGGAGACGAAGCCGGTGATCTCCGGGCGGCGCATCAAAAGCTGCATGCCGATCCAGGCGCCGAAGCTGATGCCGCAGACCCAGACATGGCTGGGATTGGGATAGAGCGTGTTCATCCAGTCCAGCACGGCGGCGGCGTCCGATAGCTCGCCCGAGCCATTGTCGAAGCTGCCCTGGCTGCGGCCGACGCCGCGGAAGTTGAACCGCACGGTGGTGCAACCCAGGCCGTGGAACATGTGGAAGAGGTCATAGACCAGCGGGTTGTTCATGGTGCCGCCGAACTGGGGGTGCGGGTGCAGCACCAGGGCCATGGGCGCACCGGCGTTTTTCTGGCGCTGGTAGCGCGCTTCGATACGGCCGGCGGAACCCGGAAGAATGATGTCAGGCATCCGTTAAAATCCCCCACCGGGCCGCTGGGCCCGCTCCACACGACCTGATCGGATTTTGTGGGCTTTCGGCCTCTTTAAAATCCAGTATTTTCAGGCACTTAACAGGTCGTATCAGCCATGCAGCCAAATACTTGACCATTCTACTCAGGAAATCTATATCCAGCCCGCTTGGCTGGGGCCGTCCTTCTACACAAGGGCGCGCCTGTCAGCCAAGGAAAAACGCCTTCCGACGGAGCCATTTATGCGGCTGAGCACCAAAGGACGTTACGCCGTGATGGCGATGGCCGATCTGGCCGGCAATGCCGGCGAGGGAAAGCCTGTGGCTTTGGCCGATATCGCCCAGCGCCAGGACATCTCGCTCTCCTATCTGGAGCAGCTTTTCGCCAAGCTGCGGCGCGGCGGGCTGGTCAGCAGCGTGCGCGGCCCCGGCGGCGGCTATCGCCTATCGCGCCCGTCCACGGAACTGCGCATCGCCGACATCATCGTGGCGGTGGACGAACCCATCGCCGCCACCCGCTGCAAGCCCGGCTCATCGAAAGGCTGCACCAAGACGGGCGCCCGCTGCGTCACCCACGATCTGTGGGAAGAGCTGGGGCAGCAGATTCATGTCTTCCTTTCTTCCGTTTCGCTGGCCGATGTGGTCGAGCGCCGGGTGTTGGGCCGCGCCCGGCCCTGTAATGACGCCGTGGCCGAAATCGCCGCCGAGTAGATTTGTCATGCATTATCTCGATCATAACGCCACCTCTCCCCTGCGGCCCGAAAGCCTGGCTTCGCTCAGCCATGCGCTATCGCTGGGCGGCAATGCGTCCTCCATCCATGCACGCGGCCGCGCCGCCCGCGCCGTAATCGAAGACGCCAAGGAAAAAGTCGCGCTGCTGGCAGGCGCCGCCGCGCACGATGTCATTTTCACCAGCGGCGCCACTGAAGCGGCCAACCTGGCGTTGGCGGGCGCCGTGGAAGGCGCGCTGGATCAGCATGACGCCGACAGCAAAGTGGCGCGCATCACCCGCCTGTTCGTTTCAAGCATCGAGCACAGCGCCGTCATGGCGCCCGCACGCCGCCTTGCCGAGCGCGTGCCCGGCGTGCGGCTGGAAACCCTGCCGGTGACGGTGGACGGTGTGCTGGATACCGAAGCGCTGCGCGTGGCCCTCCGCGAAGGCAAGGGTCGCGCCCTGGTGGCGGTGATGGCCGCGAACAACGAGACTGGCGTGCTCCAGCCGGTGGAAGAGATTTCGCGCCTGTGCCGCGAGGCCGGGGCGCTGTTGCTGGTGGATGCGGTGGCGGCTGCCGGCAAGATCCCGCTGGATGCGTCGCTGTGCGACTACATGCCGCTGTCGGCGCACAAAATCGGCGGGCCGCAGGGCGTCGGCGCCTTGTTCGTGGCCAAGGGTGTGCCCCTGGCGGCGCAACTGGTCGGTGGCGGCCAGCAAGATGGCCTGCGCGCGGGCACAGAAAATCTTTCCGGCATCGCCGGGTTTGCGGCGGCGGCGCATGCCGCGCGCGACGGCGCGGGCGAACGCGACCGAATCGCGCATCTGCGCGACCGTTTCGAAACGCAATTGTTGCAGGCGATCCCGGACGTCGTGATCTTCGGCATCGATGCGCCGCGCCTGATCGCGACCAGCAATTTCGCCCTGCCGGGCATCGCATCGGCCACCGCGCTGATCGCGCTCGACCTCGATGGCGTCTGGGTCAGCGCGGGCGCAAGCTGTTCTTCGGGCAAGGTCGCGGCTTCGCATGTGCTGGCGGCGATGGGCGTGGAGCAGGCGCTGGCGTCCTGCGCCCTGCGCGCCAGCTTCGGCTGGAACTCGGAAATGGCCGATGTCGAAGCCGCCATCACCGCGCTGACCAAACTGTGGCAGCGCAAAACCACGCTGGAGGCCGCATGAGCAGTCCCGCGCAATTGGAAACCAAGGCCCAGGTCGCCGAAATCGGCGACAAGTACAAATACGGCTTCGTCACCGATATCGAGATGGACATGGCGCCCAAGGGTCTGTCCGAAGACACGGTGCGCTTCATCTCGGCCAAGAAGAACGAGCCAGAATGGATGCTGGAATGGCGGCTGGCCGCCTTCCGCCGCTGGTTGTCGATGAAGGAGCCCAAATGGGCGCGGGTGCATTATCCGCAGATCGACTTCCAGGACGCCTATTATTATGCGGCGCCCAAGAACAACCCGCTGAAGCAGTCGCTGGACGAAGTCGATCCCAAGCTGCTGGAGACCTACAACAAGCTGGGCATCCCGTTGAACGAGCAGATGGCGCTGGCCGGCGTGGCGGTGGATGCGGTGTTCGACAGCGTGTCGGTCGCCACCACCTTCAAGGAAAAACTCAACGAGGCGGGCGTGATCTTCTGCCCCTTCTCGGAAGCCGTGCGTGACCATCCCGAGCTGGTGAAAAAGTATCTGGGCACCGTTGTGCCCGTGACCGACAATTACTACGCCACGCTGAATTCGGCGGTCTTTTCCGACGGCACCTTCGTCTATGTGCCCAAGGGCGTGCGCTGCCCGATGGAACTGAGCACCTATTTCCGCATCAACGCGTCGGAGACGGGCCAGTTCGAGCGCACGCTCATCATTGCCGATGCGGACAGTTTCGTGAGCTATCTGGAAGGCTGCACCGCGCCCAAGCGTGACGAGAACCAGCTGCATGCCGCCGTAGTGGAACTGGTGGTGCTGGATCATGCCGAGATCAAATATTCGACCGTGCAGAACTGGTATCCCGGCGACGAGAACGGCAAGGGCGGCATCTATAACTTCGTCACCAAGCGTGGCGACTGCCGCGGCGACCATTCCAAGATCAGCTGGACGCAGGTGGAAACCGGCTCGGCCATCACCTGGAAGTATCCCAGCTGCATCCTGCGCGGCGACCATTCGGTGGGCGAGTTCTATTCCATCGCCATCGCCAACAATTATCAGCAGGCCGATACCGGCACCAAGATGATCCATCTGGGGGCCAATACGAAGTCGCGCATCATTTCCAAGGGCATCAGCGCCGGCAAGGCGCAGAACACCTATCGCGGCCTGGTGTCGGTGTATGGCAAGGCGAAAAACGCCCGCAACTACACCCAGTGCGACTCGCTGCTGATCGGCGGCAATTGCGGCGCCCATACCGTGCCCTATATCGAAAGTCGCAACCCGACCGCGCGCATCGAACACGAAGCGACGACGTCGAAGATCGCGGAAGACCAGCTTTTCTATTGCCTGCAGCGCGGCATTCCGCAGGACGAGGCGGTGTCGCTGATCGTCAACGGCTTCTGCAAGGAAGTGTTGCAGCAATTGCCGATGGAATTCGCGGTCGAAGCGCAGAAGCTGGTCGGCATCAGTCTGGAAGGTTCAGTAGGTTAGTCATGCTCGAGATCAAGAATCTGCACGTCACGGTGGGCGGCAAGGAAATCCTCAAGGGCCTGACGCTTTCGATTCATCCCGGCCAGGTCCATGCCATCATGGGTCCCAACGGTTCGGGCAAGTCGACGCTCTCCTATGTGCTGGCGGGTCGCACCGGCTACGACGTCACCGAAGGCTCGATCATCTATAATGGCGAAGACCTGACGGCGATGGCTACGGAAGATCGCGCCGCCAAGGGCGTATTCCTGGCGATGCAGTATCCGGTGGAAATCCCAGGTGTCACCACCATGACCTTCCTCAAGACTGCGCTGAATTCGCAGCGCCGCAAGCGCGGCGAATCCGACCTGGACGCCATCGGCGTGCTGAAGCTGGTGCGCGCCAAGGCCAAGGAACTGAACGTCAGCGAAGAGATGCTGAAACGCGCCCTCAATGTCGGGTTCTCCGGCGGCGAAAAGAAGCGCCTGGAGATTCTCCAGATGTCGATCTTCGAGCCCAGGCTGGCCATTCTCGACGAAACCGATTCCGGTCTCGACATCGACGCGCTGCGGCTGGTGGCGGAAGGCGTCAATGCGCTGCGTTCGCCGGAACGCGCCATGCTGGTGATCACCCACTACCAGCGCCTGCTGGATTACATCGTGCCCGACCGCATCCATGTTCTCGCCAAGGGCCGCATCGTCGCCGAAGGCGGCAAGGAACTGGCGCTGGAGCTGGAAGCCAAGGGCTACGAACATATCGTGGGCCAGGCAGCATGAGCGCCGCGCTGGCAAAACGCCGCGACGAAGCCCGCATGATCTTCGAAGGGCGCGGCATCCCCACGCGCCGTGTCGAAGAGTGGAAATATTCCGATCTGAAATCGGCCCTGGGTGAAGCCGGGCTGGGCCAAGAGGCCGCCGCCACCCGCATCATGGGCCTGCCGCAGGGCCTGGAATTCGCCGATCTCGCCGATCCAAACGCACAGGCCTGGGTCGGCCAGCATCTGGGCACGCTGGCGCGCAACGCCGTCAGCGAAGCGTCGCTGGCTTTCGCCGATGGCGGTATCGCGCTGCGCGTGCCCGCCGGGCGGGCGATCACCACGCCATTGGCGCTGGAACTGTCGGGTGCGGGCCACCTGCGCCTGCTGCTGGTGCTGGAAGCGGGCGCGTCGCTGTCGCTATTTGAAACCGGCGATACCGCCGGGCCGCGCAATGCCGGCATCGAGATCGTGCTGGGCGAGGGCGCGTCGCTGGATCATGTCCGCCTGTCCCGCCCCGTGCCCGGCGTGCAGGTGGAAGAGATCGCCCTCAGCCTCGCTGCTAAGGCCTGCTACAACGCCCACTTCGCCAGTTTCGGCGGCAAGCTGTCGCGCACCGAACTGACCATCGCGCTGGAAGGCGAGGGCGCGGAAGCGCATCTCTCCGGCGTGTCGGTGCTGGGCGGCGAAGCCCATGCCGATATCACGACGCACATGATCCATCGCAAGGGCAACACCCACAGCACCCAGCTGTTCAAGAAGGTGGCGGGCGGCAAAGGCCGCGCCGTCTATCAGGGGCGCGTCACGGTGGCCAAGGGCGCCGACGGCGCCGACAGCCGCCAGACCGCCAAGGCGCTGCTGCTGTCCGAGACGGCGGAAGCTGATCTCAAGCCCGAACTGGAAATCTTCGCCGACGATGTGAAGTGCGCCCATGGCGCCGCCATCGGCGACCTGGATGCAGATTCGCTGTTCTACCTGCGCGCCCGTGGCATCCCGGAAGCGGATGCCCGCGCGCTGCTGATCCACGCCTTCCTGGAAGACGCGCTGACCAACATCACCCGCGATGATGTGCGCGGCATGGTGCGCAATGCCGTCGGGCATGCTTTGGCGGCGCTGCTATGACCGCGGCGCCGAAAATCACCTCTGCTTTCGATGCCGAAGCGGCCCGCCGCGATTTCGCCATTCTGGGAAAGCCGGTCTATGGCAAGCCGCTCGCCTATCTTGACAGCGGCGCGTCGGCGCAGAAGCCGCGCCAAGTGCTGGAAACGATGAAGGTCTTTGCCGAGACCGAATACGCCAATGTCCATCGCGGCGTGCATTATCTCTCCGGCGCGGCCACCGACCGCTATGAAGCCGCCCGCCGCACGGTGCAGACATTTCTGGGCGCCGCCCGCGAGGATGAGATCATCTTCACCAAGGGTGGCACCGAAGCCATCAACCTGGTCGCTTATTCTTATTTGATGCCGCTGATCCAGCCGGGCGACGAGATCGTGCTGTCGGTGATGGAACACCACTCCAACATCGTACCCTGGCACTTCCTGCGCGAGCGCTTTGGCGCGATGCTGCGCTGGGTCGATGTCCGCGATGACGGCAGCCTGGACATCGAAACGCTGGACGCCGCCATCACGGCCAAGGCCAAACTGGTCGCCATCACCCACATGTCGAACGTGCTGGGCACGGTGACGCCGCTGGCCGAGATCGTAAAGCGCGCCCACGCCAAGGGCGTGCCGGTGCTGGCCGATGGCGCGCAGGGCGCGGTGCACGAGATCGTCGATGTGCAGGCGCTGGACATCGATTTCTACACGATCACCGGCCACAAGCTGTATGGCCCCACCGGCATCGGCGCGCTTTATGCCAAGCGCCAGCACCTGAAGGCGATGCGGCCTTTCAATGGCGGCGGCGAGATGATCCGCGAAGTGGCGCGCGAACGCATCACCTATGCCGATCCGCCCGCCCGCTTCGAGGCCGGCACCCCGCCGATCATCGAAAGCGTCGGCCTGGCGGCGGCGCTGGATTATCTCAATGCCTTCGACCGCGCGGCGGTGAAGGCGCACGAACACGACCTCCTGACCTTTGCCCGCGAGGGCGTGCGGGAACTCAATTGGGTGCGGGTGATCGGCGATGCGGCAGTCAAGGGCGCAATTCTGTCATTCGAGGCGGAGGGGATGCATGCGCACGACCTCGCCACCATATTGGATCGTGAAGGCGTGGCGGTGCGCGCGGGCCACCATTGCGCCCAGGTGTTGATGGAGCGGTTCGGGGTCACTTCGACCAGCCGCGCCAGCTTCGCGCTCTACAATACCCGCGCCGATGTCGATGCGTTGCTGTCCGGGCTGCACAGGGCCCGCGAGATATTGGTTTGATGATGGATAACTCGCTCAGGGAACTGTACCAGGAGGTCATTCTCGACCATTCGCGTCATCCGCGCCATTACGGCGCGCTGGACGCTGCGACTCACAAGGCCGAGGGTTACAATCCGCTTTGCGGCGACCGCGTCACGGTTTATCTGAAGCTGGATGCGGACAATCGCGTTGCCGATATCCGGTTCGAGGGCAAAGGCTGCGCCATCAGCCAGGCATCCGCTTCGCTGATGACCGATCTGCTGGCGGGCAAGACTGCCGCCGAAGCCGAGCAGTTGATGACCGGCTTCCTGCATGTCGTGAAGGGCGAACCGCCCAGCGATCTGCCAGAAGACGCCCGCGACCATATGGAGGTGATGGCGGGCCTGTCTGCCTTTCCCATGCGCGTGAAGTGCGCCACTCTGGCGTGGCACACCTACAAGAATGCGGTCGAGGAGGGCGCGCAATGAGCGAATCCACCGAAACCCCGAAACTGTCCCAGATCGAGCTGGACGATTTCACCGCCAAGCTGGTAACCGCGCTGAAGACCGTCTATGACCCGGAAATCCCGGTTGATATCTATGAGCTGGGGCTTATCTATAAGGTCGATGTCTCCGACACCAAGGACATCGCCGTGGACATGACGCTGACCGCGCCCAACTGCCCCGTGGCGGGCGAAATGCCGGTGATGGTCAAGACGGCGCTGGAAAAGGTCGAAGGCGCGGGCGAAGTGACGGTCAACATGACCTTCGATCCGCCCTGGACGCCGGACCGGATGAGCGAAGAAGCCAAGCTCGAACTGAACATGTTCTGAGGGTGATGATGGAAACGCAAACTGCTCCCAAGACCCGCCGCGAACGTCCCAAGCCGGTTCGCCTGACCGATGCCGCTGCGGCGCGCATCGTCGAGATCATGGCGGATGCCGAGGGAAAATATCTCGGCGTGCGCGTCGGCGTCACCAATGGCGGCTGCGCCGGCATGAGCTATACCATGGCCTATGCCGAGGACGCCAAGCCGTTCGAGGAAGTGATGGAAGAAAAGGGCGTGAAGATCTTCATCGACCCCAAGGCCATCCTGTTCCTGATCGGCACCGAGATGGACTTCGTGCAGGAAAAGCTGGGCTCGCGCTTCGTCTTCAACAACCCGAACCAGACAGCGGCCTGCGGTTGCGGCGAAAGCGTTTCGATCACACCCGCGACGCTCTGATGCCGGGCGACCCTGGGCGCTTCGACGATCTTTTCCAATCCTTCGGCCGCATTGCCGTCAAACGCCTATTTGGCGGCGAGGGCATCTTCGCCGGGCCGCTGATGATCGGGCTGGTGATGCGCGACCAACTCTATTTGCGCACCGGCGATGACAGCCGCGCGCGGTACGTTGCCGAAAAAAGCCCGCCGTTCACCTTCGAGAAGGGCGGGAAGACCGTCAGCACCGCCTATTACAGCGTGCCTGACCGGCTGCTGGATGACGTGGAGGAATTCGCGGACTGGGCGCGCGATGCGCAGCGCGCCGCTGTGGCGCGCAGCAAACGGACGAAGCGCTAGGCGGCGCTGCTTTCGAGCGTGGCGATGCGCGAGTCGTTCTGGTTGATCACCAGGTTGCGGCCATTCTGCTTGGCGCCATAAAGGCAGGCGTCGGCGCGGCTGATCACCGCCTCGACCGTTTCGCCTGGCGCGAACTCGGCCACGCCGATGGAAATGGTGATGGTGCCCAGCACATCGCCGGTGGATTTCTTCACCAGCTTCTTGGTCTCGACGGTCTGGCGGATCTGGTCGGCGACGCGGGTGGCGGCGTCCAGGCCGGTGCCGCGCAGCAGCACGGCGAATTCCTCGCCGCCATAGCGGGAGGCGGTGTCGCGGCCCTTGACGTTCTCCGACAGGCAGCTCGCCACCAGGCGCAGCACCTGGTCGCCGGTCTGGTGACCCCAGCTATCGTTGAAACGCTTGAAATGGTCGATGTCGCAGAGCAGCAGTGTCACCGGCTCGGCGGTCTCTGCCTGTTGCGCTTGGGCCTGACGCACGGCGTCGTCAAAGGCCTTGCGGTTGGCGATGTTGGTGAGCGGATCGGTCAGGCTTTCCTTGCGGACATTGTCCAGCTTGGAGCGCAAATCGCGCACCTGTTCGCCGGATTTCTGCAATTCGCCTTCCAGGCTCTTGGTGCGCTCTTCCATCTCGCGCGTGGCGGCCAGCAGGCCGTTGGCCAGCTTGCGCAAATCTTCCGGCGAACGGGCATCGGCGTCCAGGGCGCCCGAAGCCGCCGACAGCGTGCTCTGGTAATCCGCCGCGTCGCGGCCCGCCGCTTCCAGCTTGCCCAGAACGCCGCTGACCACGTGGTTGATGCCGTCGCCGAAACTGTCCATGGCGCGGGCGGCGCGGGAGCTGGAAAGGCAGCGCAGACGCAGGTCCGACAGCAGTTCCGGCGTGAAAGCCTGGCGGGCGGCGATCAGATTGCCCACCACCTGCGCGACGGCGGGCGTCTCGCCCGAGGCATAGGCATAAAAGAGTTCGAAATTTTCGGGCGTGGCGGCAACACCGCACTCGGTCATGAGCGCAAGCGCTGTCTTGGCGATGCCTTGTTCGCGGTCCGGCTTCTGCATGTTACGTCCCCTTCGCCCACGAGGTGGCGATGGCCTGATCGTAGGGGGCGGAGCGTAAGAAAGAGTTAAGTCCGGAACTGTCCGAAGCACATTTCAAGCGGCAATCCGGGAAAAACTCCCGAAAGGCCGCCGCCGCTGGGGCACATCAATCCTGCGGTTCGGGCTTCCTGCTTACCGGCACCGGACGCAGCAGGAAGGCGGGAAGCTGGCTGCGGTCCACCGCTTCCGGCTTGGCCGCCTGCTCATTGTGGTGGCGCTGGCTGCCGCGCTCGCGCTTCTCGTGCTGCTGTTTCTCGCTGGGCGAACGCTTCTCGTGTTCGCGGGCGCGCTGCTCGCCACGCGGACGCTGTTCGCGATTCTCGCGCGGTGCGCGCTGTTCCTGCGGCCGTGTCTGCTGTTCGGCGGCCTGGGGCTGCGGTGCCTCCGCCCGTGGGGAATCGGCAGGCGCGGCCTGCGCCGGTTCCAGCGACGCCGTCATGTCGTGATACTTGCCGTCCGGCGGGCGGCGGTCACGCTGCTTGCCGTCACGGCCGCGATTGCGGTCCTTGCCGCCGCGGCCACCGTCACGGCCGCCGCGTCCGCCATGTTCGCTGCGCGGACGGACATCGTCGCGCACTTCGATGTCCATCATCTCGCGGCGGGACAGGTTCTGGCCGGTAATCTTCTCGATGGCGTCGATGTATTTCTCGTCGCGCTTGCTGGCCAGCATATAGGCCTGGCCGCTGCGGCCGGCGCGGCCCGTGCGGCCGATGCGGTGCACATAATCGTCGGCATGGATCGGCACGTCGAAATTGAAGACATGGCTGACCGACGGCACGTCAAGGCCGCGCGCCGCCACGTCGGAAGCGACGAGGATCTTCAATTCGCCGGCGCGGAAACGCTCCAGCGTCCGTGTGCGCAGCGACTGGTCGAGATCGCCGTGAATCGGCGAGGCGTCGAAACCGTGCTTGGCCAGGCTCTTGGCCACGACATCGACATCGCGCTTGCGGTTGCAGAAGACGATGGCGTTGTTCAGCGTCGGTTCGGCTTCGCGGATCAGGCGGCGCAGCGCCTCGCGCTTGGCCCAGTCATTCGCCGGGATCATCACCAGTTCCTGGGCGATGTTGGTGGCGGTGGTGGCGGGGCGCGAAACTTCGATGCGGGCCGGATTGTGCAGGAACTGGTCGGTCAGGCGCTGGATTTCCGGCGGCATGGTCGCGGAATAGAACAGCGTCTGGCGGGTGAAGGGCAGTTTCTTGCAGATTTCCTCGACGTCGGGGATGAAGCCCATGTCGAGCATGCGATCGGCTTCGTCGATCACCAGGATGTTGACCTGGGACAAGAGGATGCGGCCGCGTCCGAAATGATCCATCAGGCGGCCCGGTGTGGCGATCAGCACGTCAACGCCACGGTCCAGCTTCTTGATCTGCTCGTCCATCGCCGTGCCGCCGATCAGCAACGCATGCGTCAGCTTGGTGTACTTGGCGTATTTGTTGAAGCTTTCCGAAACCTGGTCGGCCAGTTCGCGGGTGGGCTCCAGAATGAGCGCGCGGGGCATGCGCGCCTTGGCGCGGCCCTGGGAGAGCATCTCGATCATCGGCAGGGTGAAGCTGGCAGTCTTGCCGGTGCCGGTCTGGGCGATGCCGATGACGTCGCGCCGCAGCAGGGCCAGGGGAATGGTCTTGGCCTGGATCGGCGTGGGGGTGGTGTAACCGCTCTCTTTCACCGCCTTTAGAATGTCGGGAGAGAGGTTCAGCTCGTCGAAACCGGGAAGGGTTTCGGCAACGGGAGGGGACGAAGTGATCGCGTTATCAATAACTTCGAGGGTTCCGGCTTCCGCGCCGGAGATCGTAACTTGGGTCGTAGCACGCTCCTGAAAAGGGGCGCTGCTCTCGCGCCCGCGTCGTCCTCGCGCCCATATGGCCGAGGCTTATGGGGGGCACATAAGGAAGATTCCCCGAAAAATCAAGCATTCTGCGGGTTGACGGTTCCCCGACGCTGTTTAGCTTGCCCAGCATGGGGACAGGACGCATCTGGTTTCTGGGGCTGCTGGCGGCAGGCATCTGGTTTTTGTCCGTGTACGGATCGGGTAGCCCGGCGCCGCTGCCGCTGAATGCGCCGGCCGCCGTCTTCTCCGCCGCCCGCGCGGACGCCACACTTGCCCGCCTGCTGGGATCGGAACGCCCGCGCCAGGCCGGATCGCCCGAAGCGGCGGCCTTCCGCGCCCGCTTGCAACAGGAGCTGACGGCGCTGGGCGTGCCGCACCAGGCGATCACGCAGGAAAGCTGCTACGCCCGCCGGGGGCAGACGCGCTGCCTCACCGTCACTAACATCCGCGCCGTGGTGGTGCCCGGCGACGCGCCGGAAGTGCTGCTGATGGCGCACACGGATTCCGTGCCGCGCGGCCCCGGCGCCGCCGATGACGCCTCGGGCGTTGCCACCATCCTTGAGACGATACGCGCCCTGAAGGCGCGCGGGCTAGACGGTTCGCGCCCGCTGGCGGCGCTGTTCACCGATGGCGAAGAGCGCGGATTGTTCGGCGCCTTCGGCTATGCCGCCGATCCCGCCAACATCGCGCGCACCGGCGTGGTGGTGAATGTCGAGGCGCGCGGCAACCAGGGCCCCAGCCTGCTGTTCCAGACGCATCCGGGCGATGCGCCACTGATCGACCTCTACGCCAAGGCCGCGCCAAACCCGGCGGCGTCGTCGCTCTATGCCGAAATCTATCGTGTGCTGCCCAACAACACCGACCTGACGCCGTTTCTGGAAGCGGGCGTGGCGGGGGTGAATTTCGCCTTCATCGGCAATCTGCGGCAATACCATTCCGCCGATGACCGCCGCGCCAATATCAGCCCGGTGACGCTGCAACATCATGGCGACAACGTCTTGTCGCTCACCGAAGCGCTGACGCGCGCCGATCCCGCCACGCTGCAAGGCGGCAAGGCGATCTATCTCGACGTGGTGCGGCGCTGGCTGCCGCGTCTGCCGGCAAGCTGGGCGCTGCCGCTGTCCGTGGTGGCGTTCTTTCTCATCACCGTGGCGGGGTGGAGCAGCCGCCGCGAGCGCGGCACGCAGCGGCGGCCGGTGGCGGCGGCGTTCGCGCCAGTTCTGCTGTTGCTGCTCTGCCTGCTGGTGGGCTTCGTGCTTTACACACCGATGGCGTTGACGGGTACCCCGACGCTCAATCCCGCCAATCCCACCTTGCGCGCGATCCTGATTGCGGCTGGTCCCGGCGGGCCCTGGCCCGGCGATCCACTGTGGCTGCGCCTGGCGCTGGCCTTCGGCACTTTCGCGGCGGCGCTGTGGACGGCGCGCTGGGCGGGCCCCATCGCCTGCTGGCTGTGGTTCGCGGGGCTGGCGGTGGCCAGCGCCATCTGGCTGCCGGGCCTGAGCCCGTACTTTCTGTTTCCGTCGCTGGTGGCGGCGCCGCTGCTGCTGCTGACGGCGCGGCGCGGGCGCGATGTCGCGCTGTTCGTTTCGGCGCTGGCGGCGATGGTGATCTGGATCGGCTTCAATGCGGGAGCGGAAGACATTCAGGGCCTGCGCCTGCATCCGCTCTTCACTCTCACCGCCGCCTTCGCGCTGCTGTCGCTGCTGCCGCTGATGGCGGGGCGCAAGCTGGGCGGTTCGGCGCTGATCTCGTTCGGGTTGGCGCTGGTCTTTTCCGTGATCGCGGGATTTAACGCATAAATTTCCTCTCCGCTTGAGGGGGCTTTGCACAATAACCGTCTCCTGCACAAAAAGGCCAAAGACTGCACAAAAACTATTCGGGAGGCTTATAGGCCAGCCACCGCAGGCGGGAATCCTCGCCGTCGAGCTTTAACGCACTTGCGAGACCGCCAATATAGGATTTTTGCTGCTTCAATAACTCCGCATGGGCTGCCCATTGAGCCTTGACCGCCGTGACCGCCGCGGAAGCAGCATTATTGGTCTTGTCACGAATTGGGACCTGGATCGCTTGCATGTCGTCCCAACGCAGCCTGCCACGGTTCATTCCTGTAGTGGCTGCGAGAACGTCTCCCAAAATCTCCTTAGTCCTGAGGATGCCGCTGTAATAGACGGCGTCTTCCTCGGATTTTGTGCGCAAGATCGTATATTCGTTAGAAACAAATACCCCAGCCAAATAATCGGGCACTAGGGGTGCGTTCATGGTCCCATCTCACCCCTCACCTTAAAAATCACTGGGTTGAGCGTCGCTCAGTGCTCCGCTAACCCAATGATTTTTCTTCCTCTCCCTCAAGGGGAGAGGAGTAAGGGGAGCTAAACGTCCACCGTCTCTGCCGCAAACTGCGCATTCTCTTGAATGAACTGGAAGCGCAGTTCCGGCTTCTTGCCCATCAGCCGCTCGAACAGGCTTTCGGTCGCCGCGATTTCCTCGTCCGCGATCTCCACCCTTACCAGGGTGCGATGGCCCGGCCGCATTGTGGTTTCCTTCAATTGCGCCGGCATCATTTCGCCCAGGCCCTTGAAGCGGGAAATCTCCACCTTCGATCCGGCGCGGAAGGCGCTTTTGATCAGCTTGTCGCGATCAGCCTCGTCGCGGGCATAGACGGTCTTGCCGCCCTGGGCGAGGCGATAGAGCGGCGGCATCGCCAGGAACAGCTTGCCGTCCGCGATCAGCCCCGGCATCTCGCGATAGAAGAAAGTCAGCAGCAGCGCCGCGATGTGCGCCCCGTCCACGTCGGCGTCGGTCATGATGATGATGCGGTCATAGCGCAGGTCGCCCGCGCTGTATTTCGCGCCGGTGCCGCAGCCCAGCGCTTGCATCAGGTCTGACAGTTCCTGGTTCTGTTGCAGCTTGCCCGCGCCCGCCGACGCCACATTCAAAATCTTGCCGCGCAGGGGCAGGATCGCCTGGGTGGCGCGGTCGCGCGCCTGCTTGGCGCTGCCGCCGGCGCTGTCGCCTTCCACCAGGAACAGTTCGGTGTCTTCCGACGAATTCTTGGAGCAATCGGCCAGCTTGCCGGGCAGGCGCAGCTTGCGCGTCGCCGACTGGCGCTTGGTTTCCTTTTCCTGCCGCTTCTTGAGCCGGTCTTCCGCCGCCTCGATCACGAAATTCAGCAACCGGTCGGCCTCGGCCGGGCTTTCCGCCAGCCAATGGTCGAAATGGTCGCGCACCACATTCTCCACCAGCTTCTGCGCGTCGGGAGAGGAGAGTTTGTCCTTGGTCTGGCCCTGGAATTCCGGCTCGCGGATGAAGACCGACAGCATCGCCAGGCCGCTATCCATGATGTCGTCGGCGGTGATCAGCGCCGTCTTGCGATTGTTGACGCGTTCGCCATGGGTCCGCAGTCCCTTGGTCAGGGCATTGCGCAGGCCCTGTTCATGGGTGCCGCCGACCGCGGTGGGAATGGTGTTGCAATAGGAACGGGTGAAGCCGTCGCGCGACGGCGTCCAGGTGACAGCCCATTCCACCGCGCCGCGCGTCGTGTCCTTGTTCTCATGCTTGCCCGCGAAGGCTCTGGTGGTGACGGTCTGCGCCTTGCCGACTTCGCCCGCCAGGTAATCGGCCAGGCCGCCGGGAAACTTCAGCACATCCTCGGCGGGGGTGTCGTCGGTGATCAGCGAGGGATCGCACTTCCAGCGGATCTCGACGCCGCGGAAAAGATAGGCCTTGGACTTGGCGGCGCGGTGCAGCCGCGCCGGCTCGAACTGGAGATGGCCGAAAATTTGCGCGTCGGGCTTGAAGCTGGTGATGGTGCCGCGCCGGTTGACCGCGCCCATATCCTTCAGCTTGCCGATGGCGTGGCCACGCTCGAAGCGCAGCTTCCAGGCGTGCTTGTCGCGCGCCACTTCCACATCCATCCATTCTGACAGGGCGTTGACGACGGATGCGCCGACGCCATGCAGGCCGCCGGAGGTCTCATAGGCCTGGCCGTCGAACTTTCCGCCCGCATGCAGCGTGGTCATGATGACTTCCAGCGCCGTCTTGTTCTTGAACTTGGGGTGCGGGTCGATGGGAATGCCGCGGCCATTGTCGCTGACCACCAGGATGTTGCCGGGCTTCAGCTCCATCTCGATGCGGCTGGCATGGCCCGCCACGGCTTCGTCCATCGAATTGTCGAGAATTTCCGCCGCCAGATGGTGCAGGGCGCGCTCGTCCGTGCCGCCGATATACATGCCGGGGCGGCGGCGCACGGGTTCGAGCCCCTCCAGCACCTCGATGTCCTTGGCCGTGTAGGCCTTGGAGGCGGCGCTCTGGGTATCGAAAAGGTCGGTCTTGTCCTTGGCCATGGCGTTAACGCTTCGAATCGCGGAAATCCTGCTGAAACTAGCCCAAGCTTTTGTCCTAACGCAGCTTTTTCCATCCGGCAGGACGTTTTTAACGGTTGGCCGAATAAAATGCGGCCATGCTGCCGCCTGCCGTCCGGAGCGCCGATCCGCGCGTCGTGAAGAGCCAGCTGGACGTGATCGCTGCGATCGACCGTTCGGCCTGGATCATCACGCCTGTCTGGGCCCTGTTGCTGGGCCTGATGGTCTCCGACGCGCTTTTCCCGGCGCTTGGCGCACTGCCGTTGGCCGAGGCGCTGTTTTTCCCGCTGGCGGTCAGCCTGGCCTCCTTCGGCACCTACGCGCTCTATGATCGCTACCAGGCCGAAGCGCCCCAGGACGCGGCCCGGCTGCAAGTCTGGGCGCGCCGCTTCCTGGTGACGCAATTCTCCGTCAGCGCCGCCTGGGGCCTGCTGCCGTGGCTGCTGTGGGAAGAGGGCAACGTCGCCAACCATCTCTTCCTGCTGGTCGCATCCGCCACCACGATGGCGTCGCTGCTGGTCAGCCGCTTGGGATCCATCACCATGCTGGTCTGGGGCATGGTCCCCATCGTGATCCTGACAGCCACCCGCTATCTGTGGGAAGGCAGCGCGCTGGACACGGTCTTCGCCGTGCTGACGCCGATCTACGCCATCCATGTCTATATCGACGGCAAGCGCTTCATCCACCAGCTTGAGGAAGACGTCTGGCTACGCTTCCAGGTCGAAGACATGGCCGCGGCGCTGGGCGCGGCCCGCGACGACGCACTGGCCAAGCGCTATGAGGCGGAAAGCGCCAACGCCGCCAAGTCGGCCTTCCTGGCCAATATGAGCCATGAGCTGCGCACGCCGCTGAACGCCATTCTCGGTTTCTCCGAAATCATCGGCCAGCAGGCGATGGGGCCCAGCGCGATGGAGCGCTATAGCGAGTATGCCCGCGACATCCACCATTCGGGCGCGCACCTGCTGTCGCTGATCAACGACCTGCTCGACATCGCCAAGATCGAGGCGGGCCGCATGGAGATCGCGCCGCATCCGCTGGACGCGCGCCGCACCTTCGATGTCGCCCTGAAGCTGATCTCCGCCAAGGCGCGCGAGAAGGGCCAGAGCCTGAGCGTCGCTATCGATACTTCCGCGCCGCCGCTGCACGCCGACGAACGCGCGGTGAAGCAGATCCTCATCAACCTGGTTTCCAACGCGGTGAAGTTCACGCCCGAAGGCGGCCGTATCGATGTCGTCGCCGCGATGGCGCGCGACGGCGGCTTCCAGATCATGGTTAAGGACAATGGCCCGGGCATTCCGCGCGACAAGATCGACAATATCTTCAAGCCCTTCAGCCAGGTTGACAACCGCTATGACCGCCAGGCGGGCGGCACCGGCCTGGGCCTGGCGCTGGTGCGCGGCCTGTCGGAACTCCATAGCGGGCGCGCCTGGGTCGAAAGCGAGTTCGGCAAGGGCTGCAGCGTCTTTGTAAACCTGCCGGTGCCCGTGGCGGATCAGGCCAGCGCCGTCGCCTGAAATCAAAAGGCCCGGCTTTTGGCCGGGCCTTTTCCTTAGAACTTGTAATGGCCGGGCAGCAAGCCCGCGAAGCGGGCGTCGCGCGACCCGGCTATCAGACCGAGTAGTACATCATGAACTCGATCGGATGCGGCGTGTGCTCGAAGGCATACACTTCTTCCATCTTGAGATCGATGTAGCTGTCGATGAAGTCCTGGCTGAAGACGCCGCCCTTCTTGAGGTAGTCGTGGTCGGCCTTGAGGCTGTCCAAGGCTTCGCGCAGCGAGCCGCAAACCTGTGGCACCTTCGCCAGCTCTTCCGGCGGCAGGTGGTAGAGATCCTTGTCCATCGGACCGCCAGGATGGATCTTGTTCTCGATGCCATCCAGACCGGCCATCAGCATCGCGGCATAGGCGAGGTAGGGGTTCGCGCCCGGATCGGGGAAGCGAACCTCGACGCGCTTGCCGTTGGGCGAAGGCGAGAAGGGGATGCGGCAGGAGGCCGAACGGTTGCGGGCCGAATAGGCCAGCAGCACCGGGGCTTCGAAGCCGGGGATCAGGCGCTTGTAGCTGTTGGTCAGCGGGTTGGTGAAGGCGTTCAGCGACTTGGCGTGCTTGATGATGCCGCCGATGTAATACAGGCAGAGATCCGACAGGTCGGCATAGCCCGAACCGGCGAACAGAGGCTTGCCGGCCTTCCAGATCGACTGGTGGACGTGCATGCCCGAACCATTGTCGCCATAGATCGGCTTCGGCATGAAGGTCGCCGTCTTGCCATAGGCCTGGGCGACCTGGTGGATGACATACTTGTAGATCTGCATGTAGTCGCCGCACTTGGTCAGCGTGTTGAACTTGAAGCCAAGTTCATGCTGGGCCGACGCGACTTCGTGATGGTGCTTTTCCGGCTGGATGCCCATGTCCTTCATGATCGCCAGCATCTCGCTGCGCATGTCCTGCTCGGAGTCGATGGGCGGGACGGGGAAATAGCCGCCCTTCACCTTGGGACGATGGCCCAGATTGCCTTCCGGATATTCGGTGCCGGTGTTGTTCGCGCTCTCCTTGGAGTCGACATAGTAATAGGCCTTGCCCATCGACACTTCGAAGCGGACATCGTCGAAGATGAAGAATTCGGCTTCCGGGCCGAAATAAGTGGTGTCGCCGACGCCCGAGGAGTTGACGTAGTTCTCGGCGGCCTTGGCGATGGAGCGCGGGCAGCGGCCATACATCTGGCCGGTCAGCGGCTCCAGCACGTCGCAGATCAGGATCAGCGTGGTCTGGGCGAAGAAGGGATCGATGACCGCGGTCTCGAGATCCGGCTTCAGCAGCATGTCGGACTCGTTGATGGCCTTCCAGCCCGAGATGGACGAGCCGTCGAACATCGTGCCTTCGTTGAGGAAGTCGTCATCGACCATCATCAGGTCGAAGGTGACATGGTGCCACTTGCCCTTGGGATCGGTGAAACGGATATCAACGTACTTGATTTCCTTTTCCTTGATCAGCTTGTGGATGTCGGCGGCGGTCGTCTTCTTGTCGGCCATTGGTCTGTCTTCCCTTCGACTTTGGTATTTGAGTGCGTGGTTCTGGATTAGATCGCGTCGGCGCCGGATTCCCCGGTGCGGATGCGGATGGCTTCCTCGACATTGAGGATGAAAATCTTGCCGTCGCCGATGCGGCCCGTCCGCGCAGCCTTCTGGATGGCCTCAAGCGAGGCTTCCAGGCGGCTTTCGGGGATCACGATCTCGATCTTCACCTTGGGCAGGAAATCCACCACATATTCCGCACCCCGGTAGAGCTCGGTATGGCCCTTCTGGCGGCCGAAACCCTTGGCTTCGGTCACCGTGATGCCCTGGACGCCCACTTCCTGCAGGGCCTCCTTCACTTCGTCGAGTTTGAACGGCTTGATGATGGCTTCGATCTTCTTCATGCGTGCTCCTTCGCGCGGACTGTTGCCGCGGCGTTGTTAATGCTTTAGCAGGACTTGTGCCGGTTTTCCGGGCGCATTTAAACAATCAAAATCAATAGTTTGGTAGATCGTGCCGGGATAGCGCGCGCGCAACTATGCTCATAATTTCATCAGTATGCATATATTTTGAGCGCATCATGGTTCCCATTTAACGGGTTTGTGGCTGCCGCGTCCCGCCCTTTATGCTCGGGTCCATGGCGTTCTCCCACAATCCGGTCCTGGCCAGCCTGCCCACCACCATCTTCACCCATATGTCGGCGCTGGCGATGGCGCATGGCGCGGTCAATCTGGGCCAGGGCTTTCCCGACACCGACGGCCCCATCGCGATCCGCGAGGCGGCGGCGCGGGCCCTTGTGGCGGGGCCCAACCAGTATGCCGCCATGCGCGGACTACCCGCGCTGCGCAGCGCCATTGCCGCCCATGCGCGGGCCCATTACGGGCTGGCTTACGATGCCGACAGCGAAGTGATCGTCACCTGCGGCGCCACCGAAGCCATCGTCGCGGCGCTGCTGGCGGTGGCGCGGCCCGGGGGGGAGGTGGTGCTGGTCGAGCCCACCTATGACTCCTATCGCCCCATCGCCGAAGCGGCGGGGCTGACCGTCAAAAGCGTGGTGCTGTCGCCGCCGCACTGGCGGCTGACGGAAGCGGCACTGGCTGCGGCGATCACGGACAGGACCGCTGCCATCCTGATCAACTCGCCGCAAAATCCCATCGGGCGGGTGCTGGGCCCTGACGAACTGGCCATGGTGGCGCGCGCGGCGGGTAAGGCCGATGCGGTGGTGATCTGCGACGAAGCCTATGAGCATCTCGCCTATGACGCCCCGCATATTCCGCTGGCGACGCTGCCGGGCATGTGGGAGCGCACGTTGCGCATCGGCTCGGCGGGAAAAATATTTTCCCTCACCGGCTGGAAAATCGGCTGGCTCACCGGGCCCGCCGTGCTGATGGAAACCGTGACCAAGGCGCACCAGTTTCTCACCTTCGCCATTCCCGGCGCGTTGCAGCAGGGCGTGGCGCATGGCCTGACGGATGCGATGGGTTTTCCTCCGCAGCTGCGCGATCAGTTGCGCGGCAATCGCGATTTCCTGGCCGATGGCCTGACGCGGCTGGGTTTCGAGGTGCTGCCCTGCGAGGGCACCTATTTCCTGGTCGCGGGCATCAGCGGTCTGACGGCGGAAAAAGACCTCGCCTATTGCGAGCGCCTGGTGCGCGAGGCGGGCGTGGCGGTGATCCCGCTCTCGTCCTTCTTCCGTGACGGCACGGTGGATACGTATCTGCGCTTCGTCTTCTGCAAGGAGCGGCCGGTGCTCGAGGAAGCGCTGGCGCGGCTGGGGCTTTATCTGTCGCGTTGAGTTCCCGCCTATCCCCACGCTTGCGGTGGTAGAATGCCGCCATGATGATGGATTCGATGGCGGATAAAGGGGGAGGGGGTACGAAAAATGGTACAAAATCACCCGCGGAATTCCTGGTTTTCGTCCGCCAGAAACGGGGATAGATGAGCTTCGTCCTCACCACTGCTGAAATGGCCGCCGCCGATGCCTTCGCGGTGAAGGCTGGCGTGCCATCGCTGACGCTGATGGAAAATGCGGGCCGCGCGGTGGCCGACGCCATCGTGGCGCGCTTCAGGCCCTGCGCCGTGCTGGTGCTGTGCGGCTCCGGCAACAATGGCGGCGATGGCTTTGTGGTGGCGCGGTTGCTGGATGAGAGCGGCTTCACCGTGCGGGTCGCCACTGATGGCGGTCACAAGCGAGACGCTGCCGCCATGGCCGCGCAATGGCGCGGCGAGACGGTGGCGCTGACACCGGATGCGCTGCGCGGCGCGAAGCTGGTGGTGGATGGCTTGTTCGGTGCGGGCCTGTCGCGGCCGCTGGAAGGCGCGGCGGCTTCCATGGTGGAGGCGCTGAACGATCTGCCGGTGGTGGCGATCGATGTGCCCAGCGGCGTTTCGGGCGATATGGGACGCCCCTTGAGCGCGGTGCATGTCACGGCTGTGCTGACCGTCACCTTTCACGCCAAAAAGCCCGCGCACCTGCTGCTGCCGGGCCGCGCCCTGTGTGGCGAGATCGTGCTGGCCGATATCGGCATCCCCGCCGAAGCGGCGGCAACGCAACTGCATGAGAATACGCCCGCGCAGTGGCGCTATCCCTGGCCGCAGATCACCGGCCACAAGTATGACCGCGGCCATTGCGTTGTGGTCAGCGGCGGTCCGGCTGCGACGGGCGCTGCTCGGCTGGCGGCGCGTGGCGCGCTGCGCATCGGGGCTGGGCTCGTGACGGTGGCTTCGCCGCCGAACGCCGTAATGGTCAACGCCGCGCATCTCACCGCCATCATGCTGAAGCCGTTCGACGGCGCTGCGGGATTGGCCAAGCTGCTGGAAGACAAGCGCCTCAACAGCGTGGTGATCGGCCCCGCGCTGGGCGTGGGCGGCGAGTCGCGCGAACTGGTCATGGCTGCGCTGAACAGCGGTGCTCCGTGCGTTTTGGATGCTGATGCGCTGACCGCCTTCCGCGATGATCCCGAGGCTTTGTTTGCCAAAATAAAGAAAAATGCTCTGCATGACCGCTGCGTGCTGACGCCGCATGACGGCGAATTCGAGCGCCTCTTTCCCGGCCTGGCCGACGAAGCCGACAGCAAGGTGACGGCGGTGCGCGCCGCAGCAAAGCGGGCGGGTTGCACGGTTCTGCTGAAGGGCGGCGACACCGTCATCGCCCAGCCGGGCGGCAAAGCCGTGATCAACGCCAACGCGCCTGCCTGGCTGGCCACCGCCGGGGCAGGGGATGTGCTGTCCGGCTTCATCGCCGGGTTACTGGCGCAGAACATGACGGCGTTCGATGCCGCCTGCGCCGGGGTGTGGCTGCATGGCGAAGCCGCCGCCCGCTTCGGACCCGCGCTGATCGCCGAAGATTTGCCCGAAAGTCTTCCCGCCGTGCTCGCGTCTTTGCAGGCGCAGCCGCATGGATGAGTTGGAGATCGTTCCTGTCCCGCGCCCCGACGGCGATGTGACCCGTCTGATTGCAGAGCTTAACGACGAACTGGAGGCGCTCTACACGCCGGAGCAGCGCCATGGCCTGTCGCTGGATGCGATCTTCCAGCCGCATATCCGCTTCTTCGTGGCGCGGCGGAACGGCGAGGCGCTGGGCTGCGGCGGCATCGCTTTCTGCGACGGCTTTGCCGAGATCAAGCGCATGTATGTCCGCTCCTCTTTGCGCGGGCAGGGCATCGCGGACGCCATCATCGCCCGGCTGGAAGCGGAGACGGCTGCCAGTGGCCGCCGCCTGCTGCGGCTGGAGACCGGTTCGCATTCCCGGGCCGCCATCCGCTTCTACGAACGGCTGGGGTTCCGCTATTGCGATGCCTTCGCGCCCTATGCCGCCATGCCCGCCGCCGCCACCGTCACCAGCGTCTTCATGGAGAAGGCCGTCGGCTGACCCGCCATGGCGGCGAAAAACCCAGCCCCGCCAGGCGGATAGCAGCCCCCTAGCCACCCTTCATTACACTTGATATAGGGGCCCGCTTCGGTGCGGGGACCTCGCGCCAAGGGCGGACATGGCGGAACTGGTAGACGCGCTGGATTTAGGTTCCAGTGACGAAAGTCGTGGGGGTTCAAGTCCCTCTGCCCGCACCAGTTTTCCGCCGCGTTTGCGCGAGCAAGAGCGGCACAAGATAGCTACAGAGTAGGACGTTCGAGATGCAGATCACCCAGACGGTTTCCGAAGATCTTCGCCGCCAGTTCACCGTCACGGTGTCGGCCAGCGAGCTGGACAGCCGCGTCACCAAGCGTCTCGAAGACATGAAGGGCAAGATCAACCTCAAGGGTTTCCGCCCCGGCAAGGCGCCGCTCTCCCATCTCAAGAAGCAGTTCGGCAAATCCGTTCTGGGTGAAGTGGTCGAAGAGGCCGTCAGCGAAGGCAGCCAGAAGGCGATCACCGACAACGCTCTGAAGCCCGCCATCCAGCCGCGCGTCGAGCCGGTGGGCGACATCAACGCCGTCGTCGATGGCAATGCCGATCTCAGCTTCACCGTCACGGTGGACCTGATGCCGGACTTCAGCCCGGCTGACGTCTCGACCCTGCAGGTCGAGAAGATCGTCGCCGACATCAGCGACGCCGAAGTGGACGAGGCGGTGGAGCGCATCGCCAAGAATGTCCGCGGCTACGCCAAGCGCGCCGAGGGCGAGGCCGCCCAGAAGGACGACATGGTGACGATCGATTTCGTCGGCAGCGTCGATGGCGTCGAGTTCGAAGGCGGCACCGGCAACGACTTCAACCTCACCCTGGGTTCTGGCCAGTTCATTCCGGGCTTCGAAGACCAGCTCATCGGCGCCAAGAGCGGCGACAAGGTCGATGTGAAGGTCCAGTTCCCCACCGAGTATCACGCCGCCAACCTGGCCGGTAAGGACGCCGTCTTCGCCGTGACGGTGAAGGATGTGCAGTCTCCCGAAGACTCGCCGATCGACGACGCGCTGGCGCAGAAGCTGGGCCTCGACAATGTGACGACGCTGCGCGACCGCGTCCGCGACCAGATCCGGAACGACTACAACCAGGCCACCCGCATGCATTTGAAGCGCCGCATCCTGGATGCGCTCGACAAGGTGCACGAATTCCCGCTGCCGCCCGCCATGGTCGAAGCCGAGTTTAACGCCATCTGGGCCCAGGTCGAAGCCGAACTGGCGCGCGAGGGCAAGACCGCCGCCGACGAGGGCAAGACCGACGACGAATTGAAGACCGAGTACCGCAAGATCGCCGAGCGCCGCGTCCGCCTGGGCCTGGTGCTGGGCAAGCTGGGCGAGCAGAATGGCATCGCCATCACTGGCGACGAAGTGAACCACGCCATCACCGCCCGCGCCCGCCAGTATCCGGGCCAGGAGCAGCAGGTGTTCCAGTATTACGCGCAGAACCCTCAGGCCCAGGCCGAGATCCGCGCGCCGCTGTTCGAGGACAAGGTGGTGGACTTCATCGCCGAACTGGCCCAGGTGTCGGAAAAGAAGGTCGCCAAGGACGTGCTCTTCGCCGATCCGGAAGACGAACCCGTTTAAGGCTCCGGTCCACGCCTCGTAATCGGCGTCAGCAACGCTATAATAAGCGGTACCGGACGATTTTCCGGTTACTGTCTGCCGACGAATCATGAGGCGTGCCCAATGGCCTACGACAACAAACCGCTCGAATTCTACAACAACACCCTGGTTCCGATGGTGGTCGAGCAGACCGCCCGCGGCGAGCGCGCCTTCGACATCTATTCGCGCCTGCTCAAGGAACGGCTGATCTTCATCACCGGGCCGATCGAGGATTACGGCGCAAGCCTGATGACTGCCCAGCTTCTGTTTCTTGAGGCCGAAAACCCCAAGAAGGAAATTCACATGTACATCAACTCGCCGGGCGGGTTGGTGACGGCGGGCATGGCGATCTACGACACCATGCAATATGTGCGGCCCAAGATTCACACCTACTGCATCGGCCAGGCCGCTTCGATGGGCTCGCTGCTGCTGGCCGCCGGCGAGAAGGGCCATCGCCACGCGCTGCCCAACGCCCGGGTGATGGTGCATCAGCCTTCGGCGTCCTTCTACGGCCAGGCGGCGGACATCGCCCGCCACGCCCAGGAGATCGTCAAGCTGAAGCGCCGCCTGAACGAGATCTACGCTAAGCATACCGGCCAATCGGTGGAAGCCATTGAAAAGATGCTGGACCGCGATACCTACATGACGGGCGAGGAAGCCAAGGCGTTCGGTCTGATCGACAACGTCATGGAGCGTCGCCTGGAAGGTGCCGACGCGCCGGAACAGGGCTGAAAACCGCCATTTCCGGGCTTCGGTCCGTGGCGTGACGGCGTTCCCGGCGAGGCAAAAGTTCCCGTTTGCCTTGGAAATTGAATGGCTTGGCCGGTTTTAAACAATTCTTGATCCGGCCAGCCCTAGCATGGTCGAATGTTGGGAACGGCGGGGTGCTTCGGCCTCCGCCTTTGTGCAAAGCAGCAAACCCCCTGGGTGAAGGCTGCGAAGGGTCGAAAGGGCCCGGTGGATAGAGATGAGCAAGGCCAGCGGCGGCGAATCCAAGAACACCCTCTACTGCTCTTTCTGCGGCAAGAGCCAGCATGAGGTGCGCAAGCTCATTGCGGGCCCGACGGTGTTCATCTGCGATGAATGCGTCGAACTCTGCATGGAAATCATCCGGGAGGAGAACAAGACCTCCTTCATGAAGTCCAAGGAGGGCGTGCCCACTCCCCAGGAAATCTTCAAGGTGCTCGACGATTACGTTGTCGGGCAGAGCCACGCCAAGAAGGTGCTCTCGGTCGCGGTACACAACCACTACAAGCGCATCAATTCGTCCGGCAAGAATGGCGATGTCGAGCTGGCCAAGTCCAACATCATGCTGGTCGGCCCCACCGGCTGCGGCAAGACGCTGCTGGCCCAGACCCTGGCGCGCATTCTGGACGTGCCCTTCACCATGGCCGACGCCACCACCCTGACCGAAGCCGGTTATGTCGGCGAGGACGTCGAGAACATCATCCTTAAGCTGCTGCAGGCCGCCGACTACAATGTTGAGCGGGCCCAGCGCGGCATCGTCTATATCGACGAAGTCGACAAGATCAGCCGCAAGTCGGACAATCCCTCCATCACCCGCGACGTCTCGGGCGAAGGCGTGCAGCAGGCGCTGCTGAAGATCATGGAAGGCACCGTCGCCTCCGTGCCCCCGCAGGGCGGCCGCAAGCATCCGCAGCAGGAATTCCTGCAGGTGGATACGACCAACATCCTCTTCATCTGCGGCGGCGCCTTTTCCGGCCTGGACAAGATCATCGCCCAGCGCACCCAGGGCTCGTCGATGGGTTTTGGCTCCAACCCGAAGGGCCCGGACGAACGCGGCACGGGCGAGCTGCTGCGCGAAGTCGAGCCGGAAGACCTGCTCAAGTTCGGCCTGATCCCGGAATTCATCGGCCGTCTGCCGGTGATGGCGACGCTGGGCGACCTGCAGGAGCAGGCGCTGATCGAAATCCTGACCCGCCCGAAGAACGCGCTGGCCAAGCAGTATATGCGCATGTTCGAGATGGAAGGCGTCAAGCTGCGCTTCCAGGAAGAAGCGCTGCATGCCATCGCCAAGCGCGCCATCGTCCGCCGGACCGGCGCGCGCGGCCTGCGGTCCATTCTGGAAAGCATCCTGCTGGAAACCATGTTCGAGCTGCCCACCCTGCAAGGTGTGCAGGAGGTGGTCATCACCGCCGACGTGGTCGATGGCAAGGCGCGCCCGCTCTACACCTATTCGGACAAGGTCGAAGCCCAAAAGTCGGCTTCGTAGGGGTTAAAGTTTCCACAGGGTTCCAGCTACGTTTCTGTGCACTGCTAAAGTCCTGACAGGGTTGCGCCAATCGCCGCCTTGAAACCTTTGCCCAAGCGGCCCAATTTAAAGTGTCCGGAGTCGGCCCCATTGGGGCGGCTTCTTTCGCGAACCTCTCTCGTGCCCATGGCGGGGCGAGAGGGCGGACATCAATGAGCCGGCGGCCATAACGAGCCGGCAGGAGTACGACATGGCGGATAAACCCGCATCCGAATCCAAGACTGTCACCGTGCCGGTGCTGCCGCTGCGCGATATCGTCGTTTTCCCGCACATGATCGTGCCGCTCTTCGTGGGCCGCGAGAAGTCGGTGCGCGCGCTGGAAGAAGTGATCAACGAGGAGAAGCAGATTCTCCTGCTCACCCAGAAGAACGCCGCCGAAGACGACCCCACCTCCGAGGGTCTGCACACTATCGGCACCATGGCCACCGTGCTGCAGCTTCTGAAGCTGCCCGACCAGACCGTTCGCGTGTTGGTCGAAGGCAAGTCGCGCGCCCGCGTCAAGGGCTTCTCCGGCCGCACCGAATATTTCGAAGCGGAAATCGAGACGCTGGCCGAGGATATGCCTGCCGCGCAGGAGTCCGAGGCGCTGATGCGCACGGTCAAGACCAACTTCGAACAGTACATCAAGCTCAACAAGAAGGTCCCGTCCGAGACCTTGGCCGCCGTGGCCGGCATCGAAGACCCTGCCAAGCTTGCGGACACCGTTGCGTCGCACCTGTCGGTGAAGATCGGCGAACGCCAGTCGCTGCTGGAAACGCTGTCTACCACCGAGCGGCTGGAAAAGATCCTCTCGCTGATCGAAGGCGAGATCGGTGTGCTGCAGGTCGAGCGCAAGATCCGCTCGCGCGTGAAGCGCCAGATGGAGAAGACCCAGCGCGATTATTACCTCAACGAGCAGTTGAAGGCGATTCAGAAGGAGCTCGGCGAAGGCGACGAAGGCCGCGACGAGATGAACGATCTGGAAGTTCGCATCCGCAAGACCAAGCTCTCCAAGGAGGCGCGCGACAAGGCGCAGGCCGAGGTCAAGAAGCTGCGCTCCATGTCGCCCATGAGTGCGGAAGCCACCGTGGTTCGCAACTATCTCGACTGGCTGCTCTCCCTGCCGTGGGGCAAGAAGAGCAAGGTCCGCAAGGACATCACCGGCGCCGAAAAAGTGCTGAACGATGACCATTACGGCCTGGACAAGGTCAAGGAACGCATCCTGGAATATCTCGCCGTGCAGTCGCGCGTCGGCAAGATGAAGGGGCCGATCCTGTGCCTCGTCGGTCCTCCGGGTGTCGGCAAGACCTCGCTGGGCAAGTCCATCGCCAAGGCCACGGGCCGTGAATTCGTTCGCATGTCGCTGGGCGGCATGCGCGACGAAGCGGAGATCCGCGGTCATCGCCGGACCTATATCGGCTCTATGCCGGGCAAGATCGTGCAGTCGCTGAAAAAGGCGAAGACGAGCAACCCGCTCTTCCTGCTGGACGAGATCGACAAGCTGGGCGCCGATTATCGCGGTGACCCGTCCTCGGCCCTGCTCGAAGTGCTGGACCCGGCGCAGAACGCCACCTTCAGCGATCATTATCTGGAGGTCGATTTCGACCTCTCCGATGTGATGTTCGTCACCACGGCCAACAGCCTGCACATGCCGCAGCCCCTGCTGGATCGCATGGAGGTGATCCGCATCGCCGGCTATACCGAGGATGAGAAGGTCGAGATCGCCAAGCGCCACCTGATCCCCAAGACGATCGAGGAGCATGGCCTCAAGCTCGAGGAATGGAAGATCACCGATGCGGGCCTGCGCGACCTGATCCGCTATTATTCGCGGGAAGCGGGCGTGCGCAACCTGGAGCGTGAGCTTGCCAATCTTGCGCGCAAGGCCGTGAAGGAGATTCTGTCCAACAAGGCCAGCGCCGTCGAGGTGACGCCGGACAATCTGGGCGCCTATGCCGGTGTGCGCCGGCATCGCTATGGCGAGATCGAAGGCGAGGACCAGGTCGGCGTCGTCACTGGCCTGGCCTGGACCGAGGCGGGCGGCGAGACGCTCACCATCGAAAGCGTCATGCTGCCGGGCAAGGGTCGTTTCCAGGCCACCGGCAAGCTGGGCGAAGTGATGAAGGAGTCGATCGACGCGGCGCGGTCCTATGTCCGCTCCAAGGCGACCAGCTTCGGCATCAAGCCGCCCACCTTCGACAAGGTCGACATCCATGTGCATGTGCCGGAAGGCGCCACGCCCAAGGATGGTCCCTCGGCTGGCCTCGCGATGGCGACGTCGATCATCTCGGTGCTCACGGGTATTGCGGTGCGCCGCGATGTGGCGATGACGGGCGAGATCACCTTGCGCGGACGGGCATTGCCCATCGGCGGCCTGAAGGAAAAACTGCTCGCGGCGCTGCGGGCGGGGATCAAGACGGTGATCATCCCGAAGGACAATGAGAAGGACCTGGCGGAAGTGCCGGACAATGTGAAGAGCGGCATGACGATCGTGCCGGTGAGTCACGTGGGCGAGGTGCTGAAGATCGCGCTGGTGCGCGAGCCGGAAGCCATCGACTGGGTCGAGCCCGAGGCGCCGGTGGTGCCGCGCGTCGCCCTAGACGAGGGCGACCCGGATCCGCTGGTTACCCACTAGAAGTTGCGCAAAAGGGCCCGGAGGGAACTTCCGGACCCTTTTTTCTATCCCTTATTCAGGAAAAAACCCGGTTTTTGGCGGTTTTTCGACTTGCCCCGCCGAAGGCCGCGCCCCTAGAGTCCGGCCAGCAGGGAAGAATCACAAAAAGGAGCCATCCCGTGAACAAGAATGACCTCATCCAGAAGCTTGCGGACACCACCGGTCTGTCCAAGAACGATGCCGCCAAGGCTGTGGATGGCACCTTCGACCTCATCGCCTCCACCCTGAAGGAAGGCGATGAAGTTCGCCTGACCGGGTTCGGCGTCTTCGTGGTCGCCACCCGCGCCGGCGGCAAGGGCCGCAATCCCCAGACCGGCGAAGAGATCACAATCAAGCCGTCCAAAACGCCGCGCTTCCGTCCGGGCAAGCAGCTCAAGGACTCGCTGAACTAAACCTCAGGGTTTTGCGAAGCCGCGTGGGATGAGAAACTCCCGCGCGGCTTCGTCTTTTGCAGACGGAAGGTTGGGGCGGTTAGCTCAGTTGGTAGAGCATGTCGTTTACACCGATAGGGTCGGCGGTTCGAGCCCGTCACCGCCCACCATTCCTTTCATTCGCCCGTGCCGGTGTTTTCCGCTAATCTGATGCCGGTGGGGAAATGACGATGGGAGCAGCCTTTGTTCAGACCCGCCTGCATTTGCCTTGGCGCATTTCTTCTTGCCGCCTGCGGTTCGCGCGAGACGCAGCCGCCGCGCTGGAACCCGTATGCCGCCAGTCCGCCGCGCGAGGAAGTGGTCAATGGCGGCCCGGTGGCGGCGATGCGCCGCTATGACGCCAACAGCGATCGCATCGTCTCGCGCGAGGAACTGCTGACGCGGCTGCGCGCCGATTTCGCCGTTGCCGATACGGCGAAGAGCGGATGCCTTAGTGACGCGCAGGTGCTGACCATCAACCAACAGCGCATCCAGGCCGACCAGTCCACCGCCACGCCGCTGCAGGATTGGAACCAGGATGGCTGCGTCAATTTCCAGGAATTTGCCACCGCCCCTGTCTCGCTGTTCGACCAGTTCGACCGCAACGGTGATGGCCGCATCACCGCCTTGGAGCTGGACCCGCGCCGTGCCGGTCGTGGTGCCGCGGGTGGTGCGGTGCCCGGCCTGGAAGGCGACGAAGCAGGACGTGGCCGGGGCGGTCGCGGCGGCCCGCCGCCCTAGATAACTTCCTTGGCGGCAAAGCATTCTTGACTTGGGCAGGATGGCCCCCTAAACCGGCGCCCTTCGCGTAAAAACGCGGGGGCGTAGCTCAGTTGGTTAGAGTGACGGCCTGTCACGCCGTAGGTCGCGGGTTCGAGCCCCGTCGCTCCCGCCATTTCCTTTCCGGAAAATGGCAATTCAGAACGATCCAGGCGTAGCGGCCTCGTGCCCGCTGCTGCTCTCATTTTTTCACTAAAACCCCAGTTTTTAAGAACTGATCGCAACTGGAGAGGTGGTTTCCACCGTCTTCTTCGCTTCTGCACGGGAAGGGCAACTTTCCGGTTTTTCTGAGGCGAATCTTGCTTTAAACCGCTGGCGCGCGGGGCACGGTATCGCACCCGCGAAATGGCATCGATCCATACGGTCGGGGGCGCGTGAAGACGCTCGGAATGGATCACGGGGTTAGGCATGGAACAGTTTCTGCTCGGCTATCTTCCGATCCTGATCTTCATCGGGATCGCGGGCATTCTGGGCGGTGCGCTGATCGTCGTGCCGCTGATCATCGCCCCCTCCAAGCCCGACCCGGAAAAGCTCTCCGCCTATGAGTGCGGCTTTCCCGCCTTCGGCGATGCGCGCATGAAGTTCGATGTGCGCTTCTACCTTGTGTCGCTGCTCTTTATCATCTTCGACCTCGAGGTGGCCTTTCTGTTTCCCTGGGCCATCACCTTGACCGAGAACGGCGCTTTCGCCTTCTGGTCGATGATGGGTTTCCTAGGCGTTCTGACCGTCGGCTTCATCTATGAATGGAAGAAGGGCGCGCTCGAATGGGAGTGATCCTCACCCCGCATGGCACCGCAGCCCGATCGGGCGTCGAAGGCGCCGCGCCCGGCATCAGCGACAACGATCCCTATTTCAAGGCGCTGCAGCAGGAGATGGCCGACAAGGGCTTTCTCGTCACCAGCAGCGAGGCATTGGTCAACTGGGCTCGTACCGGCTCGCTGATGTGGATGACCTTCGGCCTGGCCTGCTGCGCCGTCGAGATGATGCATGCCTCGATGCCGCGTTACGATCTGGAGCGTTTCGGCATCGCGCCCCGCGCCTCACCACGCCAGAGCGACGTGATGATCGTCGCCGGCACCCTGACCAACAAAATGGCCCCGGCGCTGCGCAAGGTTTACGACCAGATGCCGGAGCCGCGCTACGTCATCTCGATGGGCAGCTGCGCCAATGGCGGCGGCTATTATCACTACTCCTATGCCGTGGTGCGCGGTTGCGACCGTATCGTGCCGGTGGACATCTATGTGCCGGGCTGCCCGCCCACCGCCGAGGCGCTGGTCTATGGCATTCTGCTGTTGCAGCGGAAGATCCGCCGCACCGGCACGATCGAGCGCTGACATGGCTGATCTCTCCGCTCTCGGTCAGGCCATCTCCAGCGCGCTTCCCGGCGCGGTCACCGCGATCTCGGCGCTGCGCGGCGAGCTGACGCTCGATGCTGCGCCCGGGGAAATCGTCAAGGTGATGGCGCATCTGCGCGATGACGCCGATTGTGAGTTCAGGATCCTGGTCGATCTGTGCGGTACCGACTGGCCGCAGCGCGAGAAGCGCTTCGACGTCGTCTATCATCTGCTGTCGCTGACGAAGAACCAGCGCATTCGCATCAAGGCGCAAGTGGGCGAGGGCGAGGCGATCCCGTCCATCGTCGCCGAGTATCCTGCCGCCGGCTGGTTCGAACGCGAAGCCTTCGACATGTACGGCATAGCTTTCGCCGACAATCCCGATCTGCGCCGCATCCTGACCGATTATGGTTTTTCGGGTTATCCGCTGCGCAAGGACTTTCCGCTCACCGGCTATGTCGAGTTGCGTTACGACGAAGAACTCAAGCGCGTCGTCTATCAGCCGGTGCAGCTGGTGCAGGAATTCCGTGACTTCGATTTCATGAGCCCCTGGGAAGGCGCCCCGCATATCCTGCCGGGCGACGAGAAGGCGGCGATGGCGCCGGGTGCAACTTCCGGCGATCCGGGCAAGAAGCCATGAGCAGCGTCACTATCGACAACCGGCTTGGCACAGAGGCCGAAGAACCCACCCTGACGCTGAATTTCGGGCCGCAACATCCGGCGGCTCATGGCGTGCTGCGCCTGATCCTCGATCTGGACGGCGAAATCGTCACCCGCGTCGATCCCCATATCGGTCTTCTGCATCGCGGCACCGAGAAGCTGATCGAGCACAAGACCTATCTGCAGGCGCTGCCCTATTTCGACCGGCTCGATTACGTCGCGCCCATGAACCAGGAACATGCCTTTTGTCTGGCCATCGAGAAGCTGATCGGTCTCGAAGTGCCCAAGCGCGGCCAGTATATCCGTGTGCTCTATTCCGAGATCGGCCGCCTGCTGAACCACCTGCTCAACGTCACGACACAGGCGATGGACGTCGGTGCGCTGACCCCGCCGCTCTGGGGCTTCGAAGAGCGCGAGAAGCTGATGGTGTTCTATGAGCGCATCAGCGGCAGCCGCATGCATGCGGCGTTCTTCCGCGCCGGTGGCGTCCATCAGGACATGCCCCCCGGCCTGGCCGAAGACATTCTCAAATTCTGCGATCACTTCGTCACCGTGCTAGACGATATCGAAACCCTGCTGACCGAGAACCGCATCTTCAAGCAGCGCAATGTCGATATCGGTGTCCTCAACCGCGCCCAGGCGGAGATGTGGGGCATGTCCGGCGTGATGCTGCGTTCCACCGGCGTCGCCTGGGATTTGCGCCGGTCGCAGCCCTATGAGTGCTACGACGAACTCGACTTCAAGATTCCGCTGGGCAAGAACGGCGACAATTACGACCGCTATGTGATGCGTATGGAAGAGATGCGCGAATCCACCAAGATCATGCGCCAGTGCATTGAGAAGATGCCGGCTGGTTCGGTGATTTCCTGCGACAACAAGATCGTGCCGCCACGTCGTGGCGAGATGAAGGCTTCGATGGAAGCCCTGATTCACCACTTCAAGCTTTATACCGAGGGTTATCACGTGCCCGCGGGCGAGGCCTATGCCGCGGTGGAGGCGCCCAAGGGCGAGTTCGGTGTCTATCTGGTGGCCGACGGCTCCAACAAGCCGTATCGCTGCAAGATCCGCGCGCCCAGCTTCGTGCACCTGCAGGCGATGGATTACATGTGCAAAGGCCACATGCTGGCCGACGTTTCCGCGGTGCTGGGTTCGCTCGACATCGTCTTCGGCGAGGTGGACCGGTGAGCAACAGCAACCTGATCGTCGCGCAGAAGCAGCTGGACGCCTACAACGCCCAGGATCTGGACACCTATGTGTCCTATTTCACGGAAGACTGCATCGTGTCGGGCCTGAACGGCACACCGACCGAAACCAGCCGCGACGCTATCAAGGCGCGTTACACCAAGGCCTTCGCCACCTTCCCGCAGAACAAGGCCTGGCTGAAGGGCCGCGTCGCCGTCGGCAACACCGTGATAGACCATGAACTGGTCGTGCGCGCGTCTGGCGGCGAGGAATTCGAGATCATCGCTATCTACACCTTCCGCGACGGGCTGATTGCCCGCGTGGATTTCGCGAAATAACCCATGTCGCTGCGCCGCCTTGCCCCGCCCTTTGTCCAGCCTGCCGGTTTCGCCTTCAACGCGGCGAACACGCAGTGGGCCGCGGCGACCATTGCCAAGTATCCACCGGGTCGCCAGGCCAGCGCGGTGATCCCGCTGCTGTGGCGCGGGCAGGAGCAGGAAGGCTGGGTCTCGCATCCGATGATCGAAGAGATCGCCAAGATGCTGGCGATGCCGTCGATCCGCGTGCTGGAAGTGGCGACATTCTACACCATGTTCAATCTGGAGCCGGTGGGCACCTATCTGGTGCAGGTCTGCACCACGACGCCCTGCTGGCTGCGCGGGTCCGATGCCGTGGTCGAGGCCTGCAAGACGCATATCCATCCGCATCAGAAGACGGTTTCGGCCGATGGCAAGTTCAGCTGGATGGAAGTGGAATGCCTGGGCGCCTGCGTGAATGCGCCGATGCTGCAGATCCACAGCGACTTCTATGAAGACCTGGATGGCCCACTGACTGAGAAGCTGATTGCCGATCTGCGTTCGGGAAAGACTGTGAAGGTGGGCCCGCAGAATGGCCGCCGTGTTTCGTCCGAGCCGGAAGGCGGCGCGCTGTCGCTCAAGGACGCCGCGCTTTATGATGGCTCCATCATCGGAAAATATGTGCCAAAGGCGCCGGTGCCCCCACCGTCGCCGCCCACGACAGATGCCGACGCCAAGACACCGACCAAGGCCGCGTCCGACCGCGAGTCTCCGAAACAGAAGCCGCCGGGAGCCGCCACATAATGCTCGCCGACAAGGATCGCATCTTCACCAACCTGTATGGTTTCGAGAGCCCTGGCCTCGAAGGTGCGCGCAAGCGTGGCCAGTGGGACAACACCAAGGCCATCATCGATCTCGGTCCCGAGACCATAGTGGACATCATGAAGAAGTCGGGCCTGCGCGGCCGCGGCGGTGCGGGTTTTCCCACAGGCCTGAAATGGTCCTTCATGCCCAAGGAAGTGAAGGAGCGTCCGCACTATCTCGTCGTCAATGCCGACGAGTCCGAGCCCGGCACCTGCAAGGACCGCGACATCCTGCGCAACGACCCGCACACGCTGGTCGAGGGTTGCCTGGTGGCTAGCTTCGCCATGCGGGCGCACGCCTGTTACGTCTATCTGCGCGGCGAATTCATCCGCGAGCGCGAGGCGCTGCAGCGCGCTGTCGATGAAGCCTATGCCGCCAAGCTTATCGGCAAGAACAACATCCATGGCTGGGATTTCGATCTCTATGTCCATCATGGGGCAGGGGCCTATATCTGCGGCGAGGAAACCGCGCTGCTCGAATCGCTGGAAGGCAAGAAGGGCCAGCCGCGCCTTAAGCCGCCTTTCCCGGCCAATATGGGCCTGTATGGCTGCCCCACCACCGTCAACAATGTCGAAAGCATCGCCGTCGCCCCGACCATCTTGCGCCGCGGCGCCGACTGGTTCGCCGGTATTGGCCGTCCCAACAACACCGGCACCAAGCTGTTCTGCATCTCCGGGCATGTGAACAAGCCCTGCAATGTCGAAGAGGAAATGGGTATTCCGCTGCGTGAGCTGATCGAGAAGCATTGCGGCGGCGTGCGCGGCGGCTGGGACAATCTGCTGGCCGTCATCCCCGGCGGCGCGTCGGTGCCGCTGCTGCCCAAGCATATCTGTGATGAACAGTTGATGGATTTCGACAGTCTCAAGGCGGTGCAATCCGGTCTTGGCACTGCTGCCGTCATCGTGATGGACAAGTCCACTGACGTCATCAAGGCGATCCAGCGCCTCTCTTACTTCTACAAGCATGAAAGCTGCGGCCAGTGCACGCCGTGCCGCGAAGGCACCGGCTGGATGTGGCGCGTCATGACCCGCATGGTGAAGGGCGACGCCAAGGTGGCGGAGATCGACCTGCTGCACGAAGTCACCAAGCAGATCGAAGGCCACACGATCTGCGCGCTGGGCGATGCGGCGGCCTGGCCAATCCAGGGCCTGATCAAGCATTTCCGCCCCGAGATCGAAAAGCGCATTGCCGAATTCTCCAAAGTGGCGGCGGAGTAAGTCATGGCCACCCGCAAGCTCATCGTCGACGGCAAGGAAATCGAGGCGGAAGAGACCATCACGCTGTTGCAGGCCTGCGAGCAGGCGGGCGCGGAGATTCCGCGCTTCTGCTATCACGAACGCCTCTCGGTGGCCGGCAATTGCCGCATGTGCCTGGTCGAATGGGTCGGTGCGCCCAAGCCGCAAGCGTCGTGCGCGCTGCAGGTGAAGGACATCTTCCCCAACAAGGACGGCACCCCCGCCAAGATCAACACCACCAGCCCTTACGCCCGCAAGGCGCGCGAAGGCGTGATGGAATTCCTGCTGATCAACCATCCGCTGGATTGCCCGATCTGCGACCAGGGCGGTGAGTGCGACTTGCAGGATCAGGCGATGGGTTATGGCCGCGCCGCCTTCCACCGCTTCAACGAGAACAAGCGCGCCGTCGAAGACAAGTATATGGGCCCGCTGGTCAAGACGATCATGACCCGTTGCATCGCCTGTACCCGTTGCGTCCGGTTCGCCACTGAAGTGGCGGGCGTGCCCGATCTGGGCGCCACCGGCCGCGGCGAGGATGTCGAGATCACCACCTATCTTGAGAAGGCTTTCGCCAGCGAATTGTCGGGCAATGTGGTCGACCTCTGCCCCGTGGGCGCGCTTACCAGCAAGCCTTACGCCTTCAACGCCCGGCCCTGGGAATTGAAGAAGACCGAAAGCGTCGATGTGATGGACGCGCAGGGCTGCAACATCCGCGTGGATACGCGCGGTCCGCAGGTGATGCGTGTGCTGCCCCGCCTCAATGAAGAGGTGAATGAGGAGTGGATCAGCGACAAGGCGCGCCATGCCTGTGACGGGCTTTCGCGCCAGCGTCTCGACCGTCCCTATATCCGCGTCAACGGCAAGCTGAAGCCCGCCTCATGGGCGGAAGCCTTCGCCGCTATTGCCGCCAAGGTGAAGTCGACCTCGCCGGACAAGATGGCCGCCGTGGTCGGCGATCTTGCCGCCGCTGAGGACATCAAGGCCCTGAAGGATCTGATGACCGCACTGCGCGTCACCAATCTCGATTGCCGCCAGGATGGCGCCAAGATCAAGGGTGGCCCGCGCCAGACCTATCTCTTCAACAGCAGCATCGCCGGTGTCGAAGCCGCCGACGCCATCCTGCTGGTCGGCGCCAATCCGCGCCACGAAGCGCCGGTGCTGAACGCCCGCATCCGCAAGGCCTGGCTGGCCAGCGGCGTGAAGGTCGCCAATCTGGGCCCGGCCGTCGATCTCACCTATCCCGCCGAGCAGCTCGGTACCGACATCAACACGCTGGCCGCCATCGCCAATGGCAGCCATCCCTTCGCCAAGGTGCTGAGCGCGGCGAAGCGGCCCATGATCATCCTTGGCTCGGGCGCGATCACCCGCAGCGACGGCGCCGCCGTGCTGGCGCTGGCCGCGCGCATCGCCGGCGACACCGGCATGATCGGTCCCCCAGGTTCCCATGCCGAAGGCGGCTGGAACGGCTTCAACATCCTGCACACGGCGGCCAGCCGCGTGGGCGCGCTAGATCTGGGCTTCCTGCCGGGCGTCTCCGCTGATGGAAGTGGGGGCCGCGATGTGGCGGGCATCGTGCAGGGCGCGCAGAAGGGCGAGATCGAGCTGATCTATCTGCTGGGCGCCGACGAGTTCGAGGTCGACCGCCTGGGCCGCGCTTTCGTGATCTATCAGGGCAGCCATGGCGATGCCGGCGCCCATCATGCCGACGTGATCCTGCCGGGCGCCGCCTATACCGAGAAGGACGGCCTCTATGTGAACTTCGAGGGCAGGGTGCAGCGCGGCCGCCGCGCCGCCTTCCCGCCAGGCGAAGCAAAGGAAGACTGGACCATCCTGCGCGCGCTATCGGACGTGCTGGGCGTCAAGTTGCCCTATGACAATCGCGCCCAGCTCGTCGCCGCCATCATCAAGGATGCGGCGCATTTCGCCGATGTCGGCGGTGCGCCCATCCATGCCGACACTTCGGCCGCGACCTGGGGCGGCATCGGTCAGACCGGCGCGCTGGACACGGCAACGCCGCTGACGGCGTTCATCGGCGACTTCTACCTGACCAATCCGGTTGCGCGCGCCAGCGAGACCATGGCCAATTGCAGCCGTGAATTCGCCAACCCCACCAAGCTGGCGGCGGAGTAGGCGATGGCGCTGGTTCCGTTCCTCTACGATCTCGGCATTCCGTACAACGCCGCCTGGTTCATCAGCAACGCCGTGCTGATCCTAATCTTCGATGTCGTGCTGCTGGTGCTGATCGCCTATCTGCTGCTGTTCGATCGCAAGGTCTGGGCGGCGGTGCAGATGCGCCGCGGCCCCAACGTGGTCGGTCCCTTCGGCCTGCTCCAGACCTTCGCGGACCTGTTCAAGTTCCTGTTCAAGGAAGTGATCATCCCGGCGGGCGCCAACAAGGTGCTGTTCCTGATCGCGCCCTTCCTCACCGTGCTGCTGGCCTTTGCGGGCTGGGCGGTGGTGCCGATGGATGACGGCATGGTGATCGCCGATATCAATGTCGGCATCCTCTATCTCTTCGCCATGTCGTCGCTGGGCGTCTATGGCATCATCATCGCCGGCTGGGCCTCCAACTCGAAATATCCCTTCCTGTCGGCCCTGCGCGCTGCGGCCCAGATGGTTTCGTACGAAGTCTCTATCGGCTTCGTGATCATTACCGTGTTGCTGTTCGCCGGTTCTCTGAACCTGTCGGACATCGTCCGTGCCCAGGCGACCACCGGCACGTTGGCGCTGTTCAGCTGGAACTGGTTCTCCATCCTGTTCCCCATGCTGCCGATTTTCTTCGTTTCGGCGCTGGCGGAAACCAACCGCCCGCCCTTCGACCTGGTGGAAGCGGAAAGCGAACTGGTGGCGGGATTCTTCGTGGAATATTCCTCCACCCCGTTCCTGCTCTTCTTCTTGGGCGAGTATCTCTCCATCGTGCTGATGTGCGCGATGACCTCCATCTTGTTCTTCGGCGGCTGGCTTGCGCCCATAAATGTCTGGTGGCTGGACTGGGTTCCCGGAATCATTTGGTTCCTGATCAAGATCGTCATCGTCTTCTTCATGTTCGCGATGGTGAAGGCCATGGTGCCGCGCTACCGCTACGACCAGCTGATGCGGCTGGGCTGGAAAGTGTTTTTGCCCACGTCGCTGGCCTGGGTTGTGCTGACGGCGGGCTGGGTCCTGTTCGTCCGGCCGCATCTGTGAGGATCTGATGGCTAGTCTCGACCGCACCGCACGGCAGATCTTCTTCTGGGAGTTCATCCAGAGCTTCCTGCTCTCGATGCGTTATTTTTTCGCCCCCAAGGCGACGCTGAATTACCCCTTCGAGAAGGGCCCGCTGTCGCCCCGCTTCCGCGGCGAACATGCGCTGCGCCGCTATGCGAACGGCGAAGAACGCTGCATCGCCTGCAAGCTGTGCGAGGCGATCTGCCCCGCCCAGGCCATTACTATCGAAGCGGAGCCGCGCGATGACGGTTCGCGCCGCACCACCCGCTACGACATCGACATGGTGAAGTGCATCTATTGCGGCTTCTGCCAGGAAGCCTGCCCGGTGGATGCGATCGTGGAAGGCCCGAACTTCGAATTCTCCACCGAGACCCGCGAAGAACTCTATTACAACAAGGCCCGGCTGCTCGCGAATGGCGACCGCTGGGAACGTGAAATCGCCCGCAACCTGGAACTGGACGCGCCCTATCGCTAGGGCCTGAACGAGAGAAGACATGTTCCAAGCGATAGCCTTCTACGCCTTCTCGGCGATCCTGCTGCTCAGCGCAGTCATGGTGATCGGCGCGCGCAATCCCGTGCATTCGGTGCTGTTCCTGATCCTGGCCTTCTTCAATGCGGCTGGGTTGTTCATCCTGATCGGGGCCGAGTTCCTGGCGATGCTGCTGGTCGTGGTCTATGTCGGCGCCGTCGCCGTGCTCTTCCTCTTCGTAGTGATGATGCTGGACATCGACTTCGCCGAATTGAAAAAAGGTGCGTTGCAGTATCTGCCGCTGGGCGGACTGATCGGCCTGGTTCTTGTGGTCGAACTGTGGATGGGCAGCAAGGCCTGGACGCTGCGCCCGGTGCAGCTGGAGGCTGCGGCGCAGCCCATTCCCTATGACGTCACCAACACGGCGGCGCTGGGGCATATTCTCTATACCGACTATGTCTTCCACTTCCAGATCGCGGGCATGGTGCTGCTGGTCGCCATGATTGGCGCCATTGTGCTGACGTTGCGTACACGCCCGGGCGTGCGCCGCCAGAACATCGCGGCGCAGAATGCCCGCACAGCCGCGGATTCCGTGACCATGGTCGACATTAAGCCGGGCGAGGGGGCGTAAATGATGGCCGTCGGTCTCACCGAATATCTCACCGTCGCCGCGATCCTCTTCACGCTGGGCGTTCTGGGAATCTTCCTCAACCGCAAGAACATCATCGTCATCCTGATGTCGGTCGAACTGATCCTGCTGGCGGTCAACCTGAACTTCGTCGCCTTCTCGGCCTATCTGGGCGATCTGGTGGGACAGGTCTTCGCGCTGTTCGTGCTTACCGTGGCGGCGGCGGAAGCTGCCATCGGCCTGGCCATCCTGGTGGTCTATTTCCGCAACCGCGGCACGATCGCGGTTGAGGATGTCAACATGATGAAGGGCTGACGCGCATGTATGCCGCGATCGTCTTCTTGCCGCTTTTTGGCGCCGTCATCGCGGGCCTGTTCGGCCGCCTGATCGGCGCCCGTGCGTCCGAGCTGGTGACCACCGGCCTGTTGCTGGTTTCCGCGGTCCTGTCGGTGGTGACCTTCGCCCAGGTCGGTCTGGGCCATCAGGAAACGACCATTGTGCCGCTGTGGCAGTGGATTCATGCCGGTGATTTCCATACCGACTGGACGATCCGGGTCGATACCATGACGGCGGTTATGCTGGTGGTGGTGACGGGCGTTTCCTCGCTCGTGCATCTCTACTCCATCGGCTACATGCATGAAGACCCGAGCCGTCCGCGGTTCTTCTCCTATCTGTCGCTGTTCACCTTCGCCATGCTGATGCTGGTGACGTCGAACAACTTCCTGCAGCTCTTTTTCGGCTGGGAAGGCGTCGGTCTGGCCTCCTATCTGCTGATCGGCTTCTGGTACAAGAAGCCGTCGGCCAACGCTGCCGCGATGAAAGCCTTCATCGTCAACCGCGTCGGCGATTTCGGCTTCGCGCTGGGCATCTTCGCCATCTGGGCGATCTTCCGCACTCTGAATTTCGATGCGGTCTTCGCCATGGCGCCGGACATGGCGGGCAAGACCATGAGCTTCGCGGGCTACGACCTGGATATCCTCACCACGATCTGTCTGCTGCTGTTCGTTGGCGCGATGGGCAAGTCGGCGCAGCTCGGCCTGCACACCTGGCTGCCGGACGCGATGGAAGGCCCCACGCCCGTTTCCGCGCTGATCCATGCCGCCACCATGGTGACTGCGGGTGTCTTTCTGGTCTGCCGCACCTCGCCCATGTTCGAACTGGCGCCCATCGCGACCAATGTGGTGGTCTTTGTCGGCGCCACCACGGCCTTCTTCGCCGCCTCAGTTGGCCTCTTCCAGAACGACATCAAGCGGGTGATCGCCTATTCGACCTGCTCGCAGCTGGGCTACATGTTCGCCGCCGCCGGCGTCGCCGCCTACAACGCCGCCATGTTCCACCTCTTCACCCACGCCTTCTTCAAGGCGTTGCTTTTCCTCAGCGCCGGTGCGGTGATCCATTCCCTGCATCACGAGCAGGACATGCGGAAGATGGGTGGCCTGTGGAAGGCCATTCCCTTCACCTGGGCGATGATGCTAATCGGCAATCTGGCGCTGACCGGTGTCGGCATCCCGCTGCTGCATGTCGGCCTGGCGGGTTTCTATTCCAAGGACGCTATCATCCTCTCCGCTTTCGGCGCCCATACGGGCATCGCGACCTATGCCTTCATCCTGCTGGTGGTGTCGGCGGGCATGACCAGTTTCTATTCCTGGCGCCAGTTCCTGATGACCTTCCATGGCCGCTATCGCGGGCTGGATCACGATCCGCATGCTGCCCATGACGATCATGCGCATGACGATCATCATCATGCCCCCAAGCTGGAAGAGGTCCATGAATCGCCCCTGGTGATGCTGGTGCCGCTGGGCGTGCTGGCGCTGGGCGCACTGTTCGCCGGCATGGCCTTCCACCATTACTTCCTGGACGAGGGCGCGCACGAATTCTGGAAGGGCGCGATCTTCCTGGCCGAGGCCCATGAAGGCCATTTCCCGCTCTGGGTCGAGTTCGCGCCACTGGTGGTGACGATCATCGGCTTCCTGATCGCCTTCTATTACTACATCCTGCATCCGCAGCTGCCGAAGCTGATGGCCGCAAAACGCGGCATGCTTTACCTGTTCCTCTATAACAAGTGGTACTTCGACGAGCTGTACGACCTGATCTTCGTCCGTCCTGCGCTGCGGCTGGGCCGCTTCCTGTGGAAGAAGGGCGATGGCATGGTGATTGATGGGCTGGGCCCCGACGGTGTTTCTGCTCGCGTGCTGGACGCCACGCGCGGCACGGTCAAGCTGCAATCCGGCTATGTTTATCACTACGCCCTGGCGATGCTGCTGGGCGTCGTCGGCCTGGCCACCTGGTTCGTGGTGACGCGAGGTGGACTGTGAGCCTGCCGATCCTCTCTCTCGTCACCTTTGCGCCGCTGCTTGGCGCAGCTGCCATTCTGGCGATGCCGAAGCCCGCCAATGCGCGCTGGATCGCGCTGGGCACCACCATCGTCACCTTGCTGCTGTCACTGTTGATGCTGTCCAGCTTCAATTCCTTCGATCCCGGCTTCCAGCTGGTCGAGAAGCTGGAATGGATGGGCGGCGGCATTTCCTATCATATGGGCGTGGACGGCATCTCGATCCTGTTCGTGATCCTGACCACGGCGCTGATGCCTTTCGCCATCCTCGCTAGCTGGGAAAGCATCGAGGATCGGGTGGCCGAGTACATGGTCGCCTTCCTGGTGCTGGAAACCATGATGATCGGCGTCTTCTGCGCCCTCGACCTGGTCCTGTTCTACGTGCTGTTCGAAGCCGGCCTGATCCCCATGTTCCTCATTATCGGCGTCTGGGGCGGCAAGCGGCGCGTCTATGCCAGCTTCAAATTCTTCCTCTACACCTTCATCGGCTCGGTGCTGATGCTGCTCGCGATCATGAGCATGTACTGGTACAGCGGCACCACCGACATTCCCGCCCTGATCGAAGGCGGAAACTTCCCTGCCGGGATGCAGACTTGGCTGTGGCTGGCCTTCTTCGCCAGCTTCGCGGTGAAGATGCCGATGTGGCCGGTTCATACCTGGTTGCCGGATGCGCATGTCGAAGCGCCCACCGCCGGTTCGGTGATCTTGGCGGCTGTGCTGCTGAAGATGGGCGGCTATGGCTTCCTGCGCTTCTCGCTGCCCATGTTCCCGGACGCCAGTGTGCTGTTCCAGCCGCTGGTCTTCGTGATGAGCGTGGTGGCGATCATCTACACCTCTCTGGTCGCGCTGGCGCAGGAGGACATGAAGAAACTGATCGCCTATTCGTCCGTCGCCCATATGGGTTTCGTCACCATGGGCATTTTCGCCCTGAACCATCAGGGCATCGAAGGCGCCATCTTCCAGATGCTGAGCCATGGCGTCGTTTCCGGCGCGCTCTTCCTCTGTGTCGGCGTGGTCTATGACCGCATGCACACGCGCGAAATCTCCGCCTATGGCGGCCTGGTCACCCGCATGCCGGTCTATGCCGCCTGCTTTATGGTCTTTACCATGGCCAATGTCGGCCTGCCGGGCACCAGCGGCTTTGTGGGCGAGTTCCTTACTATGCTGGGCGCTTACCGCGCCAACACCTGGGTGGCGATCTTCGCCGCCACCTGCGTGGTCCTGTCGGCGGCCTATGCGCTTTATCTCTATCGCCGCATCGTCTTCGGTGTGCTGGTCAAGCCCGCGCTACAGACCATCGAAGACTTGACGCCGCGCGAGAAGGTGCTGCTGGTGCCGCTGCTGCTCGCCACCATCTATCTGGGCGTCTATCCCAAGCCGGTCTTTGACGTCACCACGCCCGCGGTAATTAAGCTGGTGGACGGTCTTCGGCTGCACAGCGCCAACGTGAACGAAGGAGCGGCCCCGTGAGCCTTCAGGCCGATCTTCTGGTTGTTCTACCCGAACTGATGCTGGCGATCGGCGCCATGGCGCTGCTGCTTGCCGGCGCCATCGGCGGCGAGAAGGCCGCGCCCGTCATTCATTGGAGCGCCATCGCGCTTCTGGCGGCCTGCGGCGCGGCCTTGCTGTGTCTGGTGCCGGCCGAAACCTCTGCCTTTGACGGGGCATTTGTCGCCGACGGCTTTGCCCTCTTCGCCAAGATCCTGATCCTGGTGGGTGCGGCGCTGTCGATCATTCTGGCGGACGATTTCTTCCGCGCCATCAAGCTGTCGCGCTTCGAACTGCCGGTGCTGATGCTGATCGCCACCCTGGGCATGATGCTGATGGTGTCGGCGGGCAGTTTCCTGTCGCTTTACATGGGGCTGGAGTTGCAATCACTCGCCCTGTACGTGCTGGCGGCGTTCAACCGTGACCATCTGCGATCCACCGAAGCGGGCCTGAAGTATTTCGTTCTGGGCGCGCTGTCGTCGGGCATGCTGCTCTATGGCATCTCGATGATCTACGGCTTCACCGGCAGCGTGGACTTCACCGCCATCGCCGTCGTGGTGCAGGAGGCCGGCGTTTCGCTGGGCCTGCTGTTCGGCCTGGTCTTCCTGATCGCGGGCCTGGCCTTCAAGGTTTCCGCCGTCCCGTTCCACATGTGGACACCAGACGTTTATGAAGGCGCGCCCACGCCGGTCACCGCCTATTTCGCCACGGCTGCCAAGGTCGCGGCGCTGTGCCTGTTCCTGCGCGCCATTCTTGGCCCATTCTCCGGCGCGATAGAACAGTGGCGGCAGATCATCGTCTTCATCTCGGTGCTGTCGATGGCGCTGGGCGCTTTTGCGGCCATCGGCCAGACCAACATCAAGCGCCTGATGGCCTATAGCTCCATCGGTCACATGGGCTATGCGCTGCTGGGTCTCGCGGCCGGGACCAGTTATGGCGTGCAGGGCGTGCTGATCTATCTGGCGGTCTATGTCTTCACCAACCTGGGCGTCTTCGCCGGTATTCAGGCGATGCGCCGCAATGGGCAGGCGGTGGAAACGATCTCTGATCTGGCGGGCCTGGCGCGCACCGACATCAAGTTCGCGCTGGTCTTTGCCATGCTGTTTCTCAGCCTGGCGGGCCTGCCGCCCTTCGCGGGCTTCATCGCCAAGTTCTACATCTTGCTGGCGGCGATGGAGGCGGGGCTGGTGATCCCGGCAGTTCTGGGCGTTCTCGCCAGCACGGTGGGCCTAGTCTATTACCTGCGCTTGGCCAAGATCATGTTCTTCGACGAATCCGCGCCCGCCTTCGATGTGCGCTCTAGCCTAGCGCCGCGCGCCATCATGCTGGCGTCGGTTGTGGTGACGCTGCTGCTGATCGTGTTGCCGCTGCCGCTGATCGATGCGGCGGGCGCCGCAGCGCGGGCCCTGATCCCTTGAACCTCTGGCCGCCCGGCATCGGCCTGGTGCGGCTGGACGAGGTCGACTCCACCAACGCCGAGGCCCGCCGCCGTGCCGAAGCGGGCGAGGCGGGTCCGCTCTGGATTACCGCCGGGCGGCAGACGCAAGGCAAGGGCCGACGCGGTCGCGCCTGGGAGACCGGCGCGGACAATCTGGCCGCCACTTTGTTATTGCAGCTCGAAGCGCCGCCCGCCCAGGCTGCCCAGCTCAGTTTCGCTGCGGCGTTGGCGGTGGCCGACTTGGCCGCGCATTACGCACCCCATGCCGTGATCACCGTCAAATGGCCCAATGATGTGCTGGCCGATGGCCGGAAAGTCTCCGGCATCCTGCTGGAGGCTGGGCGTGATTGGCTGGCTATCGGCATCGGGGTCAACCTGACCAGCCATCCCGAAGACACGGAATTTCCCGCCACCAGCCTGGCGGCCATGGGCGTCGTGCCGCCCACCCCGGAAGAGGCGCTGGTTGTACTGGCGGCGCGGTTCGCGCACTGGCAAGCGGCTTGGGCTGCGCAAGGGTTCGCGCCCCTGCGTACTGCCTGGCTGGCGCGCGCCGGGGGGCTGGGGCTTCCCATCCGGGCCCGGCTGCCGCATGAGGAACGCCAAGGCGCTTTTGAAGGCATCGACGAGACGGGTGCGCTATTGTTGCGGGAGCCGGGCGGTCTGCGCGCCATCACGGCGGGAGAGGTATTCTTCTGATGCTGTTAGCCATTGATGCGGGCAATACCAACGTGGTCTTCGCCGTCTATGAAGGCGAGACCATCCGTGCCCAGTGGCGCGCCGTCACCAAGGTGTCCCGCACCGCCGATGAATATGCGGTGTGGCTGAGCCAGCTTCTGACGCTGGAGGGGTTGTCCTTCAAGGACCTAGACGCCGCCATCATCGCAACCGTCGTGCCCGCCGTCCTGTTCGACCTGCGCGACATGTGCCGCAAATATCTCAAGGTCGAGCCGATGCGGGTGGGCGATCTGGCGCTTGATCTGGGCGCGAAGCCCGATATCGACCGGCCCGAGACCATCGGCGCTGACCGCCTCTGCAACACCGTGGCCGCGCATGCCAAGTATCCCGGCGCGGTGATCGTGGTGGATTTTGGCACCGCCACCAATTTCGACATCGTCGCCGAGAATGGCGCCTTTTCCGGCAGCGTCATCGCGCCCGGCGCCAATCTTTCCATCGAGGCGCTGCACCAGGCGGCGGCGCTGCTGCCGCGCGTCGCCATCAATCGCGCCCAGAAGGTGATCGGCCGCGACACCGTCAGCTCCATGCAGTCGGGCGTCTATTGGGGCTATGTCGGTCTGATCGGCGGCCTGATCGAGCGCATCAAGACCGAATACGGCAAGCCCATGACCGTGGTGGCGACGGGCGGACTGGCGCATCTCTTCCGCCCTGATTTGCCCCTGATCGATCACATCGATCCCGATCTCACCATGCGCGGGTTGATGCTGATCCATGCACGCAACGCCAAGCGCGCCTAGATGAAGAAGCAAGACGAACTGGTTTTCCTGCCGCTGGGCGGTTCCGGCGAGATCGGCATGAATTTCAACGCCTATGGCTATGGGCCAGAGCATGACCGCAAATGGATCATCGTCGATTGCGGCGTGATGTTCGGGCGCGAGACGTCCACGCCGGGCGTCGACATCATCATGCCGGATGTCAGTTTCCTGGCCGAACAGCGCGATAACATCCTGGGCATCGTCGCCACCCATGCGCATGAGGACCATATCGGCGCCATCGCCCCGCTATGGCCGATGTTGCGCTGCCCGGTCTATGCCACGCCTTTCACCGCCCGCATTGTCGCGGGCAAGCTGGAAGAGTATGGCCTGTCCGGAAAAGTGAAGCTGCGCGAGGTCCAGGTTGGCGGCACGCTGAAGCTGGGGCCGTTCACGCTGGATTTTATCTCCATCACCCATTCCATTCTGGAGCCCAACCTGCTGGCGATCCGCACACCCCTGGGCGTGGTGGCGCATACTGGCGACTGGAAGCTCGATCCCGATCCCATGCTGGGCGAGAAGACCGACGAGGCCGCGCTCAACAAGCTGGGCGAGGAGGGCGTTCTGGCGATGGTCTGCGACAGCACCAATGCGCTAAATCCGGGCAGTTCCGGTTCCGAGAAGGGTGTGCGGGAGAATTTGATTTCGCTGGTCGGCACTCTGAAGGGCCGGGTCGCCATCGCCGCTTTCGCTTCCAATGTGGCGCGGCTGGACAGCGCCGCCCGCGCCGCCAAGGCCAATGGCCGCCGTCTTTGCCTGGTGGGCCGTTCGATGCACAAGATGGTCGATGCGGCGCGCGAGACCGGCTATTTGCGCGACCTGCCGCCCATCGCCAACGAGGAAGACGCCGCTGAACTGCCGCCGCACAAGGTGCTGTACCTCGCCACCGGCAGCCAAGGCGAACCCCGCGCGGCGCTGTCGCGCATCGCCGAGGACAATCATCCTGGCGTGACGCTGGAGCAGGGCGACACCGTGATCTTCTCGTCGCGCATCATCCCCGGCAACGAGATCGGCATTTACGCCCTGATGAACAAGCTGGCGGGGCGGGGCATCGAGATCATCACCGCCAATTCGGATGACATCCATGTTTCCGGGCATCCGGCGCGGGAAGAGCTCAGCCAGATGTATCGCTGGCTGCGGCCCAAGATCGCCTTTCCGGTGCATGGCGAGATGCGTCACATGACCGAACATGCGCGGCTGGCGCGCTCGCTGCAGGTGCCGCAGGCCATCGTGCCGCAGAATGGCCAGATGTTCCGGCTGGCGCCGGGCCGCTGCGAACTGATCGACGAAGTGCCGTCCGGCTACATGCATCTGGATGGCCGCGTGCTGGTGTCGGAAAGGGCGGGCCTGGCCAAAGACCGGCGTGGTCTGGGCTTCGCCGGCATCATCGCCATCACCCTGGTGGTGGATGAGAAGGGCCGCACACTCGCGCCTGCCGCCATCACCACGGAAGGTATTCCGGAGCCGGTGGAAGGGGCAATCGCCAAGACTGTAGAAGAGCATATCGCCCGCGCAGGCAAGTGCGTAAACGCCGACGAGTTGGCGGAGACTGTGCGCCGGGCGGCGCGGCGGGCGGCCAACGACGTCTGGGGCAAGAAGCCGATCACGCGTGTCACCGTGGTGGAGGTCTGATGACCATCAACGAGATCGTTCATCCCACCGTGCTGATCGGCGCCTATGCGATCTTCTGGTTCCTCTGCTTCTTCTGCCTGCTGCCCATCGGGTTGGGCGATGTCGATCCGGAGACCGGCGCACCGCGCGCGCCACATCTGAAATGGAAGGTGCTCTGCGCCACGGTCATCGCCACGCTGCTGTTCGGGGCCTTTTACGGCATGATTCGGGCAGGTTGGTTGGACCTTTAGGAGCGTCGGCCAGCAAAAGTGCGAAGCTGTTTTGTGTCCGGCCGCGCGACCAAAAATTAAGCGACGGCGACTTTCGCCACGAAGGCCACCGCGATCACCGCCACGCCCGCGCCAATCTCGCGCCAGCGCCCGGTCATCAGCTTCAGGGCGCAATAGGTGACGAAGCCGATGCCGATGCCTTCGGCGATCGAGAAGGTCAGCGGGATGGCCAGCGCCGTCACCAGGGCGGGCAGCGCCTCCGTCACATCGCCCCATTCGATTTCTTTCAGGTCCTTGGCGAACAGCACCGCCACAAAGACCAGCGCCGGGGCCGTGGCATAAGCCGGGACCGCGCCCGCCAGCGGGGCCAGCACAAGCGCCAACAGGAACAGCACCGCCACGGTGACGGCTACCAGCCCGGTCTTGCCGCCAGCGCCAGCCGCGCTTTCGATATAGGCCGTGACGGGCGAAGTCCCCAGCACCGCGCCCACCACCGTGCCGCCCGCATCCGTCACCAGCGCCTTGCGGCCGTTGCGCAGCTTTCCATTCTCCATCAGGCCCGCCTGATGCCCGACGGCGGTCAGCGTGCCCGAAGCATCCAGCAGATTGAGGAACAGGAAGACGCCGATCACCAGCATCAGCGCATCGAACGGCGCGCCGCTGAAATGCAGCTGCGCCAGCGTGGGCACGATAGAAGGCAGTGGCGCGCTCAAGTCAGGCAGGGGCTGCAATCCCGACGCCATCGCCAGCACGGTGGCGGCCAGAATGCCGATCAACACCGCGCCGGTGACGCGTCGAGCCCACAGCGTGGCGATGACAAATAGGCCGAAGGCGGCGATGAGGAATTTGGGATCGGCCAGATTGCCGTGCTGCACCAGCGTGGCGGGCGAAGCCGCCAGCATGCCCGCGCCCTGGAAGCCGATCATGGCCAGGAAGAAGCCGATGCCCGCCCCGATGGCGCGCTTCTGGCTGGTGGGAATGGCGTTCACCAGCGCCTCGCGCGCCGGGCTGGCCGACAGTGCGACGAACAGCAGCCCCGCGATGAAGGCGCAGCCAAGCGCCAGCCGCCAGTCGCCCGCCAGCAGCGGCACAGCGGTGAAGGCGAAGTACGCATTCTGGCCCATGCCCGGTGCCAGGGCGACTGGCAGGTTGGCCCACAGCCCCATGGCCAGCGAGGTAATCGCGGCCGACAGCGCTGTGGCCATGAAGATCGCGCCGCGATCCATGCCCGCCGCCGACAGGATCTGCGAATTGACGAACAGGATGTAGGCCATGGTGAAGAAGATGGTGGCGCCGGAAATGATCTCGGTGCGCGGCGTGGTGCCATGCGCCTTCAGCGCGAAGAGCCGTTCAAACATTGGTGTCCCCCGGCGGGGATTGAAGCCCAAGGGCTGGAAAAGCAAAAGGCCGGAGGAAACCTCCGGCCTTTTCGCCGCTTTGCGGCACTCTTGTAGTGGTACTTCCCCGAACTTGGCCGCTCGTGCGGTTCTAACCTTGTTTTTATGGGTTGGGTTGATAATGCGTTTTGTACCGGGAGTCACGCAATATCTCCCGGGTTTTCGGCCTTTTTCGGGAAAGATAATTACGTGCGGGTCAATCTGGGTATCGGGGTTTTTGCTGCACTGCTTTTGGCCGGAATTCCGGCCTTGGGCCAGAATTCCGCGCGCCCGGACGCGCTGCTGCAAGGGGCCATGCCCGGTTCCTGCATCGCCGCCCTGGAGGGTCCCGGCTATGTTCCGGGGGTGGACGCCAACGGCCAGCCGGTCGCCCGCGCCGATATCGGGGCGCAGCGTGTCCCCGTGCCGGGCGACATCCTGGTGCCTTTGCCAAACGCTGGGCCGAATCGTGCCGGTTCCGCCGGGGGCGGGCGCGGGCCGGGGCGGGGCGCGCCGGAACCTGCCTACATGACCCTGGGCCGCGACCGCATCGACCAACTGGTAAATCCCGACACCTGTCTCCCCCGCGCACGATAGCGCACTAGCGGGGGAGAAGCCCGTAGCAGACCTCCGGCGCGCGTCGCGCGCAAAAGTACGAATGGGCGCTTCGCGCCTGGGCTGCGAAGGGCAGAGGGGGCGAAGCCGCCCCGCGTTAACCGACCCCGCACTTCGCCCAAGGTCTGCCGCAAGCCCGATGGTAAATTTCCGGGATGCGCGCGCTCATCCTCGCCATCATTCTGCTGGCCGCTGCCGTCCCGGCGGCCGAGGCCGCGCCATGGCGCATCACCAAGGACCATTGGGACGAGGCGGATGAGCGCGGCTTCGGCGCCTTCGTCACGGCGCTGGCGGAATCCGGCTGCAACTCCTCGCAAAGCTGCCTGCGCTCGGAGGCAAACCCCTGGCGTCACACCGATGCCGGTTTCATGGATGTCGATGCCGATTGCGCCAAGCTGCCCTATCTGCTGCGCGGCTATTACGCCTGGAAGAACGGCTTGCCCTTCACATACGCGCAAGTGGTGGGCGAGCGCTTCTCGGCCAATGGCAACCGGGTCTCGGGCCGCACCGACCTGATTGATCGCGGCGGCGGCATCGACGCCAACCGTGCGCTGCGCCAGATGATGCAGACGGTGTTCTCCGGCACGTTCCGCGTCGATCCCGGCTCGCCGAATGGCAAGCCTTCGGATTTCTACTCGCCCGCCATCCAGCCCGGCAGCATCCGTTCCGGCACGGTGATCTACGACACCAACGGCCATGTCGGTATCGTCTACAAGGTCGATGAATCCGGGCGCATCCACTATATGGACGCCCATCCCGACTTCACCATCACCCGCAGCGTCTATGGCGCGCAGTTCGGCCGCAGCCCGATGACGCTGGGGGGAGGACTGAAGAATTGGCGGCCCATCCTGCTGATTGGCGCGCGCTGGGATGGGCGCGGGTTGGTGGGCGGCGAGATCATGGTATCGCGCCAGCGCGACATTCCGGATTTCTCGCTGGTTCAATATGCGGGCACGGATGGGCAGGGCCGCTTCGCCTATCGCGGCGCGGCGCTGGGCTATTACGAGTATGTCCGCGTCGCGGTGTCGGGCGGGCGCACCGATTTCAATCCCGTCTATGAATTGCAGGCCGGCATGCGCACCCTGTGCAACGATCTGGGCGACCGGGCGCAGGCGGTGAACCAGGCGGTGGCCAACGGCATCGCCGCCAAGCCGCATCCGGGGCGGCTGCCGCGCAACATCTACCTGTCGGAAGACGCGGAATGGGAAGCCTATGCCACGCCCGCGCGTGATGCCCGGCTGCGCGCCGCCTTCGTGCAGTTGCGCAACGATCTGGGCCGGATGATCGGGCTGTGGCTGGCGCGCGATCCGCGCATCGTTCATGACGGGCTGTTCCTGAAGGACGATCTGCTGCGCGCCTATGACGCCCAATCCCAGGCCTGCCGCGTCACCCCCCTGACTAGCGACAAGCGGGCCGTCACGCTGACCTTCGACGATGTGGCGCGGCGTCTGCCCGCCATGTCCTTCGATCCCTATCATTGCGAGGAGCTGCGCTGGGGCGATGCGGCTTCGGGCTCCTGCAACGATCCGGCGGCGACGCGGCGCTGGTACGATGTCGAAGCGCCGATGCGCAGCGAGATCGGGCGGGACGAGGTGGGATCGCAGGCCCGCACCATCGGGCCAGCCGATCTCGATATTCGCGGCCTGATCGCCAACATGCCCGCGCGCGCACCCTTTGTGCAGCGTTTGCCGGGGTAAGGAGCGGTTCGCCATGGGCGAACGGAATGGTCCTGCGGACCATTTTGAGCGACGAACGCCGCGAGCTTGAGCGAGCGGCCGGGAGGCCGCCCTGCTCTGGCAAGAACAGGTTGGCACCGCTATCCTTCCCGCAAAATAACAAGGGAGCACGGGATGAAGCGGACAATCGCATTGGCGCTTTGCGCCCTGGCCGTGTTGGCCGGCAGCGTGACGGCGCAGCAGGCACCCATCCCCGTGCCGCTGTTTCAGGCCCAGGCGCGCTGGCCGCAGCCCTTGCCCAACAACGGGATGTTGACCAACGTCACAAAGGTGTCGGTGGACCGTCACGACAACATCTACATCCTGCATCGCCCGCGCCAGGCGAAGCCGGGCGTCGCGCCCACACCGTCCGTGGTGGTGGTGGATGCGGCGGGGAAATTCCTGCGCGCCTGGGGCGGACCTGCCGCGGTTTATGACTGGCCCGATGTCGAGCACAATATTTTCGTCGATCACAACGACAATGTGTTCATCAGCGGTTCCAGCCCCGGCGGCGGTTCCACCTCGCAGATCTCCGACGACATGATCCTGAAATTCACGGCGGAGGGAAAATTCCTTCGTCAGTTCGGCGGCGCCGACCGCGCCACCGGCAGCCGCGACATCAATGCCGTCAACAAGCCGGGCGATCTGTATGTCTGGCCCAAGACCAACGAGCTGTTTGTCTCCGACGGCTATGGCAATCGCCGCGTGCTGGTGCTGGATGTCGATACGCTGGCGTTCAAGCGGATGTGGGGCGCCTTTGGCCGTCCGCCCACGGATGACGCCGCGTCGGGCGGGCTGGGCAATGGTGGCGTGCCTGGGCGCGGCCAAGTGCGGCCCGCGCCGGATGCGGCGACGGTGCCGACGGGCGCGGAAAGGGAAGGTCCCGGCGCCGACCGTTTCGTGGGCGCGGTGCATGGCATCATCGTCTCGGACGATGGCATCGTGTATGTCGGCGACCGCAATGCCCGCCGAGTCCAGATGTTCACGCCGGACGGAAAATACATCGACCAGTTCTTCCTCAACCGTTCGGGACCGGCGGCGGGATCGGTCAGCGGCTTCGCCTTTTCGCGTGACCCGGAGCAGCGCTATCTTTATGTCACCGACTTCTTCAATTCGCATTTGGCGGTGTTCGAACGGAAGACCAGGCGCTTCCTCTATCAGTTCGGCATGCGCAATGCGGAGTCGGGAAATTTCCAGGGCCTGCACCACATCGCGCTGGATTCGAAGGGCGACCTCTACACAACCGAAACCACGGGATCGCGGGCGCAGAAGTTCCTCTATCGGGGAATGAGCAATGTGCTGCCCCCCAATGCCCTGCCAGAAGGGGCGCCGGATGGCACCGTCCCGGCCGTGCCGCTGCGCTGATCGGCGATCGCCATCGTGCATTCCGCCAGCAGGGCGCGCAGGGCGGCGCGCCGCAATTTCGTGGCGGCGCTGTAGCGGCCATGGACCAGCCGGTTGCGGTTGCCGCGCGGCGCGCCTCTAGGTTTGCCGGTGCGCTTGCCCATTTGAACCGCGTTTTTTCGTTGGGGTATCCCCCCGTTCCACCCGCACCGTGTGCTGCGAATGTCCGCGCAGCCGCGCCAGCGCCCCGGCCAGCCGGGCGGAGGCGCTCATCAGCCGCGCGGCATCGCGCAATTCCATCATCCTTGCGTCTGTCCAATTCTTGCCGCGCGCCACCGCCGCGCCGTCGAGGCAGGCATTCAGCGCCTAGGCGCAGCGCGCCAATTGTTTCTCCAGCAATTCTTCCTGTGTCGTCTTGTTCACGGCGGCATTTTACGCGCCGCGCCAGCGCCGCGCCACGAGGACAGCGATCCGCGCAAAATTGCGCCAAGGCCCGGATACGGCGGAAGAAATAGGGCGTCTGGTGTGTGGATAGGGTGCGGGTGCTGGCCTGATCAGGCCGATGCCGTGCATTTTCGGCACAGGCTTAAAGGCCCGGTAAGGCTTCACCCCACAGAGTGGCCGCGTCATCCGGGGGGGGGGCATGATGTCGGGGGCGTGGTGCCTGTACGAAAAGCGGTCGCAGCGCTGGCTGTTCTGCCGCCGCAAGAGCGTCATCAATCCCGGTTCGCTGAGCCTGCTGTCGGTGGCGGCTTTCGCAGCGACCGCCTGGCTGGGATATTTGTAATAAAACCACGGTGTCATGGCCCGCGAATGCGGGCCAACCAGGCCAAAGCTGCTAACGGCCTGTCATCAGATCGCGCCAATTGGGATTGGCATGTTCGATCAGATTCATCTTCCATTCGCGCTTGTATTTCTTCAAGCGTGTTTCGCGCGCGATAGCGGCATCAATCTCGGTGAAAGTCTCGAAATAGACCAGCGTATGAACGCCATGCTTGTGTGGGTGAATGCGCTTGCTTCACCCTGACGATGTTCTTCTAGGCGTCGACCGAGGTCATTGGTGACGCCGATATACAGTGTGCCATTACGGTGGCTAGCAAGAATGTAGACGAAATATTCTTTCGACATTCGAGGCTCGTCACCCTGGGTGGCCCGCATTCGCGGGCCATGACACTGAGATTAACTGGCCTGCATCACATCCCAGCATATCTGGCGTATTAATAAGACCGCCCGATCAGGATTTCTTCCACACCCGGCGCGCCGGAGAAGATGCAGGCCGCGAACGATGCGGGCTGATCCAGCGGCGCGTTGCGGATGGTGAGCTTCAGCGTTTTCAGCTTTGCCTCCACCGCGTCCAGCGCCGCGCCAGCGGGCTTGCCCCATGACACGCGCAGCCAGCCCTTGAATTCATCGTCGCTGCCCGCGAAATAGCTTTCCACGCCCGCCCAGTCGGTGACGTCGCGCTTGATGTTGGCGTCCAGCCGGGCCTTGGCCTCGCAGAACAGGCCGTGCTGAATCTCGTGCAGCATCTGCACGGCCTTTTCCTCGATGAACTCGCGGCGGGAAATCGCCACCGACTTCACCTTGTCGCCGTCGCGCAGTTCATCGCGGCGCATATAGGTGATGTTGCCCGCCGCGGCGTCGCGCGGGCCGATCTCGATGATGATGGGCGCGCCGCGGCGAACCCAGTTCCAGCGCTTTTCCGCCGACTTGATCTTCTTGGTGTCGAGCAGGGCGCGCACGGGATAGCCGAAGGCGGCCAGGCTGGACAGCGCTTCGACCAGCGACTTGCAGTAAGCCAGAACCTCTTCATCTTCCGGCTTGTCGCGTAGCATCGGCACCACCACGATCTGGCGCGGCGCGATGGCGGGCGGCAGTCGCAGTCCGTCATCATCGCCATGTGTCATGATCACGCCACCGATCAGGCGGGTGGAAACGCCCCAGCTGGTGGTGTTGCAGAACTCCATTTCGCTGGAGTCGTTCTGGAAGCGGATATTCTGCGCTTCGGCGAAATGCGTGCCCAAGAAATGCGAGGTGCCGGCCTGAAGCGCCTTGCCGTCCTGCATCATGGCTTCGATGGAATAGGTGTTCACCGCACCGGGGAAGCGTTCATTCTCCGGCTTCTCGCCCGCGATGACGGGCAGGGCCAGCACGTCCTCGGCGAAGGCGCGATAGACTTCCAGCATCTTGCGGGTCTCTTCGACGGCCTCTTCGACCGTGGCGTGGGCGGTGTGGCCCTCCTGCCAGAGAAACTCGGTGGTGCGCAGGAACAGGCGCGGCCGCATTTCCCAGCGCACCACATTGGCCCACTGGTTGATCAGCAGCGGCAGGTCGCGGTGGCTTTTCACCCAGCGCGCAAAAGCGTCGCCGATGATGGTTTCCGAAGTGGGGCGCACCACCAGCGGCTCTTCCAGCTTGGCGGCGGGATCGGGGACCAGCTTGCCGTCGATATTCTTCAGGCGGTGATGGGTGACGACCGCCATCTCCTTGGCGAAACCTTCGACATGCTCGGCCTCCTTGGCGATGAAGGAGAGCGGGATGAAAAGCGGGAAGTAGCAATTCTCATGGCCGGTGGCCTTGATGCGGCGGTCCAGCTCCTGCTGCAGCAGCTCCCAGACGCCATAGCCCCAGGGCTTGATGACCATGGCGCCGCGCACGGGCGAGGTCTCGGCCATGTCGGCGTCGCGCACCACCGCCTGGTACCAGTCCGCGAAGCGTTCGCGGGTGACATTGAGGGCGCGCTGCATGAACGGAACTCCGGAAAAAGCTAGAGACCTTTAGCCGAAGCGGGGGCAGGCAGCAAAGGCTTGAGTTTGATGGCCGCGATCAGCGCGGCCGTCCCGGACAGGCACATCAGCAGCGCCATGGGGACGGGGCTGGTGGCATGGATGGCGCCCATGCCCAATGATCCCACCGTACCCCCGGCATAGATCATCATGCCCATCAGGGCCGAGGCCATGCCCGCGCTGCGGCCGAACTCGGTCATGGCCATGCCGCCGCCGGTGGAGTTCACCACCCCGATCAGGGCGCAATAGACGAAGGTGAAGGGCAGGATGCCCCAGAAGCCGCCCCAGCCGGTCCAGGCGAACAGCAGCGCGAGCGCGCTAGCCACCGCCTGGATGGCGATGGCGCCGGTGAAGAACAGCCGCGCCGGACGATGCTTGAGCCAGCGCGCCACCAGCTGCGACGTCACCACCAGGCCGATGCCGTTCAGCAAAAAGGTGTAGCCGAAATTCTGCGGCGAGATGCCGAACATCTGGATGGTCACATGGCTCCAGCCGGTGAGCCAGACATAGAGGCCGCAGCAGGACAGCAGCACCGGCGTGACATAGGCGTAGAAATGCCGGTTGCGCAGGATGTGCCAATAGTCGCGCGCCACGGCCACCGGATGCAGCGTGCGGTCCGAGCCGGCATGGCTTTCCGGCAGACGGAAGAACAGCACCGTCACCGTCACCAGCGCCAACGCGCCCTGAATCCAGAAGCCCATGCGCCAGTCCGCCACCAACAATAGCCAGCCGCCGAACAGTGGCGCGAACAGCGGCGACACCGACAGGATCAGCAGCATCTGGGCGAAGATGCGGGCGGCCTCGCCGGGCGGGAAGATGTCGCGCACACAGGCGCGCGCCAGCACCGTGCCGGTGCAGCCGCCCAGCGCCTGCATCAGGCGTGCGGCGTCCAGCGTCAGCGGCCCGGGCGACAGGGCGCAGGCGGCGGCGCCCAGCGCATAGAGCAGCATGCCCAGCAGCAGCGGCCAGCGGCGGCCATAACGGTCGGACAGGGGGCCGATCACCGCCTGGCCGATGGCGATGCCGAGGAAATACGCCGCCAGCGAATGCTCCACCGCCGCCACGGGGGTGCCGAACTCCCGCGCCATGGCCGGGAAGGCGGGCATGTACATGTCCACCGCGATGGGGGTGAAGACCGTCAGCACCCCGAACAGGGCGATCAGCTCGAAGCGCCGGGCCGGTGTCAGGGCTGTCTGGGTCAGGGGCGGGGATGGCACGGCAAGGGGGATAGGCCCGCCCGGGTTTGCGCGCAAGGCACGGAAAAGCATAGGTCATGACAGGGTTTGGCATGGACGGTTAAGGGACTGACCCTTAGGGTCGCGCTCATGGCCGACTCAAGCAATTCCAGGTCCGAAGGGGGCCGCATCTTCGCGCCCTTCGAGTGGATGATCGCCGTGCGCTATCTGCGCGCCAAGCGGAAGGAAGGCTTTGTTTCCGTCATCTCGCTCTTTTCCCTGATCGGCATCGCCCTGGGCGTCGCCACGCTCATCATCGTCATGTCGGTGATGGGCGGCTTCCGCACCCAGTTCATCCAGAGCCTGCTGGGCTTCAACGGTCACGTCACGGTGCAGGCGGTGGGCCGCCCGCTGATATATTACGACGCCGTGGTGCAGCGGCTGAAGGCGGTGCCGGGCGTCGTCCGCGTTGCGCCCATCATCGACGACCAGGTGATGGCGACGGCTTACGGCGCCAATTCCGGCGTCATCGTGCGCGGCATGCGGCGCGCCGATCTGGAAACCCTGAAAGGCGTGGCGTCATCGCTGACGCCGGGCGCGCTGGCGGCCTATAGCGAAAGCAGCGTCATCATCGGCAAGGGCCTGGCCGACAAGTTCCAGCTGCGGCCCGGCGACAGCATCACGCTCATTTCGCCCAGAGGCGAGGAGACGCCGTTCGGCACCACGCCCCGCCTGATGAGCTTTACCGTGGCGGGCATCTTCAAGGTCGGCAACACACTGTACGACAGCGGCTTCATCTTCATGCCGCTGGACCAGGCCCAGGCCTATTTCAACCGCGAGCAATCCGTCACCGCCGTTGAGGTGATGGTGCGCAGCCCGGAAGACAATATGGCGATGTTGCCGCAACTGGCGGGCGCGGCGGGATCGGGCACGCGGCTGGTGCCATGGCAGAACATCAATAGCGGCTTCCTGGAAGTGGTGGAGATCGAGAAGAATGTGATGTTCCTGATCCTGTCGCTGATCATCCTGGTGGCGGCGCTGAACATCATCTCCGGTTTGGTGATGCTGGTGAAGGACAAGTCGCCTGACATCGCCATCCTGCGCACCATGGGCGCGTCGCGCGGCGCGGTGATGCGCGTCTTCCTGATCGCGGGCATGAGCATCGGCGTCACCGGCACCGTGGTGGGGCTGATCCTGGGCGTGGTGTTCTGCCTGAACATCGAAGGCATCCGCCAGGGCCTGCAATATCTGCTGGGCGTCAAACTGTTCGACGAGAATTTCTATTTCCTGGCGCGCATGCCCGCCGAACTCGACGCCATGCAGGTGACGGGCGTGGTGGTGATGGCGCTGGTGCTGACCTTCCTGGCGACGCTGTATCCCAGCTGGCGCGCCGCGCGGCTCGATCCGGTGGAGGCGCTGCGTTATGAATAGCGCGCTCCGCCTGGAAAACGTCACCCGCCGCTACCAGGAGGGCGAAGGGCATCTGGAAGTTTTCAGCGGCCTCAATCTCGATCTCAAGCCGGGCGAAGTCGTGGCGCTGGTCGGCCAGTCCGGTTCCGGCAAGTCGTCGCTGCTGCACATGGCGGGCCTGCTGGAAGCGCCCACCAGCGGCGAGATCTATGTCGATGGCGTGGCCGCCACCACCCAGTCGGACACCGCCCGCACCCGCATCCGCCGCGACCGCATCGGCTTCGTCTATCAGGCGCATCATCTGCTGCCGGAATTCGACGCGCTGGAAAATGTGATCATGCCGCAGATGATCGCGGGCAAGAGCAAGGCCGAAGCCGCTGTGGAGGCCGAGCGGCTGCTGACCGTGATGGGGCTGAAGGCCCGCCTGACCCATCGCCCGGCGCAATTGTCGGGCGGCGAGCAGCAGCGCGTCGCCATCGCCCGCGCCCTGGCCAACAAGCCCAAGATCCTGCTGGCCGACGAACCCACCGGCAATCTTGATCCGCGCACGAGCGGAGGGGTGTTCGACGCCCTGATCCAGATCACCCGCGAGCAGGGGCTGGCGGCGCTGATCGCCACCCACAATTTCGAGCTGGCGGCGCGGATGGACCGCGCCCTGCTGCTGCATCAGGGCAAGCTGGTGGCGGGCACAGACCTGGCGCGCGCCTAAGGCGTTTCGCCCTTGACGAAGAGGGCGAGCTTGTTGAGCGTGGAATTCCAGCCCTTGCCGTGACTCGCGCGGTCGTCCTCGGTGGGCAGGCCTTCATGGACGAGCGTGAGTTCGGTGCCGCCCGGCACGGCGCGGAAGGACAGGCGCACCAGCGTGTCGGGATTGCTGCTCAGGGCCCAGCCCCAGGTGAAGGCCAGCGTATGCGGGCGGTTCACTTCCTGAAAGACGCCCTCCACCGGAATCTCCGGCCTGCCCGGCATGTGCATGGTGAGGCGATAGCGGCCACCCACTTTCGGCTCCAGCACAGGCACGTCGCAGCGGCAACCTTCCGGTCCGATCCAGGCCTGCCATTGTTCGCGCGTGAACCAGGCGTCGAACATTTTCTCCGGCGAGGTTTCGAAGATGCGAGTGATCTTCAGGACGGGGCTGACGGTGGCGGTATCGCTCATTGGGGATCTTTCTTGAGATGGGCGTCGAGGCGGTCAAAGGCGCCGGTCCAGAAGGCGCGGGTTTGGTCGAGCCATTCCTGTGCGCTCTTCAGACCGCTGGGGTTGAGGGTGAGGATATGGGTCTGGCCCTGTTTGCGCCGCGCGATGAGGGCGGCGCCTTCCAGCACCTTGAGGTGGCGGGAGATGGCAGGGGCGGAGATCGGGAAGGGCTCGGCGATCTGGCGCACATTCGCTTCGCCCAGGGCCAGCCGGGCCAGGATGGCGCGTCGGGTGGGATCGGCGAGGGCGGCGTAAGTGGCGTCCAGTCTTTGCATAACTATCAAGTCAATTAACATGATTGTGAAATACAAGGGGGTCGCCGCCGGAAGTTTCGCTGCAACCAATCCGTAGACGGATGGTTATTTTGCCATGACCTATCAGCAGGATAGCTTTCAGCCGGCCCTCGAGGTGAGTTCGATCACCCTTTGTTCTTGCGTTCCTTGCAGAACGAAACTAGAACAAAACCGTTCAAAACGGGAGACGATCATGGTCTGGGCCAAGGATGCAGTGGCGGGTGTGGGTCTGGTGCTGTTCATGGCAGCGTCCTTTGTTCTGGCCAATGGCGCGCAGGGACTGCTGAGCGGCTGGTAGTCGCCCACTTACATGTGGATAGCGCGCGGTAGCGCGCCCATCCGGCCCCGCCCCGCGCGATACTGCGCCGTCACTCAAGCGGCATCCCATGGCCTCCTTCGTCCATCTGCGCGTGAAAAGCGCTTATTCGCTGCTGGAAGGCGCGGTGCGGCCCAAGGAGCTGGCCACGCTGGCGTTCGGGATGGACATGCCCGCCGCCGCCGTCACCGACAGCGACAATCTCTTCGGCGTCTATGACATCTCCGATGTGCTCTCCAAGGCGGGGGTGCAGCACATTGTCGGCGCGCTGCTGTCGCTGGAGATGGGCGGGCAGACCCCCCAGACCGGCCAGCGCACCGCCAAGCCGCCGCAACTGCCGCTGCTGGTGCAGAACGAAGACGGCTACCAGAACCTCTCCAAGCTGCTCTCCTCGGCCTATCTGGATGTCGGTCCCGGCGACTGGCCGCATGTCACGGGCGAGAATCTGGCGGCGCACGCCGATGGCCTGATCGCGCTGACCGGCGGGCCGGGTGGCCCCGTCAACCGCCTGCTGGCGGAAGGCCAGCGCCCCGCCGCGGAAGCGTTGCTCGACCGGCTGGCGGCGATGTTTCCGGGCCGGCTCTATGTCGAATTGCAGCGTCACAATGTGCCGGGGGAGCGCGCCGCCGAGGAGGCGCTGCTCGACATGGCCTATGCCAAGTCGCTGCCCATCGTCGCCACCAACGATGTCCATTTCGGCGCCGCTTCGATGTACGAGGCGCATGATGCGCTGCTCTGCATCGCCGATGGCGCCTTTGTCAGCCAGGACGACCGCCGCCGCCTGACCCGGGAGCACCGCTTCAAGTCGCCCGCCGAGATGGCGGTGGTTTTCGCCGACCTGCCCGAAGCGATCGAGAACACGCTGGAGATCGCGCGCCGCTGCGCTTTCGTGCCGAAGAAGCGCAAGCCGATCCTGCCGGTGTTCACGCCGGAATCCGGCATGACCGCGGAAGGCGAGCTGAAGGCGCAGGCGCAAGCGGGCCTGAAGGCGCGCATGGCCAGGGTCAAGGCCTTGTATGCGGACGAGGCCACCTATCTCGAACGCCTGGATTACGAGCTGGGCATCATCAATCGCATGGGCTTTCCCGGCTACTTCCTGATTGTGTCCGATTTCATGAAGTGGACGCGCGGGCAGGGCATTCCGGTGGGCATTCGCGGTTCGGGCGCATCCTCGCTGGTGGCCTGGGCGCTGGACATCACCAACCTGGACCCGCTGCGCTTCGGCCTGTTCTTCGAGCGCTTCCTCAATCCCGAACGTCTGTCGATGCCGGACTTCGATATCGATTTCTGCCAGGAGCGGCGCGACGAGGTTGTGCGCTATGTGCGCGATACGTACGGCGCCGACCGCGTGGCGCAGATCATGGCGCTGGGAAGCCTGCAGGCGCGCGCGGCGGTGCGTGACGCGGGCCGTGTGCTGCAGATGCCGCTGGGCCTGGTGGATCGCATCGCCAAGATGATCCCCAACCCGCCGGGCAAATCCATCACACTGCAGGAAGCGATAGACAGCGAGCCGCGCCTGCAGCAGATCGCGGAATCCGAGCCGCTGGCTCAGCGCCTGTTCGAGATCACCAGCAAGATCGAAGGCCTGTACCGCCACGCCTCCACCCATCCGGCGGGCCTGGTGATCGGCGACCGGCCGCTGCCGGAGATTTTGCCGCTCTATCGCGATGCGCGTTCCGACATGCCGGTGACGCAGTTCGACTATGAGGATGCGGAAAAGGCCGGGCTGGTGAAGTTCGACTTTCTCGGCCTCAAGACCCTGACCGTCATCGCCAAGGCGGAAGAACTACTGAACCGGCGCGAGATCAAGCTGCGCACCCAGGACATCGACTTCGACGATCCGGGCACCTTCGAGATGCTGGCGCGCGGCGACAGCGTCGGCGTCTTCCAGCTGGAAGGCGCGGGCATGCGCGACCTGCTGCGCAAGATGAAGCCCGACCATATCAACGATCTGGTGGCGCTGGTGGCGCTCTATCGCCCGGGTCCGATGGATTCGATTCCCACCTACATCGCGCGCAAGAACGGCAAGGAGGTGGTGGAGTATCTGCACCCCTCCCTGGAGCCGATCCTGCGCGAGAGCTACGGCGTCATGACCTACCAGGACGACGTCATGCGCATCGCCCGCGAACTGGCGGGCTACACCATGGGCGAGGCCGACATCCTGCGCCGCGCCATGGGCAAGAAGATTCCGGCGGAGATGATTCCGCAGCGCAAGAAATTCCTCGCGGGCGCGGCAGAACGGAAGATTCCCCAGAACGCGGCTGAACAGATTTTCGAGCAGGCGGAAAAATTCGCCGGTTATGGCTTCAACAAGGGCCATGCCGCCGCCTATGCGCAGGTCGCCTACCAGACGGCGTATCTCAAGGCGAATTATCCGGTCGAATTCCTCGCCGCGTCGATGACGCTGGATATCGCCAACACCGACCGGCTCAACATCTTCCGGCAGGAAGCGCAGCGGCTGGGCGTCACCATCGCCGCGCCCGACGTCAATCGTTCGGAATCGGTGTTCTCGGTCGATGCGGAAAAGAACACGGTGTTCTATGCCCTGGCCGCCGTGAAGGGCGTCGGCCCCCAGGCGATGGATCATGTCGTGGCGGTGCGCCGCGCCGGTGGCCCGTTCAAATCGATTTCCGATTTCGCCGCCCGGGTCGATCCGCGCCAGGTGGGCAAGCGCGCCTTCGAAAATCTGGTGCGGGCCGGGGCGTTCGACAGCCTCAATCCCAACCGGCGGCAGCTGGTGGAAAACTCCGACCGCATCCTGTCGGGCGCGCAAGCCGCGCAGCGCGAGCGCGAGACCGGGCAGAACAATCTTTTCGGCGGCGGCAGCGAAGTGTCCGAACTGCGCCTCACCAACATTCCGGACTGGCCGCTGCATGAGCGGCTGGGCGAGGAATTCGGCGCGATGGGCTTCTATCTGTCCGGTCACCCGCTCGATGCCTATGGCAATGCGCTGAAGCGGCTGGGGGCGGTGACCTATGCCTCGCTGACCGAGGATCGCCGCCGCGCCTGTTTCAAGGCCCGGATCGCGGGCACGCTGATCAAGAAGTCGGAACGGCGCGGCCGCAACGACCAGATGTACGCCTTCGTGTCCTTCTCCGATCCCACCGGCATGTTCGAAGTGATGCTGTTCCCCGAAGTGCTGCAAGCCAGCCGCGCTTTGCTGGAAGCGGGCAAGCCGCTTCTGATCACCACCTCGGCGGAATGGGACGGCGATGAACTGAAACTGCGTGCCGCCTCCATCACTGATCTCGATGCCGCCGCCGCCGCGGCCGGTGAGGGCATGGTGGTGCGGCTGGCCGATGTCGCGAGCCCCTCTTTTAATCAAACTTTGGGCGCGCTGGCGCAGGAACTGTCGCAGCCGGGCAAGGGGCTGGTCAGCCTGGTGGTGCCGGGCGAAGGCGGCGCGGAAGTGGAGATCGCGCTGCCCAAGCGGGTGCAGGTGACGCCGATCCTGCGCAACCGCGTCGCCACGCTATCCGGCGTCCTCTCCGTCGAGGCGGTCTAGGCGCGCCAGCCATCGCATCCGGTAGCCATTCATGGCGGTTTCGCCCAGCCTTTCCAGCAGCCGCCAGTTCACGATGGCGCCAATCGGCGCACCAACCAGCGGGATCAGCTGGGCCAGCTTCGCTAGGTCAATGTAATCACGATATTCCTGCTGGAATATGCGCCAGTCGAAATGCACGAAATCTTTCGGATGTTCGCGCGTGTCCCAGTCCTCCAGCGTGTGAAACACACCGGCCCGGTGTTCGGCCGACGAGAAGGCGAGCTGGAACAGGCCAAGGATAAATAGCCGTTCCTCGAACTTCTCGGCGTCATGGCCATAGACCGCCGACAGGTCGAACAGCAGCTTTATCTTAAGCACCAGCAGCGCAGGAAAATCGGCCAGCGCCAGCCAGAAGCCACCGGCACCGGCAACGCCGCCTTCCACCGCGCTGATGGTGCGGTAGCGCTCGATGATCTCCAGTGCGCGGCGGTCGCGCTGGGCAAGCGTGGCGCCTGTTATCGGTGCGGTGGTGGTGAGATCGGCACCGGTCAGGATGGTCCGCGTCACCCCCTCCATCACGGCGGTCACAACCGCGTGCACCTGATCGGGAATGATGCGGTTGATGCGGACCTGCACACGCCGTGCGGTATGACCCAGCCGGCCCGCGGGTTTCAGCGTGGTGGCCCGCCAGCGCGATACGACCCTGCCAGTCCACGCTTCATAGACGGATTCGGCGACATCCGGCGGCGGCGCTGCACGCCATTTCAGGAGGGATTTCCACTTCATGTGGCCGCAACACCTTTCGCGATGCGACCGAGGCCTTCTGCCAGATTGTCCGCATCGCGGGCGAAGCAGATGCGGACATAGCTCTCGTCGCGCGGGTCGGTGCTGAAGGCCTGTCCCGGCACGCCGCCCCCCAGCTCGAAGATGCGGGCGAGGCCGGAGGGCTCCAGGGCGAGAATGTCCGGGCGGATGGGGCTGTTCATTGGAGCGGCTTTTAGCATGGGCCCCGATCTGGTCTAACGGGCGCATGACCAAGGATGGAATCACCACCTGGGCGCTGGCCAATGGCTGGCAGATGATCGACGGCATGCCCAGCCTGACCAAGCCCGCCGCGCCCCACCCCGCCATCGTGCGGCTGGTGCTGAAGGCCACCGTCGCCAGCCTGGAAATCAAGAAGCCCGCCGGAAAGTGGGAAAAGGTGGCCAGCCAGAGCTATGCCAAGATCGAACCCAGCCCGGAAACCGGCATTCCCGATGGGCTGGCACTGGCCACGATTTCGGGCCTGACCCTGCTGATGCAGGACAACAAGGACCGTCAGGTTTTCGCGCGCATGACAGGTAACAAGGGCTGAACGCTATCTTTTCCCCCAGATGGGGCTAAAGAGGCCGGGAAAATCCATCCCCAGAGTTCCCTTGACCGTCGCCACGGACTTTTCTGCCGCCCATCCCGCCCTTGCCCGCGCCCTCGACGAACGCGAATACCGCGAGGCCACGCCCGTGCAGCGCTCGGTGTTGCAGGAGGACGCCAAGGAACGCGATCTGCTGGTCTCGGCCCAGACCGGATCGGGCAAGACCATCGCCTTTGGCCTGGCCATAGCCGACCGCCTGCTGGAAGCCGCCGACCGCATGGGGCCCGCCGGCGCGCCGCAGGCGCTGATCATCGCGCCGACGCGCGAACTGGCGTTGCAGGTGCAGCGCGAGCTGGCCTGGCTTTATCAGCATACCGGCGCGCGCATCGTCTCCTGTGTCGGCGGCATGGACCCGGGCCGCGAACGCCGCGAATTGTCGGCGGGCGCGCATATCATTGTCGGCACGCCGGGCCGTCTGCGCGATCATCTGGAACGCGGCGCGCTCAAGGTATCATCGATCAAGGCCGTGGTGCTGGACGAGGCGGACGAGATGCTCGACATGGGCTTCCGCGAGGATCTGGAATTCATACTCGAAACCACGCCGCCGGAGCGTCAGACGCTGCTGTTCTCGGCGACCTTGCCCAAGACCATCGTCACCCTGGCGCGCCATTACCAGCGCGATGCCTTCCGCATCGAGGCGCTGGGCGAATCCAAGGGCCATGCCGACATCGAATATCGCGCCGTGCGCGTGGCGGGCCACCGGATGGAAGCCGCCGTGGTCAATTTCCTGCGGTTCCTCGATCCGCCAGCCGCGCTGGTTTTCTGCGGCACCCGCGAGCGCGTCCGCCACATGGAGGCGGTGCTGTCGGAACGCGGTTTCGCCGCCGTCTCGCTGTCGGGGGAACTGTCCCAGCATGAGCGCAACCATGCCTTGCAGGCCTTGCGCGATGGCCGTGCCCGGGTCTGCGTCGCCACCGATGTGGCGGCGCGCGGCATCGATCTTCCCAGCCTGAATCTGGTGATCCATGCCGACCTGCCCAACGATGCTGAAGTGCTGCAGCATCGCAGCGGCCGTACCGGCCGCGCCGGCAAGAAGGGTATCAGCGTGTTGCTGGTGCCGCCGTCGCGCCGCCGCCGGGCCGAGGAAATGCTGGCCCGCGCCCGCGTCAACGCCGTGTGGGGCAATCCGCCCACCGCCGACGAGATCCGCGTGCTGGACCGGGAGCGCCTGCTGAACGATCCGCTGCTGACCGATGCGGCGGGCGACGAGGATTACGCACTGGGCGATACGCTGCTGGAAAAGCATGGCGTGCGCGAGATCTCCGCCGCGCTGGCCAAGGTGATGCGCACCAAGCTGCCGCTGCCCGAAGAGATCGAGGAGGAGACGCCGAACAAATCCTCCGGTCCCCGCCAGGACAAGCCGGTGCGCGAACGCGGGCCAAAGCCGGAATGGAAAGAGCGCTCGAACGATGCGCCGCGTCCGTCACACCAGGAGGGGCGCCCCGCGCATAAAGGCCCGCGTTCCGAGCGGCCCGCGCGCGATGATGCGCCGCGCGGCCCCAGCCGCGGCGCCGACATGACCGGCGGCGTCTGGTTCCGCCTCAATGTTGGGCGCGAGCGCAAGGCCGATCCCAAATGGCTGCTGCCGGAAATCTGCCGCCAGGGCGACATCACAAAGGCCGATGTCGGCCCGATCCGGGTCGAGGAAATGCAGACCCTGTTCCAGATCTCCGCCGGCGCGTCGGGGGCCTTCGCGGAGAAGGTCGCGGCCCGGACCAAGGGCGGTGTGCGCATCACGCCGTACAACCCCGCAGCGGATACCACCGCCACTGCCGCTCCTGCTGCCCCGGCGCAGGAGGCGCCCCGCCCCGCCAAGAAGCCGTTCCACAAAGAGGGCCACAAGGGCGGCAAACCGGCTTTCGGCAAGGGTGGCGGCAAAGGCGGCGGCAAGCCCGGCAAGCCCTTCAAGAAGTGGGGCAAGGGCCCCGACGCCAAGCCCCGCAAGCCGCCCCAGGGCTGAGGTTCCCGGTTGCTTTCTGGGGTTTTTCCCTTATAAGCCGCGCCATCTCGCATGCGCGGGTGGCTTTCGGTGGGTGTTCCATCGTCGCCGTCCGGTGGCTCCGCCCTCTTCAAAACGAAGACAGGAGTTAGCCCGCGCATCTGGCCAACCGGTAAAGGAGACGAACAATGGCTTTGCCTGAATTTTCCATGCGTCAGCTGCTCGAGAGCGGCGCCCATTTCGGCCACCGCCAGCAGCGCTGGAATCCGAAGATGGCCCCGTACATCTACGGCGCCCGCAACGACATCCACATTCTCGACCTGACCCAGACCGTGCCCTTGCTGCACCAGGCGCTCGTCGCCCTGCGCGAGACGGCCGCGAGCGGCGGCCGCATCCTGTTCGTCGGCACCAAGCGCCAGGCGCAGGAGCCGATCGCCGCCGCCGCCAAGCGCTGCGCGCAGTACTACATGAACCAGCGCTGGCTGGGCGGTACGCTCACCAACTGGCAGACCATCTCCCACTCCATCAAGCGCCTGCGCACCATCGAGCAGACCCTGAGCAGCGCCGGTGAATCCGGCCTGACCAAGAAGGAACTGCTGGGCCTGCTGCGCGAGCAGGACAAGCTGGAAAAGTCGCTGGGTGGCATCAAGGAAATGGGCGGCGTCCCGAACCTGATCTTCGTCATCGACACCAACAAGGAAGCCATCGCTATCTCGGAAGCCAAGAAGCTGGGCATTCCGGTGATGGCGGTTCTTGACTCCAACTCCGATCCGGACGGCATCGCCTTCCCGATCCCGGGCAATGACGACGCCGCCCGCGCCATCGCGCTGTATTGCGACCTGGCCGCGCGCGCCATCATCGACGGCCTGGGCCAGGGCCAGATCGAAGCGGGCGTCGATGTCGGCGCCGCCGCGGAAGTCGAGGACGTCTCGAGCCACGTCGAGCCGGCGGAAGCCACCGCCTAAGGCATTTTCAACGACATGACGGCGCGCCAACCCCGGCGCGCCGTCCCTTACCGACCGGAGAAGACCCATGGCGAACATCACCGCCCAGATGGTGAAGGAACTGCGCGATACGACCGGCGCGGGCATGATGGACTGCAAGAAGGCGCTGAACGAAACCAATGGCGACATGGAAGCCGCCATCGACTGGCTGCGCAAATCCGGCGCCATGAAGGCGGCCAAGAAGGCCAGCCGCGCCGCCGCCGACGGCCTGGTGGGCGTCGCCGTGTCCGGCAACACCGGCGCGCTGGTGGAAGTGAATGCCGAAACCGATTTCGTCGCCCGCAATGACGACTTCAAGGCGTTCGTGAAGTCGGCTGCGGAGATCGGCCTGAAGGAAGGCGGCGATCTGCAGAAGCTGCTGGCCGCGCCCCATGGCGGCTCCAACGTGCAGCAGACCCTGACCGAATTGGTCGCCCGCATCGGTGAGAACATGTCCGTCCGCCGCACCCTGGCGCTGTCGGTCAATCCCGGCGTGGTCGCGCCTTACGTCCACAACGCCGCTTCGCCCGAACTGGGCAAGATCGGCGTGCTGGTGGCGCTGAAGTCCACCGCCCCGGCCGACAAGCTGATGCCGTTGGCCAAGCAGATCGCCATGCATGTCGCGGCCGCCAATCCGCTGGCCCTGACCATCGAGCATCTCGACCCAGAAGTGGTCGCCCGCGAAAAGAATGTGCAGATCGAGATCGCCCGCCAGTCCGGCCGTCCCGACAATGTCATCGAGAAGATGCTCGAAGGCCGTATGCGCAAATTCTACGAGGAGAGCGTCCTGCTGCAGCAGACCTTCGTGATCGACGGGGAAACCCAGATCGCCAAGCTGCTGGAGAAGGCCTCCAAGGATCTGGGCGTTCCGGTCGAGATCGAAGGCTTTGTCCGCTTCCAGGTGGGCGAGGGCATCGAGAAGGTCGAAAGCGATTTCGCCGACGAAGTGGCCCAGATGGCCGGGACCAAGGCCTGACCCCAGGTCTTCGTTCCGCCCCTCTCTCGGGAGGGGTAAAAGAGCAGAGCAGAATCGCTTTAGCCGGAGCCGTCCCATGTCCCTGACGCCAAAATACCGCCGGGTGCTTGTGAAGGTCTCCGGCGAGGCGTTGATGGGCGATGGCCAGTTCGGCATTGACGTCGCCACCGTGGACCGCATTGCCTTGGACGTTGCTGAAGCGGCCGCCACCGGCATCCAGCTCTGCATGGTGGTGGGCGGCGGGAATATCTTCCGCGGCCTGGCCGGGTCGGCCAAGGGCATCGACCGCGCCACCGCCGACTATATGGGCATGCTGGCGACCGTGATGAACGCCTTGGCGCTGCAGGCCGGTCTGGAGCGGGCAGGGGTTCCGTCCCGGGTCCAGTCCGCCATTGCCATGAACAATGTGTGCGAGCCCTACATCCGCCGCCGGGCCATCCGGCACATGGAAAAGGGCCGGGTCGTGATCTTTGGCGCGGGCACCGGCAATCCATTCTTCACCACCGACACCGCCGCCGCCTTGCGCGCGGCCGAGATGAACTGCGACGCCATGATGAAGGCGACCCAGGTGGACGGTGTTTACAGCGCTGACCCCAAGAAGGACCCCAGCGCTGTTCGGTACGATTCCTTGAGCTATCACGAGGTCTTAGCGCTCGATCTTAAGGTAATGGATGCGAGCGCCATCTCGGTTTCCCGGGAAAACGGCATCCCGATCCTGGTGTTCTCGCTGCAGGATCCGGGCGCCCTGGCCCAGGTGCTGGCGGGCCGCGGCCGGGCAACCATTATCGAAGAAAAGTAAGAGTTTAAGGGGCCTTGGGCCGGGCTTTGCGGTAGGATGGCCGCAAAGCAGGCCGCAGGCCAAAAGACCGCAGGAAGGTTGGAGCAGGAAATGGCTGACGCCTACAGCAAGGACGACATGGATCGCCGCATGAAGGGGGCGATCACCACCTTCAAGAGCGAGCTGGGCGGCCTGCGCACCGGCCGCGCTAGCGCCGCGCTGCTCGATCCGGTCAAGGTCGAGGCCTATGGCAACATGGTCCCCATCAGCCAGGTCGGCAGCATCGGCACGCCCGAGTCCCGCATGATCACGGTGCAGGTCTGGGACAAGAGCATGGCCAAGGCCGTGGACAAGGCGATCCGTGACGCCGGGCTGGGCCTGAACCCGCAGATGGACGGCCAGCTGCTGCGCATCCCCCTGCCGGAGCTGAACCAGGAGCGCCGCAAGGAACTGACGAAGCTGGCCGCCAAATATGCCGAGGCCGCCCGCGTCTCCGTCCGCAATGTCCGCCGCGACGGCAACGACCTTCTCAAGAAGCTGGAGAAGGACAAGAAGATCAGCGAAGACGATCACCGCACCAAGGGCGAGGAGCTGCAGAAGCTCACCGACGGCCACATTAAGGACATCGACACCGCGCTCCATGCCAAGGAGCAGGAGATCATGCAGGTCTGATGTCGGAAGAGGCCCACACCATCCTGCCGCGCCACGTCGCCATCATCATGGATGGCAATGGCCGCTGGGCGCGCAAGCGGCTTTTGCCACGCGAGGCCGGTCATGTGGCCGGCGTGGCGGCCGTGCGCGAGACCGTGCGCGCGGCGGTGGATATGGGGCTGGAGAACCTCACCCTCTTCGCCTTCAGCAGCGAGAATTGGAAGCGGCCCAAGACCGAAGTTGGCGCCCTGATGGGCCTGTTCCGCCGCTTCTTCCTCAACGACATGGAAGAGCTGGTGGCCAAGGGCTGCCGCATCCGCATCATTGGCCATCGCGGCCGCGTCGCCGACGACATCCATGCCATGATCGAGGATGCCGAGCGCCGTTCGGTCAACAACAAGGGCCTGAACCTCACCTTCGCCTTCGACTATGGCGCGCAGGAAGAGATCGTCGCGGCCGCGCGCGAACTGGCCCGCGCCGCCCGTGACGGCCGTCTCGATCCCGAAACCATCACGCCCGAACTCTTCGCCAGCCGCCTCTTCACCAGTGCGCTACCCGAGCCCGACCTGATCATCCGCACCAGCGGCGAGCGCCGTCTGTCCAACTTCCTGCTCTGGCAGTCGGCCTATGCCGAGATGCTGTTCATCGACACGCTGTGGCCGGATTTCGGCCGCGACGAACTTGCCGCCGCGCTGGAAACCTTCTCCCAAAGGGAACGCCGCTTCGGCGCCCTCAATTCGGAAAGCGCGGCGTGACGCGGCTGATATTCGGCATTCTGCTGGCCTGTGTCGTGATCGCGTCGGTCGCGCTCGGGCCTGCGCCCTTCGCCATCCTGCTGGTGCTGGTGTCGATGCTGGCGGCGCGCGAATGGCACCGGCTGGTGCGCACCGTCGAAACGCCCGCGGTGCCTTTCCACCAGAACCCGTTTCACCTGCAAACCCTGGCCACCACCATCACCATCTGCCTGGGCGCGGCCGCGATGGTCAATTATCTGCCCTGGCTGGCGCTGGTCTTTCTGATCCTGGGCACGGTGGGCGGCTTCGTGCTGGCGCGGATGCGCAATGACAATGCACCATTGCACGCCGCGGGCGTGCTCTATATCGGCGTGCCGGCGCTGTCGCTGCTGGCGCTGCATCTCTATCCGCTGGATCATTCGCCCCATCCGCAGCTGGTGGTGGGCTTCTTCCTGCTGGTCTGGGCCACCGATACCGGCGCGCTGGTCTTCGGCAAGCTGATCGGCGGCAAAAAGCTGGCGCCGTCAATCTCGCCCGGCAAGACCATCGCCGGGACCATCGGCGGCAGCGTCTGCGCCGCCATCGTCTATGGCCTATATATCGCCTTCTATGATTTCTCGATGCTGCCCGCGATGCTGTTCGCCTTCGTCTTCAGCGGCGTGGCGCATGGCGGCGACCTGCTGGAATCCTTCGTCAAGCGCCGCTTCGGGCGCAAGGATTCCGGCAGTCTTATTCCGGGCCATGGCGGTGTGCTGGACCGGGTCGATTCCACCTTTGCCGCCGCGCCGGTCATGGCCTTTCTGGTCTTCGTGCTGGGCCTCAATCCCCTGTTCGGAGGCTATCGTTGAAGCCCATCGCCGCCACCGTCACGCCGAACGACACGCTGGAAGCCGTTTGCAGCCGCAGCGTCACCATCCTGGGCGCGACAGGCTCCATCGGCGTCAACACGGCTGACGTCATCTTGCATGCGCGCAAGACCTATGGGCCGCATGCCTTTCCCGTCACGGCGCTGACGGCGGGCGAGAATGTGCAGGAGCTGATCAAACAGGCCAAGGCGCTGAAGCCCAAGCTGGCGGTGATCGGCAATGCGGCGCTGTTCGATGAATTGCAGGCGGGTCTTTCCGGCACCGGGATCGAGCTTGCGGCGGGCCGCGAGGCCGTGATCGACGCCGCCGCGCGCCCCAGCGATTTCGTCATGGTCGCCATCATGGGCGCTGCCGCCATCGAACCGGCGCTCGCCGCCATCCGCCGCGGCGTCATTGTGGCGCTGGCCAACAAGGAATGTGTCGTCGCGGCGGGCGCGGTGTTCCGTGGGGCGATGGAGAAGTCCGGCGCGTCGGTGTTGCCGGTGGATTCCGAGCACAATGCCATCTTCCAGGTGCTGGGCGGCGGCGATGCGGGCGAGGCCGAGCTGGTCACCATCACCGCTTCGGGCGGGCCGTTCCGCGAATGGCCGCTGGAAAAAATGCGCGCCGCGACGGTGGAAGAGGCGTGCAAGCATCCCAACTGGGCGATGGGCCGTAAAATCTCTCTCGACAGCGCCACCCTGATGAACAAGGGGCTGGAGCTGATCGAGGCGCATTTCCTCTTCGCCCTGCCGCCGGAAAAGCTCTCGGTGCTGGTGCATCCCCAGTCCATCGTGCACTGCCTGGTGAGTTACGACGATGGCACCACCATCGCGCATCTCTCGGCCCCCGACATGCGCACGCCCATCGCCCATGCGCTGGGCTGGCCGCGCCGCGTCTCCTCGCACTCGCGGCGGCTCGACCTCGCCGCGCTGGGGCAATTGATCTTCCAGCCGCCCGCGCATGACCGTTTTCCGGCGCTCAATCTCGCCATCGGCTCGATGCGTTCGGGCGGGCTGGCGCCGACGGTGCTCAATGCCGCCAACGAAATCGCGGTGCAGGCTTTTCTCGACCGCCGCATCGGCTTCCTGGATATCAGCCGCGTCGTGGGGGCGACGCTCGACCTGGATGTAACGGCCGGCGCCAATGGCGTGGATCTGGACACGGTGCTGGGCGCCGATGCTAGGGCGCGCGTGGCGGCGGAAGAAATCTGTCAAAGGGTGGGGGCGTAAGGAACGCGCATGCACATTCTGGAACAGTTCGCCGCCTGGGCCCCGATGGGGCTGCCCACCTTCCTCTTCTACATCACCGTTGTCGTGTTCGTGCACGAGATGGGGCATTTCCTGATGGCCCGCTATTTCGGCGCCAAGGTGGATGTCTTCTCCGTCGGCTTCGGCAAGGAGATTGTCGGCTTCACCGACAAGCGCGGCACGCGCTGGAAGCTCTCCTGGCTGCCCATCGGCGGCTATGTGAAATTCGCGGGCGATGCTGACGCCGCCTCCACGCCCGACTGCAACGCGGTACAGGCGAGCGCCGCCGAGCGTTTCGAGATGATGGCGTTCAAGCCGGTGGGACAGCGGGCGGCGGTTGCCGCGGCGGGCCCCATCGCCAACTTCATCCTGGCGATCATCCTCTTCACCGGCATCTTCCTCTATGCCGGTCACACCACCATCGCCCCGGTGATCGGGCAGGTGAACAAGGCCAGCCCCGCCGAGATGGCGGGCATCCGCAGCGGCGACACCGTCACCCGCATCGATGGCCGCGCGATCAACAGCTTCGACCAGCTTCCGGAAATCATCGGCATGTCGGCGGGCCGGACCCTGTCCATCGAACTGACGCGCGCCGGCCAGCCTGTCACCGTTCAGGTGACGCCGCAGGTGGTGCGCCAGAAGAACTTCCTGGGCGACGAGATGGAGACGGCGGTGATCGGCGTACGCCAGTCGCCCGACGCCCCGGTGATCACCGAGCATTACAACCCGTTGCAGGCCGCTGGCGCGGCGTGCCGCCGCACCTGGGACGTCATCCGGCTGTCGCTGCAGGGCATCGGCCAGCTGATTGTGGGGCGCGCCAGCCTGGACCAGCTTCAGGGGCCGGTGGGAATCGCCCAGATCACCAAGAAAGTCGCGGATTTCGGCATTCTGCCGCTGCTCAACCTGGTCGCTGTCCTGTCTGTAAGCATCGGGCTGATCAATCTTTTTCCGATTCCGCTGCTCGACGGCGGGCATCTTCTATACTATGCATGCGAAGCAGTTCTGGGGCGCCCGCTTGGGGAGCGCGTCCAGGATGCCGGATTTAGGCTTGGGCTGGTGTTGGTGCTGGGACTGATGCTCCTGGCGACCTGGAATGACATAGCCCGCCTGAATCTTTTCTGAACCCATCGGCTTCGCCTGAAGCCATAGACGAGTTTGCCGGACGCCCATGCGGATCGTTGCCCTGAAGAATGGCTTGCTGCGCACGACGTCGGTCTGCCTCAGCTTGGCTATGGCCGTTGCGCCGGTTTCGGCGCAGCCCGCCGTGCCTGGCGGTGCCGCCCCGCCGCCGCCTGCCACAGCAGCCGCACCGGCGCCGGCCGCGCCCGCCATCCGCATCATTCGCCGCATCGTCGTGACGGGTACGCAGCGCATCGAGGCGGGCACCGTCCTCACCTATGTCAACATGCGCGAAGGCGACACCTATGACGAGAATGAGGTGGACGTCGCGCTGAAGGCGCTGTTCGCCACCGGCCTCTTCACCGCCGCGACGCGGATCGATTTCGACGCCGCCACCAGCACCATGACGGTGCGTGTTACCGAGAACCCCATCGTCAACCAGGTGGTGTTCGAAGGTCACAGCAAGATCTCGGCCAAGGACCTCACCAAGGAAACCCAGATCAAGCCGCGCGCCGTCTTCACCCGCGCCAAGGTGCAGGCCGATGTCACGCGCATCATGGAACTGTATCGCCGCAACGGCCGCTTCGCCGCGCGCGTCGAGCCGCAGATCATTTCCCGCCCGCAGAACCGCGTCGACCTGATCTTCTCGATCACCGAAGGCGAGAATACCGGCGTCAGCCGGATCAATTTCATCGGCAACAAGGTGTTCGACGACGGAGCCCTGCGCGGCACGATCGCCACCGAGGAAAGCGCTTGGTGGAAATTCCTCTCCACAAACGACAATTACGATCCCGACCGGCTGGCCTATGACCGCGAGCTGCTGCGCCGCTTCTATGTCCAGCGCGGCTATGCCGACTTCAAGGTGACCAGCTCGGTGGCGCAGCTCACCCCCGGCGCCGGCAGCTTTTACGTCACCTTCACCATCGACGAAGGCCCGCGCTATCGCTTCGCCAAGGTCGAAATCGACTCCCAGATCGCCGAGCTTTCTCCCAAGACGCTGTTGCCGCTGCTCAAGGCGAAGCAGGGCGACTGGTACAATTCCACCCTGCTGCAGGAAGGCATCGACGCACTCACCAATGCTGCGGGCACGCGCGGCTATGCCTTTGCCCAGGTGCGGCCCGAACCCAAGCGCAATCCCAACCGCACCATCGATATCGTCTATCACATCGACCAGGGGCCGCGCGTTTACATCGAGAAGATCGACATCACCGGCAACACCCGCACCCTGGACAAGGTGGTGCGCCGCGAATTCCGCCTGGTGGAAGGCGACGCCTTCAACCGCGTGATGGTGGACCGCTCGCAGCAGCGCATCCGCGCCCTGGGATTCTTCAAGGATGTGCAGGTGCGCAACACGCCGGGCAGCCAGCCCGACCGCACCAATGTCACCGTGGCGGTGACCGAACAATCGACCGGCTCGGTCGCGGTGGGCCTGGGTTATTCCTCGGCGTCCAGCCTGATCGGCGATGTCAGCTACACCGAAATCAATCTGTTCGGCCGCGGCCAGACCCTGAACGCGATCGCGCGCGTGTCCTATATCCAGAAGCAGTTCCAGCTCAGCTTCACCGAGCCCTGGTTCCTGGACCGTCCGCTCAATGCCGGCTTTGACCTGCAACAGGTCTATACCGATTACACCCAGGCGGCGTTCAGCAGCAACACCAGCGCGGCGGTGATGCGCTTCGGCTTCCCGGTTTCGGAATTCTCCGGCGTCCAGCTCACATACATGTACAAGATCCAGCAGGTGAACGTGACCGGCGGCGCGCCGCTGGAAATCCTCCTGGCGGACGGGCAGCAGAACGGTTCGGTGCTGGGCTATGCCTACACCTATACCGATGTCGACGATTTCCGCCGCCCCTCCGCTGGCGGCAGCTTCTCTTTCGCGCAATATTTCGCCGGGTTCGGAGGCACGCTGCGCTACCTGGAAACGCAGGCGACCTTTGCCCGTTACGCGCCGTTCTTCGGCGGCGCGGTGGTGGGCTCGCTCACCGGGCGCGCCAAGTACATCACCGGCTATGACGGCACACCCGTTCCGGTCAACTCGCGCTATTTCGAAGGCGGCGATTCCTTCCGTGGCTTCGCCATCGCCGGCGTGGGCCCGCGCGACGTTTCCCAGAACGAACAGGTCTCGGCGGTGGGCGGCAACGTCTCGGCTATCGGTACGGCGAGCCTGAAATTCCCGTCGCTGTTCCCGGAAAGCTTTGGCGTCAATTTCGGACTGTTCGCCGATTTCGGCACCGTCGGCCATCTCGACACCGTCTTCGGCCGCACCTGCACGGTCAGCAGCTGCATACGCGACAATCTGGCATTCCGCGCGTCCGCGGGTTTATCGGTTGGCTGGACCTCGCCCTTCGGCCCGATCAATATCGATGTCGGCATTCCGCTCGCCAAGACGCCCTATGACCGCGAACAGATCATCCATTTCAGCACAGGCACAGGATTCTGATCCATGAAAAAGCTCCTCACCCTTGCCCTGGTCGTTCTCGCTTCGGCCGCGCCTGCGCTGGCGGCGCCGCCGCCCGCGCCCAAGATCGTGGTGCTGGACCGCAATGCGCTGATCCAGTACTCGAAAGTGGGACAGGATATCGCCAAGCAGCTGCAGGCGATGGGAAGCCAGACCCGCGCCAATTTCGAAGCGCAGCAAAAGGCTCTCGCCACGGAAGGCCAGGCGCTGCGGCAGCAGGTGGCCATTTTGGGCGCCGAAGCGCGCAAGCAGAAGGAAGACGCTTTCAACGCCAAGGCGCGGGGCCTTCAGGAGAGCGCCGAGCGCCGCCAGGCCCAGATCCAGCAGGCCGCCGCGTCGGCGCAGCAGGTCATCTCCAAGTCGCTGCAGCCCATCATCGATGAGATCGTCAAGGCGCGCGGCGCCAATCTGGTGGTGGACAAGAGCGCGGTGATCTTCGCCAACAACAACGCCTTCGACATCACGGTTGACGCCATCGCCCAGCTGGATGCCCGGATGCCGACCTACAAGGTGGTGCTGGGCGCGGCGCCGGCCCGGCAATAGCCGGCCCATGGCCGATCCCCGCTTCTACCGCAACACTGGGCCGCATGCGCTCGGGACATTGTGCGCGAAGCTGGGATTGCCTGCGCCCACCAATGACAGTGCGGTGGCCGATTTGGCCGGCCTGGACGGCGCCGGTCCTTCGCATCTTTCCTTCTTCAACGGCGCCCGCGATCAGAAGGCCGCCTTCGGCCGTAGCCGCGCGGGCTTCTGTCTGGTGCCTGAAAGCGGCGTGGCGGACGCGCCATCCGGCATGGTGCTGTTGCCGGTAAAGTCGGTTGGCCATGCCTGGGCCGCCATGGCGTCGCATTTCTATCCTGAATATGGCATGACGCAGTGGCCGAAAATTGCGGTCGATCCCACCGCGAAGATCGCCGCGGGCGTGGTGCTGTCCCACAATGTGGTCGTGGGCGCGGGCGCGGAAATCGGCGAGGGCACCCGCATCGATCCCGGCTGCGCCATCGGGCCCGGCGTCGCCATCGGCCGCAATTGCGTGATCGGCGCCAATGTCACCATCACCCATGCCTATATCGGCGATGGCGTCATCGTGATGCCGGGCGTGTGCATCGGCCAGCCCGGCTTCGGTTATGCCTCGTCCGGCGCGGGCCATGTCGCGCTGCCCCAGCTGGGCCGCGTCATCGTGCAGGACAAGGTCGAGATCGGCGCCAACTGCACACTTGACCGCGGCGCCATCGGCGACACGGTGATCGGCGAAGGCACTAAGCTCGATAATCTGGTGCAGATTGCCCACAATGCCCGCACTGGCCGCCATTGTTTCATCATCTCGCAGGCTGGCATGGCGGGCAGCTCTGAGCTGGGTGATTTTGTCATCATCGCAGGCCAGGTGGGCGTGGCCGACCATGTCCGCGTGGGGTCCGGCGCCCGCATAGCCGGCCAGTCTGGGCTGCTGCCGCACACCACCTACGAGGCCGGCAAGGATTATGGCGGCATGCCGGCCCGGCCCCTGAAGGAGTGGGTTCGCGAACTTGCTGCGGTGAAGAAGCTGGTACGCCAACAGAAGAAAACAGAGCATGACTGAATCCGAAATCGACATCGACGCCATCCTGAAGCTGCTGCCGCACCGCGCCCCGTTTTTGTTCGTGGAGCGGATCACCGACATCGTGCCGTTCGAAAGCGGCACGGGCTGGAAGGCGGTGGGCTACAACGAGCCGCATTTTCAGGGCCATTTTCCGGATTACGCCGTGATGCCCGGCGTGCTGCTGATCGAGGCGATGGCCCAGACCTCTGGCGCCATCGTGCAGCACAGTTTGGGGCAGGGCGCGGGCAGCAAGGTCTTCTTCATGACCATCGACAAGGCGCGCTTCCGCAAGCCGGTTCGCCCCGGCGACCTGCTGCGCATGCCGGTCAAGGCGGTGCGCCGCCGTGGGCCGGTCTTCAAGTTCGAGGGCCATGTCTTTGTCGGCGACGACCTTTGCGCCGAGGCGGAATACAGCGCAATGGTCCATGACGGCAGCGAGAAGTTGGCCTAATGGCGATACACGCATCCGCCATCGTGGAAGACGGCGCGGTGCTGGGGGCCGGTGTCGAGATCGGTCCCTTCTGCCATGTCGGCCCGCGCGTGACGCTGGGTGACGGCGTGCGGCTGCACAGCCATGTCAGCATTCAGGGCGTCACCCGCATCGGTGCGCGCACGGCGGTCTATCCGCAGGCGGCGCTGGGCGGCGAGGCCCAGATTCGGGGCAATGATTTTCCCGAGGGACGGCTGGAGATCGGCGAAGACTGCGTGCTGCGTGAAATGGTGAGCATGAGCTGCGGCAGCAAGCGCGATCAGGGCGTCACGACCGTGGGCGCGCGGGGTTATTTCATGGCCAACAGCCATGTCGGGCATGATTGTATCGTCGGTGATGACGTCACCTTCGCCAATTCGGTCTGCCTGGGCGGGCATGTGGAAATCGGGGACCGCGTGATTTTCGGCGGCCTGTCGGCGGTGCAGCAATTCTGCCGCGTCGGCCGCGGCGCGATGGTGGGCGGCCTCACCGGCGTTAACCGCGACATTATCCCCTATGCCATGGCCTTTGGCGATCATGTCGAACTGGCGGGCCTCAATCTCATCGGCCTGAAGCGCAGCGGCATGAGCCGCGACGCCATCAATGCGCTGCGCGCCGCTTTCCGGCATATCTTCTATGGCACCGACGGCAATCTGGCGGCGCGGGCGCGCGAAAGCCTGGAACGTTGGCCCGGCGTGCCGCAGGTGGATGAAGTGGTGGATTTCGTCCTGGCGGATGCGAAACAGGAATTGTGCCTGGCCCGTCGCCGTGGTGGAGACGCCTGATGACGGGCGCGCAGGAGCGGCGGCCAAGCGGAGCGCCAGCGGAGCCGTCCGGCCGCGCGACCAATACATTGGGCATAATCGCGGGTGGCGGCGACCTGCCGCGCGCGGTGGCGCAAAGCGTGTCTGCCGGTGGCCGCAAGGTTTTCATCATGGCGCTTACGGGTTCTGCATCGGGCGACTGGCTGGCGGATTTTCCCCATGAATGGGGTTCGCCCGGCGCGCCGGGTCAGGCCTTCAAGGTGTTTCGCGCGGCCGGCGTCACTGATTTCCTGCTGGCGGGTCAGGTGGACCGGCCGAAATTCTCCGAGATGAAGCTGGACGCGCGCGGCGTGCTGTTGCTGCCGCGCGCTCTGAAGGCGGCGCGCCAGGGCGATGATGGCTTGCTGCGTTTCATCATCACCATGTTTGAGGAAGAAGGCTTTCGCGGCGTCGGCGTGGCCGAAGCCGCGCCGGGGCTGGTGTGCGGGCAAGGCGATCTGGGCCGCCTGTCGCCCGGTGACGATCATCGCGCCGACATGGCGCGGGCCTTCGCCATCGTCAAGGCGCTGGGCGCGCAGGATGTGGGCCAGGCGGCTGTCGTCTGCGATGGCCTGCCGCTGGCGGTGGAAGCCGCCGAGGGCACCGACCAGATGCTGGTCCGCGTCGGCGGTTTGCGCGAAGCCATACGCGGCACGCCCGACAACAAGCGTGGCGTGCTGGTCAAGGCGCTGAAGCCGACGCAGGACGCCAAGACCGACCTGCCGGTGATCGGCATCGCCACGCTGGAGCGCGTCGCGTCCGTTGGGCTGGCGGGTATCGGGTTGCAGGCCGGCGGGGCGCTGATCGTGGACAAGCAGGCCGTGGCGGCCCGTGCCGACGCGCTGGGCATGTTCGTCACCGGCGTGTCTCTATGAAAGTCGCGGATGCGCCCGCAGACGCGCAATCAAAAAAAGTGATGCTGGTCTGCGGCGAACCGTCGGGCGACCAGCTTGGCGGCCAGTTGATGCGGGCGCTGAAAACGCTGGCGCCCGGCATCGGCATCACCGGCGTTGGTGGCCCCGCCATGGCGGCGGAAGGGCTGGAAAGCCTGTTCTCGCTCGACGCCACTGCCGTGATGGGCCTTCGCGAAGTGGTGCCCGCCATCCCGCGCATCCTGAAGCGCGTGCGCGAGGCGACGGATTTCGCGCTGGCGACCCGGCCCGATGCCGTGGTGCTGATCGACAGTCCGGATTTCACCCATCGCATCGCCCATGCCATTAAGAAGCGCGATCCCAGTTTGCGCACCGTGAACTATGTCGCGCCGCAGGTCTGGGCCAGCCGTTCCTACCGCACCACGCAGATGGCCAAGGATTTCGATCTGGTGCTGGCGCTGTTTCCCTTCGAGGTCCCGTTCCTCAAGCGCTATGGCCTGCGTGCCGAATTCGTCGGTCATCCGGTGATCGAGCGGGCGGCCAAGATGGTGGGCGGAGACGCCTTGCGGGCGCGGTTGGGGCTGTCACCGGCGACGCCATTGCTGGCGCTGCTGCCGGGCAGCCGCAGCAGCGAGATCCGCTTTATCCTGCCGGTGTTCCGCCAGGCGGTGGAGATTCTGGCGCGGCGCATTCCCGGCCTGGTGACGTTGCTGCCCACCGTGCCGCACATCGCGGCGCGGGTGAAGGCGGCGACGGGGAATTGGCCGACGGCGCTGCATGTACTGGAAAGCGAAGCCGACAAGTTCGCCGCCTTCGACGCCGCCGATGTGGCGCTGGCGGCGAGCGGCACCGTGACGGCGGAACTGGCGCTGTCGCGCACACCGATGGTGGTGGGGTATCGCGTCGGCGGCCTGACTTATGCGCTGTCGTCGCTGATCATGAATGTGAAATACATCACGCTGGTCAATGTGCTGCTGGAACGCGAGGCGGTGCCGGAATTCCTTCAAAGCCGTATGACGCCGCAAAACCTGGCCGATGGCGTAGAGAAGCTGCTGCGCGATCCGGTGGCGCGCGCCGCGCAACTGGCGGATCAAGCGCTGTTTGCCCAAATGCTGGGCAAGGGCACCGAAGCGCCATCGCTGCGCGCCGCCCGGACGCTGCTGGATTTCATTTCAGAATAAAAAAAGGGCAGCCGAAGCTGCCATTTTTGAATTGTGGTCCGTAAGTTTACCGCTTGTCGACCGGCGTGTATTTGCGTTCGGTCGGGCCGGTGTAGATCTGGCGCGGGCGGCCGATCTTCTGGTGCGGGTCTTCCAGCATTTCCTTCCACTGCGCGATCCAGCCCACGGTGCGGGCCAGGGCGAACAGGGCGGTGAACATGGACGTGGGAAAGCCCAGCGCCTTCAGGGTGATGCCGGAATAGAAATCGATGTTGGGATAGAGCTTCTTCTCGATGAAATAGGGGTCGGTCAGCGCCACCTTCTCCAGTTCCACCGCCACCTTCAGCAGCGGATCGTCATGCAGGCCCAGCTCGTTGAGCACGGCATGGGCCTGGATCTGCATCGCCTTGGCGCGCGGATCATAGTTCTTGTAGACGCGGTGGCCGAAGCCCATCAGGCGGAAGCCGCTGGTCTTGTCCTTGGCCTTGGCGACGAACTCGGGAATGCGATCGACGGTGCCGATCTCTTCCAGCATTTTCAGCGCCGCTTCGTTGGCGCCGCCATGGGCGGGGCCCCAGAGACAGGCGATGCCCGCCGCGATGCAGGCGAAGGGATTGGCGCCCGACGAACCCGACAGGCGCACCGTCGAGGTCGAGGCGTTCTGCTCATGGTCGGCATGCAGGATGAAGATGGTGTCCAGCGCCTTGGCCAGCACCGGATTGACCTTGTATTCCTCGGCTGGGACCGAGAAGCACATGCGCAGGAAATTCTCGGTGTAACCCAGCTCGTTGCGCGGATACACGAAGGGCTGGCCGACATGGTACTTGTAGGCCATCGCCACCAGCGTTGGCAGCTTGGCGACCAGGCGGTGGCTGGCGATCTCGCGCTGCTTCGGGTCGGTGATGTCGGTGCTGTCATGATAGAAGGCGCTCAGCGCGCCGACAACGCCGCACAGGATCGCCATCGGGTGCGCGTCGCGGCGGAAGCCGCGATAGAACTGCGCCAGTTGCTCATGCACCATGGTGTGGCGCGTGATCGAATAGTCGAACGCCTCGAACTGGGCCTTGGTCGGCAGCTCGCCATACAGCAGCAGGTAGCAGCTTTCGAGGAAGGTGGAATGTTCCGCCAGGTCGCCGATATTGTAGCCGCGATATTGTAGCACGCCCTTGTCGCCATCGATGAAGGTGATGTTGGATTCGGTCGAGGCGGTGGAGGTGAAGCCGGGATCGTAGGTAAAAATGTCGGCCTGGTCGTAGAGCTTGCGGATGTCCACCACATTGGGGCCCTGGGTTCCGGCATAAACCGGAAAAACGTAGCTCTTGCCTTCAAGGGAAAGGCTGGCGGTTCCGGCAGCCTTGATCTTGCTCTCTCTCATGTCCCGACCCCTCGATCTTGCAGTGCAGCAAATTATACGCGGAAAATTCCCGCCGTTACCAGCTATGCACCGCCAATTATTCCGATTTCATGAACCGGCGTAAGCCCTTAATCGGTTAAGTGATTCCGCCCGGCCTAACAATGCCAACATCTCGAACAAAGGCGGCGAAGTGCCCTTTCCGGTCAGCGCCGCCCGCAAGGGTTGCGCGACCTGGCCCAGTTTCAGGCCGCTGGCTTCGGCATGGGTCCGGGCGGCGGCCTCCAGCGCGGGTCCGGTCCAGTCGGTGGCTTCCAGCACGGGCAGGGCTGCGGCGAGGGCGGCGCGGCCTTCCGGAGTGAGCAGCTTGGCGGCGGCTTCGTCCAAGTCGCGGGGACCATCCGTATACAGAAATTCCGCAGACTGATTGAGTTCGACGAGCGTCTTGGCGCGCTCCTTCAGCGACGGCATCGCGGCGATGAGGCGTGTGCGGGCAAGGTCCGACAAGGTTTGCGGCGGCGTCAGCAGCCCCAGGAACGTCACCAGGTCTGCGGCCAGTTCCGCGTCCTGGGTCTGGCGGATATAATGGCCGTTGAGATTGTCCAGCTTCTTGTAATCCATCCGCGCGGCGCTCTTGCCGATGGAGTCGAAGTTGAACCATGCGATGGCTTGGGCGGTGGGGATGATCTCGTCATCGCCATGGCTCCAGCCCAGCCGCAACAGATAGTTGCGCATGGTTTCGGGCAGATAGCCCATGTCGCGATAGGCTTCCACCGCCAGCGCGCCATGGCGCTTGGACAGTTTGGCACCATCGGGGCCATTGATCAGCGGCAGGTGGCCATAGACCGGAATTGCCGCGCCCATCGCCGCGATGATCTGGATCTGGCGGGCGGCGTTGTTGAGATGGTCGGCGCCGCGAATGACATGGGTCACGCCCATGTCGGCATCATCCACCACCACCGCCAGCATATAGGTCGGCGTGTCGTCGGAGCGCAGCAGCACCATGTCGTCCAGCGTGTTGTTCTCGAACTTCACGTCGCCCAGCACAACGTCATGCACGATGGTCTCGCCAGTTTGCGGCGAGCGCAGCCGCACCACGAATGGCTTGCCCTCCTGCTCCGGGCCGGGCTGGCGGTCGCGCCAGCGTCCGTCATAGCGCAGCTGTTTCTTGGCGGCCTTCTGCGCCTCGCGCATCTCGGTCAGTTCTTCGGCGGTGGCGTAGCAGCGATAGGCCTTGCCTTCAGCCAGCATCTTCTGGGCCACTTCGCGGTGCCGCGCGGCGCGGGCGAACTGGAAGATGGCCTCGCCATCCCAATCCAGCCCCATCCACTTCATGCCGTTCAGGATGGCGTCCACCGCTTCGGGCGTGGAACGCTCGCGGTCGGTATCCTCGATCCGCAACAGGAAGGTGCCGCCGGTATGGCGGGCGTAAAGCCAGTTGAACAGGGCAGTGCGGGCGCCGCCGATATGCAGCATGCCTGTGGGTGAGGGTGCGAAGCGCAGGACAGGTTTTGAGATTTCAGCCATGATCGAAAGCACTTAGAGCAGGGCAGCGAAATTGGCAAACCGCCTCGCCACGCTTGCGTTGTGGCGTGGCTGGACGGCGGAAAATGACCGCCGACCCCTGTGGCTGCCCGTGGCGCTGGGCGCGGGCGCGGGTCTTTATTTCGCGCTGCCGGTCGAGCCTTTTGCCGCTGCCGGCTGGGCCGCGCTGGCGGGCGGTCTGGCTGGAACGATGGCGGGCCGTGCTGGCGCTGATGGCGGCGCTGGCGCTGGGGTTCGGCGCGGCCAAGTTGCGGGAAACCATCGTCGCCGCGCCGGTGCTGTCCCAGCCCGTCACCCTGCACATGACGGCGCGCATCGCCGCCATCGAAACCGGCGCGGATGCGGCGACGGTGGCGCTGCGCGCGGCGGATGGGCGGCTCTTTCCTGGGCATGCCGCGCGACCGTTTCGCGGCGCGCGAATGGCTGCGGCGCGATGGCGATGGGCGCGCGGTCGCGGCGGTGACGGGACTGGGCGCCTGCGACGGGCTGGGCTGCGTGGCGCGAACGCAAGCGGGATTGGGGGTTCTGTCGCGGCGTCCGGAATCGCTGGCCGAGGACTGCGCCCGCGCCGCGATACTGATCAGCGCCGCATCAACCGCGTGCCAGGGGCCGCGACTGGTGATCGATGGCGCGCGCGCGATGCACGATCAGGGATACACAATCCGTTTCACGCCGCAACTTCGTGTCCAAACGGTGCGCGGTTGGCGCGGGGAGAGGCCGTGGGTGACCACGGGCCATTCGCCATAATTGTCATCCCGGCCAAGCCTCGCGTCAGTGAGGCGCGAGCCGGGATCCATGGTGGCGACGGCTTAATGGATCCCGGGTCAGCGACGCATCACTTCGTGCTGCGCCGCGCCCGGGATGACAATTAGTAACGCCTGATCAATCCGACCAGCTTGCCCTGCACCTTGACGCGATCAGAGCCGTACAACCGCGTCTCGTAGGCCGGGTTGGCGGCTTCCAGCGCGATGGAGTCGCCACGGCGGCGCAGGCGCTTCAGCGTCGCTTCCTCATTGTCCACCAGCGCCACCACGATCTCACCGGTCGAGGCGGTGTCGGCTTCCATGATGATGACGGTGTCGCCATCCAGGATGCCGGCGTTGATCATGGAATCGCCGGTGACTTCCAGCGCGTAATGGTTGCCGCGCCCGATCATGCCGCCGGGCACCGGAATATCGCCGACCTTGTTCTGCAGCGCTTCAATGGGCGTGCCCGCAGCGATGCGGCCGACCATCGGCACCTGCACCGAGCCTTCGCTGTCGCCGCCATGGCTGCGCCGGGGCGCTGGCGAGCGGCTGTCGGCGGCCGGGCGATGGTCGCGGCCATGCCGCGACGGCACCGCGCGCAGCGCCTGGCTGCGGGTGGTGGCGGGGCGCAGCGTCTCCGCCATATTGTCCGGCAGCTTCAGCACTTCCAGGGCGCGGGCGCGCTTTTCCATGCGGCGCAGGAAACCGCGCTCTTCCAGCGCCGTGACCAGGCGATGGATGCCCGATTTCGACTTGAGATCCAGCGCCTCCTTCATTTCGTCGAAGGAGGGCGGAATGCCGGATTCGCGAATGCGCTCATGAATGAACATAAGCAGTTCGTACTGCTTGCGGGTCAGCATCAGTTCCCTCCCGGGGCGGCGAACAAAGCCGCAACATCTCGAATCGTTCTACTTTAGTTCCTGGGGCGCCGTCAACGCTGGATCAGCGGAACATGTCGTCCGGCGCGACCTTTGCCGCCGTGGCGAGCCGCGCAAGCGTGTCGGCGGAAAAGCCTCTGCTCTGGCCGGTGAGATAGCCCATGATCTCGCCAATCGGCACGCCCGCTTCCTTGGCCCAGCTGCTGGCGCGCAGGCGGCGGCTGGTCATGAAATTGCGGAAGGCTTCGCGCCTGGTGTCCGGGCCGCCCGCCGCGCGGGGGGCAAAGACTTCGCCCATGATCACGCGGGGCTTGGCGCGCATACCGCGCTGCACGGTTTCGCGCGGCTGTTCCTTGGACGCGATGCCGGCCGAGCGCGGCGTATAGGCGCCGCTTTTGCCGCCGCTCTTGGACAACAGCTTGGTGCTTTCGATCACCGCGCTTTTATCCACCGCCTTGATCATGTCGTATATCGTCAGCGCCGCGATGCTCGCCGCTGTCAGCGCTTCCATCTCCACGCCGGTCTTTCCGAACGTCTTCACCGTGGCGGTGATGCGGATGCGGTTGTCGGCAGCGTCAAAGGCGATCTCCGCGCCGGTGATGGGCAGGGGATGGCAGAGCGGGATCAGGTCGGGCACGCGCTTGGCGGCCATGATGCCGGCGATGCGGGCGGCGGCCAGCACATCGCCTTTGGGCGCGCTGCCGTCCATAACGGCGGCGAAGGCTTCGGTGGACAGAGTGATGGTGCTTGTCGCGCTGGCCTCGCGGGCGGTGTCCTCCTTGGTGGAGACATCCACCATGCGGGCCGCGCCGTTATCGTCTAGGTGCGAGAGCTTGCTCACTTCCAGCCATTGCCCAGCAGCAGGCGGGTCGCGGCGGTGACATCCTTCTGCCGCATCAGGCTTTCGCCCACCAGGATGGAGGTGACATGCGCATCGGCCAGCCGCCGCAGATCGGCGGGCGCGGACAGGCCGCTTTCCGCCACCACATGAATGTGTTTCGGGATGGTGGGGGCCAGCCGCGTCGTCACATGCAGGTCGGTCACGAAGGTTTTCAGGTTGCGGTTGTTGATGCCGACCATCTCCGGGTCCAGCGCCAGCGCCCGGTCCAGCTCCTCTGCGTCATGCACTTCCACCAGCGCATCCATGCCCCAGTCGCCCGCCGCGTCGAGCAGGGCGCGGGCGGCATCGTCTTCCAGCATCGCTATGATGACCAGGATGCAGTCGGCGCCCCAGCTGCGGGCCTCTGCCACCTGATAGGGCTCCAGCATGAAATCCTTGCGCAGCACCGGCAGGCGCACCATCTCGCGCGCGTCGATCAGATATTGTGGCGCGCCCTGAAAAGACGGCGTGTCGGTGAGAATGGAAAGACAGGCGGCGCCGCCTTCCTCATAAGCCTCGGCCAAGGACGGCGGATCGAAATCGGAGCGGATCAGCCCCTTGGAAGGCGAGGCCTTCTTGATCTCGGCGATCAGGCCATATTCGCCCGCATCCTTCTTGTCCTCCAGCGCATCGCGGAAGCCGCGCACCGGCGGCGCATCCTTGGCGCGGGCGACGATGTCGGTGGGTGAAATGGCTGCCTTGGCGGCGGCCACTTCCTCGCGCTTGTAGGCAACGATCTTGTCCAGAATGCTGTTCATAGGTTCGACGCGGCAATCAACTCGTTCAGCTTGTCGCCCGCCGCACCCGATAAAAGCATGCGCGCCGCGATCTCTACGCCGCCCCTTATATCAGAAGCCGCGCCCGCCACCATCAGGGCGGCGGCGGCGTTGAGGCAGACAATGTCGCGGTAGGGGCCGGGCTCGCCGTCGAACAGCCGCCGCAAAGCTGCCGCATTATGCGCCGCATCGCCGCCCACAATGGCGGCAAGGGGGCTGCGCGGCAGTCCGGCCTGTTCCGGGGTGATCTCGGTGAGGGTCACGGTTCCGTTTTCCAGCACCGTCACTTGCGTCGCATCGCTGATGGAAACTTCGTCCAGCCCGTCGCGGCCATGGACAATGCGGGCGCTGGTGCTGCCAAGCTGGTGCAGCGCCTGGGCATATGGTTCGAGCCAGTCGGAGGAGAAGACGCCGATGAGCTGGCGGGTGACGCGGGCGGGCGAGGCCAGCGGTCCCAGCAGATTGAAGATGGTGCGGCGTCCGATGGCTTTGCGGGCCGGGCCGACATGGCGCATCGCCGGGTGATGGGTCTGGGCAAAGAGAAAGACGATGCCGGTGTCGGCCAGCACCTTTTCGGCATGCGCCGGCTCCAGTCCCAGCTTCACGCCCAGCGCCTCCAGCACATCGGCCGCGCCCGAACGGGAGGAGGCGGAGCGATTGCCATGCTTGGCGACGACGACGCCGGCAGCCGCGGCCACGAAGGAGACGGCGGTGGAGATGTTGAGCGTGCCCAGCCCGTCGCCGCCGGTGCCGCACAGATCGATCGCGCCGGGCGGCGCGGTGACGGGGCGCATATGGGCCCGCATGGCGGTGACCGCGCCCACAAGCTCGTCCACACTGGGCTTGCGGTCGGCGGTGGCGGCCAGATAGGCGGTGATCTGGCTTTCGTTCAGTTCGCCGCGGAAGATGGCGTGGAACAGGGTTTCGGTGTCGCCGCGGCTGAGCGGCTTCTGCGCGGCGGCGACAAGGGCGGCGACGCTCATCAGCTTCGCGTCAGCTTGAGGAAGTTTTCCAGCAGGGCATGGCCGTTCTCGGAAGCGATGCTTTCCGGATGGAACTGGACGCCATGCACGGGATGGCTCTTGTGCATCACGCCCTGGATGACGCCGTCTTCCGATGTGGCGGTGACTTCCAGCACATCGGGCATCGAAGGCGGATCGATGGTCAGCGAGTGGTAGCGCGTCGCCAGGAAATCATTGTTGAGGCCGCGGAACACCGACTTGCCGCTGTGATGGATGGTGCTGACCTTGCCGTGCATCGGTTCGGGCGCGCGCACGATGTCGCCGCCATAGACCTGGCCGATGGCCTGGTGCCCCAGGCAGACGCCGAAGATCGGCACCTTGCCATCCGCCTTGCGGATCACCTCCATGCAGATGCCCGCCTCGTTGGGCGTGCAGGGGCCGGGCGACAGCACGATGCCGTCGGGCTTCAGCGCCAAGGCTTCGTCGGCGGTGATCTCGTCATTGCGGACGACCTTCACCTCTGCCCCAAGCTCGCCCAGATAATGGAAGAGGTTGTAGGTGAAGCTGTCATAATTATCGATCAGCAGGATCATAGTAACTCGTTGAAAACGCTAATATCTGTTGGGTGTCTGCTTTGTCCTTGCCCCATTTTCGCGGAATTGCCCGCCAAATGCTAGGGATGGAGCGATGACGCTGAATCGCGCCACCAAGATCGGTCTGGGCGTCGTGTTGGCGCTGCTTTTGGCGCTGGCGGCGCTGTGGCTGGCGCGCGCTTGGCTGGTGGCCGGGTTCGCTGGGCGCTATTTCCGCCAGCATGGCGTGGCGGCGTCGGTTCAGGTCGGCGCACTGGGCCTGTCGGGCGCATCGGCCCGCTTTGCGCTGGGCCCGCGCGAAGCGCCGGACCTGGCTGCGGATCGCGTCGAACTCTTCTTCGATCCGCTGCGCTGGAAGCCTTATCTGGTCGAAGTGCGGCTGGTGAACCCTGTGGTGCGGGCGCGGGTGAGCGAGCAGGGCCAGGTGACGCTGCCCTCGCTGCAGGCCTGGCTGGAATCGCTGGGCCAGAGCAACGAGAAGTCGCCCTATGTCAGCGACGATCTTGCCATATCCTTCACTGGGCTGCGGGCGCTGCTCTCAACCCCGGCGGGACCGATGGAAGTGGGTGGCTCGGGGCGGCTGGTGCACAATCTGCCGGAAGAGTTGGCGCTGACGCTGAAGCCCGGCGCTTTCAACTGGCGCGGCCAGCGCATCACGGCGCGCACCGTCACGCTCAACTTGTCACGCGCGGGCACGCTGGCGGCGCGGCTGGCGGGCGATTTCGCCAATGCGCGATCCTCGGCGCAGGGCGTGACGCTGGCGCTGGACATGGAGCGGCTGCGCTTCAGCGCCGATGGCCGGGTCGAAACCGGCGCGGCGAAGGCGCAGGCCAGCGCCGCATCCATCACCGATGCGGATGTGCGCGTCACCGGCTTCAGCGGAAGCATCGCCGTGCCGGGAATGCGCGTGGCGAACAATGTGCTGGAGACGGCGAAGTTGGACGCCGCCATCACCGCCAAGACGGCGGATGCTGGGGCGCCGGCGTCTGACATCAATTTCGCGCTGGCCGCTGCGAACATCCGCGCCTCGGCGGCGGAGGTGACGGGCACGGGCGACATCACGCTCACCGGCAACGCCACGCTGCCGCCAGCGCTGGTGCGCACCATCCGCGCTTTTCCGGCGCTGGCGATGGAGCCGCCGCTGGCCGCCGCCGTCGGGCGCAATTTGGGGCGCGTTGCCGTCAACCTGAAAGCCCATGGCGCATATCAGGGAGGCAAGCTTGATCTCCGGCTTACCGCGCCCTTCACGTTGCGCGCCAATGGCGGCGGCGTGTTGCGCGTCGATGCGGCGTCAGTGGCAGGCACCCTGTATGCGCTGAGCGGCAGCCTGCGTGCGTCGCTTTCCGGCGGCGGACTGCCGCCGCTGCGGCTGGCGGTCAGCCGTTTCGCCTGGGATGGCAAGACGCTCACCGCAGCCACCGCGCTGGATGGCCAACTCGATTTTGCGGCGCTGCGCGGCATTCGTGCCTCGGTGAATGGACAAGCCGTGTATTCCGGCGGCGCGTTCCGCTTCACGCAGGCGCGCTGCGTCGCCGCCAGTCTCGCCGCGCTGGGACCCTTGGCGCGCGACATCAAGGGCCAGATATGTCCTGCCCGCGCGCCGCTCTTCGCCTTCGATGCCAAGGGCTGGCGCTTCGACGCCGAAGCGCGCGAAGCTACAGGTACGCTGCCGCTGGCCAATGCCGAACTGACAGGCGGCGCGGCGCATCTGTCCTTCAACGGCACCGGCGGGCTTTCCGGCGTGGTGACGGTGACGGCGGCGAAGCTGTCGGACAAGGCGACGCCCGCGCGCTTCAACCCGGAAGAGGGCACGGGCGAGATCGCGCTGGCGGACGGCATCTGGCGCGGGCGGTTCAACGCGCATGACGGCGCGGGCACCGCGCTGGGCAATGTCACCTTCCAGCACGCCATGGCGAACGGGCAAGGCAGCGCCCATGTCGAAGCGCCGATGGTCTTCGCCGACGGCAAGCTGCAACCCGAGCGGCTGTCGCCGCTGCTGGCGATGCTGCGTCAATCCACGGGCCGCGCCGAGTTCAAGGGCGACTTCACCTGGAACAGCAGCGGCCTTCTCACCCACACCGGCACGCTGGCGGTGCGCGATTTCAGCTTCCTGTCGCCCTTCGGCCGCGCCACGGCGCTGGACACCACGCTCAATCTCACATCGCTGCTGCCGCCGGTCACCGCGCCGGGGCAGGAGCTGAAGATCGGCCGCATCGCCTGGACCATTCCCTTCACCGACCTGGATCTGCGTTTCGCTTTCTCCACCACCGCGCTGCGGATCGAGCGCTTCGGCACCAGCTTCGCCACGGGCCGCATCGCGCTGACGCCGTTCAGCGTCAATCCGTCCGCGCCGGGCACCTTCTCCAGCACCGCGGCGCTGACCGGCATCTCCCTGGAACCGCTGCTCGCCGCTTCCAATCTCGGCGACAAGGCGACGCTGACCGGCAAGCTATCCGGCATCGTGCCCTTCACCGCCGGGCCGGAGGGCTTCCGCATCAAGGACGGGCGGCTGACCTCGGACGGGCCGGGTCGTCTGCAGCTCAGCCGCGGGCTGTGGGGCGAGGGCGCCAACAGCGTCAATGCGGTGCAGGACTTCGCCTATCAGGCGCTGGAGAACCTCGCCTTCGATTCGCTCTCCGCCGATCTCAACAGCGTGGAAGGCGGGCGGCTGCAGATCGTCTTTCGCATCAAGGGGCGCAGCGACCCGCCCAAGCCGCAAACGGCTGACGTAGCGGTATCGGACATAATCAACGGTAACGCCTTGCAGAAGCCGGTGCCGCTGCCCAGCGGCACGCCCATCGACCTGACGCTGGACGCTTCCCTTAATTTTGACGAACTCTTGAAGTCCTATGCTGAGGCATGGTCAAAGAGTCTCGAAGGGCTTGGAGCCAGATGATGATTGCGAAGAGAATATGTCTGATCACGGTTCTAGGCGCTCTTGCGGCTGCCTGCGCCCCCACCATCCGGGTCGAGGTGGCGCCGATCAACATCTACGCCAAACTCGATGCCGATGTGCGCGTGCGGCTGGACAAGGAAGTTCAGACCGCCATCACCCAGAACCCCGATCTATTCTGAGCTGCCCACTTCCGATCTTAAGGACAGAAAAGATGACCATCCGCAACATGATCGCAATTGCCGCCGCCGCCCTGATGCTGGCCGCGACTCCCGTTCTCGCCCAGGGCCCCGCCGAAAAGGCCATCGTGGACGCCGCCAAGGCGGCTGGTGTCGCGGGCGAACAGGCCGACGGCTATCTCGGCATCGTCACCAGCGCCGACGGCACGGTGACGGCCGCCGTCACCAGCATCAATGCCGGGCGCGCGGCGGTCTATGCCGACACGGCCGCCAAGTCGGGCGTGACCCGCGATGCGGCGGGCCAGGCGACCGGCGCGACGCTGATCGCGCGCACGCCTGCCGGCCAGTTCATCAAGCCGATGGGCGGGGCCTGGGCGAAGAAGTAATCAGAGCGTCCGTACTGCCACGCTGTCGCGTTCCGCTGTCGCCAGCGCATTGCGCAGCGGCAGCAGGAAGGCGTCCGCCTCCAGTTCGAACACATCGCCATCCTGCGTCTTCACGCCTTCGCTGAAGGACAGCGTCGCGGTTCCGAAGAAATGCACATGCACATCGCCGGGGCGGCGGAACTGGCCATACTTGAAGTGATGCGCTTCCAGATTGGCGATGCTGTGGGACATGTTCTCTTCGCCCGACAGGAAGGGCTTGTCCCAGATCAGTTCGTTGCCGCGCCGGATGCGCGAGCGGCCTTGCACGGAAGCTGGCAGGGCGCCTGCGCGCAATTCCGGGCCATAGGAACAGGCGCGCAGCTTGGAATGGGCCAGCCAGAGATAGTTGAAGCGCTCCGTCACATGGTCGGAGAATTCATTGCCCAGCGCGAAGCCCAGCCGGAAGGGCGTGCCGTCGGGGCCAATGACGTAAAGGCCGACCATCTCCGGCTCCTCGCCGCCATCCTGCGCGAAGGCGGGCGAGGCGAAGGGCGCTTCCGGCGCGGTGAGGGTGGAGCCGTCGCCCTTGTAGAACCATTCGGGCTGCGAGCCTTCCGCGCCCGACGCGGGCTTGCCGGTTTCCAGCCCCAGCTTGAACATCTTCATGGAGTCGGTGAGGTTGGCGTCGCTTTCCAGCGTGCGGTGCATCTTGTCCCGGCCTTCCGCCGAACCCAGATGCGTCAGCCCGGTGCCCGTAACGATCAGGTGCGCGGGATCGTGCGGATGATCCAAAGGCGGCAGCACGCGGCCTTGCGCCAGCGCCGCGAACACATCGACCGCATCGCCGAGCCCGGCGTCGTCCACGGCCTGTTCCAGCGAGACGCCGCGCGCGATGGCACGCAGGGCGAGGTCGTAGGTGGAGGAGACGCCCGTCACCAGCCGCGCCGAGCGGTCTTCGTCCAGCCGCGCCACGGCGCGCGCACCGTCCGGGGTTGTCAGTTGCAGCAGGCGGAGCGTCATGGGCATTCCCGGGCAGAAAAAGGCGATGTAACGCGCATCATGCACAATGTCATCGTTTTTCCCGCGCCGCCGCCTGCTTGCGCGGGCTTACGGAGGCTCGGTAGAGTCACGGCAACAACAAGAACGTGCCTTGGGGAACACCATGAAAAATGCCGCCGCCCTGATTGCGTCCCTGCTGCTGGGGGCGGCGCTGCTGCCGTCCCACGCCGCCGGGCCGTCGCCCGAATGGCCCACCTATGGCAACGACCAGGGCGGCATGCGCTTCTCGCCACTGATCCAGATCACCCCCGCCAATGTCGCGAGTCTAGAGAAGGCGTGGACCTTCAACATGCGGCCCGCCTATCTCGACAATGCCGCCGCCAATCCGCAGGCTGGCCGCGGTGGCCGGGGCGCGCCCGCTGCGGGGCGCGGCGGACGCGGCTTCACGCCGCCGCGCTTCCTGGGTTCGCAGATGACGCCGCTGGTGGCGAACGGGCTGATGTTCCTGGCGACGCCCTATCGCCGCGTCACCGCGCTGGATGCGGAAACCGGCAAACAGGTCTGGGCCTATGACCTGCCGGGCACCGATGCGCCGTCGACGCGCGGCGTCGAATACTGGCCGGGCGGCAATGGCACACCGGCGCGCGTCATCGTTTCCAGCCGCGACGGCAAGATCATCGCGCTGAACGCGCGCAGCGGCGAACTGGTGACCAGTTTCGGCGTGGGCGGCATCCTGGACACCAAGACGCCCGACATCACCAATGGCCTGCCCAATGCCGCCTTCGGCTATTCGACGCCGCCCTTGGTGGTGAACAATGTGCTGGTGACGGGTGGCCGCGTGCAGGAGCAGCCCACGCGCGGCGCCTCCGGCGATGTGCGTGGCTGGGATATCCGCACCGGCAAGCTGCTCTGGACCTTCCACACCATTCCGCGTCCGGGCGAGCCGCATCACGACACCTGGGGCAATGACAGCTGGCGGCAGCGCTCCGGCGTGAACATCTGGACCTATATCGTCGCCGACACGGCGCGCGACATCGTTTATCTGCCGCTGGCCGCGCCCACCTTCGACCGCTGGGGCGGCGACCGCCCCGGCACCAATCTCTACAGCGACTCCGTCGTGGCGGTGAATGCGAAGACCGGCAAATATCTCTGGCACTTCCAGACCGTGCATCACGATATCTGGGATGTGGACCTGCCGGGCATCACCCTGATCGACGTCAAGCGCAATGGCCGCACCATTCCGGGCGTGGCGGTGGCAAACAAGACGGCGGTGCTGTTCATGCTCGACCGCGTCACCGGCGCGCCGCTGCATCCCATCCGTGAGGAGGCGGTGCCGACTGAGAGCGACATTCCCGACGAGAAGCCGCATCCGACCCAGCCCTTCTCGGTGACGCCGCCGCTGGGCCTGCTGAGCTGGAACGGCGAACTCGCAAATGTCTCGCCGGAGCATCGCGCCTTCTGCGAGAAGTTCGTCAAGGACAAGAACGCGCTGCCCGCCAAGCCCTTCCAACCGCTGCGCGTCGATGGCGCGGTGGTGAGCTTCCCCGGCAGCCTGGGCGGCGTGGATTGGGGCGGGCTGTCCTACGATCCGGGCCGTGGCCTGCTGATCGTCAACACCAACAATTTGGCGCATTTCTCGGCGCAGGAAAAACGCGCCGACGGCAGTTACGGCATGAAGGATGGCTACCAGTATTTCTGGCAGCAGGAGACCCGCATGCCGTGCCAGCCGCCGCCCTGGGGCCAGTTTCACGCAGTGGACGTCAACACCGGTCAGATCAAGTGGAGCGTGCCGCTGGGCATCACCGAAAGTCTGCCCGCCGGTCAGCAGAACACTGGCCGCGTCGGCCTGGGCAATCCCATGCTCACGGCCAGCGGCCTCGCCTTTGTCGGCGCGGTGGATGATGGCCGCCTGCGCGCCTTCGACAGCAACAGCGGCAAGGAAGTGTGGCAGGTGAAGCTGGCGGGCAACGCCAACACCGGCCCCATCACCTGGCGCGGCAGAAGCGGACGCCAATATGTGACGGTGGTCGCCACCGGCGGCGCCAATGGTCCAGCCACGTCGGATGAAGTCGTGACGTTTGCCCTGCCGCGCTGATCGATGGACCAAGAAAAAACCCCCGCGATTCGCATCGCGGGGGTTTTCGTATGTCGTATCAGAGAAGTCTTACTGGGCCGGGGGTGTCGGCGGCGCCAGGGCCGGAGCGGCCGGGGCGGTGCCGCCAGCGATGGGCTGAGTCGCGCCACTGGCGGGACCAGCAGGAGCGGCTGCGGCCGGAGCCGCCGGCATGGCAGGCGCAGCGCCGGGCGCGGGCGCCGGGCCGGTGCCGAAATAGGTGGCGAGATAGGTCACGACCTTGTCGAAGTCGGCTTCTTCCACCGGCGCGCCGTTGGTGATCATCATGGTGACGGTGTTGGCCCATTCTTCGGCCGAACGCTTTTCGGTCAGGATCTGGCCGATGCCGTGGCAACCGCCGCAGCCCTTCATGGTCTGTTCCATGCCCGGACCCGGCGGCAGTGTGTCCTGCGCCACGGCAGGGACCAGGATCGCGCCCGCGACCAGCGCCGCGGTGGCGGCAGAAATCGTCAGGGCCTTAATGATATCGCTGCGCATGAATTCTTCCTGCCTTCTTGCTTTCGTTCGCGGCGGGAAGATGTCATCCACCTCCAGCCTTGTCACCTGATTTTCCTGTTTATTGCGGCAAATCAAAGACGCCATTTGGTCGCCCCCAAGACGTTCTGATGCCTTCCGTCGCGGCAGAAACGCGCGGAAGGGCGGAAAAGGCCATCGGCAACGGGGAATTCTTCCTTCGATTGCTTTTCCGTCATGCGCGGTTCAGGTACCACATGCGCGGCGAACGCGATGGCGCGCGGGCGCCGGCTTCGCCTAGGGTCGCCGCCTCATGGACCCCATCATGCCATTCGCCGTGCTGTTTCTGGCCTCGCTCTGGGCGGGCTGCCAGAATGCTTTGGCGGGCGGCGGCTCCTTCCTGACCTTGCCCGCGCTGATTCTCACCGGCATGGACGCACGCGCCGCCAATATCACCTCCTGCGTCGCGCTGTTTCCGGGCCAGGTGCTGACCGGCTGGCATGGCCGCGCCAACGCCGTGGGCGTGGGCAGCCTGACGCTGAAGACGCTGATCATCATCAGCCTGGTCGGCGGCGCGCTGGGCGCGGTGCTGCTGCTGCTGACCCCATCGCGCATCTTCGCCGGTATGGTGCCGTGGCTGGTGCTGTTCGCCACCGTCATGTTCGCCTGGGGCAGCTTCGGGCCCCGGCGTCATGACGGACCGCGCATGTCGGCGATCGCCGCGGGCACGGCGCAGTTCGTCATCGCCGTCTATGGCGGCTATTTCGGCGGCGGCATCGGCTTTCTCATGCTGGCGACGCTGACGGCGGCGGGGCTGGCCATCCGCAACGCCGCCGGCAACAAGAATGTGCTGGCGGCGGTGATGAACCTGTCGGCGGTGCTGATCTTCGTCTTCTCGACCGATGTGCACTGGCCACAGATGGCGGTGGCCTGTATCGGTGCGCTGATCGGCGGCTATGCCGGTTCGCTGATGCTGAACCGGGTGAATGAGAAGCTGTTGCGCATCTTCGTCGTTTGCATCGGCACGGCGCTCACCATCGGGCTGTTCCTGCGCGCACCCTGAGGCTAGGGTGCAAGCCTTGCCGGGGGGATAATGGCACCGACATCACGCAAAAAGGCGCCGCGCGCCGTGAAGGGCCTGCAAGCAGACTTCACGCGCCATGCCGCGATCGCCGCCACGCTGGGCGGCGAGATTCTCACGGGCGTGCGCAAGCCGGGTAGCCGCCTGCCGTCGGTAGAAGAGATGTACGTCCTGTTCGGCGTCAGCCGCGTCGTGGTGCGCGAAGTGATCAAGACTCTCACCGCCAAGGGGCTGGTGGTCTCCAAGACCAAGGTGGGCACGCTGGTGCAGGACCCGTCCCACTGGAACTGGCTTGATGCCGATGTGCTGGACTGGCGGGTGCGCATGGGACTGGACCGCGCCTTTCTCGAACAGATCACCGAAGTGCGCAGCTCGGTGGAGCCGATGGCGGCGGCGCTGGCGGCGCGCAACCGCACCCGGGCCGACATCGCGCGGCTGCGCGCCTGCATCGCGGAAATGCGCGAGGCCGAAGGCGACGACCACCGCTATCCGGAAGCCGATCTCGCCTATCATCTCGCCATCGGGCGCGCCTCCGGCAATCCGCTGGTGCGCTCCTTCGGCGCCGTCATCAAGGTGGCGCTGGGCGGGCTGATCGCCATGAGCAATGCCAGCGTCAAGGCCAGCGGCGGCAAGGGCCATGGCGGATCGACCGACCGCCATTCCGCGATTCTGGAAGCCATCGAAGCGCGCAACGAGGACGCCGCCCGCGCCGCCATGCTGCGGGTCATCGCGCGCGGCCGCCGCCATGCCGGGCGCAAGGCCAGAAGCTGACTCGCTGACGCGCGCGTTCTTGCTGCACTGCCGCATGCTTGTTGCAGTGCGAAATCACGGCTGCGGCAAAAAAAGTAATATTATTCTTTGCCGACGGGCCTTATTTATATTCCGTGTTTTCAGCTGTTGAGGGATCTGATGCCGCCGCTTTCCAGACGTTCGATGCTCTATGGGTCCGCCGCCGCGCTGACCGCCGCTTCGATGGCCAAGGTCGCCATCGCCCAGCGCAGCCCCAATGGTGCGGGCGCCACCGCCAACGCCTATCCCGCGCCGCCCGCGCGCAACGCCATCGGTTCCAACACCGAATGGACCGCCTTCGCCGGCGACTCCAAGGCCAACCGTTATTCGCCGCTGGCGCAGATCGACGCCTCCAACTTCAACAATCTGCAGGTCGCCTGGCGCTTTGACGCCGCCAAGTTCGGTCCGCGCATCGAGACCAATTGGGAATCGACGCCGCTGCTGATCAAGGGCCGCATCTACGTCACCGCCGGCGCGCGCCGCGACGTGATCTGCCTGGATGCCATCACCGGCGAAATCATCTGGATGCATCGCGAGGACGAGGGCGACCGTGGCCGTGAGGCCCCGCGCGCGCTTTCGGGCCGTGGCTGCTCCTATTGGACCGATGGCAAGATCGAACGCATTATCTATGTGACGCCGGGCTATCGCCTGAAGTCGCTGGACATCGCCACCGGCATTCCGGACTCGCGCTTCGGCAAGGGCGGCGTGGTCGATCTCAAGCTCGAGAACGATCAGCAGATCGACCTGGTCACTGGCGAGATCGGCCTGCAGGCGACGCCGATGGTCGTGAACAATGTCATCGTTGTCGGTGCGGCCCATAGCGGCGCCAACCCAACCACGCCCGTCAGCCCCACCGGCAACGTGCGCGGCTATGACGCCCGAACCGGCCGACGTCTGTGGATCTTCCACACCATCCCGCACAAGGGCGAATACGGCTATGACAGCTGGATCGAGGCAGGCCAGCCCGAGAAGACCGGCCATGCCGGCGTCTGGGGCGACATGTGCGCCGATCCGGAACTGGGCGTGGTCTATTTCGGCGTTGAGCTTCCCGTGGGCGACTATTGGGGCGCCCACCGCAAGGGCCCGGGCCTGTTCGGCGAAAGCCTGGTCGCGGTCGATGTGCGCACCGGCAAGCGCCGCTGGCACTACCAGATGGTCCATCACGGCATCTGGGACCATGACGTTCCCTGCTCGGCGATGATCGTCGACATTCCGGTGAATGGCCGCATTGTGAAGGCCATCGCCCAGCCCACCAAGCAGTGCTTCCTCTATGTGCTGAACCGCGAAACCGGCGAGCCGATCTGGCCGATTCCGGAAGTGGCGCAGAAGCCGGGCGACGTGCCGGGCGAGTGGTATTCGCCCACCCAGCCGGTGCCGAGCAAGCCGCCGGCCTATGACCGCCAGAACATGGCCAACGACGATCTGGTGGACTTCACGCCCGCCATCAAGGCGCGCGCCATCCAGATCGCCGACAAGTATCAGCGCGGCGAAGGCGTCTTCCAGGCGCCGACCATGGCTGTGTGGGACGCCAAGTGGGGCACGCTGATGTGCCCCGGCGCGCAGGGCGGCACCAACTGGCCGGGCGGCTGCTTCGATCCCGAGACCAAGGTCGCCTATGTCTATTCCAAGACCACGCCGGTCGTTTACGGCATCCTCCGGAACACGACCGCGTTCGGCTATACCCGCGGGGCGCCGGCGGCGCCTGGCCAGGTCGCCGTTGCCGCGCCCGGTGAGGGCGAGGGTGGCGGCCGCGGTGGCGGCGGTAGTGGCCGTGGCGCCGCGCCTGCCGGCAATCCGCTCGATCCCAACACGCCGATAACGCCGGGCAATGTCGCCATCGCGGGCATTCCGCTGGTGAAGCCGCCCTATGGCCGCATCAGCGCGCTGGACCTGAAGGATGGCACGCTGGCCTGGCAGATCGCCCATGGCGAAACGCCGGACAACATCAAGAACCATGCGCTGCTGAAGGGTCTCAACATCCCGCGCACCGGACAGGCGGGCAATATCGGTCCGCTGGTGACCAAGACGCTGGTGATCTGCGGCGATCCGCAGAACACCACCGGCACCGATGGCCGCAACCTTTCCTGGCTGCGCGCCTATGACAAGACGACCGGCCGGGAAGTGGGCGCGGTGCCCATGACCCAGGGTCAGACCGGCACGCCCATGACCTATGCCATGGGCGGCTGGCAATACATCGTGCTCTGCATCGCGCCCAACGGCACGGGCGGCAGCGAGATGGTGGCCTATCGCCTGCGCGCCGTCTAAGCGGTTCCAGACGTCTGAAACGCAAAAAGGCGCGGCTTTGGCCGCGCCTTTTTCTTTGCCCGGCGGCGGCGGCGACAGTTCCGACACACTTTTGCCCGGCCGGGATGATATTAGTAATACTAATACAGATGGGAGACCGATCATGAAGTGCCTTCTTCTGTTCGCCGTCCTGACCAGAATTCCCGGCATCGCCACCGCGCAGGAACTGAAGCTGCAGCCGGGCTTCACCGCCACACTGGTGAGCGAAGGCATCGCGAACGCCCGCCACATCGCGGTGCGCGGCAACGACATCTATGTGTCCACCAATTCCGTAGCGGCGCGGCCGGGCTCGCGGGCCATCCATGCCATCCGGCTGGGGCCGGACCACAAGCCGGTGCAGTCCATTACCTTTGGCAATGTCTGGGGCGGCACGGGCATACGGATTCACAATGGCGCGCTCTATGCCGCCAGCGGCACCACCGTCTGGCGTTACGCGCTTGGCCCAAGCCTGGCGCCGGTGGACGAGCCGCAGGCGATCGTCACTGGCATGCAGGACCGCAACAATCGCAACCGCATCCTGGAGTTCGACGAGAGCGGCGGCCTGTATGTGGCGCTGAGCGGCGACGGCAACAATGCCTGCGCCATCGGCGGCCGGCTGTCCGCCACCAGCCTTGCCCGGAGCTTGCGGACCGCGCCGGCATCTGGCGCTTCTCGGCGACGCAGCCGGGGCAGAAATTCACCGAAGGCGAGCGTTTCGCCACCGGCATCCGCAACATGACGGCCTTCCGCTGGCTGCCGCAGCAGAAATCGCTCTACGGCATCCTGCACGACCGCGACGATGGCGCGCAGGTCTGGCCGCAATATTTCACCGAGGAACAGGAACTGGCGGTGGGCGACGCGCTGTACCGGATGTCGCGCGGCACCGATTTCGGCTGGCCCTACAGCTATTATGACGGCGTGCGCAAACAGCGCCTGTTGGCGCCGGAATATGGCGGCGACGGCAAGACGCTCGCACCGGCGGGCGCGGGTACGACACCGGTCCTCAGCATGGTGGGCGAACCCAGCAAGGCCGCGCCGGTGGACATGGTGTTCTATAACGCCAGCCAGTTTCCGGCGGCCTGGCGCGGTGGGCTCTTCATCAGCCGCCATGGCGGCATCGGGCCTGCAGGGCCCGGCGGCTATGAAGGCTATGACATCGTTTATCTGCCGATGTATGCAAAAGGCACGCCGGGCAAGGTGATCCCTTTTGCCACGGGCTTTGCCGGGCCGTCGCCGGATGACCGCACCATCGTCAAGTCGGCAGCGCGCCCCAACGGACTGGCGCTGGCGCCTGATGGCGCGCTGTTCGTGGTGGATTCCAAGAACGGTAAGCTGTGGCGCATCGCCTATGGCGGGCGCTGATCCCAGAAAGCAAAAAGGCCCGGAATTATCCGGGCCTTTTCTCACTTGGGCTGCGGCGTCGTCCGTAAATAAGGCTTCACGGTTTTGTAGCCGGGGAAGAGCTTGTCGGCTTCCTCGTTGCTGACGGCGGCGGTGATGATGACGTCACCGCCCTGTTTCCAGTCGGCGGGCGTCGCCACCTTGTGCTTGGCGTTGAGCTGGATCGAGTCGATGACGCGGATGATCTCCGCGAAGTTGCGGCCCACCGTCATCGGATAAACCAGGATCAGCTTGATGCGCTTGTCCGGCCCGATGATGAAGACGTTGCGCACCGTGGCGTTGTTGGCGGGCGTGCGGCCGTCCGAGCTGCCTTCGGTGTCGGCGGGCAGCATGCCGTAGAGCTTCGACACGGCCAGATCGGTATCGCCGATCATGGGGAAGTTCGGACCCATGCCTTGCGTCTCCGCGATGTCGGCGGCCCACTTGCCATGGTTCTCGACCGGATCGACCGACAGGCCCAGCACCTTGACGCCGCGCTTGTCGAATTCCGGCTTCAGCTTCGACACCGCGCCCAGCTCGGTGGTGCAGACCGGGGTGAAGTCCTTCGGATGCGAGAAGAACAGGACATATTTGTCGCCCGCCCATGCGTGCAGGCTGATCTTGCCTTCGGTGGTGTGGGCGGTGAAGTCGGGGGCGATGTCGTTGATGGCGAGCGTCATGGCGGGGCTCCAGATGGGCGGCGAAGCCTAGCCCGGCTTTGTGACGCCTGCCAGCAGCGGAGATCGCCGGAAACACAGGCTTGCTCCCCCTGCATGGCGAAGCCATTGGCGGGGGAGCTGTCGCAAGGAGGTGTTTGCGGGACGCAAACCCGAGTTGCGACTGAGGGGGGCAGAGGCGGATTGACGGCGCGCCCCGCGCGCCGTACGTCTGCCATAGGTGCAAGGTGTAGGGAATAAGGTTCAAGACCTTAGCTGCCCCCGCAACTGTAACCGGCGAGCTTTCGTCCAAGTGCCACTGGGGAAACCTGGGAAGGCGGGCGAGGGCGGCGACCCGGGAGCCAGGAAACCTGCCTCGCGCCGTCGTCTTGTAACCTGCCGGGGTGCGCGGGGTGCAGCGGGGTAAACCGCAGCGGCGACAAAGCTGGAGCGCGCCGCGGGGACAACTGAATCTCCCAAATCGTGGCGTCTCCGTATTTGGAGGCTGCAATGAAGACCTCTCTCTATTCCACAACCGCCATCCTTCTCTGTCTGACGGCGCTCGCCGCGCAGGCGCAGGAAACAACGGTCGTCACCGCCAACCGCGTGGCGACGCCGCTGAACCAGGTGGGCGGCAGCATCACCGTCATCGGCGCGAACGAGATCGAAGCGCGCCAGTTGCGTTCGCTGCCGGACATTCTTTCCACCGTGCCGGGCCTCAATGTCGTGCGTGCGGGCGGGCTGGGCGGCCAGACCTCGCTCTTCATCCGTGGCACCAATTCCAACCACACCAAGATCCTGCTCGACGGCATCGACATCGCCGACACGTCGACGCCGTCCGGCGCCACCGATCTGGGCAAGCTGATGGCCGCCGACATTGAGCGGGTGGAAGTGCTGCGCGGGCCGCAATCGGGCCTTTATGGCAGCGACGCCATCGGCGGCGTGGTCAACATCATCACCCGCAGCGGCGAAGGCCCGCTGACCCTGACCGGCAGCGCGGAAGGCGGCAGCTTCGACACCTTCAACCAGTCGGCATCGCTCGGCGGTTCGCAAGGCGGATTCCGCTATCGCGCCACGCTGCAGCACCATCATGCGGGCGCCACGCCGGTGACGCCGCTGAACCTGCTGCCGCCGGGGCAGGTGCGCAATCCTGATTTCTTCGACAATGTCACGGCCAGCACCAAGCTGCGCCTGGATGTGGGGCACGGCTTCGATCTGGGCCTGACGGCGCGCTGGTCGCAAAGCCTGACCAAGGTCACCGGCGACGCCTTCAGTTTCGCGACGTTCTCCTTCGCGCCCGCGCCGGCGCAGACCCGCATCGCCGGGCAGAACTGGCAGAGCCGCGCCTTTGCGCGGTGGGGCCTGGGCTGGATCGACCAGACGCTGGGCTTTGCCTATGGCAGCAACCAGAGCCGCACCGCCGATCCCGACAATGGCCCGCTCTCCAGCTCCGGCGAGCGCGTCAAGCTGGACTGGCAGGGCAATATTCCCTTCGCCGAAGGCCATCTGCTGGTGCTGGGCGCGGAAACGGCGCGCGATGCGGTGCATCTGCCGATCAGCGCTGGTTACACCACCAATGCCGGTTTCGCGGAGATCAACTCCGATTTCGGCAGCGGCATCGCGGTCAGCGGCAGCGTGCGCTATGATGACAACAGCCAGTTCGGCAATCGCCTGACCTGGCGCATCGCGCCCAGCATCGCCATCGGCGACACGGGTTTTCGCATCAAGGGCAGCGCCGGCACCGGCTTCAAGGCGCCGTCGCTGGATCAGCTCTATCACTCCTATCCGGCGTTCTTCTTCTTCGCCAATCCCAACCTGAAGCCGGAAACCAGCACCGGCTATGAAGCCGGTGTCGAAGGCGGGCTGTGGGGCGTGACGGCGGGCGCGACCTGGTTCCACAACGACATCAAGAACCTGATCGCCACCGATCCCGTCACCTTCTCCACCGTGGTCAACATCGGCCGGGCGCGCACCCAGGGCGTTGAAACCTTCATCGCATGGCAGCCGCTGGAAGAGGTCCGCTTGCGGGCCGATTACAGCTTCACCGAAGCGGTGGACAAGGCGACTAGGCTGCAACTGATCCGCCGCCCCAGCCACAAGGCCAGCCTGACGGGCGGCTGGCAGTTCCTGCCCGAGGCGGATGTCAGCGCCACGCTGCTCTATGTCGGGCCGTGGTTCGACGGCAGCCGCGACTTTTCGGTGCCGCGCCTGAAGACGGATGGCACTGTGACGGTCAATCTGGCCGCCCGCTGGCAGGCGACGGAGATGTTCACCCTGTTCGCCAGAGGCGATAACCTGTTCGACGAGTCCTACCAGAACCCGGTCGGGTTTCTGGCTCCGGAGCGCGCCTTCTATGTCGGTGTTCAGGCGAAGCTGTAAAACGCTTGTTGTGGTTGCGGCGGCTCTGGTTTGCGGAGCCGCGGCGCCGCAGCGTGTCATGTCGCTCAATGTCTGCGCCGATCAGCTGCTGCTGGCGTTGGTGCCGGAAAAGCGCATCGCCTCGCTCACCTTCATGGCGCGCGAGCCGCAGCCGCTGCGCATCTGGCCGCAAGGCGCGCGCATTCCCGTCAATTACGGCTCGGCCGAGGAAGTGCTGGCGGCGAAGCCGGACCTGGTGCTGACAGGGCCGTTCGTGCCCGCGCTGACGCGGCAGTTGCTGCAAAGAAGCGGCGCGCGGATCGTCGAAGTGCCCCTGGCGGAGAATTTCGACCAGATCCGCGCCGTGACGCGCCAAGTGGCGGCGGCGCTGCATGCCGAGGCGCGGGGCGAAATCTTGCTGGCGCATATGGACGAGGATTTGCGTGCGCTGGCGAAGGCGCGTCCCGCCACGCCCATTCGCGTCGCCCAGTGGGGCAATGGCGGCTATGTGCCGGGACAAAGCGGGTTGTTCGGCGCCATGCTGACGGTAATGGGCGCGCAGAGCATCACGGCGGGCGACGGCTTCTATGATCTGGAAGGGTTGCTGGCGGGCAAACCCGATGCGCTGATCTTCAGCGATACCTATGCCGGGATGGCGAGCCTGCGCGCCGACCAGGATACCCATACGGCGCTGGCACAGCGTTATCCCCGCATCTCCTATTCTTCCTTCTATGGCTGCGGCGTGCCGCAACTGGCGGCGGCGGCGCGAAAGCTCCAGGCCGATCTGAACAAGGCGGTAAAAAAGTGAGGGCGCTGACTTTCTTCCTGATCCTGCTGGGCGCACTTGCCTTTGCCGCCTCGCTGCTGGCGGGGCGGGTGTGGCTGCCGCCGGAAGCCTTGCTCGACATGGTCAACAATCCCGACAGCATGGCGGCGATCATTGTGCGCGAGATAAGGCTGCCGCGCAGCGTACTGGCGCTGGTGACGGGCGCCACGCTGGGGCTGGCGGGCGCGGTGCTGCAAGGCTTTACGCGCAACCCGCTGGCCGAGCCCGGATTGCTGGGTGTTTCCAGCGGCGCGGCGCTGGGCGCTGTGATCACGATCTATTTCGGCCTCACCATGATCTCGCCGGTGGCAGGCCCGTTGCTGGGCATGCTGGGCGGGCTGTGCGCCTGCGCGCTGACCTTTGCGCTGGGGCGCGGCAGCACCGTGGCGCTGGTGCTGGCGGGCGCGGCGGTGTCTGGCCTGACGGCGGCGGGGATCGCATTGGCGCTGAACTTCGCGCCCAATCCCTATGCCGCTTACGAGATCATGACCTGGCTGCTTGGCAGCCTCGCCGACAAAAGCTGGAGCCAGGTGTTGTTGATCCTGCCGTTCGTCGCGGTGGGCATGATGTTGTTGGCGCTGACGGGCAGGGGATTGGATGCGCTGTCGCTGGGCGAGGCGCAGGCGCAAAGCCTGGGTATCAACCTGACCCGGCTTTCGGCGCTGGCGGTGGCGGGTACAGCCTTGTCGGTGGGCGCGGTCACGTCGGTGACCGGCGCGATCGGCTTCATCGGCCTGGTGGCGCCGCATCTGGTGCGGCCCTTCGTGGATTACAGCCCGCGCCGGGTGTTGCTGCCCGCCGCGCTCACCGGCGCGGTGCTGCTGCTCTGCGCCGACATCGCTGCGCGACTGGTGCACACCAATCCGGAATTGCGGCTGGGCGTCTTCACCGCGTTGCTGGGCACGCCCTTCTTCTTCTGGCTGGTGGTGCGCATCCGCAAGGTGGCGCCATGACCATCCTCTCGGCGCAGAATGTGACGGTGCGGCGCGGCGGAAAAGCAGTGCTGGACGCTGTCTCGCTCCAGCTGCATGCGGGCGAGTTCGTGGCGGTGATCGGTCCCAATGGTGCGGGCAAGTCCACCCTGCTGTCGGTGCTGGCGGGATTGTTGCGGCCCGATGACGGTTCCGTGTTGCTCGACGCACATGCGCTGGCTTCGGTCCCTGCGATGGAACTGGCGCGCCGCCGCGCCTACCTGCCGCAGAATCCCCGGGCGGAATGGCCCTTGCCGGTGAAACGGCTGGTGGCGCTGGGGCTGACGCCGCATTTGCCGGCTGTGGGGCCGCTGCCGGAGCATCTGGTTCCCGCCATCGCGCGCGCGCTGGAAGCCTGCGACCTGGTGACTCAGCGCGACCAGCCCGCCACCACCCTGTCGGGCGGCGAATTCGCCCGCGCCATGCTGGCGCGCGCCATCGTCGGCGACCCCAATATGTTGATTGTGGATGAACCGATCACCGGCCTCGATCCCCGGCATGCGATGGCGACGATGCGTTTGCTGTCGGACGAGGCGAAACGCGGAAAGCTCGTTGTTGCAAGCCTGCACGATCTGACGCTGGCGGCGCGCCACGCCACGCGCATCCTTGCGCTTGTGGATGGCCGTCTGATTTTCGACGGCAATGCACTCACAGAGGAACTTACCCACAAGGTGTTCGGCGTACGTGCCCACCTGACCGGCAAGGGGGATTCGCTGGCGTTAACACTCTTGTCCCCAAGCGAAAAATGACGCTGTGGACGAAAAAAGTCGGCTTGACGCAACCCGCAAATCGCTACCAGATGTAGGTCTGGTCGGTACGGCCAGTGTCACATTTAGGGGCTAGCAAAGACCCCCGGTGAGTCCCCGTCGTGGGCTCGGCCGGAGCCTTTCTGCCCTCTTCAGGTCGGTTTTCGGGGGCAGTTTCGCATGTCGGCATTGGGCAAAGTCTACGGCGATTTCGATTCCAACGGTCAGCTGGTCGAAGGCAAGGCGACACCCGCCGAGCGCGTGCTGGAACGCAGCGTCATCGTCACCCGCACGGTGACCGAGACGCCCGTCGCCGCGCCCGCCGCCGACGTGCCGGCGCCCCAGGAAACACCCGAGATCAAGCGGCCGCCCATGTCGGGTCCGTTGGCCGTGCGCCCCGTTCCTGCCGATCTGCTGCTGGACCGCAGCCGCGACGACCTGCTGACCGCTTTCGGCAAGGCCACCCTGCGCGACCGTTATCTGCTGGAAGGCGAGTCGTTCCAGGACATGTTCGCCCGCGTCTCCTGCGCCTATGCCGACGATGTGGCCCACGCCCAGCGCCTGTATGACGCCATGAGCCGCCTTTGGTTCATGCCCGCCACCCCGATCCTGTCCAATGGCGGCGCCGGCCGGGGCCTGCCGATCTCCTGCTTCCTGAACGATGTGCCCGACTCGCTGGATGGCATTGTCAGCACCTGGAACGAGAATGTGGCGCTGGCTTCCAATGGCGGCGGCATCGGCACCTATTGGGGCAAGGTCCGCTCCATCGGCGAAAAGGTGAAGTCCGGCCTGACCAGCGGCATCATTCCCTTCATCCATGTGATGGACGGCCTGACGCTCGCCATCAGCCAGGGTTCGCTGCGGCGCGGCTCAGCGGCGGTCTATCTCGACATTTCCCATCCGGAGATCGAGGAGTTTCTCGAGATCCGCAAGGCCAGCGGCGACTTCAACCGCAAGGGCCTCAACCTGCATCACGGCATCAACATCACCGACGCGTTCATGGAATGTGTCCGTGAAAACAGTATGTTCTGGCTGACTTCTCCCAAGACGGGCGAAGTGATGCGCGAGGTCAATGCCCGCCAGCTTTGGCAGCGCATTCTGGAAACTCGCCTGCAGACCGGCGAGCCCTATATCCTCAACATCGACCATGTGAATCGGGCCCTGCCCAAGCACCAGCGCGAGCTGGGTCTGAAGGTGAACACCTCCAATCTCTGCTCCGAGATCACCCTGCCCACCGGCATGGATCATGACGGCAAGGAACGCACGGCGGTCTGCTGCCTGTCCTCGCTCAATATCGAGACCTGGGACCAGTGGGGCGCCGAGGAAGGTCTGGTCGAGGATGTGCTGCGGATGCTGGACAATGTCCTGACCAGCTTCATCGAGACCGCGCCCGATTCCATGCAGCGCGCCAAATATTCCGCCCTGCGCGAGCGTTCGGTCGGGCTGGGCGTTATGGGCTTCCACTCCTTCCTGCAGCAGAAGGGCATTCCCATGGAAAGCGCCATGGCGAAGAGCTGGAACCTGCGCATCTTCAAGAAGGTCCGCCGCGAAGCCGATGCGGCATCCTACAATCTGGCCGTCGAGCGCGGCGCCTGCCCGGACGCGGAAGAGCGGGGCATGAAGGCGCGCTTCAGCCACAAGCTGGCGATCGCGCCCACCGCCTCCATTTCGATCATCGCCGGCGGCACCTCCGCCTGCGTCGAGCCGATCCCGGCCAACGTCTATACCCACAAGACGCTTTCGGGCGCCTTCTCGGTGCGCAACCCCTATCTGCAGGACCTGCTGGAACAAAAGGGCGCGAACACCGACGCCACCTGGCAGTCCATCGTCGAGCATGAGGGTTCGGTGCAGCACCTCGATTGTCTCAGCGAGGACGAAAAGTCGGTCTATCGCACCGGCTTCGAGATCGACCAGCGCTGGATCATCGAGCTGGCGGCCGACCGCACGCCCTATATCTGCCAGAGCCAGTCGCTGAACCTGTATTTGCCCGCCGACATCGACAAGTGGGATTTGCACATGCTGCACTGGACGGCGTGGGAGCGCGGCATCAAGAGCCTGTATTATTGCCGCTCCAAGTCCATCAGCCGCGCCGGTTTCGCCGGCCAGCTTGAGAAAAAGGCCAAGGGCGCCGCCGTGGCCGAGAAGACCGACTATGAAGAGTGCTTGGCATGTCAATGAATTTTGGAAACATCGATCCCCGTGAGCTGATCGGCACCGGCAAGGTCGGTCTGCTCAAGTCCACCGGCACGTTCGACGTCAGCCGCTACAGCTGGGCCTATGATTGCTGGAAGCGCCAGCAGCAGACCCACTGGATGGGCGAAGAAGTGCCGCTGGGCGCCGACATCAAGGACTGGCAGTCCAGCCGCCTTTCGCCGGCGGAAAAGAATTTGCTGACCCAGATTTTCCGCTTCTTCACGCAGAGCGACGTGGAAGTGGGCGACAATTATCTCAAGCGCTACATCCCGCTGTTCCAGCCCTTGGAATTGCAGATGATGATGGCTGCCTTCTCCAACATGGAGACGGTGCATATCGACGCCTATGCGCTGCTGCTCAAGACCCTGGGCATGCCGCAGGCCGAGTTCGAAGCCTTCCGCGACTATGATGAGATGAAGGCCAAGGCGGACTACATGCACACCTTCGGCACGAAGACGTGCAGCGACGTCGCCCGCACGCTGGCCATGTTCGGCAGCTTCACCGAAGGCATGTCGCTGTTCGCCAGCTTCGCCATGCTGCTGAACTTCCCGCGCCACAACAAGATGAATGGCATGGGCCAGATCGTTTCCTGGTCGGTGCGCGACGAAAGCCTGCATTGCGAAGGCATCACCAAGCTCTATCACGCCTGGAACGAAGAAACCGGCGCCGTCACCAAGGCGGTGCAGGACGACATCATCGATGTCGCCAAGACCATGGTCGGGCTGGAAGAGAGCTTCATCGACCTGGCGTTCGGCGTGGGCGGCATCGAAGGCATGACGCCCGATGCGATCAAGAATTACGTTCGCTATATCGCCGACTGGCGCCTGACCCAGCTGAAACTCACGCCCGTGTTCGGCAATTTCGCGGGCGATGTCTCGTCGGGTTACACCCAGGCCAAGGCGCATCCGCTGCCCTGGCTGGTGGAAATCCTCAACGGCGTCGAGCACGCGAATTTCTTCGAGCAGCGCGCCACCGAATATTCCAAGGGCGCGACCAGCGGCAGTTGGGACGGCGATGCCGGCGTCTGGTCGCAGTTCGACCGCCGCAATCAGGTTGCTGCTGAGTAATCAGCTTCCCTGAAAGGGGCCGTCATGGATTTCGTCAAGATTCTTCGTTCGTTCGAGGAATTCCTCTACGAAATCCTGACATGGCTGCTGTTCTATCCGCGCACCCTGTGGCGCGTGTTGCGCCGTCCGCTGGCGATGATGCGCTATTCCGACGGCGAGCAGAACGACGCGCCCGAAAACCAGTACCGCGCCGCGCTGAGTCCGCCGCTGTTCCTGATGATCAGCATCATCGTGGCCCATCTGCTGGAACTGGGGGCGCATGACAGCGCTTCGCTGCGACAGGGCTTTCGCGGCATTTTCCAGACCGACCAGACCTTCCTGCTGCTGCGCTGCGTCGTCTTCGGGCTTTATCCGCTGACCTTCGCCGCGGCGCTGATCCGCCACATGGGCGCGCCGCTGGACCGCAATTCGCTGCGCGCGCCGTTCGCGCTGATGCTGAGCGCGGCGGGCATTGGCGGGCGCATGAAGGATCCGCTGATCGCGTCGGCGTCCGGCTTGCTGATGCTGGCGGCGGTGATCTGGTATCTGGCGCTGCAAACCGGCTGGTTTCAGGATCGGTTGGGCATCGGCCGCGGCAACGCCTTCGCGATGGCGCTGGGCCTGTGGGGCCTCACCACGCTGGTGATCGCGGCGCTGGGCGCGGTGCAGGTGGTGTGATGCGGCAGAGAATCTGCTTGCGACAGGCGCAAGCCGCAACAGGCCCGGCAAGACGCCTACCGCAGCCTGGCCATTGGTAAGTCTCTGGCGGGAATGCCAGATTCAAGCGCGTTTTGACGCCCTGGCGCGGCTGGTTTCACTCCAAAGATGAGGATATAGGAGTGCCCGCAAATTGCCGGAACCCGCCATGCTGAAAACCGTGCCCGCCTTCGACCATCTGGGTGAGGAAAACGCCTTCGCCGTGCTGGCGCGCGCCAACGCGCTGGCGGCGCAGGGCCGCGACATCATCAGCCTTGGCATCGGCCAGCCCGATTTCCGCACCGCTGACCATATCTGCGAAGCCGCGATCAAGGCGATCCGCGATGGTCATCACGGCTACACCGCCGCCACCGGCATTCCGCCGCTGCGCGAAGCGGTGTCCGCCGATCTGCATGCGCGCTATGGCGTCGAGGTTTCGCCCGACAGCGTCATGATCATGCCGGGCGGCAAGCCCACCATGTACATGTCGGTCATCATGTTCGGCGAGCCGGGCGCGGAGATCATGTATCCCGATCCGGGCTTTCCGATCTATCGCTCGATGATCGAGTTCACCGGCGCGACGCCGGTGCCGATTCCCATCCGTGAAGGCTATGGCTTCGCTTTCTCGGCGGAAGAAACGCTGTCGCTGATCACGCCGCGCACGCGCCTGATCATCCTCAACTCCCCCGCCAATCCGACCGGCGGCGTGGTGCCGAAGGACGAGTTCGACAAGCTGGTGGCGGGGCTGGAGAAGTGGCCGGATGTCGCCATCCTGTCGGACGAGATCTATGACCGCATCCTGTATGACGGCGAGAAGCACGTCACGCTACTGTCCTATCCGGAAATCCGCGACCGGCTGATCATCCTCAATGGCTGGTCCAAGACCTATGCCATGACAGGTTGGCGCCTGGGCTATGCGATCTGGCCGCCCAAACTGGACGACCTGGCGCGCAAGCTGGCGGTGAATTTCCATTCCTGCGTAAATGCTCCGACCCAATATGCCGGCATCGCGGCGCTGACCGGCGCGCAGGACCCCGTCAACCACATGGTGCGCGAGTTCGACAAGCGCCGGAAGCTGGTGGTCGAAGGGCTGAACAATCTGCCAAGCGTCAGCTGCATCATGCCCAAAGGCGCCTTCTATGCCTTCCCGAATGTGAGCAGGACGGGCTGGAAGGCCAAGAAGCTGGCCAACGCCATTCTCGACGAGGCAGGCGTGGCGATGGTGGGCGGTCCGGATTTCGGCATTATGGGCGAAGGCTATATGCGCGTCTCCTATGCCAATTCGGCGGAGAACATCACCAAGGCGCTGCAGCGCATGGGCGAGTTTCTCTCGACCCACAAGCCGCCCAAGCTCTAGAGCAGATGCCGCAGGGCCGCGCGGAAGGCGCGGTCATGCTTCAGCTTGTATTCGCGCGCCATGGCGCGGCGGCGGGTGCGATGCTTCTCGGCATAGACCAGCGCCCAGGCCCGCCCGCGCGTCGAACGCGCGCCTTTGGGCTTGCCGTTGTGCTCGGTCAGGCGGCGTTCGAGGTCGAGCGTCCAGCCCACATAGGTGACGATGCGCCCGTCGGGGTTCTCTGTGGCCAGGACATAGACGAAGGACGGCATGGTTTTTTGATGGTCGCACGGCCTGACGGAAAACCGCCATCTTCGATTTGAAGACGGGGCCACTTTTCCTGGCCGATGCTCCCGGGTCAGCGCTGGCTGTAGAATCCGCTCATGGAGCCGGTGATTCGCTTTGTCCGGAAGCATGTGCGCGAGCTGTTGTTCGCGGGCCTTGCCGCGTTCGCGCTCTGGACCGGCGGCGACGCCGCGCTGGCAGGGCTGCCGCGCTTGGTGGGCGCGGTCACGCCTGGCCTGATGGCCCAGGCCCATGCCGATGCGCCGCCGCCACGGCGGGATGTCGCCCGGCTGGCGCTGCCCGGCTTCTCGGAAAGCCCGCATGCGCCGCAACTGCTGTACCCGGTGGTGGCGAAGGCGCTGCCCGATTGGCTGCTGGCGCTGCGCGGGGCGCCGCGCACCCCCCTCATCGCCATCGTGATCGACGATCTGGGGTCCGACATCGCGGGCACGGAAAAGGCGATGCGCTTGCCGGGCCCGGTGGCGCTGGCTTTCCTGCCCTATGCGGAGATGACGCCGGGCTATGCGGCACGGGCGCGGGACGAGGGCCGCACCGTGCTGGCGCATGTTCCGATGCAGGCGCTGCGCAATACGCGGGATGCGCCGATGATGCTGGAGACCCAGATGCCGCGCGACGAGATATTGCGCCGCCTGAACTGGTCGCTGGACCGCGTGCCCGGCGCGGCGGGCCTCAACAACCATGAAGGCAGCCGCTTCACATCGGATGTCGCGGCGCTGTCGCCAGTGATGCAGGCGGCGAAGGCGCGGGGACTGTTCTTCCTCGACTCCAAGACCTCGCCCGCCAGCAAAGCCGAGGACGTCGCGCGGACGGCGGGCATCAAGGCCGGTGGCCGCGACATCTTTCTGGACGATGACCAGAGCGAAGCGGCGGTTGCAGCACAGCTAACGGGGCTGGCCGCTACGGCGAAACGGCAAGGCGCCGCCATCGCCATCGGCCATCCGCATGCGGTGACGCTGCGGCTGCTGGCAGAATGGCTGGCGGATGATCACGGCGTCACGCTGGTGACGCTGGAAACGGCGATGCGGGCGAAGGATGCGCGGGCAAAGCTGGCATCAAACCAACCCTCCCCTTGAGGGAGGGTCGAATTTGCACAGCAAATTCGGGGAGGGGTTATACCCGCCCTGACCCCTCCCCGAAAATTCTCGCAAGGCTCGAATTTTCGACCCTCCCTCAAGGGGAGGGTGAAGCATGACGATCAGCGCGCCAGGAACGCGCCGTCACCGCTCGCCCACCCACGTATTTTGGCGGCGTTCCATCAGGGCGGATCGCGACAAGCTTGTCCGGCTGTGCTTCCACGCCGAACAGGGCGACGAAACGGGCGAAAGCGTCAAACCACAATCGCTCCGGCGAAAAGGAATGCACGATCATGGCAGCGGAGTCGGTCTTGAAGCGCCTGGCTTCGATCACGGCGGAGGCTGTCCGGTGCAGAAATTGATAATGCAGGTCGAGGGGCAGGGGCTGGTTCAGGCCCAAAAGGTCGCATAGGTACGCTAGGCGCTGCAGCTTGCCGGGCGAGGCATTGACCAGCCATTTCCCCAGCGGCTGGTCGAATGGTTCATTGACCTTTCCTTCGATGGCTACCGCTACGGTTTTCGATCCGGCCCGAACCAGCATGAACAAGTCATTCTGACTTTCACCAATCTTAGACCCCGGCAAAGGCACTTTGTGCTCGGGAATTGCGATCAGCAGTTCTGGTTCGCCCAGAGGGTTCAAAATTGTTTCGATTTCCGGTGGCAGGTGACCGGCGTGTTCCCAGCAATGTGCAAGCGTGCGTGCGGAGTAGCCGATGCGCCAATGCTTTTCGGGATCGCCAAGTAGTCGCCGCCAATCTTCCGGTTCTCTAGACGGAAGATAAATGCGAGCCATTATTGCCCCTTCTTGGCAGCCGAAGCGAAGCGCACCGCTTCCTCAGCGGCGGCGAACAGGGCCTTGGCCTTGTTCACCGTCTCCTGATACTCGGATTCCGGAACGCTGTCGGCGACGATGCCCGCGCCCGCCTGGGCGTACATGGTGCCGTCCTTGATCAGGGCGGTGCGCAGCACGATACAGGTATCCATCGAACCGTCGGCGGCGAAATAGCCGATCGCCCCGGCATAGGCCGCGCCGCGCTTTTCCTTCTCGAAAGTGTCGATGATTTCCATTGCGCGGATCTTTGGTGCGCCGGTCAGCGTGCCCGCTGGAAATCCCGCCGCCAGCGCATCCATCGCATCCAGCCCGTCGCGGATTTCACCTTCGACATTGGAGACGATGTGCATGACATGGCTGTAGCGTTCGATGAAGAAGCTGTCCGTCACCTTCACCGCGCCGGTCTTGGCGATGCGGCCGACATCGTTGCGGCCCAGATCGATCAGCATCAGATGCTCGGCGCGTTCCTTGGGGTCGGCCAGCAACTCGGCGGCCAGCGCCGCATCTTCCTCGGGCGTCTTGCCCCTCCAGCGCGTGCCCGCGATGGGGCGGATGGTCACCTTGCCGTCGCGCAGCCGCACCAGCACTTCGGGACTGGAGCCCGCGATCTGGAAACCCGGCATGGAAAGGAAATACAGGAACGGCGACGGGTTCAGCCGCCGCAGCGCGCGATAGAGCGAGAAGGACGGCAGCGTGAATGGGCGGCGGAAGCGCTGCGACGGCACCACCTGAAAGACATCGCCGGACGCGATGTATTCCTTGGCGCGGGCCACCACATCCAGAAACTCCGCCTTGGTCATGTTGGATTCAGGCACCACGTTGGTGGGCAGGTCGTCCGGCACGGGCGGTGCGGCAGGCGCAGGGCGCTCCAGCTCGGCCACGGTCTCGTCCAGGCGCTCCTGCGCCCTGGCATGGGCGGCCTTCGCATCCACCCTGGCATCGGGCCAGACCGGCGTGGCGATGATGATCTCGTCCTTCACCGTGTCGAAGATGGCGATGATGGTGGGCCGCAGCATGATCGCGTCGGGCAGGCCCAGCGTATCGGGCGGCGGGTTGGGCAGATGCTCCACTTGCCGCGCCATGTCATAGCCAAGATAGCCGAACAGCCCCGCCGCCATGGGCGGTATGCCGGGCGGCAGCTCCACCCGCGTCTCGCGGACCAACGTGCGCAGGCTTTCCAGCGGCTTCGCCGTTTCAGCGGTGTAGGTGCCGCCGTTCAGGGCATTGCGGTTGATCTCGGCCTTGTCGCCGTGACAGCGCCAGATCAAGTCGGGCTTCAGGCCGACGATGGAATAGCGTCCGCGCGCTTCGCCGCCTTGCACGCTTTCCAGCAGGAAGCTGTTTTCGCGGGCGCTGCCATCCTCATTCTGGCCCAGCTTGAGATAGGCCGAGACCGGCGTCTCCAGGTCGGCGACCAGACGGGTGTGCAGCAACTGCGCCCGCCCATCGCCGTAGCGCTGGGCGAACGTCTCTAAATTCGTCACTTTTGGAATCCGTTCACTGGGGGGCGCCCATGATCGTGTCCAGATTCCGCTGGTTGACTGTCGCCTTTTGCGCGTTGCGGGCGGACGCGGCCATCGCGATGGCGATATCGCCCGAGATGCTCTGGGACAGTTGTTGCGCCTGGGCGGGGAAATCCTTGTCGCTCGGCTGCGGCTTGGGATGGGCGATGCCGGTGAGCCTGGCGATCACATAGCCGTCACCGGCGGGCGCATACACGATGCCGTCGGGCTTGGCTTCGAACAGCTTGGTCACCAGCGCGGCGGGCAGGGCGGCGGTGTTGGTGTCGCGCGCGATGGCGGGGCTTTTCACCACCGTCGCGCCCAGCGCGGCGGCGACGCCTGCCAGAGACTTTTCCTTCACCGCCTGGTCGTTCAGCGCCTTGGCCTTGGCCGTCATCAGGTCGGCGCGCTTGCGGGCGATCCACTGGGTTTCGGCAGCGGCGCGGACCTCGGCCAACGGCTTCTGCTTGGGCGGCGTCGCGCCATTGACGCGCACCACGTAGTAGGCGCCGCTCTTGGTGGAGACCGGATCATTGTCGGCGCCGACATCGGCGCTGAAGGCGATGGAGAGGAATTCCGGATCGGCCGGGATGCCCACCGCCGGCATGCCTTGCGGCGTCAGCCCGCGCGCATCCAGGGCGGCGACACGGCCCACCTTCATCTTCGCCTTGGCGGCGGCGGTGGCGAGGGTCTCGCCATTCTTCCGCGCTTCGTCATAGACATTGAGAATGTCCACCAGCTTGTCGGCGGCAAGCTGCATCTTCAGGTTTTCGCGCAGCTCTTCCCGGACATCGTCCAGGCTGCGGCTGTTGCCGGGCGTGACCTTGCCGGTCTTCAGCAGCAGCCAGGCGAAGGTGCCTTGCACCGGCTGGCTGACCTGGCCTTCGCCCACCGCGAAGGCGGCCTTGGCGGCGGCGGGATCGCCCAGTTCCTCAGGCGACTTCACGCCCAGCGAAACGTCCGCTGGCTTCAGGCCGCGCGCGGCCACCAGCTGTTCGAAGGTCGTGCCGGCATCGATCTTGGCGCGGGCCGCCTTGGCTTCGGCCTCGGTCTTGAATTCCAGCTGCGAGAGGTCGCGCCGTTCCGGCATGTTGTAGGTCGCCTTACGAACGGCATATTCGTCCGCAACCATCTTGTCAGTGACCTCGACCGCGACATCGGCGGGTGTGGCATAGGCGAATTGCAGGTCGCGATATTCCGGCGTGGAGAAGCGCGATGCGTTTTCCTTGACGAAAGCCGCCAGCGTCTTCTCGTCCGGCGGAGCAATCGTACCCGCGGCGCTGGACGGCACCACGATGTAATCGGCGGCGCGCTTTTCGAAGAGATACTGGTAGATGGCCAGCGAATATTCGCCGGGCGCGCCGAAGAAGACCTCGATCGCGCCGGTCAGCTGGGTTCGGGCCAGGTCGGAGCGCACTTCGCCGGTGAAATCGGCTTCCGTGTATTGTGCTGTGCTGATGGCCTGCAGGAAGTTCTGATAGTTGAACTGGCCGGTGGGGCCACGGAAGCCTTCGATGTCCTGGATGGTCTGCGCCACCTGGGCGTCGCCGGCCACGATGCCAAGATCCGCCGCGTAATTGTCCAGCGCCTGGCGGTCCACCATCTGCTGCAGCGCCGTCTGGCCCAGGCCCATGGCGCGCGCCATTTCCGGCGTGATCTCGGCGCCGGTCTGCTGCGCCTGGATGCGCAGGAAATTGCGATAGTTGCGCTGGAAGGTCGTGCCTTCGATGTTGGTGCCGCCCACCGTGGCCACCGCTGTCTGCGAGACGCCGGTGAAGATGTCGCCCACGCCCCAGACCACGAAGCTCAGCGCCAGCACGCCCATCAGCATGGTGGCGACGAACGACTTCGAAAGGCGGTGCATCCATTGAATCATTGGGAAAATCCTGCGACGTATAAAAGGCCGTGGATAATAGGGAGGGGGTCACCTTCCGGCAAGCCGCGGAACGGGCTAAAAGCCCGGAAAACAGGACAAAAAGGGAAACGAAATGCGCGCGTTGGTGGCAGGAAACTGGAAGATGAACGGTGTCGGACAGGCCGATGCGGCCAAGCTGGGCGACCTCAAGGCAGCCCTGGAGGCCAATCCGGCTTCCTGCGATGTCCTGGTCTGCCCGCCCGCCACCCTCATCGCCCAGGCCGCCTGGTTCGTGAAGGACGCTTTTGCGATTGGCGGGCAGGATTGCCATGCCGAAGCCTCCGGCGCCTACACCGGCGATGTCAGCGCCGAGATGCTGAAGGCGGCGGGTGCCAGCCATGTCATCGTCGGCCATTCCGAGCGCCGCCAGTACCATGCCGAAACCGATGCCCAGGTGTCGGCCAAGGCCAAGGCCGCCTGGCGCGCCGGCCTCACCGCCATCATCTGCTTCGGCGAGACGCTGGAGCAGCGCGAAGCCGGCAAGGCCAATGCGGTGTGCGAATCCCAGCTTGCCGGCAGCGTGCCCGAAGGCGCGACGGCTGCGAACACGGTTGTCGCCTATGAGCCGGTCTGGGCCATCGGCACCGGCAAGACCGCCAGCCTGGACGACATCGCGGCGATGCACGCCCATGTCCGCGCCTGTCTGGTCGCGCAGCTTGGCGATGCGGGCAAGAAAGTCCTCATCCAGTATGGCGGCTCGGTGAAGCCGGACAACGCCGCCGCCATTCTCTCCACGCCGGATGTGGGCGGGGCGCTGGTGGGCGGCGCCAGCCTGAAGGTCGCGGACTTCATGGCGATCATTTCGGCGGCGCCGAAATAGTTGACGCGTGCGAAATACGCGCAGAGCGCGTGTTTCGTAGCGTCAATCCCCCGGCTTGTCCGGGGATCCATGCCGCCACCTTTAAGCAAAGCACTCACCTATCGTTAACTACCCCTTTCGACCCTTCCTTAACGGCCAGGCGTCATTCTGTGGCCAACCAGAAGGGTTGCGTGGGGACTATGGGACGGCTGTCCTTCGATTCCGTGGATGCGTTGATTTACGACCCGGTCGCGGCAAACCGCACCGCGACGCGCGCCGCCCTGTACGCGCTCGGCTTCCGCCGCACCGAGACGGTTTCGACCCTCGAGGCCTTTGTCGAGTCCATCCAGAAGAACCCGCCGGACATCGCGCTGTGTGAAGCGCAGGGCGCCGCCGACGAACTCTGCGCCGCCATCCAGCAGATGCGGCAGGGCGGGGCAGGGCACAATCCCTTCATCGTCATCATCGTCACCGCCTGGGAAAAGAGCGCGGGCCTGATCAACCGCGTGGTCTCGTCCGGCGCCGACGATCTGCTGCTGCGGCCTTTCTCGACCGCCTTGCTGGGCCAGCGCATCGAGGCGCATATCGACCGCCGCAAGAGCTTCGTCATCACCACCGATTATGTCGGCCCCGACCGCCGCAAGGACGACAGCCGCGAATCCAAAACCGAACTCTTCGCGCCGCCCAATTCGCTGAAGATGAAGGCCAAGGACAAATTGAGCGCCGAGGCCATCGCCCGCAGGCTGGACACCGAGCTGAAATCGGCGCGCGACAAGCTGCATTCCGAGAAACTGCGCCGCGACTCCTTCCAGGTCTGCATCCTGTGGCGCCTGATGCAGGACGTGCTGCCCAGCAAGGGCGCGCCGCCGGAGCTGGACCGCCTGAGCGAACTTGTGCGCTCCATCGAGCGGCGCAGCCGCGACACCGAATACCAGCCCGCGCTGGAATGGTGCGAAAGCCTGCTGGCTGCCATCGAGGGGCTGAGCATGGGCGTGGACCGCAACGCCTCGATGCATCTGTTGGGCCACGCGGCGCTGAGCCTGCACCAGGCCTTCCATCCGGAAAAATCCTCGGCGGATCAGCTCGCCGAGATCGACGCCACCGTGGCGATTATCCGCGCGCGCAACCAGCCCACCGCGATTGCTGTCTGAGGCGGTCTCTCAACTCATTGAAATAGAAGGGTTTATGCCGGGCGGGTTGTCGCCGGGAAAACGCCTTCCTATTTGTCGATCAATGATTTAAACCCCGCCAGCTAATTGCCGGACCCGTTTTATGCAGACCGTTCTTCTCGTCGCCGAAGTCATCGTCGCGGTGGTTCTGATCGTCCTGATCCTGTTGCAGAGGTCGGAAGGCGGCGCGCTGGGCATTGGTGGCGGCGGCGGCGGCATGGGCAACCTGTTCAGCCCGCGCGGCGCGGCCGATGCGCTGACCCGCTCCACGGCGATCACGGCCGTCCTTTTCTTCATCATCTGCATCGGTTTGAACATCCTGGCGCTGCAGGGCCGTCCCGAATCGTCGCGTTCGATCCTGCTGAACCAGCCGGCTTCGACCGCCCCGGCCACGCCCGCTCCGGCGGCGCCTGCGCCCACCGTCCCGTCGGTCCCCAAACCCCAATAGTTTCCCCGTTTTACGCATAGCTGTTAGCGCAAAAATATTTTCAAATTTTGCGCTTGCGCCATCATGGCCTTTTCATGATGTTGGCCTCCCATGGCCCGGTTGATCTTCATCACCGGCGGCGTGGTCTCTTCCCTCGGAAAAGGTCTTGCGTCCGCCGCTCTCGGCGCGCTGCTTCAGGCGCGCGGTTTCAAAGTCCGTCTGCGCAAGCTGGACCCCTATCTGAATGTCGATCCGGGCACGATGAGCCCGTTCCAGCATGGCGAGGTTTATGTCACCGACGATGGCGCGGAGACCGATCTCGATCTGGGCCATTACGAACGCTTCACCGGAGTCTCGGCGCGCAAGTCCGACAACGTCACGTCGGGCCGCATCTATTCCCAGGTGATCGAAAAGGAACGCAAGGGCGGCTATCTGGGCCGCACTGTGCAGGTGATCCCGCATGTCACCGACATGATCAAGGAATTCGTTCTGGCCGATATCGACGGGCTGGATTTCCTGCTGGTCGAGATCGGCGGCACGGTGGGCGATATCGAAGGTCTGCCGTTCTTCGAAGCCATTCGCCAATTGCACAATGACCTGGGCCGCGGGCAGAGCGCCTTCATCCATCTGACGCTGGTGCCCTTCCTGGAAGCGGCGGGCGAACTCAAGACCAAGCCGACCCAGCACAGCGTCAAGGAATTGCGCGCCATCGGCATCCAGCCCGATATCCTGCTGTGCCGTTCCAGCCATCCCATTCCGGACGATGAGCGCCGCAAGATCGGCCTGTTCTGCAATCTGCCGGCGGAGCGGGTGATCCCGGCGCTGGATCTCGACACCATCTATCGCGTGCCGCTCGCCTATCATGAGGTCGGTCTGGACACGCAGCTGCTGCGGGTCTTCGGGCTGGACAATGCCCCGCCGCCCGACCTGTCGCGCTGGGAAGACGTCGTGCACCGGGTGAAGAACCCGGAAGGCGAAGTGCGTATCGCCGTGGTCGGCAAGTACATGCAGGTCAAGGACAGCTACAAGTCGCTGTCCGAGGCGCTGACGCATGGCGGCCTGGCCAACAATGTGAAGGTCCATCTCGAATGGTTCGACAGCGAGATTTTCGAGCGTGACGACGCCGCGTCCTTCCTGGAGAAGGTGGACGGCATTCTCGTTCCGGGCGGATTTGGTGAGCGCGGCACCGAAGGCAAGATCGGCGCGGTGAAGTTCGCGCGCGAGCGCAAGGTGCCGTTCTTCGGCATCTGCTATGGCCTGCACATGGCGGTGATCGAGGCGGCGCGCGACCTGGCGGGCCTGGACGGCGCGGGCACCACCGAGATCGGCAATCCCAAGCATCCCGTCATCGGCCTGATGACCGAATGGGTGAAGGGCAACAGCTTCGAAAGCCGCGCCGCCGATGGCGACATGGGCGGCACCATGCGGCTTGGCGCTTACGATACGATGCTGACCCCGGGTTCGAAGGTGGCGGAAGTCTATGGCACCACCACCATCAGCGAGCGCCATCGCCACCGCTATGAAGTGAACACCAATTACGCGATGGACCTGAAGAAGCACGGCATGGAAGTGTCGGGCTGGTCGCCGGACGGACGCCTGCCGGAGATCATGGAGATTCCGGACCATCCCTGGTTCATCGGCGTCCAGTTCCATCCCGAGTTGAAATCGCGCCCGCTTGAGCCGCATCCGCTCTTCACCAGCTTCGTCGCCGCGGCGATGAAGCGGAGCCGTCTGGTCTGATGACGCAGGAATCCGCCCCGATCCTGGAGCACCTGTTTCAGGCGGCGGTGGAATTCGCGATCACCGGCATCCGGACGCTGGTGCTGGTCAATGGCGCGGCGGTGATCTCGCTGCTCACCTTTGTCGGGCAGGTCTGGGCCAACGACCAGCGCAACGGCTCGGCCATGGCGCATATCCTGTTCTGGCCGCTGCTGCTGTTCCTCACAGGACTTGTCTTGGCGGTGACGACGACGCTGCTGGCCTATGTCACCCAGATGATCACCACCGAAACGGGCGCGGCCACGATTCCGGCGGCGGCGCGGCGGGTGCGGGTCGGCGCCATCGCCTGCAGCGTTCTCAGCCTGGTAGCGTTCACCGCCGCCGCCATCCTGACGGCCCTGGGCATCGCGGGTTAGCGCTGCGCCAGCCAAGCCGCGATCACCGGCTTCGGGATCGCGTGATAGCCATTGTTGGGCGTCAGGTCCGATACGGCATTGGTCCGCGTCAGCGTCACATGCAGTCCGTTCGCGCCTGCGATGGCGAGGCAATCGTCGATGTCGAGCAGGTCGTCCTTGTGCCGCTCGGTGAAGCCGGTCTTGAGCAATCCGGCCAGCGCCCGCTTCTTGGCTTCCAGCGCATCGGCGGCGATATAGAAGCCTGTCGCATGCGCCTCGGTGAATTCACCGGCGCGGTACGCACCTAGATTGACGAAGAACAGCTTCGGGCCGGGCGCGGCTGGCTTGTCCGACAGGCCACCCGCCAGCCATCGACCGCGTCCAGTTCGATCCAGCTGTCGATATGGACATCGCCCGGCGTGCCGAACCACAGGTCGAGAACCTGCCCGTAACAATCCTCGATCCGCTTTCCGGCGGCGAAGATCATATCGTGGAGCTCGATATTGGCGCGCGGCCACCGACATACACGGCGAAAATCTTTTGGGTCATCGCCTTTTATAACGCGGCTATTCGCCTTGCGGCGTCGTCGGGGCAGGGGGCCTGGGCGGCGGCGGCGTTAGGCCCGGCGGCTGGGGCTGGAATATCGTAGTCGCGCCATAGGGCTGTAGCGGCCGGAACAGGTCCAGTTCGCGGATGCGGTCCTGATTCAGGTTTTGCTGCAGGCGCAGATTGTTCAGCTGGGTGTCGAAACTCTGCTGCTGGATGACGCTGTTGTACTGGCCCTGGATCCCCGGCACGTCGAGGGGCTGGATGGGCAGCTGCGCCAGCGCCGGACCGGCCGCCGTCACCAACGCCAACACAAGAAATTTCCGCTGTCTGGTCATGCGCATACCCAAGATATGGGCCTGAAACCGGGTTCCCACAAGGTGCGCGCGCCCCGTCCTGGCAGGGATTTGTTAAGCATCGGGTAAGGGCTGGAGCCTTACTCTGCCGAGCATGTCCCGGTTTTCTGTCCCGTGCTGGCGGTCCGGCGCGCTTGCGCTTGCGGGCGTGGCGCTGTTCTCTGCCGCCGCCCTGGCCCAAGGGGCAGGCGCGGGCTTCGAAACCGCGCCGGGTTCGCAGCCGGTCATCACCTCCAACGGCATACCCGTGGTCAACACGGCGCCCGCCGCGCCCGCCAGCGGCGTCGCGGCCCAACAGGATTACAGCGCGTTCGGCGAGAGCGCGCCGCCGGGCATGTATGTCACGCCCATGGGCTATGGCGCCGCCACGGCGCAGGCCGCGCCCGCCTATGGCGCGCAGAATAGCGGCGCACCGCTGACACCGACGCCGGGCTACAGCATCCAGGCCGCGCCGACCTCCGGCCCCTATGCCGCCGCACCGCAGCCTTCGATGTATCCGGCGCAGCCGTATCTGCCGCCGCCGCCCCAGGCCTATGGCGCGCCGACACCCGACTACACGCTGCAGGGCAATGGCTCGCCCTATGCTCAACGTTACAATCCCTATGGCCCGCAGCCTTACGCGGCGCAGCCCCAGCCCATGCCCCAGCAGGACCCGGTCTATGCCGCGCAACCCGCGCAGGCTTCGCCCTACACGGCGGCGCAGCGCATGGTGCAGGGACTGCCGCCCGGCCCGCAGCCCTATCCGCAACCCGTGCCCTACGCGCAGCCTGCGCCACAACAATATGCACAACCTGCGCCGCAGCAGCAGCCGATGCAGCCGGCGCCAAACCAGAATCCAATGATGGCGCGGCCCTATTCCTCCGGCGCCACCGCGTATGGCGCGCCGTTGCCCAGCAGCATCGGCGCACCGCAGCAGGCCGGCGCCGTGCCTGTCGAGGGCGGCTATACGCTGGGACCGGGCGACAAGGTGCGCGTCACCATCTATGGCGAGGCCGACCTGTCGGGCGAGTACCAGCTCGACGGCAATGGCAACATCCGTTTGCCGCTGATCGGCATGATGCGCGCCTTGGGCTACACCCAGGCCGGATTGGAAGGGTGGATCCGCGCGGCGCTGGTGCCCAACTATCTGCGCAATCCACGCATCAATGTGGAGATCATCAGCTACCGCCCCATCTATGTGGTGGGCGCGGTGCAGAAGCCCGGCCAGTATGGCTACATCAACAACATGACGCTGCTGAATGCGGTGGCGCTGGCGGGGGGCTTCACCTCCCAGTCCAAGGAAAGCAAGGTTTATGTCCGCGCTGAGGGCCAGAGCGTCGAACAGCCGGTCGATACCCGCATGCCGCTATTGATCCGCCCCGGCGACACGGTGCGGGTGGATACGACGCTGTTCTGGGATGCGATGAACCTGTTCTCGCCGCTGTCGTCGCCCATCGGCCTGGCGGCCGCCGTGCGCTAAGGCAGGGCGGCGACAAATCCCGACAATTCCCCGTTCCCCAGCGCGCAGGCGCCGTGATAGCGTTCGCGGATAAATCCTTGGGAGAGAGATTCATGAAGCGTATCCTTGTTTCGGCGCTGCTGCTTGGCGCGATTGCTGTCGCGCCCGTGCTGGCGCAGCCCGCCGCGCCGCAGCAGCCTAAGGGCCCGGCCGGTCCCGCCGCCGCCGCCGCGATTCCGCCGGAGAAGCAGATTCCGCTGGCGATGGCGCTGGACGCCGCGCAGACCGCCATCGACCATTGCCTGAAGCTGACGCCGCGCGCCTCGCAGGCCGTGGTCATGGTTCTGGACCTTAATGGCAACATCAGGGTCCAGCTCGCCGCCGATGGCGTCGGCCTGCCATTCTTCGATTACGCCCGCCGCAAGGCCTATACGGTGCTGAAGAAGAAGATGACGTCCGAGGCGTTCGGCGCGCTGCCGGAAGTGAAGGCCGCGGGCCGCGGCGCGGTGCTGGAAGGCGATCCCGAACTCATCACCTTCCCCGGCGCGGTGCCGATCATGAAGGGCGGCGAGATGATTGGCGTCTTCTCGGTCTCGGGCCCCACCGGCGGCGGCGAAGACATGAAGTGCACCAATGCGGGCATGGCCAAGTTCAAGCTCTAAGCCGTTTCGCATCCATCAACAGCGCGCCGGGGATCAGTTCTCCGGCGCGCTTGTTTTTGCGCTGGGCTTGGATAGGCTCCGCGCAAAACCGGGAGGAAGGCCATGACCGACGAAATCAAGAAGGAAGGCCTGTCGCGCCGCAAGCTGATGTCGCGCATCGCCGCGGCCGGCGCCGCCGCGCCATTGCTTGGCGCCACGCTGGCGCAGGCGCAACCCGCGCCCGCCCCCCCCCGCCGGTCCGCCCCAGGCGGGACGTGGCGGCGGCAGTGGTCCAGCCCAGGGACGCGGCCCCATCCGGGTGCTGTTCATCACGGGCGATCATGGCTTCAACCATGACCAGCTCTTCGCGATGTTCAACCTGTTCGGCGAGGACATTCACTGGAACCATGTCTCCCAGCCCGCCGCCGAAGCGTTCTTCACGCCGGAAATGTCGGCCAACTATGACGTCTTCGTGCTGTATGACCGCGCGGGCCGCAGCCCCCGCAGCGCGGCGGAAGGCAATGCGATGTCCCCGGGCAACCGTTCGCCCAACGGCCGCAATGTCAATTTCCGCCAGCCGTCGGAAGCCCTGAAACGCGGCATCAAGGCGATGCTGACGCAGGGCAAGGGCATGGTGCTGTTCCATCACGCCATCGCGTCGTGGGTGCATACCTGGCCGGAATATGTCGAGATGATGGGCGGCGCCTGCGACTGGGATCATCCCCAGACCATTCGCGGCGTGACCTATCCTTACTCCGGCTTCCGCGGCGGCGTGCAGCAGCACATCACCGTCATCGACAAGAACCATCCGGTCACGCAGGGTCTGGGCGACGGCTTCGACATCGTGGACGAGACTTATCTCTGCCCCATGTTCCCGGAAACCTTCACGCCCTTGCTGCGCACCGACTTCAATCCCATCGCCGCCAACTTCCCGGCGCAGGTGGCGTCGTCGGGCGGCAATTACGCTCACCCTCCGGGCCATCCCTTCACCGCCTGGGTTAAGCCGGTCGAGAACAGCCCGCTGGTCTATATCCAGCACGGTCACGACCAGGTCGCCTGGACCAACGAGAATTTCCAGCGCCTGGTGCTGAATGCGATCAAGTGGACCGCATCGCGCGAGGCCCATACCTGGGCGCGCGCCAACCGCAAGACCATTTTCACCTGAGCTTGACCTCAAGCGATATGGGTTTATTTCTGTGCCGGGGGTCGCAAGGCCTCCGGCACTTTTCTTTGGATACGCCATGACCCAACCCAATGCTGTCGTGCGGGCCGGTAACGTCGAGATCGGTAACGGCAAGAAGCTTTCCATTATCGCCGGCCCCTGCCAGCTCGAAAGCCGCGCGCACGCTTTCGACATGGCGGGCGCGCTGAAGGAAACCTGCGCCAAGCTAGGCGTCGGGCTGATCTACAAGACCAGTTTCGACAAGGCCAACCGTTCCAGCGCCGCCACGGCGCGCGGCATGGGGCTTGAGAACGCGCTGCCGATCTTCGCCGATATCCGCAAGGAATTCGGACTGCCGGTGCTGACCGATGTGCATGAGCGCGACCAGTGCGCCGCGGTAGCGCAAGCGGTGGACATTTTGCAGATCCCGGCTTTTCTGTCGCGCCAGACCGATCTGCTGATCGCCGCCGCGCACACCGGCAAGATCATCAATGTGAAGAAGGGCCAGTTCCTCGCACCCTGGGACATGAAGAATGTCATCGCCAAGATCACCGGCGCGGGCAATCCCAATGTGCTGGTGACCGAGCGCGGCGTTTCCTTCGGCTACAACACGCTGGTGAGCGACATGCGGGCGCTGCCGATCATGGCCGGGTTCGGCGCGCCGGTGGTGTTCGACGCCACACACAGCGTGCAGCAGCCGGGCGGCCAGGGCGACAAATCGGGCGGCGATCGCACCATGGTGCCGTACCTGGCCCGCGCCGCGGTGGCGGCGGGCGTCGCCACCGTCTTCATGGAAGTGCATCAGGACCCGGACAACGCGCCCAGCGATGGCCCCAACATGGTCAAGCTGAAGGACTTCCCGTCATTGCTCACGCAATTGGTCGAGATCGACGCGATTGTGAAGCGCTAGACGCTCGACGCTGTCCAGGCGTTGAAGATGCCGACAGCCGCCAGCACCATCAGGATCACGGTCGGCAGCGCGGTGAGGGCGAAACCGGGGAAGCGGGCGCGGTAGTCGCCATAGGTGAAGGCATAGAGCACCCGGCCCAGGCACCAGATCAGGCCAAGGATGGGCGCCCACCAACCCTGGAAGTAAAGCGCCGCCAGCCACAGCGCCGGCAGGAAGACCACCAGCTGCTCCACCGTATTGCCCTGGATGCGCAGGGCGCGTTCCAGCTCGGGGATGGCCGCTCATGGCGGGGGCGTCGATGCGCAGGCGGCTGCGGGTGCGGCCCGCGCCGAAGGCGAACAGAAGGCCTAGAATGGCGGCCAGCAGGCTGACGGCGGCGGTGAGGATGATGGCGGGGGACGATAAAAGCATCGCGTTTCCTTCAAATGTAACCGTTAACATCTTGCCGGGCGTGGGTATGCCCTTTAGAACCCGGCCAGCCCAATGGGAGTTCCATAAATGACCGCCATCATTGATATCACTGGCCGCGAGATTCTCGATAGCCGCGGCAACCCCACCGTCGAAGTCGACGTCACGCTGGAAGACGGCTCGTTCGGCCGCGCCGGCGTCCCCTCTGGCGCCTCGACCGGCGCCCATGAGGCGGTGGAGCTGCGCGATGGCGGCGACCGCTACAAGGGCAAGGGCGTGAGCAAGGCCGTGGCCGCCGTGAATGGCGAACTGTTCGACACGCTGTGCGGCCTGGAAGCCGAAGACCAGATCCGCATCGACAACGCGATGATCGCGCTGGACGGCACACCCAACAAGGCGCGCCTGGGCGCCAACGCCATTCTGGGCATATCGCTGGCCGTGGCCAAGGCGGCGGCGAATGCCTCGGGCCTGCCGCTCTACCGCTATGTCGGCGGCGCGAAAGCACAAGTGCTGCCGGTGCCGATGATGAACGTCATCAATGGCGGCGCGCATGCCGACAATCCCATCGACTTCCAGGAATTCATGATCGCCCCGGTTGGCGCGTCCAGCTTCAAGGAAGGCCTGCGCATGGGCGCGGAAATCTTCCACACGCTGAAGAAGGCGCTGTCGGATGCGGGCCACAACACCAATGTTGGCGACGAGGGCGGCTTCGCCCCCAACCTCAAGAATCCCGACGAAGCGCTGACCTATATCTCCAAGGCCGTGGAAAAGGCCGGTTACAAGCTGGGTTCGGACGTGTTCTTCGCGCTCGATCCGGCGTCGACCGAGTTCTTCAAGAACGGCAAGTATGAACTGGAAGGCGAAGGCAAGTCGCTGTCGCCGGATGAGATGGTCAAGGTCTATGCCGATCTCTGCAAGCGCTATCCGATCTTCTCGATCGAAGACGGCATGGCGGAAGACGATTGGGCTGGCTGGAAGGCGATCACCGACGAAGTCGGCAAGACCGTGAACCTGGTGGGCGACGACCTCTTTGTCACCAACGTCAAGCGCCTGGCCATGGGCATCGAGAAGAAGACCGCCAACGCCATCCTGATCAAGGTCAACCAGATCGGCTCGCTGACCGAAACGCTGGCCACTGTCGATATGGCCCATCGCGCCGGTTACAAGGCGGTGATGAGCCATCGTTCGGGCGAAACCGAGGACAGCACCATCGCCGACCTCGCCGTGGCGACCAATTGCGGGCAGATCAAGACCGGCTCGCTGGCCCGTTCGGACCGTCTGGCCAAGTACAACCAGCTGCTGCGCATCGAAGAGCAGCTGGGCGATACGGCCATCTATGCCGGCAAGAGCGTTCTTCGCGGCTGATACCAAGCACCGGATTTCTTCCCCCGCCAGCGAAGCGGACGGCGGGGTAAGATGTCGGCTAGCGGGCTTGCCCGCGTAGCCGACAGATGGGGGCAAACATTAACGGCCAGTCCTCCAAGTTCCTGAAATCTTTAACTCAATTTCTGTTGACTGGTCGAATCAGTGTGTGATTCGGTAGGGTCATGCGAATCAAGCGTTCCGTCGCCCGGTTCTTTGCCCTGATGGTGCTTCCCGCCGTCACGGTGACGGTAGTCGGCTATTTCGGCAGCCATGCCATCTGGGGCGAGCGCGGCATTCTCGTTCTGGAAGACGCCCAGGGGAAGCTGGCGCTGCGGCAGCAGGAATTGGCTGGCCTGGGCCAGGCCCGTGCCCGTCTTGAGCATCGCATCGCCCTGATGGGGCAGGCGACGCCCGACTCCGATCTGGTGGAAGAACTGGCGCGCACCGAATTGATGGACGGCGCGCCCAATCAGGTCGCTGTTTCCCGCCAAGCTCGCTAATCGCCAATCTTCGCGTCTGTTGCGACACCGCGCACGTCAAAGTCGTCTTTCGCATTGCGGGATGACTTTCAGCCTCTTGTGGCAATTCCCTGTTGCTCGGCACATCCTTCGCGCACGAAAAAAACCAACCGCAAATGTGCTTGCGCAAGTTCGTTGCGAGAGCGCGTTTTACGCTGCACTGCACACTGATTGGTTTACTGAACGCTGTTCGCGCAATAATATAACTTGCGCTTGCCAAGGCCTGTGAGCCTTGCCACAAATCCCTGCCGCGCCAACGTTTTCCGGCGCGCTGATCCAATAACAGAACCCTAGGCGCAATGAGCACAAACGCCCCCCCCCCCGCTTCGCCGCCGCGCAACTCTGAATCGCTGAAAAAGCTCTATTCCGACATGCTGATGATCCGCCGCTTTGAAGAGCGCGCGGGCCAGCTTTACGGCATGGGCCTGATCGGCGGTTTCTGCCACCTCTATATCGGCCAGGAGGCCGTGGTGGTGGGCATGCAGGCGCATGTCGGCCCCAACGACCAAAGCATCACCGCCTATCGCGATCACGGTCACATGCTGGCGGCGGGCATCGACCCGAACGCGGTGATGGCCGAACTGACCGGCCGCTCCACCGGCCTGTCGCGCGGCAAGGGCGGCTCGATGCACATGTTCTCGAGCGAGAAGAAATTCTATGGCGGCCACGGCATCGTCGGCGCGCAGGTGCCGCTGGGCACCGGCCTGGCCTTTGCCAACAAGTATCGCGGCAATGACGGCGTTTGCCTGACCTATTTCGGTGACGGCGCGTCCAACCAGGGCCAGGTCTATGAGGCCTTCAACATGGCCGAACTTTGGAAGCTGCCGGTCGTTTACATCATCGAGAACAACCAGTACGCCATGGGCACCTCGGTCGCGCGCTCGTCGGCGCTGACCGATTTCTCCAAACGCGGCGTCTCTTTCAATATCCCGGGCATCCAGGTCGATGGCATGGATGTCGAGAAGGTGATGGAAGCGGGCGGCGAAGCCATCGCCCATTGCCGCGCCGGCAAGGGCCCGATCATTCTGGAAATGAAGACCTACCGCTATCGCGGCCACTCCATGTCCGATCCGGCCAAGTACCGCACCAAGGAAGAGCTCACCGAGATTCGCGAGAAGCGCGACCCGATCGAGAATTTCGGCCGCAAGCTGCTGGATGGCGGCGTCCTGACCGAGCAGGACATGAAGGCCATCGACACCGACATCAAGGCGCGTGTCGTCGCCAGCGCCGAATTCGCGACCCAGAGCCCGGAGCCGGGCGTGGATGAACTCTACACGGACATATACGCCTGATGAGCATCGAAATTCTCATGCCCGCGCTGTCGCCCACCATGGAAGAGGGCAAGCTGGCCAAGTGGCTGGTGAAGGAAGGCGACGTCATCAAGTCCGGCACCATCCTGGCCGAAATCGAAACCGACAAGGCGACGATGGAATTCGAGGCGGTGGATGAAGGCACCATCGGCCAGATCCTGATTGCCGAAGGCACCGAAGGCGTGAAGGTCAATTCGCCCATCGCTACGCTGCTGGCGGATGGCGAGAAGGCCGGCGATGCGCCGAAGAAGGCCGCGCCTGCCGCCGCCGAATTGCCCCCATCTCAATTAAATGGGGGCGAAGACCACAAGGACGTCGCCGACAAGGGTACTGCCGCATCGGGTCCGAAGATCGTGGTCGGCAACGATCCGTCGATCCCCGAAGGCACCGAGATGGTGATGACCACCGTGCGCGACGCGCTGCGCGACGCCATGGCCGAGGAAATGCGCCGCGACGAACTGGTGTTCCTGATGGGCGAGGAAGTCGCCGAGTATCAGGGCGCCTACAAGATTTCGCAGGGCCTGTTGCAGGAATTCGGCGAGCGCCGCGTCATCGACACCCCGATCACCGAGCATGGCTTCGCCGGTCTCGCCGTCGGTGCCGCGTTCGATGGCCTGAAGCCCATCGTCGAATTCATGACCTGGAACTTCGCCATGCAGGCGATGGACCAGATCATCAACTCCGCCGCCAAGACCCGCTACATGTCGGGGGGCCAGATGGCGTCGCCCATCGTCTTCCGTGGCCCCAATGGCGCGGCCGCCCGCGTCGGCGCGCAGCACAGCCAGGATTATTCGTCCTGGTACGCGCATGTGCCCGGCATGAAGGTGATCGCGCCGTATTTCGCCGCCGATGCCAAGGGTCTGCTCAAGGCCGCGATCCGCGACCCCAACCCGGTCATCTTCCTGGAAAACGAAATCGTCTATGGCAAGTCGTTCCCGGTGCCGAAGCTGGATGATTTCGTGCTGCCCATCGGCAAGGCCCGCGTGGTGCGCGAAGGCAAGGATGTGACGCTGGTGAGCTATTCCATCGGCGTCGGCCTTTGCCTGGAAGCGGTGGAGAAGCTGGCCGAAATGGGCATCGACGCCGAGTTGATCGACCTCCGGTCCCTGCGCCCGCTCGACACCGGCACGGTGATCGAGAGCGTCAAGAAGACCAACCGCATCGTCACCGTCGAGCAAGCCTGGCCGGTCTGCTCCATCGGCGCGCACATCGCCGCCGTCGTGGCGCTTGAGGCCTTCGACTACCTCGATGCGCCGCCCACCCGCGTCAACGGCAAGGACGTACCGATGCCGTATGCCGCCAATCTGGAAAAGCTGGCCCTGCCGACGGTCGATGACGTGATCGCGGCGGTCAAATCCGTCACCTACAAGGCGTAAGTCATGGCCACCAACATTTTGATGCCTGCGCTTTCGCCTACCATGGAAGAGGGAAAGCTGGCCAAGTGGCTGGTGAAGGAAGGTGATGTCGTGAAATCCGGCACCCTTCTGGCCGAGATCGAAACTGACAAGGCGACGATGGAATTCGAAGCCGTCGATGAAGGCCGGATCGGCAAGATTCTGGTCGGCGAAGGCACCGAAGGCGTGAAGGTCAATGCGCCCATCGCCATCCTGCTGGACGAGGGCGAGAAGGCGGATGCGACGCCCGCCGCCGCTGCGGCTCCCAAGGTTGATATTCCGGCCGCGATGAAGGACATCGCCGCCGCCGTGAAGGCGGAGGCTGTGCCTACTGCCGCTGCGCCGACTGCGAAGAACGATGGCAAGCGCGTTTTCGCCTCGCCGCTGGCCAAGCGCATCGCCGCCTCTAAAGGCATCGACATCGGCGCCCTGTCGGGCACCGGCCCGCGTGGCCGTATCGTCAAGTCCGACGTCGAGAATGCCAAGCCGGGTGCTGCCAAGCCTGCCGCTGGCGCCGCGCCTGCCGCTGCTGGTGGCGGCATCCCCGGTGTGACGCCGCTGCCGGATGCGCGTCTGCTCTATCCGGCGGGCAGCTACGAGGAAATCCCGCACGACTCGATGCGCAAGGCCATCGCCAAGCGCCTGACCTCGGCCAAGACGCTCATCCCGCATTACTACCTGACGTTGGATTGCAATCTCGACGCACTGATGGCGGTGCGCGAGAAGATGAACGCCGTCGCGCCGAAGGATAAGGACAAGAAGCCCGCCTACAAATTGTCGGTCAACGACTTCATCATGAAGGCGTCGGCCATGGCGCTGATGAAGCATCCCGATGTGAATGCGTCGTGGACTGACACCTCCATCCTGAAACACAAGGATGCCGATGTCGGCGTCGCCGTGGCGCTCGACTTCGGCCTGATCACGCCGATCATCTTCAAGGCCCAGACCAAGGGCCTGGTCGAGATCAGCAACGAAGTGAAGGAACTGGCGGGCCTCGCCAAGGCCAAGAAGCTCAAGCCCAACCAGTATGAAGGCGGCGGCTTCTCCGTCTCCAATCTGGGCATGTACGGCATCAAGAACTTCACCTCGATCATCAACCCGCCGCAGAGCTGCATCATCGCAGTCGGCGCGGGCGAAGAGCGCCCCATCGTGAAGAATGGCAAGATTGAGATCGCCACGGTGATGACCGTCACCATGTCGGCCGATCACCGCGTCGTCGATGGCGGAACCGGCGCCAAGTTCCTGCAAACCCTGAAGCAGTTCATCGAAGAACCTGCTTCGATGCTGTTGTAGGAGCGATCATGTCTGACACCTATGACGTGATCGTGGTGGGCGGCGGACCGGGTGGCTATGTCTGCGCCATCCGTTGCGCCCAGTTGGGCCTGAAGACCGCCGTGGTCGAGCGCGACCGCATGGGCGGCATCTGTCTCAACTGGGGCTGCATTCCGACCAAGGCGCTGCTGCGTTCATCGGAGATCTGGCACCTGCTGCACCGCCTGGGCGAGTACGGCATGTCGGCCGACAATTTCAAATTCGACATCGAGAAGATCGTCGCCCGCAGCCGCGGCGTCTCCAAGCAATTGTCGGACGGCGTCGGCTTCCTGATGAAGAAGCACAAGATCGCCGTCATCCCGGGCGAGGCGAAACTCGCCGGCAAGGGCAAGCTGACGGTGACCAAGGACGGCAAGACGTCTGAACTCGCCGCGAAGAACATCGTGCTGGCAACCGGCGCGCGCGCCCGCACGCTGCCGGGCCTGGAGCCCGACGGCAAGCTGGTCTGGACCTATCGCGAGGCGATGGTGCCCACCATGTTCCCCAAATCTCTGCTGGTCGTCGGCTCCGGCGCTATCGGCATCGAGTTCTCCAGCTTCTACAAGACGATGGGCGCCGAAGTGACCGTGGTCGAAGTGCTGGACCGCGTCATGCCGGTGGAAGACGAAGAGATTTCAGCAATGGCCGCCAAGGCCTTCACCAAGCAGGGCATGAAGCTGAAGCTGGGCACGACCGTGACCGAGCTGAAGCGTGGCGCCGACAACGTCACCTGCACGCTGAAAGCCAAGGACGGCAAGACCGAACAGGTCATCGTCGATCGCGTCATTCTCGCCATGGGTATTGTCGGCAATGTCGAAAACATCGGCCTCGAAGCGGCGGGCATCAAGGTGGACCGCACCCACATCGTCGCCGGGAAATATGGTGAGACCGGCGTGGAAGGCGTCTGGGCCATTGGCGACCTGGTGGGCGGCCCCTGGCTGGCGCACAAGGCCATGCATGAAGGCGTCATCGTGGCCGAGAAGATCGCGGGCGTGAAGGGCGTGCATCCACTCAATACCGCCAACGTGGCGGGCTGCACCTATTGCTGGCCGCAGGTGGCCTCTGTCGGCATGACGGAAGCCAAAGCCAAAGAGAGTGGCCGCAAGATCAAGGTGGGCAAGTTCCCCTTCATCGGCAACGGCAAGGCCATCGCGCTGGGCGAGGCGGACGGCCTGATCAAGACCGTGTTCGATGCCGAAACCGGCGAACTTCTGGGCGCGCACATGATCGGCGCCGAAGTTACCGAACTAATCCAGGGTTATGTCATCGCAAAGACCGGCGAGCTGACCGATCAGGAACTGGCGCACACCATCTTCCCGCATCCGACCCTGTCGGAAATGATGCACGAAGCGGTGATTGCGGCCGACGGCGCGGCTTTACACATCTAACATGTCATCCCGGCCAGCGATGCGTCGTATCGCGTGAGCCGGGATCCATCATGCCCGCTATTACGATGGATCCCGGATAGGCGCTGCGCGCTTTCCGGGATGACACGCTTATTGCTGGCGTAATAACCGCGTCACATCCGCCGCCATTTCGGCTGGGCGGCTGCTGTCCAGCGTCACCAGGCGCGCCTTGCCGCTGCGATCGAAGAAGAAAACCGCGTTGGAGTGCATCACTTCGTAGAACGGCTTGTGCCGCACGCTGTAAGCGACGCGATAGCGCCGCGCCACATCGGCCAGCGCATTGGCATCGCCATAAAGCCCCGTCATCTGCGGCGTGAAGGCGGTCTGGTAGTCGCGCAGCACCTGTGGCGTGTCGCGCACCGGATCGACGGTGACGAAGAGAATGCGGAAGTCCGGATGGTTCACCCGCTTGGCGACATCGGCCAGGTTGGCCAGCGTCGTGGGGCAGACATCCGGGCACTGCGCATAGCCGAAATAGAGCGCCACAACCTTGCCGCGATAGCTCTCGCCGCTTACCCGCGCCCCGTTGGCATCGGTCAGGCGGAATTCCAGCCGGGGCGGCCCGCCCGCAACATTGGTCATGTGCCAGGGCTGGTCATCGCCGCAACCGGCGAGCAACAGCGCAAAGGCGAGGGCCAGGAAACTCCGCATGGCCGCGTCCTTATCACGCTTGGGGCGGGCAGGGCACTCGCTTATGGTCGCGCCCCATGACGGATCGTCAGAAATCCTGGGCCGGATACGGCACGCTGCTGCTGGGCGCCATGCTGGACATCATCGTGCGCTATTATCCGGCGCAGCTTCCGGTATGGATGCCCTGGGAGTTCAACTGGCCGGAATATCTGGCGGTGACGCTGTCGCTGGCCTGGTTCTGGCGCGGGCTGAAGCGGCTGCCGCGCGAGCAGCATCCGGCGCTGTGGCGCAAGATCAGTTTCGTGGCGGGCGTGCTCAGCTTCTACATCGTGCTGCAGACCCATATCGATTACTACGCCCAGCACATGTTCTTCGTGCATCGCTGGGCGCATTTCGTGCTGCACCATGCCGGGGCGTTCCTGATCGCGCTGGGCATGAGCGGAGCGGTGCTGTGGGCGGGCATGCCGGATTTCCTCAAGCCGCCGCTGCAAAGCCGCTCCGTGACGGCAGTGATGAATGTGCTTCAGCATCCGGCGGTGGTCCCGGTCCTGTTCGTGGGGCTGCTCTATCTCTGGCTGATCCCCCAGATTCACACGGTGGTGATGCTGTCCCGCCCGCTCTATTCGATCATGAACTGGACCATGGCCATCAACGGCATCATGTTCTGGGCTCTGGTGCTGGATAACCGGGCCAAGCCGCCCGCCCGCCTGTCGCACCTGATGCGCGGTGCGATGATCCTGATTATCGAACTGCCCCAGATGGTGCTGGGCGCGATCCTGTCGCTGGCGGAGACCGACTTCTACCCGGTCTATGAGATCTGCGGCCGGGTGATCGCCATGACCGCGATGAACGACCTGCATTATGGCGGGCTTATCATCTGGCTGCCCAGCACCCTGACCAGCTTCGTGGCCATGATCATCGTGCTGGTGACCATGCGGCTGAACGAAGAGCGGGCCGAGCGCGAGCGGCTGGGAACCTAGCGGTCGGCCACCTCGGCATAGCTCACATGGCAATGCCCGCCATGCTTCTCGAAATAGCGCTGGTGATGCTCCTCAGCCGGCCAGAAGGGCTGTGCGGGCTCGATCTGGGTGACGATGGGCGACTTGAAGCGGGGCTGGGCGGCGTCCCGGCGCTCGGCGGCGATCCGGGCTTGCTCCGAGCCATGGGTGAAGATGGCCGAGCGGTACTGGGAGCCGAAGTCCGGTCCCTGCCGGTTGCGGGTGGTCGGGTTGTGCATCTTGAAGAAGAGGTCGACGAGGGTGGCGTATTCGACCCGGGCGGGATCGAAAGTGACCTCCACAACTTCGGCATGGCCGGTGGTGTCGGAGCAGACCTGGCGATAGCTGGGGTTATCCACCGCACCCCCGGCATAGCCCGAGACGGCGTCTGCCACGCCCGGCACCTGGCGGAAGAAGTCCTCCACGCCCCAGAAACACCCCGCCCCGAACAGCGCCTTCTCCATGTGTCGATCTCCTGTCTGCTACCCATCAATACGCGCTCACGGGCGCGCGGTTACAGGCTATATGGGGATGATGTTCGCGCCCGGCCAGCCGCAACGGTTCCTTGCCCGCCGCCCGCCCGCAAGGGCGGCGTATAGGGGTGTCAACATGCGGTTCCGGAGCGGCCGTCCGCTCCCCCATCACTTTAGCTCTCTCGCCTATCTCATTGGGTTTATTGTATTGAGAACGACAGGGGAGGGCTGGGTTTGAGCCACGCCATCCTCATTGTCGGTGCGGGCGTGGCGGGTCTTGGCATCGGCTGGCGGCTGGCCCAGGCAGGCGCATCTGTCACGATTCTGGAACGCGGCGCGCCTGCGTCCGGCGCCACCCATGCCGCCGCGGGCATGATCGCCTCCACCGCCGAGATGACGGCGGATGCGCCCCTGCCGGAGATCGCCTTCGCGGCGCTGTCCCAAGCCCTGTGGCCCGGCTTCGCCGCCGATCTGGAAGCCGCCAGCGGCATGGCCATCTTTTATCGCCGCAACGGGGCGCTGATGCTGGGGCGGCCAACCCAACTGCCGCCCGGCACGGCATGGCTGGATGGGGCGGCGGCGCAGGCCATGGTCCCCCTGCTGGCGGACCGTACCGGCGCGGTCTGGGTACCCGACGAGGCGCAAGTGGACAGCCGCGCCTTGGGCCGGGCGCTGGCAGCCGCCTTCGTCCGGGCAGGCGGAGTGTTGCGAACGGGCGTCACCGTAACCGCGCTGAAACCCAAAGCCGTGATCACTGACGCCGGACGCTTCGAGGCCGATGCCGTGATCCTGGCGGCAGGGGCCTGGGGCGGGCAGGTCGCCGACGTGCCGCTGACGCCGGTGAAGGGCCAGATGATCGCGTTGCAGCCGCCACCGGGCGTCGTGCTGCCGGGTCCTGTGATCTGGTGCAATGGCATTTATCTGGTGCCGCGCGATGACAGGATTCTGGTGGGCGCCACGGTGGAGCAGGAAGGCTTCGACCTCGGCCTCACCGATACGGCGCGCGATGATTTGCGCGCCCGCGCCGAAACCGTGCTGCCCTCGCTGAAAGACTGGACGCTGATCGAGCATTGGGCGGGGCTGCGGCCCAAGAGCCCCGATGGCCTGCCGCTGCTGGGGCCACTAACAAACGGCGTCTTCGTGGCGGGCGGGCAGTATCGCAACGGCATTCTCTTTGCCCCAGCCATCGCCGATCACATGCGCGACCTGGTGCTGGGCCGCGCCGCCGTCATTCCCGCCTTCGATCCCCGCAGGTTCTCATGAGCGATTTCACCGTCGATCCCGCCCTTCTGTCGCTGACCCATCATGCGGTGGACTGGCCGCTGGGCCGCGTCTTTCTCCAGGACGACGCCCGTTATGCCTGGTGCATCCTGGTGCCGCGCCGCCCCGGCCTGGTGGAGATCGCCGACCTGGCGCCCGAGGATCAGGCGCAGCTGATGCAGGAGATTGTGCGCCTGTCGAACGGCGTGCGCGGGATGGCGAACGTGGACAAGATCAATGTCTGCGCGCTGGGAAACATGGTGCCGCAGCTGCATGTCCATGTGGTCGGGCGGCATAGGGGCGATCCCGCCTGGCCGGGCCCGGTCTGGGGCCACAGCCCGCCCCAGCGCCACGATCCGGCGGAACTGGAGGCCAAATTGGCGCTGGTAAGGTCTTTTTAACCATAAGGGCCGACCTTTCGCCCATGAATTTGGGCGCACTTTCCCCGGAACGGGCCAATGTGGTCGCGGCGTTGCAGAACGCCGCCCAGCGCACCGGCTCGGATTTCAATTACCTGCTGGGGACCGCGATGCGGGAATCCAGTCTGAAGCCCCACGCACAATCCGCCACCTCGTCGGCCACCGGCCTGTTCCAGTTCATCGAACAGACTTGGCTGGGGCTGGTGAAGGATCATGGCGCGTCACACGGCCTCTCGGCGCAGGCGAGCGCCATCACCCGCGACGCCAGCGGCCGCTATCGCGCCGGCGGCGACAAGGACGCCATCCTGGCGCTGCGCAAGGACCCCGGCATCGCCGCGCTGATGGCGGGCGAGCATGCCAAATCCACCGGCGCCACGCTGACGGCGTCGCTGGGACGCCAGCCCTGCGGCGGCGAACTGTATGCCGCGCATTTTCTGGGGCCCGATGCGGCCTGCAAGCTGATCAAGCTGGCGGAGAACAATCCGTCCGCCAGCGCGGCGGCGAGCTTTCCCGGCGCGGCGGCCGCCAACAAATCGGTCTTCTATCGAGCCGACGGTTCGGCCAAGAGCGTGCGCGAAATCTATGACTGGGCGATGCGCCAGCCGGGCGGAGCCGACACGGTGCGCAGTGTGCAGCCGCTGCCGGCAGCCGCGCCGATCCAGCCACAGAATCCGGTGGTGATGGCGGCGAAGGTGGATTCAGAGATGCAGATGCTGCTGGCCAGTGTGCTCAACTGGCAACCGCGCAGCAGCTTCAGTTTCGGCGGCGGCGATGGTCCCAGTGCGAACATGATGTCGTTCGGACCGGGCCTGCTCAGCCTGTTGTCAGAAGCCCGCGAGAGCTAGAACTCTATTTCTTCAGAAGCGCGCCGACCTGCGCATCCAGTTCGGCGATCAGCGCCAGCGCCACCTTGTCGTCACTGCCTCTTATGTTCTTGCGGTGGATCACCTGCATGGCGGTGGTATGCGCATCCACCAGCTTCATCGGCAGCAACACGCGTTCTGGCGCTTCCCCCAGCAGACGCGTGAGACAGCCCGCGACGCGGCCCATCAGCGGAAAATCGAAGGTGGCGGCTAGGCCCTTGATTTCGTGCGCGGTGCGCAGCAGCGCGGCGCGCGACGCCGGATCGGCCTTGGCGGCATAGGCGTCGCGCGCGGCGGAGAGGGCGATGATGCCATCGCCCGCCATGCCCGCGAAATCGCCCTTGATCGTCTCTATTGCCGCTTCGGCGCGCTTGATCGCGCCCATATCGACGCCGCCAAAGCCGCCGCCCGCCTTGGCCTTGAGCATGTTGGGCGGCATGAACAGTTCGATGGGTTGCTGGCGCGCCATGATGGCTCCTTATTCCGCGGCTTGCTTGGCGGCGGCGCGCCGCTCGGGGCCGCGATGTTCATCCTGGCGCCGGCGGCGGCAGGGGCCGAAATAGACCGTGGTCCGCACATAGGGGCGGGGATGCTCGATGGTCGACGCCAGCCGCGACATCATGGTTTTGACCGAGACCGGCTTGGCGATGAACTCGTTGATGCCGGCGTCGCGCGCCATCATCACATGATCCAGCGAGGTGTGGCCGGTGAGCATGATCACCGGCACAAAGGGATTGGGCGAAGCGGGATTGAGGCGGATCATCTTCATCAGCTCGATGCCCGACATGCCTTCCATCACCCAGTCCAGAATGATGATGTCGGGATTGTGCTCGCGGAAGGATTCCCAGGCGTTCTCGCCGCTGCTGGATTCATGAATCTGGACGACGCCGAAAGCCTGCAGGATGGTGGTGACGAGCTTGCGCATGTGGGCGTTGTCGTCCACCACCAGCACTTTCAGCCGTTCGAAACGATAGCCCGTCATGACCCAAACAACCTTGGGCGCCCGAACGCGCCGCAAGGATGGATATTGCCTTAACGGGCGTTAACGCTGGGTGAAGAGTAGGCGCGGAAAACTTCCATTTCCCGGCCTGCAAGTGGCCTCAATCGTTGAACTGCTCGGACAGAATCCGTTCGTCCAGATTGTGGCCCTTGTCATAGAGCATGGTCATGGCGATGGAACGGTCCTCCGCCACATCCACGGCGGAAACGTCGCGCACTTCCAGACCGTCGGCCACGGCGCTGACCGGGCGCTTGGCGCTTTCCAGAATCTCGAAACGCACCCGGGCGCGATGCGGCAGCAGCGCCCCGCGCCAGCGGCGGGGCCGGAAGGCCGAGATCGGGGTCAGCGCCAGCAGCGCCGCCTCGATCGGCAGGATGGGGCCGTGCGCGGAGAGATTGTAGGCGGTGGAACCGGCAGGGGTGGAGACCAGCACGCCGTCGCAGATCAGCTCTTCGATGCGGGGCCGCTCATCCACCATGATGCGGATCTTGGCGGCCTGCCGCGTCTCGCGCAGCAGCGAAACTTCGTTGAAGGCCAGCGCCTCGATTTTCTCGCCGCGCGCATGCGCCGTCATCCGCAGTGGATGCACAACGGCCTGCTCGGCGGCGGCCAGCCGTCCGCCCAGGTCGTCGGCGCGATACTCGTTCATCAGGAAGCCGACCGAGCCCAGATTCATGCCGTAGATCGGCTTGCCGGTTTTCACAAAGGTGTGAAGCGTCTGCAGCATGAAGCCGTCGCCGCCCAGCGCCACGATCACATCGGCGTTTTCGGGTCCGGCGTCGGTGTGGCGCTGGCGCATCGCGGCGAGCGCGTCGGCGGCGTCGGCCGTGGCGGTGAAATGCAGCTTCATGGAGCGGTTGATAGCATGGCGTGTGCCGTGGAACACCGGCTTTCTTCCCCCGCAGCGCGAAGTGCTAAGGCGGGGGAAGATGTCCGCTAGCGGGCTTGACCGCGTGGCGGACAGATGGGGGCAAAGATAAAGTTAGCCCTCGAGCCTTATCTGTTCCAGGGCCGCCGGGCGCGGCAGGGCAAAGATCGTCTCGGCGTCTGCCAGATCGGCCGGGCTAAGGACGGCCTGGCCGCTGCGGGCCTGGCGCGACAGGTTGAAGACGGTTTGGAAAACCGACTTGTCGATGCCCGCGGCGCGGCAGGAAAGCGCCACCAGGCGCGAACCGTCGCGATAGAAAAAGCCGCGAAACTTGTCCAGTTCGACACCCAGCAGGCGCGCAAAGGCGAGGTCGAACAAATCGACCTGACCCTGGCTGAGCACGCGCATCAGGAATCCGGCCTTGAGCTGGCCGGAGGCCGACAGCTTCTCGATCAGCTTCTGGGCGCTGTCCGGCGGCGGGTCCTTGGGGCTGGCCGGTTCGCTTTTCACAACTAGATTGGCGTCGGCCATGGCCGAGTCCACTGTGCGCGGCGCGATGGCGTAATTGGTCTTGATGTAGGTCTTCAGCGCATCCGAAACCCAGTCGCACATCGTGGTGGCGAGCTGCGGCGGCAGGTCGGGGCGGCGCACCAGCGGGTCGGCCAGGCCGGTGATGGCGCGGGATTTCTCCACCAGCACCTGATAGGTGGTCTCGGAAATCTTGGCGGTGACGTTGCGCACCAGCGCCAGCAGCACCGATTCATGTTCGGACCCGGCTAGCGCTTCGGTCACCGGCTCGCCGATATTGGCGCGGCCAGCCACCACTTCCTGGTGGGCGACGCCGGCTTCGGCGATCAGCTTGAGAACATCGGTCTCGGTCAGCAGTGGGCTGTGCAGGATCAGCGGGCGCGCCACTTCGATGGTGTCGTCCACCAGCAGCAGGATGAGATCGTGCGGGGCGGTGGTGTCTTCAGACAGTCTCTGCGCCAGGGCGACGCGGATGGCCATTTCTACATCGCGGGTGAGGCGGCGCAGAATATCGCGCATCAGTTCGCGCTCGCGCTGGTTCAGCCCCGCGCCCTGGATGCGGTAGAGCGATGCGACGGCGAGATAAATTTCCTCGCGGCTTGTGCCACTGTGCGGATTGATGGCGAGCTGAGCCAGACGGCTCATGTCGCTCATGTCGTGCGCGGTCAGACCCACAATGTGCCCCATGCCAGCTTGATCATATTTTCTACCAAGAGGGCCCTTAACAGCGCGTTAAGTCTCTTGCCTGGGGCCAGGCAATCGTGTCCGCTCATATGATGAAAATGCTTCTTGCAATCGATCAGGGCACGACCTCCAGCCGTGCCATAGTGTTCGATGCCCGCATGCGGCCCATCGCCAGCCATGGCGCGCCGCTGAAGCAGATCTATCCGGCCAGCGGCTGGGTGGAGCATGACCCGGCGGAAATCTGGCGCGGCGTGCTTCGCTGTGTGCGGGCGGTCCTGAAGGCCGCGCCGTCTGCGCCAGTGGCGCTGGGCATCACCAACCAGCGCGAGACCAGCCTGATCTGGGATGCGCGGACGGGCGAACCCCTGGCCAACGCCATCGTCTGGCAGGACAGGCGCGGGGCGGCGCGCTGCGCCGCGCTGAAGGCGCGGGGCTGGGAGCCGAAGATCGCGCACAAGACCGGGCTGCTGCTCGATCCCTATTTCTCCGCCACCAAACTGGAATGGCTGCTCAAGACGGTGAAGGGCGCCAAGGCCCTCGCCAAGCGCGGCGATATTCTGTTCGGCACCATCGACACCTGGCTGATCTGGAAGCTGACCGGCGGGCAGGTGCACGCCACCGATGTCACCAACGCCTCGCGCACCATGCTGTTCAACATCCGTACCCGCGACTGGGACGATGATCTGCTCAAGCTGTTTGGCGTGCCGCGCGCCATGCTGCCCCAGGTGCGGGACAGTGTGGGCGACTATGGCGTGACCAAATTGTTCGGCGCGCCCATTCCCATCCTGGGCGTGGCGGGCGACCAGCAGGCCGCCAGCTTCGGCCAGGCCTGTTTCAAGCCGGGCGATGTCAAGGCGACGTTCGGCACCGGCTGCTTCGCCCTGGTCAACACCGGAAAGACCATCGCCCGGTCGCACAATCGTCTGCTGACGACGGCTTTGGCAGAGCAGGGCTACGCTATCGAAGGCAGCATCTTCATTGCCGGTGCGGTGGTGCAGTGGCTGCGCGACGAGCTGGGGGTGATTAAATCCTCCGCCGATATTGAAAAGCTGGCGGCGCAGGCGAAGGACCTGCCGGATCTCTATTTCGTGCCCGCCTTCACCGGCCTGGGCGCACCTTATTGGGATGCGCAGGCGCGGGGCGCCATTCTGGGCCTGACGCGCGACGTAGGCGCGGCCGAAATCGCGCGCGCGGCGCTGGACGCCGTCTGTTACCAGACCCGCGATCTGCTGGAAGCGATGACGGCGGACATGAAGCGCGCCCGGATACGGTTGCGCGCACTGAAGGTCGATGGCGGCATGGTCGCCAATGACAGTTTCTGCCAGCGGCTGGCCGATCTCACCGGCCTGGCGGTGGCGCGCCCGCGCGTCACCGAAACCACGGCGCTGGGCGCGGCGCTGCTGGCGGGGCTGGGGGCGGGGCTGTTCCGCAACACGGGCGAGATCGCCCGCCACTGGTCGCTGGACCGGCGCTTTGTGCCCCGCATGAAGGTGGCCCAGCGCGATGCTCTTTATCAGGGCTGGCTGGCTGCGGTGCGGCGCGTGCGCGCCTAGGGCTTATGCTGCACCGCATGCGGAACATCCGTTCCCATTGTGGGACGCGAATCATTCAGACATAATTTTCGCCACAACCCCCGCCCGTCGGCGGTGTGTGTTGGTGTGCAACGGAATTGCTTTCCAGCGTAACCAGAACGTTCAACCACGTGCGAACCCGTTTTCGCGCGCAAGAAGAATATTGTCTGTGGTGGTGGGGGAAGAAGGCGAGCACGCCGCGCGGGAAGCCTCGTCATGTCTGGCGCGGCTCTACCATTGCGATGGCCACACGGTGCTGACGGCGGACAATTCCGCCGAGAACCGCGCCTGGCTGCGCGCCCGGTTCCCGGGAAAAGACCTGCAACCGGCGTCGGCGGCGTGCGTGCAGGCCGCCATCGTCGCCGCTTGCGGAGACACGCTGCGGACGGAAGCGGTGTAGGGCCTTGCCCGGCGGCTGCCTGAGCTTTCGGCGCGCCGGGTGGTGTCGCGGCCGCAGATTTTCGTTTTTACCGGTCTGGCGATTTTGCTAGTGGCGGCGGCGGCGCTGAATCCACTGGCGGTGTTGCAAGGCGTGACCTTGCTGCTGGCGGCCGCCTTCGTGATTAGCGGCCTGTTTCGCGCGCTGCTGGCGTGGCTGGGCTCCGGCGGCCCGCCGCGAGATTTGCCGCGTCCCTGCCACGGCTTGCCGGCCTACACAATCCTGGTGCCGCTCTATCACGAGGCGCAGGTGCTGCCGGGCCTGGTGCGGGCGCTGCGCGGACTCGATTATCCGGCGCACCTGCTCGACATCAAGCTGGTGCTGGAAGCGGACGATGCAGAAACCATCGCGGCGGCGGAAAGCTGCGGCGATGGCTGCGAGATCATCCGCGTTCCGAGCCATGGACCCCGCACCAAGCCCAAGGCGGCCAATTATGCGCTGCAATTCGCCCGCGGCGAATATCTGGTGATCTACGACGCCGAGGATCGGCCCGAAGCCGATCAACTTTTGAAAGCGGTGGCGGCCTTTCGCGCCAGCCCACGCAGCCTGGCCTGCCTGCAGGCGCGGTTGAACTTCTACAATGCCGACCACAACTGGCTCACCCGCATGTTCGCGCTCGATTATGCGCTGTGGTTCGACATGCTGCTGCCGGGGTTGGACCGCATCGGCGTGCCGATGCCGTTGGGTGGCACCTCCAACCATTTCCGCACCCAGGTGTTGCGCGATATCGGCGGCTGGGATGCCTATAACGTCACCGAAGACGCCGATATCGGCATCCGGCTGGCGCAGCTGGGCTACCGCGTCTCGATGATTTCCTTCACCACATATGAGGAAGCGCCGGTGCCGCTGGGGCCATGGCTGCGCCAACGCTCGCGCTGGCTGAAGGGCTATATGCAAACCTGGCTGGTGCATATGCGCCATCCGCTGCTGTTGCTGCGGCGGGCCGGGCTGGGCGGCGGCATCGTCTTCGCTTTGGCCAATCCGCTGCTGTGGCTGTTGTTCCTGGGCGGATTGCTGTGGGGCTGGCAATCCTGGTCCGTCATCGGTGCGGTGCCGGGCGCGGGCCTGCTGGCTAACAATCTGGTGCTGACCCTACTGGCGATGCTGTCGCCCCGGCGTTGCGGCCGCGGCGATCTCGCGCCCTATGGCCTGACTGTGATCGCCTATTGGGCGCTGGTGAGCCTGGGGGCTATCGCGCCCTGGCGCAGTTGGTGACGCGGCCCTTCTATTGGGAGAAGACGCATCATGGCGTCACGCCGCCATGCTGCGGTTGCTGCTGGGTCTGTTTTTCCTGCTGCCGTCCTGCGAGGCGCTGGCCGGGGCCTGGACGCGGGAGGCTGGCGGCTGGCAACAGATCAGCGGCGCGTATGCCACGCAGGCCGATCACAGTTTCGGCAGTACCGCGCCGATCGCGTTTCTCAAAGGCGTGGTCCAGACCCATACCGAGTATGGCGCCACCAACTGGCTGACCTTGGTCGCCGCCACCGAAAGCGCCTATGTCGAGATCACCCAGCCCGGTCTACCGCCTTACACGGCCTTCGATCAGGGGCTGGAAGGCGGGGCGCGGTTGCGCCGGCGGCGCGGGCCCTGGGGCGTCCTGTCGGTGGAAGCGCCCTATCGCAGCGCGGGCTCGTTCAACTTCGCCGTCTCCGCCAATGCCGGGGCGCCCGGCAACGCCGCGCGGTTCCGGCTGCTCTATGGCCGCAGCTTCAAGCTGGGTGGGCGCGACGCCTTCCTCGATATTGGCGGCGGCCGCCATCTGCTGGCGGGGCCGCGCGCCGATGAAACTGCTTTCGATGTCACGGCAGGCGTCTGGCTCGACCCCGGCAACATGGCGATGCTGCAAAGCTTCAACCTGCTGGCGGGGCAGGGCGGTCTTGCCGCCTATGCGCCCTTCGGCAGTCACAAGCTGCAACTATCCTGGGTGGGGCGTCTGTCACGTCACTTCTATCTGCAGGCGGGCGGCTTCGTTGCGCCATTTGGGCACAATGCGCTGCAAGAGCGCGGCGTCCTGCTGTCGCTCTGGACGCGGTTTTGACGAAAATTGCGGGCAATTTTCCACCGGCTTCGTAACGGGACACCCGATAACGTGTTCCCGTCTGGGGACGATGCATGGGGCTTGAAGCGGAAAAGACGGTGGATGCGCCGGCGCGCCTGATCGCGGCGGGGCGCACCTTGCTGGCGCAGGGCGACACGGCCTTCTCGCTGTCGCGGCTTTGCGCCGAAGCGGGCGTCAGCTTGGCGGATTTCCGCGCCAGCTTCGCCAGCAAGGCCGAACTGATGCAGCAATTGATGGAGCCGCAGAAAGTCGAAGCGCCGCAAGCCGATCCTTGGCTGGAACGGCGGCTGCGGGTGTTCGAGCGCGCCCTGGGCGCGCTGGAAGAAAAGGCCGAAAAGCGCGACCGTGATACGCGCCAGGCCATCGCGCGGCTGGAAGAACGCGTTGCCGAGATCAGCGGCACGCAGTTGAAACTGGATGTCGCTGCGGCGGCACGGGCGGTGGAAGCAGCGCCAGTGCCGCAGGACGATCCTGTGGTGGAAGAGACGGACGCGCCGGAAGAACCCAATCCGCTGCTGCTGGCGCCGCTTGAGCCCGCGCCGCTGCCCCGGCTGGATACCGAAGTGCTGGAACAGGCGCGCCGCGCCGCCATGGCGCATGGGCGGCGTCTGGAACACAAACGCGCCTCGCGCCGCCGCATTCCCACCCGCATGCTGGTGATGGCGACGCTGGCGATCCTGTTGCTGCTGGCCTGCGCCGCGCTCACCCTGGTTTGGGCCGCGAATTATGTGCCGCTGCCGTCCGGCGGCGCGATGACGGTGCGCGCCATGCCCGCTTCACCCCTGGCGCAACTGGTGATGCGCGGCGACAGCGGCGATGTTGCGGCGCAACGCGCCCTGGCGCTGGCCTATCTCAAGGGCGAAGGCGTGGCGAAGGACACCGCCGCCGCCGCCCGCTGGGCGCAAGTCGCCGCCAGCGGCGGCGACGCCGAAGCGCAATATCTGCTGGGCCATTTGCATCGCGGCGATCCGGCGGACGCTTTCGCCTGGTTCACGCGCGCCGCATCAGCGGGACATCTCAAGGCGATGCAGGCGCTGGGTGTCGCCTATGCCCAGGGGCAGGGCGTGGCGCGGGACGAGGCGTTGGCGGCGGACTGGTTCGCCAAGGCCGCCACGCGCGGCCATGTCGACGCGGCCTTCAACCTGGCGGTGCTGTATGAGCGCGGTCATGGATTGGCGCAGGATCCCCGTGCGGCGTTGCGCTGGTATCGCGCGGCGGCGAAGGCGGGGGATAGGTCTGCGGCGGCGCGGGCACGGCTCCTGGCCCAACAGGCGGGGCTATAGAGGCGGCGTTCCTGCCATAGTGGCGCGTCCAGGCGCGGGTGAATTCCGCGCCCAGCAGGAAGATCATCGACGCGAAGTAGATCCACAGCATCAGGATGATCAGGCCCGCCGCCGCGCCATACATGCTGGCGGCGATGAAGTTGGTGAGATAGAGCCGGATCAGCGCCTGGCCGCCCTGGAACAGCAGCGCCGTACCGCAGGCGCCCACCAGAACGTCGCGCCAATAGAGCCGCTTGTTCGGCAGCAGCTTGTAGATGGCGGCGAACAGCAGCGACAGCAGCCCGAAGGACAGAGCGAAATTCATCACATCCACCGTCATGCCCGACAGCGGCGTGTAGCGTTCCAGATAGCGGCCCACCGATCCGATGGCGCTGGCCAGGATCATGGAAGCGATCAGCAGGAAGCCCAGCGCCACCACCAGCACCAGGCTGATCACCCGGCCGCGCAGGATCTGGTAGATGTAGGATTCCTTGCGCGGCGCCTTCCAGATCACGTTCAGCGAATCTTCCATTTCGGTGAACACAACCGAGGCGGTGATGACCACGAAGGTGATGCCCAGCAGGCTGCCCAGCAACGACAGGTCGGCGCCGCGCGCCCGCATGATGGCGAACTGCACCAGCTCGGCGCTTTCGGGTTTCATGATCATGCGCAACTGCGCCCCCACCGCGCCGCTTGCGGCCTGCGGGCCCAACGCGATGCCGGCGATGGTGGTGGCGATGAACAGGACCGGCGCCACGGCGGTGATGGCGTAAAAGGCGATGGCCGCGCCGCGCGTCAGGCAGTGATCCTCGATGAAGCCCTCGAGCCCCTCCATGAACACCGTCAATATCGTGGGGCGGCGCACTATGGATTCCCTCGGGTTCCCTGGGTTCCCTAACGCCTCCGACCGTAGCGAGTTTCCACTTTCCCCGCAGCCGCTTGGGCAGTTGCTGCGTTTCGACAGGGAGAAACATGCCCAAAAGATCGTCGCCGCAAGCTATGTCCTTGTCAAAACTGAATAAAAGCCGCGCCGCCGATTGGCTTCGGACCGGACGCGACCGCTTTCGGCGCACGCCAATGGCGCGGGGCCGCTTCTGGCGTTGGACCGGCGGGGTCTTTTCCGCCCTGATCGTGGCCTCCCTGCTGGTGCTCTATTTCCTGGACTGGAATCAGTTTCGCGGCCCCATCGGGCGCTATCTCAGCAGCAAGTATGAGCGCGAGGTCCGGATCGATGGCGACCTGCGGGTGAAGCTGTTCAGCCGTCAGCCCCGCATCGATGTCGGCAGTCTTTATATCGGCAATCCTGGCTGGGTCGGCAGGCTGCAGGGCGCCAATATCCGCCATGCCCGGGTCGAGCTGCGGTTGTTTCCGCTTTTCCGCGGCGACCTGATCCTGCCCATCGTGCAGATCGACCGCCCCGAGGTGCTGGTGGTGCGCGACGCGCAGGGCCGCACCAACTGGGACGGCAAGGAAACGGGCGACAACACCGGCTGGAAGCTGCCGCCGATCCAGCGCTTCCTGATCAATGACGGCCATCTGGAGATCGAGGATGGCGTCCGCAAGCTGAAATTCGCCGGCACCATCAATTCGCGCGAGGAAGCGGGCGGCAGCGGCCGTTCCGGTTTCACCATCGATGGTGACGGCACGCTGAACGGCAACATCTTCCGCGCCGACATCAAGGGCGGGCCGTTGCTGAACATCGACGAATCCCGGCCTTATGAATTCAACGCCGAGATCCAGTCCGGCAAGACGCTGGTAGCCGCCACCGGCAGCGTGACGCGTCCCTTCCATTTCGACCGCTTCAACGCCGCGCTGTCGCTCACCGGCCCCAACCTGGCGCAGCTCTATGATCTCACGGGCTTGGCGCTGCCGGGCACGCCGCCCTACAAGGTGCGCGGCAACTTGCAGCGCGACGGTACGCAGTATCGCTTCACCGCCATCAACGGCGTGTTGGGTACCTCCGACATCAATGGCGACCTGGCGGTGGATGTCTCTGGCGACATTCCCAAGATGACCGGCAAGATCGCGTCGCGCCAGCTCAGTTTCGACGATCTGGGCGCGCTGTTCGGCGGCGGCAAGAGCGCGCCTGCATCGGAAAAGGCCAGCGGGCGGCTGCTGCCCGACGTGCCGCTGCACACCGAACGCCTGCGCCAGATGAATGCCGAGGTTGATTACAGCGCGTTGGACGTGAATTCCGAAACCTTCCCGTTGCGCGGCTTTGGCACCCACATCTCGCTGCAAGGCGGCGTGCTGACGCTCAGTCCGCTCACCTTCCAGTTTCCGCAAGGCCGCCTAACCGGCGAATTGAAGATCGATGGCCGCAAGACGGTGGCGGTGACCAGCGTCGATGCGCGCCTGACCGGCATCCGCATCGAGAGCTTCATCCAGAGCGCCGACAAGCCGCTGACTGGCACGGTGGAAGCGCGGGCGCGTCTGACCGGCACCGGAAAATCGGTGCATGACGCCGCTTCCACCGCCAGCGGCACGGTCAATATCGTGGTGCCAAGCGGCAGCATGCGCCGCACATTGGCGGAATGGCTGGGCGTCGATGTGATCACGGCGCTGGGCCTCACTTTGGAGGGCGACCAGAGCAACACGCAGTTGCGCTGCGCCGTCGCCAGCTTCACGTCCAAGAATGGCGTGCTGACGTCTCAGCGCTTCGTGCTGGACACCGATCCAGTGCGAGTGGACGGCGGCGGCAACATCAACCTGAACGACGAAACCTTCAGCATGCAGGTTCAGGGTCATCCCAAGAACTTCCAGCCCTTCCGCCTGCGGGTGCCGATCGGCGTCAGCGGCAAGCTGTCGTCGCCACAAATCTCCATCAATCCAGTCCCGGCGCTGACCCAGGGCGGCATCGGCCTGGCGCTGGGCGTGATCAATCCCTTCGCCGCGATCCTGGCTTTCATCGATCCGGGTCTGGCGAAAGATGCGAATTGCGCCGGGCTCCTGGCCGAAGCCCAGAAGAAGGGCGCGCCGGTAAAGACCTCCGATGTTCGCAATGCGGCCTCTGTCCGGAAATAACCTCTCTCGCAAGGGGAATATTTTGAATTGGGGAACTTGCGTGGGGGGCCTGAACCCCCATCTTTACGCCGTGGCATTTGCCAGAAGGGGCAACTGATGAAATTCACACGCAAGCTCATGGGCTTGGCGGCGGCGCTGGGCCTGTCCGTCGTGCTGGCCGGTTGCGGCTACAACACCATTCCCACCCAGGACCAGGCCGTGAAGGCCGCCTGGGCCAATGTGCAGGCCGCTTATCAGCGCCGCGCCGACCTGATTCCTAACCTGGTGAACACCGTCGCCGCCTACGCCAAGCAGGAGCAGACGGTGCTGATCGCCGTCACCCAGGCGCGCGCCAGCGCGACGCAGGTCAAGGTGGATGCCTCCACCATCACCGATCCGGAAGCCTTCGCCCGCTATCAGCAGGCGCAGAACCAGTTATCGGGTGTGCTGGGCCGCCTGCTGGCGATCAGCGAGGCCTATCCCGACCTGAAGTCGAACACCAACTTCCTGGCCTTGCAGTCGCAACTTGAAGGCACCGAGAACCGCATCGAGATTTCGCGCCGCGACTACAACGGGGCGGTGCAGGCGTATAATACGACGCTGGTGACGATCCCCGGTTCGATCTGGGCGGCGACGCTGCACAGCGGCTACAAGCAGGCGCAGCCCTTCAACGCTTCGGCGGCGGCGCAGGAAGCGCCCTCGGTCAACTTCAACAACAGCATGATGATGGCGCCGCAGCCGGGCGCGGCCCCGCAGGGAACGATGGCGCCGCAGGGCACCATGGCGCCCGCGCCGCAAGGCAATCCGCCCCAGGGCACAATGGCGCCGCAGCCGCAGGCGAATCCCTGAGGCGATGAAGGCGTTCTTCGCCGGCTTTTTTGCACTGATGATCCTGGCGCTGCCCGCCCAAAATGGGGCGATGGCGGCGCCGGTTTTTCCTGTGCTCACGGGCCGGGTGGTGGACGGGGCGAATATCCTGTCGCCCGCTACCGAGCAGGCGCTGGATGCGAAGCTGGCCGGTCTGGAGAAAAGCAATTCACGCCAACTGGTCGTCGTCACGCTGCCGTCGTTGGGCGGCTATGAGATTTCCGACTATGGCTACCAGCTTCTGCGTCACTGGGGTATCGGGCAGAAGCAGATCAACAACGGCGCCATTCTGATCGTCGCGCCGAACGAACGGCGGGTGCGGGTCGAGGTCGGTTACGGTCTGGAGCCGATCCTGACCGACGCGTTCTCTTCCGTTGTCATCAACACGTGGATCACGCCGCGCTTCAAGCAGAAGGATTTTGACGGCGGCGTGACGCAGGGCGTCGATGCGCTGGTCGAACAGATGGCGCTGGAGCCGTCCGAAGCGGAAAAGCGCGCGGCGGCGGCGGTGCAGCAATTGCGCCAGGGCGGCGAGAGTGACGACGCCAACGGTTTCGCCGCCGTGGTGATGATCCTGTTCGTGGTCTTCTTCCTGTTTGGCCGCAAGACGAGCTTGTGGCCGCTGCTGTTTCTGGTGGCGAGCAGCGGGCGCGGCGGCGGCTATTATGGCGGCGGCGGACGTGGTGGCTGGGGCGGCGGCGGTGGGTTCGGCGGCGGCGGTGGTTCCGGCGGCGGCGGCGGCGCATCGGGGGGCTGGTGATGCTGAGCGAACAGGACCGCAAGCGCATCGCCGATGCGGTGACGCAGGCCGAGCTGGGCACCACGGGCGAGATCACCTGCGTGCTGGCGCAGCAGGTTTCCAATTATCGCGAAGTGCCGCTGGCCTGGGCGGCGATGGTATCGCTCTGCCTGCCGCCGCTGCTGGTGCTGGCGGGATTGCATGAACCGCTGCTGCATGGCGGCTGGAGCGATGGCGACACCGAGGACGGGCTGGTGCTGCGTGCGCTGTCTTATTACGCCATGGCGCAGGCGGCGATCTTCGTCATCGTCGCGCTGCTGGTGAACTGGCCGCCGCTGCGCCGGGTGCTGACGCCGGGCCTGCTCAAGCGCCATCGCGTCGGCCAGGTGGCGCGGCACCATTACGCCGCCGTCGGCACAAGGCTGGAAAAGGATGCGCCGCATATTCTGATCTTTGCCTGCTTCGCGGATCACCGCGTCGAGCTGGTCGCCAATCCCGCCATCCATGCGGCGGTGGGGCAGGGGCTGTGGGATGCGGCGGTGGTGACGGTGACGGATGGCATCAAGGCGGGCCAGCCCGCCGAGGGCTTCATCCGCGCCATCGCCATGTGCGGCGACGCCATGGCGAAACATTTTCCCGCCAATGGTCCCGACGAGAACCGGCTGTCGAACGATATTGTGGTGATGTGAATTCAAGGACGAATGGGGGATTTTGCATGGCCGACAGCAAGCACGACCTGAACATGCAGATGTTCGCCCGCAATGCGGGAACGACTATGACCTACCCGGCTGGGAGCATCATTTTCAAAGAGGGCGATGAAGGCAACTGCGTCTATGTCGTCCAGTCCGGCACGATAGACATTCTGAACGATGAAAAGGTGTCCGACACCTGCGGCGCCAATGACGCACTGGGCTTCATGACGGTGATCGATGGCGGGCGTCATACCGCCACCGCGCGAGTGCGCGAAGCAGCGGAGCTGTCCGTTATCGATGAGCGCAAGTTCCGCTTCATGGTCGATGAGGTGCCGAACTTCGCCTATTACATCATGAAGGCGATGGCGTCCCGCATCCGGGGCATGCGCAAGGCGATCTGAAGACGCTGGTGCCGGCAGAGAGGATTGAACTCCCGACCTTCGGTTTACAAAACCGCTGCTCTACCGCTGAGCTATGCCGGCCACGCGATGCTGAATTAGCCACAGACCCGGTTAAAGGCAAGTTCTACGGACGCGGGGCGGTGAAGGTATAGGTGTAGGACCACCGCTGTTCCGCGCCTGGCGCGACATTGACGGCGTTGTAGGGCTCCGGCGACATCACTGTGCGGATGGACCACAGATTGAACCGCGTGATCGGCGCATCGCTCACAACGCGATAACCCGCGCCGGTCTTCGCATTCTCAACCTTGATGTCATAGGGCTCGGGCGGCTTGTTTTCATCGTGCAGCAGCGCCTGGGCGTTCTCGCGCTCCACCAGGGCGTTCGGCCAGCGCACCGTATTGCCCTCCAGCGCCAGCCGTTGCGGCGGCTTCGCCGCCACCGCCGGGAAAGGCAGGGTCAACACCATGTCGGCATTGCCAGGATTGATGGTGAGAAAGTTGTGGTTGTACATGTTGGAGACGATGGCTTTCGTCCCCGTGTTGCGCAGCCTGTGGGCGATGATCATGCGCGGCTGGCCCGGCACCAGGGTGATGGTCTTTTCATAGACGTAACCATAGCCGCCGTTGGCGAGGGTATGTTCGATGGTGACGCTGTTGGCGGTGCTGGTGGTGCGCCATCTTCCCGCATCGGCGACCTCGAAGCGATACCAGCGGTCGAACGGCTTCTCGTCGGGCCGCACCAGAACGCCGACGCCGACATGGATGAAGCGCTCGCCCGGCTTGGCCTCGTCATAGCCGATGGGGGCATATTCCTCAGCCGGACCCATGGTGGCGCTGGTGGTGCTGACCAGCACGCCTTCCGGTCCGAAGCTGACGCTGCGCGTCTCCGGTGCGATGGCCTGAAAACCATGGCCCGTAATATTCCTGCGTCCCGTATCTCAGGCTGCCGATCACGCCGGAGCGATCGAAGCGGGTACCGCGGTAGAAAGCATTTTCGCCCGGCGGATAGACCACGGCGCTAAGCACGCCATTGCCGAGGGTCAGGCGGTTGGAAGCCTCCAGCCGCGCCGTGGCGGGGATGGGCGGCGGCATGACCGGCGCCTGCGCAACAGCCGCCGAGGCCACTAGGTACAGCCCAGCCACACCAAGGCTGGTTTTGCCCGGAATCCCGCTCATGGCGTTCCCCCTCATGTTGTTTCACCCGCCCGGCTTCTGTAGGACTGGCAGGCGTTTCATCGAAGCCTAGCGCCAGTCATGCCTGTAAAAAAGCGAATCCTCATCACCTCGGCCCTGCCATACGTGGCGGGGGTCAAGCATCTGGGCAATCTGGTGGGCTCGATGCTGCCCGCCGACATCTTCGCCCGCTTCTGCCGGGCGCGGGGCCATGAGACGCTGGCGATCTGCGCCACCGACGAGCATGGCGCGCCCATCGAACTGGCGGCGCTGGAAGAGGGCATCGGCCCGCGCGCATACGCCGACAAGTGGCATGCGGTGCAGAAAAAGCTGGGCGATGATTTCGGCCTCAACTGGGACAATTTCGGCCGCTCATCCTCGCCCGTCAACCATGAACTGACGCTGCACTTCGCGCGGCAGCTCTGGAAGAACGGTTTCCTCGAACTGCGCACCACCAAACAGGCCTATTCGGTGACGGATGCGCGCTTCCTGCCCGACCGCTATGTGATCGGCACCTGCCCGCATTGCGGCTATGAGCGCGCGCGCGGTGACCAGTGCGAGAATTGTACCCGCGTGCTCGATCCCGTCGACCTGATCAATCCGCGCTCCGCTGTGTCGGGGGCGCAGGATGTCGAGATCCGCGATTCCACGCATCTCTTCCTCAAGCAGTCGCAATTCGCCGACAAGCTGCGCAGCTGGATCGAAAGCCACAAGCAGGATTGGTCGCCCGTGGTGACGTCGATTGCCTTCAAGTGGCTGGACGAGGGCCTGCGCGATCGCGGCATCACCCGCGACCTGGAATGGGGCATTCCGGTGCCCGATGACATCGCGGACGGCGCGCTGAAGGGCAAGGTCTTCTATGTCTGGTTCGATGCGCCGATCGAGTACATCGCCGCGACCAAGGAATGGGCCGACCGTAACGGCACCGATTACCGCGACTGGTGGCAGGGCAAGGATGTCACGTATTGGGAATTCATGGGCAAGGACAATGTGCCCTTCCACACTGTGGGCTTCCCCGTCACCATCATGGGCTCGGGCGAGCCCTGGAAGCTGGTGGACCGGCTGAAGGGCTTCAACTGGCTCAACTATGACGGCGGCAAGTTCTCCACCTCCGGCAAGCGCGGCATCTTCATGGACAAGGCGCTGGACATCGCGCCCGCCGATGTCTGGCGCTATTACCTGATCGCCAACGCGCCGGAGAGCGCCGACAGCAACTTCACCTGGGAACATTTCGCCGGCGTGGTGAACAAGGATCTGGCCGACGTGCTGGGCAATTTCGTCCTGCGCGTCACCAAGTTCTGCGCCGCCCGCTTCGACGGCAAGCTGCCAGGCGAGGGTGAGTATGGTGACGAGGAAAAGGCGCTGATCGCCGATCTCGACCAGCGTGTTAAGACGTACGCGGATTATCTCGAGAACGCCGAATTCCGCAAGGCGATGGGCGAATTGCGCGCCATCTGGGTGGTGGGCAACGAATATCTCACCCGCGCCGCGCCCTGGACCGCCATCAAGACCGACCGCGCCAAAGCGGCGGTGGGCGTGCGCATGGGCCTGAACCTGGTGCATCTGTTCACGCATCTGATCTGGCCGGTGATGCCGGAACTGGCCAAGACCATTCACCGCGCCATCCAGCCCATCGGCGGCTATCCGGGCGTCAATGGCGAACTCATCATTCCCTGGCCACATGAATCGATGGCGCAGGAACTGGACGATCTGACGCCCGGCCAAACCATCACGCCGCCCGAGGTGCTGGTGACCAAGATCACCGACGAGCAGGTGGAAGAACTCAAAGCCAGATTTGGCGGCGCATGACGCGCGAATGCGGCACATGCACCTTGTGCTGCAAGGTCATGGGCATTCATGCCCTGGAAAAGCCGCGCGGCCAGTGGTGCGATCACGCCATGCCGGGCCGGGGCGGCTGCGCCATCTATGAGACGCGCCCGCACGAATGCCGCACCTTCGCCTGCACCTGGCTGATGGACGAAGCCCTGGGCCCGGAGTGGAAGCCGGAAAAGTGCAAGCTGGTTCTGGTCTCCGAAGAGGGGAAGAAGCGCACCATGGTCTATGTCGATGCCTCCCAGCCCGCGGCCTGGAAGAAGGAGCCCTATCTGTCGCGGCTCACCGCGCTGATGCGGGCGGGCCTGCCGCTGGGGCGGCTGGTGTTCATCGATGTCGGCGGGCGAGTCTCGATGATGCTGCCGGATCGCATGGAGGATCTGGGCGTGCTGGGGCCGGAGGATGAAGTGGTGCTGAAGATGATCCGCTATCCGCACACCACCGAATATCAGGTGACGGTGACGCGTGTCGCCGCGCCCTAGATCAGGTCAGCGGCTCCCAGCCATTGGGCGTCAGCGCTTCCAGGGGCGAGAAGCGGACCTTGTAATCCATCTTGTCGCTGCCATGCACCCAATAGCCGAGATAGACATAAGGCAGCCCCATCTCGCGGGCGCGCCTTATGTGATCCAGGATCATGAAGGTGCCGAGCGATCGCGTGTATTCGCCGGGATGGTAGAAGGAATAGACCATCGACAGGCCATCGCGCAGCTTGTCGGTGAGAGCGGCGGCCATCAGCAGGCCGTCGGCATTGCGATATTCGACAATGTGGGTTTCGACCGGCGTCTCTTCCACCATGGCGACATAGTCGAACAGGCCCATGTCGCTCATGCCGCCGCCGGCATGGCGGGAATCCAGATAGGTGCGCAGCAGGGCGAACTGCTCGCGCGTCGCCTCGGCGGCGACTTCGGCGCGAACCAGATCGCCGTTGCGCTTCAGGATGCGCTTCAGATTGCGCCCGGCGTCGAAAGCTTCCGCCACCACGCGCACCGAGACGCAGGCATTGCAGCCGTCGCAGGCGGGGCGATAGGCGATGGATTGGCTGCGGCGGAAACCGGAATGGGTGAGCGCTTCCGACAAGGGCTGCGCCAGGTTCCCCGCCAGACGCGCGAACACCTTGCGCTCCACCCGGCCCGGCAAATAGGGGCACGGCCCCCCGGGCGTCAGGAAAAACTGCGGAATGCGAGTCGAGCGCTGGTCGGTCACGGACACAGTATGACAGCGTATTTGTCCATTGCGCCAGTCGCTTGCGGAAAAACTGGTGAATATCGTTTCAGCAGAAAGGGCTTAGTTGCCCAGCAAACCACCGCTCGGCGCGGGCGGCGCCTCGCGCAGCAGCAGGATGGAGAGGCGGCGATTGGCCGAAGCGCCGGGATTTTCCGGCAGCAGTGGTTCGGAACCGGCCTTGCCGGACGCTTCATAGATGCGGTCCTGGGGCAGGCCGCCCGACTGCAGCACACCGCGCGCCGCGTTGGCGCGGTCGAAGGACAGCTTCCAGGCGTCGCCGCCCGAATCCGCGCCGCTGGTATGCCCGGCGATGGAAACGCGATTCGGCAGCGTGGCGATGATGCCGCCCACCGAGGCCAGCAGCTTCTTGGCGTAAGGCGTCAATTCGTTGGTGCCCTGCTGGAACATGGGACGACCGTCCTGGTCCACCAGCTGGATGCGCAGACCCTGTGGCGTCTTTTCGGTGATGACCTGCTTGGAGAGATTGGCCAGGTCGGGATTGTCCTGCATCGCCTGATGGATCGCTTCGGCGGCGCGGTTGAATTCGCCGTCCTGCGCCGAATTGGCGGCCTTCTGTTCAGCCGTGCCGTTGGCACCGCCTTCCGAGCCGCCCGCGGCCATGCCCTTGGCGACATCGGCCGGCGAGGGCGGCGACTGCTTCTGCATCACAGACTGGACGCCGCCGGCATGGGCCGAATCCGCGCCCATCACCTGGCCGCCCAGCACGCCGCCGGAACCGGATGTGGTCTGGGCGATGGATTGGGGGGCGAAATAGTCGGCGATGCCGCGCTTCTGTTCCGGTGTCGTGGTGTTGAGCAGCCACATCAGCAGGAAGAACGCCATCATCGCCGTCACGAAGTCGGCATAGGCGACTTTCCAGGCGCCACTATGGTGGCCGCCGTGCCCGCCCTTCTTAATGCGCTTAATGACGATCGTGTTATCGCCGGCCATGATACCCGCCACCCATATCTACCCGGCCCGCCGCCCCGGTCTTTGCGCCGGGGCTGGTCTCGCCTATCTTGAGCAATAATGCACATCCCCGCTTAACCGAGTGTGAAACGTGCCCAACTTGAATAATCACTTCGACACCCGCGCCTTCCGCGATGCCCTGGGCTGCTATCCCACCGGCGTTGCGGTGGTGACCGCCGCCGGGACCAGTGAATCGTCCCATATCGGGATTACGGTGAATTCCTTTGCCTCGGTCTCGCTCGATCCGCCGCTGGTGTTGTGGGCCATCGACCGGCGCTCGCGCCGCCATGATCCCTTCGTCGCCGCGCCGGGGTTCACGGTCTCAATTCTCTCCGCCAATCACCGCGAGGTGTCGTCGCGGCTGGCGGGAGCGGGCGAGCACAGCCTGGAGGGGCTGACGCTGCTGCCCACCGAACTTGGCCCGCCGGCGCTGGCCGATTCCCTTGCCGTGTTCGAGTGCAGCCGTGAACAGGTGGTGGAAGGCGGCGATCACTCGGTTCTGATCGGGCGCGTGTTGCGATTCCATCGCCTGCAGAACGGCGCGCCGCTGATCTATTTTCAGGGCCGCTACAGCGCTCTGGCGCAATAAGGCCGACTTGCTGCGTGGCGGCTTCGCCACAGCGCGCAATTACTAACAGACTCCTATTTGCCGCAGCGCGGAAATCCGGCCTTTGCCGGGAGCTGTCACGCATTATTCACGGAACATTCATCCAGCTGTCTTGCCCCACGGCGATAGAAGCCCCGCGTGAAATTTCGCATCGCAACAGAAGGGGTTTTCAGTGAAGAATACGGGCAAGTTGGGTTTGATGGCCGGTGCTGCCGCCATCGCAATGATGGCGACGCCGGCCGTGGCGCAGACGAACACGGAACTGCTGCAGCGCCTGCAGGATCTGGAAACGCGCATGGAGCAGCTCTCCGAGCGCGCCACCACGGACCGCACGCGCCTCTCCACCGTCGAGCAGTCCTACAACTCCGCGGTCTGGAACTTCGACAATGGCCGCCCCACCTTCGTGTCGGGCGATGGCCGCTTCAGCTTCGCGATCCGCACCCGCTTCCAGACCGACTTCGCTAGCTTCTATCAGGATGACACCTTCCCGGTCGGCTTCTCCGGTCCGCGTGACCTGTCCACTGGCCTTGTCATGCGCCGCGCTTATATCGGCGTCGAAGGCCGCGCCTATCGCGACTTCCAGTATAATTTCCGCCTGAACATCGGCGGCTCCGATGGCGGCCTCGGCTCCGGCGGCACGGTGCCGGCGGGCGCCCCCACCGGCACCGAAGGCGACGGCATCCTCAACCAGGCTTTCGTGTCCTATGTCGGCATTCCGAACTGGAACTTCACCATCGGCGTTCTCGAGCCCACCATGGGCGGCGAGGGCTCGACCTCCTCGGGCAACCTGATCTTCATCGAGCGTCCCGAGATCAACAACATCTCCAGCGAAACATTCGGCGGCAGCGACTCCCGCCGCGGCATCCAGGTCGGCTATTCCAAGACCGACGCGCTGTGGGCCGGTGACAATCTCAATGTCATCGCCGTCTTCTCCGGCGCCCGCACCGGCCAGGCCGCCGGCCATGGCAATGGCGGCGACGAGCAGAGCCAGGCCTATGTGCGCATCTCGCAGCGCCTGTGGAACGACGGCCCGTCCAATCTCCAGATCGGCACCACGCTAGGCACTGTGCTCTACAGCGGCAGCGCCGCCGGCGGCGGCTCGCAGAGCCTGCGCTTCCGTGATCGTCCGCAGATCCGCGTCGACGGCACCCGCCTGATCGACACCGGCGCCATCGCCGCCAAGACCGGCGACCTGATGTCGTTCGATGCCGGCTTCAACTACCAGAACTTCTTCGTCGGTGGTGAGTGGTCGCAGTTCTCGGCGGATCGCCAGTGCGGTACGCTGACCGTGGTCAACAACCCGATCTGCACCGGCACCACGGCTGTGATCGACCATCCGACCTTTGGCGGCTTCTATGTCGAAGGCTCCTGGATCCTCACCGGCGAGTCGCGCGCCTATGTGCCGTCCTCGATCACCAACGAAGCCGGCGGCTGGGGCGCCCCGGTTCCGTCGCGTCCCTTCGCGCTCGATGCCGAAAGCTGGGGTGCCTGGGAAGTGGTTGGTCGCTACAGCAGCACCGACCTGAACTGGAATGCGACCCAGACCGCTCTGACCAATGTCGCCGGCACCTCGCGCCTGGCGGGCATCCTGGGTGGCAAGCAGGACATCTTTGACGTCGGCCTGAACTGGTACCTCAACCGCAACGTGCGCTTGATGACCCATTTCAGCTGGGTGTCGGTGGAGAAGGGCATCGTTACCAACCTGAACCGCGACAGCCAGGACTTCAACGTGCTGGGCACCCGCCTGCAGTTCAACACGTAAGTACCGAAACAAAACTGTCATGAACCGGGAGTAGACACTCCCCAACCGCATGAGGATTTCCATGAAAAAGACCTACAAGGCCCTGCTGGGGGCGACCTTGGGCGTTGCCCTGGCCGCTACTGCGGCGATGGCCCAGACCATCACCGGCGCCGGCGCCAGCTTCCCGTTCCCCATCTATGCCAAGTGGGCGTCCGCCTATAAGGGCGTCTCCGGCACCACCCTGAACTACCAGTCCATCGGTTCGGGCGGCGGTATCGCGCAGATCAAGGCCAAGACGGTCGTGTTCGGCGCCACCGACAAGCCGCTCACCACCCGCGAGCTGAATGCCGCCGGCCTGGCCCAGTTCCCCACCGTGATCGGCGGCGTCGTTCCGGTGATTAACGTTCCGGGCATCGCGCCCGGCGCGCTCACGCTGGACGGCGCGACCCTGGCGTCGATCTTCGAAGGCAAGATCGGCCGCTGGGATGATACAGCGATCAAGAAGCTGAACCCGAACGTGAACCTGCCGGGCCGCGCCATCACCGTCGTCCATCGTTCGGACGGCTCGGGCACGACCTTCATCTTCGCGACCTATCTCGGCCAGATGAGCCAGTCCTGGAAGAACGATATCGGCGCGGACACGGCCATCGACTGGCCGGTCGGCATCGGCGCAAAGGGCAATGAAGGCGTGGCGGGCAACGTCGCCCAGATCGGTGGTTCGATCGGCTATGTTGAATATGCCTATGCCAAGCAGAACCGCCTGGCGCATGTGAAGCTGATTAATCGCGAAGGTCGTACGGTGGAGCCCACCGTGGAAGCCTTCCGCACCGCTGCGCAGAACGCCAACTGGACTGCCGCGGCCAAGGACAACTTCTATGTCATCCTGACCAATCAGCCCGGCGCTGCGGCCTGGCCGATCACCGCCACCACCTACATCCTGGTCTACAAGAATCCGTCTGACCCGACCGCCACCGCCAACGCCCTGAAGTTCTTCAAGTGGGGCTTTGAGCAGGGCGACAACCTGGCGCTCGGCCTCGACTATGTCCCGCTGCCCGACAACGCCATCCAGGCCATCACGGCCAGTTGGAAGGCCATCCAGGGCTCCGGCATGTAAACCCCCGCGAACTTCCCCATCCGGCGCCGTCAGGCGCGGGTGGGGCAGACGCATTCCAGGGCGGCCAGCAATGGCCGCCCTTCTTTTTTGCCTGCGAAATTTCATGGGAATCCGGCAAAAACCAAGATGATGACAGGGCTTATTTTATTTGGCTGACTGTCTTGTGGGATATAATAACGTGGCTTATGTATTCCGCCCATGAGCCTGGACCGTGACCTGCTTGTTCTCCTGCATGACGTCGCCCGCATGCAGCGGACCCGCTTCGACCAATGGGCCCGCACTTACGGCCTCACCCGCGCCCAGGGCGTGATCCTGATCCGCCTCTCGCGCCAGCCCGGCCTCTCCCAGAACGAAATGGCGGCGCTGTGCGAAGTGGAGCCCATCACCGTCGGCCGCCTGGTGGACCGGCTGGAAGCGCGCGGCATGCTGGAGCGCCGCTCTGATCCCACCGACCGCCGTGTGCGCCGCCTGCATTTGCTGCCCGCGGCCGCGCCGATTCTGGATGCGATCGAACTCTACAAGACGGAACTGACCGATCTTCTCACCGGCGACTTCGATCCCAAGGCGGTCGAGGCAATGGTGGAGGTGCTGTTGCACATGAAGAAGAAGCTCATCATGGAAGCCGCGGCCGAAAAGGCCGCCGCCGCGGCGGGAGAATAGCATGTCCGCCATCTCATCCGGTTACGCCGCCGATCCCGCCCTGGACGAAGCCCGCGCCGATGCGCGCCGCAAGCTGCTGCGCCGCGTGCTGATGCTGGGCGGCGTGGCGCTGGTGCTCGGCGTCTCCGCCTTTTTCTATCTCACCGGCGGACGCTTTGTCGGCACCGACGACGCCTATATCCGCGCCAACAAGCTGATGGTCTCCACCGATGTGTCGGGCCTGGTGCGGACCGTGGCGGTGCGGGAAGGGCAGGTGGTGAAGGCGGGCGAGGTGTTGTTCACCCTCGATCCCAAGCCTTTCGAGATTGCGCTGGAGACCGCCCAGGCGGCGCAGGCGGACGCCGTGCAGAATGTCGAAAGCACGCGCGCCCAGTATCGCGCCGCGCTGGCCCAGATCGCGGCGCAGCAGGCCCAGGTCAATGTCAGCCGCGCCACGCTGGCGCGTTACGAGTCCCTGGTTCGCGACAGCGCCATCGCGCCCATCCAGGTGGACACGGCCCGCGCCGCGCTACTGTCGGCGCAGGCGACGCTGACGGCGCTGCAACAGACCGCCGCCACCAGCCTGGCCAAGCTGGGCGGGCGCGCCGACATGCCCGCCATGCAGACGCCCGCCTGGCGCCGGACCCATGCCGCAGTGGACGAAGCGCAGCGTCAACTCGAACACACCGTCGTGCGCGCGCCCTTCACCGGCACGGTCAGCGAAGTGGATTCGCTGCAACCCGGCACGCTGGTGATCTCGGCCATGAGCGCATTTTCCACCACCAGCGCGGTCGGGCTGATCGGGGACCGGCTGTGGATCGACGCCAATATGAAGGAAACCGATCTGCGCTACCTGCATGAGGGCGCGGCGGTGGACATCACCATCGACACTTATCCTGGCTGTCACTGGCAGGGCCATCTGCAATCGCTCAGTGCGGGCAGCGATTCCAGCTTCTCGGCGCTGCCGTCGGAAAATGCCAGCGGCAACTGGGTGAAGGTGGTGCAGCGCATTCCCGCCCGCATCGCCATCGGCAAGTCGGACTGCAACGTGCCGCTGCGCGCGGGCATGAGCACCATCGTGAGCATGGACACGGGCAAGCGCCGCTGGCAGCGGCTGCTGAACGGGTAGGGGGCAAGAGGGGATGAGCACCGCCGCCACCAGCAACCAGCCGCAGCCTGCGCATGCGTCGCACTCCGCACACACCTACAACAACAGGTTTGCGGAGTGGGGGGTGCTGTTCGGCTCGATGGCCGGCGTGCTGATGCAGGCGCTCGACACCACCATCGTCAATGTGGCGCTGCCCTACATGATGGGTGAATTGTCGGCCAGCCGCGACCAGATCACCTGGGTCCTGACCTCCTACATCATCGCCGCCGCCATCATGACCGCGCCGGTGGGCTGGCTGGCGGCGCGCTTCGGCAAGAAGAACCTCATCATCACCTGTGTCGGCGGCTTCACCATCGCTTCGATCCTGTGCGGCGTGTCGCAGAATCTGGAACAGATGGTGGTGTTCCGCATCGTGCAGGGCATCTTCGGCGCCGCGTTGGGGCCCTTGTCCCAGGCCGTGATGCTGGACATGTATCCGCCGCAGAAGCGCGGCAATGTCATGGCGATCTGGGGGATGGGCATCATGCTGGGCCCCATATTGGGCCCCACCGTCGGCGGCGTGCTGACCGACGCGTACAATTGGCGCTGGATTTTCTATATCAACGTCCCCATCGGCATCGCCTCCTGCGCCGCGCTTTGGGTCTTCTTCAAGGACACGGATCGCGATTCCACGCTGCGCTTCGACTGGTTCGGCTTCGGCGCACTGGCTGTGGGACTGGGCGCGCTGCAATTGATGCTGGACCGTGGCACCACCAAGGACTGGTTCTCCTCCGGCGAAATCGTGGTCGAGGCCATCGTGGCGGGCATCGCGCTCTATCTCTTTATCGTGCACATGTTCACGGCCAAGAAGCCCTTCCTGCCACGCGAGATCTTCAAGGATCGCAACTTAATCAGCGGCCTGGTGCTGATGGCGGTCATGGGCCTGGTGCTGCTGGCTTCGTCGGCGCTGCTGTCGCCCTATCTGCAGAATCTGGCGGGCCGCTCCGTCACCCAGACCGGCTTCCTGATGGTGCCGCGCGGCGTCGGCGTCATGTTCGCCATGATGTTCGCCGGTCGCCTGGCGATGAAGACCGACCCGCGCTACCTGATGACGGTGGGCGCGGCGTTGCTTTGCTGGTCGATGTGGGACATGACGCACTGGACGCCGCAGGTCGGGGTTTTCGACATCTCACTCATCACCTTCGTGCAGGGCGTTGGCATGGGCCTGATCTTCGTGCCGATGAACATGGTGGCCTTCGCCACCTTGGCGCCGCATCTGCGCACCGACGGCGCGTCCCTGAGCAACCTGATGCGCAATATCGGCAGCGCTGTCGGCGTCTCCATCACCACCACGGTCTTAAGCAACAGCATGCAGACGCTGCACAGCCAGCTGTCGGCGCATGCCTCGCCCTTCAACCGGGCGCTGGGCGTCAATGCCGAGGCGATGTTCTTCAACCCGCAGATTCCCTTCGGATTGTCGGGATTCAATAGACTGATCGAATACCGTGCCGCGGTTCATGCCTATGCCAACGATTTCCTTTTCATGTTCTACATCAGCCTGCCGGTTTTCCTGGTGATTTGGCTGATGAAACGACCCGTTATGACAGCCGCAACCGAAGCCAAATTTGAAGCGATGGATTGAACGATGAAAACAGCATTTCTCGGAATGGGCGTCATGGGCTATCCCATGGCCGGACACCTCAAAAAGGCCGGTCACGATGTGACCGTCTACAATCGCAGCCCCGCCAAGGCGAAACAGTGGGTGGATGAATATGGCGGCAAGTCTGCCGCCACGCCCGCCGAAGCGGCGCAGGGCGCGGAGACCGTCTTCGCCTGTGTCGGGCGCGACAGCGATCTGCGCCAGGTGACGCTGGAGAAGAATGGCTGCTTCGACGCCATGGCCAAGGGTAGCGTCTTCGTCGATCACACGACAGCGTCGGCCACCATCGCGCGCGAACTGGATGCCGCCGCCAAGGCGCGGGGCTTCGGCTTCATCGACGCGCCGGTGTCGGGCGGGCAGGCGGGCGCTGTCAACGGCAAGCTAGGCATCATGTGCGGCGGCGATGCGGAGACTTTTGCGCGCGTCGAGCCGGTGATTTCCGTTTACGCGAAGCTGGCCAAGCGGCTGGGTCCGGCCGGATCGGGCCAGATCACCAAGATGATCAACCAGATCTGTTTCGGCGCGACGCTGCAGGGCTTGGCCGAAGGTTTCGCCTTTGCCCGCGCCTCGGGCCTCGACATCGAAGCGGTGGTGGGTGTGATCAGCCAGGGCGCGGCGCAGAGCTGGCAGATGGATAATCGTCACAAGACCATGGCGGCGGGCCAGTATGACCATGGCTTCGCGGTGGAATGGATGCGCAAGGATTTGTCCATCGTGATGGACGAGGCGCGCAACAACGGCGTCAGCCTGCCGATGACGGCGATGATCGACCAGTTCTATGCCGAAGTCGAAGCCATGGGCGGCAAGCGCTGGGATACGTCCAGCCTGTTCGCGCGCCAGGAAGCGGCGCGGAAAGGAAATAAGTGATGGACAAGCCCGTGAACGATACGCAGATCAAAGGCCGTCCCTATCACCATGGCGACCTGCGCAACGGCCTGTTGGAAGCCGCGCGCACCATCCTGGAGGAAGAGGATCTGTCGCAGCTGACCCTGCGCGCCGTGGCTCGCAAGGCGGGCGTCAGCCACGCCGCGCCCTATCGCCATTTCCCCAACCATGAAGCGCTGCTGGTGGAATTGTCGCTGGAAGGCTTCCGCGAGCTGCGCGAAATGGTTGCTGATGCCGCCAAGGCGCCGGGTGCGGATTCCGACCGCACCGCCCATATCGGCGCGGCCTATATGCGCTTCGTCGCCAAGCGGCCCGCCGTGGCGCGGCTGATGTTCGGCGGACAGTTGCCCAACCGCGAGAAATTCCCGGAACTGGCCGAAGCGGCCGATGCTGTCGGCACCGAGATCGGCAACGCCTTGCCCGATCCCGCGCTGGGTCTGGCGGTGTGGTCGGCGGTGCATGGCCTGGCCATGCTGGTGCTGGAGAACGTGATCGATCTGGGCCAGCGACGTTCGGGGCTGGCGGTGCTGCCGTCGCGCGCGGAAATCCTGCTGCGCAGCCTGTTCACCACGCCCCGCGATTAACTCTTCAGCAGCTTCGCGGCTTCCACGGCGAAATAGGTGAGGATGCCGCTGCACCCCGCGCGCTTGAAGGCCACCAGGCTTTCCAGCAGCGCGCGGTCGCGTTCCAGCCAGCCTTTTTCCATGGCGGCGGACAGCATCGCGTATTCGCCCGACACCTGATAGGCGAAGGTGGGAACGCCGAAGCGCTCCTTCACCCGCCGCACGATGTCGAGATAGGGCATGCCCGGCTTGACCATCACCATGTCGGCGCCTTCGGCGATGTCGAGCGCCACTTCGCGCAGCGCCTCGTCGCCGTTCGCCGGGTCCATCTGGTAGGTGCGCTTGTCGCCCGTCAGTGCCTTGGCCGAACCCAGCGCCTCGCGGAAGGGGCCGTAAAAGGCGCTCGCATACTTGGCGGCATAGGCCATGATGAGAATGTCGTGATGGCCCGCCTGTTCCAGCGCGGTGCGGATGGCCCCGACGCGGCCATCCATCATGTCCGACGGCGCGATGATATCGCATCCGGCTTCGACTTGGACCAGGGCCTGCTGCACCAGCATGGCGATGGTCTCGTCATTGTGGACGTAATCGTTCTTCAGCACGCCATCATGGCCGTGGCTGGTGAAGGGATCGAGCGCCACGTCGCAGAGAATGCCCATCTCGGGCACATTCTTCTTCAACAGGCGCACGGCGCGGCAGACCAGATTGTTGGCATTGGCGGCTTCGCGGCCGTCCTCTGTCTTCAGCGACGCATCAATGCGCGGGAAGAGGGCGATGGCCGGGATGCCCAGCGCCGCCGCTTCGCGCGCCGCTTCCACCAGCAGATCGAGCGACAGCCGTTCCACGCCCGGCATGGACGCAATGGGCTCGCGCGTCTTCTCGCCTTCGATGATGAAGACCGGCCAGATCAGGTCGGCGGGCGACAGCGTGTTTTCCGCTACCATCCGCCTGGTCCAGTCGTGGCGGCGCAGCCGCCGCATCCGGGTGTTGGGATAAGTCATATTGATTTCTTGCCAATTCGGCTGGAGCCACGCAAGGGTGCGGGCAAATGACCGTTACCGATCCTTACATTTCCGCCGAAAAACAGGGCGTTCTGGGCCTGCTGACCGTCAAGCGCCCCGCCGCCCTCAATGCGCTCAACACCGGCATGGTGCGGGCACTGGATGCGGCGCTGGCAGCCTGGGCGACGGATGATGCCGTGGCCGTGGTGGCGATACGGGGCGAGGGGCCGCGCGCCTTCTGCGCCGGCGGCGATATTCGCGTTTGGGTGACGGAAGGGCCCGAGGCCGGACTGGCCTTCCTTGCCGCCGAATACCAACTCAATCATCGCATCGCCACCTATGCCAAGCCGGTGGTGGCGCTGATGCATGGCGTCACCATGGGCGGCGGCGCGGGCCTGTCGGTGCATGCGCGGCATCGCCTGGCCGATCCAGGCCTAGTCTTCGCCATGCCGGAAACCAATATTGGCTTCGTGCCCGATATCGGCAGCACGCATTTCCTGTCGCGCAGTCCGGACCAGTTGGGCGCGTATCTGGCGTTGACGGCGGACCGCATCGGCTGCGGCGATTTCATCGCGGCGGGCCTGGCCGATGCCTGTGTCGCGATGGACGACTTCGACGCGTTGCTGGCAAGGCTGGCCACGGGCGAGACAATCCAGGGCGCCATCGCCGCCCACAAGGTGAAGTCGCCCATCGCGACGCTGGCGCCGCATCGCCAGCGCATGGCATCGCTGTTCGCCGCGCCGTCGGTGGAAGCGGTGCTGGAACGGCTGGCGCGTGACGGCAGCGACTTCGCCCGCACGGCGTCGGACGCCATCCGCGCCAATGCGCCCACCTCGCTGAAGCTGGCGCTGCATCTGCTGCGGCGCGGGGCGGGAATGACGTTGCCGCAGTGCCTGCAACAGGAATATGACGCCGCGGTGCAACTATTCGCGCGGCCCGACCTGGCCGAAGGCGTCCGCGCCGCCGTGATCGACAAGGATCGCAACCCGAGCTGGCAACCTTCGGCGCTGGCTGCCGTTACGGATGCGGAAATCGCCGCGCTTTCCGCACCTTCGGGAACCAAGCTGGCATTCGCGTAAAAGTTTTTACGTTTTGTTTTCCATATCCGTTGTTGAATGGCGAACTCTCCCACAACAGGTCCGCAAAGCCGCGTATTTTACGCGCCTTTAAGACATCGCGCCTAGTCTCACCTCAACTATAAACGGTGGGCCCGCAAAACGCGGGAAAATGGTGGGTAGAATGACTGCATTGGCCAGGCCGCAGGCCGGCGATGCGCTTGATAGCGCGTCGGTACTGCGTAAATCCTATCTCGACACGCTCAATCTTGTGGAGCGCCTGCATCGGCAATTGCTCGATGTGATCAAGGACGAACTCGATCGCCGGGACGAACGCGAGATCAATTCGGTCCAGGCGCTGCTGCTGTTCAATGTGGGCGACCAGGAACTGACGGCGGGCGAACTGCGCACGCGCGGGCATTATCTGGGCTCCAACGTCTCCTACAATCTCAAGAAGCTGGTGGAATCCGGTTACATCCACCATGAACGCTCGGAAGCTGACCGCCGTTCAGTGCTGGTGCGCCTGACCCGCAAGGGCGAAGCGGTGCGCGACATGCTCAAGGAATTGTTCGACCGCCATCTCGGCTCGCTGGAAGCGGTGGGCAATGTCGGCGGCGCGGACATGGACGGCCTGAACGTCACCCAGAAGCGCTTGGAGCGCTTCTGGATAGACCAAGTGCGGTTCAGGCTCTAGGCGGCCACGGCACGAAGGCGCTGACCCGTTTCTTGTAAGCGGCATATTCCGGGCGGCGATCTTCGATCCCGTCCTCCATAAGCGTCACGCCCGACACCTTCAGCAGCAGCAGCGTGACGATGGCGGGCCCCAGCGCGCTCCACCAGGCCGCGCCGCCGGCAAGGCCGATGGCGAAGAAGCCCCACCACATCATCGTCTCGCCAAAATAGTTGGGATGGCGCGACAGACGCCACAACCCGCGATCCATCACCTTGCCTGTGTTGGCGGCATCGCGGCGGAAGCGGTTGAGTTGTGCGTCTGCCACCGTCTCGAACAGAAGCCCCGCCACGGCCAGCGCCGCGCCGGCGGCGTCCAGCCAAGTCAGGGGCAGGGACCCAGACTGCACCGCCGCGACCAGTGAGGCGGGAATGAACCAAATGAGAATGATTTGCAGTAAGAAAATCTGGAAGAAGCTCCACCACCACCAGCGTGGCCCGAACTTTATCCGCATCGCACCGTAGCGATGATCCTCGCCGCGATGCCTTGCCCAGATATGCGCCGCCAGCCTAAGGGCCCAGATATTCACCAGAAAAAGCGCCAGCCAGCAGCGTGCGCCTGTCTCCGGGGCCAGCCAGGCGCTGATATTCACGATAGCGGCGATGCCCGGTCCCCAGAAGATGTCGATGATGCTGACATCCTTCAGGCGCAGGCTGAGAAGCCACAAAAGCACCCCGGAACCGAGGGCGAAAAGCAGCGTGGCCAGCGGCGCAATCATGTGACAAATTGCATGGAATCAGAGGTTTGATATCGGTTATGGTCCCGGAAGGCAGGGGCCGCAGGGTCAAGAAGAACAGGCATGGCGTTTTCCTATACTTCCAAGTTCCAGGACGCGCTCGTCGCCCTGAAGCGTGAAGGCCGCTATCGCGTCTTCGCCGACATTCTGCGTGAGCGCGGCGCCTATCCCAAGGCGGGCCTGTTTTCGCCAGGCCTGACCTATACGGACAACAAGGGCCGGCCGATCACCGTCTGGTGTTCGAACGACTATCTCAACATGGGCCAGCATCCCAAGGTGCTGGAGGCGATGCATGAAGCGCTGGACAGCGTCGGCGCCGGTTCCGGCGGCACGCGCAACATTTCCGGCACCACGCATTATCATGTCGAGCTTGAGCGCGAGCTCGCCGATCTGCACGGCAAGGAATCCGCGCTGCTCTTTACGTCGGGTTTTGTCTCCAACGACGCCACGCTGGCGACGCTGGCGAAATTGCTCCCGGGCCTGATCGTCTTCTCCGACGCGCTCAACCATGCCTCGATGATCGAAGGCATCCGTCATGGCGGCGTCGCCAAGTATGTCTATCGCCACAACGACATGGCGCATCTGGAAGAATTGCTCGCCGCCGCCAACCCGGCTGCGCCCAAGCTGATCGCCTTCGAAGGCGTCTATTCGATGGAAGGCAGCTTCTCCAACACGGCGAAGATCTGCGACCTGGCCGAGAAATACGGCGCACTCACCTATATCGACGAAGTCCATGGCGTGGGCCTTTACGGCGCGCGCGGCGCAGGCGTTGCGGCGCGCGACGGCACCATGGCGCACATCGACATCGTCGAAGGCACGCTGGCCAAGGCTTTTGGCGTCATGGGTGGCTATATTGCCGCCAGCGCCGAACTGGTGGACTGCATCCGCAGTTTCGCGCCGGGCTTCATCTTCACCACCTCCATCGCGCCGGTGATCGCAGCGGGCGCCTTGGCCTCGATCCGCCACATCAAGAGCAGCGATGCCGAACGCACCCAGATCGCCGAGCGCGCCAACACGCTGCGCCGGATGATGACGGAGGCGAATTTGCCGGTGATGGAGAGCACCAGCCATATCGTGCCGCTGCTGGTGGGCAATGCCGCCTTGTGCAAGTCGGTGTCGGATGCGCTGCTCACCGATCACGGCATCTATGTCCAGCCGATCAACTATCCCACCGTGCCGCGCGGCACCGAGCGCCTGCGATTTACACCTTCGCCCGCCCACAGCGACGCGATGATGCAGCAGCTTGTCGGCGCGCTGAATGTGGTGTGGGACGCGCAAAAGATCGCGCGAGCGGCTTGAGTCAGGGCCGACCGATTTACGTTGAATTCGTCGTTCAGGGGAACGTGGTGAAAGTCACCGCGATCGACTCTATCACGGGCGTGGAGGCCATCATTGTCGGCCCCGCCAACGCCGTGCAATGCACGTTGGCCGAAGCGGCGCGGCGTAAGCTGGAATATGTGCTGAAGAAGCGGACCTAGCTTACTTCTTCTTGCCCGGCTTGCCCAATCCGAACTTCTTCGCGAACTCGCTGCGCTTGGCAGCGTAGTTGGGCGCGGTCATGGGATAATCGGCGGGCAGGCCCCATTTGGCGCGATACTGGTCTGGCGACATGTCGTAGCGCGCCCGCAGATAGCGCTTCAGCATCTTCAGTTTCTTGCCATCTTCCAGGCAGATGATGTAGTCGGCCTTGATCGATTTCTTGATCGGCACCGCCGGTTCGCGGATCGTGGCGACGGGCGTTTCCACCCCCGCGATGCTGCCCAGCGTGGCGTGCACGCTGCGGATCAGGCCCGGTAGGTCCTCGGGCGGCAGCACATTCTTCGACAGGTATGCGGTGACGATTTCCGTCACTTGCTTGAGGATCGCATCCTCGCCGCGTTCATTTTCGCCCAACATGCCCATGCCTGTATTGCCGCCCGGAAGGTATTGGGGGTGGTTTCATTGGCCAATTACTGGCTTTCCATTCCCGCGGGTGTTTACCCGAATCAAAGGATCACGGCTTTACTGGCCCAAGTCCAGCCAGGGCGGGTTTCACGGTTATTTCCGGGGCTTAGAGGCAGGGCGGCCATGCCGCTAGATTTGGTGGCGGGGACGGGGTAAATCCGCTGCTCTTGCGCAGGCCCCAAGATCAGGGGCTCATTGAGGAAAGGGTTTTCGATGCCGGCCGCCGTGACGAATTCTGGGTTTTTTACCAAAGGCTTGGCAGACGCCGATCCCGCCTTGAACGCCACCATCCAGGATGAACTCGGCCGCCAGCGGGAGAAGATCGAGCTGATCGCCTCCGAGAACCTTGTCTCCAAGGCTGTGCTGGAAGCCCAGGGCTCGGTCCTGACCAACAAGTATGCCGAAGGCTATCCGGGCAAGCGCTATTATGGCGGCTGCGAATACGTCGACGTCACCGAGCAGCTCGCCATCGACCGCGCCTGCCAGCTGTTCGGGGCGACCTATGCCAACGTCCAACCCCATTCCGGCGCCAACGCCAACCAGGCGGTGTTCTATGCGCTGCTGCAGCCGGGCGACGCCTTCATGGGCCTCGACCTGGCGGCGGGCGGCCATCTCACCCATGGCCACCCGGCCAACTTCTCCGGCAAGTGGTTCAAGCCGGTCCCCTATACCGTGCGCCGCGACGACCAGCGCATTGACATGGAGCAGGTGGAGAAGCTGGCCCATGAGCACAAGCCCAAGATGATCATCGCGGGTGGTTCGGCCTATCCGCGCCACATCGATTTCGCCGCCTTCCGCAAGATCGCGGATGCGGTGGGTGCGACCTTCATGGTCGACATGGCGCACTTCGCCGGCCTGGTGGCGGGCGGGGCGCACGCAAACCCCATCGAGCATGCGCATGTGGTGACCACCACCACCCACAAAACGCTGCGCGGCCCGCGCGGCGGCATGATCCTGAGCCGCGACGCCGACCTGGGGAAGAAGATCAACTCGGCCATCTTCCCCGGCCTGCAGGGCGGCCCGCTGATGCATGTCATCGCCGCCAAGGCCGTGGCCTTCGGCGAGGCGCTGCAGCCGGAATTCAAGACTTATGCGAAGAATGTAGTCGAGAACGCCAAGGCGCTGGCCGAAACGCTGAAGGCGTCGGGCTTGGACATCACCACCGGCGGCACCGACACGCATCTGATGCTGGTGGATCTGCGGCCCAAGGGCGCCAAGGGCAAGCCGACCGAGCATGCGCTGGACCGCGCCGCCATCACCTGCAACAAGAACGCCGTCCCGTTCGACACCGAGAAGGCCACCATCACCTCTGGCGTGCGTCTGGGCACGCCCGCCGGCACGACGCGCGGCTTCGGCCCCGCCGAATTCCGCGAGATCGGCAAGCTGATCGTGGAAGTGGTGGACGCGGTGGCTAAGAAGGAAGACGGTGACACCCAGGTGGAGCAGAGCGTCGCCCGCCGCGTGGGCGAGCTTTGCGAACGCTTCCCGATCTATTCTTAAGGCCAAAAAAAGGACGACTTGCATGCGTTGCCCCTTTTGCGGACATGACGATTCCCAGGTGAAGGATTCGCGGCCTTCCGAGGACAATTCCGCCATCCGCCGCCGCCGCCATTGTCCGGAATGCGGCGGGCGCTTCACCACGTTTGAACGCGTGCAGCTGCGCGAGTTGATCGTGGTCAAGAAGAACAACCGCCGCGAGGCCTTCGACCGCGACAAGCTGGAACGTTCGATCACCCATGCCTTGCGCAAGCGCCCGGTGGAGCGCGAGCGGGTTGACCGCATGATCACCGGCATCGTGCGCCGCCTGGAAAGCATGGGCGAAAACGAGATCCCGGCGAATGTCATCGGCGAACTGGTGATGCAGGCCCTGGCCTCGCTCGACAAGGTCGCCTATGTGCGCTTCGCCTCGGTCTATCGCAACTTCCGCGAAACCCGGGATTTCGAGGCGCTGATCGGCGAACTTGAAGGCGACGACAAGGATTCTGTTTGAGAATTCTCATCATCGAATCCCGCTATCACGCCCATGTCGCCGACCGGCTGGTGGACGGCGCCACGGCGGCGCTCGACCAGGGGCTGTCGGAGTTTGTCCGCGTCGCCGTGCCCGGCGTGCTGGAACTGCCGGGCGCCATTGCGCTGGCGGCGAAGGGGCACAATTTCGATGCATATGTCGCGCTGGGCTGCGTCATCGGCGCCGACACGGTGGCCGTCACGCTTTACCGCGAAAGCAACCGGGGCCTGATGCAGCTTTCCACGCACGGTCTGGCGATCGGCAACGGCGTTCTGCTGGCTGGTGATGAGCGCGCGGCGCTGACGCTGGCGAGTGATGGCGATGCCGGCGGCGATGCGGCCCGCGCCGCGCTGGCGCTGGCGACCTTGCGCGAAAGGCTGGCGGTCCTGTGAGCGCCCCAAAAATTGGAAGAGGGTCAGACGCCCGTCACGCCGCGCGCATTGCCGCGGTGCAGGCGCTCTATCAGATGGAATTGGCGGGCGGCGGCGCCGAGGAGACGCTGGCCGAGTTTTCCGAGCACCGCTTCGGCGAATTCGATGTCGCGCCTGACGAGGATTTCTTCGCCGCCATTCTGCGCGGCGTGCCGCAGCACCAGGAAGAGATCGACCGTTCCATTGCAGGTAGCCTGGCGGCGAATTGGTCGCTGTCCCGCATCGACTCCATTCTGCGCGCCATCCTGCGCTGCGGCCTGTTCGAACTGGTGGCGCGGCGCGACGTGCCTGCCAAATCTGTGATCGACGAATATGTGGCGGTGAGCCGGGCCTTTTTTGGCGCTGATGAGCCGGGCTTCGTCAATGGCGTTCTGGACACGCTGGCGAAGAAGAAGCGGGCCAAGGAGTTCGGCCTGCCAATTCCCGAAGGGGAATTGGATTTTTGATTGTCGCACGGGCGACGCCATCGCTGCGCTCGGCTGCCCGATGCTCCGGCCGGATGACGAGCTGGATTTCTAAGCTGCCCGAAACGTCCTAGGCTGCGCAGATGGACGAGTTCCAAATCATCTCCACGATCTTCGCGCCGCTTGCGGGCGAGGGGGCGTTCGGCCTGACGGACGACGCCGCGATCATTCCCGCGCGCCCCGGTTTCGATCTTGTCGTCACCACCGACGCCATTGCCGAAGGCACAGACTTCTTCGCCTTCGATCCGTCGGGCAGCGTGGCGCAGAAGGCGCTGCGGGTGAACCTGTCCGATCTGGCCGCCAAGGGCGCTGTGCCGCATGCCTATCTGCTCAGTCTCGCCTTGCCGCCCAGCATCAATGCGGATTGGCTGACGGCCTTCGCGGCGGGCCTGGCGCAGGACCAGACGGAATTCGCCATAACGCTGCTGGGCGGCGATACGGGCCGCACCGAAGGGCCGCTCGCCATCTCCGTCACCGCCTTCGGCTTCGTTCCGCAAGGCGGCATGGTGCGCCGTTCCGGCGCGCGGGCAGGGGACGATGTCTATGTCACCGGCACCATCGGCGACAGCGGCGGTGGCCTCGCAATCTTCAAGCGCGAGAAACACGCGCTGGACGAAACACAGCGCGATGCGTTGCTGGCGCGCTATCGCGTGCCGCAGCCGCCGGTACGCTTCGGCCCGTCGTTGCGCGATATCGCCAGCGCCGCCGCCGATGTGTCCGACGGGCTGATCGCCGATCTCGGTCACATCGCGGACGCGTCCGGCGTGAAGCTGGTGCTGGATGCCGATGGGATGCCGCGCTCCGATGCGCTGCGCGCTTTCTGGGGCGAAGAGGATGCCGCCATCGTCCGCGCCGCGACGGCGGGCGACGATTACCAGATCGTCTTCACCGCCGCGCCGAATCGCCATGCTGATGTCATGAGAGCGGCAGACGATTACCGGACTCAGGTCACCCGCATCGGGCGGGTTGAAACGGGTACCGGCGTCGAACTGACGCGCCAAGGCCGCACCCTGGCGGTTCCGCGATCTGGCTACAGACATTTTTAACGGTTCCGTAACGCCGTTTTGCGAGCGTGCAGGAATGCTTCGACGCGCGCTCCTGCCTCTCTTGTTGCTTGCCGCCGCGCCCGCGCTGGCGGCCGAGCATGGCGCGTCCAGCGGCGAGGCTGCCAAGGGCGGTCCGCCCGGCACCAATGTTGACTTCGAATATCTGATGGCGCCGCTGACCGCGGAGAACGGCAAGCTGCTGGGCTATGCCTATATAAATCCGCGCCTTACCGTGGCTTCCGAAGGTCTGGTGTCGCTGGTTCGCGAGAAGGTGCCCTTCATCCAGGACGCCTTCGTGCGCGATGTGAACACACGGGCCGTCGCCGACGCCGCCCATCCCAAGTCGGTGGACATCAAGGGCGTCGAAGCCCGCATGCTTGCAAACGCTATCAAGGTCATGGGGCCGGGCAAGGTGAAGATGGTCACCATCTGCACCGTGCAGATTGCGGAACTGCATCCCACCCAGACGCCGTCGCCCAGGCCCGCCGATGCGCTGCATGACGTGGACGCCTACGGCAATCCCCTGAAATCGCGTTGCGAGGCTGCCAAGCCGCAGTGACTCAGGGTTGCGCCGGAGGGGGCCTTTTGGCATATCTCCGCCGCCCTTGAAGCGGCGCGCCCCTCGCATGATGAGGTTCAGGCGCCCGGCCATGGGGATCGGCGATGCCGCTCCTCGACAAGGGCGATATCGGCGACCCGCATATCCGATCCTTTGGGGAAGCCATGAGCACTATGACTCTTATTCTGATCAGCGGCCTGCTGGCGCTCGCCTATGGCGCCTGGACGATCCGCTCCGTGCTGGCGATGTCGCCCGGTAATGCGCGGATGCAGGAGATCGCCGCCGCCATCCAGGAAGGCGCGAACGCCTATCTTAACCGCCAATACACCACCATCGCCATCGTCGGCGCGGTGATCTTCGTCATCGCCTTCCTCATCTTCGGCTGGGAAATGGCGCTGGGCTTCCTGATCGGCGCGACGCTATCGGGCGCCGCCGGTTACATCGGCATGTATGTCTCGGTGCGCGCCAATGTCCGCACCGCCGAAGCGTCGCGCAGCGGCGTGGCGGCGGGCCTGTCGGTGGCGTTCCGCGCCGGCGCTGTCACCGGCATGCTTGTGGTGGGCCTGGGTCTGCTGGCGGTCGCCGGCTACTTCGCCTTCCTCACCTGCATCCTGGGCCTGGACATCAACGATCCGGTGCAGAGCCGCATCATCGTGGACTCGCTGGTGGGTCTGGGCTTTGGCGCTTCGCTGATCTCGATCTTCGCCCGTCTGGGCGGCGGCATCTTCACCAAGGGCGCCGATGTCGGCGGCGACATGGTGGGCAAGGTGGAAGCGGGAATTCCCGAAGATGATCCCCGCAATCCCGCCACCATCGCCGACAATGTGGGTGACAATGTCGGCGACTGCGCCGGCATGGCGGCCGACCTGTTCGAAACCTTCGCCGTCACCACCGTGGCGACCATGGTGCTGGCCGCGATCTATTTCGCGGGCGACCTCAAGTCGGTGATGATGATCTACCCGCTGGCCATCGCCGGCATGAGCATCATCACCTCGATCATCGGCACCTTCTTCGTTCGCCTGGGTTCGAGCGGCAACATCATGGGCGCGCTCTACAAGGGCGTGATCGTGACCACGCTGCTGTCGCTGGTGGGCCTGTGGCCGCTGACCGACGCCCTGGTGGGCATGGACAATGTGTTGACCGTGGGCGAGCTGAGTTTCACCGGCACCAGCCTGTTCCTTTGCGGCGTGGTCGGCCTGGGTGTCACCGGCGCGCTGATCTGGATCACGGAATACTATACCGGCACCGGCTTCTCGCCGGTGAAGCGGATTGCCAAGGCGTCCGTCACCGGCCATGGCACCAACGTGATCCAGGGCCTGGCGGTGTCGATGGAATCCACCGCGCTTCCGGCCATCGTCATCTGTGTCGGCATCATCCTGACCCATTCGCTGGCGGGTCTTTTCGGCATTGCGATCGCCGTCAGCACCATGCTGTCGCTGGCGGGCATGATCGTGGCGCTCGACGCCTTCGGTCCGGTCACCGACAATGCCGGCGGCATCGCCGAGATGTCGGGTCTTGAGGGCGATGTCCGCAAGACCACCGACGCGCTGGACGCCGTGGGCAACACCACCAAGGCTGTCACCAAGGGCTATGCCATCGGTTCGGCCGGTCTGGGCGCGCTGGTGCTGTTCGCGGCCTATACCGAGGACCTGAAGTATTTCGCTGCGCAAGGCACCGGCTTCTTCGCCGGTCTGGCGATGCCGACCTTCAGCCTGGCCGATCCCTGGGTGGTGGTGGGCCTGCTCTATGGTGGCGCGCTGCCCTTCCTGTTCGGCGGTATCTCGATGACGGCCGTGGGCCGCGCGGCGGAAAGCGTGGTGGAAGAAGTCCGCCGCCAGTTCCGCGAGATGCCCGGCATCATGCAGGGCACCCAGAAGCCGGACTATGCCCGCGCCGTCGATCTGCTGACCAAGGCCGCGATCAAGGAAATGGTGATCCCGTCCATCCTGCCGGTGCTCGCGCCGGTGGTGCTGTTCGTCATCGCGCTGCTGGTGGCGGACAAGACCGCCGCCTTCAACGCGCTGGGCGCGTCGCTGATGGGCGTGATCGTCACGGGCCTGTATGTCGCCATCTCGATGACGTCGGGCGGCGGCGCCTGGGACAATGCCAAGAAGTACATCGAGGACGGCCATTACGGCGGCAAGGGCTCGGACGCCCACAAGGCCGCTGTGACGGGCGACACGGTCGGCGATCCCTACAAGGACACCGCCGGTCCGGCTGTGAACCCGATGATCAAGATCACCAATATCGTGGCGCTGCTGCTGCTCGCCACGCTGGCCCATCTGGGTTGATCTGAAGCCATCAAATCAAAAGCCCGCGCAGCGATGCGCGGGCTTTTTTGTTTGGGGCAAGCGCGCATGGGCTTTTATCGCGAGCGCCGCAGCGAAGCCGCGGTGCGACTATCCACTAGGGCAAAGGCCCGCCTCCCACTTATGCGCGAAGCGCAGCCAAAGGGGGAGGTGGCCGTAGCTGGCCAGCGAAGCGGTTAAGCCAGCGAAGGCCGGAGGGGGTTCAATAAGCTACGGCAATCCACCACCACCAGGGTTCACATCCTGCGTGGGCTGGGTATCCGCACCGGCGCGCGCATTCAGCAGCTGCTGCAGGAAGGTCAGCTCGCGGCCGCGGGCAGGGGTCTCGCGCGATTCGAAATTGATCACCCGGCCCTGTTCCAGGCCATAGCGGCGCAGCCCGGTCACCTTGCCCTCCGTGTCGAAGGACACGGCCAGGATCTTGCGCTCCAGCACGGTGGGATTGAAGAAGGCCACCTGCTTCTCGCGATAGGAGATGTAGTACCAGGTGTTGTCGCCGCCGAAGGTGGCGGTGGTGGAGGCGTAGCCCAGCCGGTCCTGGATGGACTGCTTGGTGTCGGCGCCGGGCTTGATGGAGGATTCCAGCGCCGGGTCGGTCACATAGCCGCGCGTATTGGTCACGGGGGCGCAGGCCACGGCCAGAGCGGTAACGCCCAGGAAGATTGCCGAAGGGATTGCCAGTTTCATGGGTCTGTTCTAACGCCTAAATCGCCGCCCCGCCTGGCGCCTGTGCTAGCGTAAGGGGTGGCGGCGGCGCAAGACCAAACCGCCTGGATGCCTGTCACCTGGATTACGGCTTGATGTTGAATTTTTTCAGGAAAACGGGCGCGCGGAAGGCCCAGGGCCAGCGGCTTTACCAGCTTCTGGTGGCCCGTGCGCGCGAACCGGGTTTCTTCCGTGAATTCGAGGTTCCCGACACGGTGGACGGCCGCTTCGACCTGGTGTGCCTGCATGGCTGGCTGGCGCTGGGCCATCTGAAGGGCGAGGAAGCCCAGGCGCTGACCGACGCTATTTTCATCGGCTTCGACGAAGCCATGCGCGAGCAGGGCATGGGCGACATGGGGCTGGGGCGCAAAATGCGCCAGTTCGCCGACGCCTGGTATGGCCGTCTGCAGGTCTATGACGCCGCGCAGGACGAGGACGAACTGGCGGCGGCGCTGGCGCGCAACATGTATCGCGCCCGCCCCGACAATGCGATCCGCGCCCGCACCCTGGCCGATTATGCCTTCGCGGCCCGCGAGCATCTCAAATATTCCGGCGAGGGCGAACTGGATTTCGGCCCCATGCCCGCGCTGTGGAACGCATGAGCCCGCCGCTTTCCCAGAACTACAATCTTGGCCGGCTGGGGCATGCCGGTGACACGGCGCATATCGAGGCCGATGAGGCGCAGCGCGCCGCCATTGCCGTGCTGGCCGAAGCACTCAGTGTCTCCCGCTTCATCGCCGATGTGACCCTCAGCAAGCTGGGCCCCACAAGCTACAGGCTGGCCTACCGGCTTGAGGCCGATATCGCCCAGGCTTGCGTCGTGACGCTGGAGCCGGTAGCCGCGGCCATCCGTCACGACTTTGTCCGCGAGCTGCATTTCACCGGCCCGGCCCGGCGCGCGCCCGCCAACGCGCCTGCGGCCGCCGAGCTGGATCTGTCGGACCAGATGGCCCCCGACGCGGACGAGGCGCCGGAAGAGATCGAAAGCCTGCATTACGACCTGGCAGGCCCGGCGCTGGAGGAGTTCATTTTGGCCCTGGACTCCTATCCCCGTGCCCCGGGTGTGGAATTTGCCCCCGGCGAGTCCTCGGACCCGCCCCCCGAAAGCCCTTTTGCGGTGCTCAAAAGCCTGAAATCAAAGACTTAGGCCGGGGCAGGGCCGGGATTTCCGCTTGATAGGGCAGGGCCTTTCCTGCTACCTCCGCGCCCTTGATTTGCCGAACCCCAACCGGGCGGCCCTTTTTGAATTATCGCGCACCCTTTTCGGAAAACCGGAAAGTCCACTTTTCCGGGGTGCGCTTACTAGGAGTTCCCCCATGGCGGTCCCCAAGCGAAAAACCTCTCCGTCGCGCCGGAACATGCGCCGCTCGCATCATGCCCTCACGGCTGCCGCCCATGGCGACTGCTCGAATTGCGGTGAGAAGAAGCTGCCGCATCACATCTGCGCTTCCTGCGGTCACTATTCCGACCGCGAAGTTGTGAAAACCGCCGACTGACCTAAACTTCTCCTGAAGACGTGAATCTTCCGGAAAGGGTCTTGGTGACACGCGAACTGACTGTCTCGGTCGATGCGATGGGCGGCGATGCCGGTCCCGGCGTTGTCGTGGCTGCTCTGGTTCGCGCCATTGAACGCCATCCCGCCATCCAATTCCTGCTGCATGGCGATGAAGCGGTGTTGAACCCGCTGCTGGCGGCGCAGCCGCGCCTCAAGGGCCGCATCACGCTGCGCCACGCGCCCGAACGCGTCACCATGGAAGACAAGCCGAGCCAGATCGTGCGCCGTGGCCAGAACACCTCCATGTGGCGCGCCATCGAAAGCGTGAAGAAGGGCGAGGCCGGCGTTGCGGTCTCCGCCGGCAATACCGGCGCGCTGATGGCTATGAGCCTGTTGCAGCTTCGCACCATCGAAGGCATTGCGCGCCCCGCCATCGCCTCGATCTGGCCCACCATGCGCGGCCGCACCGTCGTTCTCGACGTCGGCGCCAATGTCAGCGCCACGGCCGAGCAGTTGGTGGATTTCGCCGTGATGGGCGAAGCCTATGCCCAGGTGGTGTTCAACATGGAACGCCCCATCGTCGGCCTGCTCAATGTCGGTTCCGAAGAGCAGAAGGGCAACGACGCCGTGCGCGCCGCCGCCGCCATCCTGCGCTCCAGCAAACTGCCCATCGCCTTTCACGGCTTCGTCGAAGGCAATGACATCACCGAAGGGCTGGTGGATGTGGTCGTCACCGACGGCTTCACGGGCAACATCGCGCTGAAAACGGCGGAAGGCGCCGCCAAGCTGGTGTCCGGTTATCTGCGCCGCGCCCTCAAGCGTTCCCTTCTTGGCACGATTGGCGCGATGTTCGCGGCGGGTGCGCTGGGCACTCTCAAGCGCAATCTCGATCCCCGCGCCTCGGCGGGCGGCGTCTTTCTGGGCCTGAACGGCATCGTCGTGAAGGCCCATGGCGGCACCGATGAAATCGGCTTTTCCGGCGCTCTCAGCCTGGCGGTGGACCTCGCCCATGCCGACCTCAATGCCCGCATCACCGCCGACCACCGCAAGCTGGGCGGTGCGAGCCAAGAACAAGAACAAGAACAAGAACAAGAACAAGAACAAGAACAAGAACAAGAACAAGAACAAGAACAAGAACAAGAACAAGAACAGGCTGCCCTGACATGATCCGCGCCCGCATCATCGGCGCCGGCGCTTTCCTGCCGGACAATGTCGTTACCAACAGCGATCTCGCCAAGAAGGTCGATACTTCGGACGAATGGATCCGCGAGCGCACCGGCATCAAGCAGCGCTACATCGCCAAGGACGGCCAGAACACCTCCGACCTGGCGCTGGGCGCGGCCCGCGCCGCCCTGACCGACGCCAGCATCGATGCGGGCGAACTCGATCTCGTCATCGTCGCCACCACCACGCCGGACCGCACCTTTCCGTCGGTCGCCACCATGGTGCAGGCGCGCCTGGGTATGAGCCGCGGCGCGGCCTTCGACGTGCAGGCGGTCTGTTCCGGCTTCATCTATGGCCTGTCGCTGGCCGACAGCCTGATCCGCACCGGCCAGGCTCGCACCATCCTGCTGATCGGGGCGGAGACCATGAGCCGGGTGCTGGACTGGACCGACCGCACCACCTGCGTGCTGTTCGGCGACGGCGCCGGCGCTGTGGTGCTCCAGGCCCATGCCGGGCATGGCGACAATGCCGACCAGGGCATCCTCAACACCCGCATCTTCTCCGACGGGCGGCTGCACGACCTGCTGCACACCGATGGCGGCGTGTCCTCCACCAAGGGCGCGGGCCTGCTCAAGATGCAGGGCAAGGAAGTCTTCAAGCACGCTGTGGCCAACATCGCCGCCGCCATCGAGGCCTCGGCCGGGGCGGCGGGCATCCCCATCTCGGAGGTGGACTGGTTCGTGCCCCACCAGGCCAACCAGCGCATCCTGGACGGCACCGCCCGCAAGCTGGGCATCGACCCGGCCAAAGTGGTCTCCACCGTAGCCTTCCACGGCAACACCTCTGCGGCCTCGGTTCCCCTGGCGCTGGTGACGGCGGTCGAGGACGGCCGCATCAAGCGGGGCGATCTGGTGCTGCTGGAGGCCATGGGCGCCGGCTTCACCTGGGGCGCTTGTCTCCTACGCTGGTAACGGCACGGGTGCGGGCCTTTTGCCCCCCGAGTGCGTCGGCCGTGCTCACGTAGGCTGGGGTACGCTCCGCGCGGCCTCCTGCTCGGATGGCCAAAATCCCTCGCGCCGGGCTGTACCCGCCATCGCCGTGTACGGAAGATTAGGTCTCGGACCTATCCCTTTGATCTTGACGGTCTTTCGGGCCAGTCCTAGACTCCTGTGGATATTTGGAGTCGCTGGGGCATGGCTACGGGAACTTTGACGCGCGCCGATCTGACCGAATCGGTCTTCCAGGCCGTCGGCCTGTCGCGCACCGACTCGGCACAGATGGTTGAGGACATGCTGGAAGAAGTCTGCGGCGCGCTGGCGCGCGGCGAGACCGTCAAGCTCTCTTCCTTCGGAACTTTCGCGGTGCGCCAGAAAAGCCAGCGCATGGGCCGCAATCCCAAGACCGGCGATGAAGTACCGATCGCGCCCCGCCGCGTGCTGGTGTTTCGCCCGAGTCATGTATTGAAGGCCGTCATCAACGGCCAGACGGTCGCGCCCGAAGCAGAGGATTAAACTTTGTCGTCACCCGCTTTCGCTTTCCACGAGAAGTCTCCGGAAGCGTTCCGCTCGATCAGCGAGGCGGCAAGCGATCTCGACCTGCCGCAGCATGTGCTGCGCTTCTGGGAAAGCCGCTTCCCGCAGGTGAAGCCGATCAAGCGAGCGGGCGGCCGCCGCTTCTACCGCCCCGAAGATATTGACCTGCTGCGCGGCATCCGTTCGCTGCTCTACAGCGACGGCCTCACCATCAAGGGCGTGCAGAAGGTTCTCAAGGACCGTGGCGTGCGCCATGTCGCCGAGATCGGGCGCGGCGCCCGCTTCACGCCCACCGCGCCTCTGCCGCCGATGCCCCGGGAGGTCAAACAACCGCCGGTGCAGCGTGTGCTGACCGTGCGTCCGGTGGAAACCGTGGACATGTTCGCCGAGCAACGCGCCTTCCTGCCGGAGCAGGAGCGGGTAAGGCTGGAAATGCTGCTGGCCGAACTGCTGGGCCTGAAGCAACGCCTTCGGGCAGTACGGTCTTAATTTTCGCCTGATTTTCCGCCGAAAGTTGACGGGGGGCTCCGGCCTCTATATCTCCGCGCCCTCGGGCGTAAAAAGCCCGGTGTCGGAGCGTAGCGCAGCCTGGTAGCGCATTTGCCTGGGGGGCAAAGGGTCGCAGGTTCAAATCCTGTCGCTCCGACCATTTTCTCCAAGAAAAATATTTCGGGAGTTTGCGATGAAGCTGCTGCGTTATGGGCCCGCCGGTTCCGAGAAGCCTGGCCTGCTCGGCAAGGACGGCATCATCCGCGATCTCTCCGGCGTGGTGGGCGATATCTCCGGCGAGATGCTGTCGAATGAGAGCCTGAAGAAAATCGCCGCGCTCGACCCCGCCAGCCTGCCCAAGGTGAGCGGCAATCCGCGCCTGGGCGCTTGCGTCAGCGGCGCGGGCAAGTTCATCGGCATCGGCCTGAACTTCGCCGACCATGCCGCCGAGACCAACATGCCGCTGCCCAGCGAGCCGATCTTCTTCATGAAGGCGACCTCCTGCATCGTCGGCCCCAATGACGATGTGATGAAGCCGCGCGATTCCACCAAGATGGATTGGGAAGTCGAACTGGGTTTCGTCATCGGCAAGAAGGCGTCCTATGTCAGCGAAGCCGAGGCGCTGGATCACATCGCGGGCTTCTGCCTGGTGAACGATGTCTCGGAGCGCGAATTCCAGGTCGGCCGTCCCGGCGGCCAGTGGGACAAGGGCAAGGGCTGCGACACCTTCGGTCCGGTCGGCCCGTGGCTGGTGACCAAGGACGAGATCGGCGACACCAACCAGCTCTCCATGTGGCTCGAGGTCAACGGCAAGCGCTATCAGGACGGCAACAGCAGCACCATGGTGTTCAAGCCGGCCTTCCTGGTGTCCTATCTCAGCCGCTTCTTCACCCTGCATCCGGGCGACATCGTCACCACCGGCACGCCGCCGGGCGTCGGCATGGGCCAGAAGCCCAATCCGATCTTCCTCAATGTCGGCGATGTGATGCATCTGGGCATCCAGGGCCTGGGCGAGCAGCGTCAGAAGGTCATCGCCTCTTAGGCGAGGACGTCGGCCGCATCGGGGTGGCGCTTGAACCAGGCGCGGGCATAGGAGCAATAGGGCGCGAATTTCAGCCCATGCGCCCGCCCATGCTGCGTCAGCGCCGCCATGAAGCGGTCGGCCGCGCCAGTGCCGCGCAGGTCCGGGTCGGCCTCGACATGGACCAGGGCATACACGCCATCCTGCAGCCGGTAGCTGGCGAACACGTCCTTGCCGTCGAAATCCTGGCGGAAGTGCTGACGGTCAGTGTCTTGGAAGATCACGTCGGACCCTCTATTTCGGAGACGGTTCCCGGTACATCCAGGGCAACGCAAGACCGATGGGAATGATCCATGCCGTCCCGGCCGCGGCGTAGAACAGCAGTTCCAGATACCAGGGCATCCCGGGCAACACGCGCCAGGCCAAGCCGGTGATGAAGATGGCATAGGCGGGTAGCCACACCAGGATGGTGACAAGGGTGGCGATCAGTTTCTTGGTGTGCGGCGTCATGGAGCGTTGGATTTGTTTGCCCGGGAACGGTATCAGAAGGCCGTCATGATGACAGCGAATTTCTGCCCATCTTCTCATTGGACAAAGAGCCGAAAAGCCGTGGGCCTCTGGCTCGTGGCCGTGGCCTTGATCATCTTCGGCATGGTGGTCGTGGGCGGCCTGACGCGGCTGACCGGGTCGGGGCTTTCCATCACCGAATGGCGGCCCATCATGGGCGCAATCCCGCCGCTGAACGATGTCCAGTGGGCGGAAGCCTTCGCCAAGTACAAGCTGATCCCCCAATATGTGCAGCAGAACAGCGGCATGACGCTGGAAGGCTTCAAGGACATTTTCTGGTGGGAATGGGGCCATCGCTTCATGGGCCGCTTCCTGGGGCTGCTGTTCGCCGGGCCCTTTATCTGGTTCGCGGCCACCGGCGCCATCGCGCGCAACGAATGGCCGCGCTTCGTCATGCTATTCGCGCTGGGCGGCTTCCAGGGCCTGCTGGGCTGGTGGATGGTGCAGTCGGGCATGGAGACGCGGGTGACGGTGGCGCCCTATCGCCTCGCCATCCATCTGGGCGCGGCGGTGATCCTGCTGGGCGCGATGGTTTGGACGGCGCTGGATTATCTGCGCCCGTCCAAGACGGGCTGGGCGCCGAAGCTGTCGCTGTGGTTCATCGCCCTGATCTATGGCCAGATCATTCTGGGCGCGCTGGTGGCGGGCCTGGATGCGGGCCTGATCTACAACACCTGGCCCGACATGAACGGCAATTTCACGCCGCAGGACGCGTTCTTCTATTCGCCCTGGTGGCGTAATTTCTTCGACAATCCCGGCCTGGCCCAGTTCAACCACCGCATGCTGGCCTATGTCATCGCGGCCGTAACAGTGGCGGTCTATGTCAACGCCGTCCGCCAGGGCGCGGGCCTGGCCAAGAACACCGGCAAGGGCGCCACCATCCTGGTGACGATGCAGATATTCCTCGGCATCATCACGCTGGTCTATCAGGCGCCCCTGGGCCTGTCGGCGATGCACCAGACCGTGGCGGCGCTTATTTTCTGCGTCGCCGTCTGGCATGCGCATGAGTTGCGGCGGGGCTGACCTAACTCACATCACCATGGGCGGCCTTGAGCCGCCCATCCAACTTTCCGTCAATCGGCACGAAGTTGGATGGCCGGGTCAAGCCCGGCCATGGAGAGAAAGGGGGGGGGACTCACGCCAGCGCTTGCTCAAGGTCAGCGATGATGTCCGCCGTGTCCTCGATGCCGATGGACAACCGGATCACATCATTGCGCGCGCCCGCCTTGGCACGATCTTCGTCGGAAAGCTGGCGATGCGTGGTCGAGGCCGGGTGGATGATGAGGGAACGGGTGTCGCCGATGTTGGCGAGATGGCTGAACAGCTTAACGCCATTCACCAGCTTTACGCCCGAATCATAGCCGCCCTTGAGGCCGAAGGTGAAGACGCTGCCTGCGCCCTTGGGGCAGTATTTCTTGTGCAGCTTGTGGAACGGGTTGTCTTCCAGTCCGGCATAATTCACCCATTCGACCTTGGGATTGGCCTTCAGCCACTTCGCCACCACCAAAGCATTGTCGCAATGGCGCTGCATGCGCAGCGGCAGCGTCTCGATTCCGGTCTGCACCAGGAAAGCGTTCATCGGTGACAGGGCAGGGCCCAGATCGCGCAGGCCCAGCACGCGGGTGGTGATGGCGAAGGCCATGTCGCCGAACGTCTCCCACATCCGCATGCCGTGATAGGAGGGATTGGGCTCCGACAGGCTGGGGAACTTGCCGCTGCCCCAGTCGAACTTGCCGCCATCAACGATGACGCCCGCCATCGAGTTGCCATGGCCGCCCAGGAACTTGGTGGCGGAATGCACCACGATGTCCGCGCCCCATTCGATCGGCCGGATCAGGTAGGGCGAGGCCAGCGTGTTGTCCACAATCAGCGGCACGCCCGCGTCATGGGCGATCTTCGCCACCGCTTCGATATCGGTGATGATGCCGCCGGGATTGGCGATGCTCTCCACATACAGCGCGCGGGTCTTGTCGGTGATCAGCGGCTTGAAGCTGTCGGGATCGGTGGCGTCGGCCCATTTGGTGTGCCAGTCGAACTTGGCGAAGCCCTGCTTCATCTGGTTGACCGAGCCGCCATAGAGCTGGCGCGCCGCCACGATCTCCATGCCGGGGCTCATCAGCGTGTGGAAGGTGAGAAGCTGGGCGGAATGGCCGCTGGCGCAGGCCAGGCCGGCGCGGCCGCCTTCCAGCGCCGCGACGCGCTCTTCCAGCACGGCAGTGGTCGGGTTCATCAGCCGCGTATAGATGTTGCCGAAGACCTGCAGGTTGAACAGGGCGGCGGCGTGGTCGGCATCCTCGAACACGAAGGCCGTGGTCTGGTAGATCGGCGTGGCGCGCGCGCCGGTGGCGGGATCGGGCTGCGCCCCGGCATGAACGCTCAGCGTGTTGAAACCATAGTCCGCCATGATCTACTCCTGGGACGGGGACAGGCCGCACATACGACCTTTTGACCGTTGATTTGCACTTCCGGGGGCTCCCCTCCATCCCGCCCTGATCAAGGCGGAACAGCGGCGCGGAGTGTAGCCGAGCCGCGCATGAGAAAAAACGAGGATATCTATTGTATGTCCGGGGCGGCATGGGCGATGCCGAGATCGTCCTCAACCTGACCGACCCATTGGCGCACGCGTGGCCAGCGCATCAATTCCAGCTTCGCGTTGTGGGCGAAGCGTGTATAGGCGACCAGCGCAATGTCGGCCAGCGAGAGCTGCGCGCCCACGAAATAGTCGCGCGTGGCGAGATGGCTTTCCATCAGCGCCAGCACCTTCTCGCATTTTGTCACCAGCCCCGGATCGATCTCGCTGTCCGGCTTCTTCAGATAGAGACGCTGGAAGCGCAGCACCGCGATGGCGGGTTCGTGAGAATATTGTTCCCAGAACAGCCACTGATACATCAGCGCGCGGTCATAGGCGTCGGCGGGGATCAGTCGTGAGCCTTCCGCCAGATGCAGGATGATGGCGTTGGACTGGGCCAGCAGACTGCCATCGGCCAGCCGCACCACCGGCACCTGTCCTGCAGGATTCAAGGCGAGGAATTCCGCCGTGCGCGTTTCCTTTTTCAGGACACTGACCTCGACCCACTCATGGGCGATGCCCAGCAGGTCGGCGGTGAATCGGATCTTCAGGCAGTTGCCCGAGATGGAGTCGCCGAAGACGGTCATGGCGGCGTTGTCGAGCGACATGGCGTTCCCTTTTGTGGAAACCATCTCCGACTTGGGCCGCCACCGCAACATGCGGCGGCCTCAGGGCTGATCAGCGTTGACTGACCGGCGGGATGCGCACCGCGATGGCCTTGCGGGCCTTGCGGCTGATGCCCCAGAGCAGGCGCTTCTGTTTCGGGTCCCAGGCGATGGCCTGGCCTTCGAACGGGATGGGCAGGGTGGCGGCCAGTTCCAGCCGCTCGCCCTTGGCGGGCACGCGCAGGGCATAGAGTTCGGTATGGTCATGGCCGGTGGCATAGAGCAGGCCATCATCGCCCCAGGCCCCACCCGACATGCTCATCGGCTTCATCCGCGCCAGCACCGCTATCGGCAGCAGCCAGCGCGCTTGCGGTTTCCACTGGGCGTCGAAGCGCACCACGGTGGTGGCGGTGTGATCGCGTCCGGGCTCGCCGCCATTGCCGTCATAGTTGGCGAAGCCCGCCCACCAGACGCCATCCTTGCGGTCCAGCCAGGTCAGGGAACCGATACCGGCTGGCAGGGGAATGGTCTGAAAATGCGTCATCGCCGCGGGATCGAAGATTTCGATCTGGCTGGTGTGCGGCACGCCAGGATAGTTGGAAGCGGCGCAGTAGAGCCTGCTATCGATGTACGAGCACGAATTCATGTGCGGGAAACGGGCGAGCTCGCCTTCCCATCCGGCCAGGCGCTGGCCGGTCCTGGGGTCGTATTTGCCCAGGCGGTTGTTGTCGAGGGCATAGGCATGGGTGCCGTCGGAGACGATGCCCTGGCGCGCTTCGTCGGCGGTCAGCGAATAGACCGGCGCGCTATCCTGCGCGGCGGCGATGCCGGTGAAAGCGAGAAGGGTGGCGGCGGCGAGAAGGCGCATGTCTGATCTCCCGGGTGTGCCGCGCCTGTGTGCCGCAGCTTCGTGACTGTTCGGCTACAGCCGCTTCAACGAGCCGCCCTTGCCGAACAGCAGGGGCTTGCGGTTGTCGATCACCTTGCGGTTGATGCCCAGCCAGCCCATCTCGCCCGAGAAGCGGCCATGCTCGATTTTGGGGCAGCGGTCCATGATGACGGTCAGGCCGGCGTCGCGGCCGATCTGCTCGGCTTCCTCGCTGATGACGCCCAGCTGCATCCAGAGAATCTTGACGCCGAGACGATCTTTTTCCGCCACGGTTTCGCGGGCGATGTCGGGCGCGAATTTCGCATCGCGGAAGATGTCCACCATGTCCACCGGCGCAGGCACATCCTTCAACGACGCATAGACCGGCTGACCCAGGATGGTCTTGCCCGCCGCGCCGGGATTCACCGGCATGACGTTGTATCCCTTGTTCAGCAGATACATCATCGCGAAATAGGACGGGCGGATCTCGTTCGCTGATGCGCCGACCATAGCGATGGTCTTCACCGAACGCAGGATGGTCTTGATCATGGTGTCGGAATATTGTGGCATCAGTCGGGCCACTTCGGTTCGCGCTTTTCGATAAAGGCGCAGATGCCTTCCTCGGCTTCGGCGGCCAACATATTCTCGGTCATAACCTTCGTGGCGTAGTCATAGCCCTGCGCCAGTGGCATCTCGCGCTGGCGATAAAAAGCTTCCTTGCCGGTTTTCACCGTGGCGCGCGGCTTGGCGGCGATCTTGGCGGCCAGTCCCATCGCCGTCTTGGTGAGGAATTCCGCACCCACCACCGTATTGATGAGTCCCAACGCCTTGGCTTCGTCGGCGCTGACGGGCTCGCCGGTCAGCAGCATGTGCATCGCCGCCTTGTTGGAGAGATTGCGCGACAGCGCCACCATCGGCGTGGAGCAGAACAATCCGATATCCACGCCCGGCGTGGCGAAGTGAGCGTTGCTGGATGCCACCGCCAGGTCGCAACTGGCGACAAGCTGGCAGCCTGCCGCCGTGGCCAGGCCCTGCACCTCGGCGATAACGGGCAGGGGATGGCGCACCACGGACTGCATCAGCCCCGAGCATTGCGTGAACAGCGCGGCGAACTTGGCCTGGCCCTTGTCGGCATCGGCGCGGCAACCGCTCATCTCCTTCAGGTCGTGGCCCGCGGAAAAGACCGGCCCGTTGGCGGCGATGACGATGACGCGGGCCGCGGCGGGCGCATTGTCGAGCGCGGCCTGCAAGTCACCCATCAGGGCCGAGGAGAGCGCATTGCGCTGGCGCGGCCGGTTCAGGGTCAGGCGCAGGACGCCGCCTTCCAGAGCGGACAGCAGCAGGGGTTCGGTCGCGTTCATGGCGTCAATGTAACCTCTCCGCGCCTTTGAACAATGGGTTCGGAACAATGGCTGGGCGGGGGCGTTCGCAAGGCATAGCTTGATGGATATTCATGACAGACAGTATTGAACTCGGTCCCGGGAAGAATCTGCGCACCGGCCGCTCGGTCTGGGCCGACACGGCGCACCCGCCGCTACCCGTCCACGCCCTGAAACAGTCGCTGTCGGTGGATGTCGCCATCGTGGGCGCGGGGACCAGCGGCGCTTTCATGGCGCATGCCCTGGCGCCGCGTTTTGAAAAGCTGGTGGTGCTGGACCGCCGCGATCCCGGCCTGGGCAGCACCCATGCCTCCATCGCCATGCTGCAATTCGAGATCGACACGCCGCTGACGGATCTGGCCGATCAGATCGGCGGCCCGAAGGCGGCCCAAGCCTGGCGGCGGTCCTGGCGCGCGACGCAGGCGTTGATCCGCATGGTGCGGGACGAGGGCATACGCTGCGGCCTGTCGGATCGCGAGGCGCTCTATCTTTGCGGCAACGAGATGGGTTCGCGCGGCATGGAGCAGGAAGCGCGGGCCCGCCGCCGCGCGGGCATCGATTGCGAATACTTAAGCGGGCGCGAACTGAAGGCGCGCTTCGGCATCGATCGCACCGGCGGTATTCTCTCGCCAGGGGCTGCCGTTGCCGATCCCGTGGCGTTGTCGCGGGGCCTGCTGCGGCGGGCGCGCCGCGACGGGGCGCGCATCTTCGCGCCGGTTGATGTGCGCGGCGTGATGGCTACGAACCATGGCGTGGTGCTGGATGCGGGCCGACACTTCGTCCATGCGAAGAAAGCGATCTTCTGCACCGGCTATGAAACGCTGGAGTCGCTGCCGTCAAAGGGCATGAAGATCACCTCCAGCTGGGCGGCGGCCACCGCGCCGCGCGCGGCTTATCCGGAATGGCTGGACCGCACGCTGGTTTGGGAAGCGGCCAAGCCCTACCTCTATCTGCGCACCACGACGGATGGCCGTCTTCTGGTGGGCGGCGAGGATGCCGAACTGGACAGCCCAAGCTACCGCGCCGATACGCTGGGGCTGAAGGGGCGGCGGCTGGCGCAGAAGACGGCGCAGCTGCTGCCTGGCGTGAAGCCCAAATGGAACCATGTCTGGGCCGGAGCCTTCGGCGAAAGCAGCGATGGCCTGCCAGTGATCGACGCCATTCCGGGCATGCCCGGCTGCTTCACCGTGATGGGCTTCGGCGGCAACGGCACAGTCTATGCCATGCTGGCCGCGCAGCTGATGCCGGGACTGGTGGCGGGGCGCATCCCTGCGGATTCCGGGCTGTTCCGGTTCCGGTTCCGCTAGCCGCCGCCCACCTTGTCGCCGTACTTTTTGGGTTCGTCCTTTTTGGGTGCCGGTTCCTGCTTTGGCGCGGGCATGAATACCGGCTTTTTCTCCCAACCTTCATCGTAGATGAGGGTGTGGCTGCCATCGGGATGATCTATGCGCCTGGGCATGTCGGGCACCTCACCTTTGCGGCCTGATAAGCCCGAATCCTAGCATGCCTGAGCCTCATCGCCCAAAGTTAGCGGTATTCAGATACCGCACGTGAAAAAAGCCCGCAAAACGGACATTTCCGTTGACGGGACGAGAGTGGGTGCGTATATCGCGCCGTCCTTTCAAGAGATTATCCGCAATGAAAACCTACTCGGCCAAGCCTACCGAGATCGAAAAGAAGTGGATCCTGATCGACGCCGATGGCCTCGTTGTGGGCCGTCTCGCCTCGATCATCGCCATGCGCCTGCGCGGCAAGCACAAGCCCACCTATACCCCCCACATGGATTGCGGCGACAATGTCATCGTGATCAACGCCGCCAAGGTCGTGCTGACCGGCAACAAGCTGAAGAACAAGGTCTACTACCACCACACCGGCTATATCGGCGGCATCAAGGAGCGCACGGCGGAAGCCATCATGCGCGGCAAGTTCCCCGAGCGCGTGCTGGAGAAGGCGATTGAGCGCATGGTCCCGCGCGGTCCGCTGGGCCGCCGCCAGATGTCCAACCTGCGCGTCTATGCCGGCACCGAGCATCCGCATGAAGCGCAGCAGCCCGTGGCGCTCGACGTCGCCGCCATGAACCCGAAGAACAATCAGCAGAAGACCCCCTCTGCTTCGAAGAATAAGGCAGCCTGATCATGGCCGACGAGAACAAGTTCACCGAACTCAAGTCCACGCTGATCAAGGCCAAGTCGGCCGAGACCGAAACCACCCAGGTCGATCACAAGCGCGACGCCCAGGGCCGCGCCTATGCCACCGGCCGCCGCAAGGAATCGGTCGCGCGCGTCTGGATCAAGCCGGGCACCGGCAAGATCACCATCAACGACCGCGACGAGAAGGTTTACTTCGCCCGTCCGGTGCTGCGCATGATCCTGCGCCAGCCGCTGATCGCCGCCGCGCGCGACGGCCAGTTCGATGTCATCGTCACCGTCGCTGGCGGCGGCCTGTCCGGCCAGGCTGGTGCGGTGCGCCACGGCATCAGCCGCGCTTTGGTGGCCTATGAGCCCACCCTGCGCCCGGTGCTGAAGCCCGGCGGCTTCCTCACCCGCGATCCGCGCGCGGTCGAGCGCAAGAAGTATGGCCGCCCGAAGGCGCGCCGCAGCTTCCAGTTCAGCAAGCGCTAAACCGCTTCCGATCTGTGGAAAAGGCCCGGAGCGATCCGGGCCTTTTTTCTTGGCGGTGCGTTATGGCTGAACGAGGACCGCATGCGCCGCTATCTGGATTTCGACGCCCAACGCTTTCCGCACTGGCGGCGGGCGATCATCATCAGCGCCCTGTCGGGTGTCGCCGCTCTGGTGCTGCTGCCGATCTTTCTCTAGCGCAGGTTCTCGGCGCGTTCGCGGAGCCAGGCGGTGAGGGCCCCGACATCGCCCTTGTTGCGCGCCAGATAGGCGGCGAAATCGTCATGCTGGGTCACCGCCAGCCAGATGCCCGCAAAGCCCACATCGATGATCAGCGGCGAAGGCCCGTCGGTGCGAACACGAAAATCGATTGGCACCGTCAGGCCGGCTTGCCGATCATTCAGCATCGCCCGCACCACCGTGTCGCCGGGCGCGTTATGGCGCGAGCCGGTAACGGCCAACGTCTTGCCGCGATAGCCCTCGAACTGCTGGCGATAGACCGCCACGGCATAGTCGCGGAAGGCGGCGACGAAGAACTCGCGTTGCGCCGGGTCAGCCTTGGCGTCGCCCAGCGTGTAAAGCGCGATACGGCGCATGTCGCTGGCGCTCAGCAACAGGCTTTCGAGCTGCGCCGCCTGGCCATCCATGCTGAGGTTGGCGTTGCCCAGGATCGCGAAGCCGTCGATGATCGTCTTGGAGACGAAGGCTTCCGCCGGATTGGATGTCTGTGCGGTTGCGGGCACGAGGCCCAGCAACAGGGCCAGAAGCACGGTCATGACGGAACGCATGGATTCTCCAATTCTTCCCCGCCGCGGCCTTATTCGGGGTTTGACGCCCCGGTTGCAAGGCAAAAAAACAGCGGCCGGAACTTGCGCCCCGGCCGCTGCCGCCCAAAAGAGAGCTTGTGATATTTTACTGACCGGCAGGCGCAGGCGCGCCGCCGCCCGGACCACGACCGGCGGGCGCGGCCGCCAGCGCGGTCTTGCAGCCGGCAGAGAGCTTGGCTTCGTCCGTCGTCAGGCACTGACGGGCGCCGCGTCCGGTTTGGCCGGCGCAGTTGGCCGCGATGTCGGCGCTGCACGCCGCCATCATCGCGCCGCCACGGCCACCACCACCGGCCGGAGCAGGCGCATCCTGCGCGAAAGCGACACCGGCAACGCCAACCGTCAACGCGGCGGCAAGAACAAGATTGAACTTCATGAGTTGTTTCCTCGTAACGGGTGTGAATCCCCAGACACGCGAAGGCTAGCGGAGCGCTGCGCGTTATGGCGTTACGAGTTCGTCAGGGTTGTCGCAGGAACCTGTCCATCCCGGTAATGTACCCCACTATGGCAACGTGAAAGCCATGACGCTGTCGCCGCCCGCCGGGCTGCCCAGATAGGAACCGCCCGTCGCGATCACCACGACATACTGCTTGCCGTTGCGGCCGCGATAGGTGATCGGCGTGGCGTGGCCGGAATAATCCAGCTTGTAGGTCCACACTTCCTTGCCGGTGCGGGTGTCGAAGGCGCGGAAGCGCGCATCGTCGGTGCCCGCGACAAAGGTCAGCCCGCTGGCGGTGAGGATGGGGCCGCCATTGCTGACGCGCCCCGTGTCCTGCTTGCTCGCCGGCGCGTTGTCGGTGACGCCGAGATTGACGCGCCAGGCGATGTCGCCGGTGTTGACGTTGATCGCCGCCAGCTCGCCCCAGGGCGTGGCGTTGCAGTTCATGTTGGTTTCGGTGTCGCGGAAGAGGCGGCTGGTGAAATCATAGGCGCCGTCCGGGCGGCGGATGATCTGCTCGATGTTGCCGCGGCTGTTGGTGTTGATGACGAAATAACCCAGCTTGGGATCGAACGCGCCGCCGCCCCATTCCGGCCCGCCCTCGGAGGAGGGGAACACCGCCATCGGGCGGTCAAAGGGTATCGGCTCGAACAGCGTGCTGGTCTTGATGTTGTCGCGCTTGATCATCTCCGCGCAGCGCGCGCGCGCGCCGGGATCGACATCCATCAGGTCGCTCATCTGGAAACCGCCGCGCGAAAGCTGCGCCGGCTTGACCGGAATGGGCTGGGTCGGCCAGGCCACTTCGCCGGGCGCGGTGGAGGGCGGCACCGGCGTTTCTTTCACCTCATAAAGCGGCTCGCCGGTAACGCGGTCGAGGATGAAGAGGAAGGAGCCCTTGTTGATGGCAGCCACCGCCGGAATATTGCGGCCATTGCGGCGCACGGTGATCAGGGTGGGCGGGGTGTGATAGTCTAGGTCCCAGATGTCGTGATGCGTCAGCTGGAAGTGCCAGAGATATTTGCCCGTGGCGGCGTTCACCGCCACCAGGCTGGAGCTGTAGAGGTTCATGCCCTTGTGGTCGCCGCCATAGCGATCGATGGTGGGCGCGCCGAAGGGCAGATAGGCGATGCCGCGCGGCGCATCCACCGTCATCAGATTCCAGACATTGACGCCGGAGCGCTGCTTCCAGCCTTCGTCTTCCCAGGTCGCGTGATGCTTGTCGCCGGGCTTGGCGATGCCGTCGAACGTCCAGGCCAGCTTGCCGGTGATGACGTCGTAAGCGCGCACGGCGCCCGACGGGCCAAGCTGCGGCCGTTCCTGTACGCGGCTGCCCAGGATGATCAGGTTCTTGTAGATGCTGCCCGGCGCGGTGACGCCGTAACCGGCGTTGGTGAAGCCATCCAGAATTTCCGGCGTCTTGAGATTGACGGCGCCATTTTCTCCGAAGCTCTGCACCGGCTCGCCGGTCTTGGCGTCCAGCGCGATCAGGCGGCCCTGAATGGTGCCGAAGATGATGCGCGGCGCATGGCGCGCATCGCCCGGCCACCAGGAGACGCCGCGAAACGGCGGCTGGTCGGCGCCGGGCAGGGCATAGGCCCAGATCTGCTTGCCGGTGTCGGCGTTCAGCGCCACGACGCGGCCATACGGCGTCGGCAGGTACATCACGCCGCCCACCATGATGGGCGTGGCGGTAGAGGTGGGGACGCGGCCACGCCCGCCTGCGGTAGAACCCGCTACCATGCCGCGCGGCTGGCCCGGCACCGGCTGCGGGTTCATGCCATAGGTCCAGGCCACCTTGAGCTTGCCGACATTGGCGGGCGTGATCTGGGTCAGCGGCGAATAGCGCATGCCGCCCGGATCGTTGCCGTATTCCGGCCAGTCGGTGGGCGAAGCGGCGTAGGCCCCAAGCAGAGACAAAGAAGCAAGGCCCAGCACGGGCAGAATGACAGCCAGTTTCGTGGCGCGCATGTCGGCGATCCCCCTAAGGATATGTCTGCGTTTTTCTCACCTTAGCCGCGCGGCGGCGGGCGGAATAGCCGAAAAACTCCTGTCCTAAGGGGCACTTTTGGCGTATGGGGGCGCGCCATAACAGGATTTGAGTCATGGCGAAGATCTTCATCGATGGCGCGGCAGGAACCACGGGACTCGAAATCCGTGAGCGCCTGGCGTCGCGCGCCGAACTGGAGCTGCTGACGCTTTCCGACGCCGACCGCAAGAATGCGGCGGCGCGAAAGGCCATGCTCAACCAGGCCGACCTGGTGATCCTGTGCCTGCCGGACGATGCGGCCAGGGAAGCGGTTTCGCTGATCGACAATCCGGATGTGCGGGTGATCGATGCTTCCACCGCGCACCGTGTCGCGCCCGGTTGGGTGTATGGCTTCGCCGAACTGGAAGCCGACAGCGCTGCCCGCATCGCCGCTGCCAAGCGGGTGAGCAATGGCGGCTGCTGGGCCACCGGCTTTCTTTCTATCGCGCGGCCGCTGGTGCGCGCCGGGATTATTCCGCCGGACTTTCCGCTCACCGTGCATGGCGTCTCCGGTTATTCCGGCGGCGGCAAAGGCATGATCGAGGAGTTCGAGAAGAAGGACGTGCCGCATTTTGTCGAGACGGTGTCGCGCGCCTATGCCCTGGGCCTGGGCCACAAGCATATTCCGGAAATGACGCAGCATGCGGGCCTCGCCGTGCCGCCGCTGTTCAGCCCATCCGTGGCCCGTTTCCATCGCGGCATGCTGGTGGAAGTGCCGCTGCAATTGTTCGCGCTGCCGGGCAAGCCGAAGCCTGCCGATGTGCATGCCGCGCTGGACGCCGCCTTTTCCGGCAAGGCGCTGGTCGAAGTCGCCGGGCTGGACGAGGCCGCGAAGCTGGGCGTGCTCGATGCCGAACTGCTGGCGGGCACCAACCGCATGAAGCTGTTCGTCTTCGGCAATGAAAAGCTGGGACAGGCCCGCGTCGTTGCCGTGCTCGACAACCTGGGCAAGGGCGCCGGCGGTATGGCGGTGCAGAACATGAATCTGATGCTGGGCCTGCCGGAAACACAGGGTCTTTAGTCACCTTAATTTCACCATGGGCGGCCTTGAGCCGCCCATCCAACTTTGTGCCGCCTGATGGGAAAGTTCGTGGCCTGGCGTCGGTAGCGACAGCGTACCGACGCCCGGCCATGGTGAATCAGGATGTGCTATAGGTGCGCCATGGGACGCATCCTGCTCATCCTCGCCGCCTCTCTCCTGCTGTTCGCGGGCGCGGTCTGGTATGCGCAGCGCCAGCCGCCCGCACCGCTGGGCTATTCCGGCTTGCAATTTTCCCGCCTGACCGAAGCCGCATCCGGCCGCACCCCCAGCCTGGGGCAAGGCGCGCTGGTGGTGGGCGTCGAAGCGAAGAGCCCGGCGGCGAAAGCGGCGATCCTACCCGGCGCGGTCATCGCCGCCATTGACGGCGCGGCGGTGCATTCGGCGGACGAGGCGGCCAGGCGCATCGGAAGCTATCGCGTCGGCGAGACCGCCCGGCTGACCGTGCATGACGGCATGGGCGGCAAGCCGAAAGAGATCGCGCTGCTGTTCGCCGCCGCGCCCGATCCGCTGCTGACGCAAAAATACTTGGTCTATCCGTCCCGCACCCTGGCGAAGGATGCGCGCAAGCTGCCGCCCATGGCCGCCAACGCCGCCTGGTCGCAGCGCATCGCGCGCGGCGCGTCGGGCAAGCCGATCGCGCTCAAGGGCTTCGGCACCGGCCGCTGCAACGGCGTCATGCCGGAACAGTGGCGCATCATCGGCTATGAGAAGGACGGCAGCCTGTTGCAGGTGTCGATGCCGGGGCGTTTCCAGCAGGCGTTGATCGCGACGATCAAGGGTGCAGCGCCGGATGCGATCCGCGAATTTCTGGAAGTGCGCTTTGCTTCACCCGTGACGCTGTCGCCCGTGCGGGTGCAGCCGCGCGGATTTTCACAAGTGCATTTCGGCAATGAGAAGGGCGGCACCGGCTTCGTTATGTATCGCGTGAAGAACGGACGCATCCAGATGTGGGTCGCCGCCGCGGCCGCGCCGGAAGCCGACTGGTCCTTGCCCATCGCGGGCGCGGTAGCGTTCGGGATGAATTGCGGGCCCGCCAACCATCCGCGCGATGCGGCGATGGCGGTCACCTCTGTCTCGGCGCAATGCCTGGCGGGCAAGTGCCAGGACAGCGACCTCGCCGCGTCCACGCTGGCCACGCTGAAGCTGGGCTATGTCCACAATGCCAAGGGCGAGAACTTTTTGGTCAATCCCAAGCGCGATTACTGGACCAATGGCGCGGAAGGGCCCGGCTATTACCGGCAGGTTGGTGGCGAGAATGAAAAGCTGCTGCCGGGCCGGTTGAACAACGCGCCTACTGCGCCTTGACCTTCACATAGGTGCCGGGCGCATCGCCGATGGGCTTGAGTTTGCCGTCGCCGGGCTGGCGCGCCGGAACCTGTTCGCCTGACAGCTTCGACAGCCAGGCATTCCAGTCCGGCCACCATGACCCGGCGGTTTCCTTCGCGCCCGGCAGCCAGGCATCGAAATCCGGCGCGTGTCTGTCATTGGTCCAGTACTGATACTTGCCCGCGGCTGGCGGATTGATCACGCCGGCGATATGGCCCGAGCCCGCCAGGATGAAGCGCACCGGCCCGCTGAACAGTTGCACCGCCTTGTAAACCGAGCGGGCAGGGGCGATGTGGTCTTCCTTCGCCGATTGGAGATAGACCGGCACCTTCACCTTCGACAGATCGAGGCGCACACCGCCCATCTCCATCTCGCCCTTGGCCAGCGCATTGTCGCGATAGCAGTTGCGCAGATAGGAAAGATGCAGCTTCTCCGGCATCCGCGTCGTGTCGCTGTTCCAGTAGAGCAGGTCGAACGGCGCGACGTCCTTGCCCAGCATGTAGTTGTTGATGACGAAGGACCAGATCAGGTCGTTGGCGCGCAGCATGTTGAAGGCGCCCGCCATCTTGGAGCCTTTGAGCACGCCGCCTGAGTCCTGCATCTGCTTCTGCAGCGCCTCGAGCTGGGCGTCATCGACGAACACCTGCAGGTCGCCCGCTTCGCTGAAATCGGTCTGCGCCGCCCAGAAGGTGGCGGAATGTATCCGCGTGTCCTTCTTCTGCGCCATCCAGGCCAATGTCGCAGCCAGCAGCGTGCCGCCGATGCAGTAACCGACGCAGTTGGGATCGCGCACGCCGGTGGCCTTTTCCACCGCGTCCAGCGCTTCGAAGACGCCTTCGCGCATATACTCTTCGAAGCCTTTCTGCGCCGCCTTGGTGTCGGGATTGACCCACGACACCAGGAACACGGTGTAGCCCTGGCCCACCAGCCAGCGGACGAAGCTGTTCTCGGGCCGCAGATCGATGATGTAGAATTTGTTGATCCATGGCGGGAAGATCAGCAGCGGCCGCGCATGCACCGTCTCGGTGGTGGGGCTGTACTGGATCAGCTCCATCAGCCCGTTGCGGAACACGACCTTGCCCGGCGCGGTGGCGACATTCTCGCCGATCACGAAGCCGTCGGCCGACTGGCGGATGGAAAGCTCGCCCTGGCCGCGCGCGATGTCGGCGGCGAGGTTCTCAAGCCCCTTGAGCAGATTTTCGCCGTTGGAGGCCAGCGTCGCCTTCAGCACATCCGGATTGGTCAGCGGGAAATTGGTGGGGGCGAAGGCGTCGGCGAACTGCTTGGTGAAGAAAGCGACGCGGCGGCGCTCCTCCGGTGACAGGCCTTCCAGGCCCGCGACCATGTCCTTCATCGCGTTGGCGGTGAGCAGATAGGATTGTTTGACGAAATCGAAGATTTCGTTGCTGCGCCATTCCTCGGCGCGGAAGCGGCGGTCGCCCGGCGGAGGCTCCACCAGCGGCTTGGCTTCGCCGCCCATCACCTTCAGGGCAGTGGATTCCCACAGAAGGGTGACGTCGCGCCACCAGGCCTTCTGGGCGTCGGCCACCGTTTCGCGGCTGGCGCCCATGGCCTTGGTCAGCGACACCAGCGCGCCGGAGATGTTCAGCGGATCGAGCGGGCCCTTGAAGGGCTTCTCCGCGATGCGCCGGAAATTGGCGGCGGCGAGTTCCTGGGCCTTGAGCCCGGCACGGACCAGGTTGCGGGCCAGAGCCTCCGGGCTGGGTGGGGTTTCCGGGGCGGCGTCCTGCGCCGCCGGCTTGGGCGGAGCGGTGGTCGATTCGGGTTTCGCGCGCTTCGCCATCGGGATTGCCAACAGATAAGCGGGCAGCGCCAACGCCGCAAGCTGTCTCTATCCCCGAAAATGAGCGCAAATACCGCATCCTGCTGGGTATTCTTCGCCAACCCGTGCTGGCGCGCTGGACGCGGTCGCGGTATACCCGGCATGGTTAGCGTCCCGGCTTTGCCGGGCGTTGGGGTGTGGCGGCAGTCGGGAAATTTGGGATGAGCACAGGATTTGCGCGACCGGTGTTGCGGCTTGGCATGATCGCGGCGCTGGCCGTGGCGCTGACGGGCTGCCAGACGATGGCCGACCTCGACCCGACCGGGCTGCTGTCCGATGACGCGGTTGCCGACACCCAATCCACCACGCCGGACCTGGCAGGCATCCCGTCCGCGCCGGTCTCCTCCGATACCGAGCGCAGCGTCGCCAGCTCGCTCAATGCCGCCGGTGTGCAGACCCAGTATAGCGCCGATGCGCTGCGGGCCGGTACCGAAGCCGCCGCGCCGCCGCCCTCCGCCGCCGCCCCCATGAGCCCGCAGATGGCGGCCGCCCTGAACGCACCGCCGACGGCCAGTGCCGCGCCTGTAGCCTCCGCCGACCTGCCGCCCACCGCGAGCGCCGCAGCGCCGATCCCGGTTGCCGGCAATGCCGCGCCCACCACGGCGCCGTCCACCTTTGCCGCCGCGCCCGTGCCGCCCATCGCCGTTTCGGGCAATTCCACCGCCGCTGTCGCCGCCGCGCCGGTCCAGACCGCCTCCGCCGCCCCGGTTCCCAGCCGCGCCACCCTGCCGCCGGGGGCTGAACCCGCCGTTCCGGCCGTGCCGCCCGCGGGCGCCATCCGAGGCACCATCATGCCGACGCCGGTGATGTCCGACGCCGCCCTGGGCTTCAAGCCGTCCGCCGCCCCGCCGCTGGACGCCAGCGTGAGCAATTTCGTTTCCGCCCCCATCCTGGCGCGCTATCGCCAGACCGCCTCCAGCGCGCCCGCTGTCGCGGCGGTGCCGGGCAATGCATCGGGCTCTGTCCTGGCCAACCGCGATGCCTCGGCCACCTCGGCGATTGCCGCCATCGCGGCCCGCAATGGCGGGGTTCCGCCCACCGCCGTCGTCTATTTCCCCGGCGACGGCACCGTTCTGAGCGCCGCCGCCCGCACCCAGATCCGCGCCGCCGCCACCGCCTTCAAGGCCAATGGCGGCAACGGCACCATCCGGGTGGTGGGCCATGCCTCCAGCCGCACCGCCAACATGCCGGTGGAACGCCATCTGGAAGTGATCTTCACCAAGTCGCAGCAGCGGGCCAACGCCGTGGCGCGCGAGCTGATGAGCCAGGGTGTGCCCGCTGCGAATGTGCGGATCGATGCGGTGGGCGATAGCCAGCCGGTCTATTACGAATCCATGCCCCGGGGCGAAGAGGGCAACCGCCGCGCCGAGATTTATGTGCAGTCCTGATCTGCCCATAACGGTCTCATTTTAACGGAAAAAACGTTGCGTGCCGGTGGCAAATCCCCGATTCTGGCGCGCGCCCAGGATTTAACGCCATGCAGACCGATTTCTACCGCATCAAGCGGTTGCCGCCCTACATCTTCGAGGAAGTGAACCGCCTCAAGGCGCAGGCGCGCGCCCGGGGCGAAGACATCATCGATTTCGGCATGGGCAATCCGGACATGCCCACCCCCGATTTCATCGTCGACAAGCTGTGCGAGACCGCGCGCGATCCGCGCGCCCACCGCTATTCCGCCTCGCGTGGCATCAAGGGCCTGCGCAAGGCCCATGTCGCCTATTACAAGCGCCGCTTCGGCGTCGATCTCGATCCCGACAAAGAAGTGATCGCGGCGCTGGGCTCCAAGGAGGGTTTCGCCAACCTCGCCATGGCGATCACCGCGCCGGGCGATGTCGTGCTGGTGCCCAATCCGGCTTATCCGATCCACGCCTTCGGCTTCATGATCGCTGGCGCCGCCATCCGCCATGTCCCGGCCACGTCGCCGGAGGAGTATCTCTCCAAGATCGGCGTCGCCACGCGCCATTCGGTGCCGTCGCCGCTGGCGATGGTGGTGAATTATCCGTCCAACCCGACGGCGCAGGTGGTGGGCCTGGATTTCTACAAGGAGGTCATCAAGTTCGCGAAGAAGCACGAGATCTGGGTGCTGTCCGACCTGGCCTATGCTGACATCTATTTCGACGACAACAATCCGCCGCCCTCGATCCTGCAGGTCGAAGGCGCCAAAGACATCGCGATCGAATTCCAGTCGCTGTCCAAGACCTATTCCATGCCCGGCTGGCGCATGGGTTTCGCGGCGGGCAACGAGAAGCTGATCGGCGCGCTGGCCCGGATCAAGTCGTATCTGGACTATGGCGCGTTCACGCCGATCCAGGTCGCCGCCGCCGCCGCGCTGAACGGGCCGCAGAACATCGCCGACGAAATCCGCGCCGTTTACAAGGCGCGCCGCGATGTGCTGGTCAAAAGCATGGCGCAGGCGGGCTGGGACATTCCCGCGCCGGAAGCCTCTATGTTCGCCTGGGCTCCGGTGCCGGAAAAGTACAAGGCGCTGGGCTCTATGGAATTCGCCAAGGACATGCTGATCCATGCCCAGGTGGCGGTATCGCCCGGCATCGGCTTCGGCGAATATGGCGAAGGTTATGTCCGCGTCGCGCTGGTGGAGAATGAACAGCGCATCCGCCAGGCGGCGCGCAATGTGAAGAAGTTTCTCAGCATGGGGACCAACAGCGCTCCGGCTGACCCATCTTCCGACAAGAATTTGGCGTCCGCGAAATGACGCCCTTCAAGATTGCCATTGCCGGTTTGGGCACGGTCGGGGGCGGCGTCGTCAAGGCGATTGCCGCGCGCGGCGACGATCTTTCCGCCCGCGCGGGGCGCAAGCTGGAAATCTGCGCCGTCTCGGCCCGCGATGCGAAGAAGCCGCGCGGCTTCGATGTGAAGAATTTCGTCGCCGATCCGCTGGCCCTGGCCAGTGGAGACGCCGATGTGGTGGTCGAACTGATCGGCGGCGAAGAAGGCATCGCCCGCGAACTGGTCGAAACCGCGCTGAAGAACGGCAAGCATGTCGTGACCGCCAACAAGGCGCTGCTGGCCAAGCATGGCCGCGCCCTGGCCGAACTGGCCGAGAAGAAAGACGTGGCGCTGAAGTTCGAAGCGGCGGTGGCTGGCGGCATTCCCATCGTCAAGACGCTGCGCGAAAGCCTGGTGGCTTACGAAGTGCAGGCGGTGAAGGGCATCCTCAACGGCACCTGCAATTACATTCTCACCGAAATGGAAGCGACGGGCGCCGGTTTCGCCGATGTGCTGAAGGACGCACAGAAGCTGGGCTATGCCGAAGCCGATCCCACCCTGGACGTGGGCGGCGGCGACACGGCGCACAAGCTGGCCTTGCTGGCGGGCCTGGTGTTCGGCACTGCGCCCGATCTGTCCAGCATGACGGTGGAAGGTATCGAGCACATAACCGCCGCCGACATCCATTTCGCCTCCGAGTTCGGCTATCGCATCAAGCTGCTGGGCGTGGCCCGGCGCACCGCGCATGGCGTCGAGCAGAAGGTTTCGCCGTCCATGGTGCGGGCGCGCTCGCCGCTGGCCAATGTCGATGGCGCGCAGAACGGCGTCATGGTCGATGCCGGTGCGGCGGGACCGTTCTTCTTCTCGGGCCGTGGCGCGGGCGAAGCGCCCACCGCCTCCGCCGTAATCTCCGACATCGTGGAAGCGGCGGCCGGCGCGTTCCGTCCGGCCTTTGGCCGGCCCGCCGCGCGGCTGGCGACCTTGAAACCGGCGCCCGCCGGCGCGGGCATCTGCCCCTGGTATCTGCGCTTTGAAGTGCTGGATGTGCCGGGCGTGCTGGCGGGAATCGCGCGCAGCCTGTCGGATGCGGGCGTCTCGATCGAAAGCATGATCCAGCGCGGCCGCGCCCCGGGGATGAGCGTCGCCATCGTGATGATCACCCATGACTCGGCGCAAAGCGCGGTGGAGAAGGCGCTGAACGCCATCGCCGCCACGGACAAGGTGCGCGACAGGCCCTGCATGATCCCGATGGAGTCCGCCTGAGCGCCGTGCCGGAAGCGGCGTTCGGCGTCGCGCGGTCATTCAGCGGACGGCGCTGGCAGTTCAAGCCGGTCGATGACGAAGCGGCGCAGGCGCTGACCCGCGCCCACCAGATTTCGCCGTCGCTGGCGCGGCTGCTGGCGGTGCGCGGCATCGGCGAGGCCGATGTCTGGAACTACCTCAATCCCTCGCTGAAGCATCTGCTGCCCGATCCCAGGGTGCTGAAGGACATGGACAAGGCGGTGGCGCGCGTCGCCGCGGCGCTGGCGAGCGGCGAGAAGATCGCCGTCTTTGGCGACTATGACGTGGACGGTTCGGCCTCTTCGGCGCTGCTGGCGGATTTCCTCAGCGTGTTCGGGGACGCGCCGCGCATCTACATTCCCGACCGCATGACCGAAGGCTATGGCCCGTCGCCCGCCGCCATGCGGACGCTATCAGGCGAAGGCATAAAGCTGGTCGTCACCGTGGATTGCGGCGCCGCCGCGATCCTCCCGCTGGAAGAAGCCAAGGCGCAGGGCATGGATGTGGTGGTGCTGGATCATCACCGCGTCGATCACGCGCCGCCTGCCGTGGCGCATGTGAATCCTAACCAGCCGGGCGACGAATCCGGCCTGGGCCATCTTTGCGCCGCGGGCGTCTGCTTCCTGTTCCTGGTGGCGCTGAACCGGCATCTGCGCGACAGCGGCTTCTATGAGACGCGCGGCCTGCCAGAGCCCGATTTGCGGCTGGCGCTGGATCTCGTCGGACTGGCGACGGTCTGCGATGTGGTTCCGCTCACGGGCCTCAACCGCGCCTTTGTGCGGCAGGGACTGGCCCGCTTGGGGTCACGACCCGGCCTCAAGGCGCTGGCCGAGATCGCCAAGGCCACCGCGCCCTATACGACTTACACCTTCGGCTTCCTTCTTGGGCCCCGCATCAATGCCGGGGGCCGGGTAGGGCGCTCCAGTCTGGGCGCCGATTTGCTCACCGCCCGCGACCCGGAAGCGGCATCCGACTTCGCCTTGCAGCTCGACCTCCACAACCGCGAGCGCCAGGCCATCGAGCGCGGCATCGTGGAGGAGGCTTTGGCTGCCGCCGCCACCCAGGCCAATGCGCCCTTCATCCTGGCGACGGGCGATGGCTGGCACCCCGGCGTGGTCGGCATCGTGGCGGGGCGGCTGAAGGAGCGCTTCGGCAAGCCCAGCTTCGTGGCCGGGTTCGAAGGCGGCATGGGGCGCGGCAGCGCCCGCTCCATCCCCGGCATCGATGTCGGCGGGGCGATCCGGGCGGCGGTGTTGGCGGGCGTCATTGAATCCGGCGGCGGTCACGCCATGGCGGCGGGGTTTTCCCTCGATGCTAGCCAGCTCAAAGGCTTGCAGGCATTCCTTGAGACGGCGTTTGAAGGCAAATCCGATGCCCTGGCGGCGGCCGCAACCCTGGAGCTGGACACGGCGGCTTCGCCCGCCGGGGCCGGCCAGCCCCTGCTGGAGGAGATCGCCCTGGCCGGTCCCTATGGCGCGGGGAACCCGGAACCGCTGCTGGCCTTCCCCGACCTGCGGGTGAGTTTCGCCGATGTGGTTGGCAAGGATCACATTCGCCTGCGCCTGAATGGCGGCGGCGCGGCATTGCAGGCCATCGCCTTCCGGGCGGTGGGAACCAAGCTGGGCGACGGACTGCTGGCGAGCCGTGGGCAGGCGATTCACGCCGCCGGGCGGCTGAAACGCGACGACTGGAACGGGCAGGTTCGCATCCAGCTGGAAATCGAGGATGCCGCGCCTGTGGGGGCCTGAAAAATACCTGCCAAACCCTTGATCGGGTGCCAGCATGGCTTTATAGCCCGACCCCTCCGGTGGGGCCCTTCGTCTATCGGTTAGGACTCAAGATTTTCATTCTTGCAAGAGGGGTTCGACTCCCCTAGGGCTCACCAACCGCTTTTAAGGCATTGTAATCAAACGGCTTTTACCGCTGGTGGACCCACCACATCGGCAGGTGGGTCCATAGACTGTTCATCTGCCGTTCTTTCCAGCATCGCCATCGCCCGCAGAGAGGCGCGCTTCCGGTCTGCCGCCCTGGTGTAGAGCGCAGCCATGCTGCCGCCTTCCCAGCCGAAGATGGCTTCCAGCTCCGTGACGGTCGCGCCGTTGTCGGCGGCGGTTGTCGCGCCGATCTTGCGGACGCCATGGGCGCTTTTACCGAAAACCCCCGCCTGGTCGCAGGCCTCGCGGAACAGATTGCCGAAGCTCTCCTTCGTGAGTGGAGCGCCCTTGGCACCGCAGATGAAGGCCAGGGCCCCGCAAGGGCCAGCTTTCAGCGTCGAGGCGCGGCGGGGCCGCACTCATTTTTTCGGTAGAAACTGTAAATTTCCGTCGCAGCACCCGCGCGCGGCCACTTCTCGCCGCAATGCCTGTGCTAAGAAAAAACCACGACAAGCTCCCCATGCGAGGAGCGCGAGGGGAGTGTCATGTCCACGAATACCAGCACCGATTCCGGTCTCGATCTGCAACGCCTCCTGCTCCTGCTGCTCTTCGCGGGCAGCGGCTGTTCGGCGCTGATCTACGAAATCGTCTGGTACCAGTTGCTGCAACTGGCCATCGGCTCCACCGCCGTGTCGCTGGGCATCCTGCTCGCCACTTTCATGGGCGGTCTTTGCATCGGCTCGTATCTGCTGCCGCGTTATCTGCCGCGAACCCGCATGCATCCGGTGATGGTCTATGCCGTGATCGAGGCGGGCATCGCCCTGTTCGGCCTGTTGCAGCTGGTGCTGATCCCGCTGATCGACGATCTCTATGTCGCGGGCGCCCAGTCCGGCGCGCCCGGCATGGTGATGCGCGCCATCGTCTGCGCCATCGCGCTGTTGCCGCCCACCATCCTGATGGGCGCGTCGCTGCCCGCCATCGTCCGCTGGGCGCGCGGCGGCAGCAACAACGCCTCCTGGTGGGGCCTGCTCTATGGCGCCAACACGCTGGGCGCGGTGGCGGGCAGCCTGCTGGCCGGTTTCTATCTGCTGCGCGTGCACGACATCTATGTGGCCACCTTCGTTGCCGCCGGCATCAACCTGGCGGTGGCGGCGTTGAGCTTCGTGCTCGCGCGCGGCGAAAATGTTTCCGATGTTTCGGACGCGGCCGAGTCCGCGGGCGAGGACAATACGCGCGACTGGCCGGTGCTAATCGCCATCGCCTGCTCGGGCGCGTCCGCGCTGGGCGCGCAGATCATCTGGACCCGCCTGATGGGCCTGATGTACGGCGCAACTGTCTATGCCTTCTCCATCATCCTGGGCGTCTTCCTGGTTGGCCTGGCGCTGGGCACGGCGTTGGGCTCGATGATCGTGCGCCATGTCGCGCCGCGCGCCGCACTCGGCTGGTGCCTGATCCTGGGCTCGCTGGGCTTCTGCTGGACCGCCTGGGCGATCTCTTACAGCCTGCCTTACTGGCCGGTGGATCCGCTGCTGTCGCCGGGCCCGATCTACACCTTCCAGATGGACCTGGTGCGTTCGCTGTGGGCGATGCTGCCGCCGCTGGTGGCGTGGGGCGCCGCGTTCCCGCTGGCCTTCGCCGCCGCCAAGGCCGGGCGTGATCCCGGCCGCACCGTGGGCGGCGTCTATGCCGCCAACACGCTGGGCGCCATCGCGGGCGCGCTGGCCGTGAGCCTATTGCTGGTGCCGATGCTGGGCACCGTCGCCAGCCAGCGCCTGATGCTGGCCGTGATGGTGGTGGGCGGACTGGTCATGCTGCTGCCGCCGCTTCTGAAGGAAGACAAGTGGCAGCGTTCGGTGGTGCTGACGCTGGCGCTAAGCATGCTGGCGCTGGCGGGCTGGCGCATCGCGCCGGTGCCGGGCGAACTGATCGCCTATGGCCGCCGCATGGTGAGCGAGCTGGGCTATTCCACCGTTCTCTACACCGGCGAAGGCCGCAACTCCTCCATCGCCATCACGCGCTGGAACCAGAATGGCGCGCGGCAATTCCATGTCTCCGGCAAGGTCGAGGCGTCGAGCCTGGGCATGGACATGCGGTTGCAGCGTATGCTGGGTCATATTCCGGCGCTGATCCATCCCAATCCGAAGTCGGTGCTGATCGTCGGCTTCGGCGCGGGCGTCACCTCGGGCAGCTTCACCCGCTATCCCAGCATCGAGCGCATCCGCATCTGCGAGATGGAGCCGCTGATCCCGCCCACCACCACCGAATGGTTTGGTGACGAGAATTACCGCGTCGCACAGGACAAGCGCACCCAGATCACCTACGACGATGCCCGTCACTTCGTGCGGACCACGAAGGAAACGTTCGACATCATCACCTCCGATCCCATCCATCCGTTCGTGAAGGGCAGCGCCGCGCTCTATTCGAAGGAATATTTCGAGATGGTGAAGGCGCATCTGAATGACGGCGGCATCGTCACCCAGTGGGTGCCGCTGTATGAGAGCGACGAAGCCTCCGTGAAAAGCGAGATCGCCACCTTCTTCGAAGTGTTCCCCAATGGCATGGTCTTCGCCAACACCAATGGTGGGCAGGGCTATGACGTGGTGCTGGTGGGCATGAAGAACCCCAACCAGAAGATCGACATGGATGCGATCAACGCCAAGCTGGCCTCGCCGGGCTATGCGCCGGTGATGGAATCGCTGAACGTGGCGACGATCCCTTCGGCGGTCAGCCTGTTCTCCACCTATGCCGGCAGCGATGCCGACCTCAAGCCGTGGCTGGCGGATGCGCAGATCAACCACGACTATGACATGCGGCTGCAATACATGGCGGGCCTGGCGCTGAACCAGAACCATGCCGACGCGATCTATCGCAAGATGCTGTCGCTGGCGAAGGCGCCGCGCGGCACCTTCACCGGCAAGCCGGAGGCGGTGAATCCCATCCTGCAATCGGTGGAGTCGCGGGGCGGCGCCGTCTTCTCGCAGTAGCGCAGCCGCTGCGGGCGGCTTAGGCTGCCCGCATGCTCTTCGATCCGCTGTCGCCGGACTTCGCCCGCGATCCCTACGCCGCCTATGACGCGCTGCGGGCGCAAGTCGCGCCGGTGTGGGACGCGGGCCTTGGCCTGTGGCTGTTGCCGCGTTTCGACTGGGTCGCGGCGGCGGCGCTCGACAAGCGGCTGGTACGTTCGCCTGACGGCGTGTTTTCGTCGGATGAGATCGCCGCCCATCGCCGCGCCGCCAACTGGCACGACATGCCGCTTCATAGCCGCTTCGTGCAGTTCAGCCTGCTAGACAGCGACGGGGCGGTGCATGACCGGCTGCGCAAGCTGGTGTTCAAGGAATTCACCACCGCTTCGATTGCCCGGCTGCGGGACGAGACGGCGGCCTTTGTCGCGACGCTGCTGGAGCGGGGGCGGGGCGAGATCGATTTCGTGGCGGATTTCGCCGCCCACATCCCTGGCCATGTCATCGGAAGATTGCTGGGCGCGCCCGACGCGGATTGCGCCATGTTGTGCGGCTGGTCTGAAGCCATCGTTCAGTATTTCGACATCGACCGCAGCGATGCCAAAAAGGCGCTGGCGGAGAACACGACCGCCGCGTTCTACGAATATCTGAAGGCGTTGGCGGCGCAGCGGCGGCGCGCACCGCGCGACGATCTGATCACCCGCCTGGCGGCGGCGGAGGATGCTGGCGCGCTACCCCATGACGAGTTCATCTCCACCGCCATGCTGATCCTGATGGCGGGGCATGGGTCCTCCATCGATGTGATGGCGTCGGGCCTGGCGGCGCTGCTGCGTTTTCCGGATCAGATGGCGCGGCTGCGCGCCGATCCGGCGCTGCTGCTCGGCGGGGTGCAGGAGATGTTCCGCTTCGAGCCGCCGCTGCCTTTCTTCCATCGTTGCGCCAGCGAGGATGTCGAACTGGCTGGCAGGGCGTTTCCCAAAGGCAGCAAGTTCGGCCTGCTCTATGGTGCGGCCAACCGCGACCCGGCGGCGTTTGCCGATCCCAACCGCTTCGACATCGCCCGTGCGCTGGGCCGGCATCTCGCCTTCGGCTATGGCGCGCATCTCTGTCTGGGCAATCACATCGCCCGCATGACGATGGAGACGGTGTTCGGCGCGCTGCGGGCGCGCGATATCGCGCTGCTGGAAGAACCGGACTGGAAACGCGGCCTGTCGGTGCGCGGGCCCAAGGCGCTGCGCGTCAGTCTGACGTAGAATCCGCGATCCAGTCCAGATAGGACTGATGCCCGGCACTGAGCGGCCAGCCCACGATCTCCGGCACGGTATAGGGATGCTCCGCCTTGATCCGCGCCATGGCGGTGTCGAACAGGGCGGTGCGGGTCTTGATGAAGAGCAGCAATTCGCCTTCGGTCTGCACCTTGCCCTCCCAGCGATAGAAACTCTCGATCGGCAGGATCTGGACACACGCCGCCAGCTTTTCCTCCACCAGGAGGCGCGCGATCCGGCGCGCATCCTCGCGGGTAGGAAGCGTGGTCAGCAGAACGCCGAATTCACCCATTCTTGAGCGATGCCATATCGATGGAGAAGCGATATTTCACGTCGCTTTTCAACATGCGCTCATAGGCGTTCTCGATCTCCTGCATCTTGATGACCTCGACCTCGGAGACGATGTTGTGCTTGGCGCAGAAATCCAGCATCTCCTGCGTTTCCGGCACGCCGCCGATCAGCGAACCGGCGATGGCGCGGCGGCGGAAGATCAGCGGGAAGACCATGGGCGAGGGGTGCGGGCTGGACGGCGCGCCCACCAGCACCATGGTGCCGTCGCGCTTGAGCAGGTTGGTAAAGGCGTCGAGATTGTGCGGCGCCGCCACCGTGTTGATGATCAGGTCGAAGCTGCCCGCGTGCTTCTGCATCTGGGCGGCGTCCTTGGAGATCACCACGTCGTCCGCGCCCAGGCGTTTGATCTCGTCCACCTTGTCGGGCGAGGTGGTGAAGCCGACGGTCTTGGCGCCCAGCGCATGGGACAGCTTGATGCCCATGTGACCAAGGCCGCCGATGCCGACGATGCCCACCTTTTTGCCGGGGCCCGCGCCCCAATGCTTTAGCGGCGACCAGGTGGTGATGCCGGCACAGAGCAGCGGCGCGACGGCGGCCAGGTCTTTCTCGGCGTGGCTGATCGCCAGCACGAAGCCCTGATCCACCGTGATGGCGGCGGAATAGCCGCCATGGGTGTTGGCGCCGCCGCCGACCGGGCCGTTATAGGTGCCGGTGAAGCCGACCGGGCCTTCGCAATACTGCTCCAGGCCTTCGCTGCAGGACAGGCAGGTGCGGCAGCTATCGACCATGCAGCCCACGCCCACCAGCTGGCCGGGCTTGAACTTCGTCACCTTGGCTCCGACGGACGTCACCTTGCCGACGATTTCGTGGCCGGGAACGCAGGGATATTGGGTGCCCGGCCATTCGCCGCGGGCGGTGTGCAGGTCGGAATGGCAAACGCCGCAGAAAAGGATTTCAATGGCGACATCCTCTGGTCCCGGCGCGCGGCGCTCGATGGTATGTGGCGCGAACGGGGTGCTGGGGGACTGGGCGGCATAGGACTTGGTCGACATTGAGAGGCTTCCTTTTCGTTTTGTCTTGACGCAGTGCAGCGTAGAACCTACCACCCCCGCGAAATCCGCCAAGGGCCCGTTGATGCGCATTGACCAGATTCTCACCGGCCGCAACGTCCCCGATGATGTCAATGTCATCGTTGAAGTGCCGGTCGGCGGCGAACCCATCAAGTATGAGATGGACAAGGCGGCGGGCACGCTGGTGGTGGATCGCTTTCTCTACACCTCTATGCGCTATCCGGGGAATTACGGCTTCATCCCGCACACCCTGTCGGGCGATGGCGATCCCGTCGATGTCCTCATCGCCAATACCCGCGCCATCGCGCCTGGCGCGGTGATCAGCGTGCGTCCGGTGGGCGTGCTGCTGATGGAAGACAATGCCGGGATCGACGAGAAGATCGTGGCGGTGCCTTCGACCCATATCTCGGCCCGTTTTGACGGCATCGCCAACTATACCGACCTGCCGGACATCACCGCCCAGCAGATCGAACACTTCTTCGCTCACTACAAGGATCTGGAACCGGGCAAGTGGGTCAAGATCAAGCGCTGGGGCGATGCGGCGGAAGCAAAACAGATGATCATCGACGGCATCGCCCGCGCCAAAGCCGCCGGGAAATAGCGCCGCCATGGCGAAAAGCTGACCGCGGCTGATCGACATCGACAAATTCAAGACCGTCAACCACATGTTCGGCCATCCGGCGGGCGATGCGGTGCTGCGCGCCAAGGAAGCGGGCCGCAATCGGTTGGAATTGGCGCAAGCCGCCTGACTGTCACGCAAGTCTCTCTGGCGTCCGCCGCCGTCCGGGTGCACTCTCGCCCCCCGTTTCTGCCGGAGGATTCCATGACCGTTCGTAACTTCTGCCTGAGCGCCATGGCGCTGGCCGCGGTCCTGACCGCGCCCGCGCTGGCCAAGCAGGGCAAGGTGGGGCTGTGGAACGTGACCTCCACCACCGATATGGCGCTGCCGCCCAGGGATGCCGCGACGATGAAGGCGGCCGGGCAATCGCTGCCCGCGGCCAAGCCCGTCACGGTGCAGATGTGCATGAGCCAGGCGGAAGTGGATTCGTCACAGCCGCCGCACCTGGATCCCGGCTCCACCGGCTGCACCACCAGGACGACAAAGCAGACCGCGTCAGAGATGACTGCCGTGATGAGCTGCAACGGCAACATGAAGGGCGGCGGCAACATCCGCATCACCTATACCGGCAACGAACACTATGTCGGCTCTTATACCTTCAAGGGCACCAGCTTCGGCGCGGCCGCCAACATCACCACCAACTTCAAGGGCGACTGGGTCAAGGCCGATTGCGGCAAGGTCCAGCCCTACAAGCTCCGCACGCAATGAGGTGACCATGCGCAGGATCGCATTTGCTCTTCTCGCCATCGTTCCGCTCGCCGCGCCGGAAGCGGCGCTGGCGCTGGGCAGGCCCGGGCTCTGGACCATCGTCACCATCAGTTCGGTGCCCAACATGCCGGACCTGCCGCCGCAGGTGATGGAGATGATGAAAAAGCGCGGCCTGCCGGGACCGGGCCAGCCCATCACCTCGCAAATCTGCATGACGCCGGAACAGGCGAAGATGACAGTGCCGCCGCGCATGGACGCTGCCGGCATGAACTGCACCAGCCGCCTGATCAGCCAGACCGCCACTTCGGTCACCAGCGAAGCCATCTGCACCGGCCGCATGGAAGGCCGTGGCCGCAGCACAGTGAACTGGCGCGGCGACACCCATTATGACGGCAATTACAGCTTCACCGGCACCATGGGCGGGCGGGGGCAGCAGATCGCGTCGAAATTCACCGGCGATTTTGTGAAGGCCGATTGCGGCGCGGTGAAGCCGTTCGACATGAATTCGCTGAAGGCGCTCAACCGCCCTGTGCCGCCCCCACCGCGATGACCAGCGCGGTTCGCGCTGATGTTGAATCACTGGCGGCGCTGCTGCGGGACAGCAAACGCGCAGTGGTCTTTACCGGCGCTGGCATCTCCACCGAATCCGGCATTCCCGATTTCCGCTCGCCGGGCGGCATCTGGACCCGGATGATGCCGATCGATTTCGCCGATTATGTCGCCGATCCGGAAGCGCGCCGGGAAAGCTGGCGGCGGCGTTTCGAGATGGAGGAAACCTGGAACAGCGTGCGGCCCAATGACGGCCACCGCGCCGTGGCCGAACTGGCGGCGCGCGGCATCGTCAGCCATGTCATCACCCAGAATATCGATGCGCTGCATCAGGCCGGCGGTGTGCCGGAAGGCCAGGTGATCGAAATTCACGGCAACACCACCTACGCCAAATGCCTGGACTGCGAGCAGCGGATGGAGATCGCCGCCATCCGCGCCCATTTCGAGGCCCATGGCGCCGCGCCCGATTGCCCCGCCTGTGGCGGCATCGTGAAGACCGCCACCATCTCCTTCGGCCAGGCCATGCCGGAGCGGGAAATGGCGCGGGCCGCAGCTGCGGTGGCCGATTGCGATCTCTGCCTGGTGGCGGGCTCGTCGCTTGGCGTCTATCCGGCGGCCGGGTTTCCGCTGCAGGCCAGGCGCAATGGGGCGAAACTGGCGATCCTCAACCGGGAAGCGACGCCGCAAGACCCTTATGCCGACTTGGTCATCCATGGCGAGATAGGCCCCATTTTATCCTTGGCCGTTAAGGGGTTGTAGGCGGGTTGCCCGGTACCTAAGTATCGCTAGACTGTTCGCCGAATCCCCAATTTTCCCGGAGTTGCCGTGTTCCGCGCCGACGAAGAAGCCGACGAAAAAGAAGACAAGAAGGCCCCGGAGCCGCAATTCTCCGAAATCGCCAAGGCGCTCTACAAGTCGCGCACCGTGCTGATCTTCGGCGAGGTCGACATGAAGATGGCCGAGCGGGTCACCGCCCAGCTGCTGGCCTATGCCGAAAGCGAAGGCGATATTCGCGTCATCGTCAATTCGCCGGGCGGCCATGTGGAGTCGGGCGACACCATCCACGACATGATCCGTTTCGTCGGCAACCGGGTGAAGGTGATCGGCACCGGCTGGGTCGCATCCGCGGGCGCGCACATCTTCCTGGGCGCCAAGAAGGAAAACCGATTCTGCCTGCCGTTCACGCGCTTCCTGCTGCACCAGCCTTTGGGCGGCGTGCGCGGCCAGGCGTCGGACATCACCATCGAGGCGGAAGAAATCATCAAGATGCGCGAGCGTCTGATCCGCGAGATCGCCGCCGAGACCGGCCAGACCTATGAAAAGGTCGTGGCGGATACCGAGCGCAATTTCTGGATGGGCGCGGAGGATGCCGTGAAATACGGCCTGGTGTCCCGCGTGGTCACGACCGCTTCCGAAGTGTGATCCATGGCCTGGTGGAAGGGTGCTTCCATCTACCAGGTCTATATCCGCAGTTTCTGCGATTCCAATGGCGACGGGCAGGGCGACCTGCCCGGATTGCTCTCGAAGCTCGACTATATCACCGCGCTGGGCGTGGATGCGATCTGGCTGTCGCCGCTGCATCCGTCGCCCAACCGGGACTGGGGCTATGACGTTTCCGACTATGAAGGCGTGCAGCCCGATTACGGCACGCTGGAGGATTTCCAGGCGTTGCTGGACGCCGCGCATCGCTGCGGCCTCAAGATCATCCTGGATGAAGTGCTGGCGCATACCAGCGACGAGCATGCCTGGTTCGCCGCCAGCCGCGATGGCGATGCGGACAAAAAGGATTGGTATGTCTGGGCCGATCCGCAGGATGATGGCACCGTACCCAACAATTGGCTGTCGGTGTTTGGTGGCCCGGGTTGGGCTTATCAGCCGGTGCGGCGGCAATATTACCATCACAAATTCCTGCGCCAGCAGCCCAAGCTGAACTGGCAGAACGCGGCGGCGCGCGAAGCGGCGCTAGCGGTGCTGGACACCTGGCTGCGGCGCGGCGTCGACGGCTTCCGTCTCGATGTCGCCAACGCTTTCCTGCATGACGCTTCGCTGACGGACAATCCGCCGGTCCCGGCGGCGACACGCGATACCACTGCCTGGTCGGCGGCGGCAAACCTGCAGCGGCACCTGCACGACTCCAACCGGGAAGAGAACAAGCCGTTGCTGGATGTGGTGCGGCGGCGCGTGGAGCGCTTCAATGGCAGCACACACAATCCCGCCTCCCCCCAGCGCGTAGCGCCAGAGGGGGAGGTGCCCGTAGCAGCGCTTGCGATGCGAAGGGCGGAGGGGGGCGAAAAATTTGTGTTTGGCGAATTCTCGGAAGAGTTCGAACGCTCCGGCTGCTATCTGCCGCCCGACAAGGGCCTGCATGCGGGCTACAATTTCGCGCTGCTGCATGCCACCGATGCGGCGGCGATCCGCGCCCATCTGGAAACGCTGGGGAGCCACCCCGATCACTGGCCCTGCATCAGTTTCTCGAACCATGATGTGATCCGTACCGTCAGCCGCTTTGGCGATGAACCGGGCATGGCAAAGCTCTATCTCGCTTTGCTGCTGGCGCTGCGCGGCACGGTCCTGATGTATCAGGGCGAGGAACTGGGTTTGCCGGAAGTGGATTTGCAGCGGCACGAACTGCGCGATCCGGTGGGCGATCTTTATTATCCGCTGTTCAAGGGCCGCGACGGCTGCCGCACGCCGATGCCATGGGATGGCGGCAAACCCAATCTTGGATTCACACGCGGGCAACCCTGGCTGCCGCTGGGCCCGGCGCATGCGGCGCTGAGTGTGGCGGCGCAGGAACACGATCCGGACTCCAACCTGGCCTATGCCCGCACACTGCTGTCGCATCGCCGCGCCAGCCCGGCGCTGCGGTTGGGCAGGCAGACGCTGCTGGACGCGACGCTGCCGCTGATCGCCTTCACGCGGGAAACCGAAAACGAAAAGCTGCTTTGCGTCTTCAATCTGGGGCCGGAGACGTTGCGCTTCGCCCATCCGGTGCTGGCGAAGGCCGAGCCGCTCAATTGGGGCTGCGGTCATGCCGCTTTTGCGCCCAACGGCCTGACGCTGGGCCCAAGTTCAGCCTGGTTCGGCAGCGTCTAGCGCATCCTTCAGCGCGGTCAGCGGCAGCAGCACACAGACATGCCGTCCCGCATGGCTGGCCGCACCATCGAACGCGGCATAGGCAGGCAGGGGCGGCGGCGCGCCGTCCTTCAGCATCGCCCGCACCCCCGCTTCCAGCGCCGCCAGTCCGGCCTCATCCAGCCCAGGGCCTGCCGTGCCCAGAATGGCGGCCGAAGCCTGGGTCAGCAGGCAGCCATGGGTCTGGTGCGCCAGCGCGGCGATGCGGCCGTCTTCCAGTGACACCGTCATGGTCACCCGGTCGCCGCAAGCGGGATTGGCGGCGGTGGCAGCGCCGTCCGGCGCGGGCAGGGTGCCGGCGCCCGCCGCATCGGCAGCCAGCCGCAGCAGCGCCTTCTTGTAGAGAGGGTCGGTGACTTCGCTCATGACCTGAGAAATAGGCGCAAAGCGACTGGAGGAAAAGGCTTTTGCGTCAGGCCGGAACGGTGGTGCGCGGCAGGCGCATACGGGCCCGCAGGCCGCCATTTTCGCGGTTCTCCAGCACGACGTCGCCGCCATGGCCTTCGGCAATCGCCTTGACCAGGGTCAACCCCAAGCCGGTGCCGCCGGTTTCCACGTTGCGCGAGCTTTCCAGCCGCACAAAAGGCTCGAACACACGCTGCTGGTCCTTGTCCAGAATGCCGGGGCCCCGGTCCTCGACCTGAATCTCGTAGCTGCTGGGCGTGTCGTTGATGGTGACATCGGCCTCGCCGCCATAGGCGACGGCATTCTCCACCAGATTGCGCACGGCGCGGCGGATCTCGTTGGGACGGCAAAGGAGGGGGGCCGGGTTGGGCAGGTCCCATTTCACCGGCTCGCCCATTTCGTCCAGGTCGCTGCAGAGGCTCTCCACCAGCGCCGTCAGGTCGACATTGCGCTTGGGTTCGCCGCCGCTGCCGCGCGCCGCGCCCAGCACCTGTTCGGTCAGGGACTGCAATTCGTCCAGATTGCGCATCAGGCCGCGGCGCAGCTCGTCGTCGGTGACGAATTCCAGGTTGATGCGCATGGCGGTGATGGGCGTGCGCAAATCATGGCCCACCGACGACAGCAGGTGGCGCTGGTTCTCCAGCGTCTTGGTGACCTTTTCGGTCATGCTGTTGAAGGCGATGGCCGCGGCGCGCACGTCTTCCGGCCCGATTTCGGGCACGCGCGGCACCACCCCGCCGCTGGTCGCGCCCAGCGAGGCGGCATGGGCCAGTTCCGACAGCGGCCGCACGATGCGCCGCGCCATGAAGATCGCGATGAACGAGACCAGCAGGATCGACACCGCCGTTGCGGCCACGATCTCCCGCGTCGGCCCGCCGCCCTGTGGCCGCAGATAGAGTGCGCTCAGGGTGGTGTTGCCGTTGATCGGCACGAAGAACTGCGCCGCGTCGTCGCGGCCGCCCGAGCGGCGGGGCCGCTGTTCGCGCGGCAGGGTGCTGGGATCGATATGGCCGACCACGGTGACGTTGTGGCGCTGCGGATAATCGGCGGGCAGGGCCTCGACCACCCGCTGCGCGAAGTTTTTCTCTTCATCGGTCATGGCGCGGCTGGGCACCGGACCGTTGATCTGGCTGAAACGCCAGTCGCGGGTGCTCATGGTACGCATCACCGCGTCGCGCGTCTTCACCGGCACTTCGCGGACGGTCGTCGCCACCGCCGTGGTGCGGTCCACCCAGCGGTCTCTGACGAAGCTGTTGAACTGGGCCAGGTTGGTGCGCTCGAAATAGAACGCCACGGCCAGGTTCGACACCACCACGGCGGCGGCCGTCACGGCGATGAGCTGGAAGGCGAGGGTGCGGGGCCACAGACGGATATGCATCAGGCGTGCTCCGGGTCCATGGCGAAGATATAACCCCCGCCCCAGACGGTCTTGATGTAGCGGGGGTTCTTCGGATCCGGCTCGATCTTCTTGCGCAGACGGCTCACATGATTGTCGATGGAGCGGTCGAACAAATCGGCGTCGCGGCCCTTGGTAAGGTCGAGCAGCTGGTTGCGGGTCAGCGCGATCTTGGGCCGTTCCAGCAGCGCGGTGAGCAGGCGGAACTCGCTGGAGGAGAGCGGCAGGGCGATACCGTCAGCGCCGATCAGCTCGCGCTGGCCGGTGTCCAGGGTCCAGTCACCGAACCGCACCCGTTCGGAACCGGGAGGCGTCTGGCGCGGCGGCAGGGCCTGGGTCCGGCGCAGCACGGCGGCGATGCGGGCCACCAGTTCGCGCGGCGAGAAGGGCTTGGAGATGTAATCGTCGGCGCCCATTTCCAGGCCGATGATGCGGTCCACTTCCTCACCCCGGGCCGTGAGCAGCACCACGGGGATCTGGCTGCTTTCGCGCAGCGAGCGGCAAAGCGAAAGCCCGTCTTCGCCCGGCATCATGATGTCCAGCACCACCAGATCGATGGCCGCGCCCTTCATCACCTTGCGGGCGGAGGCGGTGTCCGGGGCCGTGGTGGCGCGATAGCCATGCTCGCGCAGATAGCGCGCCAGCGGCTCGCGGATATCCCGTGCATCCTCCACCAGGAGAACATGCGGCTTGGACACGTCGTTGGTCATGGGCTTCAATTTTGCGGCCCCAGCTTTTGCAGCGCAAACAAGGATTTGTCGCAAATCCTCTCAAACGGCGGGAATGTGGGTCATTTGCGCCAAAAATGGAAACCGCGTGTCACTGGGTGAGAACCGGCCGCCGCAAGCACCCTATAGGACACCCCCAAACAGGGGGCCGCGGGGGCGCGGGGCAAGATGGCAGTTTTTCCGCAATGGGGTGGCCGGCCGCAGAGTTGGCCAGCCTTGCGGGGAGTTGCACAATGTCGTCCGTCGACACCAAGGCCGCGCCAGGCCGGTCTGCCACGCCGCCCGTCAGCGGTTTCATCAAATGGTTCGACACCCACAAGGGTTACGGCTTCATCTCCGCTCCGGACGGTGATGTGCTGCTGCACCAGACCTGCGTGCGCGAGTCGGGCTTCCGCGAGGTGCTGGAAGGCGCTGCCGTCACCTGCGAGATCACGCGCGGGCCCAAGGGGCTGCAGGCGACACGGCTGCTGCAGCTCGACAATGGCACCGCCCATCTGATGCCCGCGCCGTCCGAGCGGCTGGTGCGCAACTTCGTCGATCCGCGCGGCCCCGCCATGGAAGGCACAGTCAAATGGTTCGACCGCAGCAAGGGCTATGGCTTCATCTCGCGCGGGCCCGGCACGCCCGACATCTTCATTCACATGGAAACGCTGCGCCGCTGCCAGTTGCGCGAACTGCATGAAGGCCAGCAGGTGCGGGTGCGGGTGGGCGACGGCCCGAAAGGCGAGACGGTGGCAGAGATAAGTCTCGCAAATCATTGCCCCCCATCCGTCGCAACTCGGGTTTGCAAGCAAAAACCTCGTTGCGACACCTTCCCCCTTCCGTGGCGCTTCGCGCCGAAGGGGGAAGGGATTTTGCGGATGCTGCGGGTCGCCCGGCGGCACGCTGCCGGGCTCGAGCCGGGAAGCCATAAACCTGAAGTCATTTGCCTTGGGCCCTTTCGGCGCGATAGTGCTTGGCGCATGCGTTCGCCGCTTTTTGCCCTGTTCCTGTCTGTTCTCTCCGCCGGTTGCGCCCGGGCGCAGCCACAGGCCGCCTGTCCCGCGCCGCGCCCCATGCGGTTCGAACTGACGGGCGAAGTCCGGCGTTCCGCGCCCGCCTTCACACAGGGTCTCGAATTCCATGGCGGCGCGCTGTACGAGAGCAGCGGCAATGTCGTGGGCACCTCGCGCATCCAGCGCATCGATCTGGCCACCGGCAAGGTGACGACGCTGCAGGATGGCGGCAACGCCTATTTCGGCGAAGGCCTGACCGTGGTGGGCGACCGCATCTGGCAGCTTACCTACAAAGAGGGCCGCGTTTTCCAGCGCGACCTGGCGGGCCGCGCGCTGCGCGAGTTCCGCAATCCCCGCGACGGCTGGGGCATCACGCACGACACGGGCCGCCTGATCGTCAGCGACGGCAGCGACCGGCTGTTCTTCCACCGCAGCAGCGATTTCGCCAACACCGGCTCGGTGCAGGTGCGCCACCCGGAGGGCAGCGTCTTCGGCCTCAACGAGCTGGAATATGTGAACGGCGCGGTCTTCGCCAACATCTTCACCACCTGGCAGATCGTGAAGGTCTCGCCCCAGAGCGGCTGCGTGCTGGCGGTGGCCGACCTGTCGGGCCTGCGCGCCCGGATGGCGGCGGACGAGCTGGCCCGGATCGACGGCGAGAGCAATTTTGTCCTGAACGGGATCGCCCACAACCCGGCCACGGGCCTGTTCACCCTGACCGGAAAATACTGGAACACCCTGTTTACGGGCCGATTCGTCGAATAATGGGGCGCGCAGTCTGGGCGCGGAGCGCCCATTCATAAAAGCGGCGCGCTTTGCGCGCAGGGCGGGTCTGGCCTGCTGGGCCGTCGCTCCCGTGAATAGCTTGAACCCCCGACTGGCAGCGTGTAAGCCGGGCGAAATCGGGGCGTAGCTCAGCCTGGTAGAGCACTAGCTTTGGGAGCTAGGGGTCGAGAGTTCGAATCCCTCCGCCCCGACCAAGTTCTAAGGACGAAGACATGCGCGCCCGCATCTACAAGCCCACCAAGAACGCCATGCAGTCGGGTAAGGCCCGCACCAAGCAGTGGGTTCTCGAGTATGAGCAGGAGACCGCCAGGACGGTGGACCCGCTGATGGGCTGGACCAGCTCGCGCGACATGAACCAGCAGCTTTGGCTGGAGTTCGACACCGCCGAGGAGGCGGTGGCCTATGCGACGCGCCACGGCATTCCGCATCAGGTCTTCGAGCCGCACCAGGCCAGCCAGAAATCCAAGGCCTATTCGGACAATTTCCGCTTCGACCGCCGCATTCCCTGGTCGCATTAGCGCCCGGCCGGGCAGGGAAGATTTCCTTGCCTGCCGGATATTGTGGAACCCCCCGGAAACCGGAATAACCCCCTGAGATATCAGGCTGGGCGCGGCTTTTCCGACACCCGGTCATTTGGGGAGTTCCGCCATGACCAACCTGTTCCGCGCCCGCGTGCTCGGCTCCTCGGCGCTGCCGCTTCTGCTGAGCCTCAGTGCGGGCGCTCTTGCCCAGACCACCGACAATTTCGAGACGGTGATGGTCGATGCGCGCAAGCGCGCCGAGGACCAGCAGATCGTTCCGATCGCGATCACGGCCTACAACCAGGCCGATCTCGACCGCCTGAACATCAAGACCATCGAGGATTTGCGCTACTCGTCCCCGTCGCTGCAGATCGCGCCCACCAGCTTCCGCCAGGACACGCTGAACATCACCATCCGTGGCCAGCGCAATTTCGACGCGCCGTCGGGCGGCGGCAATTCGGGTCTGGCCTTCGACACCGCCTCTGCCGTTTACAAGGACGGCGTCTATTACGCCCGCGCCGTGGGCCTGGGCGGCGCGCTGTTCGACCTGGAGACCGTCCAGGTCCTGAAGGGGCCGCAGGGTACGCTGGTGGGCAAGAACACCACCGGCGGAGCGCTGCTCTATCGCAGCCGCGAACCCGGCAACGAATATGAAGGCTATCTGCGCGCCACCGGCGGCGATTATGGCCGCGCCGGACTGCAGGGCGTCGTCAATATTCCGCTGACGGACGAATTCTCCTTCCGCGCCGCGGTCAACCTGGAAAACCAGAAGGGCTACATCGCCAATTATTTCTATGATCCGGCCAGCGGCATGCGCAACAACCAGGCCGCGATGGGCAGCAACAAGATCGCGGGCAATTTTTCGCTCAAGTGGCAGCCCAGCGAAGACACCAAGCTGGTGCTGCGCGCCGACATTGCCGCCGAGCACAATACCGGCGTCACCTATCACAGCATCGACTATTTCGTCGGCACCACCCTGTCGAACGGCCGGGCTTCGATCTGCAACATTCCGGCTACCTGTCCCAGCACCACCAACACGGCGAACCCGACCATCGCCTTCACCGACCTGCTGGGCCATCCGGTCGGCTCCTATTACCTGACGGCGAATGCCGCCGGCGTGGGCGCCGTCAATCCGTCGCCTGCCGCGTACAATTCGCTTCTGGCCTCGGTGGCGCGCCAGAAAACCTATGGCTTCTGGAGCGCCGAGCAGGCGATCAGCAATCTGAGCGCCGGCCATTACCAGACCTATTCCGGCACGCTGGATCAGGCGCTGGGCGATGTCGACATGAAGCTGATGGCGGCCTATCGCACCTGGGACAATACCGGCCAGGCGATCAGCCGTGGCCAGCCCTTCGAGATGAACACCTACCAGTTCAACTTCCCCAACTATGAATCCCTGCAGACGGAGCTGACCTTCAACGGCACCAGCTTTGGCGGTGCGCTGCAATGGACGGCGGGCCTGTTCTATTTCAACGAGTCGAGCCTTGATGACGGCGGCCTGCTCTATCTCTTCCTGCCGGGAGCCGGCGGCCCGCCGCAGGCGGTGCAGGGGCGCCAGCTCACCATCACCGACTCCCGCAACAACGACACCGAGAACACCTCCTATGCCGGTTACCTGCAGGCGACCTGGGCTGTCTGGAGCGACACCCGCCTGACCGGCGGCCTGCGCGTCACCCATGACCAGCGCTTTGCCCACATGGAGACGCGCACCATCCGCACGCCTTCGACGCTGACGCTGGCGAACACCCAGACCGGTAACGGCGCGCGCGGTGCGTTCGATGCCGCCGCCTGGAGCTTCGAAGGCATCAACTATTCCGGACAGACGGTGGCCTGCACCATGACCAACGCCAATGGCGTGATCCTGCCGCTGAACCAGTGCAACATCGACACCACGCGCAACTATACGGAGCCGACCTGGACGGTTTCGCTCGACCACGTCCTGTGGGACGGCACCATGGTCTATGGCGCGGTCCGCACCGGCTATCGCTCCGGCGCCATCAATCCGCAGTCCATCAACATCGCCGCCCAGGTGGCATTGCCAGAAGAGGTGATGGACTATGAACTCGGCCTGAAGTCCGACTTCGTGGTGGGCAACACGCCGATCCGCGCCAACCTGGCGGTGTTCAAGACCGAATACCGCAACATCCAGGTGCAGCAGAATGTGCCCAACGTCTCGCTGGCCACAGGCCCCGGCGGCGCCGGCGCCTGCACCCAGGCGCTGTTCAACGCCGGTTCGTGCCTGGGCACCTTCAACGACAACATCACGCTGAACGCCCGCGCCGCCCGCATCTGGGGCGCGGAGTGGGACATCACCGTGCTGCTGAACGACTGGCTGACCTTCCGCAGCAACGGCAGCTACACCGATGCGCGCTACACCGATTACACGTTCCTCGTGCCTGCCGGTTACCTGCAGCCCGGCGGTGCCACCAACCTGTCGGGCACGCCGATCCCGCTGCCCGCCTGGCAAACCAGCCAGTTCCTCACCTTCGCCATGGGCCGCAACCTGTTCGACCTGCCCACGGGCGATGTGAGCTTCAACGTCCATTACTACTGGCAGGGCCGCACCCTGGCCGACATGCGCAACTACCATCCCAGCCAGCGCACCAGCGCCTATGGCATGCCGAACCTGCGGCTGGAAGCGCGAGACTTCCTGCACCCGAACCTCGACCTGGCGGTGTTCATGAACAACGCCACCAGCAACGAGGCCTGCATCCCGGAATATAGCGGCGTGCTGAACTCGGCCCCCAATGGCACCTTCGGGGTGCCGGGCACCTCGGGCCTGCTCCAGTGCATCCCGCTGGCGCCGCGCATGACGGGCGTGCAACTTAGCTATCGGTACTAACGCGGCCGTATAGGGCGGGTGGTAAGGGCTGCGGGGCAGGCGATTGTCTGCCCTGCCAAGGGGTTATTTTCGCAACCCTTTTGCCCTATGTTCCCGGCTGAGACTCCGTAGCTCAGTTGGATAGAGCACCTGCCTTCTAAGCCGGTGGTCGTTGGTTCGAATCCAACCGGAGTCGCCAAGTAATATCAAATACTTAACAGAATTCTTCGCCCCTCGAAAATGGCCTTTTTTGGGCCAGGGTACGCTCGGGGTACGGAACGGCCTTCCAGCCGCCTTGGTCCGCTACGGCTGTTCGCCTGAAAGGGCCATAAGCGCTGCAATCAGATCTTTCGCATCCGCTTCCGCTCGGGCCCAAAGCGCGAGCCCACCATCAATGCGGCGGGCTGCGCCAAGCGGGTCCGCATCGTGCATACCTGAAGCCAGGATTTTCGTTTCCAGCAGGACTGCACCATAGAGCGAGTACCAATGCGCGACCCTTTGTGCGAGCTTCGGCCCGAGCGCGCCAATTCTCCCGATGTAGGCCTTCGCAATAGGGGTGGGTTCATAGGTGAGATCAATAATGATCCAGGGCGGCAGCGGCGGTGTTGGCCCCCGCAATTGGACGGCCAAGCCGGCGAAGTAAGCGGGCATCATTTTAAGATCGGCATTGTTTAAGACCGCCGATATCTCGCCAGCCAGCGCGGCTGCAATGCCATTGCGTTCCTGGATGCGCTCATAATGAGCAAAGACTACCTTGCCGGCGCCGCCCAATATCGCACCCAAGATAATTCCCAGTATCGTTTCCATTTTCCCGCCTAATCACCGCACCACTGTGTACGCCGAAAACCTTCACTGGATGTGGCGGCTCACCTAAGTCCCAATTATCCGGATCGTCATCTTATTGGCTAGGCTGCAAGCACTTTTGCCAAGCAGCGGTCATTCTCTCTTCGTCTGCAAGCGAAGGTGATCCTCGCGCCGAATTTCGAACATCATTGGCTGTAGTCGTGGACGCCAATGAATTTGCATAGCAGGTGCAAAGCCCGCTGATGGCAGCATCAGACACGGCTTGGTTCTCCGGCATTGCGCGTTGCCTATCAATGCAGGCTCTCGACACCGTCTTCACAAAATCTTCCCCGCTCCGACCAGATGCGAACGGAAACTCTTTCACCGGCAGGGCCGTAGCCAAGCCCACGACGCCTATCCCTATGACCAGCGCCGTAATAAGAACCGCAGCAGCCACGTTGAAGATCGAGGCAAGTACACCGGCTGCTTTGAATGTCCGCACAGCCACAACAATTATGCAGATGAAGGGGATGAGTCCCGCCCGCCCGATGCAGGTAGGACGGTGCCAGGCTGGACGCGGGACTTGATCCAAGCCAGCGCAGCGCCTTCGGTCTTGAACACGGCGGGGAGCGATTGACCACCATGCTCGCGCACGATGACAACGCACTGGCGCTTGCCGGACTGGTTCTTCCAGAGGCGGCGGTACTTGCGGTCTTCGCGCAGATTGGCGGGCTTCACGTAGCCGCCAAAATATGCGCCGTCGATGCTGGCCTCGGCGCAATCGTCGCCAATGACGCGGCCCTTCATTTCCTGCGCCATCGCTTCGCGCATCTTGTGGCACAGGACAAACGCGGCCTTGTAGGACAAGCCCAGGTCGCGGCTCATCGCCAACATGCTCTTGCCCTTCACCTCGTTGCAGAAGATGGCGATGGCGGCGAGATAGCCACGCAGGGGCAGCTTGTGGCTGGCGAACAGCGTGCCGCTGGTGATCGAGAAATCCACCTTGCAAGCCTTGCAGCGGAAGCGCAGAGCGCCGGTATGACGGCGGCACTCGTAGGTATCCAGACCGCCGCACTCCGGGCAGACCGGCGCGCCGTCCGTCTCAGACCAGCGCACCTTTCGGAAGTGGCCCTCAGCTTCGGCATCCGTCATGCGGAAGACCTGAGCCAGCGTCAGGGTCTTGGCGGTCTTGGAGAGGAGGAAATGCTGGGACACGTCATCGCATCCAGTGATGTTATGCACTGGATATAGCGATAGACTTAACTGGATGCAAGGGTCATTATCATCGAATGCGATGATATTAATGGATCGGACGGATGCCCCAAAACCTATTTAAAGACAACAACTTAAACCCTGAGTACGAGGAAAAAGCCAAGAATCTGCTCAAGGGGGAACTCAAACGGCAGGGCATTACCTATGCCGTCCTGGTCGAAAAACTGGCCGCTCTTGGGGTCAAAGAGACAGAGCGCAATGTGGCGAACAAGATCAGCCGGGGCGGGTTTACTGCCGCCTTTATGTTGAAGTGCTTGGACGCGATTGGGGTGCGGGAGTTGCGGCTCTAAAGCTTGTAAGTCCGCAAATAACGGTGGCCTGCTTCCGGAACCATTACTTCAAGTGGTCCACCCCACCGCATGTTCGGTATTAGCCTCAAATACTCAGGCGGCATAGATTCAAAAAGTTCGATCAGATCGTCTCTGCTTTGCTCGCTAGTCGAGCCATACATTTCCAACGCCAAATCAACGTCTTTTCCGCGCGTATCATCTTTATCAAAATAGAGAGAGCTACTCGATTTGATGATGATTAGCTTCTTCACTCCAAATTGCTTCAGGTGTCCAACAACTAATGAAAGTAGCTTTTCCTGCAGTGGGTCCAGGATGTGATCGCCCTTGCCCCACCAGCGGTCTTAACTGCCTCTGTAATGCGAACTTCGAGCTGGTACTGCATCCAGATAATTGATGCCATGAAAAGGGCGGCACCTGTTGCGGCCCAAACATTGGATGACAGCCCAAGCTCAAAAAGAGACTGTGTATCTGTTGCGAGCCCCATCACAGCGAAGGCCCCGCCAACAATGGCAATGGCCGCCGCCAACAGGTGCCGGAACAAGAACTTGAGAAACCCCATTCCCATCCTTTACCGCGAGTCCCAGCCTCCGCCAAAACGGCGGATTCCAGCCAACGCGCGGGGCGGAATCTGCTCACGGATAGACCTAGTTATGATCTAGCCGTGGTCCAGTGGCGTTTGCGCCATAAGACCGCAGTTCCGCGGAATTTATTTTTGCCTGCGCGTCTCGCGGGATGGCGTCGAACCAGCGTTGCGGCCTATCCCCACGCACTAGGCAGCGACCATATCCGCCCGAAATACTGCGCGGATGCAGAAACCCGAGCTCATTTCCACCGCAGATGAACACCCTGAAGGGAGGGAGGGGGTGGAAAATTGCGTGGTTCGAATAGCGCGAAAACGCGGCGGGCAACCGGGAAACCGCAATCGCTGGCAGCATGGCGGCAACAGCGCGGCCTTCCGCGCGCATCGTGCGCGACGCGACGCAGAACTGGCGCCCCTGTTCGCCGCTGTCGAAGCCGTGCTTGCAGAGGCGGCGCGGGAAATCGCCTTCCGGCGCGGCTTTGCGGCCCGTTTGCGGGCCGAGGCTGCGGCGCTTGCGGCCCAGCCCTTACGTCGCCGCCCGCACGCTTTCGGCCCGGCGGGCAAAGGCCAGGATGTGGCGCAGCGTTTCTTTCAGCCCCGTGGTGACGATATCGCACTCCGTCGCCTCGATGCTGTCGAGATAGCGCGAATTGTCGTCGGAGAGGCCCCAGAACAGCGCGATGATCGGCACGCCGGGCAGCACCTTGCGCAGGCGGCGCACCTGGTAGCGGGCGTTCTTGAAGGTGCCGGGCTCCAGATAGGAGACGCAGACCAGCCGCACGCCGTCGATATCCAGTTCGCCGATATTGGCGGCCGAGGTGTCGTCGGCCGAGACCAGACGCGCCCCCAGCCCGTATTTGCCCAGCATGTCCGTCACCAGCACGCCCGCCGCTTCGTCCAGCGGCCCGCGCCCCGCCACGCACAGCACCGGACGCTCGCGCCAGCTTTCCGGCGGCGGCGGCATGGGCGGGTCTTCCTTGTCCGCATGGGCGGCAAGGTTGTCCACCAGGTTGCGGATGGCGTCGCGGATATGGTTCTGGCGGCGCTCGTCGAGCACGCCGCGATTGACGTCGGCCTGCGCCAGGATCAAGGCGCGCGCCGCCACTTCGTCATAGTATCCGGCGACCGTGTTGTGGCGCAGGAACAGTTCGGCCTCGTCGGCGGCTTCATCCGGATCGTCGGCCAGCATGCGCAGATAGAGGCTCTGCTCCAGTGTGAGTGGCGGCTTGTCGCCCAGCATCACCTCCAGGAATTTCAGACTGTCGACATGCCGCGCCAGCACCACGAAGCACATGGTCAGCGGGGTCGAGAGCAGCAGGCCCATCGGCCCCCACAGCCAGGTCCAGAACACCGCCGACACTACCACCGCCACCGCCGACAGGCCCATGGAGCGGCCATAGAGCAGGGGCTCGACCATTTGCCCTGCTATGATGTCGAGGATCGCGAACAGCGCCACGACCCACACCAGCATCGACCAGCCGGGATCGACCGCCAGCGCCAGAGTGGCAGGAAACAGAAAGACAATGGGCACGCCGACGTAAGGCACGAAGCGGAACAGCGTCGCCATCAGCGCCCACAGGCCCGCATTGGGAATGCCGATCAGCCACAGGCCCGCGCCGATCAACAGCCCGAACACTGCATTGACGCAGGTTTGCAGGAAGAGATAGCGCGACAGGCGCGTGGCGGCTTCGTCCAGCGCGATGGTCGTTCGCTGCAGATCGCCCGATCCCGCCAGCCGCACGGCGCGGTCGCGCAGATCATCCTTCTGCAGCAGGATGAAACCGACAAAGACGATCACCAGCGCGATCAGCGCCAGCGGCTCCAGCAGCGGGCCCGCCAAATTCTGTGCAAGCTCCAGCGGAGCCAGGGTCTCGCGTTCGATGATCACCGGCACCGGCTCCATCGGGGCGGTGGCGGTATCCAGTGGCTGCGGGCGCGGCCGGTTGCCCGAAACCTGGCGGGCGATGTTGTCCGCGGTCTGACGCAGCCGCGACAGCGTGTCGTTGTTGACGGCGCTGCCCATCACCGACTGGATCTTGGCGCTGAGATTGGTCTGGTAGCTGGGAAGCTGGGCGGCCAGGCGCGCGAACTGCGTCCCCATGAAAAGACCGACGGTACCCAGGATCACCACCGCGAAGACCAGGGTCACCAACACCGACGGGATATGGCCGAAGCGGAAGCGCCGCAGCATCGCCAGCAAGGGCGCCAGGGCGAACGAGGCCAGCACGGCCAGGGCCAGCGGCATCAGCACCGGCTGGCCGAAATACAGCCCGGCCACCACCACCGCGGCGATCACCGTCGTCATGTACTTGTTGGCAAGGCCGGAGGAAGGCTCCAGCACCGCCCGGGGCAGCTTCAGGTCGGACATGGGATTCAGGTCAGCGCTCGCCGTCACGATACGGCCATAACGCGCCCGGCGCCACTTGGTTGAACCCCCTCCGGCCTTCGCATCGCAAGCGCTGCTACGGCCACCTCCCCCTCCCATGCGCTGACGCGCAGAGGGGGAGGGTGCCTCAATCGGCGCGGCGGTAGAAACAACTTGGCGCGCCAGTGTGGCAGGCGGGCCCCAGCTGATCGACTTTGAGAATGATGGCGTCGCCGTCGCAATCCAGCCGGGCCTCGATCAGGTGCTGGTGATGGCCGCTGGTCTCGCCCTTGGTCCAGGCCGACTGGCGCGAGCGCGACCAGTAGGTGACGCGGCCCGAAGCCAGGGTCTGGGCCAGTGTCGCGGCGTTCATCCAGGCCAGCATCAGCACTTCGCCGCTGGCGGCGCTCTGCGCGATGGCGGGCACCAGGCCTTTTTCGTCGTACTTCACGGCCTTGAGGAAGGCTTCGGTGGACAGGTTCTCGCTCATGACGCGTTTCTTAGTCTTTCCAGGCCCTGTTCCAGATCGGCGATCAGGTCTCCCGCATCCTCCAGGCCCGCATGGATGCGAAGAACCGGACCTTCCGCCTGGAAGGCCCGCGCCGTGCGCTTGATATGGGCCGGAATGAGCAGACTTTCAAACCCGCCCCAGGACCAGCCCAGCCCGAAATGCGCCAGCCCGTCCACCATGGCGGCGACAGCCTTTTGCGGCGCGGGCTTGAGGACCACGCCGAACAAGCCGCAGGCGCCGGTGAAGTCGCGCTTCCACAGGGCGTGGCCCGGATCGCTTTCCAGCGCCGGATGCAGCACGCGGGCGACCTCGGCGCGTTGCTCCAGCCAGCGCGCCAGTGTCAGGCCCGTCTGCTGATGACGCGCCAGCCGCACCGGCAGGGTGCGCAGGCCGCGCAGCCCCAGAAAGCAATCGTCGCCGCTGGCATAGAGCCCCATGTTGCCATGCGTCTCATGCAGGCGGGCGGCGTGGCTGTCGTTGGCGCTTACATAGCCCAGCATCACATCGGCATGGCCACCGACATATTTGGTCGCTGCCTGGATGGAGAGATCGACTCCGTGCTTGAGCGGCTGGAAGAAGAGCGGCGTCGCCCAGGTATTGTCCATCAGCACCGAGGCGCCATGCGCGTGCGCCGCCTTCGCCAGCGCCGGAATGTCCTGCATCTCGAAGGTCAGCGAACCGGGGCTCTCGCAGAACACCGCCCTGGTGTTCGGTTTCAGCAGCGGCGTGATGTCGGTGCCCGGGGCGTAGTAATCGACGCTGACGCCGAAGCGGGCGAGGGTGCGGTCGCAGAAGGTCCGCGTCGGGCCATAGGCATTGTCTGCCACCAGCAGGTGATCGCCGGCATTGCAAACCGACAGGATGGCGGTGGCGATGGCGTTGAGGCCGGACGGCACGGTGACGGTGCGGGCCGCGCCTTCCAGTTCGCTGATCGCCTCTTCAAAGCTGCGCGTCGTCGGCGTGCCGCGGCGGCCATAGGTGTATTGCGGCTCCGGCCCGGTCATGGCGGCATAATCGGGATAGAGAATGGTCGAGGCGCGATAGACCGGCGTGTTGACCACGCCGTGATGCTCGCTGCTCTTGCGGCCGAGCGAGATAACTTTTGTTTCCGGCTTGTCCGACTTGCCCATGGTTCAGGCGGGACGGCGGCGCTTGAGGATCGCGCTCAACAGGAAGAAGAACATGCCGCAGCCGACGCCGACCCAGCCGATGGCGTTGAAGACGCCGATGGAGGTGTCCAGCGCGGCGCGCGGGTCCACCACCTGCCCACCGATGGTTGCGGTGCCCGCCTGCTCGGCGATGAAGGCTCCCAGATACTGCGCCCAGCTCGAAGAGAGGAACCAGATCGCCATCATGGTGGAAACCAGCGCCGGGACGGAGAGCTTGGTGATCTCAGACAGGCCCACCGGCGATAGGCAAAGCTCGCCCGTGGTGTGCAGCAGATAGGCCAGCGCCAGGAAGACCAGCGGCATGCGGTAGTCGGCGTCGGCGCTGCCCGCGACCCACACCAGCAACAGAAATCCGAGGCCGACCTGCAACAGGCCCAGCCCGAACTTCACCACCGGATCGGGGTCCAGGTTGCGCTTGGCCAACCATGTCCAGGCGATGGCGAAGAGCGGCGCGAACAGCAGGATGAAGCCGGCATTGAAGGATTGGGTCTGCGCCGCGCTGAAGCCTTCCGGCAGTTGCGTGTTGCGGTCGGCGAACAGGTTCATGGAGGAGCCCGCCTGTTCGAACAGGGTGAAGAACACCACCGCGCCCGCCACCAGCAGCAACGCCAGCAGCATGTCGAAGCGCGCGCGGCCCACCGTCTTGGTGGCGATGTACCAGCCGACATAGCCCAGCGAGATGATCGAGCCGATGGTGAGTAGCAGGCCCACCGCTTCGTTCCGCTGCACCAGCGCCCAGGTGAAGACGACGCCCAGCAGGCCGCCCAGATAGATCAGATGTTCGCGCGTCAGCGGTCCCAGCACCGGCGCGGCCAGCTTCCCCGGATCGGGCGGCTCGCCGCGGCCTTCCAGCGTCGGCTTGCCCAGTATGAAGACGATCAGGCCCGCCAGCATGCCGACGCCCGCCAGGCCGAAGCCCGCCCACCAGCCCACGGTTTCGCCCAGCAGGCCGCACAGCACCGAGGCCCAGAAGGCGCCCAGATTGATGCCGTAATAATAGAGCGTAAAGCCGGGATCGCGGCGCGGATCGCCCTGGGCGTAGAGCTGGCCGACGATTGTGGAGATGTTGGGCTTGAGAAAGCCGACGCCCATCACGATGAAGGACAGTGCCAGATAGAAGAGGGCGAAGAAGAAGGGATCGCGCTCTTCCACCGTGTCGAAGCTGCCTGGCGCCAGAATGCGGGGCAGCGGCGCGGTTGCGGGAAGTTCGGCGATGGCGATGCCGCCGCCCTGGGCCGGCGCATAGGCATAGGCCGCGCCATTCACCATCAGCTGCGGCTTGTCGCCGGTGATGACTTCATAGCGCGCGCCTTCATGCACCAGATATTGCCGCGCCGGATCGCCTTCCGCCGCCATCAGGCCATGGCCGCAAACCAGCAGGATCGCGCCGAATACGATGGCCTTGCGGGTGCCGAGATAGCGGTCAGCCAGCACGCCGCCGATCAGCGGCATCAGATAGACCAGCGCCGTATAGGCGCCGTATTGGCCGTTGGCGGCGGCGTCATCGAGCAGGAAATGGCGGGTGAGGTAGAAGATCAGCAGGCCGCGCATGCCGTAATAGGAGAAGCGCTCCCACATCTCGGCGAAGAACAGCACTTTCAGGCCGCGCGGATGGTTGCGCATCTGCAGCCAGACCGGGATGCCGGTAGCCACCGTGATGAGGATGCCGACCAGGACGATGATGCTCATCTCTCGAACCCTTTAACTTGCGCAGAGAGTGACAGAAATTCAGGGAAGCTCAACGAACCTTTCCTCGCGCGCATAGGCGGTGAAGCCGATCCGCTGGTAGAGCGGCAGGGCGCGGGGATGATCCAGGGTGCAGGTGTTGATGGTCAGGCGGCCGATCGGGTGGGCCCAGGCGTTCTGGCAGGCGTGGTAGAGGAAGAAATAGCCCAGCCGCTTGCCGATGAAGTCGGGAATCAGGCCGAAATAGGAGATGTTGGCGACGCCGTCCTTGCGCAAATCCAGCTCGGCCATTCCGGCGGGGCAGCCTTCCACATAAAGGACATAGAGCACGTTCTGGGGGTGGCGGATGATTTCGGTCAGCGCCTCTGGCGTGAGCTTCTTGCGGTCCACCCATTTGTAGGGCCCGCCCACCTGGTCATAGAGAAAGCGGTAGAATTCCGGCGACGGGTTCTCCGCCTTCAGGATGGCGTGACGGCCTTTCGGCTGCGGTGGCGGTAGGGCAGAGGGTTTCGCCGTCATCTCGAAAAAGGTGACGGTCATGGGAATGCGGCGTTTGCCGCCCGGCGTCATCCGGTGCTCACCGGGGCGCCGTCGCGGCCGCCCCATTCCGCCCAGGAGCCGTCATACAGCGCGACATCGGACGCGCCCAGCTTATGAAGCGCCAGCATCAGGATGGCGGCGGAAATGCCGGAGCCGCAGGTGGTGACGATGGGCGCGCGCATATCGACGCCGCGTTCGGCGAAGACCTGTTGCAGGGCCTGATCGTCTTTCAGCGTGTTGTCATGCGTGAGCAGGCTGCGCCAATGGATGTTGGTGGCGCCGGGCATGTGGCCGGACTTCAGGCCTGCGCGCGGTTCCTTCTCTTCGCCGGTGAAGCGGCTGGCGGAACGGGCATCGAGAATTTGCGCATCGTCATTGTGCAGGTGGCGCAGCACGGCATCGTAATCGCGCGCCAGCGCCGCCACGGGGCGGGCATGGAAGCTGCCGGGTTCAGGATATTCGCGCTTCCATTTCGTAACCGCGCGGCCTTCGGCGCGCCACTTGGGAAATCCGCCATCCAGCACAAAGACCTTTTCATGGCCCATGCTGCGCAGCGCCCACCAGACGCGCGGCGCGGAGAACACGCCGCTGCCATCATAGACTACGATGGTGTCGCTGTTCGACAGGCCCAGCGCGCTCACCGATGCCGCGAAGGAGTCCGGCGTCGGCATCATGTGCGGCAGGTCCGTGATGCGGTCCGAAACGCCATCAATGTCGAAGAACACCGCGCCGGGAATATGCTCGGTGAGAAACTCTTTCGCCGGTTCGCGCCGTTCGTCTGGCATGTACCAGGAGGCATCCACCACCTTCACATCGTTCAGATGCGCGGCCAGCCATTCGGTGGAGACGAGGGGATTCATGTCGTGCCCGCTTCACTTCTCATAAGGAACCGATGGCGGGTTGGGCCGCGACGCCAGCCATGGTGGCACCGGCAGGCCCTTGTCGCGCAGGAATCTGGGATTGAAGAGCTTGGACTGGTAGCGGTTGCCGTAATCGCACAGCACGGTGACGATGGTGTGGCCCGGGCCCATATCCTTGGCCATGCGGATGGCGCCCGCGACATTGATGCCGGTAGAGCCGCCCATGCACAGGCCTTCATGCATCAGCAGGTCGAAGATGATGGGCAGCGCTTCGGCATCCGGAATTTCATAAGCGTCGTCGATCGGCGCGCCTTCCAGATTGCCGGTGACGCGGCCCTGGCCGATGCCTTCAGTGATGGACGAGCCGCGCATCTCCAGCGTGCCGTTCTTGATCCAGCTATAGATCGCCGCGCCCTGGGGATCGGCGGCGGCGATGCGGATGTCCTTGCGCTTCTCTTTCAGCGCCAAGGCGACGCCCGCCAGCGTACCGCCGGTGCCCACCGCACAGGTGAAGCCGTCGATCCTGCCGCCCGTGTCGCGCCAGATTTCCGGCGCGGTGCCTTCGATATGGGCGTTCCGGTTGGCGACATTGTCGAACTGGTTGGCCCAGATCGCGCCGTTCTTTTCCGTCTTCGCCAGTTGTTCCGCCAGACGGCCCGACAGCTTCACGTAATTGTTTGGGTCCTTGTAGGGAACGGCAGGCACCTCGATAAGCTCCGCGCCCAGCAGGCGCAGCGCGTCCTTCTTTTCCTGGCTCTGCGTATCGGGAATGACGATCACCGTCTTGAAACCCATGGCATTGGCAACGGTTGCCAAACCGATGCCGGTATTGCCGGCGGTGCCTTCGACGATGGTGCCCCCGGGCTTGAGATCGCCGCGCTTCAGGGCGTCCTGAATAATGAAAAGGGCGGCGCGGTCTTTGACCGACTGGCCGGGGTTGAGGAACTCGGCCTTGCCCAGAATTTCGCAGCCCGTCGTCTCGGAGGCGCGCTTGAGGCGGATAAGGGGCGTGTTGCCGATGGCGGCAATGACGTCGTTTTTGATCATGGCACCCGGAACTTACGGGGCCTTTATCGCCTCGGCAACGCCCGGAAAGCCGCCAGGGCGCGATCCCGTCCGGCCGCCAAATCCACAATGGGAGCAGGGTAGTGGGCGGGCGGTTCCGTAGCCTCCCATGGCCTGTGGATGAATTTGTCCGGCATGGACGCCAGCTCGGGCACGAAGCGGCGAACATAGGTTCCGGCCGGGTCGAATTTCTGGCCCTGCAAGACAGGATTGAAGATGCGGAAGAAGGGCGCGGCGTCGGCGCCCGAACCCGCCACCCATTGCCAGTTGGCGGCGTTGTTGGCGAGGTCGGCATCCACCAGCGTGTCCCAGAACCAGCGCTCGCCTTTGCGCCAGTCGATCAGCAGATGCTTTATCAGGAACGACGCCACAATCATGCGGACTCGGTTGTGCATCCATCCCGTCTGCCAGAGCTGGCGCATCCCGGCATCGACAATGGGCACGCCGGTCATGCCGCGTGTCCAGGTGTTGAAGTCCTTCTCGCTGGTCCGCCATTTCATCTTGGCGAAGCGTTCGTCATAGGTGCTATCGGGCAGGTGCGGGTGATGGAAGAGAAGCTGGTGGTTGAATTCCCGCCAGCCGATCTCGCCCAGGAACTTGTCCGCGCCTTGGGCAGCATTGTTATCGCGCACCGCATGCCAGACCAGGCGCGGGCTGATCTCGCCGAAATGCAGATGCGGCGACAGGCGCGACGTGCCTTCAACGCCGGGAATGTCGCGTGCGGTGCCATAGCCGCCTATATGGTCAAGGAACTCATGCAGCGCGTCATGGGCGGCCTTTTCGCCCGGCGTCCAGTCGAAGCCAGTGGACCAGTCTGGTTTGACCGGCAGCAGGGTCCAGTCCTTCAGCGCGTCACTCTTCACGCCGCTGTGGAACACGATTTTCGTGTGCGTGCGCAGCGGCGCGGCGGGTTCTGGCTGCGCACGCAGGGCCTTCCAGAACGGCGTGTAAACCTTGAAGGGTGTGCCGCCGCCGGTCTTGATCTCCCAGGGTTCGGCCAGCAGCGATCCATTGCAGGTTTCGACGGCGATACCCTGTTGCGCCAGCTCGGCCTTCAACGCTGTGCCGCGGGCGATGGCGAAGGGTTCGTAACAACGGTTCCACGCGATGCTGTCCGCCCCCGTTTCCCGGACAAGCGTCTTGATGACCTTGGCGGCGTTGCCCCGGCGCAAGGTCAGGCCACCGCCTTTCTTGCGCAGGCTTGCATCCAGCGCCGCCAGAGAATGATGCAACCACCAGCGCGAAGCGCCGCCCATCTTCCAGTCGCCGGGCGTTTCGTCGTCCAGCACATAGAGGCAAATGACCGGCTGGCCGGACGTCACCGCATGGGTGAGGGCGGGATTGTCGGACAGGCGCAGATCCTGCCGGAACCAGACGATGAACGGTTTCATGGTCCGGTTACGCACCGAGTGGAGATTCGGTTCAGTGCCTGGCTTTTTCAGGGGTCGCACGGACGGACGGAGTTGGTAGCAGCAGCGTACCAACGCTTCGCACTTTTCCTGGCCGATGCTCCTGCCCAATCTTGGCGCATTCGGCATGGCGGAAGCAGGTGGTCAGATGATCGTTGACCATGCCGATAGCCTGGGCAAAGGCATAGACGATCACCGGGCCGCAGAAATTGAAGCCACGCTGCTTCAGCTCTTTCGCCAGGCCCACGCTCATCTCCGTCTGGGCCGGGACATCGCCCCTAGCCTTGAAGCTGTTGTTAATGGGCTTGCCATCGACATGCTTCCAGATCAGTTGGGTGAAGCCGCCCGGCTGCTTCTCTTCGATTTCCAGCCACAGCTTGGCGCCCCGGATCGCGGCTTCGATCTTGGCGCGGCTGCGGATGATGCCGTCATTCTTCAGCAGCCGGTCCACGTCCTTCGCGCCATAGCGGGCGATCTTCTGCGGTTCGAACTGGTGGAAGGCTTTGCGGAAATTCTCCCGCTTGCGCAGGATGGTGATCCATGAAAGTCCCGCCTGGAAACCGTCCAGCACCAGCTTTTCGTAAAGCGCGCGGGAGTCATACTCCGGCACACACCATTCCTCATCATGATAGCTCTGGTAGAGCGCATCTTCACCCGGCCACCAGCAGCGCTGTTTCATGCCAGCCAATCGGGTTTGCGCAACGTCACCGCCAGATCGCCGGCGCGCGTGCCTTTGGTGGAATCCCACTTGTCCAGCCGCACAGAGGCGAAGCCCTGCGCGCCATGGGTGGAAACGATCTCGCCAATATCGCTTTCCTGCGACAGCATTGTGCCCAGCGCGGGCAGGGCGGTATCGGCGCGCACTGGCAGCGGCCGCTTGCGGCTGGTGGCGCGATGCTTCATCCGCGCTGTCAGTTCCTGGCCGACATAGCAGCCCTTCTCGAAAGACACCGCATGCAGTTCATCGAGCCCGCCATCCAGGGCGAAGACTTTCTCGAAACCGAAATCCGCGCCTTCGGGCACGCCCAGTTCCAGCCGGACAGCGTGATACGCGGCGGCGTCCGGCAGATCGCGCGGCATCTCGGCGACGGCACCGATGCTGCGCGCGGGCAGGGCGGCATGGCGGGGATCCAGAAAGCTCACCGCCCGGCGCACCGCGTCGCCGGTCAGCGCCGCATAGACGCCCAGCTCGTCGCGGGCGGCGATCTCCACCGGGGTGCGCAGGCGGTACATTTTCAGCTTCTTCAGCAGCGCCTCGCGCGATGCGGCCGCCACATCCAGCAGCAGCCCGCCTTCGCCCTCGACCAGGAGGAAGTCGAAGACGATCTTGCCCTGGGGGCTGAGCAGGGCAGCATACAGGGCGCGTCCCGGCGCCAGCTTTTCCACATCATTGGTGATGAGGTTTTGCAGGAAAGCGCGCGCTTCCGGACCGGTCAGGCTGATCACGGCGCGGTCCCTCAAGTAGGAAGGGGGGAGTCGGCACGGTTCCATACCCCTTCAGGTAATGCGGCTTGCCCCGAAAGCCAAGCGGGGCTAACCAGCAACCCATGAGCCAGACTTATGACCTTCTGATCCGTGGGGGCATCGTCGCCACGCCCAATGGCACCGCCGCCGCCGATATCGGCGTCATCGGCGGGCGCATCGCCGCCATAGGCAGCTTCCCCAACGCCAAGGCCGCGGAAATCTTCGAGGCCAAGGGCCTGCATGTGCTGCCTGGCGTGATGGACACCCAGGTGCATTTCCGCGAGCCCGGCAACGAGCACAAGGAAGACCTCGACACCGGCACCCGCGCCGCGATTCTGGGCGGCGTCACCACCATCTTCGAAATGCCCAACACCAGCCCGCCGACCACCAATGTGCAGGCGGTGCAGGACAAGCTGGCCCGCGCCAAGGGCCGGGCGCATTGCGACTATGCCTTCTATGCCGGCGCGACGCCGCAGAACATCGAAGAGCTGAAGGTGCTGGAAGCGCTGCCCGGTGTTTGCGGCATCAAGGCGTTTCTGGGCTCGTCCACCGGCTCGCTGCTGCTGAACAATCCCGACGACATCCTCAAGGCGCTGAAATCCGGCAAGCGACGCGTCGCGGTGCATTCGGAAGACGAAGATCGCCTGATCGCGCGCAAGCACTATGCCGAACTGGGCAAACCCACCACCCATCCCGTGTGGCGCGACGCCGAAGCCGCCCGCATGTCCACCGAGCGCGTGCTGCGCCTGGCCCGCGCCGCAGGCCGCCGCCTGCATGTGCTGCACGTCACCACCGGCGACGAGATTCCGCTGCTGGCTGCGGCCAAGGAATTCGCAACCGCCGAGACCACGCCGCAGCATCTGACGCTGTCGGCGCCGGAATGTTATGAGCGTCTCGGCACCTATGCCCAGATGAACCCGCCCATCCGCGACGAGAGTCATCGTCTCGCTTTGTGGGATGCGGTGCGTCAGGGCGTGATCGATGTGATCGGTTCCGACCATGCGCCGCACACCCGCGAGGAAAAGGACAAGGAATATCCGGGCACGCCGTCGGGCATGCCGGGCGTGCAGACGCTGGCGACGATCCTGCTGGACCATGTGAACAAGGGCAATCTGACGCTGGAGCGCTTTGTCGATCTCACCGCTTCGGGCGCGCAGCGCATCTTCGGCATCGCCGGCAAGGGCCGCATCGCCCAAGGCTATGACGCCGACTTCACCATCGTCGACCTGTCGCTGACGCGCGAGATCACCAACAGCTGGATCGCCTCGCGCTGCGGCTGGACGCCGTTTGACGGCATTAAGACCAAGGGCTGGCCGGTGGCGACGATCCTGCGCGGGCGGACCGTGATGCGCGATTTCGCCGCCGTAACGGCAGCTTCCGGCGAACCCGCGCGTTTCGTGGAAACCCTGGTTCCGACGCCGTAAGCCGGGTTCAAGATTGTCAAGGTTGACCGGGCAGGCGAATTGGGTTCGCTTGCCCCCGATTTTCCGCACGAGGCGCATGGACTATCTCTGGCTGATCCTTTCGGGCGTGGGCATGGGTCTGATCGCGGCGGTCCCCATCGGGCCGGTGAATCTCATCTGCATCCGGCGCGCCTTCGCCTTCGGCCCGGTGAACGGATTCTTCTCCGGCCTGGGCGGCGCGCTGGGTGACGGCGTCTTCGCCGCCATCACCGGCTTCGGCCTGATCTGGGCGGCGCATCTCATCCAGGGTTATTCTGTCGCCATCGAATTGATCGGCGGCCTGATGATGGTGGTGATGGGGTGGCATTCGGTGAAGGCGGGCGTGCCGCCGGATGATCCCGCCGATTGTCCCGCCAAGAACGAGAAGGATCGCGCCGGAAGCAGCCTCTTCAAGGCCATTGCTTCCACCTTCGCGCTGACCATCACCAACCCGGCGACGTTGCTGTTCTTCACCGGCATGTTCGCAAGCTATGGCAGCCTGGCGGGCGGGCCTGGCGACTTCACCGACACCAGCTTCATCGTGCTGGGCGTGGTGGCCGGATCGGCCGGCTGGTGGCTTGTCCTGACCATGGTGATCGGGTTGTTCCACGCCCGAATCGATGGCAACCGCATCCTGGCCGTTAACCGCGCCTGCGGCTTCCTGGTGGCCATCTTTGGCCTGGCCGTCCTGGTCAACCTGTCCTGGAACCTGCTGAAGCAGGCGTGAGGCCCTCTTGCCGGGCACAAATTCGCCTAAAAACTAGTGTTTCGTCCCAGAGCAGGCTATGGCCCCGCCGCGGGTGGGGTTTAGACTGTCACCAGAAGGGTTTTTCCATGCGATTGAAGCGGGTTTTCGCAGGTTTTCTGGGGCTTGCGCTGCTGGCGGGCCCTGTTTCGGCCCAGCCCCAGCCCGGACAGGGCGCAGCGCCCACCGCGGCGCCGTCCACCGACCCGGCCCTGAGCGCGGAAGCCACCGCCAAGTTCCTCGCCGCCAACGCCAGGAAGCCCGGCGTGAATATCAGCCGCAGCGGCTTGCAGTACCGCATCCTGCGCAATGGCTTCGGCAAGCATCCCTCCGCGCAGGACACGGTGGAAATCTATTACACCGGCAAGCTGATCAACGGTGAAGTGTTCGACGGCACCTCGCCGGGTTTGCCCGCCTCTTTCAACGTCACCACCTCCGGCCTCATTCAGGGCTGGGTTGAGGTGCTGCAGCTGATGCGCGAAGGCGATCAGTGGGAAGTCGTCATTCCCGCCAATCTCGCCTATGGTACGCGGGGCCGAGGCAAGATCGCGCCCAACCAGGCCCTGATCTTCGACATGCGCCTGTTGGCGACGAAGGGCCCGCCCAGGCCCGGCGATCCGGATTACCGTCCCCAGCCGGGTGAACAACCGCAGCGATGACATTACTGCGGGCCCTTAAGCAGAAGATCAGGCCATGGCTGCCGCTGGGCGGAGGTCAGTTGCGCATCGCGCTGGCGCTGGTGCTGGTGGTGGGCGCTAGCGCGCTTTTCTGGTTCAGCCGCGACGAAGCCATGACCGCGCCGGACTGGGATGGCCAGGTGCGCGGGCTGGCCTATAGCCCCAGCCGCATCTTCTCGGAACGCCAGCTTGAAGAGATCAGCCTCGCGCATCTCGAGCGCGACATGGAGCAGCTCTCCCACGTCACCGGCCGCATCCGGACCTATACGGTGAATGGCGGCATGGACAAGGTGCCGCAAGTCGCGCGCCGCTACGGCATCACCGTCTCGCTGGGAATCTGGATCAGCCCCAATCTGGTGGAGAACGACAAGGAGATCGATCTCGCCATCCGCACGGTGCTGGCCAACCGCCGCAGCGTCGATCGCGTCATCGTCGGCAACGAAACCCAGTATCGCGGCGACGTTTCGCCCGACCAGCTCAACGAATATATCCGGCGGGTGCGCGATGCGCTGCCTGCGCGCATCAAGGTCACCACCGCCGAGCCGTGGTCGCAATGGCTGCTGGTGCCGGAGATCGCCACGCATGTGGACATGCTGTTCATCCATCTGCTGCCCTATTGGGAGATGGCCGACATCACCGGCAGCCTGAAGGCGACGCAGAATTTCTTCAACAATGTCAGCCAGGCCTTTCCCGACAAGCCTATCGTGGTGGGCGAGGCGGGCTGGCCTTCCGAAGGCCGCACCCGCGGCAATGCCGAGGCCGGCATCGCCAACGAAGCCTGGTTCGTGCGCGCCTTCGTGCAGCACGCCATGGAGCAGGGCTGGGACTATTATCTGATGGAGGCCTATGACCAGCCCTGGAAGAACCGGGGCGAGGGCGCGGTGGGCGCCTATTGGGGTCTGTTCGACGCTGGCGGCACGCCCAAATTTTCTTTCACCGGCTTGCTGCGCACTTTCCCGGCCTGGCGCGGCTATGCCCTTTTTGGGGCGGTGTTGAGTCTTTCGTTGGGCCTGCTGATCCTGGGCCGCATGCCGCGCGTGCGACAGACCGGCTATCTGGTGATGGGCGGGCTGATTGTTCTGATCTCCACCGGCCTCTTGGCGCTGATCGACGCCACGGCGCTGCAATATATCGGTTCCACCGACATCGTGGCGATGATCGTGATGTCGCCGCTGGTGCTGCTGGCCTGCGCCATCATTCTCACCGAAGGCATCGAGCTGGCCGCCAGCATGTGGCGGGTGGATCGCCGCGCCGTCACCGCCGCCGTGCCACAGGCGCCGCCGCGCGTCTCCATCCATGTGCCGTGCTACAACGAACCGGCGCCGATGGTGATCGAGACGCTGAACGCGCTGTCGCGGCTCGATTACGAGAATTTCGAAGTCATTCTGCTGGACAACAACACGCCCGACCCGGCGGTGTGGCGACCCGTGGAAGCGCATTGCCGCCTGCTCAATGCACAGACGGAAGTCCCGCGCTTCCGCTTCTTCCATTTCGAGCAGATGAAGGGCTTCAAGGCGGGCGCGCTGAACCGCGCCCTGGCGCTGACCGACCCGCGGGCGACGCACATCGCCGTCATCGACAGCGACTATCAGGTGGAGCCTTTCTGGCTGCGTCTCGCCATCCCGCATTTCGCCGACCCTTCCGTGGCGCTGGTGCAGGGGCCGCAGGATTATCGTGATGGCGGCGAGAACCTCTTCAAGGCCATGGCCTATGAGGAATATCGCGGCTTTTTCCATATCGGCATGGTGGAGCGCAACGAGAACAACGCCATCATCCAGCACGGCACCATGACCATCGTCTCCAAGGCGTCGCTAGCGGAAGTAGATGGCTGGAGCGAATGGTGCATTACCGAGGATACCGAGCTCGGTCTGAAGCTGTTCGAGGCCGGTTACGATGCTGTCTATATTCCGCAATGCGTGGGCAAGGGACTGGAGCCTGACACGCTGGAAGCCTTCATGTCGCAGCGCTATCGCTGGGCCTATGGCGCCATGCAGATGCTCAAACGCCACAAGGGCGACATCTTCCTGGGCCGCTCCGGCCTGTCCTGGCCGCAGCGCTACCAGTTCCTTTCCGGCTGGCTGCCCTGGATCTCGGACGGTCTGGGCATGATCGTGACGCTCACCGCCATTGGCTGGACGCTGGCGATGTGGCTGTTCCCGTCCTATGTCGATGTGCCGATGCCCGCCTTGTCGGCGGCGGCGATGGCGCTGTTCGCTACCAAACTGTTCAAGACGCTGGTGCTCTATCCGCCCAAGGTGCGTTCCGGTCTCAAGGGCGCTATCTATGCCTCGATCGCGGGGCTGTCGGTCACCCACACGGTGGGCAAGGCGATGTGGACCGGCTTGCTAACTTCCAGCGCACCCTTCCTGCGCACACCCAAATGCGAAGACAGTGCCCGCTTCAGCCAGGTTCTGCGGGTGGTGTGGCAGGAAACCACGCTGCTGGCGCTGCTGGTGATCGCCATGGTGTCCATGTTGTTCGACCGTGGCCTGACCGATCCGGCGGTGACGCTGTGGATGGTGATGCTGGGGGTGCAGGCGCTGCCTTACGCCGCCACTTTCATAACTGCCTCCATCAGCGCCCAGTCCAATGCTGGGGCCGCGCCGGCCGACAGCCAGGCCACCGAACCTGTGGTTTCCGAGGCTGCCTGAGACGTCTCAATATATTTTCGCCGCTCTCTTGCAAAGCAAGGTAGCGAGACCGATATAATGGCCGCCGCCATTTTGGGTTTTCGACGATGAAGACCTTCCTGACCGTGTTGTTCGTGATGTACTGGCTGCCGACACTGATCGCGGTGGTGCGCCGGACTCCGTCGGCGCTGGGCGTGGCGGCGATCAACTTCTTCCTGGGCTGGACCGTGATCGGCTGGATCGTGGCGCTGATCTTTGCGCTCGCCACTTATCCGGCGCAGGAGCGGGTGGTCATCATCGAAGGCCGCGCCCGCGAAATTTAGCGTGGCGCGGCGGCGCGCCTTAGCCTGTCATTGATCGCTTCGCCCAGCCCGGTTTCGGGAATGGGCGAGACCGCGATGGCGTTCACCTGATCGTCCATGTCGCGCAGCATCGAGAACAGGTTCGCCGCCGCTTCCGTCAGGTCGCCGCGCGGGCTTAAGTTCAGCCAAGACTCTGCCACCGCGCCAAAGCCCAGCAGAGCCTCGCCGGGTTCAATCTTCGTCGCGTTTAGCCGGAGCCGCGCCTGTGGCGCATAATGGCTTTCCAGTTGGCCGGGTGACTGGATCGCATCGCCTGCCGCTGCCAGCGGGCCGGTGATGGCTTCGATCTTTTCGCGCGTGATCGCGCCGGGCCGCAGCAACACCGCACGCTCTTTTTCAAAGCCGATCACGGTGCTTTCCAGCCCCAGCGGCGTCGCGCCGCCATCCAGGATGAGATCGACGCGCCCGCCTAGCTCCCGCGCCACATGTTCGGCGCTGGTGGCAGTGATGCGGCCGCTGGCGTTCGCGCTGGGCGCGGCGAGGGGACGTCCCGCTGCCGCCAGCAGCACCTGCGCCAACGGGTGCGAAGGAACCCGCAGCGCCACGCTGTCAAGGCCCGCGCTCACCAGGAGCGAAACGCTCGCATCGGCGCGGCGCGGCAACACCAGCGTCAGTGGGCCAGGCCAAAAAACGGCGGCGAGTTTTTCCGCCAGCGGGTTGAATACGCCCTGCCGCCGTGCGGCTTCGGTGTCCGTCACATGCACGATCAGGGGATTGAAACGCGGGCGGCCCTTGGCGGCGAAGATCGCGGCGACCGCTTCGCCATTGCTGGCGTCCGCACCCAGCCCATAAACCGTCTCGGTGGGGAAGGCGACGAGCTTGCCGCGCACCAGCAGCTGCGCGGCAGCGGCAAGGCTGTCGGATCCTGCGGGCCGGATGCGGTTAAGGGGGGCGTCCATGCGCCCTCTTTAGCCGCCAGACGCCTCGCTGTCAGCCACGCTGTCCTTGGGTGGCACGGAGGCAGCCAGCAGCGGCACGGGCGGACGAATGCCTGCCTGCCGCAGCGCCTCGCGCGCCTTGCGCCGCAGTTCGGAGCGGGTGCTGCCAAACCCCTTGTTCGCCACCCAAGCCTGTATCGAAAGCTGGGTCGCGACGCCGTTCAGGGCGTCGACCTCCACCACCGGCTCCGGCTTGTTCAGCACGGCAGGATCCGCCTTCAGCGCCGCCAGGATCGCGGCCTGCGCCGCCGCGATGTCTTCATTGTGGTCGATGTCGACGAGGAAATCGGCGCGCCGCTGTTTGCGGCGCGAATAGTTGGTGATGCTGGCGGTGAAGATGCTGGCGTTGGGGATCGAGACATAGACGCCGTCATCGGTGATCAGGATGGTGCGGAACAGTCCGATCTCGTCCACGGTGCCCAGCAGCTCGGCGACTTTGATCTTGTCATAGGCGCGGAACGGCCGCAGCCCCAGCAGCATCACGCCCGAGGCGACGTTGGACAGCGTGCCTTGCAGCGCCAGGCCGACGGCCAAGCCCGCCGCGCCGACCAGGGCGATCAGAGAGGTGGTCTGGATGCCGAACTGGCCCATCACCGCCACCAGCGTGATGGCGAGAATGACATAGCGCGCCATGGCGGTGATCAGCGGCTTCAGTGTGGGATCGACCACATGAACATTGTCCAGCAGCTCGCGCAGCCAGCGGCTGAGCCAGCGCGCCAGCGTCCAGCCGACCACCAGGATTATCAGCGCCGCCAGGAAATTCAGGGCGCCGTTCACGAACATCACGGTGAGGGCGGGCAGCACATCCTTGGCATTTTCGGGCAGGGCAAGTTCGGGCATGAATTAACTTCCGGATCGGGTTGGGTTTGACCCTGCCACAGGGCGGCGGGCATAGAAGGGAAATGCGCGGAAACTCCAGATGGATGCGTCTTGCCTCCTATGCAACGGGAGGCCTGATTTTGGCCGCAATTTCGCCGGCGGCCGCGGCGTCTTTGCCGGGCTGTGCCGGGCCGCCGGAAATCACGCGTGCCCGTATCGTGCGGGTGGAGCAGAACGGGGCCCTGATCCTGTCGGACGGCCGCGCCCTGCTGCTGGAAGGTATCCGCCTGCCGCTGGCGGCTGACAAGGCGCCGCGGAGCTTCGTGGATCAGGCTCGCGCCACGCTGCTGGCGCTGGCCCGGGACGGGTTGGTAACGGGCGCGGCGGTCGCGCCCAAGCAGGATCGCTATGACCGGGTGCGGGTGCAGGGCTTCACCGACATGATTTGGCTGCAACAGGCCCTGCTGGAGCAGGGGATGGCGCGGGTAGCTATCGCGCCCGACCGCGAGGAATGCGCCGCCGAGCTTTATCGCTTCGAAACAGCGGCCCGTGCGGCGCGGCGCGGCATCTGGGCCGACAATGCGTACCGTGTGCGCGGCAATCGCGACGACTGGCGGCTGGATGTCGGCAGCTTCCAGCTGATCGAGGGCCGCGTCGGCCGTGTCAGCGAACGCGATGGCCGCGTGCTGCTGGATCTGGGCAGCGACGGCCGAAGCGGCCTGTTGGCGGTAGTGGCGGGCGAGGATGGCCGCAATTTCCGGCGCGGCGGCTTTGATCCCATCAGTCTGGAAGGCCGTGCCTTGCGTTTGCGCGGCGTGGTGCAATCGGTGGGCGGGCGGCCGCAGATCACCCTGGCCAACCGGGCGCAAATTGAAATTCTGCCGTGACGGCTTAAACTGAGACGCCCAGCCAAGGAACGTCGCGGTCATGCTTGTCCTGCCTCTTATCCTGGCCGCCTTGCTTTCGGCTGCAAGTCCCGCCCTGGCCCAGCCGCGCGACGCGGCGACGGATGACCGCCTCGATCCCATGCTGGCGGCGCGCGACTGGAAGGGCCTGGAAACGGTGCTGACGCAGCCCGCGCCTTTGCCCACCCGCGTGCGGCAATTGAACTGGCTGCAGCGGCAGGTGGATCGTGGCGGCAATTTCTATGTGGCGCAGTTCTACGCCCAGAATCTCTGGGCGATGGCCCAGGCCGATCCCAAGCGGGCGAACCTGCGGCAGACCGCCAGCGAGATGCTGCTCTATGCGGCAGCGCTGGTGCGGGTGGATGGCGCGGTATGCGCCGATGGCAGCGCGCCGGACCGCAGATTGCAGCAGGTGCTGCGCTGGCAGGCGCCGGTGCTGCGGGCGACCAGGGCGTTGCCGCAGCAGCGCAAGGCTGCGGCTGTGGCGGCGGCCATCGCGCTGGAGCGCAAGACCGCGCCAAGACGGCAGGCACAGGATGAAACGCTCTGTCAGGGCGGCGATGCCGGCCTGCTGGCAGGGCTGGAAGCCGCCGGTGCCACCTTCGAGATCATTCCGACGCCGGGACAGACCAACTACGCCATGCCGCAGCCGCGCCAGCTGGCCATAACCCCTCCACGCGGCTGGAAGCCGTCCTTCCGGCAGCAAAGGGTTTATCAGCCGGAGCAGGTTGTGATCCGCAGGCACCTCCCGCAAACGCTGGCCGTCATCGCCAAATGAAAAAGCCTCGGATTGCTCCGGGGCTCTTCCATTTTGCGATAGAGGGATCGCAATTCTGTTTTAGGCCGCCTTCTTGACCAGCATGCCTTCGACGCGCTTCACCGCGGTCGGCTCGTCGGTCTTTTCGACGGCAGCGACTTCGCGGGCCATGCGGGCTAGGGCCTTTTCATAGAGCTGACGCTCGGAATAGGACTGCTCCGGCTGGCCGCCGGCGCGGTGCAGGTCGCGCACCACTTCGGCGATCGAGACCAGGTCGCCCGAGTCGATCTTCGCTTCGTATTCCTGGGCGCGGCGCGACCACATGGTACGCTTGATGCGGGCGCGGCCCTTCAGCGTGTTGAGTGCGTTGCCGACGATCTCGGGCGAGGACAGCTTGCGCATGCCCACAGCCTTGGCCTTGTTGACCGGCACGCGCAGGGTCATCTTGTCCTTCTCGAACTCGATGATGAACAGCTCCAGCTTGAAGCCGGCGACTTCCTGCTCGATGACGCCGGAGACCTTGCCGACGCCATGGGTCGGATAGACGACGTGATCGTTGGTCTTGAATTCGTGTTTCTTGTTCGAGTTGGCCGGGACCTTCTTCGCGGGGGCGACGGGGGCGGGGGTAGCGGCCTTGGTTGGGGCTTTGGCGGCGGTCATTTACAGTCCTGTGTGCGATAGCCCCTCAAACCGCCGTGGGGAACGGCAGCGAGGCTCGTAAGGGCGATTTTGATGGCTGAAGCCTATCATAAATTTACAGGGTACGGAAGAAAAAATGGCCAAACTATTGAAATTACGGTTTATTTTAGAATTCTCCAAAAGGGGCGCAAATTCAACCCTTTGCGATGTTGGCGTGCGCAACGCAGCCACGGCCCTGCGTAAGGCGCATGGCCCTGAGTGCAAAGGGATTAGGCGGGTTTAGGAGCCCTGGCCGGGTTCGGGTTTGAAGAACTTCTCGAACTTGTCCGGGATGCCCTGAAATTCCTTGGCGTCGGGCGGTGCGTCGCCCTTGGTCGCGATATTGGGCCAGGTGCGGGAATATTCGGCGTTCACCGACAGCCACTTTTCCAGACCCGACTCGGTATCGGCCTTGATGGCCTCCGGCGGGCATTCCGGTTCGCAAACGCCGCAATCGATGCATTCGTCCGGGTTGATCACCAGCATGTTCTCACCCTCGTAGAAGCAGTCCACGGGGCAGACCTCGACGCAGTCCATGAACTTGCACTTTATGCAGGCTTCAGTGACGACATAGGTCATGGCAGGCAGGCTCCAAAGGGTAGGCGAGCAGCGCGGCCAGGAAAAGTGCCCTTGCGGTTTTCCGTCCGGCCGCGCGACCAAGCAAATCGGGGCTGTGATTAAGGCGCGCCGCCCCCTGAGGCAAGCCCTTCGCGCTCGCAGAAGCTTTGCAGGCGCCCTGCGAACCGTTCGCAAATATTCCAGGAGCTCGTAAAGCTGGCTGGCTTCTTCAGCGTCGCCACGGCGTTCGGCCAAGGCCAGGACCTTCACCAACCGCACCGTGACGCCCAGAGCTAGGGTCAGGACATCGCCCGGACGCAAGGGATGGCCAGGCTTTCGCACCCGGGCACCATTGAGGCGGACCTTGCCGCCTTCGATTGCCTCCTGCGCCATCGCCCGTGTCCGGCAGAAGCGGGCATGGAACAGCCATTTGTCCAATCTGGTTTCCGTCACCTGTGCTTCAACGCAGCCAGGGCTGCAAAGGGCGAAAGGGGATCGACAGGGACTTCGCGCAGCGCGGGCTTCTCGCGCTTCTGCGGCGCCTTGCGCCACACCGGCGCGGCGTCTTTGACGTCTGCCTGCTTCCAGCCCAGCGCCGCCAGCACGGCCAGTGCTTCCTCCTTGCTGCTGCCCAGGAACGAGACGATGCGGGTCAGCAGCTTCTCGGCTTCCGCGCCCGAAGCCAGTGCCTTTTCAAGTTCGTCCTGCAGGCGCTCCAGCATGTCGAGGCGAATGGCGCGGCCCGCGATGGTCTCGAAGCCCGCGGCGCGCAGGAAGGCGCGCGGCAAGGTGCGTTCCGCCGGGAAGGAGGTGAGGCCCGGCGCAGGCGGGGCGTGAAACGGCGAGGCGCCGTTCCAGACATTCCACAGCAGCGCCCCCAGCTGCGCCGCATCGGGCCGCAGCAGTTTTGGCAACCAGACATCGCGGCGGCCGAACCAGACGCCATAGGGCCGCAGCGCGCGCAGAATGGGTCCCAGCTTGTCGCCCAGCGCCAGCTCCGTCTTTGCCACCACGCCGAAATTTTCCGCCAGCAGATGCGCCACGCCGCGCGCCAGGCCTGCCAACTTCTCACTTGTCAGTTCGCTTTTGCCGTCGGCATCGCGCTTCAGCGCCAGCAGCGGCGTCAGCCGCGCAGCGATGCGCGCATCAAGCCAGGCTTGCAGCTTGGCTTCCACGGCGGGTGCCGGGGTGTCCGCCACCAGCGTCACGCGCGGACTGAGCGGCGCTGCGCCCTTCGCGATGATGCCGACAATGGCCCCGTCCCACCATAGCTTGCCATGCTCAGATAAGGTGATGTCCTTGTCTTCCGCCGCCATCAGCCGCGCGGTGCGATGCGCCAGCTCACTCTCCAGCCCCTTGAATGCGGCGGCGCGCAACGTCTTGCCATGCACACCCTTGGCGCGCGGATCCGGTGTGAATGAGAGGCCATCGAGGCGGCCTATGCTTTCGCCGCTCACCGAAACCGCGCCGCTTTCATCCAGTGTCAGCGCGGCGAAATCATCCTCGCGCAGCGTCTTCATCAGAATGGAGGTGCGGCGGTCGATGAAACGCTGAGTCAGGCATTCGTGCAGCGCGTCCGAAAGCCGGTCTTCAACGGCGCGCGTCACGCCCTGCCAATGCGCCGCGTCTTGCGTCCAGCCGGGACGGTTGCTGGCGTAAGTGAGGGTGCGCACCTGCGCCAGCCGGCCCGATAGCGAGGCGACATCGCCCAGGCTTTCATCCAGCCGCGCCACGGCGCGCATCATCCAGTCGTCGGGAATGACGCCGCCGCCCGCCAGGAACATGGCGAAGTTCTTAACCAGCTTGATATGCTCTTCGCTGGAAAGCTTGCGGAAGTCGGGCAGCTGGCAGACTTCCCAGAAACGCGCGATCTCCTGCCGCGTTGTCAGCTTGGCCAGTATCTCTTCGTCTTCCGACAATGCCTTCAGCGCCACCAGGTCGCTGGCGGGACGGGCACGGCCCAGGCATTTTTCTGGCGGCGGCAGTTCCAGGCTTGCGACCAGGCGGGGCACCGACGCAAAATCCAGCGCCGCGTTGCGCCACTGCGCCACCCGCACTGGATCGTAGCGATGACTTTCGACGCGGCTGATGGTCTCTTCATCCAACGGTTCGCAATCGGCGGTGACGCCGAAGGTGCCGTCATTCTTCCAGCGCCCGGCGCGGCCCGCGATCTGGCCGATCTCGTCGGTGCGCAGCGCACGCGGACGCTGCCCATCGAATTTCTCGCGCGCAGCGAAGGCGACATGGTCCACATCCATGTTCAGGCCCATGCCGATGGCATCGGTGGCGACCAGGAAATCGACGTCGCCGGACTGATACAGCGCCACCTGGGCGTTGCGGGTGCGGGGCGACAAAGCCCCCAGCACCACGGCGGCGCCGCCACGCTGGCGGCGGATGATGTCGGCCAGGGAATAAACCTCCTGCGCCGAGAAGCCGACAATGGCGCTGCGGCGGGGCAGGCGGGTAAGCTTCTTCGATCCCGCATAGGCAAGGTCGGAGAAGCGCGGCCGTGTGTCGAACCAGCTTTTGGGCACGAATTTCTGGATCAGGCCGCGCATGCTTTCGCTGCCCAGCAGCAGGGTCTCTTCCTCGCCGCGCGCATGCAGCAGCCGGTCGGTGAAGACATGGCCGCGTTCGGGATCGGCGCAGAGCTGGATCTCGTCGATCACCAGACAGGCGACGCGGATATCCAGCGGCATCGCTTCGACGGTGCAGACCCACCAGCGCGGGGCCTTGGGTATGATCTTTTCCTCGCCGGTGACCAGCGCGACATCGTTGGCGCTCTTGAGGCGCACGATGCGGTCATAGACCTCCCGCGCCAGCAGCCGCAGTGGCAGGCCGATCATGCCGGAGCGGTGCGCCAGCATCCGTTCGATGGCGAAATGAGTCTTGCCGGTGTTGGTGGGCCCCAGAACGGCGGTGACTTTGGGCGGGGGCAGGGTGCGGGCGCTCATGGCCCGACAATTGGGGTTTTGCGCCCCGGCCCGCAAGCAAAAGCGCGCTTTTGGCGGGTTAATTCCACGGGATCAAGGCCTTGCTGTGGGTGGATGGTTAGCAATGAGAACTATACTGGAACGAAATAGGGCCGAATCATCAACCAATCGAATATCTGCCTTCGTTCTCATACATTTAGGAGTCACGGCGGGGCCGTTAACCACCATATCTGGTAGGGCCGCGAATCTATAGCCGCCAGACCGGGTGATGGGGACAATGCTCCGTAAACGGAGAGATCAGGGGCGGGGGGCGGCCCCGTCGACCTTGAGATTGGTGGCCACGGCCGCGATCACGCCATAGCTGGTTTCGGCCCAGACACGCACCGGCACGGTGTAGTCCCGGGTAGCGCCCTTCACGGTGGTCATCCAGATGTTGATGAGCGGGTAGCGGTCCTTGTCGCGCAGCACGGTGGGGCGAAAACCCGCCACCTGGACGTAGCGCAGCTGGCAGAGCATGCCCTTGCCCTGGAACATGCCGTTGTCGAGTTTGATGTCGATGTCGCGCATTTTCTTGATCTCGACATTGTAGCGGCGGCGGCCATCGAACACCGGCGCGGTCAGGCCGCACGGATTGCCCGCCTGCGCCAGCGAGCCCGACACGATCGACATCACGGCGGTTAGCGGGTCGAAGGTGTTGCGCTGGTCTTCCGGCTTCACCGGCCATTGCGTCGTGTAATAGGCGGGTTCGGCGAACAGCTTGGGTGTATTGCCACCATAGGTCAGCGAAACCTGCTGTTTGGTGCCGTCGCGGCGGATGGTGAAGCTGTCATAGAGCGCGGGGGTCAGGGTCTTGCCCGACAGCTTGCCCGACGAAGTGGCCTGGATGGTGGCCTTCCAGAAGGCGTTGGCGACGCCGTCGGTCTGCAGGTGCGAGACCACGCGGTACTCGTCGCCGCGCACCACCGCGTCCATGTCCACCTTGCCCATGGTGACGCCGCCCGCGAACAGGTTCAGGGCCAGCTCCAGCCGGGAATCAGGAGCCCGTGCGGTCTGGGCACCGGCGGCGCCGCCCTGGGCAGCGGCGGGAATGGTGGCGGAGACAATAAGGGCGGCAGCCAGAACAAGGCGCTGGAGCGTCATGGGCAGGTTCCGTGGTTTTTTGAGCCAGAACAGGATGTTCGACTATAATGGCCCAAATGGGGCGGGTAAAACCCCAAAAGCCTTGACCGGGCTTGGCCCGCTGGCTAAGAGAGCCCCCTTTCGAGCTGGGATTCCAGCCGAATCCCGAATTTTGAGTGAGATCGAGCCATGTCGCGCCGTTGCGAATTGACCGGAAAAGGCACCCTGGTGGGTAACCTGGTGAGCCACGCCAACAACAAGACCAAGCGGGTCTATCGCCCGAACCTGCAGATCATCGCGCTGGCGAGCGAGCTGCTCGGCAACAGCTACAAGCTGAAGATCTCCATGAACGCGCTGCGTTCGGTCGACCGCAATGGCGGCCTCGACCCCTACATCCTCAAGTCCAAGGACAGCGTGCTGTCGCCCAAGGCCCTGCGCCTGAAGCGCGCCATCGCCAAGAAGGCTGACAAGAGCGCCGACAAGGCCGCTTAATACACCGCATTCATCTTAACGCCGGTTCGGGGCATTCCTCTTGCGAGGGATGCCCTGAATTCTTTCTGGCTGTGCCGCAATCGGACGATTGCGAGCGCAAAGGGGCGTTATGCGGGTTAGAAAACTCGAAGGCAGTGCCATTCCGGGGCCGGCGCGGGCGTACAATGCCGTGCCTTACCGGATCGCGCATGACGATGACGCCGTATGGCCGCCGCGGACGCGCGCCTATGGCGGGCCCGAGGAAGAGACGCCTTACACCCGCGCTCTGGGCTATGCCCGCATCGCCGCAAGGCTGGTGCTGCCGATGCTGCTGCTCTTCACGCTGCTGCAGGCCATCTATCTCTTTGCCGACGCGCCGGTGCCGCAGGCCTGGCTGCCGGGCTTCGCGCAAGGCCAGCTTTTGATCCTCAGCGACATGATCCTGCCGGGCTGCTGGCTGGTGATCCACCTCACCAATCGACGCTTCGGGCCCGCCTATGCCTTTGGCAATCTGGTGACGGGCATGGCTTTGGCGCTGTTGGTGGCGGTGATCGATCCCTGGAATGTGCGCGCCTCGCTGCCGGACCTGGCGTCGCTCTCCACCCGCGCCTTAGCTGCCTTCGTGCTGGTCTTCGCGGTGGCGAATTTCACCGGCATCATCTTCTTCGACGCCGCGCGGGGACCGCGCTGGTGGACCGCGCCGCTAGTGGGATCGGTGGCGGCCTGCTTCGTCTTCAGCGGGCTTTATTATCCGTTGGCCTTCGGACGGCTGGGCTTTGAGGCGCTGACGCACTTCGGCCTGTTCCTGGGCGTGAGCCTGGTGCTGATGCTGCCATATTTCCTGCTGCGCCCGGCGATGAAGCCGATGGCGGGGATGAATGGGTACTGAAGCCGGTGGGCGAAGCGCACGCGCAGGTCCGGTGGACCTGCGCGAGGCGAAGTACGCCGCGAGCCTGAGCGAGCGGCCGAGACTAGCGCCTGGCGCGTCTGCCCCGGCCCGGATCGTCTTCGAACAGTGACGTCAGCTGCGTCGTCATCGCGCCGCCAAGTTGTTCGGCATCCACGATGGTGACGGCCTTCTGGTAATAGCGCGTCACGTCATGGCCGATGCCGATGGCGGTGAGTTCGACGTTCGACCTGGTCTCGATTTCCTCGATCACCTGGCGCAGATGCTTCTCCAGATAATTGCCCGCATTCACCGACAGGGTTGAATCGTCCACCGGCGCGCCGTCGGAAATCACCATCAGGATCTTGCGCTGTTCGGGGCGTACGATCAGGCGATTATGCGCCCAGGTCAGTGCTTCGCCGTCGATATTCTCCTTCAGAAGGCCTTCTCGCATCATCAGCCCGAGATTCTTCTTCGCCCGCCGCCAGGGTTCGTCGGCGGCCTTGTAGACGATGTGGCGCAGATCGTTGAGGCGCCCGGGCGAGGGGTGCTTGCCGGCGGCCAGCCAAGCCTCGCGCGCCAGCCCGCCCTTCCAGGCGCGGGTGGTGAAGCCGAGAATTTCCGTCTTGACGCCGACCCGCTCCAGTGTGCGGCCCAGAATATCCGCGCACATCGCCGCCACCATGATGGGACGGCCGCGCATCGAGCCGGAATTGTCCAGCAGCAGCGTCACCACCGTGTCGCGGAATTCGGTATCCTTCTCATATTTGAAGGAAAGCGCGTACATCGGATCGATCACGATGCGCGTCAGGCGCGAGCTGTCGAGCAGACCTTCTTCGAGGTCGAATTCCCAGTGCCGATTCTGTTGCGCCATCAAAAGGCGTTGCAGCTTGTTGGCCAGGCGCGAGACCACGCCCTGCATCGCCGCCAGCTGCTGGTCGAGGAAACCTCTGAGCCGCGCCAGCTCCTCCGCCTCGCAGAGATCGGCGGCGGCGATCTCTTCGTCATATTGCGCGGTGAAAATCTTGTAGCCCCAGTCATCCTGGTGCGAGAAAGGCGCCTCATGGCAGTGCGGCTTGGCGCCGTCCTCCGGCTCCGTGGCGTCAGTCAGGTCGTCCTGCTGCTCGCTCTGGATATCGCCTTCGGCTTCCTGGCTGTCATCGCCTTCGGATTGCTCGAAATCGCTGGCGGCGCTTTCGCCCTGCTCGGCGGTGTCTTCCTGGTCGTCGCCCTTTTCGCTTTCGCCGTCATTGTTCTCGGATTCATCGTCGCTGGTCTGATCGCTCTCGCTCTCGTCGCCCATCGACAGGTCGCGCAGGATGGTGCGGGTCAGCCTGGCGAACGCTGTCTGGTCGCGCAGGGCGGCTTGCAGCTTGGCCAGATCCTTGCCCGCCCGGCCTTCGACATAAGGCCGCCACAGCTCCACCGCCTTGGCGGCGGCGGCCGGTGGCTTCTCCCCGGTCAGGACCTCGCGCACCAGAAGACCCATCACTTCGGGCAGCGGCGCTTCCTCGCGCGACTGGGCGCGGGCGAGGCCGCGCGACAGCATGCGCTGCTCTAGTCCGGCGGTTAGGTTGGCGGCGACGCCTTTCATCGCCAACGCTCCGATGGCCTCGACGCGCGCCTGCTCGGCGGCTTCAAACACGGCGGCGCCTTCCGGCGATTGCGGCCGGAAGCGGTCATGCACCTTTTCCGCGTGATAGGCGCGGCGCAGCGCATAGGCGTCGCCCTGGCCGCGCACCAGCGCGACTTCGCCCGGCGGCAGGTTGCGGCTGGGCGCGGTGAGACGCGCCTTCAGCCCCTTCAGCTGGGCCGGTTCGCTGGAGAAGGCGACTTCCAGTTCCGGTTCGCCCGCGAGGCTGCGCACCGCCGCGGCGACGGCGCGTTTAAAGGGTTCAACCGGAGATTCAGGTTTGCTCACGCTGACCTGCTAGATATTTGTGGTCGCGCGGCCGGACGGAAAACCGCTTCGCACTTTTCCTGGCCGCCGCTCCCTTGCTCACGCAACCAGCACTTTGGCCGCGCTCTCCGGCAGCTCCTCGCCGAAGCTGCGCTGGTAGAACTCCGCCACGCTGGCGCGTTCAAGCTCATCGCACTTGTTGAGGAACGAGAGGCGGAAGGCGAAGCCGATATCGCCGAAGATTTCGGCGTTCTGGGCCCAGGTGATGACGGTGCGCGGGCTCATCACGGTGGAGAGATCGCCCGCCTTGAAGGCGTTGCGGGTCATGTCGGCGACACGGACCATGGCCGAGATGGTCTTGCGGTCAAAGGTCGGCACCTTGGCGGCGACGATCTCTTCTTCGGCGTCATGCGTGAGATAGTTTAGCGTCGTGACGATGCTCCAGCGGTCCATCTGGCCCTGGTTGATCTGCTGCGTGCCATGATAGAGGCCGGTGGTATCGCCCAGGCCGATGGTGTTGGTGGTGGAGAACAGGCGAAAGGCCGGATGCGGCTGGATCACCTTGTTTTGGTCGAGCAGTGTCAGGCGGCCGCTCGCTTCCAGCACGCGCTGGATCACGAACATCACATCGGGGCGGCCCGCATCATATTCGTCGAACACCAGCGCCACCGGGCGCTGCAGCGCCCAGGGCAGCAGGCCTTCCCGGAACTCGGTGATCTGCTTGCCGTCCTTCAGCACGATGGCGTCCTTGCCGATCAGGTCGATGCGGCTCACATGGCTGTCCAAATTGATGCGGATGCAGGGCCAGTTCAGCCGCGCCGCCACCTGCTCGATATGGGTGGACTTGCCGGTGCCGTGATAGCCCTGGACCATGACGCGGCGGTTGTGCGCAAAGCCCGCCAGCAGCGCCAGCGTGGTCTCGCGGTCAAAGCGATAGGCCGGATCGATGTCCGGCACATGCTCGCCACGCTGCTTGAAGGCGGGCACCTTCATCGTCGTCTTGATGCCGAAGAGTGACGCCGCATCGGCGGTGGTATCGGGCACCATGCCGGGATTGAGGCTCTGGAGTTCGCTCATGTCTGTTCTCGTGCGGGAAGGGGCGGCGAGGGCCGTCTAGACCAGGCCGGACTTATACCAAGCCGGATTGGCGCAACACGCCATAGGCCTTGATAACCTGCTTCAGACGCTCTTCGGCGCCCCAGTCGCCGCCATTTGCGTCGGGGTGAAACCGTTTCACAAGTTCCTTATACCGCGCCTTGATCTCGATCAAGGTGGCGTTGTGCGCCAGCGCCATGGTGTCGAACGCCATGATCTGCAGGCGAGTCAGATGACGCTCGGGACGGCGCGGCCCGGTGGGATTTCCGGCATCGTCCTCTTCGAACAATGCATGGCTATCATGAAGCGGGTTCTGTGACCGTGTGCCGGTGCGGGCCTTGGCGGCGCGCTTGCCAAGCTGCCAGGTGGGGCGGTGGCCGGTCAGCGCATCTTCGCGGAACTTCTGGATCTCGCCATTGTCCATGCCCTTGAAATAGTCCCAGTTCTCATTGTGGGCGCGGGCATGGGCGGCGCAGTACCAGAAATACTCGTTCAGATTCTGCGGCGACTTGGAAACGCGGCAATTGCCCGGGCCGATGCAATCCTTGGCCTCGCAAAGCCGCTCTTCCGGCTTGTGCGCGGCGGCGCCTTTGCTGGGCTTGATGCGCATGTCCATTTTGAATCGGGGGCGGGCCTCGGCCATACCGCGATTATGGGGTGGCGCGCCTTAAAAACAAGAAAAGGAATTTCTTGACTTTAACCCTGCGCATGCAGACCCTCGCCCGCATGCGCGCAGCAGACTCCATCCAGCGGAAATTGACCGCCGCATTTGCGCCTTCCGTGCTCATCGTCACCGATGAAAGCCACCGCCATGCCGGCCATGCCGGCGCGCTGCGGCCCGATGGCGCCATCGGCGAAACACACTTCCATGTCCGCATGGTGACGGATGCTTTCGAGGGCGTATCGCGCGTCGAGCGTCAGCGCCGCGTCCATACCGCTCTGGCGGAAGAACTTGCGGGCACGGTGCATGCGCTGTCGCTTAAGCTTCAGACGCCTGCGGAGGCGGCGGCGTCACCTTTAGCGCCGTGATCTGATTGCGCTGACGGCGCAGGATCTCGAACTGAAAACCGAAAAAGGCGAAGCGCTGGCCGGGCTCCGGGATTGTGCCAGTTTCCTGAATCACCAGGCCCGCGATGGTGGTGGCGCCTTCGTCCGGCAGGTCCCATTCATGCTCGCGGTTAAGCTCGCGCACCGGCACGGTGCCGTCCACCAGGAATGAGCCATCCGGACGCGGCCGCACATCGGGCCGGGAATCGTCATGCTCGTCGGGCATCTCGCCGAAGATTTCTGCCAGGATGTCCTCGACCGTCACCAGTCCCTGCAGCGTGCCGTATTCGTCCACCACGATCGCGAGGCGGCTGCGGCGCATCCGGAAGGCTTCGAGCTGCTCTTCCAGCGTGGTGGTGTCGGGCACGAACCAGGGCGCGGTGATCAGGCTTTCAATATCGATGGCGCCGATGTCGCCCTGGTGCAGCAGCAAGGACTGGGCGAGGTGCTTGGCATTGAGCACGCCGATGATGTTGTCGGGTTCGCCGCGCCAGAGCGGGATTCGGGTATGCTCGCTCTCGGTCACTTCCGCCACGATATCGGCGGCCGGACGATCCACATCGATGGCCGTCATCTGGCGGCGGTGGATCATCACGTCGCCGATCTTCAATTCGCGCAGATCCAGAATGCCGCCGATCATGTCGCGATGGCCGCGTTCGACATTGCCCTCCTGGTGATGCAGCGCGACGGAGCCGCGAATTTCGTCATGGGCGGCGTCGGCGGCGTCTTCCGGTGCGCCGGAGCGCACGCCGAATGGCGACAGTAGGAGCCAAGCCAGCCACTGCACCGCGCCGGTGATGGGCGCCAACAACTTAACCACGCCGCGCAGGGGCAGTGCCAGCGCCAGCGCCACCGCATCGGTGCGGTCGATGGCGAGGGTCTTGGGCAGGACCTGAACGAAGACCAGCATCACCGCGGTCATCAGCAGCGTGGTCGCCAGCACGGCCTCCAGCGTGTCCAGATGCTGGTCCAGCAGCGCCGTGGTGAGCGACACCGCCAGAATGTTGATCAGGGTGCTACCCAGCAAGATAGCGCCGATCATGCGCTCGCGGTCGGAGACCAGTCGGTTGACCCGGCGGGCGGCCTTGGAGCCGTCCTGCTCCAGCTGGTGCATGCGGCCGCGGCTCACGGCGGTGAGTGCGGTTTCGGCCGCGGCGAAGACGGCGGAAACCGCAAGCAGCAGGATGATGGGCGCGATGGCGTAGAGAATAAGCATGGGTCCACCTCGAGGGCGGATCACAATGCCAGTTTTCAGTCCGCGAGAATATCTCTCACCGCATCCGCCGGAACGTCGCTGGTGATGAAGGCGCGACCGATGCCCTTGACCAGGATGAAGGTGAGCTTGCCGTCGCTCACTTTCTTGTCATGCGCCATGTGGCCCATAAGTTCGTCGACACTGGCGCGGGGGCCGGGAATGTCGCTGATCGCGGCGGGCAGGCCCATGGCCTTGAGATGGCGGGCGAAGCGCTCCGCGTCCTGGCCCGGGCAAAGCCCGAGCTTGTGGGACAGCTTGAAGGCCAGCGCCATGCCGATGGCGACGCCTTCGCCATGCAGCAGCCGGTCCGAGAATCCGGTGGCGGCTTCCAGCGCATGGCCGAAGGTGTGGCCGAGATTGAGCAGGGCGCGTTCGCCGGTTTCGCGTTCATCGCGCGCGACGATGGCGGCCTTCATGCGGCAGGACTGGGCCACGGCATGCACCAGCGCATCCTGGTCGCCGCCCAGCGCGGCGGGCGCGCTGGCTTCCAGCCACTCGAAGAAATCGGCATCGCCCAGCGCGCCGTACTTCACCACTTCGGCATAGCCGGCCAGCAATTCGCGGCGGGGCAACGTATCGAGCAGGCCGGTGTCGGCGATGACGATGCGCGGCTGGTGGAACAGGCCGATCAGGTTCTTGCCCTGCTTGGCGTTGATCGCGGTCTTGCCGCCCACCGAGGAATCCACTTGCGCCAAAAGTGTGGTTGGCACCTGCGCGAAGGAGACGCCGCGCTTAAGCACGCCCGCCGCGAAACCGGTGAGGTCGCCAATGACGCCGCCGCCTAGGGCGATGATCAACCCGCCGCGATCAATGCCCATGTCGAGCAGTTCGCCGCTCACACGCTCCAGCCCCGCAAAGCTCTTGGTGGCTTCGCCCGGCGGCAGGATAATGGGTTTGCTCTTCAGCCCTGCCGCTTCCAGGCTGTCCTGCAAGGTCTTCAGGTGCAGGGCTGCCACATTCTCATCCGTGACGATGGGTAGCACGCCGCGCGCCCTGCTTTGAGAGAAGTGGGGGGCCAGCAGCTTGCCCGCCTGTTGCAGCAGGCCGACACCGGCATGGATTTCATAGGCTCGAGACCCGAGCCCGACGGGAATGATCTCGCTCATGGGGCCGTCTCTTGCGCCATCAGGCCCCTGTCCTTCAAGAGCGACGCCACCTGTTCGACCGATTTCTCGTGCGGACCGTCGATGCTTTCCAGCACATGGTCAGCCTGGGCATATACCGGCTCGCGGATCGCCAACAGCCTTTCCAGCGTCCCCCGGGGATCGGCATTGTTGAGCAGCGGGCGAGTCGGCCGCTTGGCGGTGCGGGACAGCAGCAGGTCCACCGGGGCCTTCAGCCAGATGGTGAAAGCTTGCTCTTTCATGGCCGCGCGGGTGCTGTCGTCCATATAGGCGCCGCCGCCCGTGGCCAGCACGTAGGGCGCTTCATCCAGCAGGCGGGCGATGACGCTGCGTTCCATGCGGCGGAATTCCGGCTCGCCATATTCGGCGAAGATTTCCGCCACGGTGCGGCTGGCGGCCGCTTCGATCTCGCGATCGGCATCCTTGAAGGCCACGCCCAGCCGCACAGCCAGACGCTTGCCGATGGAGGTCTTTCCGGCCCCCATCATGCCCACCAGCGCTACTGTGCGGTTCAGGCTCATGCTCGTCCCATACAGGAAAGCGACGGCGTGCTAAAGGTTTTGGGCATGAGTCCGCGCCGTACATCGTCCAATTCTCTTGGAAAATCCGCCAACCTGATCGAGGCCTTTCTCGACATGATGAGCGCCGAACGCGGGGCAGGGGCCAACACCCTGGCCGCCTATGGCCGCGACCTGGCGGAATTCGCCGGCCATATTGATTTGAAGAGGGCAGACCCGGGGCAGGCCACGCGGGCCGAAGTGCAGGCATTTCTGGGCGTGCTGTCCAAGACCGCCGCACCTTCGACCCAGGCGCGCAAGCTGTCGACCTTGCGCCAGTTCTTCGGCTTTCTCTATGCCGAGGGCATACGCGCCGACGATCCCACCCTGACTTTGGCCGCGCCCAAGCCGCAGCGGCCCTTGCCCAAGATTCTCAGTGGCGAGGAAGTCGAACGGCTGATCGCCACCGCCGCCGACGGCACGCCGGAAGGGCTGCGCCTGACCCTGATCGTGGAGATGCTTTATGGCGGCGGCCTGCGCGTCACCGAGCTGGCGGGGCTGCCGCTGGCCTCGGCGCGCGCGCGCGACGGCTTTATCCGCGTCATCGGCAAGGGCAACAAGGAGCGTTTCTCGCCCATGTCGGATTCCGCCCGCCTGGCGCTAGCGGCCTATCTCGCGGTGCGCGACGATTTTCTCCCGAAAGGCGAGAAGGCGAAGAAGGCCGAACGCTATCTTCTCTGCTCGCGCAGCGCCCAGGGCTATCTCACCCGCCGCCGACTGCACCAGATGCTGAAGGCGCTTGCGCTGAAGGCGAACCTCGATCCGGCCAAGCTCAGCCCGCATGTGCTGCGCCACGCCTTCGCGACGCATCTGGTGGAGGGTGGGGCGGACCTGCGCAGTGTCCAGACCTTGCTGGGCCATGCCGACATCGCGACCACCCAGATTTATACCCATGTTGCCAGGGATCGCCTGGCGTCGGTGATGACCAAGGCGCATCCTTTGGGCCGGGCCAAGAAATCTTAACGAATCCGCCTGTAAGCCATTGTAATAATTATGTTCCTCAAGCATTGTACCGGTCAGGGCTTCTGTGGCACCTTCCGCCCGAATCTGGAGCCAGCATGCAGTATCTGGACTTTGAACGTCCCATCGCCGAGCTGGAAGGCAAGATTGTCGAGCTGAAGAAGCTCGCCGAGACCGACATCGACATCAACGGCGAGGTAGAGCGCCTCCATGTCCGCGCCGGGCAGATGGTGAAGGATACCTACGCGCGCCTCTCGCCTTGGCAGAAAGTGCAGGTGGCGCGCCATCCCGAGCGGCCGCACTTCCTCGACTATGCCAAGTTGATCTTCGACGATTTCACGCCGCTAGCTGGCGACCGTTCCTTTGGCGAGGATGAAGCCATCCTGGCCGGCCTGGCCCGCTTCCGTGGCCGCGCCGTCGCCTTCCTGGGGCAGGAGCGCGGCAACGACACGCAATCGCGCCTGAAGCACAATTTCGGCATGGCCTCGCCCGAAGGCTATCGCAAGGCCATCCGCCTGTTCGACCTGGCAGGCCAGTTTGGTCTGCCGGTGCTGAGTTTCATCGACACCTCCGGCGCATTCCCGGGCGTGACAGCAGAAGAGCGCGGCCAGGCCGAAGCTATCGCCCGTTCCATCGAGGCCGGACTGAACGTGAAATCGCCCTTCATCGCCACCGTGATCGGTGAAGGCGGCTCGGGCGGCGCCATCGCCATCGCTGCCGCCGACCGCGTCTACATGCTGGAGCACGCGGTCTATTCGGTGATCTCGCCGGAAGGCGCGGCCTCGATCCTGTGGCGCGACGCCACCAAGGCGGCGGAAGCGGCCACGGCGCTGAAGATCACGGCGCAGGACCTGATCGGCCTGAAGCTGATCGACGCCATCGTGCCCGAGCCCCAGGGCGGCGCTCACCGCGCCCCGCGCGAAGCCATCGATGCGGTCAGCGACATGATCGCGCGCGGCCTGACCGAACTGGATGGCAAGAGCCCTGCCGAGTTGATCAAGGCGCGCCGCGCCAAATATCTCGCCATGGGGCGCAATCTTTAGAGAGATCGTCTCAATGCTATTTGGGGCGAAGCTGAAGAGAGTTGCACATTCCACATTGCTGGGCGATTAGATTGGAAACGGCCAGTGCAACAAATAGCCACGGCATTGGGCTTCCCCAAGCAAAAGTATATATCGATTGAACGGGAGCGGCGCTGGCTGTGCCGCGAAGTCCCCCGCGATCGTGTAGTCCAGACAAACCTAATCACGGACCTATACATCATAGGTGCATGGTTACGGCTAAGAGAGATACGCCCATTAAATGGCGGTGCGCCCATATTCAAACTGGGCCGGAAGGCAGATGTGGACGCCACTACGCGCCTGATCACCACGATTTATTTGTCAGAGAATGAGTTCACCATGTTGCGGTCATCGCTTCAGGGCCTGCCGATCAAGAAGCTCCGGCATAAATTGCAGCCCATCCAGGGCATCCCTCTCTCGGTAGACGAGTTTCAAGATGGGTTAGCCGGCCTTGTGTTCGCGGAGGCTGAATTTGAAAGCTCCGTTGCGCTGGAAAACTTTCCGATGCTGGATTTCGCGGTGCGGGAAGTCACCGCTGATCCGCGCTTCTCGGGAGGAAGTCTTGCCAGAAGCGGTATTCCAGACTCTTTGTAAGGCCATGTTTTGAGTTGAACTTCGCATAAAAAAGGGCCCGCGTTTTGCGCAGGCCTTTTTCTTTTCATGCTCCCTCAATCTCGCCATGGCCGCCCTTGAGGCGGCCATCCAACTTTTTCCATCAAGAAGTTGGATGGGCGGGTCAAGCCCGCCCATGGAGAGTGGTGTAGGGTGAGAACTACTTCGCGTTCTCGACCGCGGTCTGCGGCACCCAGCCTTTGTTGCCGACTTCGTCGCTCACTTCCACCCAGACGCCGTCCTTGGCGCCGGTGGGATAGAGCGCCATGCCCGGCGTCAGCTGGCGCACGGTGGCGCTGGTGTCGGACGCCGAGGCATACAGACGGCCGGGACGCGACATGGTGAGGTTCTGGGACGGGGCCGCAGCGGCGGCGCCGCCCGGTTCCTGCGCCGACAGGCCGCCCATCTGGGTCACCAGTTTGGTGTAGGCATCGATGTACGCCAGCACCACGATCTGGCCGATGGCGGTTTTCTGGTAGCTGGAGACGCCCGCGCCGGCGAAGCCGCCGCCGAACAGACCGCCGCCGCCCAGACCGAAGCCGACATCGGTCTTGCTGCCATGGCCCTGGGTCATGGCTTCCTGCTCGGTGGTGCGAACATTGGTCATCGCCAGCGTGACGTCAGCCGTGCTGGAGGAGATGTTGATCGACGAGACGATGGCGCCGGCAAAACCGCCCAGGAAACCACCGACCAAGCCGCCGACATTCATGCCGCTGCCGCTGCCCTTGGTCACGATATCCGGAACCAGGATGTAGTCCGCCGCGCGGATCTGGCCGCCGCCGATATTGGCGCCGCCCTGCAACTGGCCGCCCGAAGCCAAGGCACGTTCCTGCTGCGCCAGCTCGAAGCCAGCGCCGCGATCAACGAGGGTGAAGCAGCCGGACTGCTGCACGAAAATCTTCAGCAGGGCTTCCGGGGATTCCAGACCCAGGCCTTCCCACCACTTGTTCATCGGCTGGCGCACGGCCAGCGCACCCAGGCGGCGGGTGCAGGTCGGAATCTGCGCCTGCTTCTCCGCGGCCTTGGCGCGGGCGGACTGGAACTGGGCCTGGGCCGGCGTCACCGGCAGGGTTGCAAGGATGGCGGCTGCGGCAGTGGCAGCCAGCAACGGTTTCCCGTGGCGCATGGATTTCCCCTTCAAAGGGCGCAGCCCCGCGAAGTTGCGGGCTTTGTGTCAGGCTGCGCGACCATAAAAACGTCAAATGCCCCGCGCGCGGAAGAACTCTGGCGCACTGCGCGGAGACTACCCAAAGATGGCAAATCCGCAATATCCGGACTGCAAATATCGCGGTGTAACCCGCGCCAAACGGGGAACTTTTACCACCAACCGCGCCATTTGAACCACGCCAGGGGCAGGAGGGCGCTGATCAGGATGCTGCCAAGCGCCATGGGATAGCCCCAGGAGGCGGACAGCTCCGGCATGAAATGGAAGTTCATGCCCCAGATGCCCGCCAGCAGCACCGGCGGGATGCCGACGGTGGACCAGATGGTCATGACCTTGAAGAGGTCATTCTGCTCGGTGGAGATGAACCCCAGCGCCGCGTCCAGCAGGAACTGGAGCTTGTCGGTGAGATGGACTTCATAGTCGTTGAGCGACTGCACGTCCTTGCCCGCCATCTTGAGGCGCGCCTTGACCACGGGCTCTATCCAGTCACCATGCTCGTTCACGAAAGGCACGGTCCGCTGCAGCACCAGCAACGTGTCGCGGATATGACTGAGGCGTTCGCCCATGTAGCCGATCTCCGCCAGCGTGGCGCGCAGCATCCCGCTGACGGCGGAAACGTTGCGCGTCTGATTTTTCGGCAGGTCTTCATGGAAAATGCGCTGGGACACGCGCAACGCTTCGGCCCGCAATTCTTCCAGCCGGTCGGCACCATAATCGATCAGGGCTTCCAGAATGACGAGGAAGATGTCCGCCGGGGTACGCTCGCGCCGTTTCACCCGGGCCCAGATGGCGTCGAAGGTCTGGAGATGGGCGAAGCGCACCGTCACCAGCAGGTCCTTGGTCAGGACGAAACCCAGCGGCGAGGTGACATCGTCGGCGTCGCTGTCCTTCAGATTCGGCGTCACCGGCACGGACAGCGTGAAGCTGCCATCTTCGTATTGGAGACGGCTGGAGAACTCGATCTCTTCCAGCTGCTCGCGCGGCGGGATGTCCAGGCCATAGTCCGTCCACGCCTTGGCGATCTCTTCCGGCGTGGGATTGCGCAGGTCGATCCAGAGTGGCTTGCCGCTGTCTGGATAGACTGTGAGCACGTGTCCTACAGAGCCCCGTGGCAGTGCTTGTATTTGCGGCCTGAACCACACGGGCAAGGGGAGTTGCGGTTGCTGCGGCCCCAGGTGGTGGGATCGCCCGGATCGGCCGGCAGGCCGCGCTCCATCGCCTCGGCTTCGCGGCGCGCCATGTCGTCCTCGCCGGTGAGCGGATTGATGTGGCTCTCGCGCAAATTCGTCAGGGGCTGCGGTTCCAGGCTGGGCGGCGGCTCGCCTGTGGAGATCACCACATGCATCAGCTGCTGAACCACTTCCAGACGCAGCTTGGTCAGCAGCGCCTCGAACAGCTCGAAGGCCTCGCCCTTATATTCGTGCAGCGGGTCGCGCTGGCCGTAGGAGCGCAGGCCCACATACTGGCGCAGATGATCCAGGTTGATAATGTGCTCGCGCCAATTGTGGTCGAGCGTCTGGAGCAGCAGCGCCTTTTCGATGTAACGGGTGACTTCGAGGCCGAAATTGGCGTCGCGTTCGGCGGCGCGGGTGTCCACCGCCTTCATGATGCGCTCGCGCACCTCTTCGTCGGCGATGCCTTCTTCCTTCGACCATTCCACGATGGGCAACTGGAGATGGAAAATGCGGCTGACTTCGGCTTCCAGGCCGGGCGCGTCCCAGGCTTCGGCATAGGCCTTTTTCGGGATGTGGCGGGCGACCATCTGCTCCACCACTTCCTGGCGGAAATCGGCGATCTGATCGGAGACGTCGTCGGACGACATGATCTCGCGGCGCTGATCGAAGATCACGTGCCGCTGATCGTTGAGGACGTTGTCGTATTTCAGGATGTTCTTGCGGATCTCGAAGTTGCGCGCTTCGACCTTCTGCTGCGCCTTTTCCAGCGCCTTGTTGACCCAGGGATGCGCGATGGCCTCGCCCTGTTCCAGCCCCAGGCCAGACAGCATCTTGTCCAGGCGGTCGGAGCCGAAGATGCGCATCAGGTCATCCTGCAGCGACAGGAAGAACTTGGAAGCGCCGGGATCGCCCTGACGGCCTGAACGGCCGCGCAGCTGGTTGTCGATGCGGCGGCTTTCATGGCGCTCGGTGCCGATGATGTAGAGGCCGCCCGCCGTCAGCACCTTCTGCTTGTCGGCCGCGACGTCCGCGCGCATCGTGTCGATGCGGCGCGCCCGTTCGGTTTCGTCGGTGATCTCGGCCAGCTCGGCCTTGATCCGCATTTCCACATTGCCGCCCAGCTGGATGTCGGTGCCGCGGCCCGCCATGTTGGTGGCGATAGTGACGGCGCCGGGGCGGCCCGCCTGCGCCACGATGAAGGCTTCCTGCTCGTGATAGCGGGCGTTGAGGATGGCGTGCGCGAAGGGCTGTTCCTTCTTCGCCATCTCGACCAGATATTCGCCCAGGTCGCGGTCGCGTTTGGCCTGCGCCTTGGCGTCGTCCTTCGACTTGTCTTCCTTCTCGACCGCTTCCGCCTTGGCGATAAGCTGCTGGCCGGTCTCGCGGATGTAATTCCGGTCGCCCAGCTTCTGGTCGATGGTCTCCGACTTCTCGATCGAGGCGGTGCCGACCAGCACGGGCTGGCCGCGGCGGTGGCAGGAGGCGATCTGGATCAGGATCGCGCGGTGCTTCTCGTCCTCGGTGCGATAGACTTCGTCATCGGCGTCCTTGCGCGCGACAGGCACGTTGGTGGGAATTTCCAGTACGTCGAGCTTGTAGATGTCGAGAAATTCGGCGGCCTCGGTCAGCGCCGTGCCGGTCATGCCCGCCAGCTTGTCGTAGAGGCGGAAGTAATTCTGGAAAGTGACGGAGGCCAGCGTGACGTTCTCGGGCTGGACCTGGGCGCCTTCCTTGGCTTCCAGCGCCTGGTGCAGGCCATCGGAATAGCGGCGGCCTTCCATCATGCGGCCGGTGAACTCGTCGATGATGACGACCTGGTTGTTCTTGACGATGTAATCCTTGTCGCGCTGGAAGAGGCGGTGCGCCTTCAGCGCCTGGTTCACGTGGTGCAGGGCGCTGATGTTCTCAGTGTCGTAGAGATCGCCCTGCGGCAGCAGATTGCTGGCCCGCAGCAGCTGGGCCATGTGCTCGTTGCCGGCTTCGGTCAGCGTCACCTGGCGCTGCTTCTCGTCGACTTCGTAATCTTCCTTGGACAGGCTGCCGATCAGGGCGTTCACCGCCTTGTACATCTCGGTGAGGTCCTCGGTGGGACCGGAGATGATCAGCGGCGTGCGGGCTTCGTCGATCAGGATGGAGTCGACTTCGTCGACGATGGCGAAGGCATGACCGCGCTGCGCCATGGTGTCGAGCGAATACTTCATGTTGTCGCGCAGATAATCGAAGCCGTATTCGTTGTTGGTGCCGTAGGTGATGTCGGCGGCGTAGGCGACCTTGCGCTCCTCGTCGGTGAGGCCATGCACGATGCAGCCCACGGTGAGACCAAGAAAGCGATAGACCTGGCCCATCCACTCGCTGTCGCGCTTGGCCAGATAGTCGTTGACGGTCACGACATGGACGCCGTTGCCCGCCAGGGCGTTGAGATAGGTGGGCAGGGTGGCGACCAGCGTCTTGCCTTCGCCGGTCTTCATCTCGGCGATATTGCCGCCATGCAGCACCATGCCGCCGACCAGCTGAACGTCGAAATGGCGCTGGCCGAGCGCGCGCTTGGCCGCCTCGCGCACCACCGCGAAAGCTTCCTGCAGCAGGTCGTCCAGGGTCTCGCCTTTTTCCAGCCGCTCGCGGAACAGGACGGTCTGACCCCGCAGCTCCTCGTCCGACATGGGCAGGAAGCGGGGCTCCAGGGCGTTGACCTTCGCCACAGTGGCCCAATAGGGCCGGACCTTGCGCTCGTTCGAGGAGCCGAAAATGCTTTTGGCGAGCGTGCCGAGACCCAGCATGAAATCCTCAGAAATTACAGGCGTGTAAGCGGGCCGGGGGTGGCGCCAAATACCATTGGGACGCCAAATCAGCATGGCAGCCGCGCCGGAGACATAAGAACGGGGCTACCCCTTGTCAAATGCCGGTTTTTTCACACTATACGCGCCTCAATCGGTGGAACACATGGCCAAAAGCGTGAAAAGGACCAAGAAGGCCGCTCCCGCGCCCAAAGCGGTTCATCCGGTTTCGCCGCTCGCGCCCAAAACCCACCCCAAACTGCCGCCCCTGGCTGGGGTCCGCCTGGCCACGGTGGCCGCGGGCATCCGCTACCAGCAGCGCACCGATGTCCTGCTGGCCCTGCTGGCGCCCGGCACGCAGGTGGCGGGGGTGCTCACCACCTCCAAGACCTCCAGCGCCCCGGTGCTGTGGTGCCAGAAGCACCTGAAGCCCGGCGCGGCCCGCTGCCTGGTGGTGAACAGCGGTAACGCCAACGCCTTCACCGGCAAGGCCGGGTTCGACGGTGTCAACGAGATCGCCCAGAGCGCCAGCGCCATCGTCGGTTGCAGGCCTTCTGAGGTCTTCATAGCCTCCACTGGCGTGATCGGCGAGCCACTGCCCACCGCCAAGATCACCGCCGTGCTGCACGGCCTGGTGGAGCAGGGCGCGGCGGGAAACTGGAAAGCCGCCGCCGACGCCATCATGACGACCGACACCTACCCGAAGGCCGCCACTGCCACCGCCATGATCGACGGCGTGAAAGTGACGATCAATGGCATCGCCAAGGGCTCGGGCATGATCGCGCCCGACATGGCGACGATGCTTTCCTTTGTCTTCACCGATGCAAACCTGCCTGCCGCTGTGCTGCAGGAATGTCTCAGCGCCGGTGTTGGCCCCAGCTTCAACGCCATCACGGTGGATTCCGACACCTCGACCAGCGACACGCTGCTGCTTTTCGCCACCGGCAAGGGCGCCAAGCACACCGCCATCGCCAAGGCCAATGACAAGAAACTCACCGACTTCCGCCGCAAGCTGGACGCGCTGCTGCTCGATCTGGCGCTGCAGGTTGTCAAGGACGGCGAGGGCGCGCAGAAGCTGATCCGCATCGACGTCACAGGGGCGGAGGACGACAAGGCCGCCAAGCGCATCGCGCTCTCCATCGCCAATTCGCCGCTGGTGAAGACGGCGGTGGCGGGCAACGACGCCAACTGGGGCCGCATCGTCATGGCGGTGGGCAAGGCGGGGGAGAAGGCCGACCGCGACAAGCTGAAGATCAGCATCGGCGGTCATGCCTTGGCCGAGAAGGGCATGCGCGCCGCCAAGTACAATGAAGCGGAGGCAACCAAGGCTGTTAGCGGGCGCGATGTTGAGATCGCCGTCGATCTGGGCATCGGCAAGGGCGTGTCCCGCGTCTGGACCTGCGACCTGACCCACGGCTACATCGACATCAACGGCTCTTACAGAAGCTAAAACGCGCGGTCCTTTTGCGTCCTGGCGTTGTCGCGCGTGATCACGCGCGTCACGCACGCTCCGCGCGACGCTCCTAGCCAGCCCGCAAAATTCCTCGCGCTCTTTTCTTTGTGGGTCATTCATTCACGAACGCCAGCGCCACCGGCGTCGGCGCGGCGGCGGTGCTGACGGCCTGCGGCGTGCCGTCGGCGCCGATGCGATAGCTGACGATGCTGTCGTTGTTCTGCCCGCCCGCCAGCAGCCATTGACCACTGGGATCGGTGACCAGCATGCGGGGCATGTTGGCGGCGGTGATGGTGTCGCCGCCGTAACTCAGCAATCCGTCCGCACCGACGCGGAAATGGGCGATGGAATTGTAGAAGCGATGGGTGGTGTAGAGATTGCGCCCGTCCTTCGACAGCACGATCTCGCCCGCCGCGGCGCTGCCCTGATAGCCTTTCGGCAAAGCGGAGATGCGCTGGCGTTCGGTCAATCGCCCCGTGGCAGGGTCGAAGCTGCTCGCCGTCACCATCGAATCCAGTTCCGATACGCTGTAGAGCAGATTGCCTGATCCGTTCCACACCGCATGGCGCGTTGTCGAGCCGGGAAATTGCGGATTGCGCGACACCGGCCGCAGCTGGCCATTTTCCAGCGCGAAGATCACCAATTCGTCCAGCCCATAATCATTCATCACCAGATAGTGGCCATCGGGGTGAAAGGCGACGCCATGCGCCCGCGTCTGGTCGCGATATCCGGTCCACTGGTTGCCAACGGGCTGCGTCACCTGGCTGGGTTTGGGCGATCCGTCCATGCGGATGCTCTGCGCCACCGTGCCGGGCGCGCCATCCGCTCCCAATGGCACCAGGTTCAGCGTGCCGCCAAAGCTAGCCGCCACCAGCCAGCCGCCGCCCGGCGCCAGCGCAAGCTGCACCGGGCCGGGCAGGGCGGTCTTGCCGATGGGCGTGAGGGCGCCGGTGGCGCGGTCGATGCGGAAGGCGGAGACGCCGCTCTCCGCGCCCGCCTCATTGGCGGCATAGAGCACGCCTATCTTGTGATCGATGGTGACCCAGGACGGCGAGGGACTACGCGCCACCAGCCTGGGCGCGCTCAGGCGGCGCGTCGCGGTATCGAGTTCGGTGAGATAGAGGCCTTCGCCGGGTGAACCGGGCGAGGAGGGTTTTCCCGGCGCAAACGTATAGGTGCCGAGATAGGCACGTTCCATCTGTGCCTGCGCCGGGATCGCCGCAAGCAGGAGGGCGGCGAGCGCCAGCCCAACTTTCTTCATCAGACGAGCGAAGCGTCCAGCGTAATCTCCGCGCCCTTGAAGAGCTTGGAAACGGGGCAGCCCGCCTTGGCCTTCTGCGCGCATTCGTCGAACGCGGCCTTGTCGGCGCCCGGGATCTTCGCCTTCAGCGTCAGGTGAATCTTGGTGATGGAGAAACCATCGCCATCCTTCACCAGATTGACGTCGGCCTTGGTGTCCATCTGCTCGGCCGTCATGCCGGCTTCGCCCAGAATGGCCGACAGCGCCATGGTGAAGCAGCCGGCATGGGCTGCGCCCAGCAATTCTTCCGGGTTGGTGCCTGGGCCGCCTTCGAAGCGGGCGACGAAGCCATAGGGGTGGCTCTTCAGCGCGCCGCTCTTGGTCGAAACCGCGCCAATGCCGTCCTTGAGGCCGCCCTTCCAGGTGGCGGTGCCATACGTGCTCATTCTAAAATCTCCCTGATGAAAAGCCGCTTCGACAATATCTTGCTTTGATGACAGGCTCGCCGCAAATTCGGTTTATGGCAAGCATCTGTTAACCGTGCCGCTTAACCCCGTCTGAACCGGAAAGGCCCAATATGGCTGAAACGCGTCCTCTCGTCCTGGTGGCGGCGGTTGCGTTGCTCGACCCTGACGGCCGTGTGCTGATTGCACAACGGCCAGAGGGCAAAGCGATGGCGGGGCTATGGGAATTTCCGGGCGGCAAGATCGAAACGGGGGAATCGCCGGAGGACGCGCTGGTGCGCGAACTGGCGGAGGAGCTTGGCATCGCGGTGAAGCCGCCCTGTCTCGCGCCGTTCACCTTTGCCTCGCATACATACGAAAACTTTCGCCTTTTGATGCCGCTCTATGTCTGCCGCCGGTGGGACGGAAGTCCGGCGCCGCTGCACCACGCCGCGCTCAAATGGGTGCGGCCCCGGGACCTGATCGCGCGCAAGGTCGAGTTTCCCATGCCCGACGCCGATTTGCCGCTCCTGCCGATGCTGCGCGATCTTTTGTAGGCGATACATCGGGCGCCACCGCCATCGAATACGCGTTGATCGCCACCATCATCTCCATCGTGGTCGTGGGATCGCTAACCACCATGGGCACCACCCTGCGGACCTTCTTCAATTCGGTCGTTGCCGCCCTTTAAGGCTTTTCGCCCGCAGGCAGTTCCTGCGTTCCCAGCGCCTCGGCCAGCCGCGCCTTGGCGCTGCCGGGCCGCAGCGGCTGCTGCTGGCTTTCATGCGGCGACCAGCCGGTAAGGAAGACGGTTTCGAACGTCGCCAGCAATTTTCCATCCGCGCCATGGCTTTGCGCGTAATGTGCCAGCATCGCCGCCAGTGTGTCGCGGCGCAGGGGAGTCCGCGAGCGCTCCGCCAGAGCATTTGTGAAGCCATGGGCGCGCAGGTCGCGGGCCAGGGAGAAGAAATCGCCATAGCGCACCGCGAGGCGTTCGACATCGGCGACGGGCAGGGCGAACTCGGCGCGCGACAGCAGCGCACCCAGGTCACGCACATCGGCAAAAGGGGAAACGCGCGGGCTGATGCCGCCGCGCGTCAGGCTTTCGCCTTGCGCAAAAGCGTCGCGCAATTCCTTCAGCGTACCGCCGCCCAACAGCGCTGCCAGCAACAAGCCATCGGGCTTGAGGGCGCGGCGGATTTGCGCCAGCGCGCCAGGCAGGTCGTTGATCGTCTGCAGCGAATAGAGGCTGACGGCGAGATCATGGTCGCCGGGGGCCGCTTCCAGCCGTTCCTGCGCATCAAAGCGGGCTAGGGTCCAATGCGCCGCGAAGCCGCGCAGCGTTTCGGGGATATGCTCCCCGATCCAGAGGCCATGCTCGAAACGCCGCGTCACTGCTGCGAGCCGGTCGGCCAGTCCTTCCGCCGCCGCAGCAAACAGGAATGCGTCCCCCCTGATCAGGCGGGCGCGTTCCTGTGCGCGAAGGGCGGCGGTATGGTCGAACAGCGGGATCATTGGCGCTAAACTAGCCCACATGACGGCGGCTTGGAAAAGCATAGGCGTTGGCATGTTGGAGCTGGTGCTGCCGCGGCTCTGCGCCGCCTGCTGGAGCGGGCTCACCTTTCTCGATGGCCCGGCATGCGCCTGCTGCGGCACGCCGTTCGCGGTGGATGCGGGCGAAGGCAGTCTCTGTGCCGCCTGCCTGGCGCGCCCGCCCGCCATCACAAAAGCCCGCGCACTACTCGCCTATGACGAGGACAGCCGCGCCGCCATCCTGGCGCTGAAGCATGCCGACCGGCTGGAACTGGTGCCCGGCTTCGCGCGCTGGCTGGTGCGGGTGGGGCGGCCGCTGCTGGAAGATTGCGACCTGATCGTGCCGGTGCCGCTGCATCGGGGCCGGTTATGGCTGCGGCGTTACAATCAGTCGGCGGAGCTGGCGCGCCGCCTCGCCAGCGACTGGAGCCGTGCCTACGAGCCGCTGGCGCTGGTCCGCAGCCGCCGCACCGCCAGCCAGGGCGAAATGCCGTCGGCGCGTGCCCGGCGGCGCAATGTGCTGTCGGCCTTCAAGGTTTCCGACCCGGCGCGGGTGCGTGGCCGCAAGGTGCTGTTGGTGGACGATGTGCTGACCACCGGGGCCACCGCCGAGGCCTGCGCCCGGGCCCTGCGGCGTGCGGGCGCGGCGGACATAGCCGTTTTGACGCTGGCGCGCGTTGTGAAGGCATCGGAAGCCCTTATATGATTTCGGAGCGTCGGCCCCGCGAAGTGTGAAGCGGTTCGCGTCTGGTCGCGCGACCATTGGAAAAGCCATGAAACCTGTGACCGTCTACACCAGCCAGATCTGCCCCTACTGCGTCCGCGCCAAGTCGCTCCTGAACAAGAAGGGTGCGGACTTCGAGGAGATCGATGTCAGCATAGACCCCCAGGCGCGGCAGGAGATGCTGACCAAGTCGGGCGGCGCCCGCACGGTGCCGCAGATATTCATTGGCGAGACCCATGTCGGTGGCTGCGACGAGCTTTACGCGCTCGATCGCGCGGGCAAGCTCGACAGCCTCCTCGCCGGATAACGATTTCTTGGCGGAATCTGGCGGCTTTTTGACGGTGACGCTCTGTTAGGCGGCTGGACAAAGCCCCGGCGCCCGCTGAAACTCCGGCAAAACAAACCGGAGGACTGCCCCATGAAGAAAATCGTGATCGCCGCCGCCTTGCTGGCCGCCACCCCCGTGCTGGCGCAGCCCATTCCCACCATCCTGCCCAATCCGACCCAGGCCGAAGGCACCGCGCCGCGCCCGGAACGCGGCCGTGGCATTCCCGTCGCCCTGGCGATTGAAGCCGCCACCACGTCCAACGCCACCTGCAAGACCAACGGCACCATCGTGACCACGGTCGTGACCGACAGCGAAGGCACCCCGATCGTGGTGATCTCCGATGACGGCGCCCGCGCCATCACCCAGCGCATCGCGCAGGGCAAGGCGATGATCGCGCTGAAGACCAAGGGCGCATCCGATCCCGCCGTCAGCAGCAAGGCCGATCCCGCTATCCTCGCGCCGCTGGGCGTTGCCCGTCCGGGCGGCCTGCCGCTGATGGCCGGCGCCGACGTGGTTGGTGCCATTGCCGCGTCCGGTTCGCCGTCCGGCCAGGCCGACGAAGTCTGCATCCGCGCAGGCATCGCCAAGATCGCGGATCGCATCAAGTAATGACGTTCCGTGCCGCCTGCGTCCAACTCCGGTCCGGAGAGGATGCGGCGGAGAACATCCGGGCCGCCTCTGCGCTGATACGCGAGGCGGCCCATGGTGGCGCCCTGTTCATCGCCACGCCCGAAAACACCACATTGATGGCCGCCGATGGCGGCGCCAAGCTGGCCGCGTCGTTCGACGAGGCGCATGATCCCGCAATTCCTGCCTTCGCCGCGCTGGCGCAGGAGCTGGGCGTGCATCTGCTGATCGGTTCGATGGCCATCGTGGTCGGTGGTGGTAAGACCGCCAACCGCTCCTATCTCTTCGGCCCGGATGGAAGCGTGACGGCGCGCTATTCCAAGATACATCTCTTCGACGTGACGCTGGCCAATGGTGAGCATTACGCCGAATCCGACACGGTGGCGGGCGGTGGCGAAGCGGTGGTGGCACCGACTCGCTGGGGCGGGATCGCCCTGACCATCTGCTACGATATCCGCTTCCCGCATCTTTATCGGGCGCTGGCGCAAAAGGGCGCTTTCGCTTTCACCGTGCCTGCGGCCTTCACCGTGCCAACGGGCGAGGCGCATTGGCATGTGCTGCTGCGCGCCCGCGCCATCGAGAATGGCGCTTTCGTCATCGCGCCCGCCCAGGGCGGCACGCATGCCAATGGGCGCAAGACCTATGGGCACAGCCTCATCATCGGACCGTGGGGCGAGGTGCTGGCCGAAGCCGGCACCGATCCGGGCGTGATTTATGCCGATATCGACCCCGATGCTTCGGCGGCGGCGCGGACACGGCTGCCCAATCGGCATCACGGGCGCGTCTTTACGGGGCCTTGAAAGCGGCGGGTTCGTCGCGCCATCTACCTGTTATGATCGCCTATCAACTTCAGTGCGGGAACGGCCACAGCTTCGAAGGCTGGTTCAAGGACAGCGCCGCCTTCGACACCCAGTCGAAAGGCGGCAAGCTGACCTGTCCCAGCTGCAACTCGAAGAAGGTCGAGAAGGCGATGATGGCCCCCGCCATCGCGGGCAAGGCGCGCGAGCAGGCGCAAGCGCGGGCGGCGCTGCGCGAGATGCGGACGAAGATGCTGGCCGAGGCCGAGCATGTCGGCGCTGAGTTTCCGGAAGAAGCCCGCAAGATTCACTACGGTGAAAGCGACGAACGGGCCATCTATGGCGAGGCCTCGGTCGACGAGGTTAAGTCGCTGCTGGAGGAGGGCGTGCCGGTCGCGGCCATACCGCCAGATGTGGATGACTTGAATTGACGATAGGATGGGCGAACAGGAGAGGAAGCCATGCCAAGCCCCCTTGTTTTGCTAGCCTTGTTTCAGGTCGCAGACGTTACACTTCCAACTGGTCCCAGGCTTTCCTCGGCGCAGGACTGTGAGATTATGGCCATGGCCGGAAAAGAAGTGCTTGGCTGGGGTTCTGAGCGCCCGAAGTATGCCTATTCACGCAATACAAACGGGGCTAAGGGCGCCCTTCTCTACGTCGCCAACTGTGTTGGGAAGACTATGGAATTGTCTCACCAGACCCGTTATCCCCGAATGAAAATGGAGAGCTTTCCCGGGTCGCGCCGCCTTCACCGATGCAGGTGAACAATTGGCGTTCGTCTATACTTCCACCGCAGTATGACGTGGCTAAGCTGCACGCCACCACCATTGTAAACACAAGCCAGGACGCACTTTCGGGACGTCAGTCTTGGGGGGGGGGGGGGGGGGCTTTTTCAATTATGGGGGGAAATGGACATTTTCTGGTTTTACGCCT
>JBIIWB010000014.1:0-52207 GCA_044339125.1 Rhizomicrobium sp. | reverse complement strand
GGGCGACAACATCTCGGTGGAAGTCGAGCTGATCGTGCCGATCGCGATGGAAGAGAAGCTGCGCTTCGCCATCCGCGAAGGCGGACGTACCGTCGGCGCCGGCGTCGTCGCCAAGATCATCAAGTAATACCACCGGCGCCGCTCACCAGGGCGGCGCCGGTGTTGAGTTTTTAGGAGCGTAGCTCAGCTGGTAGAGCATCGGTCTCCAAAACCGAGGGCCGTGGGTTCGAGTCCCCCCGCTCCTGCCAAATGAAGTGATGAAGAGTCGAGATGGCTGAGATTGTGAAAAAGACTGCGGGAGGCGGAGGCGATGCGCCGGTGGTGCGCCGCCGCACCAATCCCGTGCAGTTTTTTCAGGAAGTGATGCGGGAACTGAAGAAGGTTACCTGGCCGACCTGGAAGGAAACCTGGCTTACCTCGGTGATGGTGCTGATCATGGTCGTTTTCACCATGGTTTTCTTCTTCTTCGTCGATACCATTCTCAATCGCGGCCAGATGCTTTTGATCGGGGCCTGGAGGCCTTTCGGATGAGCGAAGCTGGTGTAAAGACCGTCGTTGACGGCAAGTGGTACATCGTCCACACCTACTCGAACTTCGAGAAAAAGGTGAAGGAAGAGATTCTGCGTCAGGCCAAGATCCAGGACCTTGAGGAATTCGTCGCCGACGTCGTGGTGCCGACCGAAGAGGTGATGGAGGTCCGTCGCGGCCAGAAGGTCAAGGCGGAGCACAAGTTCCTGCCGGGCTATGTGCTGCTCAACGCCAAGCTGACGGACGAGGTCTATCACCTGGTCAAGAACGTCGCGAAGGTGACGGGCTTCCTCGGCCAGAACAACAAGCCCATGCCGTTGCGCCAGGGCGAAGTCGATCGCATCCTCAATCAGTCGAGCGAGAGCGCCGAGCGTCCCAAGTCGATGATCACGTTCGAGATCGGCGAGCAGGTGCGCGTCGCGGACGGCCCCTTCACCTCCTTCACCGGCACGGTGGAAGAAGTGGACGAAGACCGCAGCCGCCTGAAGGTCGCCGTGTCGATCTTCGGCCGCGCGACGCCGGTCGAACTGGAATACACGCAGGTCGAAAAGATCTGAGTGCAACTGCCGATCTCTCCCGGTGGAGAGATCGGTCTTACCCGCGGGAGAAGCGAAAGCTTCGTTTGAACCGCTAAGCCGCGAAGGAGGCGGCGAGTATGGCAAAGAAGATTACGGGTTACATCAAACTGCAGGTGCCCGCGGGCGCTGCGAATCCGTCGCCGCCCATCGGCCCGGCTTTGGGCCAGCGCGGCCTGAACATCATGGAGTTCTGCAAGGCGTTCAACGCCAAGACGCAGGACATGGAAAAGAGCACCCCGATCCCGGTCGTGATCACCGTGTTCTCGGACAAGAGCTTCACCTTCGAGATGAAGACGCCGCCGGCGTCCTATTTCATCAAGAAGGCGGCGAAGCTGTCCTCGGGTTCCAAGGCCCCGGGCATCTCCACCGCCGGTTCGATCACCCGCGCTCAGGTCCGCGAGATCGCCGAAGCCAAGATGAAGAACCTCAACGCCAACGACATCGAAAACGCGATGCTGATGATCGAGGGCTCCGCCCGCTCGATGGGCATCACGGTGAGGGACTAATCCGATGAGCAGCAAGCGCTACAAGAAAGCCATCGAAGGTGTCGACGTCGACAAGGCCTACACCGTTGAAGAGGCGGTCAAGCTGATCAAGTCCCGCGCCACCGCCAAGTTCGACGAGACCATCGAGCTGTCGCTCAATCTCGGCGTGGACCCCAAGCATGCGGACCAGATGGTTCGCGGCGTCTGCTCGCTGCCGTCCGGCACGGGCCGTTCGCTGCGCGTCGCGGTGTTCGCCAAGGGCGCCAAGGCCGAGGAAGCCAAGAAGGCCGGTGCCGATCTGGTCGGCGCCGAAGAACTGGCGGCGGAAGTCGCGGCCGGCAAGATCGACTTCGACCGCTGCATCGCCACCCCGGACATGATGGGCGTGGTGGGCCGTCTCGGTAAGGTTCTCGGCCCGCGCAACCTGATGCCCAACCCGAAGGTCGGCACGGTGACGATGGACGTCGCCAAGGCCGTCGCGGACGCCAAGGGCGGCGCGGTCGAATTCCGCGTCGAGAAGGCGGGCATCGTTCAGGCCGGCGTCGGCAAGGCGAGCTTCACCGAAGATGCCATCGTCGCGAACGTCAAGGCTCTGGTCGATGCGGTTTCCAAGGCGAAGCCGAGCGGCGCCAAGGGCAACTACATGAAGAAGATTTCCCTCAGCTCCACCATGGGCCCTGGCGTGAAGATCGCCCTGGCTTCGGTCGGTGCTGGCGGCGCGGGGGCGTAAGCCACCGCAATGAATTCCGGCGGACGATCGCCGGGTACTGTCCGAGACTGCTGGAGGCCGCGAGGTCTTAAAATTCTCCAGCACAGACAGGGAAGAAACCGGATTGGAGAGCGATCTCCCTTTCGGGTTTGGACCCTGGGGCAGCGTTTCGAGCAACAGGGTAGGCCACCGGATCGTCACGGGGCCTGCAAAGGAGAGCAAAGTGGAAAAAGCCAAGAAGGCGGAAGTCGTTGAAGACCTGAACCAGGTCTTCTCGAAGGCCGGCTCGGTGGTTGTCGCCCACTATTCCGGCATGACGGTGGCCCAGATGAACGACCTGCGCGCACGCATGCGCGATCAGGGCGCTTCGTTCCGGGTCGCGAAGAACCGTCTGGCGGTGCGTGCTCTGAAGGGTACGCCCATCGAAGGCATCGCCCATCTCTTCAAGGGGCCGACCGGCATCGCTGTCAGCGATGATCCGGTTGCCGCTTCGAAGGTGGTCGCCGCCTACGCCAAGGACAATGACAAGCTCATTATCCTCGGTGGCTCGGTGGGCACGACGGCTCTGGATGCAAGCGGCGTGAAGCAGCTTGCCACCCTGCCGTCGCGCGATGAACTGCGTGGCAAGATCGTGGGCCTGCTCGTTGCGCCCGCGACCAAGATCGCCGGGATCGTTCAGGCTCCCGCCGGTCAGCTGGCGCGCGTCATCGGTGCGTACTCGAAGAAGGACGCCGCATGAGGAGCGTCGGCCAGGAAAAGTGGCCCTCTTTGACCAAAGAAGGCGGTTTTCCGTCCGGCCGCGCGACCCTCGAATAAAGCGACACCCCAACTCAACCAACCAAACCCGAACCAAAACTCAAGGAATCTAGAAATGTCGAAGATCGAAAAGCTCGTTGATGACCTGTCCGCCCTGACCGTTCTGGAAGCCGCCGACCTGGCCAAGCTGCTGGAAGAGAAGTGGGGCGTTTCCGCCGCCGCTCCGGTTGCCGCTGCCGCCGCTCCCGGCGCCGCTGCTGCCGCTCCGGCCGCTGAAAAGACCGAGTTCACCGTCGTCCTGACGGATGCCGGCGACAAGAAGATCAACGTGATTAAGGAAATCCGCGCCATCACCGGCCTGGGCCTCAAGGAAGCCAAGGACCTGGTCGAAGGCGCCCCGAAGGAAGTGAAGGCCGACGTCAACAAGGACGAAGCTGCGAAGATCAAGAAGCAGCTCGAAGATGCTGGCGCCAAGGTCGAGTTGAAGTAACAAGGAGGCAGCGCGGGTTGAATAACCGCCCTGTCGAGCATATTTCGTTCACCCACCCCCACCGGCGATACGAATCGCCGGTGGGTGGTGGCTTTCGCCATTTGCCTATTACCGTCCCACCTGGCCAAGAACGGCGCGCCCACGCCGTAAAGGATCCCGCGGAATGACTCTCTCCTTCACCGGTCGCAAACGCCTTCGCAAGACTTTCGGCAAGATCGTCGAAATCGCGCAGATGCCGAACCTCATCGAGGTTCAGAAGACCTCCTATGACCAGTTCCTCCAGCTCGTGAAGCCGGCTGAGGGGCGCAAGGGCGAAGGTCTGGAATCAGTCTTCCGCCAGGTCTTCCCGATCCGCGACTTCAGTGAATCCTCACTGCTTGAATATGTCGATTACCACTTCGAAGAGCCGAAGTATGACGTCGAGGAGTGCCAGCAGCGCTCCATGACCTATGCCGCGCCGCTCAAGGTGACGCTGCGTCTCATCGTGTTCGATGTGGACCAGGAAACCGGCGCCAAGTCGGTCAAGGACATCAAGGAGCAGGACGTCTATATGGGCGACGTCCCCTTCATGACCGACAACGGCACTTTCGTCGTCAACGGCACCGAGCGCGTCATCGTCAGCCAGATGCACCGTTCGCCGGGCGTCTTCTTCGACCATGACAAGGGCAAGACCCACTCTTCGGGCAAGCTGCTGTTCGCCGCCCGCGTCATTCCCTATCGCGGATCCTGGCTCGACTTCGAATTCGACGCCAAAGACATCGTGCATGTGCGCATCGACCGCCGCCGCAAGCTGCCGGCGACGACTTTGCTCTATGCCCTGGGCCTGACCCAGGAAGACATTCTGGGCTACTTCTTCAGCAACATCTCCTTCAAGAAGCATAAGGATGGCAGCTGGTCGACCCCGCTCGATTCCACCTGGATGCGCAACGCCAAGTCCACCAGCGACTGGAAGAACGCCAAGAATGGCGATGTCGTGCTCGAGGCCGGCTCCAAGATCACCGCCCGCGCGCTGCGCAAGCTGGGCGAGGACGGCGTCAAGTCCGTCGCCTTCCAGGAAGACGAACTGCTCGGCCGCTTCTGCGCCCTTGATTACGTCAATCCAGAAACCGGCGAAATCTATGTCGAGGCCGGTGACGAACTCACCGCCGACAGCCTGGAGACGCTGGAAGAAGCCGGCATCCGCGAAGTTGAAGTTCTCAACATCGACGGCATCAGCATCGGCCCGTACATCCGCAACACGCTGACGGTGGACAAGAACCACAGCCGCGAGCAGGCGCTGATCGACATCTATCGCGTCATGCGCCCGGGCGAGCCGCCGACCATCGACACCGCCGAGACCCTGTTCGGCCAGCTCTTCTTCGACAGCGAACGCTACGACCTGTCGGCCGTGGGCCGCGTCAAGATGAACATGCGCATGAATCTGGATGCGCCCGACACGATGCGCGTGCTGCGCAAGGACGATATCCTCGCCATCCTCAAGGCGCTGGTGGAACTGCGCGACGGCCGCGGCGAAATCGACGACATCGACAATCTCGGCAATCGCCGCGTGCGTTCGGTGGGCGAGCTGATGGAAAACCAGTTCCGCGTCGGCCTGCTGCGCATGGAACGCGCCATCAAGGAGCGCATGTCGGCCGTCGATATCGACACCGTCATGCCGCACGACCTGATCAACGCCAAGCCGGTGGCCGCTGCGGTGCGTGAATTCTTCGGTTCCTCGCAGCTGTCGCAGTTCATGGACCAGCAGAACCCGCTGTCCGAGCTGACCCACAAGCGCCGCATGTCGGCGCTCGGACCGGGCGGCCTGACCCGCGAGCGCGCCGGCTTCGAAGTGCGCGACGTGCACCCGACCCATTACGGCCGCATCTGCCCGATCGAAACGCCGGAAGGCCCGAACATCGGCCTGATCAACTCGCTGGCGACCTTCGCGCGCATCAACAAGTACGGCTTCATCGAAAGCCCGTACCGCAAGGTGGTGAACAAGCACCTGACGGACGAGGTGATCTATCTCTCGGCGATGGAAGAGGCGAAGTTCATGATCGCCCAGGCCAACGCCACCATCGACAGCAAGAACCGCCTGACCGACGAACTGGTTTCGTCGCGCAAGGGCGGCAATTTCGTCATGACGACGCCCGACCAGGTGAACTTCATCGACGTGTCGCCCAAGCAGCTCGTCTCCGTCGCGGCGGCGCTCGTTCCGTTCCTTGAGAATGACGACGCCAACCGCGCGCTGATGGGTTCGAACATGCAGCGTCAGGCCGTGCCGTTGCTGCGTCCGGAGGCGCCGCTGGTCGGCACCGGCATGGAAGAAATCGTCGCCCGCGACTCCGGTGCCGCCATCACGGCGCGCCGCGCCGGTGTGGTCGATCAGGTCGATGCCACCCGTATCGTCATCCGCGCGACGGAAGAGACCGATTCCACCAAGCCGGGCATCGACATCTACCGCCTGCGCAAGTTCCAGCGCTCCAACGCCTCGACCTGCATCACGCAGAAGCCGCTGGTGCGCGTGGGCGATCTTCTGGCCAAGGGCGACATCATCGCCGACGGCCCGTCGACGCAGCTGGGCGAGTTGGCCCTGGGCAAGAATGCGCTCGTCGCCTTCATGCCCTGGAATGGCTACAACTTCGAAGACTCGATCCTGATCTCCGAGCGCATCGTGCGCGATGACGTCTTCACCTCGATCCATATCGAGGAATTCGAGACGATGGCCCGCGACACCAAGCTGGGCCCGGAGGAAATCACCCGCGACATCCCGAATGTGGGCGAAGAAAACCTCAAGAATCTCGATGAGGCCGGCATCGTCTATATCGGCGCTGAAGTGCAGGCGGGCGACATTCTGGTGGGCAAGGTGACGCCGAAGGGCGAAACCCCGATGACCCCGGAAGAGAAGCTGCTGCGCGCCATCTTCGGCGAAAAGGCCGCCGATGTCCGCGACACCTCTCTGCGCGTGCCGCCTGGCGTCACCGGCACCATCGTCGAAGTCCGCGTCTTCAACCGCCATGGCGTCGACAAGGATCAGCGCGCCATGTCGATCGAGCGCGCCGAGGAAGAACGTCTGGCGGAAGACCGCGACGACGAACTTTCGATCCTGGAGCGCAACATATTCTCGCGCCTGTCGGAAATCCTGCTCAACAAGACGGCCGCTTCCGGCCCGAAGGGCATGGCCGCCGACACCAAGATCACCCAGAGCGTGCTCGACGCCGTCGCCAAGCATCAGTGGTGGCAGATCGGCCTGCGCAACGAAAAGGCGATGGCCGAGATCGAAGGCCTTCGCACGCAGTATGACGACTCCAGGTCGCGCCTAGACAAGCGCTTCGCCAACAAGGTGGAGAAGCTGCGCCGCGGTGACGAACTGGCGCCGGGCGTGATGAAGATGGTCCGCGTGTTCGTGGCGGTGAAGCGCAAGCTGCAGCCCGGCGACAAGATGGCCGGCCGTCATGGCAACAAGGGCGTCATCAGCCGCATCGTGCCGATCGAGGACATGCCGCATCTGGAAGACGGCACTGCGGTGGACGTTGTGCTCAATCCGCTGGGCGTGCCGTCGCGCATGAATGTGGGTCAGATTCTCGAGACCCATCTGGGCTGGGCCTGTGCGGGTCTGGGCAAGCAGATCGGCGAGATGCTGGAAAAGGTGAAGCGCGACGGCAAGTTCGAGCCGCTGCGCAAGCAGCTCAAGGGCATCTATGGCACCGATGAGCGTCTGGCGCAGGTCGAAGATGCCGATCTGGCCGAGCTGGCCGGCAATCTCACCTTCGGCGTGCCGATCGCCACCCCGGTGTTCGACGGCGCCAAGGAAGCCGACATTGTCGAGATGCTGGATCAGGCGGGCCTGACCCATTCGGGCCAGATGCGTCTGTTCGATGGCCGCACCGGCGAGGTGTTCACCCGCCCGGTCACGGTCGGCTACATCTACATGCTCAAGCTCAACCATCTGGTCGACGACAAGATCCATGCCCGTTCGATCGGTCCGTACAGCCTCGTGACCCAGCAGCCGCTGGGCGGCAAGGCGCAGTTCGGCGGCCAGCGCTTCGGCGAAATGGAAGTCTGGGCGCTGGAATCCTACGGCGCCGCTTACACGCTGCAGGAAATCCTCACGGTGAAGTCGGACGACGTGGCCGGCCGCACCAAGGTTTACGAGGCGATCGTTCGCGGCGAAGACACGTTCGAAGCCGGTATCCCGGAATCCTTCAACGTGCTGGTCAAGGAAATGCGCTCGCTCGGCCTCAATGTCGAACTGGTGAATGGCCCGACCACATAGGTCGCCGGCCAGGGAATGAAGTGACCCCTGTCCGGCGCCCGGCAAAGGGCAGGGGATTTGAACGGAAAATGAAACGGGACTGGCGCATGCCCTCCGTTTCTCTCGAAAGGACGCTCGTATGAATCAAGAGCTGATGAAGGTTTTCGGTCAGCCGAAGGAAGTCCCCACCTTCGACCGCATCAAGATCTCGCTGGCCAGCCCGGACCAGATCTATCGCTGGTCCCATGGCGAGATCAAGAAGCCCGAAACCATCAACTACCGCACCTTTAAGCCGGAGCGCGATGGCCTGTTCTGCGCCCGCATCTTCGGGCCGGTGAAGGATTACGAGTGCCTGTGCGGCAAGTACAAGCGCATGAAGTACAAGGGTATTGTCTGCGAAAAGTGCGGCGTCGAAGTCACCGTGCAGAAGGTGCGCCGCGACCGCATGGGCCATATCGAGCTGGCCTCGCCCGTCGCCCATATCTGGTTTCTGAAGTCGCTGCCGTCGCGCATCGGCCTGATTCTCGACATGACGCTGAAGGATCTGGAGCGCGTTCTTTATTTCGAAAACTACATCGTCATCGAGCCGGGCCTGACCCCGCTCAAGGACCGTCAGCTGCTGACGGAAGACGAGTTCTACAAGGCGCAGGACGAATACGGCAACGACAGCTTCACCGCCGAGATCGGCGCCGAAGCCATCCGCAAGCTGCTGATGGCGATCGACCTGGAAAAGCTGCGCGACGACATTCGCGTTGAAGTGGCGGCTGCCACCGGCGGCAGCGAAAAGCAGAAGAAGCTGGTCAAGCGCCTGAAGGTGGTCGAAGCCTTCCTCGATTCCGGCAACCGCCCGGAATGGATGATCCTGACCGTCGTACCGGTGATCCCGCCCGAGCTGCGCCCGCTAGTGCCGCTGGATGGCGGCCGCTTCGCGACCTCGGATCTCAACGACCTGTATCGCCGCGTCATCAACCGCAACAACCGCCTCAAGCGCCTGATCGAGCTGAAGGCGCCGGACATCATCGTGCGCAACGAAAAGCGCATGCTGCAGGAATCGGTTGACGCCCTGTTCGACAATGGCCGCCGTGGCCGCGTCATCACCGGCGCCAACAAGCGTCCCCTCAAGTCGCTCGCCGACATGCTCAAGGGCAAGCAGGGCCGCTTCCGCCAGAACCTGCTGGGCAAGCGCGTCGACTATTCGGGCCGTTCGGTCATCGTGGTCGGCCCGGAACTGAAGCTGCATCAGTGCGGCCTGCCCAAGAAGATGGCGCTCGAGCTGTTCAAGCCCTTCATCTATGCCCGTCTTGAAGCCAAGGGCTTCAGCCAGACTGTCAAGCAGTCCAAGAAGCTGGTCGAGAAGGAAAAGCCGGAAGTCTGGGACATCCTGGAAGAAGTCATCCGCGAACATCCCATCCTGCTCAACCGCGCCCCGACGCTGCATCGCCTGGGCATCCAGGCGTTCGAGCCGGTGCTGATCGAAGGCAAGGCGATCCAGCTGCATCCGCTGGTCTGCACCGCCTTCAACGCGGACTTCGACGGCGACCAGATGGCCGTGCACGTTCCGCTGTCGCTGGAAGCGCAGCTGGAAGCGCGCGTGCTGATGATGTCGACCAACAACATCCTGTCGCCTGCCAACGGCAAGCCCATCATCGTGCCGACCCAGGACATCGTGCTGGGCCTGTATTACCTGAGCCAAGAACGCGCCAAGGAGCCGGGTGAAGGCTCGGCGTTCAACGACATTGGCGAGATCGAGCACGCGCTGTTCAACGGCGCCGTGACGCTGCACGCCAAGATCAAGTGCCGCTACAAGACCGTCGATGCCGAAGGCAAGCCGGTGGTCCTGCGCGTCGAGTCCACCCCGGGCCGCATGATGATCGCGGAAATCCTGCCGCGCAGCCCGAAGATCCCCTTCACGCTGGTCAACAAGCTGCTGCGCAAGCAGGAGGTCTCCAACCTGATCGACGAAGTGTATCGCCATTGCGGCCAGAAGGAGACGGTGCTGTTCGCCGACGCCATCATGGCGCTGGGCTTCCGCGAAGCCTGCAAGGCCGGCATCTCGTTCGGCAAGGACGACATGGTGGTGCCGGACACCAAGGTGAAGCTGATTGACGAAACCCGCCACAAGGTGCGCGAGTTCGAGCAGCAGTATCAGGACGGTCTGACCACCGACAAGGAGAAGTACAACCTCGTTGTCGACACCTGGTCCAAGTGTACCGACCAGGTCGCGGCCGAAATGATGAAGGAAATCGCGGCCGAAAAGATCGACCCGAGCACGGGCCGCGTCTTGGAGATGAACTCCATCTACATGATGAGCCATTCCGGCGCCCGCGGTTCGCCGCAGCAGATGAAGCAGCTCGCCGGCATGCGCGGCCTGATGGCCCGTCCCGACGGCTCGATCATCGAAACGCCGATTCTGTCGAACTTCAAGGAAGGCCTGACCGTGCTGGAGTACTTCAACTCCACCCACGGCGCCCGCAAGGGCCTGGCCGACACCGCGCTGAAGACCGCTAATTCCGGCTATCTGACGCGCCGCCTTGTCGACGTCGCCAATGACTGCATCATCACCGCCGAGGATTGCGGCACCAAGAAGGGTGTCACCGTCCAGGCCGAGATCGATGGCGGCCAGGTCGTGGCCTCGCTGACCGAGCGTTCGCTCGGCCGCACCACCGCCGAAGACGTCAAGCATCCCGACACCGCCGAAATCATCATCAAGCGTAACAAGGAAGTCACCGAGGACCTGGCGGAGAAGATCGAAGCCGCCCATGTCCAGAAGGTGCGCGTCCGTTCGGTGCTGACCTGCGAATTGCCGGAAGGCGTTTGCGGCAAGTGCTATGGCCGCGACCTGGCGCGCGGCACCTCCGTCAATATCGGCGAAGCGGTGGGCGTCATCGCCGCCCAGTCGATCGGCGAACCGGGCACCCAGCTGACCATGCGCACCTTCCATATCGGCGGTGCGGCGCAGGTTGCAGGCCAGTCCAAGATCGAGGCCTCGTATGATGGCAAGGTCAAGCTGGTCAACCGCAACATCGTGAAGAACAGCGATGGAGAACTGATCGCGATGTCCCGCAATATGCAGGTCGTCATCACCGACAATAAGGGCCAGGAACGCGCCACTTATCGCATCACCTATGGCGCGCGCTTGAAGGTGGACGAAGGCGCCACCGTCAAGCGCGGCGACCGTCTCGCCGAGTGGAACCCGAACGCACTGCCGGTCCTGACCGATGTTGAAGGCACCGTGAAGTACGAAGACCTGATCTTCGGCGTCTCGTTGCGCGAAGTGTCGGACGAAAAGACTGGCGTCTCGTCCAAGGTGGTAATTGACAGCCGTGGCACGGGTTCGAAGAACGCGCCCGACCTGCGTCCGACCATCGTCATCCTCGACAAGAAGGGCAAGCCGACACAGCTGCCCGGCGGCGGCGAAGCGCGTTATGCGATTTCGCCCGACGCCATTCTGTCGGTGGAAGACGGTTCGACTATCCGCGCCGGCGACGTCATCGCTCGCGTGCCGACCGAAGGCGCCAAGACCCGCGACATCACCGGCGGTCTGCCGCGCGTGGCCGAACTGTTCGAAGCCCGCAAGCCCAAGGAAGCGGCCGTGCTGGCCGAGACCGACGGCTTTGTGGAGTTCGGCAAGGACTACAAGAACAAGCGCCGCGTCATCGTGAAGCCGAAGTCGGACAAGATCGACCCGACCGAGTATTTGATCCCCAAGAGCCGCCATATCAGCGTGCGCGAAGGCGATTATGTGGAGAAGGGCGATTACATCGTCGAAGGCAATCCTTCGCCGCACGATATCCTGCGCATCAAGGGCATGGAAGAACTGGCGATCTATCTCGTCAAGGAAATCCAGGACGTCTATCGCCTGCAGGGCGTGAAGATCAACGACAAGCACATCGAAGTGATCTGCCGCCAGATGATGCAGAAGCTCGAGATCACCGAGGGTGGCGAAACCACCCTGATCGCGGGCGAACATGTCGATGCGGTGGAGCTGGAGGAAGCCAACAAGAAGGCGACCGACCAGGGCCACAAGCCGGCCGAAGGCCGCGCCATCTTGCTGGGCATCACCAAGGCGTCGCTGCAGACCCGTTCGGTCTTCTCCGCCGCTTCGTTCCAGGAAACCACCCGCGTCCTCACCGACGCCGCCGTGAATGGCAAGGTGGACATGCTGGAAGGCCTCAAGGAAAACGTCATTGTCGGCCGTCTCATTCCGGCCGGCACCGGCGGCGCCATCGCGCGTCTGCGCCAGGTGGCGACGGAACGCGACAAGGCGATCCAGGCGGAACAGGCGGAACAGGCGGCGGCGAACGCGCCCGTGCCGCAGCTGGAAGCGCCGCCCGCCGCCGAGTAATCGGCCAAGCGAAAGTGCAAGAATTGGGGCCGGTCGCGAGACCGGCCCTTTTTCTTTTCATCGCTTTGCAGCGAGCGCGATACGCGAGCGCGTCCGCTGCCTCATCGCTGGGCAACAGCCGTTTACATTACAGAGAAGAAATGAATGGGGCAGGCTTATGGTTGCACATGCTGCAAAACCTGCCCATTTCCGCCACACTCGCTGCGCAACCTGCCGGTGCTAGCCAAAGGTGGCCTAGGAGAGGATTACGCAAATGAATCGTATGAAGCCCGTTATATTCACCGCCATCGCCGTTGGCGCACTCAGCCTCGGCGGTTGTGCGACCAAGGATTTCGTAAGGGAGCAGGTTGCCGTGGTGGACGCCAAAGCGGCCGCCAATGAAGGGGCGCTGAACCAGCAGCGGTCCACGCTGGAGCAGCAGCAGGCCCAGATGACCAAGGTCGACCAGACCGCACAGGATGCGCTCAATCGCGCCACTGCCGCGGGCAAGCTGGCCGAAGGCAAGTTCCTTTATTCCATGGTTCTTTCGGACGACTCGGTGAAGTTCCCCGTCGACAGCGCCAAGCTTTCGCCGGAAGCCGAACAGCGCCTGACCACCTTCGTCGAGCAGCTGAAGAATGAGAACCGCAACGTCTATCTGGAAATCCAGGGCCATACCGATGCCACGGGTCCGGATGCGATCAATCAGCGCCTGGGCAACGAGCGGGCCGAAACCGTGCGCGTGTTCATGAGTAAGCATGGCGTACCGCTGAACCGCATCGCCACCATTTCCTACGGCAAGGCCGAGCCTGTGGCCGACAACAAGACCCGTGACGGCCGCGCGCAGAACCGCCGCGTCGTTCTGATCGTGATGTCGTAATCAGCTAGTCGTACCACTATTGAAAGGGCCGGTCCGTTGGTGCGGGCCGGCTTTTTCTTTGACGAACCCCCATCCGTCGCAAGTCGGGTTTGCCAAGTAGCAAACACCTCCTTGCGACACCTTCCCCCTTCGAGATGCCGCCTCGCTTTGCTCGGCTAGGACCAGCTTTTCTAATTCTCTTCGCTTATAAGAAAAGCTAGGTCTTCGCATCAAAGGGGGAAGGACGCTGGTGTATGTTGAAGGTCGCCCGGCGGAATGCCGGACTCGCGCTTAACGGACCGCCGCGCTGCGCAGGCCCAGCAGGTCCGACCAGCGCCACTCGCCGGCACCAATGGCAAAGCGCGTGCTTCCATCCGCCAGCGACAGCAGCACCATGCCGCGCATCCGCGCGTTGCGGCAGGCCTCCGGCGCGAAGCCCACTTCCCAGATGATCGCCTGACGCACCACAGCCAGGCCCTTGCCTTCCTGTCCGCCGGTCCGCACCCAGTCGCCATTCCACAGCATGCTGGACTTGCCCAGACGGTCGGCCTCGGCCACCGCACTGCGCACACGCGGTTCGCGCCGCAGCACCTGCTGCACCGCCCGCGCCATGTCGCAACCGCCGCCGCCGCCACCGCCTTCATCGGCGCGCGCAGCGCCCGCGATCTGGGATTCACTCAGCAGGTCTGACGTGTCGGCGGGCATCGCCGCGCGCTGGATGGTGATGCTGGGCGCGGTGACCGGCGGCACCGGCGGCGCCACGATCTCCAGCGGCACCGCGGCGGCAGAAGCAGCAGCGTCGGGAGGGCCGGGAGGCTTGGGATCCGGCGCCTCATTCACCATCACGGTGGCAATTTCGGGCTCTGCCGCTGGCGGCGAAGGTGTCATCCGCAGCCAGAGCAACGCGGCGTTGGTCACCAGCACATGCGCAGCGATGCTGACCGCTCCGGCCAGCAGCCGCCGTGGTGCCGGACCAGCCTTGGACGATGGCTTCATCCCGCTGCGGCGCGCCGGTCTTGCGGGAGGTGGTCCCGGCGGTGGGGTGTATCGGATGATCCTCACACGCGGCAGGGGAGCATCATCCCGTGGCAGGAAGGAGGCAGGCGGGAACATCCAACGGCGGAATCAGGAGGTGAGGGGCGCGAAGCACGCCTATATTGTACCCATGACGCTGCCGAAATCCCTTCCAAAGCCTATGTCGTGGAACCGCGAAGAAGCCCGTGCCGGCAAACATGACGGCAAATTCATCCTGGGCGTGCTGACGACGGGAATCTATTGCCTGCCATCCTGCGCCGCGCGGCCGCCCAAGCCTGAGAATGCGCGCACCTTCGCCACCGAGTCGGACGCGCAGGCGGCGGGCCTGCGCGCCTGCAAGCGCTGCCGCCCCGATCTCTATTATCGCGGCGAGGATGCCGACATCGCGCTGTTCGAAGGTTTGTCGGCCCGCGTCACTGCCGACACCGCTTCTTTCACGGATGCTTCGGCGCTGGCACGGAGTGCAGGTGTCTCGGCCACCAAGCTGGCCGACCTGTTCCGCGACCATGCCCATCTCGCGCCGGCGCAATGGCTGCGGCGCATGCGGGTGGCGCAGGCCGCCCGCGACCTGCTGCACGGCAGGGACAAGGTGATCGAGGTCGGCTACGGCTCCGGCTTCGAATCCGAGTCTGTCTTCCACCGCCAGTTCCTGGCGCACACGCGCATGACGCCGGGGGCCTATCGGGCGCTGGACGGAGCGAACACCTTCCTGCTGCATCTGCCCGCCGGATACCGCGCGGCGGAGATTCTGGCCTATCACGCCCGCGACCCCGAGGGCCTTTCCGAACGCAGCGAAGGCAATCGGATCTGGAAGGCGCTGCGCACGCCGGACGGACCTGCCGTGCTGGAGCTGGCGCTGGAGAGGGAAGGCGCCTGGGCCCGTGTGCATGCCGACCGCAAGCTGGGCTCCGATGCGATGGCCTTCCTGCACGAGGCGGCTTTGCGCATTCTGGGCCTCAACAACGAGGTCACCCAATTCGAAACCCGCCACGCCGTCCTGGTGGGCAGGCGAAAGGGTCTGCGCCTGCCCAACCTGCCGTCAGGCTTCGAAAGCCTAGCCTGGGGCATCATCGGCCAGCAGATCAACATCAAGTTCGCTGGCAGCTTGCGGCGGGAACTGATTGAAATCGCCGGAGAAAAGATTGGTGATATGCGCACCCATCCCACGGCGGAGACGGTTGCCAACATCAGTGTCGCCACCCTGCATGCGCGCCGTTATTCCCGTTCCAAAGCCGCGTATCTGATCGACGCCGCCGCCACCATCGCCCGCGGAGAACTGGATGTCGAGAAGCTGCATCGCGGCTCGGCTGTCGCGGCCGAGAAGACTCTGGTCGCCCAGCGCGGCATCGGCCTGTGGACGGCGCGCTACGTCATGCTGCGGGTGGGCTTCGCCGACGCCGCCCCCATTGGCGACAGTGCCCTGGCCACCGGGTTGCAGCGGCTGCACGGGTTGCCGGAACGGCCGGACCACGAAGAGACAACCCGGCTGATGCAGGCCTTCGCCCCCCATCGCAGCCTGGCCACCACGCATCTCTGGAATTCCCTCAAGGACGCCGCATGAGCCGCTATTGGAGCCTGATCGACTCGCCGTTCCAGAAATTCGCCGCCTGGGTGGACGAGGAGGGTCGCTTGCTGCGCTTCTATCTATCGGCTGCGGGCGCGGCGAAGGTCGATCCGGCGGCAGAGAACAATTCGCGCAAGCTGGCGGAGGTTCAGCGCCAGGTGACGCAGTATGCGGAAGGAAAGCGCCGCGACTTCGATCTTGAACTGGCGGCGGAAGGCCCGGTCTTTCAACAGACCGTGTGGACGGCGCTACGCGACATCCCTTTCGGCCAGACCACCTCCTATGGCGCGCTGGCCAAGACCATCGGCTCGCCCGGCTCGGCGCGGGCGGTGGGCGCGGCCAACGGGGCCAACCCCATCGGCCTGATCGTGCCCTGTCACCGGGTGATCGGCGCCGACGGCAGCCTCACCGGGTATGCCGGTGGGCTGCCGCTCAAGCGCAAGCTGCTGGAACATGAGGCGCGCGTTGCAGGCACGCGCCTCGACCTCTTCGGCTAGTTCGTAGTGTATTTCACCGCCAGGCGCACACTGCGGCCCGGTCCCACCACCGTGTCCTTATTCAGCGCGGCGGCGTTGCGCACCACTTCGTCGGCCAGGTTGCTGGCCGCCACGGTGACGACGATGCCGCGATTGGCCGCGAAGGGCCGCCAGGACAGGTTGGCATCGAGCGAGACATAGCCATCGGTCGGGGTGTCGAACAGGCCGGTCTGGTTCTGCTCGCCCACCTTGATGATCTGGAAGCCCGCGTCGAAGGCTTCGCTTTCCCATCCGATGCCGCCGCCGATGCGCCAGGCGGGAATGCGGGGCACATTGCCGCCGCCCTTCAGGGTGGCGCGCACCACATCGCCCAGCGCGGTGAGTTGCAGCACGCCGTTTTCGCTGTGCCACACATCCCAGGCCGCCTTGCCTTCCAGGCCGCGGAAGATGGCGCCGGTCTGCAGATAGTTCAGCTCCCGCAACTCATCGCCCGAACCGAAGGCGCAATTGCCATCCTCGTCGCAGTCGCGGCCCGTCAGCGCACCATAGATGTAATTGTCGAAGCTGTTGTAATAGGCGCTGCCGTCGAAGCGGAATTCCGGCAGCCGGATGCGCAGGGAGGCATCCACCGCGTTGGAACGCTCCGGCTTGAGCAGCGGATTGCCGGTCTCGTAAGTCGCCGAGGCTTCGTGCGGGCCTTTGGCATAGAGTTCGGTCTGCGCGGGCGCGCGTGCCGTGCTCGATCCGGTCACGCCGATGCGCACCGCATCGCTCAGCGTCCACAGCAGGCCCAGCGAACCGCTGAGCGGCGTGAGGGTGCGGGTGGTGAACACGCCGCTGCCGGGCGTGCCTTCCACTTGCGTATGTTCGGCGCGGCCTGCCACATCCAGCGAGACGCTGTCGCCCAGCGGCAACTGGGTGAAGAAGAAGCCGCCGATGCTGCGCGTGGTAGCCGGACCCATATAGTCCGCGCCTTCGCCCAGCGCGGAGAAATCGCGGTTCTGGAAACTGAGGCCCAGCGCCGTGCTGGCGAAGGGTCCGAATTTTCCCAGCAACGCTTCGGCGCGGCTGTCGAACTCGCGGTTGATGAAGGTGGACCCGACCGCCTGCGTCACCACATCCTTCTCGTCATGGCTGTAGTCGCCATACGAGCCGTTGAAGTTGATCGCCTGCAGCAGCCCATCGCCCAGATCGAGCGAGGCGGCCATCATCGCCTTGTCCTGGCGCATGTCGATGTAAGCGCCTTCGCCGGGAATGCCGTAGCGGGAGTCGTAATGCACCCAGGCCGCGCCCGCCCGGCTGTCGCCGAAGAAATACGAGTTGCCCAGCGACAGGCCCTTGCCCCGGAAGAAGGAGTTGGCCTGCAAACCCAGCGGCGTGTCGTAGCTGTCGGCGCTGCGCCAGAAAGCATCGCCGTGAAAGGCGAAGTTGCCCGCGCTTATGTCGCCCAGCAGCGAGGCTTCCCTGCCGTTGGCGATGGAGTCGTAGGCGGCTGTCGCTTCCAGCGTGGGCTTATCGGGCAATGATAATGGCACGCGGTTGTTGATGGCGTTGATGACGCCGCCAATGGCCTGGCTGCCATAGCGCAGCGAGGCCGCACCGCGCACCACTTCGATGCTGCGGGCCGACAGCGGATCGATGGGCACGCCATGATCGGGCCCGATGTCGGAGGCGTCGGAACTGGAGGTGCCGCCTTCCAGCACCCGCACGCGGCTGGCATCCATGCCGCGAATGATGGGACGGCTGGCGCCCACCGCCATGCCGGTGCCGCTGATGCCCGGAATGGTCTTCAGCGCATCGGCCAGGGTGGAACCGCCGCCGCGCAGGATGGCGGCGGAATCGACGCGGTCGGAAATCGCCGCCGTGGCGCCGCTGAGCGGCGATGCGGTGGAAACGATGGTTTCGATTTCGCTGCTATGGGTCTGTTGCGCCATAGCGGCGTTGCACGAAAGCAGGGACACGGCTGCGACGCCGCAAAGCAAGTGGGAACGGAACATACTGAAACTCCAAATCCGAATGGACAGGGCCAAGCCCTGCAGTCATGCGCGGATGCGGTCTGAGCGCATCGCGCGCGCGAGGATGGAAAGTTCAGTGAGTGGGTGGGGCGCGGCTCTGCCAGCCGCTTTCGGGCGGAATGGCGGTGGCGGGCAGTTGCGCGACAGCAACGGACGCCGCCATCCAGTCGAGCAGGAGAAGAAGCGCTGGCGCAGCGGGCGTCACCGCGTTTCCGAAGCTGACGATCTCGCGGCAGAGCTTGCAGGTGGCGGGATCGAGCGGATCGGCGGGCAGGCGCGCGCTATCGCTCGCCATCACCGTCATCAGCGGCGCGACGAGCTGCGGATGGATATGGGTCTGGACGAAATAGGCCTGCAGCGTGAAGGCGAGCACCAGCGCCAGCAGGGCCAGTCTTTTGACGGGCTGCATCGAGGCGGCAAGGACGCGCGCGCGGCGTTTCATGCCGTGACTATGAAACGGGCAGGGGCCCTTCGCAACCCGTCAGCAAATGTGTTCGCCGCCATCTTGGCGGTGGGCGAAGGCGCGGACGGCGCAGCGCGGGTGATGGCGCAGGGTAATGAGTATGGCGTCGCGCGCGGGCGGCGGCGCGTCCTTCACCGCCTTTTCGAACCAGTGCAGCGCGCCGGCGACGCAGCCTTCGGCGGCCAGGACACAGCCATGATTGTGGGCGCCGCGGTAATCGCCGCCATCGGCCGCCGCCTTATAACAGCGCTTGGCGGCGTCCCGGTCCGGCCAGGTGCCCCAGCCATTGTCATGGCAGCGGCCCAGCAGGTTCTGGGCTTCGGGGTTGCCGGTGGCCGCCGCCGAGAGGAAGCAGGCGAAGGCGGCCCGCCGGTCTGTGGGCAGGCCTTCCCCCGACAGCAGCAGCCGGCCCAGCCGGATCTGGGCCTCGGCCATACCGCTAGCCATGACGGCATGCAGCCATTCCGACGGGTCTTCACCCTCCAGGGCGATGCTGACTTCCTGTGGATTCATCTGTGCCAGCAGTTCCGCCCGTTAAGGGCGGCCGGAAGCAAGGGGAAGGGCATGGATGGTCATAGCGGCGGCTCCAGAAACTGATAATCAGGCTTAAAATGACCGGCGTATACATGATAATGACTCGCAACAATTATTCGTGCGTTGGCCGGACGCTTTCCTGCCTTTTCCTTACTTGACCACCCAGAACCCTCTGGGTATAAGCCGCCACCTTTCAGGGCAGGCCGTTTCGCGGAAATTCCGGAAAAACGCTGCTGGAAAGCCAGTTTAAAGAGCTTACACGCGCGACTCAGGGGGCAAACCCCTCAGTCCTCCGCAAGTTCGGATCGAGGCGGCCGCCTCGCGTCCGTTTTTTGGATTTCGCATACCTGTCCGTGCACGGACGGATTGCAAAGAGGAAGTTGGGAATGCCGACAGTCAATCAGCTCATTCGCAAGCCGCGCGGCACCAAGCCGAAGCGCAACAAGGTCCCGGCCCTGCAGGAATGCCCGCAGAAGCGCGCCGTCTGCACCCGCGTCTACACCACGACCCCGAAGAAGCCGAACTCGGCGCTTCGCAAGGTCGCCAAGGTGCGCCTGACCAACGGCTTCGAAGCGCTGACCTACATCCCCGGCGAAGGCCATAATCTGCAGGAGCACAGCGTTGTGCTGATCCGCGGCGGGCGCGTGAAGGATCTTCCCGGCGTTCGCTACCACATCATCCGCGGCGTGCTCGACACGCAGGGCGTCAAGGACCGCAAGAAGCGCCGTTCGCTCTACGGCGCCAAGCGTCCGAAGTAAGGAGAGATAAATGTCCCGCCGCCACCGCGCCGAACGCCGCGAAATCAACCCCGACGCCAAGTATGGCGATCTGGTCATCGCCAAGTTCATGAACTCCCTGATGTATGACGGCAAGAAGAGCGCCGCCGAAGGCATCGTCTATGGCGCCTTCGACACCATCGCCGCCAAGACCAAGCAGGACCCGCTGGCCGTCTTCCACGAAGCCCTGCGCAACATCGCCCCGGCGCTCGAAGTGCGCAGCCGCCGCGTCGGCGGCGCCACCTATCAGGTGCCCGTCGAAGTGCGCACCGACCGTTCGCGCGCGCTCGCCATCCGCTGGCTGATCACCGCCGCCCGCGCCCGCAACGAGCCGACCATGACCGGCCGTCTCTCGGGCGAACTGATGGACGCCGCCAATAATCGCGGCAGCGCCGTCAAGAAACGCGAAGACACCCACAAGATGGCCGACGCCAACCGCGCCTTCTCGCATTATCGCTGGTAACCGAGCACCCCAATGGCCCGTACAACTCCGCTCAGCATGTATCGCAACATCGGCATTGCCGCGCACATCGATGCCGGCAAGACGACGACGACTGAGCGCATTCTCTATTATACCGGCAAGTCCCATAAGATCGGCGAAGTCCATGACGGCGCCGCCACCATGGACTTCATGGAGCAGGAACAGGAACGCGGCATCACCATCACGTCGGCCGCGACGACCTGCTTCTGGAAGGACCACCGGATCAACATCATCGACACGCCCGGCCACGTCGACTTCACCATCGAAGTCGAGCGTTCCATGCGCGTGTTGGACGGCGCCGTTGCCGTGTTCGACGCCGTCGCCGGCGTCGAACCCCAGTCCGAAACCGTCTGGCGCCAGGCCGACAAGTATCACGTGCCGCGCATGTGCTTCGTCAACAAGATGGACCGCACCGGCGCCAACTTCCAGCGCTGCATCGACATGATGATCGACCGCCTGGGTACCCGCCCGATGATCATCACCTGGCCGATAGGCGTCGAAGCCGATTTCAAGGGCATCGTCGACATCGTCAAGATGAAGGCGCTGGTCTGGCACGACGAACAGCTGGGCGCGAAGTTCGACGAAATCGACATCCCCGCCGAATATGCCGACAAGGCCGCTGAACTGCGCGCCGCCCTGGTGGAAATGGCCGTCGAGGAAGACGACGTCGCCATGGAAGCCTATCTTGAGCAGGGCAAGGAGCCCGCCTATGAGGATCTGCAGAAGCTGATCCGCAAGGGCACCATGAATTTCCATTTCGTGCCGGTGACCTGCGGCTCGGCTTTCAAGAACAAGGGCGTACAGCCCTTGCTCGACGCCGTCGTGGCCTACCTGCCGTCGCCGCTCGACATTCCGCCGCTGATGGGCATCGTTCCGGGCACCGACAGGGAGGTTGTCCGTCCCGCCGATGACAAGGCCCCGTTCGCGGGCCTGGCGTTCAAGATCATGGACGATCCCTTCGTCGGCTCCATCACCTTCATGCGCGTCTATTCCGGCTCGGTCACTTCGGGCACCGGCGTGCTGAACTCGGTGAAGGACAAGACCGAGCGCGTCGGCCGCATGCTCTTGATGCATGCGAACAGCCGCGAAGACATCAAGGAAGCCAATGCCGGCGACATCGTCGCCCTGGCGGGCCTCAAGCTCACCACCACCGGCGAGACGCTCTGCGATCCCAACGATCCGGTGATCCTGGAAAAGATGGAATTCCCCGATCCCGTGATCGAGGTCGCAATCGAACCCAAGACCAAGGCCGACCAGGAAAAGATGGGCATGGCACTGGTGCGCCTTGCTCAGGAAGACCCGTCCTTCCGCGTTTCCACCGACCAGGAAAGTGGCCAGACCATTCTCAAGGGCATGGGCGAACTGCATCTTGAAATTAAGGTCGATATCCTCAAGCGCACCTACAAGGTGGAAGCCAATGTCGGCGCGCCGCAGGTGGCCTATCGCGAGACGCTCTCCAAGCCGCTCTCGATCAAGTACACCCACAAGAAGCAGACCGGCGGTTCGGGCCAGTTCGCAGAAGTGACCATCGAGTTCGAACCGCTGGAGCCGGGCGCCGGTTTCGTGTTCGAGAATGAAGTGGTCGGCGGCGCGATCCCGAAGGAATTCATCCCGGCGGTGGAAAAGGGCCTGAAGACCCAGAAGGAATCCGGCCTGCTCGCTGGATTCCCGGTGATCGACTTCAAGGCGCGCCTGGTGGATGGCAAGTACCACGAAGTCGACTCCAACGCGCTGACCTTCGACATCGCCGCCCGCGCCGCTTTCCGCGAACTCGCCTCCAAGGGCGCCGTGAAGCTGCTCGAGCCGATCATGAAGGTGGAAGTCGTGACGCCTGAGGACTTCCTCGGCGGTGTCATCGGCGACCTCAACAGCCGCCGTGGCCAGGTGCAGGGCACCGATAGCCGCGGCAACGCCCAGGTCGTCACAGCCATGGTGCCGCTGTCGAACATGTTCGGCTACATCAACACGCTGCGTTCGATGTCCCAGGGCCGCGCCTCGTATTCCATGCAATTCGACCACTATGAGACCGTGCCGCAGGCGATCGCGGACACGTTGAAGCCGAAATAGGGAGTTAAAGATGGCCAAGGCAAAGTTTGAACGTAACAAGCCGCATTGCAACATCGGCACGATTGGTCATGTTGACCATGGCAAGACGTCTTTGACGGCTGCGATCACGAAGGTTTTGGCTGAGACGGGCGGCGCGAAGTACACGGCGTACGATCAGATCGACAAGGCGCCGGAAGAGAAGGCGCGCGGTATCACGATTTCGACGGCGCACGTCGAGTACGAGACCGCCAATCGCCACTATGCGCATGTCGACTGCCCCGGCCACGCCGACTATGTGAAGAACATGATCACGGGCGCCGCGCAGATGGACGGCGGCATCCTTGTGGTGTCGGCGACCGACGGTCCGATGCCGCAGACCCGCGAGCACATCCTGCTGGCGCGCCAGGTCGGCGTTCCCGCGCTGGTGGTGTTCATGAACAAGTGCGACGCGGTCGATGACCCGGAGCTGCTGGACCTGGTCGAGATGGAAGTGCGCGAGCTGCTTTCGTCGTACCAGTTCCCGGGCGACGACATTCCGATCGTGCGCGGTTCGGCGCTGATGGCGCTGGAAGACAAGAACCCGGCGCTCGGCCATGACGCGATCCTCGAGCTGATGAAGCAGGTCGACGCGTACATTCCGCAGCCGGATCGTCCGATCGACAAGCCGTTCCTGATGCCGATCGAAGACGTGTTCTCGATCTCGGGCCGCGGCACGGTCGTGACCGGCCGCGTCGAGCGCGGCATCGTCAAGGTTGGCGAGGAAGTCGAGATCATCGGCATCAAGCCGACCTCGAAGACCACCGTCACGGGCGTCGAGATGTTCCGCAAGCTGCTGGACCAGGGGCAGGCTGGCGACAATATCGGCGCGCTACTGCGCGGCATCGAGCGCGAAGGCATCGAGCGCGGCCAGGTTCTGGCCAAGCCGGGTTCGGTCACGCCGCACACCAACTTCGTGGCGGAAGCCTATATTCTGACGAAGGAAGAGGGCGGCCGTCACACGCCGTTCTTCGCCAACTATCGTCCGCAGTTCTATTTCCGCACCACCGACGTGACCGGCATCGTCAAGCTGCCGGAAGGCACCGAAATGGTGATGCCGGGCGACAACATCTCGGTGGAAGTCGAGCTGATCGTGCCGATCGCGATGGAAGAGAAGCTGCGCTTCGCCATCCGCGAAGGCGGACGTACCGTCGGCGCCGGCGTCGTCGCCAAGATCATCAAGTAAGCGGAATACCGGGTCGAAGGACTAAGACATGCAAAACCAGAATATCCGCATCAGGCTGAAAGCCTTCGACCACCGGATCCTCGACAATTCGACGCGTGAGATCGTCAATACTGCGAAGCGCACCGGCGCCACTGTTCGTGGCCCCATCCCGCTGCCCACCGGCATCGAGCGCTTCACCGTCAATCGCTCCGCGCATGTCGACAAGAAGAGCCGCGAGCAGTTCGAAATTCGGACGCACAAGCGTCTGCTCGACATTATCGACCCCACCCCCCAGACCGTGGACGCGCTGATGAAGCTCGACCTGGCTGCCGGCGTGGACGTCGAGATCAAGTTGTAAGGAGCGTCAGGTGCGCACAGGCGTCATCACCCAGAAAGTCGGCATGACCCGTCTGTTTTTGTCAGACGGCACGCATGTTCCGGTTACCGTTCTCAAGCTCGATGGCTGCGCCGTCGTGGCCACCCGCACGGATGAGAAGGACGGCTACACCGCCGTCCAGCTCGGTTCGGGCTTTGCCAAGGCGAAGAACACCCCGAAGGCGGAACGCGGTCATTTCGCCAAGGCGGAAATCGAACCCCGCCGCAAGGTCGCGGAATTCCGCGTCGATGCGAAGAACCAGCTCGAAGTGGGCGACCTGCTGCAGGCCGATCATTTCGTGGCAGGCCAGAAGGTCGACGTCACCGGCGTCACCATAGGCCGTGGTTTCACGGGCGCGATGAAGCGCTGGAATTTCCGCGGTCTCGAAGCCTCGCACGGCGTGTCGATCTCGCACCGTTCGCTCGGTGGTACCGGCGGCCGTCAGGACCCGGGCAAGACCTTCAAGAACAAGAAGATGCACGGCCATTACGGCGACGAGAACATCACCACCCAGAATCTGGAAGTGGCGAAGGTCGATGTCGAACGCGGCCTGATCATGGTGCGCGGCGCGGTGCCGGGCTCCAAGGGCGGCTGGGTGATGGTGCGTGATGCCGTCAAGCGCCCGCACAAGGACGTTCCGATGCCGGCTTCGGTGAAGAAGCGCAACGCCGCCGCTCCGGCTGCCGAGGCGAACGTCTCTCAGGCTTCTGGCGCCGAAGCGCCTGCCGCCGAACAGACGGAGGGCTAAGCGATGAAGTCCAAGATCCTCAACCTCGACAACAAGGCCGCCGGCGATGTTGAACTCAACGACGCCATCTTCGGCCTGGAGCCGCGCCAGGACCTGATCCAGCGCGTCGTCGTCTGGCAGCTCGCCAAGCGCCGCGCCGGCACGCACAAGGTCCTGACCCGCGCCGAAGTGAACCGCACCAAGCACAAGTCGGTGAAGCAGAAGGGCAGCGGCGGCGCCCGTCACGGCGCCCGTTCGGCCCCGCTGTTCGTCGGCGGCGCCAAGGCGATGGGCCCGGTCAATCACTCTCACGAGTTCGACCTGCCCAAGAAGGTCAAGGCGCTTGGCCTGCGCCACGCGCTGTCGTCCAAGGCCAAGTCTGGCTCGATCGTCATTCTCGACGAAGCCAAGTCCAAGGACATCAAGACCAAGACCCTGGCCGACCAGTTCGGCAAGCTGGGCGTGGCCAAGGCGCTGGTGATCGATGCGGAGTTCGACAACAACTTCCAGCTGTCGGCCCGCAACCTGGCCGATGTCTCGCTGCTGCCGATGGCCGGCATCAACGTCTATGACATCATGCGCAGCGGCACGCTGGTCCTGACCACCGCCGCCATCAAGGCGATCGAAGCGAGGCTGGCATGAGCACGAACTACGACGTCATCCTCTCGCCGATCATCACGGAAAAGGCCACGCGCCTGACCGAGAACAACCAGGTAGTGTTCCGCGTCACGCTGAACGCGACCAAGCCCGCCATCGCCCGCGCGGTGACCGAGCTCTTCAAGGTGAAGGTCAAGGCGGTGAACACGATCACGGTCAAGGGCAAGCGCAAGCTGGCCCGCGGCAAGGTCTATAAGCGCAGCGACATCAAGAAAGCGATCGTGACCCTCGAAGAGGGCCACCAGATCGACATCACGACGGGTCTCTAAGCCATGGCTCTGAAACACTACAAGCCGTCTACCCCCGGCCAGCGTCAGCTGGTCCTGGTCGACAAGTCCAGCCTGCACAAGGGCGGCCCGGTCAAGTCCTTGACCGAAGGCAAGCACTCCAAGGGTGGCCGCAACAACACCGGCCGTATCGTCGTGCGCTGGCAGGGTGGCGGTCACAAGCAGCGCTATCGCCTGATCGATTTCAAGCGCAGCAAGTACAACGAGCCGGCGACGGTCGAGCGTCTGGAATATGACCCCAACCGCACCGCCTTCATCGCGCTGATCAAGTACAAGGACGGCACACTGAACTACATCCTGGCGCCGCAGCGCCTGGCCGTGGGTGACACCGTCGTGTCGGGCGAAAAGGTCGACGTGAAGGTGGGCAACGCCATGCCCCTGGGCGCGATGCCCGTCGGCGCCATTGTCCACAACATCGAGATGAAGCCGGGCAAGGGCGGTCAGATCGCCCGTTCGGCCGGCGCTTTCGCCCAGTATCTGGGCCGTGACGCCGGTTACGCGCTGGTGCGCCTGAACTCGTCGGAAGTGCGCAAGATCCCGCTCGCCTGCATGGCGACTGTGGGCGCGGTTTCGAACCCAGACCACATGAACGAAGTGATCGGCAAGGCCGGCCGCAACGTCTGGAAGGGGAAGCGCCCGTCCGTCCGCGGCACCGCGATGAACCCGATCGACCACCCCCATGGCGGCGGCGAAGGCCGCACCAAGGGTGGCCGTCATCCGGTCACGCCCTGGGGCAAGCCGACCAAGGGCGCCAAGACGCGCACCAACAAGCGCACTACCAAGTTCATCGTGCGCACTCGCAAGGGTAAGGCAAACTAATGACACGCTCCGTTTGGAAAGGCCCGTTCGTCGACGGCTACATCCTGAAGAAGGCTGAAGCCGCCCGTTCGTCCGGTCGCAAGGATGTGATCAAGACTTGGTCGCGCCGCTCCACCATCCTGCCGCAGTTCGTCGGACTGACGTTCGGCGTCTACAACGGCAAGAAGCACATCCCGGTGAACGTCACTGAGGACATGGTCGGTCACAAGCTGGGCGAGTTCTCGCCCACCCGCACCTTCCACGGTCACCAGGCCGGCGGCGACAAGAAGGCTAAGAGGTCGTAATGGGCAAGGAATCGCGCGCGCGCGCCCTCAAGGACAATCAGGCGATGGCGGTCGCCCGCAACATCCGCGTCTCTCCGCGCAAGCTCAATCTTGTGGCGCAGCAGATCCGCGGCAAGAAGGTGGAGCGCGCCCTGAGCGAGCTGACCTTCTCGCAGAAGCGCATCGCCGGCGCCGTCAAGAAGGCGCTGCAGTCGGCCATCGCCAACGCTGAGAACAACCACGATCTCGATGTCGATGATCTGGTGGTCAAGGAAGCCAGCGTCGGCAAGAATTTGGTGATGAAGCGCTTCCATCCGCGCGCCCGCGGCAATTCGGGCGGCATCGAGAAGTTCTTTAGCCAGATCACGATCATCGTCGAGGAAGTCGCCGAGGAGAAGAAGGCCGAAGCCGCCGCTCCCGCGAAGAAGTCTGCTGGTAAGAAGCCCGCGGCCAAGAGGCCCGCGGCCCAAAAGGCCTCGAAGGCCAAGAAGGAAGCTGCCTAATGGGTCAGAAATGTAATCCGATTGGCCTGCGCCTTGGCGTCAACCGCACCTGGGACTCGCGCTGGTACGCGGGCAAGCGGGAATATGGCAAGCTCCTGCAGGAAGACATCAAGATCCGCGACTACCTCAGCGACAAGCTGAAGGCCTCCGGCGTCTCCCGCGTCATCATCGAGCGTCCGCACAAGAAGTGCCGCGTCACGATCCACTCCGCCCGTCCGGGCGTGGTGATTGGCAAGAAGGGCGCCGACATCGAGAAGCTGAAGAGCGACGTCCAGAAGTACACCACCGACGAGGTTCACCTGAACATCGTGGAAATCCGCAAGCCGGAAATCGACGCCAAGCTGGTTGCCGAGAACATCGCGCAGCAGCTCGAACGCCGCGTCGCGTACCGCCGCGTGATGAAGCGTTCGGTGCAGACCGCCATGCGCCTGGGCGCGCTGGGCATCCGTATCAACTGCACCGGCCGTCTGGGCGGCGCGGAAATCGCCCGTATCGAATGGTATCGCGAAGGCCGGGTGCCGCTGCACACGCTGCGCGCCGACATCGACTATGGCGTTGCGACTGCCTTCACCACCTACGGCACCTGCGGCGTCAAGGTCTGGATCTTCAAGGGAGAGATCATGGAACACGACCCCTATGCCACCGAAAAGCGTCTGGCCAGTGAAGCCGAAGGCGGCAACCGCGGCCCGCGCGAACGTGAGCGCGAGCGCGCTCCGGCTGCGGAGTAAAGAGAAGAACCATGCTGTCTCCCAAGCGCACCAAGTTCCGCAAGCAGTTCAAGGGCCGCATCCACGGCGCCGCTAAGGCTGGCACGTCGCTGGCGTTCGGCGCCTTCGGCCTCAAGGCGATGGAACCGGAACGTCTCAATGCCCGCGAGATCGAGGCGGCCCGCCGCGCGATCACGCGTCAGATGAAACGTGCCGGCCGTGTCTGGATCCGCATTTTCCCGGACGTTCCGGTGTCCAAGAAGCCCGCTGAAGTCCGCATGGGCTCGGGCAAGGGCGCCCCGGAATTCTGGGTGGCTAAGGTCAAGCCGGGCCGCATCCTGTTCGAGATCGACGGCGTTGACGCCGATACCGCCAAGGAAGCGATGCGCCTGGGCGCCGCCAAACTTTCCATCGCGACCAAGTTCATCGCGCGCACGCTGTAAGAGAAAAACGATGGCGAAGAAAGAAACCAAGGCGAAAGCCACCAAGTCGAAGAAGCCGGCGGCCAAGGCGGCCGGCAAGATCGACAATTTCCGCGGCAAGAGCGTGGACGAGCTGAGCACCCAGCTCACCTCGTTCAAGAAAGAGCAGTTCAACCTGCGCTTCCAGCGCGCCAATGGCTCGGTCGAGAACACCGGCCGCATCCGCATCCTGCGCCGCGATATCGCGCGCATCGAAACCGTGCTTACCGAGCAGCGCACTGCTGCCGCGAAAGGTTAAGGTCCATGCCCAAGCGAATCCTGCAAGGCACCGTCGTCAGCGACAAGAACGCCAAGACCATCGTGGTGAAGGTGGAGCGCCGCTTCATTCACCCGGTGATGGGCAAGACCGTGCGCCGCAGCAAGAAGTATCACGCCCATGACGAAAAGGGCGCGTTCAAGGTGGGCGATACCGTCCGCATTCAGGAATGCCGGCCTCTTTCCAAGCTCAAAACTTGGGAAGTGCTGGACCGCGTCGGCAAGTAACCGGCGCGATTGAGGAGTTGAAGCTATGATTCAGATGCAAACTGAGCTCGACGTCGCCGACAATAGCGGCGCCAAGAGCGTTATGTGCATCAAGGTGCTGGGCGGTTCGCATCGGCGCTATGCCGATGTCGGCGACATCATCGTGGTGTCGGTCCAGGAAGCGCTGCCGCGCGGCCGTGTCAAGAAGGGCGAAGTGCTCAAGGCCGTGGTAGTTCGCACCGCCAAGGGCGTGCGCCGCTCCGACGGTTCGCTGATCCGTTTCGACGGCAACGCCGCCGTGCTGGTCAACAACCAGGGCGAGCCCATCGGCACCCGCATTTTCGGACCTGTTACGCGTGAGCTGCGCAGCAAGGGTCAGATGAAGATCATTTCGCTCGCGCCGGAGGTGCTGTGATGGCCAACATCAAGAAAGATGACAACGTCATCGTCATCACCGGCGGCGACAAGGGCAAGAAGGGCAAGGTCCTGAAGGTTTTCCCGAAGGAAGGTCGCGCCCTTGTCCAGGGTGTCAATGTCGTCAAGCGCCACCAGCGCCAGACGCAGAAGGAGCAGGGCGGCATCGTCACGAAAGAGGCGCCGATCCAGCTTTCCAACATCGCGCATGTCGATCCCAAGTCGGGCAAGGCGACGCGCATCGGGTTCAAGACTCTGGCCGACGGCAGCAAAGTGCGCTTCGCCAAGAAGTCGGGAGAAGTGATCGATGTCTGACGCAGGCACCAACAGCAAGAACCCCAAGGAAGCCCAGAAGGCGCAAGCCAAGGCTGACAAGGCGTCGAAGCGCCGTGAGGTCAACACCGGCACCAACCTGTCGCTGGGCGAGCATGCCCGCGAGGCCGGCTACGTTCCGCGCTTCAAGAAGCGCTACAACGAGGTCCTCAAGGCCGAGCTGATGAAGAAGTTCGGCTACACCAACATCATGCAGGTGCCGAAGCTGAACAAGGTCGTCCTGAACATCGGCGCCGGCGAAGCCGCCGTCGATGGGAAGAAGATCCTGCAGGCGGTGAACGACCTGACCGCTATCGCCGGCCAGAAGGCGATCCAGACCCGCTCCAAGAAGGCCATCGCGCAGTTCAAGATCCGCGAAGGCCTGCCGATCGGCGCCAAGGTGACGTTGCGCGGCGACGTGATGTACGAATTCCTGGACCGCCTGATCACCATGGCGCTGCCGCGCGTGCGTGACTTCCGCGGCATCAACCCCAAATCCTTCGACGGCCGTGGCAACTACGCCATGGGCATGAAGGAACATGTGGTGTTCCTGGAAATCGACTACGACAAGACCGAGACGGTGTGGGGTATGGACATCGTCGTAAACACTTCCGCGAAGACGGACGAAGAGGCCCGGGCGTTGCTCGAAGGCTTCCAGTTCCCCTTCACGGCGAATTGAGGCGAGACCCATGGCAAAAGCGAGCCAGATCAACCGTAACAAGAAGCGCGAAAAGCTGGTGGCGCAGTATGCCGTCCGCCGCGCCGCGCTGAAGAACCAGGCCAATGACGAAAAGCTGCCGCAGGAAGAGCGTTTCGCCGCCCGCCTGAAGCTGGCGAAGCTGCCGCGCAACTCCTCGAAGGTGCGCGTGCATCATCGCTGCGAGCTGTCCGGCCGTCCCAAGGGCTATTATCGCAAGATCAAGATGTCGCGTATTGCGCTTCGCGATCTTGGCAATTTCGGCCAGATCCCCGGCATGACCAAGGCGAGCTGGTAAGGAGAAACCATGATCATCGATCCGATTGGCGATCTCATCACGCGCATCCGTAACGGCCAGATGCGCCGCATGGCGAAGATCAAGTCGCCCAACTCACGCCTGCGCACCCGTCTTCTCGACGTGCTGCAGTCCGAAGGTTTCATCCGCGGCTATGCCGAGGTCGAGACCAAGGGCCACAAGGAGCTGGAAATCGAGCTGAAGTATCACGATGGCGAACCCGTCATCCGCGAGCTGAAGCGCGTTTCCACTCCGGGCCGCCGCGTCTATTCCGCGGTCAGCGACCTCAAGCCCCATCGTCAGGGCCTGGGCGTTTCCATTCTCTCCACGCCTCAGGGCGTCATGACGGACAACACCGCCCGCGAAAAGAACGTCGGCGGCGAAGTTCTCTGTCAGGTGTTCTAAGGAGCCGCCATGTCTCGTATCGGCAAGAAACCCGTACCGCTTCCCAAGGGCGTCACCGCCTCGGTGGAAGGGCAGACCGTCAAGGTCAAGGGCCCCAAGGGCGAACTCAGCGTCAAGCTGGTTCCCGATGTCTCCGTCACGCTGGAAGACGGTTCGATCTCCGTCATGCCGCGTGAAGATGCGGAACGCGGGCCGCAGATGTGGGGCCTGTCCCGCACGCTGGTGAACAATTTGGTCGAAGGCGTCACCAACGGCTTCACCCAGAAGCTCGAGATCCAGGGCGTCGGCTATCGCGCCGCGGTGCAGGGTAAGATCCTGAACCTGCAGCTCGGCTTCAGCCACGATGTCCCGTATCCGATCCCGGCCGGCATCAGCATCGTCACCGAGAAGCCGACCATGATCGCCGTCTCGGGCATCGACAAGCAGCTCGTCGGCCAGGTTGCCGCCGAGATCCGCTCCTATCGTCCGCCGGAGCCCTATAAGGGCAAGGGTGTTCGCTACGAAGGCGAATATGTCCGCCGCAAGGAAGGCAAGAAGAAGTAAGATGACCAACGCTCTCTTCAAGAAGCGCCAGTCGCGCACCCGCCATCACATTGGCGTCAAGTCGGATCGTCCGCGTCTGTCGGTATTCCGTTCGGGCAAGCACATCTATGCCCAGGTGATCGACGACCTGAAGGCCGTCACCGTCGCCTCGGCGTCGAGCGCCGAAAAGGAAGCCGGTATCACCAAGGGCTACAATGTCGACGCCGCCGGTGCGGTCGGCAAGAAGATCGCCGAGCGCGCCAAAGCCGCTGGCGTGACCCAGGTCGTGTTCGACCGTGGCGGTTACATCTATCACGGGCGCGTCAAGGCGCTGGCGGACGCGGCTCGCGAAGCCGGTCTCGATTTCTGAGGATACGGATATGGCAGACAACGAACAGAAGCCGACCGAAGCTCCCCGTGGCCGTGGCCGTGGTGGCGACCGTGGCGGCGAGAACCGTGGCCGTGGCGGTGACAACCGTGGCCGTGGCGGCCGTGGCGGCCGCGAGGAAAAGGACAGTGACCTGGTTGAAAAGCTGGTTCACATCAACCGCGTCGCCAAGGTTGTGAAGGGTGGCCGCCGCTTCGCCTTCGCCGCGCTGGTGGTGATCGGTGACGGCGCCGGCAAGGTCGGCTTCGGCCATGGCAAGGCGCGCGAAGTGCCGGAAGCCATCCGCAAGGCGACGGAAGAAGCCAAGAAGTCGATGATCAAGATTCCGCTGAAGGATGGCCGCACCATCCATCATGACGTCCGTGGCCATCATGGCGCCGGCAAGGTGATCGTGCGTCCGGCCCCGGCCGGTACCGGCATCATCGCCGGAGGCCCGATGCGCGCCGTGTTCGAGGCGCTGGGCGTGGGCGATGTCGTGTCCAAGTCGCTGGGCACTTCCAACCCCTACAACATGGTGCGCGCGACGTTCGACGCACTGAAGAACCAGCAGAGCCCCCGCATGGTGGCGCAGCGCCGTGGCCGCAGCGTTTCGGAAATCCTCGCCCGTCGCGAGGAAACCGCCGATACGCTTTCGGCCTAAGGTTTAAGGAGCAAATATCATGGCCGCGAAAAAGACCGTCACGGTGCGCCAGATCCGCAGCGCCAATCGCAAGCCCGAGATTCAGGCGGCGACGCTGCGTGGCCTGGGCCTGGGCAAGATCCGCCGCGAGCGCACGCTGGAGGACACCCCCTCCGTGCGCGGCATGATCAATGCGATCAAGCACCTCGTCGAGATCGTCGAAGACAAGAAGTAATTTGGTTGACCGGGTCGCGCCCTTCGGGCTGCCCGGTCATGGAGAATTCCGATGAAGCTGAACGAGATCAAGAACAATCCGGGCGCGCACAAGCGCAAGGACAAGGTTGGCCGTGGTTCGTCCTCGGGCCTGGGCAAGACCTCGGGCCGTGGCGTCAAGGGCGCCAAGGCCCGTACCGGAAACGGCATCTACGGTTTTGAAGGCGGCCAGATGCCGCTGCATATGCGCATGCCCAAGCGCGGCTTCCGCAACATCTTCGGCACCGATTTCGCCGAAGTGAATATCGGCCGTCTGCAAAAGGCCGTCGACAACAAGAAGCTCGATGCCTCGGTGAAGATCACCGAAGAGGTGCTGCGCAAGGCCGGCCTGGTTCACAAGTCCAAGGACGGCGTGCGCCTGCTGGGCAAGGGTGAGATCAAGGCCAAGCTGAACATCGAAGTCGCGGGCGCCTCGGCTGGCGCCAAGGAAGCGGTCGAGAAGGCCGGTGGCAGCCTGACCACGACCTACACCAAGAAGGTGTACCCGAATAAGAAGGGTGAGCCCGGCAAGCGTCAGACCCGCCGCGCCGAAGCCGCCAAGAAGCGCGAAGCCAGCAAGGCCTGATAAGCAGGGATTGTTGCCTTTTGGCCGCTTCAGGTGCGGCGATGGCAACCCCATGTAAGGCGGAATTGCGCGAGCCGGGGCCCTGAAAATAGGGTAAGACTCGGCCGCGATTTGGGAGCAGCCTGATGGCATCTGCAGCCGAACAACTGGCCGCCAATTTCAGCTTGAAGAATCTGGGCAAGTCCCACGAGCTGCGTCAGCGCATCTTCTTCACCCTGGGCGCGCTGATCGTCGCGCGCCTGGGCACCTATATTCCCATGCCCGGCATCGATCCCGTCGTGCTGGCACAGCAGGTGCAGCAGCAGGCCGGCGGTCTGCTCGACGTCTTCAACACCCTGGCGGGCGGCGCGGTCGAACGCATGGCGATCTTCGCTCTCTCGATCATGCCCTACATCACCGCCTCCATCATCATCCAGGTGATGACCAGCGTCTTCCCGGAACTCGAAGCGCTGAAGAAGGAAGGCGAGGCCGGCCGCAAGGTCATCAACCAGTACACCCGCTACGGCACGGTCTTCATTGCCCTGATCCAGTCCTATGGCATCGCCATCGGCTTGGAGAATTGGGGCGGCGCCGTGATCGATCCCGGCCTGTTCTTCCGCATCACTTCCATGATCACGCTGACCTCCGGCACCGTGCTGCTGATGTGGATCGGCGAGCAGATCACCAGCCGCGGCGTCGGCAACGGCATCTCGCTGATCATTTTTGTCGGCATCGTGGCGGGCTTCCCGCGCGTCATGCTGCAGGCGCTGGAACAGATGCGCACCGGCGCCGCCAGCCCGGCGCTGTTCGTGATGATCGCCGCCGTCGCCGTCGTGATGGTGCTGGCGATCGTCTATATGGAACGCGCCCAGCGCCGCCTGTTCGTCACCTATCCCAAGCGCCAGGTGGGCAACAAGATCTATGGCGGCGAGAGTTCGCACCTGCCGATCAAGCTCAACGTCTCGGGCGTGATCCCGCCGATCTTCGCGTCCTCGCTGCTGCTGCTGCCCACCACCTATGCCAGCTTCAACGCGCAGAACATGCCGGAATGGCTGTCCACCATCGTCACGCTGCTCAGCCGCGGCCATGCGCTCTACATGCTGCTTTATGCGACGCTGATCTTCTTCTTCGCCTTCTTCTACACCTCGGTGGTGATGCCACCGGAAGAGACGGCCGAGAATCTGAAGAAGTATGGCGGCGTCTTCCCCGGCATCCGTCCGGGCAAGAAGAGCGCGGAGTTCATCGACTATGTGCTGACGCGCGTCACGGTGGTCGGTGCGCTCTATCTCACCGTGGTCTGCCTGATCCCCGAATTCTTCTTCTACGAGTACAATCTGTCCTTCGCCGTGGGCGGCACCTCGATCCTGATCGTGGTCTCGGTCACCATGGACACGGTGGCGCAGATTCAGAGCCATCTGGTGGCGCAGCAGTATGAAGGCCTGCTCAAGAAGTCGAAGCTGCGCGGAGCCCGCCGGTGAACCTGATCCTGTTCGGGCCTCCCGGGGCAGGCAAGGGCACCCAGGCCAAGATCCTGTCCGAGACGCGCAGCCTGCCGCAGCTCTCGACCGGCGACATGCTGCGCGCCGCCGTGGCCGCTGGTTCGCCGCTGGGCCTGCGGGTGAAGGAAATCCTCGCCAAGGGCGAGCTGGTCTCCGACGAACTGGTGATCGGCATCATCGGCCAGCGCTATGACCAGCCCGACTGCAAGAATGGCGCGGTGTTCGACGGTTTCCCTCGCACCATTCCCCAGGCCGAGGCCCTGGACACCATGCTGGCCGCCCGCGGCCGCAAGATCGACCTGGTGCTGGAACTGAAGGTGGATGACGCCGTGCTGCTGAGCCGGGTGGAAGCCCGGATCAAGGCCGGCGGCGTGATGCGCTCCGACGACACGCCCGAGACGCTCGCCCACCGCCTGGGCGTCTATTACAAGAACACCGCCCCGCTGCTCGATTTCTACCGCGCCCGGGGCAAGCTCACGACCCTGGACGGCATGGCGCCGATCGAGACCGTCACGGCTGACGTCGCGGGCAGCCTCGATTCCATCCGGGTCTGACCGCGAGGCCCCGAAACGGGGTTTGGACCGCATGGGGGCAGGGGATTCCGAAGGCCGGTTTTGGGGGTATTTGCTGGTATTTCGACGCCTGCGGCAATAAATCCCGGCCAGCCATTGACGGGTAGGGGTCCATTCATATAATCCGCGCCCTCGCGACAGTTTTCCTGTCATTTCAAGGGTTTTGGGGCGGCTCGCGGGCTGCTCAGTGACCCCGGTTTGACCGGATTTCCGACGCATCGCAATTTTGCAATGAATTCAACGGCCTGTCGGCCATCGGAGAAGCACCTTGGCACGTATCGCCGGCGTCAATATCCCGACCCAGAAGCGCGTCGAAATCGGCCTGCGCTACATTCACGGAATCGGGCCCCAGGTCGCGAAGCAGATTATCACCCAGCTGGGCATCGATCCGACGCGCCGCGTCAGTGACCTGACCGAGTCCGAGGTCATCCAGATCCGCGAAGTGATCGACCGCGATTTCCTCGTCGAAGGCGACCTGCGCCGCGACGTCGCCATGAACATCAAGCGCCTGATGGATCTGGGCTGCTATCGCGGCCTGCGTCATCGCAAGAGCCTGCCGGTTCGCGGCCAGCGCACACACACCAACGCCCGCACCCGCAAGGGGCCTGCCAAGGCGATCGCCGGCAAGAAGAAAGTGACCAAGTAACATGGCAGCTCCCGACAAGAAGGCCGCTGGCCGTTCGCGCAAGAAGGAAAAGAAGAACGTGGTCGTGGGTGTCGCCCATGTCGCCGCCACCTTCAACAACACGATCATCACCATCACCGACACCCAGGGCAACGCGATCTCCTGGTCGTCGTCGGGCATGATGGGCTTCAAGGGTTCGCGCAAGTCGACGCCGTATGCGGCGCAGATGGCCGCCGAAGACGCCGGCAAGAAGGCCGTCGAGCACGGCATGCGCACCCTGGAAGTGGAAGTCTCGGGCCCCGGCTCGGGCCGTGAATCCGCGCTGCGCGCGCTGCAGGCTGTGGGTCTGACCGTCACCTCCATCCGCGACGTGACGCCGATCCCGCACAATGGCTGCCGTCCGCCCAAGCGCCGCCGCGTCTAAAAGGAGCGTCGGCGAGAGCCGGAGCTACCAAAGTAAAGTTTTTGCATTCGGACTCCGACTAACCCCCGTCGCCGTATGGACATGGTCCGACATGTCCGGGAACCGATGAGGAAAAAACATGTTTCAGAAAAACTGGCAGGAACTGATCAAGCCGCAAAAGCTCAAGACCGATGTCGGTCATGAGGGCAGCCGCAACGCCACCATCACCGCCGAGCCGCTCGAGCGCGGCTTCGGCCTGACGCTGGGCAACGCGCTTCGCCGCGTGCTGCTGTCGTCGCTGCAGGGCGCCGCCGTCACCGCCATCCAGATTGAAGGCGTGCTGCACGAATTCTCGTCCATCCAGGGCGTGCGCGAAGACGTCACCGACATCGTGCTGAACGTGAAGCAGATCTCGCTGCGCATGCATGCCGAAGGTCCGAAGCGCGTCAGCTTGCGCAAGCAGGGTCCGGGCGAGGTCAAGGCCGGCGACATCCAGGTGACTGGCGACATCGAAGTTTTGAACCCCGACCTGGTGCTCTGCACCTTGGACGAAAAGGTTGAGTTCCGCATGGAGCTCACCATCGCGACCGGCAAGGGCTATGTCCCCGCCGATCGCAACCGCCCGGAAGATGCGCCCATCGGCCTGATCCCGGTCGACAGCCTGTTCAGCCCGGTCAAGCGCGTGTCCTACAAGGTCGAGAACACCCGCGAGGGCCAGATCCTCGACTATGACAAGCTGACGCTCTCCGTCGAAACCAACGGCGCCGTCACCTCGGACAATGCCGTGGCCTATGCCGCGCGTATCCTCCAGGACCAGCTGCAGGTCTTCATCAACTTCGAAGAGCCGCAGCTGCGCACCACCGAGGAAGCGAAGCCCGATCTGGCCTTCAATCCGGTGCTGCTGAAGAAGGTGGACGAGTTGGAATTGTCGGTGCGTTCTGCCAACTGCCTGAAGAACGACAACATCGTTTATATCGGCGACCTGATCCAGAAGACCGAAGGCGAGATGCTGCGCACCCCGAACTTCGGCCGCAAGTCGCTGAACGAGATCAAGGCTGTTCTCGCCGAAATGGGTCTGCATCTGGGCATGGAAGTGCCCGGCTGGCCGCCCGAGAACATCGAAGACCTCGCCAAGCGTTACGAAGACCAATACTGATCAAGATGGATGGCCGGGTCGCGCCCTGACGGGCTGCCCGCCATGGAGGAGTTTAAATGCGTCACGGCAATCAAGGCCGCAAGTTCAACCGCACCGCTTCGCACCGCAAGGCGATGTGGGGCAACATGACGGCCGCGCTGATCAAGCACGAGCAGATCAAGACCACGCTGCCCAAGGCGAAGGACCTTCGCCCGGTGATCGAGAAGCTGGTGACGCTGTCGCGCCGCGGCAAGACCGATCTCCATGCCCGCCGCCAGCTGCTGGCCCAGGTCAAGGACGCCGCCCAGGTGACCAAGCTGTTTGACGTGCTGGGCCCGCGCTATGCCGACCGCAAGGGCGGCTATACCCGCGTGCTGAAGGCCGGCTTCCGCTTCGGCGACAACGCCCCGATGGCGATCATCGAGTTCGTGGACCGCGACGTGTCCGCCAAGGGCCAGGATTCGGGCCCGGTGGAAGTGGCCGAGGCTACCGAAGATTAATGGCGCGAGCCTGATTTTCGCCACGGTTTGAAATAGATTCAGGGCGGCAGCGATGCCGCCCTTTTTCTTTGGGACCGCCATGACCCGCGAACGCCTTATCACGCTGATTTCCGCCGCCGCGATCTTCGCCGCCGGCGCACTGGCCTATGCCTATGTGGGGCAGGGCACGGCGCAGAACACGCAGAACCCGGTGCGGCTCAATCCGCCAGCGGGCGGCCAGATGCCCACTCTGATCTCGCCGTCGGGCATGGGCGAGGTGCAGCTCACCTTCGCGCCGGTGGTGCGGCGCGTCGCCCCCGCCGTGGTCAATGTCTATGCCCGCACCGTGGTGCAGCAACAGTCCAACCCGTTGATGAACGATACCTTCTTCTCGCGCTTCTTCGGCGCCAGCCCGGAAATGCGCCAGCGCGTGCAGCAATCGCTGGGCTCGGGCGTCATCGTGCGCGCCGACGGCATCATCCTGACCAACAATCATGTCGTCGATGGCGGCAACGAGATCGTGGTGGCGTTGAGCGACAAGCGCGAGTTCAAGGCCCGGGTGCTGACCGCCGATCCGCGCACCGATCTGGCGGTGCTGAAGATCGACGCCAAGGGCGAGAAGCTGCCCTTCGTGCCCTTCGCTGATTCCGACCGCGTGCAGGTGGGTGATCTGGTGCTGGCGGTGGGCGACCCCTTCGGCGTCGGCCAGACCGTGACCATGGGCATCGTCTCGGCCCAGGCGCGCACGCAAATCGCGGGCGGCGACTATCAGTATTTCATCCAGACCGATGCGGCCATCAATCCCGGCAACAGCGGTGGCGCGCTGGTGACCACCGAAGGCCGTCTCGCGGGCATCAACACCGCGATCTATTCACGCAGCGGCGGCAGCGTCGGCATCGGCTTCGCCATTCCCGCCAATCTGGCGCGGCGCGTGGTCGAAGGCGTCGAAGGCGGGCAGGCGGGCGTCACGCGCGGCGTGCGGCTGGCCTGGGCGGGCGTCAGCGGCCAGCCAGTCACCAGCGCTATCGCCGCCAGCCTGGGGCTGGCACGGCCCGGCGGCGTGCTGATCAAGGATGTCTATCCGGGCGGGCCGCTGGCCAATGCCGGCGTGAAGTCAGGCGATGTGGTGCAGGCGGTAGACGGCACGCCGGTGGACGATGTGCAGGCGCTGAACTACCGCATCGCCACCCATGCACCCGGCGCGCGCGTGCGCGTGGCGGTGGCCAGCGGCAAGGCCACCCGCGATGTGATGGCAACGGTGGCGCTGCCGCCGGAAACACCAGCGCGCGAGACCCAGACCATCGCGGGCCGCAATCCGCTCAGCGGCGCGAAGGTGGAAAACCTTTCGCCCGCAGTGGCGCTCGATCTGGGCGCCGATCTCTTCGCCAAGGGCATCGCCGTGACCGAGGTCGCCGACAACAGCCTGGCGGCGGCGCAGGGGTTCCGCCCCGGCGACATCATCCGCGGCATCAACGGCGTCGAAGTGGATCGCACCGGGGACCTAGTGCGGGCGCTGAACGCCGCGACCCGCTGGCAGGTGACGCTGGAACGCGGCGGCCGCCGGATTACAGCCTCTTTCGCCGGTTGAGCCCGGTATCGGCAGGCGGCAATAGTTTGTAGATTGCGGCATGTCCGACCTGTTCGAATCCAGCACGGCTGAAGCCGGAAGCGAGGCCGCTGGCGCGCCGCGCCCGCTGGCCGACCGCCTGCGGCCCACAGCCCTTGCCGAAGTGGTGGGGCAGGATCACCTGCTGGGGCCGCCTTCTTCAAAGGAAGATGGGGGGCCGCTGGGCCGCATGGTGGCGGCGCGACGGCCGCAATCCATCATCCTGTGGGGCCCCCCCGGCACCGGCAAGACCACCATCGCGCGGTTGCTCTCCAGCGCCTTTGATCTGAGCTTCGAACAATTGTCGGCGGTGTTCTCCGGCGTCGCCGACCTGAAGAAGGCGTTCGACGCCGCGCGCCAGCGCCGCCGCATGGGGCGCGGCACGCTGCTGTTCGTGGATGAAATCCACCGCTTCAACCGCAGCCAGCAGGACAGCTTCCTGCCGGTGGTGGAGGATGGCACCGTGGTCTTGGTCGGCGCCACCACCGAGAACCCGTCGTTTGAACTCAATGGTGCTTTGCTGTCGCGCTGCCAGGTGCTGGTGCTGCGCCGTCTGGATGACGCCGCGCTGGAGGCGCTGCTGCAACGCGCCGAGGCGCATTATGGCGAACCGCTCAAGCTCGACGCCGACGCCCGCGCCACCCTGCGCGCCATGGCCGATGGCGATGGCCGCTATATGCTCAACCTGGCGGAAGAGGTCGCCAACCTGCGCACCGTCAAGCCGCTCGATCCCGCGGGCCTGATGGCGGCGGTGCAGCGGCGCATGCCGCTCTACGACAAGAGCCGCGAGGAGCATTACAATCTGATTTCCGCCCTGCACAAATCGGTGCGCGGCAGCGATCCCGATGCGGCACTTTATTGGCTGGCGCGCATGCTGGCAGGCGGCGAGCAGCCGCTCTATATCGCCCGCCGCATGGTGCGCATGGCGATTGAAGACATTTCGCTGGCCGACCCGGAAGCGGTGCATCAGGCGCTGGCCGCCAAGGACGTCTATGAATTCCTCGGTTCGCCCGAAGGCGAGCTGGCGCTGGCGCAATGCATCGTCTATCTCGCCACCGCGCCGAAATCGAACGCGGTCTATCGGGCCTTCCCGGCCGCCAAGCGCGCGGCGCAGGAGCATGGCTCGCTGATGCCGCCCGCGCATATCCTCAACGCTCCGACCAAGATGATGAAGAATCTCGGCTATGGCGCGGGCTATAATTACGACCATGACGCTGAGGATAGCTTTTCCGGCCAGAACTATTTCCCCGACGAGATGGACCGCGAGCAGTTCTATGTGCCCAAGGAGACCGGCTTCGAGCGCGAGATTGCCAAGCGCCTGGATTATTGGTCAAAGCTGCGGGCGAAGCGTGGCGGGGGCAGTTAGATGGGCGTGATCCTGTCGGTGGGCGTGGGCGGCGGCTTGGGCGCATTGCTGCGCTACTTCGTGGCGGGCTGGGTGCAGCCTGCGGGCGCGGCGTTCAACTGGGGCATCTTCGCCGTCAATATCACCGGCGGCTTGGCTATGGGCATTCTGGTGGAACTGGGCGCGCTGAAGCTTAACCTGTCTCCGGAGATGCGCGCCTTCTTCACCACCGGCATATTGGGCGGCTACACCACCTTCTCGACCTTCTCGCTCGACAGCGTGCTGCTGTTGCAGAAGGGCGAATACGCGCTGGCCGCTTTCTACATTATCGGTTCCGTCGTCCTGTCCATCGCCGCGCTGTTCGCGGGCCTTTATCTGGTGCGCGCACTTTATGCCTGAAATCCGCACCATTCATGCCGAAGATGACGGCATCCGCATCGACCGCTGGTTCAAGCGGCATTATCCCGCCGTCACCCATGGCCTGCTGGAGAAGCTGCTGCGCAAGGGCGAGATCCGTCTCGATGGCGGGCGGGTGAAATCCGCCGACCGTGTCGCCTCGGGCCAAGCGCTGAAGCTGCCGCCGCAAGTGATCCACGCCGTTTCCGATGCGCCGGAAAAGCCCAGGCCGGAACAGCAGAAGCCGATGGGGTCGCTGCAGGACCGCATCCTCTACATGGACAAGCATGTGATCGTGCTGGACAAGCCGGCGGGGCTGGCGACGCAGGGCGGCTCCGGCCTGACCCGCCACGTCGATGGCATGCTCGACAGTCTGATGTTCGAAAAGACGGTGCGGCCCAAGCTGGTGCATCGCCTCGACCGCGACACCTCCGGCGTGCTGCTGCTGGCCCGCACCACCCTGGCGGCGTCGGGCCTGTCGCAGGCGCTGGCGCATCGTGACGCTTCGAAAGTCTATTGGGCGCTGACGCGCGGCGTACCGAAGCAGGCGCGCGGTGTGGTCAAGGCGGCGCTGGCCAAGGAAGGCGGTTATGGCCCGCATGGCCGCGACGAACGCATGACCACGGTGGAGGATGACGAGGAGGGTGCCAAGTTCGCGCTCACCGAATATGCCGTGGTGGCGACGGCGGGCACCGAGTTCGCCTGGGTGGCAGCGCGGCCCATCACCGGGCGCACGCACCAGATCCGCGTCCATCTCGCTTCGCTGGGCACGCCCATCGTGGGCGATTTCAAGTATGGCGGCGCGGAATCGCGCGGGCGCGGCGACATCGCCGACAAGCTGCACCTGCACGCCCGCCAGATCGACATTGCGCGGCCCGATGGCGGGCGTTTGAACGTGACCGCGCCACTGCCGCCCCACATGGAAAAGACCTGGGGCACGCTGGGCTTCCGCGAGGATGATGGGCGCAATCCCTTCCCGCCCAAGAAGCACGAACAGAAGAAGGCGGCGCCGGCGCCCGCGCCGCGCCGCGAAGAGCCCAAGCGCACGAAAACCGTGCAGAAGGCCAAACGCAAGGCGACCAGCACGGGCCAGAAGCGCAAAAGTAAATGAAGCGGTTCTACAAGGCAGTTTCGGTCGGCGAGGCCGAAGACGGGTTCCGCATCCTGCTGGATGGCAGGCCGGTACAGACCCCTGCCAAGAACAGGCTGGCGGTGCCGACCCGCGCCCTGGCCGACGCCATCGCGGCGGAATGGGCCGGGCAGGGCGAGACCATCGATCCCGTCTCCATGCCCTTCCTGCGCCTGGCCGACACGGTGATCGACGGCGTGGCGGCGAACCGCGACGCGGTGATCGATGCCGTGCTGCGCTTCGGCGAGAATGATCTGCTCTGCTACCGCGCCCACCAGCCGCCGGAGCTGGTCAAGCTGCAAGCCGAAGGCTGGGACCCGGTGCTGGCCTGGGCCCGCCGCAAATACGGTGTGGAATTCGTGGTTGTCGAAGGCTTCACCCATCAGGACCCGCCGCCCGCCACGCTGGCCGCGTTCCGCACCGCGCTGGAGAAGCAGGATAGTTTCTCGCTGGCGGCGCTGCATGTTGTCGCCTCCATTGCGGGATCGGTGGTGCTGGCGCTGGCGCTGGCCGAAGGCGAGCTGGTGCCGATGCAGGTCTTCGCCCTGGCCCGCATCGACGAAGACTATCAGGCCTCAAAATGGGGCCGCGACCACGAAGCGGAAGTCCGCGCCACCAGCCTGGCGCGCGAACTCGACAAGGCGGCGGAGTTCATCGCCGCATCGCGCACCAAGAGTTAGAAGAGATGCAACGCAAGCGCCCGCTTGCACCCCGCAACACGCTCGATGCCCGGCTCTGGGCGCGGCTGCGCGAGATGCGCGAACAGGGCTGGCACTTTCGCAAGGCGGCGCACTTCAAGACTTTCCGGCTGGATTTCGTCGAGCATGACGCGCGGCTGGTGATCGACCTGGTCGAGGGTGAACCGGGCCGCGACAAATCCGCTGTCCACCGGGTGCGCGACCGCCTGCTGGCCGAGCAAGGCTATGTCATTCTTCGGCTTTGGCGCGCCGAGGCCGGGCGCGACCTGCACGGCGCTATCCACCGCATCCGCGAGGGTCTGGCCGCGCTATCCACGCGCGACTCAGGCTAACGTCCCGCCCGGCTGAACGAGCGGCAATGAGATGGCAGACGTATCGGGTCCGGCATGGTGCGCGAAGTTTCCCACCAGCGCCAAGGTCGATGACCTGTCGCCGGATTTCCGCGACGCCACCAAGGCCTTCATCTCTGCCATGAAGAAGGGCGGCGCCACCATCTCCATCGGCGCCACCTATCGCCCGGCCGAGCGCGCCTATCTGATGCATTGGTGCTGCATGATCGGCATGTCGGGCCAGGATCCCGCCACGGTTCCGAAGATGGCCGGCGTCGACATCGACTGGACCCACAAGGGCAACCGCACCGCCGCCAAGGCCGCGGCGCTGGCGATGATGCAGAAGTACGAGATCAAGTTTCCCGCCGCCCTGGTCAGCCGCCACACCCAGAAGCGCGCCATCGACATGACGATTGCCTGGACCGGCACGCTGACCATCACCGATTTTGACGGCGTCACGCGCAAGATCAGCGCTGCGCCGCGCAACGGCTCGAACCCGCAGCTGATCGAAGTGGGCAAAAGCTTCGGCGTCATCAAGCTGGTGTCCGATCCGCCGCACTGGTCGGACGACGGGCACTAATCCGGTAATTCCAGTACCGGTCTGGCCGACAGCCGCGCGACTTTCCGTGCCGCGTGCTCGATATGCGCCAGCCGCCGCATCAGGATCTCGCTGGCGCGGTCGCCCTGCAGGGTGTGGAAGCTCTCCCGCTCCGGCATTTCCGTCGCCGTTTCATCCGCTGCGTCGGGCGACAACAGCGCCACCACCCGGCCGCGCGTGGCGTCGATCTGAGCGTCGGCGTCCGGCCCGATATCGGCGGCGCGCAGCTTCAGCAGCACGGGCATGGAGGACAGGTCCGACGCCAGCAGATAATTCGCGCCCAGCAATTCACCCAGCGCCGCCACGGTGCGGCGGTTGACGTTGGGCTCGTCCGACAGCCGCCGCAGCGCCCCCGACAATGCCGCCACCGCGTCGATGGTCTTCTTGCGGCCCAGGCGATAGGCGCCATAGATCGGCTGCCGCCGCAACACCGCGTCGGCGAACTGGGCGTCCGCCGCTAGCAGCGTGCGCACCGTGCCGAGCAGGTCATAGCGCTCCCAGTGCGGCAACAGATAGCTGAAGGCCCAGGACAGCCCCGCGCCGATCAGCGTGTCGATGATGCGCTCCAGAAACAGGGGATGCGGATCGACGAAGTGCAGCAGCAGCAGCGACGACACCGATGCGCCGATGGCGGTGACGCGATAGGCGATGCCGCCGTAAGCATGGCTGGTGCCCACCGCCAGCGCGATCAGCATCAGCAATGCCCAAGGAGGCAGGGTGTTGAGGAACAGCACCGCCAGGGCACAGCCTATCAGCGTGCCGGTGACGCGGTCCCAGCGGCGCTGGCGCGTGACGCTGTAATTGGCGCGCATGATCAGCGCGATGGTGAGCAATATCCAGTTGGCATGCGCGATGGCGGGGAAGATCAGCGTCAGCCCAAAGCCGGTGGTCATGGCCAGGGCCAGGCGCACGCCATAGCGCAGGGCGGGCGAGCGATAATGAAACTGTCGCAGCAGCACGCCCGCGCCGCGCGGTGTATCTGCGCGGAACAGCTCCAGGTCCAGTTCGCTGGCGATGCGCGATGGCGGGGTGTCGCGGTCCAGGGCGCGGCCCAGCGTGGCGGCATACTGGTCCGCCAGTTGCAGCTTCAGCGCCGTGGCGGAAAAGGCATAAAGCGTCTCGTCGTCCGGATCGGCGGTGCGCGCTTCGCGGGTCGCTGCCACCAGCGCCGCCAGCTCGGCCTCATGGGCGCGGGGGCTGGTATGGGGCCGCCGGTCGCGCAGTGCCAGCGTCAGCCGCTCGACCTCGTCGGCGATCAGGTGGATGCACTGGTTGAAGCGCCAGAGCAGGTCGCGCGCCTTGGCATGGCGCAGCAGCTCGATGTCGGCGTCGCTGGACAGCACGGTTTCGAACAGATCCAGCAGCGCGATCAGCGCGTCGATGCGCTTGAGCTGAATCGCATGGTGTTTGCGGGCATAGAGCGCGTCGCGCGCCGCCTGCAGCCGGTCGGCCAGGGTGGCGTGCGCCTCGATCATGGCGCGGAAGGCGGCGGGGCCTTCGCTGTCGGGATTGTAAAGCGCCGCCTTGGCCCGCAGATAGCTGACGAAGGCGCGCATCGCTTCTGCCAGCAGCAGCCGCCGCGCCCGGTCGTCGAACAGGGCGGCGCAGATGAGCGCGTGGGTGGCGTAGACGATGGCGCCGCAGGCAAACAGGATGAAATGATCCAGCGCCGCGCCGCCATCGGCGAATTCCTCCGCCATGGCGAAGACGAAGGCCAGGATGGAGGTGGTGGCGATGTTGATCGCCCGCTTGCCATAGGCCGAGATCAGCCCGGTCCACAGGCCGGTGACGGCGGTGGCGGCCAGGAAGGCACCCGGCGCAAACTGCGCCGCCGAGGCCAGCGCCGTGAAGAAGCAGGCCGAGGCCAGCGCGAAGCCGATCAGCCAGGGCTTTTGGCGCAGCGGATCGGGCTGGTCTGTGATCGAGACGCAGATGGCGCCCGCCATGGCGGCCATGCCCGCTTCCAGTCCCAGGGGCAGGCCCACGGCCAGGCCGGTCAGGCCAACGCCCGCGGCCACCGCCAAGCCGTTTTCGATATGGACCCGGAAAACGGCCAGCGAGACTTGCCGTGGGAGAAGCAGCATGCCTTGCGTTAACGCGGTTTGGCCCACACCGGCAAGATGGCTGGCAAGACGGCAACCAAGATCGCGGCCTGCCCTATCCCCCGTCCGGGGGCTTTGCTAGAACGCACGCGGATTTTACGCTCCGGGGCACACCAATGAAGCAAATGCTGATCTATGACGGCGTGACGCCGCTGGCGAAGGACAAGCACCTCAATTATTCGATCAAGCCGATCCCCGGCTACGATTTCGCGCGCGGAACCAATTCGGTGCCGGTGATGGCGGGCGAATTCGCCCTGGTGGCGATGTATTACGCCATCGTTTTCGGCCAGGCCAATGACGGCGTCATCCCGGCCGCGGTGCTGGGCGTGCGCGACAATGAGAATATCTTCGTTAATCCCGATGGCAGCTGGGCTGCGGCCTATATCCCGGCCTTCATCCGCCGCTATCCCTTCGTCTTCGGCACCGACGACAAGAACACCACCTTCACCCTGATGGTCGATGAATCCTGCACCGCCTTCAACAATGCGGGCGAGGGCGAACGCCTGTTCGACGGCATCACCGGCGAGCAGACCCCGTTCCTCACCGGCGTGCTGGATTTCCTCAGCGAGTATCAGGGCCAGAGCGTCATCACCCAGACCTTCTGCAAGACGCTGTCGGACCTGGGCCTGCTGGAACCGGCGGAAGCGCATCTGCCGTTGCCCAACGATCCGGAGCGCCGCCTGAACGGCTTCCTGATGGTCAGCCGCGACAAGCTGCGCGCCCTGCCGGCCAAGAAGCTGGCGGAACTGAACGCCTCGGGCGCGCTGGAACTGATCTACCTGCACCTGTTCTCGCTGATGAACCTCAACCGCCTGCAGCAGAGAATTGCCGGCGCCACCGCTTGAACAAATGGAGCGCAGCGCCCAGATGCGTATGAGCCCGTGGAGACGCAGATGTCCGACGACCTGACTTCGCTGATCGTGCACGTGAAGGGTTTCGTGCAAGGTGTCGGCTTCCGCGATTTCCTCACCATGGCGGCGGAGCATCACAAGCTCGACGGCTGGGTGCGCAACCGCGATGACGGTTCGGTGGAAGCGCTGGTCTCCGGCCCCACCAAGGCGGTGGAAGCCTTCGTCGCCAGCGCGATGAAGGGCCCGCCCGCGGCGCGGATCGGCCATGTCGATCTGAACAACAGCGAGCCGCCCGCCGAAAAGGGCTTCAAGCGCCTGGCGTCGGCCTAGGCGCGGTTCAAATATCGCCGGCTTCAGCCAAACACTTTTTGAAATGCCTGCTTTATGGCGACATCGACATCGGCCATCGTCACCAGGATGCCGAGGTCGGCCAGGCTGGTGACGCCATGGCCGATGACGCCGCACGGCACGATGCCGGAAAAATGCGACAGGTCAGGCTCCACATTCAGCGCCACGCCGTGAAAACTCACCCAGCGGCGGATGCGCACGCCGATGGCGGCGATTTTGTCCTCGCGCCCATTGCCGCGATCCACCCAGATACCGACCCGGCCTTCGCGCCGCTCGCCCTTCACGTTGAACAGCGCCAGGGTCTCGATCAGCCATTGCTCCAGGTCGAAGACGAAGGCGCGCACGTCGGGCTTTCTGCGCTTTAGGTCCAGCATCACGTACCCGACACGCTGGCCCGGGCCATGATAGGTGAACTGGCCGCCGCGCCCGGTGCGATAGACCGGGAAGCGCGCCTCGAGCAGGTCGGCCTCATTGGACGAGGTGCCCGCCGTGTAGATGGGCGGATGCTCCAGCAGCCAGACCTGCTCGCCCGCCGTGCCCGCCGCGATGGCCTCGGCGCGGGCTTCCATGGCCGCCAGCGCCTCCGGATAGGGCACAGTTGCGTCCGATATCTTCCAGTCGGGCTTGAGCAAGACGTCCAAGTTAAGACTTCCGAAACCATGATCCGGCAGCATCGCCGGATCACCGAATGTAAGGGCGCGTTCTATGGCTTCCAATGTCGATAATGTGAAGGTCGAGATCTCGGTGGTCCTGGGCCGCTCGGTCATTCCCATGCACCAGTTGCTGCGCATGGGCCGCGGCGCGGTCATCGAGCTGGATTCTCGCCAGGACGACGCCGTGCTGATCCTGGCCAACGACAAGCCAGTGGCCAAGGGCGAGATCGAGATCCAGGGCGACAAGATTGCCGTTTCGGTGGTCGAGCTGCTTAATACAAACAACAAAACGTAGTATTATTTAAACCCCACTACATTTCTTGCATTTTAAGGCATCCGGGCATATCTGTCCGGAATGCTCCCCATCACGCTCACCCCGCACAGCCTGAAAGCCGCCCTGATCGGTCAGGGCGACGCGCTGGCGCGCCGGCAGGCCCTGCTGGCCGAGGCAGGGGTGGAAGCGCGTCTGCTGCCCCAGGATGTCCCTGATGAGGCCCTGGCGGGGCTGAACCTGCTCTTCGTGGCTGGCCTAGGCGAAGGGGAATCCCGCGCCCTGGCGACCCGCGCCCGCGCCCTGGGCGTGCTGGTCAATGTCGAGGACGTTCTGCCGCTCTGCGATTTCCATGTCCCGGCCATTGTCCGCCGGGGCGACCTGATGTTGACCGTCTCCACCGGCGGGCAGGTGCCGGGCCTGTCGCGCCGCTTGCGCGAAGGCCTGGCCGACCAGTTCGGCCCCGAATGGACCTCGCGCCTGCGCGATCTGGCCAACGCGCGCGCCCGCTGGCGCTCCGAAGGCATGACCATGTCCGAAGTCTCGCAGATGGTCCGCGCCCATGTCGAACGCGAGGGCTGGCTGTGAACAACAAGTCCCGCTTCACCGTGATCGATTCCGCCAAGGGCATCGCGCCGCGTCCCGACACGCGGCTCGATCCCGCCGTGCGCGCCCACCTGACCGAATTGCAGCGCAAGTCGGAAGGCCGCGATGCGCTGGGCATTCTCGAACTGGCGCTGACCGGCGAATTCGCGGGCAAGTCCGCCGTGGTGTCGTCCTTCGGCGCGGAATCCTCCGTGCTGCTGCACCTGATGGCGCAGATCGATCCCAACACGCCGGTGCTGTTCCTCAACACCGGCAAGCTGTTCGGCGAAACGCTGCGCTATCGCGACCGCCTGCAGGACACGCTGGGGCTGGGCGATGTCCGCTCCATCGCGCCGTCGCTGGGCGACCGCGCCCTGAACGATCCCGAAGGCACGCTGTGGTCGCGCGACGCCGATTCCTGCTGCCACTTCCGCAAGACCATGCCGCTGGCCAAGGCGCTGGCGCCCTTCGCCGCCCAGGTGACGGGCCGCAAGCGCTTCCAGACCCGCGAGCGGTCCGACATGCAGGCGGTGGAATTCCACGACAACCGCTTCCGCTTCAATCCGCTGGCCAATTACACCCTGGCCGACCTGGAAACCTATGTGGCGACCCACAAGCTGCCGCAGCACCCGCTGGTCGATGACGGCTATCCCAGCATCGGCTGCATGCCCTGCACCCGCCGCGTCCAGCAGGGCGAGGACTATCGGGCCGGCCGCTGGGCGGGCACGGACAAGGACGAGTGCGGGATACACATCGGCACCGACGGCGAGGGCATCTGAAGCGGTCCTTTTGGGTCTTGGCGGTGTCGCGCCTTCGCTCGTGGGCTGCTTGCCCACATCGCTCGGCGCTCCTGGCCAAGCCCCAAAAATCCTCGCTTCAGACCCCGCTTGCCCTCGCAAGGCCGCGCTGCTAAACCCCGGCCCCTACCGGGATTTTTCCCAATTGGCTTGCGGTCATGGCGGAATTGGTAGACGCACTACCTTGAGGTGGTAGCGGGGCAACCCGTGGAAGTTCGAGTCTTCTTGACCGCACCAACCGTTTCTCATTTTGAAGAGCTATCAAGCTCTTAGAGAAAAGGTGCGGGAAATCAGGAATCGCATTTAGCGAAAGCGGCATTGAAACGCGCATGAATGTCCGCTATTGCGCCAATAGCGGACATTCATGCAGTCTTAGCGAAGAGCTAGTTTTAGGGCGTGATGATTACCTTTGGCGCCTTGGTGTCGGCGTGGGGAAATACGTCATTGGCTTCCATGATCTCATCAAGCTAGAGGCGGTGTGTCGGGGATCAAGCCTGCCGGGCATGGGGGTGGAGATGGTACCCGCCAGCCTGGGGAGCAGTATAAAAAAAGGCGCTTCGATCCTTACCGGGGAGAGAGAGCTACCTCAGCCGCCTCCAACCTCTGGAACAGGACGCGGCGGCGCAAGATCGGCCACCAGTCATAAAGAAAAATCTGGATCGGCTTCCAATTCGCTACCCAGCCTAAGATTATCAACCCCTCATTGAGAAAGCGGCCGACATCGCCGGCGACAAAATAGCCGGTCAGGAAATGGCCGAGGGTGAGGCATGCCCCTAGCACCACCACGCCGATTAGCAGGGAATAGCGGCCGAAACGAAAAAGCTCTTTCATTTCCCGAGTGGTCATTTCCGCCTGATAGGCGAAATAGCGGTGCAGTGTCTGCTCCAGTTGCCTCGCCTCCTCGCTCGCCGCTTCCGAAGCCGGTACATGGATCAGAATGCGTATCGCTTGGGTACGGGGAAGTTCGCGGGCAGAGCTGACAATATAATCTTCGGCTTCGCGGTCAAGATCGCGGTCCCGGAACGGCATCGGGTCCAACGTGTGGAAAAGCTGGCCGATCTTCTGGACCTGTACCTCTATAGCAGCGGTTGCCATGGTTTCAGTTCCAATCTTCCAATATGGCTCCAGCATGACAGTCTCGTCGCGCGCATTCCTGGAGTGCGAGTAGATTGCGTTGGCTTATCAACTTAGCACTACTGATATCCGATGGGCTGAAGGAGCCAACGGTTACTTACATTGTGGCGAAGCGGGCATTCCAAAGGCCGTTTTCAGTCTAATTCTTTCGTGTGAGGAGGAAGCCACCTATATACGGAATGATGGGAAGGGCAATCGTCGCTATTCCCACGATGAATCCTGAACAAAATCCAAAATCATACGAAAACCCGCTATTGGGAAATGCGTAAACTCTTACCTCCGTAAGCAAGCTCGCAAAGAGGGCCGGGAGTGCAATAAATCCATGCGTAACGCCGGCCAGAAAGCTCGGTGCGTCTTCTCCCACTGGTGATGGTTGTTTGGCGCAGCTCACCAACATCCAAGTTGACGCCAAAGCCGACATGCGCATCACAAAGCTTGATGAAAGGCCGGAAGTTATGCGCATTTTTGCATCAGGACTGCGCCTTTACACTGAGGTTCACGTGCCATATGCCACCTCCTCAATGGGACAAGAATAACGGGATCGGAGTATCCGCAATCATAGTGTGGGTTGCGCCCCCTAATGCAATTTCCCGGAAGCGAGAGTGTCCATAAGCACCCATAACGATCATATCCGTACCTACATCGGAAGCGTGTGTGTCGTCAAAACAATTGGGACAGTTGAGGGCGTAGTTTAAGGGAGATTTTGCCTCATCAGTTTGGTTGATCTTATGCGGCAATCTTTTGGTGAAGCAAGCGTCTTTGAGTGATGGTGTTTCGTTTGATGCGTGCGCCCTCAACTCTGGGGCTCATCCCCCTTCCCTTCACGTTCGATCTTTCTGTCCGCTTTGCCATAAGCGGTCATGTTCGTTGCGTGTGCCGTTAGCCTGCAGCGGCCTGGCTCATTGAGGCAAATCAATGGGAATGGCTGGCTAACACGTAGGATGGCGATCACCATGGTCTGATAGCAACTTTCGAGTCCAATCTGCCGCGTTCCCCTAGGGTTCAGCACCCTAGCGGTGGGCCCAAGAGACGAACAACGGAGGAAGGCATGGAGCAGGCAAGGACACCATCAACTGTGCGTATTGGCATGGACGCCCCATTCCGCTGGCTTGGCGAAGCGTGGCATGACCTTTGGCGCGCGCCGCTGCCCTTCCTCGCTTATGGCTCATTCATAACGATCATTAGTGTGTTGTTGTCATGGGCGCTTTACGTGACCAATCTGATCGGCCCCCACTGGGTGGTCCGTTTTGATTGTTAGTGCATTCCAGCCTCCAGCGCTATGGCCGGCCGTAGGTGGAGCGTAGCGGAACCGGAGGGCGGCCATAGCGGCGACGCGGTTTCGGGAG
>JBIIWB010000013.1:0-52645 GCA_044339125.1 Rhizomicrobium sp. | reverse complement strand
GGGCGTGATAGTCGCGCCCGCCATTCCGGCCCTGAACGATCATGAAATGGAAAAGGTTCTCGAAGCCGCGGCGCAGGCGGGCGCACGTTCCGCAGGCTATGTGCTGCTGCGGCTGCCGCTGGAGATCAAGGATCTGTTCCGCGAATGGCTGGAAGCCAATGCGTCGGGCCGCGCCCGGCATGTCATGACGCTGGTGCGCCAGATGCGGGGTGGCAAGGATTACGATGCCGCCTGGAATACGCGGATGCAGGGAACGGGCCCCTATGCCGAGATGATGGCGCGGCGCTTCCGCCTGACAGCAAAACGGCTGAGGCTCAATGAGCCCCAGCCGTCTTTAACTGCACATCACTTTCGCAGACCGCCGCGTATGGGCGACCAGCTCAAGCTGTTTTAACAGCGGTACGTTTAGGCACCCGTGCCCGACGACGTGGTTTCGTCGTTGAAGCCGCCCGACGCCGCGACGGCGACGAACACGGCAATGGCGCCAGCGAGGAACAGCGGAGCCATCGGGCCGAGGAAAGCAGCTTCCTTGGTGCCGGCGGGCTTGCCAGCCGGCAGGGGCGTTGCCTTTTCGGCGGCGAAAGCGGACGAAAAGATAAGCGAAGCAGCGATCACTCCGCCGATGATGGACTTCTTCATGGATTCCCCCATGTTGTTATTAATGACAGTAGCTTAGCCTCCCTTCGACCTTGCCGCAACATGGTTGCGGGGGGGGCTTCAGGACCGATTCAGCCCGCAAGCGATAGCATGGCTTCCTGGGCTGTCATAGCCGCATTGGCACAAAGCGTCTCGTTTTACAGGAGAATCCGCCAATTCTCTCGTTTTCCAGACGGCTGCACCCGAATAGGGCGGTGGAAAAACGCACCCATCGATAGGCGGCGGCAAGGCACAGCGCTATACGGAGCAGATGCCGCATTACCGTCACGAGAAGCGCCATCTTGCGCGCCTGGAAGGACCCGAACCGGCCCTGATCTGCGGCGTGGACGAAGCCGGACGTGGGCCATTGGCGGGGCCGGTGGTGGCGGCCGCCGTCATCCTGAAATATGGCCGCATCCCCAAGGGCCTCAACGACTCCAAGAAGCTCAGCGAAGAAGACCGCGAAGCCCTTTTCCCGCGCATCCAGGAAATGGCAGTGGCGGTCGGCGTCGGCGAAGCCAGCGTGGGCGAGATCGACCTGGTGAACATCCGCCAGGCGACACATCTGGCGATGGCGCGCGCCGTGCGGGCGTTGTCGGTGCAGGCGCATTTCGCGCTGGTGGACGGCAACGACGCCCCCGCTCTGCCCTGCCCCTGCGAAACGCTGATCGGCGGCGACGGCCTCTCGGTTTCCATCGCCGCAGCATCCATCGTTGCCAAGGTGACGCGCGACCGGATGATGGCGGCGCTGCATGACGAACATCCGGGCTACAATTGGCGCAGCAACAAGGGCTACGGCACCCCGGACCACTTGGCGGGCCTGCGAAGCTGCGGCGTAACGATTCACCACCGCCGCTCTTTCTCCCCGGTACACCACATCTTGTATGGGGATGAATCTGGGACTCAATTTCCTAAGACTTTGATTCCTCAAGACTCTTGACGCGCGAATCGCGCCGACTCACTGTGAATCCCACTGTTGATAATTCTGGTGGGGCACATGGCATCCTTGAAGCTGGACCAAATCCTGGTGGGCGACTGCATCGAAAAGATGCGTGCGCTGCCCGCCGGCTGCGCCGACCTGGTATTCGCCGACCCGCCCTACAACATGCAGTTGCGTGGCGAACTGCATCGCCCCGACCAGTCCAAGGTCGATGCCGTCGATGATCACTGGGACCAGTTCGAGAGCTTCGCCACCTACGACAAATTCACCCGCGAATGGCTCGCCGCCGCGCGCCATGTGCTGAAGGACACCGGCACGCTCTGGGTGATCGGCTCTTATCACAACATCTACCGTGTCGGTGCGACGTTGCAGGATCTGGGCTTCTGGATTCTCAACGATGTGGTCTGGCGCAAGACCAATCCCATGCCCAACTTCAAGGGCCGCCGCTTCACCAATGCCCATGAAACGATGATCTGGGCGACCAAGAACCCGAAGCAGCAATACACTTTCAACTATGACGCCATGAAGGCCTTGAACGACGATCTGCAGATGCGCTCCGACTGGACGCTGCCGATCTGCAGCGGCAATGAACGCATCAAGGGCGAAGACGGCCAGAAGGCGCATTCGACCCAGAAGCCGGAAGCGCTGCTGCATCGCGTCCTCCTGTCATCGACCAAGCCGGGCGATGTCGTGCTCGACCCCTTCTTCGGTTCCGGCACCACCGGGGCGGTGGCCAAGCGGCTGGGACGCCATTTCATCGGCATCGAGCGCGAAGAGAAATATGCCAGCGTGGCGCGGGCGCGCATTGCCGACATCCGCGCCGCCGACGAAGATGCCATCAAGGTGACCGGTTCCAAGCGGGCCGAGCCGCGCATTCCGTTCGGTACGGTGGTGGAGCGCGGCCTGCTGCCGCCGGGCACCATCCTGCACGGCCAAGGCCGCAAGGCGCCCAAGGCCAAAGTACGCGCCGACGGCACGCTGGTGGTGGCGGATGCGTCCGGCTCGATCCATCGCATCGGTGCGCATGTACAGGGGCTGGACGCCTGCAATGGCTGGACCTTCTGGCAATTCGAATTGCCGGGTGGCGGGCTGGCGCCGATCGACCTGCTGCGTCAGCGTTTGCGCGCCGAAATGGTGGTCTGAGCGAAGAGCGGACCACCTGCGTCCAATCCGTGCTCGACGACCTTTCGCATCACCGTGGGCAGTTCCACATTGGGCAAATCCGCGCGCGAAACCCAGCGGCCGTTTGAAGCCGGGCGTTTGGCGAATTCCGCGACATACACCTCCATTTCCAGCTCGAAATGGGTGAAGCCGTGGCGCACCACCCCAGGGCGCTTCTGCCACGTGGCGTCGAACGGCGCCTGCTTCAGGGCCTTGGCGGTTGAGGGGAAGTTTTCTTCCCACGGTCCCAGCGGCGGCTCCAGCATCGAGGCCAGCAAGCCCTTGTCCGGACGCTTCCGCAGCAGCACCGCGCCGCTTCTGTCGGTGACGACGAACGCCGCACCGCGCTTCAGGGGCCGCACCATCTTGGGCGCCTTCACCGGCAACTGCTCCTGGATGCCGCGCTTGCTCGCCAGGCAGTAATCCGTCCACGGACATTGTGGGCAGGCGGGCCGCTTGGGCGTGCAGATGGCGCTGCCCAGGTCCATCAGCGCCTGCGCAAAATCCCCTGCCCGCGCCGGCACCAGCGCCATGCCATGGGCATGCAGTTCCGGCTTGGCCCTGGGCATCGGTGTATCCACGGCATAGAGCCGCGCGATCACCCGCTCGGCATTCGCATCCATCGCCGCCTGTTTCTCGTCATAGGCGATGGCGGAGATGGCTCCCGCCGTATAGCTGCCGACGCCGGGCAATACGCGCAAGCTCGCAGCGGTCAGGGGAAACTTGCCGTCCATATCCTTTGCCACCACCTTCGCGGCGGCGTGCAGGTTGCGGGCGCGGGCGTAGTAACCAAGCCCCGCCCAGGCCGCGAGCACATCGTCCTGCGGCGCGGCGGCCAGGTCCCGCACCGTCGGCCAGCGTTCCAGGAACTTGCGGTAATAGGCGCCCACCGCCTGCACCGTGGTCTGCTGCAACATGATTTCGCTCAACCAGACCCTATAGGGATCGGCCTTCTTCCCTTTGGGCGCACGCCAGGGCAGCACCCTGCGGTGGATGTCATACCAGGCGAGCAGCAGCCTCGGCAGGTCGGCTTGTTTTGTCGGTTTGCGGGACGGCATACTGCACGACCATGACAGCGCCTTCCGACGAAACGCAACCGGTCCGCCGCAACCGCGCCGCCGCCATTGCCCGCGATGCAGGTGGCGTCGGCGGCGGCGCTTTCGCGCGCATGGGCTTCAGCGATCCGGCGCTGGTGCTGCGCTGGCGCGAGATCGCCGGGCCGGAAGTGGCACGGCTCTGTCAACCGATCCGTTTCGCCGAAGGGCCGCAGGGTGGCACCCTGACCCTCAAGGCGCTGCCCGGCGCGGCTCTGTTCCTCTCCCACGAAACCCGCCCGCTGACCGCCCGCATCAACCAGTATCTGGGACGGCCTGCCGTAGCGCGGCTCAAATTCGTGCAAGGCGCTTTCGCGGCACCACGCCCTGTACCGCAACTGCGCAAGCCCGCGCCTGCACCCAGATCTGACGACCCGGCAGCCATTTACAACGGACCGGAAGACTTGAAGCAGGCGCTGCTGCATCTGGCGCGCTGGCGCGAAAGCGGCAAGACTTGAGAAAACAACCGGGAGGATTGCCCATGCGTGGCATGAAATTGTTGCTGGGCGCGATGGCGCTGACGCTGTGCGCGAACGCCGCCCAGGCTGCCGACAAGCGCGGCGATTTCGAGATCAAGCCCGCCGACCGCACCATGGGCAATCCCAATGCGCCTGTGGTGCTGATCGAGTATGGGTCCTTCACCTGCTCGCACTGCGCCCAGTTCGCCACCGAGGTGATGCCACAGATCAAGAAGACCCATGTCGATACCGGCAAGGTGCTGTTCGTCTTCCGCCTCTTCCCCCGTGCCCTGCCCGACGCGCAGGCGGAGAAGATGGCGCGCTGCGCCCCGGCCGCGCGCTATTTCGCCATCGCCGACCGCATCTTCCAGACCCAGATGCGCTGGGCGGTGAGCCTTGCCACCAGCCGCGCCGAACTGGTCAAAGTCGGTCAGGAGATGGGCCTGCAGCCCGCGGCCATCAACAAGTGCATGGACGCCACCGCCGACGATGCCCGCATCAACGCCGTGGCCGAGGAATCCCTCAGCCGCTACAAGCTGGCCGGAACCCCGCACCTGGTCATCAACGGCAAGCCCCTGGAATCCGGGGGCCGCACCCCGGCGGAACTGGGCAAGCTGCTGGATCAGGCCGCCCGGGGCCGCTAAAGCCCGGAATCCGGGGCGGGTTGAAGGCAGGGGGCGGACTCTGCCACAAACGGGGCTGCAACCCGTTCTTCAGGACGCGCCCGTGACGAAAACCCAACTTCTGGTCGTGCTTGCCGCCGTGTTGGTGGCCGTGGTCGGCCTCAGCGCCTATTTGATGTTCGGGAGCCAGTCGGCCCAGACGGCGGACGGCGCAACGGGCGGCTATAATGTTCTGCCCACCGACCGCACCATGGGCAACAAGAACGCTAAGGTCGTGCTGCTCGAGTATGCGGCACCCAGCTGCCCGCACTGCGCCCGCTTCGCGGAAGGCATCCTCCCGGCGATCAAGGCGAAGTACATCGACACGGGCAAGGTGCTGCTCGTCTTCCGGGTCTTCCCGCTGCGTCCGGATGACGGCGCGGTGGAGAAAATTGCCCGTTGTTTGCCTGAGGATAAGTATTTTCAGTTCATTGACCTCGGCTTCCGGAATCACCCCTTATGGAACCCCGAATATGGGGTGACAGACGTTCATGGCGGGCTTGTGCGGCTGGGCCGGATGGCCGGCATGAGCGCCGAACAGGTGGACAAGTGCATCGACAATTCCGCGGAGGACGAGCGCATCAATGCCGTTGCCGCGGAAGGCGAGCGGCGCTACGGCGTGAATTCGACGCCGACACTCATCCTGAACGGCACCAATATCGGGGTCGGCGGCGGGTCCGTCGAGGAACTGAGCAAACTCATCGACGCCGAGCTCGCCAAGTAGTTGGTGCGGGCCGGCTTCACCAGCAGCGTTAAGGCGGCGCATCCACGTTGAAGTTCACCCGTTTACGGCTTTCCGGTTTCAAGTCCTTCGTCGAACCGACGGAGCTCTTCATCGAGCCCGGCCTCACCGCCGTGATCGGGCCGAATGGCTGCGGCAAGTCGAACCTGTTCGACGCCATGCGCTGGGTAATGGGCGAAACCCGTCCCTCGTCCGTGCGCGGCAGCGAGATGGATGACGTGATCTTCTCCGGCAGCGCCGGCCGCCCGGCCCGCAATGTCGCGGAAGTCACCATTTTCATCGACAACAAGGACCGCACCGCGCCCGTTCCTTACAACGACTATGACACCATCGAAGTCTCGCGCCGCATCGAGCGTGAGGCCGGCAGCGTCTATCGCATCAATGGCCGCGATGTGCGCCAGCGCGATGTGCAGATTTTCTTCGCCGACGCCTCTTCGGGCGCGGGCTCTACGGCCTTTGTGCGCCAAGGCCAGATCGGCCTGCTGATCTCGCAGAAGCCGCTGGCGCGCCGCGCCATCCTGGAAGAAGCCGCCGGTATCGGCGGCCTGCACCAGCGCCGCCACGAAGCCGAACTGCGTCTGAAGGCGGCCGAGACCAATCTCAATCGCCTCACCGACGTGATCTCGGAAGTCGAAGGCCAGCTTGCCAGCCTGAAGCGCCAGGCGCGTCAGGCCTCGCGCTATCGCAATCTGTCGGGCCATATCCGCAAGGCAGAAGCCCTGGCGCATTACCTGCGCTGGACCCAGGCCGAGGCGCGCGCCGCCGTCGCCGCGGAAGAACTTACTGCTGCGGCCGCGCTCGTCGCCACCGCCACCGAAACTGCCGCAACCGCTTCGACGGCGCAGAGCAACGCGGCGTCCGAACTGCCGCCGCTGCGCCAGACCGAAGCCGAACGTGCCGCTGCTCATCACCGCCTGATCGCCCAGCGTGAACAGCTCGACGCCGAGGAAGCCCGCGCCCGTGAAGCGGCGCAGCGCCTGCGCCAACTCTTGTCGCAGGGCGAGAGCGACATGGCGCGCGAAACCGCGCTGGACAAGGACGCCGAAACCGCCCTCGCCGCACTGGCCGAGGAAGAAACCAGCTTGACCGACGCCGCCGCCCGCGCCGGCGCCGAAACGCAGGCCGCCGCACAGGCCGAAGCCGAACTGCGCACGGCGCTGGCTGATGCCGAAGCGACGCTGGAACGCCTCACCGCCGAACTGGCGGAATGGAACGCCAAGAAGGGCAGTTTCAGCCGTGGCCGCGATTTGGCCGCCGCTCTGTCCGAGACCGCCACGACGCAACTCGGCGACGCGCAGGCGCGCCTGGACCGCGCCCTGGAAAGCGCCAAGGACGCGCCCGACGTTCACGCCGCCGAAGCCGCCACGGAAAGCGCGCGCAGCGTCCGCGAAGAAATGCGCGTTCGCGCCGATGCCGCGCGCCAGTCGCGCGGGGAAGCCGAACTGGCGGAAAGCACCGCGCGCGATCCGCTGGAAGCCGCCGAACGCGAAGCACAGCGCCTTGCCGCCGAAGCCAAGGCGCTGGGCGATCTGCTGCATCCCGAAGGCCAGGGCCTGTTCCCGCCGCTGATCGATGCGGTCACGGTGCAGTCGGGTTATGAAGCCGCGCTGGCCGCCGCGCTGGGCGAAGACCTGCACGCGCCGCTGGACGATACCTCGCCGCATCATTGGCGGGATCTGGGTGGCTTCGATTTCGATCCCCGTCTGCCCGAAGGCGCGAAAGCGCTGACCGAATTCGTCAAGGCGCCCGGCGCGCTGGGCCGACGCCTTGCCATGACCGGTCTTGTCTTCCCTGATCAGGGTGCGGCGCTGCAAGGCCAACTCAAGCCGGGCCAGTCGCTGGTTTCCGCGCGTGGTGACCTGTGGCGCTGGGATGGCTATGTCGCCTCCGCCGATGCGCCCTCGCCTGCCGCCGTGCGCCTGTCGCAGCGCAATCGCCTTACCGCGCTTGAAGGCGAGATCGACCAGGCCACGGCCGTGCGCGCCACCGCGCACGACGTCTATGCCGCCGCCAAAGAAGCTGCCGTTTCCGCGCGTGACGCCGTGCGTGCCGCCGAGGGCGAAGAACGCGCCGCCGAACAGGCGCTGATCACGGCGCAGGATACCGCCACAAAGGCGGCGCGCGCCGCCGCCGAGCGTGCCAGCCAGTTGGCGTCGCTGGAGGCGGAAATCCGCCGCCTGACCGAATCCGTCCAGACCGCGGACGAGAACCGTGCCGAAGCCGAAAGCGGCCTTGTCGAACTGGGCGACGGCAGCGAACTCGGTGTTCGCACCACCGAAGCGCGCGAGACGACCGCCGCAGCCCGCACCGCCTCCAGCGAAGCGCGCGGCGCGCTCGAAGCTTTGCGCCGCGAAGACGAAGCCCGCGACCGCCGCCTGGCCGTGATCGCGCAGGACAAGGTCCGCTGGAATGGCCGCCGCGAAGCAGCCGCCAGCCAGATCGCCGAACTGTCGCGCCGCCAGGAAGAGCTGGGCTGCGAGCTGGAAATTGCCGAGCGCATTCCCACCGAGATCGGCGAGAAGCGCGGCGCGCTGCTGTCGGCCATCGCCACGGCCGAGACCGCGCGCAACGAAGCAGCCGATGCGCGTCAGACGGCCGAAACGCTGCTGGCCGAAGCCGACAAGGCCGCCAAGTCTGCTGACGCGGTGCTGTCCACGGCGCGCGAGGATCGCGCCCGCTCCCAGGCGCTGCGCGAGAATGCCGCCGCCCGCATCGAGGAATTGCGCACCCGCATCCGCGACGAAATCGAAGCCGCTCCGGAAGAATTGCGCGAACGCGCCGAGATCGAGGAAGGCCAGGAATTGCCGTCGCTCGACCAGGCCGAAAAGCGCGGCGAGCGCCTGAAACAGGAACGCGAGCAGCTGGGCGGCGTCAATCTGCGGGCCGAGGAAGAAGCGGCCGAGCAGGAAGCGCGGATCACGACGCTGGTCGCCGACCGCGATGATCTCACCGGCGCCATCGACCGCCTGCGGCGCGGCATCGCCAGCCTTAACAAGGAAGGCCGCGAGCGGCTGCTGGAGAGCTTCGAGAAGGTCAACGCCAACTTCCAGACCCTCTTCACCAAGCTGTTCGAAGGGGGCGAAGCCAAGCTCACCTTCACCGAGTCCGAAGATCCGCTGGAAGCCGGGCTGGAAATCTTCGCCCGTCCGCCGGGCAAGCGGCTCCAGAGCCTCGCCCTGCTGTCGGGCGGCGAACAGGCGCTCACTGCCATGTCGCTGATCTTCGCCGTCTTCCTGGTGAACCCGGCCCCCGTCTGCGTGCTGGACGAAGTGGACGCCCCGCTGGACGACGCCAATGTGGAGCGTTTCTGCAAGATGCTGACCCAGATGGTGGACTCCTCGGGAACCCGGTTCCTGGTCATCACCCACCATGCCCTGACCATGAGCCGGATGGACCGCCTGTTCGGTGTCACCATGGCCGAGCGCGGCATTTCCCAGCTGGTATCGGTTTCCCTGGCCGACGCGGAAAAGATCGCGGCCGAGTAGCGGGTTGCGCGAGGGATTCGGGAGGCGGGATCACCGCCCTTCTGACCCTCTGCGCGACATAATGTGCGAAAGGCTTTTACGAGCCTCGTCAAAGGTTTGCAGGCAATCTGACTTTCTTGACACCCTGCTGCACCGCACCTATGGTCCCCCCGCCTTCAGTGCCGCGAGGGCCGGTTTTGCTGCAATTTTCGGCGTTTTGAGGGACTCACCTTGGCTCCCGATCCCGACCGATTGCGCGACCTGGGTTCGCGGCTCGACAAGCTCCAAGCGGGGCAGGATGCGCGGTACAAAAAACCGCCGCCGTCGCAATTGGGGATCGCGGGACGCTTCGCCACGGAACTGGTGGCGGCGCTTTTCGTGGGAGGTGGCATCGGTTGGGGAATTGACTGGCTGTTCGGCCGGTTCGACATCAAGACCTTCCCGGCCTTCATGCTTGTGTTTGTCGTGCTGGGCGCCGCCGCGGGAATTCTGAACGTGATGCGCGCAGCCAAAGAGATCAACGCCGAGATCGCGCGCGCGCGATCGAACGAGGAGACGTAGTTCGTGGCCGGCGAAAATCCGATGGCTCAGTTTGCCGTGAAGCCGCTCATCGAAGCCCCCCTCTTCGAGCTGGCGGGCCATCCCATCTATTTCACCAACCAGGCGATGCTGATGCTCCTGGTCACTGTGCTGTCCGCCAGCTTCCTCACCCTTGTTGTGAAGCCGGGCCGCCTGGTGCCGACGCGCGGCCAGTCGGTCGCTGAGATGTCCTACAAGTTCGTCTCCGACATGATCCATTCGACCACCGGTTCGGATGGCCTGCGCTTCTTCCCCTTCGTCTTCACGCTTTTCATCTTCGTGCTGTGCTGCAATTTCTTCGGCATGATCCCCGGCGGCTTCACCGTCACCAGCCAGATCGCCGTGACGTTCGCACTGGCCGCGCTGGTGATCCTCACCGTGATTGTGGTTGGCTTCGCCAAGCATGGCATCGGCTTCCTGCGCCTCTTCGTGCCGCACGCGCCCTGGCCGCTGCTGATCATCCTGATCCCGATCGAGTTCATCTCCTTCTGCACCCGCCCGATCAGTCTGTCGGTTCGTCTTTTCGCCAACATGCTGGCGGGTCACACCATGCTGGCGGTGTTCGCCGGTTTCGTGGTCTCGCTGGGCGCGGCAGGCGGCCTGCTTTCGGTTCTCGCCATCGCGCCGATGGCGCTGATGGTCGGCATCTTCATGCTGGAGCTGCTGGTAGCCTTCCTGCAGGCCTATGTCTTCGCCGTGCTGACCTGCATCTATCTTAACGACGCCCTCCACCTTCACGACCAACACTAAACTCGAGAAAAGGAACACCTCATGGAACTCGCAGCTGCCAAGATGATCGGCGCCGGCCTCGCATGCTTCGCGCTCATCGGCGCCGGTATCGGCATCGGCAACATCTTCGCCAACTATCTGGCCGGTGCGCTCCGCAATCCGGGCGCCGCTGCCTCGCAGACCACCAACCTGCTGCTGGGCTTCGCGCTCTGCGAAGCGACCGGCCTGTTCGGCCTGGTCGTCGCCCTGCTGATCCTGTTCGCGTTCTAATCAGCAATGGCCGAGGAAACCGCCACCCACGCGACGACGGAAGCCGGGCACAGCGCCTCGGCCTTTCCGCCGTTCGACACGACGACGTTCCCCAGCCAAATTTTCTGGCTGGTGCTGACGTTCGGACTGTTGTTCATCGTGCTGTGGCGCGTGGCCGGTCCGCGCATTCACACTGTGATTGCGGACCGCCGCTCGGCCATCAACAAGGCCATCGAGGCGGCAAACCAGGCGCGTGCCGATGCCGATGCCGCCTCGGCCGGTTATGACGTGGCGCTGGCCGCTGCCCGCGCCAGGTCCAACGCCCTCGCCGAGGAAACCCGTCAGGGGATCAACGCCGAGATCGCCAAGGCCAAGGCCGGTGCGGACGCCCAGGCGGCCGCCGCCATGGCCGCCGCAGATGCCCGCATCGAAGCCAGCCGCGGCGCCGCCAAGGCCCATGTGGCCGATGCTGCTCGTGACGCCGCCATCGCCATCGTCGCCCGCCTGACCGGCGAGACGGTGCCCGCTGACGACGCCGCCAGGGCGGTGAAGGGTTAAGCCATGGAACTGCTCCACCACGCTCACACTTGGGAAATTGTCGGCCTGCTGTTGATGGTCGGCCTGCTGATCTGGTTCGGCGCGCCCGCCACCATCGGCAAGATGCTGGATCAGCGTTCCGCCGCCATCGCCGCCGAGCTGGACGAAGCCAAGCGCCTGAACGCCGAAGCCGCCATTCTGCTGACAGAGTACAAGCAGAAGGCCGCCGGGGCCGAAGCCGAGGCTGCCGCCATCCTCAAGGGCGCCCAGGCCGAAGCCGAGCGTTTCGCCGCCGACAGCCGCATGGCGCTGGCCGCCCAGATCGAACGCCGCGCCAAGGCGGCGCAGGACAAGATCGCCCAAGCTGAAGCCGCCGCGCTGGCCGAGATCCGGGCCTTGGCCGCCGACGCGGCCGTGTCAGGCGCCGAGAAGTTGATCGCCGCCCGCATGGATGCCGCCAAGGCCTCCAGCCTGATCTCTGCCGGGATCAAAGACTTGGGCGAGAAGCTGAACTAGGCGTCTTCAGGCCGCCATGCCGGCGCACCAGCCGGACGCCCAGGCCCACTGGAAATTGTAGCCACCCAGCCAGCCGGTGACGTCCACCACTTCGCCAATGAAATAGAGGGCCGGCACCGCCTTGGCCTGCATGGTCTTGGAATCCAGGCCATTGGTATCGACCCCACCCAGCGTAACCTCGGCCGTGCGATAGCCTTCGGTGCCGGTCGGCGTTAGCCGCCAGTCATTCACCTGTTTCGCCAGCGTTTGCAGACGCGCATCGTAGAGGCCGCCCAGCGGCCCATCATCGCCAGCGATCATCACGGCAAGACGTCGCGGCAGCAGAGTGGACAGGAAGGTGTGAACCGACTGCTTGCCGTTTGCCTGCCGCGCCCCGCGCAACGCTTCCAGCGCATCGGTGCCGGGCAAAAGATTGACGCCGATCGCCTGCCCTTCGCGCCAGAAGGACGAAAGCTGCAGGATCGCGGGCCCGCTGAGGCCGCGATGAGTGAAAAGCAACGCCTCCTCGAATTGCGTCTTGCCGGTGCTGACGCGTGACGGGGCCGCGACGCCCGAAAGCGGCGACAATTGCGCCAGCAGCTCGCCGCTGAAGGTCAGCGGCACCAGGCCCGGCCGCGTCTCCACAATCTTCAGGCCGAATTGCTGCGCCAGCCGATAGCCGAAATCGGTCGCGCCCATTTTGGGGATGGACTTTCCGCCCGTCGCCACCACCAGCGCGCCACATTCCAGATTTTCACCGGAGGACAGCGCCAGGACAAATCCCCGTTCGGTCTTTTCGACCTTCGTCACCGTGACCGCCAAGCGCAGTTCTGCGTTGGCGCGGCGCATCTCGTCCAACAGCATGGTGATGATCTGAGCCGCGGAGCCGTCGCAGAACAACTGGCCCAGGGTCTTTTCGTGCCAGGCGATGGCATGGCGATCCACCAGCGCGATGAAGTCGGCGGGCGTATAACGGCTGAGCGCCGAAATGCAGAAATGCGGATTGGCGCAAAGAAACTGCTGCGACGTGGCGTGGCGGTTGGTGAAGTTGCAGCGGCCGCCGCCAGAAATTCGGATCTTCTCGCCCGGCGATTTCGCTGCGTCCAGCACCAGCACCGAACGGCCGCGCTGGCCCGCGATGGCGGCGCACATCATGCCCGCCGCGCCTGCCCCGATGACCACAACATCCCGCCAGTCCATGCGGGTTTATGCGGCGAAAAGGGAGGATTTCAAAGTATGGGAAATGGGCGAACAGACGGCGCGCCTGCGCGCGCCGTCTGCCCTGGTATCAAGCGGCCGAGAGCTTGACGGCCTTGGAGCCCTTGGGATCGGGCTGGATCTCGAAGTTGACCTTCTGGCCTTCGTCGAGCGAGCGCATGCCCGCCTGTTCGACGGCGCTGATATGGACGAACACGTCCTTGCTGCCATCTTCCGGCGCGATGAAGCCGAAGCCTTTGCTGACATTGAAGAACTTGACTGTTCCAGTAACCATTTTTGTAGTGCCTTTTGCGTACAATTGCACCGCCGGCAACATGCCGTCGGCGGCGAAGAAAACAATCAGGTCGGGAAGTGGGCTGCCGGAGCCTGGCGCCAAAGTCGAAACGACTGCGGGTCGGGATTCAGGGGCGCTTCAGGTCTGACGGCAGACGTCGCGGCAGCGTTATACCATTCGGGCCGCTGAATAACAAGCAAGCCTGCCCTGGCCGGGTCAGCGCGCCCGCGAAGGGGCAACGGCACGGTGATGCGACACCATGGAATCGACTTCCGCCAGGAAGTCGCGCAGGTCGCCCATCTCGCGTTCCCGCCACGAGCTTTCGGGCTGGCTGCGAAGTTCTTCCATGCGGTCCGCGACCAGCTTGCGCTCGCACAGAGCGACATAGGCGGCGAACGGCTCGGCGGAATAATGGGTCATTAGTCGCTTTCTGAAACCGGATCAGCCCGGCAAGATCATGTCGCAGGCGTCGCAAACAATCAGGACTTCGCCTGAACTGGTTCGTCCCGTTTCGGGATGAAAGCCGGAAGAAACTTCCACCAGACGCCGCGCCGTTTCGCTGGATTCCCAGACAATCATGCCCTTCTGGCCGCAATCGGGGCACGGAATCGGCAAGGTGGTTCGGGCCTGCGCCGGCGGATTGTCGTTGGCGCCGCCCGTCAGCATCAGGCCTTGACGCGCGGGGTTCTGGTCTTGCGAACCGGCGGCGGATTGGCGGCGTCGAAAGCGGCCTTGGCGATGCGGTCAGCATCTTCCTTTTCCAGGCGCAACGCCCGCAGCTTGGCGGTCTTGGCATCCACCGCCGCACGCTCGCGGGCCATTTCCGCCTTCACCACATCATCGCGCCGTTCAGCGACCGTAAACAGGCTTTGCGCCCGCGAAAGGGCGCCCGATTTGTTCTTCATCAGAATCTTTCGCCACCAGATGGCGGCATGAAGTGAGGCTGCGTCCCGCAGCAGAGGGCGCGATGCGCGCCTGACGCCCCTGTATGAGCGCTTGGGGCGGCAATTGCAAATAAGGCGGTCAGCGGGTTGGCGCCGCGCCGTCGCCGCCCTGCCCGAAATCCTGCTCTTTTATGGGTGTTGCCGGGTCGTAGCTGGACGCTGGATAGGTGTGCGGCGGCGGCTGCGCGCCGTCATAGACGCTGCCCGGACTGCCGGCATATTGGTGAACCGGCGCGGCACAGCCGCAGGCCAAGAGGCCGATGGCCGCCATTGCGGCAAGAACACCTGAATGTCTCATCTAAGGTCACTCCCTTGGGAAAGCAGCGGCTGGAGGGCGTTTTGCGCCGTCCATCCGCGCTCCAGCACGCGTGAACCCAGGCCAGCATACGCGGCGCAGTGAAGCGCCAGCAGGCATTACCGGACCGCGCCGGAACAATTCACTACATCGGAAGCTAATAGAGCCCGCTCACAAGGGCATCCGTTGCTGACAGATGGTGCCGCATGGCGGGAAATACAAGCGGCAAGCGGAAATATCGTCCGCGGCGCTGTTGCGTGCGCTGCTATTCCGGTTCGACGGCAAAGCTGCGCGGATCTTCGCCACTTTCGAATATCTTCCACATTTTCGTGTAGGCGATTTCGATGTGCCGCCGGAAACGGTCTGTGTCGAACAGCGCCGTCGTTTGTCGGTTGCTAGCGAGCTTTTGCCGGATGGCCTGCAAACGCGCCGGATCGTTGGCCAATGTCACGGCCAGCGCTTCATAGCCTTCCAGATTGGCGGTCACCAGTTCCGGCAGATCAACGGCATGCAGCAGGCTGGTGGCGACGCGGCCGGAAAAGGCCGTGCCGCGACAGGTGAGAAGCGGCACGCCCGCCCACAAGGCGTCACTCGCCGTGGTATGCGCGTTGCACGGTACGGAATCCAGAAACAGGTCAGCCAGTTGCAGCCGGTCCAGCTGCTTATCCACCGGAACGAAAGGCGCGAAGATCAGCCGATCGCCCGCAACGCCATGGCGCTCCGCCTCGGCTCTCAGGTTCACAGGAGACTCCATATTGCCCTGCAGCAGCCACAGAACGCTGCCTTCGACCTGCTTGAGAATCCGCATCCAGACCGCGAATATAGCGGGCGTGAACTTGTAGCTGATGTTGAAGTCGCAAAAAACGAACGCCGTTTCCGGCAACTGGTGCTCAGACCGGCGCGGCATGGCTTGCGGCACATGCCGTTTGGAATCGTTCACCTGATACGTGTCGGGAAGGTGGACCACCTTTTCCGTATAATATTGCCGTTCGTCATCCGGGATCACAAAGCGATCGGCGAGAAGATAGTCGATGTATCCAGCGCCCAATGTGCCCGGAAACCCCAGATAATTGACCTGAACCGGGGCAGACTTTTGAGCAAAAGCGCCCATCCGGTGATTTCCGAAATAGCCATTGAGATTGACGAGGATATCGATTTCCTCAGCAGAAATTTTCTCCGCTACATCCCCGTCGGACAGATGCAATATGGGAACGAACCGATCGAACGCGGCTTCCAGGCGCTTTCGCATCGGGCTGTCGTCGCGCGGCCCATTGTCGAAGGCGACAATCTCGAATTTTCTCTTGTCATGGCATTCATACAGACCCGCGGTGAGATAGGCCGTCGCCTGCGCGCGGAATTCCCCCGACACATACCCCAGGCGGATTTTTCTGTTGCCGCGATCCGCTCTTTTCCGCGGCATCGGGGCCGGCGAATGAAAATGGTTCGTGAAAATGGTGGCGCAAGCCTGCAAATCCGCAGGCGACTCCGCGATCGCCAGATACATGAACGGATCAATGATCCGCTTGCCGGCGCGCACGCCCGCATGGACTAGCGCCACCTGCTCTTCAAAACCCGTCCAGTCCGTGCCGTGCATCCGGATATGCAACAGGTCGCCGCGCGCATAGTCCTGATCCGGATTTGCGCGTATGGCGGCTTCCAGATCCCGGACCGCCGCCTCGAAATCCTGGCCTTCCCGCCATCGGATCATGCCGCGGCTGTGCAACGCATCCGCGTAATCCGGCCTGATCGCCAGCGCCCTGTCATAACTCGCCAGCGCTTCGTCCGCGCGATTGAGGAAAAAGAGGCAGATGGCACGATTGTTCAGGGCTTCCGCATTGCGCGGATTGGCGGCTAGAGCCTTGTCGTAACTATCCACTGCTTCGGAAAAGCGCCGCAGGTGCCGAAGGATGTCGCCGCGATTGTGCAACGCTTCCGCATAATCCGGCTGGATCGCCAAAGCCCTGTCAATACTGGTCAGCGCCTCTTCCTGGCGGTTCACAGCCTGCAAGGTGACGCCATAATTTTTCCAGGCCTCGGCAGAACCGGGCTGGATGGCCAGGGATTTTTCATAGCTCACGAGCGCTTCTTCAACACGCCCCAGGAAATGCAGGGAAGCGCCGCGATTGTTCAGCGCTTCCGCATTGTCCGGCTTGATCGCCAGAGCCTCGTCATACCGCGTCAGCGCTTCTTCGCTGCGCTTCATCTGATGCAGGGCCAGGCCCAAATTGTTCAGGACCTGAGGATTGCCAGGCTTGATCGCCAGCGACTTTTCGTAACTGGTCAATGCTTCGCCAAAGTGTTTCAGCCGCAGCAGGATGTTGCCGCGGTTGTACCAGGCGCCCTGATGGTTCGGCTCCATGGCCAGAATCTTGTCGCAGGACGCCAAGGCTTCCTTATCGCGACCGACCGCCTGGAGCACATTGCCATAGTTGAGCAACGCAGGCGGGAAATTGGGATCGATCTTGAGGACGTCCTCGATCAGCACAAGCGATTCCGCGTTCCGGCCCTGCTGGGCGCGAATGACGCCGAGCAAAAGAACAGTCTGGAGGCTGTCCGGCATGCTCGCGAGGATTTGCTTACAGTGCCGTTCCGCTTCGATGAAATTCCGTTGCTGAAGAAAGCCAACGGCGCGTTCAAACGTTTGCTGCATGGTTCGCGAATTTTCCCCGCTGATTTCGCGTCTTGTGAATGGCCGCCAGTATGGCAGGGATAGTCTGGCCGGAAAAGGCGCGCGGCGGCGCGCCCACGCAAAACAGGTGGCGGGGTGGCGTGGCGTCGCCATGAGGCGGCCAACAGTTCGTCCGCTCCTTTTCAGAGCGGCAGGCCCCTTTCGGAGCCTCGCGTAAGCCTCATGGCGCTGCCACGCCCGGCGCGTTTCGACCGCTTCAAGCTCCGCCAGCGCCGCGGCGCAATTCCCGGATGGCCCTAGCGCCGGACCCGCTTTGAAGGGAATTAGCGCAATGTCGCCAGCCGGTTCAGCGCGCCCGCGCCCAGGATCGTCGCCACTGGGCGTTGGCACCACGCTCTCTGATATTCTTTTTATGAATTGGGTCGCATCAAGGCCAACCTCTTCAATTTTAAAATGACCAGCTTTTACATTCTCTGACGAGAAGCGCCCCAGTGTGAGTGGGGGAGGCCGTACATTGAAGTACACCGTACCCTGAACGAGAATGAAAACATTCCCAGATTTGATTGCGAAATAAGAGAAAGATTCGTCTTGATGCGCTTCAGAAACGGGCCGAATGTCCGCTAGAAATTGATCTAAGAATTTCTGAGCGCTACCTAGGGACATTGGGTGACCTCACGCACTACTTCTCCGGATAAACGACCCTGAGATGCAGCTCCTTGAGCTGCTTGGCTGTAGCCGGGCTCGGCGCGTTCATCAGCAGGTCCTGCGCCGACTGGGTCATGGGGAACATGGTGACCTCGCGCAGGTTTTCCTCGCCCGCCAGCAGCATCACGATGCGGTCGATGCCCGGCGCGGTGCCGCCATGCGGCGGAGCGCCGTGGCGGAAGGCATTGAGCATGCCCTTGAACTTCTCTTCCGTTTCCTCGCGGGCGTAACCGGCGATCTCGAACGCCTTCAGCATCACATCCGGGTCATGGTTGCGGATCGCGCCGCTGGACAGTTCATAGCCGTTGCAGACGATGTCGTATTGATACGCCTTGATGCCAAGGATGGTGTCCTTGTCGCTTGGGTCCAGCGCCATGAAGGCGTCGCGGTCGAATTGCGGCATGGAGAAGGGATTGTGGGAGAAATCGATCTTCTTCTCCTCCTCGTTCCACTCATACATCGGGAAATCGACGATCCAGCAGAACTTGTATTCGTCCTGCGGGATCAGGTTCAGTTCGCGACCCAGGCGGGTGCGGGCCTGTCCGGCGATGTTAGCGGCGCGGTCGGATTTGGCGTCGGCGGAGAAGAACAGCGCGTCGCCCGCCTTCACGCCTGTCGCCTCGACTAGCGCAATCTTGGCCTCTTGCGAGATGAACTTGGCGATTGGTCCCGTGAAAATCACGCCCTGATCGTGAACGTCATCAACGCCTACATAGCCGAGACCAGCTGCACCCTCACCCCTCGCCCATTCATTCATTTTATCGAAGAAAGAACGTGGCTGAGCGGCTGCGCCCGGCGCAGGGATGGCGCGGACGGTCTTGCCCTTGAACGCCTTGAACTCGACATCGGCGCGTTCGAACACCGCCGACACATCGACGATCTCGATCGGGTTGCGGATATCGGGCTTATCGGTGCCGTATTTCAACATCGCTTCGGCATAGGGAATGCGCGGGAAGACGTCGGGCTTCGTCACCTTCTTGCCGCCCGCAAATTCCTCGAACACGCCCGCCAGCACCGGGGCGACGGCATTGAAGACGTCGTCCTGGGTGACGAAGCTCATTTCCAGATCGAGCTGGTAGAACTCGCCCGGCGAACGGTCGGCGCGGCCATCCTCGTCACGGAAGCACGGCGCGATCTGGAAATAGCGGTCGAAGCCCGCCACCATGATGAGCTGCTTGAACTGCTGCGGCGCCTGCGGCAGCGCATAGAACTGGCCGGGATAGCGGCGCGACGGCACCAGGAAGTCGCGCGCGCCTTCGGGCGAGCTGGCCGTCAGGATGGGCGTCTGGAATTCGGTGAAGCCCTGTTCGATCATCCGCCTGCGGATCGATGTGATGATGCCCGCCCGCAGCATGATGTTCTTGTGCAGCCGCTCGCGGCGCAGATCGAGGAAGCGGTAGGTCAGGCGGGTGTCTTCCGGATATTCCTGATCGCCGAACACGGGCAGCGGCAATTCCTGGGCCTTGCCCTGCACCGTCACCTGTTCGATCCGCAGCTCGATCTCGCCGGTGGGCAGGTCGGCATTCACGGTGCCTTCCAGGCGATCCACCACCTTGCCGGTGAAGGTCAGCACCCATTCCGAGCGGGCCGTATCGACGGCGGCGAAGGCCGGGTTCTCCGGCGTGATGACGCACTGGGTGATGCCGTAATGGTCGCGCAGGTCGATGAAGATCAGGCCGCCATGGTCGCGGCGGCGATTGACCCAGCCGGACAGGCGCACGGTCTTGCCGACATCGCCCTTGCGAAGCTGGCCGCAGGTGTGGGTCCGGTAGGCGTGCATGGTCGAAAACCCTTGAGAATCCGCGAGATTTGCCGCGTTTGTGGCCGTTTCCGGGAAGGCGGTCAAGATTGGCGGGGATGGGCTGTCCGGGGGGCCGAAAACCGTCAAAAACCGCTGGGGAAAGCGGCGAATCCCCGCTAAACGAGAGGCCATGCGGATAATTGAAACGAATGAACAGCTGGCGGAATTGGTGGCCGAGCTGGCGGGCGTGCCCTACCTCACCCTCGACACCGAATTCCTGCGCGACCAGACCTATTACCCCAAGCTGTGCCTGATCCAGGTCGCGGCTCCCACGCCGGGGCCCGAGGCGATCATCGATCCGCTGGCCGAAGGCATGGACCTGACGCCCTTCTATGACCTGATCCGGCGGCCCGACATCATCAAGGTGCTGCATGCGGCGCGGCAGGACATCGAGATTTTTTTCCTGCAGGGCGGCGTCATTCCTGCCCCGCTGTTCGACAGCCAGGTGGCCGCCATGGTCTGCGGCTTTGGCGAAAGCGCATCGTATGAGACGCTGGCGCGGCGGCTGGCGCATGTCGAGATCGACAAATCGGCCCGCTTCACCGATTGGAGCCGCCGCCCGCTGTCGAAGCGGCAACTGGAATATGCGCTGGCCGACGTCACCCATCTGCGGGTGATCTATGAGAAGCTGTCGGCGCAATTGGAAAAGACCGGCCGCACCGCCTGGGTGGCCGAGGAAGTGGCGGCGCTGCAGGACCCGGCTTTGTATCGCATCGAGCCGGAGCTGGCCTGGAAGCGGCTGAAGCCGCGCACCGCCAACAAGAAATTCCTCGCCATGCTGGCGGCCATCGCCGCCTGGCGCGAGCGCGAGGCGCAGACGCGCGATATTCCCCGTGGCCGGGTGCTGAAGGACGAAGCCCTGACCGAGATCGCCGCCCACCCGCCCGAAAGCGGCGAGGCGCTGGAAAAGGTGCGGGCCGTGCCCAAGGGCTTCGCCAACTCCAAGCTGGGCAAAGGCCTGTCGGAAGCAATCGAGATTGGCCGCACCGCCGCGCCGCCGGAAGACGCCGAGGTCGAACGCGCGCCCCGCCGCCGCCGCGAGCCTTCGCCTGCCGCCATCGATTTGCTCAAGACCTTGCTGCGGCTGCGGGCCGAGGCGGTGGGTGTCGCGCCGCGCCTGATCGCCAATGCCGAGGACATCGAGAAGCTGGCGGCCCACGAGGATGACGGCGTCGCGGCGCTGACCGGCTGGCGGCTTGAGGTTTTCGGCAACGACGCCAAGCTGCTAAGAAAGGGCGATCTCGCCATCGCGCTGGAGAACGGCGAAGCGGTGATCGTGGAACTGGAAGACTGAGACGCGCAAAACGTCCGAAAAATACTCTGGGAGAATGCCATGAAGAAAATGCTCGCCGCCGCACTGATCGCGCTGGCCTCGCCTGCCCTCGCCCAGCCTGCGCCCGCGCCGGCAGCGCCCCCCGCACCCGGGCGCGGTGGGCCGCAGGCGCCGCTGCAGATTCCCAATCCGCGCTATGAAACGGTCTCCATCAGCGCCGACGTCAATGCTTCGGCCGATACCGTGTGGGCGCGCTTCGGAAAGTTCTGCGATACCAGCAGCAACGATACGATGGCGGGCGGCTGCACCTATCTTTCGGGCAATGGCGAGCCCGGCACGGTGCGTTCGATCGTCAATGAGGTTCTGGTCGGAACCAGCAATTACAGCTACACCTATGCCCAGGCGCCGCGCGCGGGCGTGCTCTACAATTTCTATCACGGCACGGTGATGGTGACGCCGCTCACCGCGACGACGTCGCGGCTGAACAAGACACTCTTTCTCGACACCTCCATGCTGGCCGCCGATGCGCGCGAGACCATGCTGGCAAACATGAAGACCCGCTTCACGCAGCAGGTTCAGAACATGAAAATCCTGGCCGAGGGCGGCAAGCTGCCCGCTGCGCGCCCGGCGGCAGCCGCCACGGCCACGCCGCCTGCCCCGTTCCAGAATCCCAATCCCCGTTATGTCGCCGTGCCGATGCAGGTGGAAGTGAATGCCCCCGCCAATGTGGTGTGGGACCGCATCGGCCATTTCTGCGACATCGGCAGGATCGGATCGGTCGGTTTCCCCACCTGCCAGATCGTCGAAGGCACCGATGGCGAATATGGCGTGGTGCGCACCGTCGCCCGCGAAGTGCTGGTCGGCAAGGCGGCAAATTCCTACACCTATGCGCAGCAGATTCGCTCGCCCGGCTTCTACGCCCTGTATCACGGCACCATCGAGGCGCGCGCCGTCACGCCCACCGCCTCCACGCTGTACTGGACGCTGGTGTTCGACAATTCCCAGCAGCCGGACGATGCCGCCATCGCCCGCGACATCGCCAACCGCCGCACCCGCTTCCTGTCGATGATGGCGGCGGTGAAGACGCTGGCGGAAGGCGGCACCCTGCCGCCGGACCCGGCCCCGCAGCCCGCCGCGGGACACGGGCAGTAATTCTTTCCAAAGGAAATCATCATGAAGACGATTATCGCCGCCGCCGCCCTGACCCTGTTCGCCACGGCCGCTTCGGCCCAGACGGCGGAGCCGCAGGACTGGATCACGATGCGGTTCACCGCCGACATCAACAAGAGCGCCGATGTGGCGTGGCAAAAGGTCGGCGGCGACGATCTGTGCGCGCTGGGGCCGTATATCGGCCTGCCCTGCGCCAACACCAAGGGCACGAAACTGGAACTGGGCGCGATCCGCACCATCAACAACACGCTGGTCGAATACATCGTGGCGCGGACGAAATATTCCTACACCTACGCCCAGGCCAACCCCAGCCTCTATCACGGCACAATGGAAGTGGAGCCGCTGACGCCGACCACCTCGCGGCTGGTCTATACCCTGATCTGGAACCAGACCGGCGTGGGCGATGCCGCCGCGCAGGCCGCCTCGCGTGACGGGCGCAAGGCGCGCTTCCAGGCGGCAGTCGATAAGATGGCGGCTGCCGCGAACGCGCCCTGACGCCTTACGGCGTCAGCAGCGCCCGCTGCTCTGCCAGGAGTTTCTCGAGGCCCGCGCGTTTGCTGTCGTTGGTTTCGGCATCCAGCGATGCCTGGATCTTGGCGATATTGCCGTGGGTGACCCATTCGGCCTGCAGTTCTGCGACGGTTTTTGTCATGGCAACGACCGTGGGCCGATTGCGCGGCCCCGTCAATCACGGCGGTGCGCGCGATTGATCGCTTTCGGGCGCAACGCTAGGCTGGCGAAAACGGAGGAACATCCATGAAGAACGGTCTGATTGCGGCGGCGGCGCTGGTGCTTTCGGTGACGGCGGCAGGCGCCCAGACGCCGCAGCCCGCCGACTGGGTGACGCTGCATTTCAGCGCCGACCTCAACAAGAATATCGACATGGCGTGGCAGCGGATGGGCGGCAACGAGCTGTGCGGCATCGCCAAGTATCTGGACATCAAGGGCTGCGAAGTGGTGTCGGGAACAGGCGAGCTGGGAAGCGTGCGCAACATCATCGTCACCACCTCGCCCACGCCCATCGTCGAGAACATCGTCTCGCGCAGCAAGTACAGCTACACTTATGCCCAGCCCTTCACGCCGATCTTCTACCACGGCACCATGTCGATCGTGGCGCTGTCGCCCACCACCTCGCGGCTGGAATACAGCCTGATCTGGAACCAGACAGCGGTGGGCGATGCGGCGGCGCAAGCCGCGTCGCGCGCCTCGCGGCAGCAACGCTTCCAGGCGGCGGTGGACAACATGGCGGCAGCCGCCAACGCGCCCTAAGCGCGATCTGGTATCACTATAAAATCGTATCCGGATTTTTCACGTGTATCTCGCGGCGAGATGCGCTCCTATCGTCGCCATCCAGCAGGAGGCGATTATGGACCGGATCGATCGGCGCGACGTGATGAAGGCAGCCGGGCTGACAGCCGCAGCGGTTGCGGCCACCGCTTCCATCGGCGCGGCAGCCCAGACGCCCGCGCCCGCCAGCGGCCCCTATGCCATCAAGCCGCTACCCTTCGATCCCAAGAGCATCAAGGGCCTGTCCGAGCGCGTCCTGGTCAGCCATCACGACAACAATTATGCGGGCGCGGTGCGGCGGTTGAACGCCATTCACGCCCAGTTCCGGGTGCTCGATGTCGCCACGGCGCCTGTGTTCACGATCAACGGCCTGAAGCGCGAAGAACTGATCGCGATGAATTCGATGATCCTGCACGAACTCTATTTCGACGGACTTGGCGGAAGCGGCGCACCGGCTGGAAACCTGGCCGCGGCGCTGGCGCGCGATTTCGGCAGCGTGGAACGCTGGCGCGCCGAATTTTCCGCGATGGGCAAGGCCGAAGGCGGCGGCTCAGGCTGGGTAATGCTCACCTGGTCGCCGCACGACAAGCGCCTGATCAATCAGTGGGGCGCCGATCACACCCATGCCGTGGCGGGCGGCCGCCCGATCCTGGCGCTCGACATGTACGAGCATGCCTATCACATGGACTATGGCGCGGGCGCGGCGGGCTATGTCGATGCCTACATGCAGGCGATCAACTGGAACAATGTCTCGGGCCTGTTTGATCGCTTCAGCCGGGAGAGCTAGCGCGAGGAATATTTGCGCCGAGTGCGTCGCGCGTGCTCACCCAAGCTGGGTGCGCTTCGCGCGTCGCCACGCTGTCGCTAGCGACTTGCTCAGACGGCCAAAATCCCTCGCACCGGAGGAGACTCGAAGCTTTATTCTTGCCAGGATAGAGAGATGAAAAAGGCAGCAGCCGTTCTCATATGTCTTGCATCCCTTTGCCTCGCCTCGTGCAAAGAGGCTGTCAACACTTTCAAAGTAAGGGATGTGAAGAGCGCAGTGCACTCCGCTGAAGTTCAATTGTGCGGCAAGCGCATCGTACTTACTAAAACCGATGAAGCTTTTGCGGGGAATATATCAATTAACTGCGAGGCTAGCGGCGTTATCCTAGTTCGCCTTGCAAATGGCCGCGAAATTACCTGCCCTATTGGATATGTCACAACAGGGGCTAACCAAGCCTTCGAATTCGAAGTTGAAGACGGCACATGCCGACCGGTATCAGCCCAAAATAACTAAACCACTTCTAAGCGCATTTCGGCGCGAGGAGTTTTGCGGCGTGGGCAGGAGCGTCGCGCGCAGTACAAATGTCATTCCCGGCGAGCGCGAACGACGGTGAGCGCGAGGGAAGGGAACCCAGGCCCCCCACCACAGCGCGAATAGAATCAGCCTGGGTCCCCTTCCCTCGCCGCTTCGCGGCTCGCCGGGGATGACAGCCAGTGCTTACGCCTGGTCGAGGTTGAGGTTTCCCGTCGCCATGTCTTCCGGCTCGTTGGGATCGTAGGGGTCCTCGTCCGGGCCGAGGCCCTCGGACGGGTTGGGAACGTCGAAGCCGCTGGGCGGCATCGCTTCCAGGAAGCCCGCCGCCTTGAGCTCGTCCAGTCCCGGCAGGTGGCCGACACTCTCCAGCCCGAACTGGACCAGGAAACCTTCCGAGGTGCCGTAGGTGACAGGGCGGCCCGGGGTGCGCTTGCGGCCACGGATCTTGACCCAGCCCACCTCGATCAGGGCGTCGAGCGTGCCCTTGGACAGGGCGACGCCACGGATATCCTCGATCTCGGCCCGGGTGACGGGCTGGTGATAGGCGATGATGGCCAGGGTTTCGATAGCGGCCTTGGAGAGGCGCTTCTGTTCCGGCTTCTCCTTGCGCAGCAGGAAGGCCAGATCGGCGGCGGTGCGGAGCTGATACTTTCCCGCGACAACACAAAGGTTTACGCCGCGCTTCTCATACGACGCCTGAAGCGCCGCCAGAATGGCCTTCACATCCGCGCCGTCCGGCAGCGATGTTGACAGGGCTTTTTCGTCCAGCGGTTCGGAGGCGGCGAACAGCAGCGCCTCCACCATCCGCAGGTGCTCGGGGTTAACGCCCGCCTCGACACCCTCTTCAATTTTTTGGGTAGGGGCGTCCATCTCGGTTTCAATCGTCTCGATCATCTTGGCTACGCTTGGGGTCATTGGGGGGCACCCTGTTCGTTGGGGGCGTCTGTCGGGGCCGGGTCATTGGCGGCCTTGTCGCGCAGGAAGATCTCGGCGAAGGGGGCCAGCTGTTGCAACTCCAACTTGCCGTCGCGCGCCATCTCCAGCGCCGCAAGCAGGGTCGAGGCCACCGCCGTGCGCCGCCGCGCCCCGCCGGACCATTCGAAGGGCAGCAGGCTTTCCAGCCCGCTCCAGTCGCTGATGGCGCCCAGCATGCGTTCCAGCCGGGCGCGGGCTTCCTCGATCTGGAGAACGGGCGCCATCTGGGGCTGGTAGCTCTTGCCGCCCAGCCGCTTCACCCGGTCGGTGGCATAGGCAGTCAGCAGGTCATAAAGCGTGTCGGTGTGGGTGCGCAGCTTGACGACATTCACCGGCTCCGGATCGCCGCGCCCGAACACGTCACGGTCCAGCCGTTCGCGGCCCATCAGGCGGGTGGCGGCGGCGCGCATCATGTCCAGACGTTGCAGGCGCCAGCGCAGCCGCGTCGCCATCTCGTCGGCGCTGGGCTCGCCATCGGGGCCCTTTTCCTGCGGCAGCACCAGGCGCGACTTCAGATAGGCCAGCCAGGCCGCCATCACCAGATAGTCGGCGGCCAGTTCGAGATTGAGCTTCTTCGCCTTCTCGATGAATTCCAGATACTGGTCGGCAAGCTTGAGGATCGAGATCTTGGCGATGTCGACCTTCTGGTTGCGGGCCAGCGTCAGCAGCAGGTCGAGCGGGCCTTCAAACCCGTCCACCTGCACCATCATGGCACCCTCTTCCGCTGTCACCGGCGGGGCGTCGAAACCATCGAAGGCTTCATGCGGCTCGCTCATACGGAGCCACCCAGAAGTTCAGTGACGCGGATTTCGGCCAGAGCGGGATCGAACGGCATGCGCGGCGGCTGCAGCAGCGACAGGGCATGCTCCGCACGGCGCAAGGATACGCCTTCCAGTGTCCCCGTTTCCCTCGCCACGTCCTTCATCTCGTCCATGTCACCATTGCAGTGGAGCACCACGTCGCAGCCTGCGAAAAGGGCAGCCTTAGCGCGCACTTTCAGCGGGCCGTCCAGCGCCTTCATCGACAGGTCGTCGGACATCAGCAGCCCGTCAAATCCTATCTCACCGCGTATCACATCCCGAACGACTTTGGGGCTGGTGGTCGCAGGCCGCTGTGGATCAATCGAATCATAAACAACGTGCGCCGTCATCGCCATCGGGCAGGAATCCAGGCTGCGGAAGGTGACGAAATCCACCGCCGACAGCTCCTCGGCCCCGGCCGTCACCCGGGGCAGTTCCAGATGGCTGTCGGACCCCGCCCGGCCATGGCCGGGGATGTGTTTCATGATGGGCAGGACGCCGCCTTCCAGCAGCCCCTCGATCTGGGCCCTGCCCAGGTCGATCACGATGGAGGGATCGGTGGCGAAGGCACGGTCGCCGATGATGTCGTGCGCGCCCGGCTGCGGCACATCCAGCAGCGGCAGGCAATCGACATTGACCCCCAGCGCGATCAGCTCGGCGGCGATCAGACGGGCGTTGAGATAGGTGGCCTCGCGCGCCGTGGACGGATCGATGCGATACGCCTCGCCAAAGCGCGCACCGGGCGGGCGGGCGCGCCAGTGCGGCGGCTTCAGCCGCGCCACCCGGCCACCTTCCTGGTCGATCAGGATGGGCGTGCGGGCATCGCCGCCAATCTCGCGCAGCGACGCGGTCAGCGCGGCGACTTGCGCCGGGTTTTCGATGTTGCGCGCGAAGAGAATGAATCCCCAGGGTTGCGTCTCGCCAAAGAACGCGCGCTCATCGGCGACAAGCGTTTTGCCGGCCAGGCCATAAATCGCGCGGGAGCGCATGGGACTATCTTCCGATGATACAGGCGCCGCCCTGGGCCTTCAGCCGGTCGCATACCGCCGCCGCTACATCGCGGTCGGTGAAGCCGGCGATGCGCAGCCGGTACCAGGTGCCTTTTTCGCCCAGGTCTGCGGCCAGCACGTTGGGGCTATAGCCCTTCACCAGCGCGCCATGGCGGGCGCTATAAACCTTCCAAGCAGCATCGGCCTCAGCTTGTGATTTGAACGCGCCGATCTGAATCACGGTCCCGCCCGCAGAAGCGGCGACCGGCGCGGGCGGCTTGGCGGTGGCGGCCGGTGCGGCAGGCTTGGCGGTGGGCGCAGGCGCGGCGGCGGTGACCGTCGGACGGGTCGCCGGTGGCGGCGTCGGTGCAGGCTTGGCGGTGGCGGCCGGCGGCGCAGCCGGAACGGGCGCAGGCGCGGGCGGCTTCTGGGCCTGGGGCAGGAAAGCGGCGGGCGGCGCGGGCTTGGGCGCAGGCGGCGCGGCAGGCGCGGGTGCGGCAGCGCCCGTGTCGCCCTCATGGGAGGGTGCGGGCTGCTCGTAAATCTTGAAGCCCTGATAGGGCACTTCGGCGCCGCCCGGATTGGCGGGGGCGGTGCGTTCGGGGCCCGGCGCGGCGGCGAGCACCGGCGTCTCGGTACGGCCACGGGCGACGCCTTGGGTATAGGCCAGCCAGACCACGCCCGCGAAGGCGCAGAGCACGACCAGGGCAAGCACGATCAGCAGCGGCAGGCGCGAGCCTTCCGCATCGTCTTCATCGTCCTCCACCCCGTCAAAGACGCGGACTTCGTCGCTCGGCTCGTAAATGCCGCGCTCTTGCCTGGCCATGTTGGTCCTTGTCGTCCGGCCGAGGGGGCCGATTCTGCCGCTTAATTTAGCACCCGGCTCCCGGGGAATCAGCCGCTTATAATTCGATCCGGTTGTGGAACACGCGCTCATATTCCTTGAGGGCGTAATTGTCCGTCATTCCGGCGATGTAATCGCGCGCCACGCCGCCCGTAGCGGGGTCCCCCGCCTGCCCGCAAAGCCCGGCCCAATCGGGCGGCAACAGGCCCGGATCGGTCATGAAAGCCTCGTAAAGGTCGGTGACCACCGCCGCCGCCCGTTCCCGGGTCCGCAGCACCGTGGGGTGGCGGTACATGCGTTCGAACAGGAACGCCTTCAGCGCCTTCACCTCTTCCCAGCGCGCGGGCGAGAATTCCACCATCGCCCTGCCCGCCTGGCGCACGGCCTCGGCGCTGGCGGGGGCGGCTGCCGCCAGATTGGCCCTTGTCTGCGCCAGCAGATCGTTGAGCAGCGAACTCATCAGGGTACGGATCAACTCGCCGACGAAGCGCGACAGCTCCAAATCGCCATAGCGCGCCGTCACCCGCGCCACATGTTCGCCCGCCAGCGGCGCATCGGTCAGGTCGGCAATGGTGAAGAGACCGGCGCGCAAGCCGTCATCCATGTCGTGGTTCACATAGGCGATGTCGTCGGACCAGGCCGCCAGCTGGGCTTCGATCCCCGGCCAGGTGGAAACCTCCAGCGGCCAGCGCGCTTCGAAGCTGGCGATGGGCCCCGCGAGCGGCGCCTGCAGCGGGCCATTGTGTTTGACGATGCCTTCCAGCGTTTCCCAGGTGAGATTGAGGCCGTCGAAATCGGCGTAGCGATGCTCCAGCTTGGTCACGATCCGCAGCGCATGGGCGTTGTGGTCGAAGCCGCCGATATCCTTGGTCACCGCATCGAGCGCGTCTTCGCCCGTGTGGCCGAACGGCGTGTGGCCCAGATCGTGCGCCAGCGCCACCGTCTCGGCCAGATCCTCGTCGCAGTGGAGCAGCCGCGCCAGCGAACGCGCCAGCTGCGCCACTTCCAGCGAGTGCGTCAGGCGGGTGCGGTAGAGATCGCCTTCATGCTGCACGAAGACCTGGGTCTTGTGTTTCAGACGGCGAAAAGCGCTGGAATGGATGATGCGGTCGCGGTCGCGGGAATAGCAGGTGCGCGTGGGGCTCTCGGCTTCGTCATGGAACCTGCCCCGGCTGTCCCGCGGATTGGTGGCAAAAGCGGCCAGCGTGCCGGGTGGCAAGGTTATCGAGCCCGTTAGCTGCCCGATTGGCCTTGCGTGTTTTGCGGGTTTGAGGGGGTTTTCGGATGCCATGCGGAGGACTACATAGACTGTAACCCCCGGATTGCCAGAGTCTCCTGATGAGTGCCATGCCCCCCACCCTTTCCGCCCGCGCCGCCAAGCGCATTTCCGCCATCGTCTCGAAAGAGCCGACCGGCACCATGCTGCGGCTGGCGGTGACCGGCGGCGGCTGTTCCGGCTTCCAGTACAATTTCGCGCTCGACGCCGCCCGCATGGATGACGACCTGGTGCTGGAGCGCGACGGCGCCACGGTGCTGATCGATCCGGTGTCGCTCGATTTCCTGGTGGGCGCGGAGATCGACTTTACCGACGACCTGATCGGCCAGGCTTTCAAGATCAACAATCCCAACGCCACCGCCTCCTGCGGCTGCGGCACGAGTTTCTCGGTTTGAAGATCGCCACCTGGAATGTGAACTCCATCAAGGCGCGGCTCGAGCCCGCTTTGGCCTGGCTGAAGCAGGCCGATCCCGATGTGGTCTGCCTGCAGGAGATCAAGACGGTCGATGAAGGCTTTCCGCGCGAGGCTTTCGAGGCGCTGGGCTATAATTGCGCCGTATACGGACAAAAGACCTATAACGGCGTCGCCATCCTGTCGAAACTGCCCATAGAGGACGTCACGCCGGGGCTGCCCGATGCGCCGCTGATGGAAGGCCAGGAAGAGCATCAGTCCCGCTATCTCGAAGCGCTGGTGACGGGCCAGCATGGCATCGTGCGCGTCGCTTCGATCTATGCCCCCAACGGCAATCCTCAGCCGGGGCCCAAATTCGACTACAAGCTGGCCTGGCTGGAGCGCCTGCGCCTACACGCCAAAATGCTGCTGCAAGGCGAAGAGCCGGTTGTTCTGATGGGCGACTACAACATCATTCCGGAAGAGCGCGACGCCGAAAAGCCCAATGCCTGGGTGAAGGACGCGCTGTTCCAGCCGGAGTCGCGCGCCATGTACCGGCGGCTGGAAAATCTCGGCTATACCGACGCCTTCCGCGCCCTGCACACGCAAGGCGGCCACTACACCTTCTGGGACTATTTCGGCTCGTGGGAACGCAACAACGGCATCCGCATCGACCACATTTTCCTGTCGCCGCAGGCCGCCGACCGCCTGACCGACTGCCGCATTGATCGCGATGTGAGAGGGGCGAGCGAAAAACCCTCCGATCACGTGCCGGTTGTGGTCGAGCTCAGCATATGAGGGCCATGTTGCGGCGTTGCTACGCTGCCGCTAGCAACGCTGGAAGAATTTGCGCCATCCCCGACCACAACGGTGTCACTCGCCATCTGAGCGCCCCAATTGCCGCTAGGATGCCATCGGACATGCAACGCCCTATCACCCTCGCCGCCCTAATCCTGGCTGCCACCACGCTTGCCGCGCAGGCGACGGAAAAGCCGGTCTATCGCCTGGACAGCGTCACGGCCGTGGCGGTGGCGGGCGGCATCCAGATCCAGGTCCGGGGCGCGGTGCGCAGCGGCGGCTGGGGCAATCACCGGCTGAAGGTGTTGCAGGTGGAAGCCCGGACGGTGGTGGTCGAATTTCTCGCCCAGTCCCCGCCGTCCGGCACGGTGGTGATCCAGGGCTTGCTTCCGGTTTCGGCGCAAGTCACGGTCAAGGCCGGTTCCGGCGTCACGTCCGTGCGCGTCGAAGCCGACGCCAACACCGTCACCGCGCAGGTCCTGCGCTAACACAAGTTTTCATTATGCAGATAGATGTTATCGCCGACCCGGTTTGCCCCTGGTGCTTCCTCGGCAAGCGGCGCCTGTTCCGCGCCCTGGCAATGCGCCCCGACATCGCCTTCAATGTGAAATGGCGGCCCTATCGACTCGACCCCAGCGTGCCGCGCGAAGGCATGGACCGGCAGCTCTATATGCGGATGCGCTTCGGCGAGGACCCGCAGAAGATCGTCGAGATGCACAAGCTGCTGCTGGTCGAGGGTGAGAAGGACGGCATCGCCTTCGACTTCGAGGCGATGACGCGCCGCCCCGACACGCTGAACGCCCATCGCCTGATCCGTTGGGCCGAAACGGCGGGCGTGCAGGACGAAATCGTGGAGCGGCTGTTCATCGCCTATTTCGAGAATGGCGAGGATATCGGCGAGACCCGCGTGCTGGCCGACATCGCCGACCTGTGCGGCATGGACGGGCTGGAGATCGCCGAACTGCTGGAGAGCGACACCGATACCGCGCTGGTGGAGCGCGATGACCAGCTCGCCCGCGAGATGGGCGTCACCGGCGTTCCCGCCATGATCTTCGCCGGCAAGCTGGCGGTGTCCGGCGCGCGCGAGCCGGAGGCGCTGCTGGCGGTGATCAACCGCGCAGCCGAGATGCAGGAAGAAAATCCGGAGCCGGAAGACGAAGGCGACGACGAGACGGACGAGGATAGCTGATCCATGGCCGCCGGGAAGAAGACCGCCAACAAGACGAAGCCCACAAAGGTTTCGGCGGCGAGCTTCCTGGCCAAGGTGACGTCCGAGGCGCGGCGGCAGGACGCGCTGGCGCTGGCGGCGCTGATGGAAAAACTCTCCGGCGAAAAGCCCCTGATGTGGGGGCCGTCCATTGTCGGTTTCGGATCGTGCCACTACCGCTATGACAGCGGCCGCGAAGGCGACGTGCCGCTGTTGGGCTTCTCACCCCTCAAGCCCGCGCTGGTGCTTTACATCGGCACCAGTTTTCCCGGCGGCGAAGAACTTCTGGCGAAGCTGGGGCCGGTGAAGACCGGCGCGGCCTGCATCTATGTCAAACGGCTGGCTGACCTCGACGCCAAGGTGCTGGAGACGATGATCAGGAAGTCGCCGGTCTATTGGCGGAAGAAGTATCCGGCCACTTAGGCCGCGTCGGCAACCACGCGGTTGCGGCCCGAACGCTTGGCGCGGTATAGCGCCTGATCCGCACGGTGCAGCAGCGTTTCGGCGTTGTCGTCGGCGCCTTCGATCTTGGCGATGCCGATGGAGATGGTGATGTTCAACTTGCCCGGCTCGCGGCTGATCTTGACCGGGTTGGCTTCCACCGTCTGGCGCAGGCGCTCGGCGATGGCATAGGCGGCGCTGACGTCCGTATCGGGCATCACCACCACGAATTCCTCGCCGCCATAGCGGCAGGCCAGGTCGATGCCGCGCGTGTTGGCGGCGATGCGGCCGGCGAATTCCTTCAGTACCTCGTCGCCAATGTCATGGCCATAGGTGTCGTTGACCGCCTTGAAGTGGTCGATGTCCATGATGACGAAGGTCAGCGGGCGCTCGTTCTTCTTGGCGTTGCTGAGCAGATTGTCGAGATGGCGCGCCATGTAGCGGCGATTGTGCAGGCCCGTGAGCTGGTCGGTGATCGCCATTTCCAGCGAGAGCTGCACATTGTGGCGCAGCCGGTCGGAATAGCGCTTCTTGCGAAGCTGGGTGCGGACGCGGGCCGTGAGTTCGTCCTTGTCCACCGGACGGGTCAGGTAATCATTGACGCCCATCTCCAGCGCCTGGGTGAGCTTGCGGCGGTCGCCATCGCTGACGATGACCAGGATGGGCACGTTGCGGCCTTCCGGCAGCGAGCGCAGCTGCGAGCACAGGCGCAGGCCGTCAAAGCCGCGCATACCCAGCGACACCACAATCAAATCGTATTCGCCGCCTTTCACGCGCACCAGCGCCTCTTCGAAGGTATCGACGGCGGAGACTTCGTGCGTCGGCTTCAACGCGCTTTCGAACCAGGCGACGCTTTCGGCGCGGTCCTCGATCACCAGCAGGCGGCCCGACGGATTGGCGTCCAGCAGCGTTTCGGCGGGGTCGATAAGGCCCATGCTCTGGCCGGTGGACTCGCGCATGCGCAATTCGTCGGTCATCATCTTCAGGCGCACCAGCGAACGCACGCGGGCGAACAGCGCCGCATCGTCAACCGGCTTGGTGAGGAAATCGTCAGCGCCCGCTTCCAGGCCAGCGACGCGGTCGGACGGCTGGTCCAGCGCGGTGACCATCACCACCGGCACATGCGCGGTCTTCGGGTTGCCCTTGATGCGGCGGCAGACTTCGAAGCCGTCCATGCCGGGCATCATCACGTCCAGCAGGACGATGTCCGGAATGCATTCTTCGATACGGGCCAGGCACTCCAGCCCGTTAAAGGCGGAGGCGACCTCGAAATACTCAGCCGTCAGCTTGGCTTCGAGCAGCTTGACGTTGGAAAGTATGTCGTCGACGACCAGGACGCGCGCGGTCATGGGGTGCTGATCCTGGTGTTAGCCGGCAAACCGCTTCACGGTTTCGAGAAAATTCGTCACCGAGATGGGCTTGGAGATATAGGCCTCGCAGCCGCCCTGGCGGATCACTTCCTCGTCGCCCTTCATGGCGAAGGCGGTGACGGCGACCACGGGGATCGACTTCAGCGAGTCGTCTTCCTTGAGCCACTTGGTGACTTCCAGGCCGGAGACTTCCGGCAGCTGGATGTCCATCAGGATCAGGTCGGGATGGTGTTCGCGGGCGATGTCCAGCGCTTCCATGCCGTCCTTGGTCTGGAGAATATTGTAGCCATGGGCGTCGAGCAGATCGTGGAAGAGCTTCATGTTGAGCTCATTGTCCTCCACGATGAGAACGGTCTTGGTTTTCGCGTCCATGGCTTGACTCTCCGGCGCCGCCGCGCACCCATTTTCGCCAATATCCCGAAACGGGGCCCGGATAGGGTTGGCTGCATCGCCAGTATTAGCGATGATGTCTTAACGCCCCCTTGATGATGGCCATGACCGCGACGGAAGAAGGTGCAGAAATCCTGGCTTTGCAGGCCCTGGGCTGGCTTGCGGGGGACGAGGACCGCCTGGCCCGCTTTCTGGGCCTGTCGGGGCTTGATCTGGGCACCCTGCGGGATGTGGCCGACAACCGGGACACCCAGCGGGCGGTTTTGGACTTTCTCCTGTCGGATGAGGACCTTCTGCTGGATTTCTGCGAGATGGCGCAGATCCCGCCCAAGGCGCTCCCCCTTTACCGGCACCGGCTGGGCTGATGCTGCGGCTTGGCATCGATCTGGGGGGCACCAAGACCGAGGTGCTGGCGCTGGATGGCGGGCGGGAACTGTTCCGCCGCCGGGTTCCGACGCCGCGCGACTATGACGGTTCTGTAAACGCCATTGCGGGGCTGGTGCGCGACATCGGCGGCGACGCGCCGCTGGGGATCGGCATTCCCGGCACCGAGACGCCGGACGGATTGATCAAGAACGCGAACTCGACCTGGCTGATCGGCCATCCCCTGCGCGCCGACCTGGAAGCGGCGACGGGCCGCAAGGTGCGGTTGGCCAACGACGCCAACTGCTTCGCCCTGTCGGAAGCCAGCGATGGCGCGGCGGCGGGCGCGGGCGTGGTTTTCGGCGTCATTGCCGGGACAGGCGTCGGCGGCGGTATCGTGGTGGATGGCAAGGTGCTGGGCGGGGCGCATGGCGTCGGCGGCGAATGGGGCCATATCCCCCTGCCCGGCATGAGCGCGGCGGAAGTGGCGCAAGCGCCCGCCTGCCATTGCGGCAGCCAAGGCTGCATCGAAGTGTGGTGTTCGGGACCGGGCATCGCGGCCGAATTCGAAGGCGCCACAGGCCGCAAAGCCAGCGCCGAAGAGATCGCGGCGTCGGATGGCCCGGAGGAACGCGCCGCGATGGCCCGCCATGCCGACCGGCTGGCGCGGGGGTTGGCCACCGTCTGCAACATCATCGATCCCGATGTGATCGTGCTGGGCGGCGGCTTATCGAACATGGAGCATCTCTATGAGGTGCTGCCGCCGCTGGTGGAAAAATACGGCTTTACCTATGGCGCACCGCCGAAGATCGTGAAGAACATGCACGGCGACTCCAGTGGAGTCCGTGGGGCTGCGTGGTTGTGGCCGGCGTAAGCGACTGGCCCGCCTTCTGCCGCGACTGTCTTGGTGATGCGCAGGCCGATCAACCCTGCGCGAATTGCGGGTCCACGCGCACCCTGGCGCATCCCGAACTGGAAACGCTGGCCATCGCGCATCTGGATTGCGACGCCTTCTATGCCGCCATCGAGAAACGCGACGATCCTTCGCTGAAAGACAAGCCGGTGATCATCGGCGGCGAAACCCGCGGCGTGGTTTCCACCTGCTGCTACATCGCCCGCACCTATGGCGTGCGCTCGGCCATGCCCAGCTTCCAGGCGCGCAAGCTCTGCCCCCACGCCGTTTATATCAAGCCGCGCATTGCCTATTACGCCGAAGTGGCGCGCCAGATCCGGGCCAAGATGGATGCGCTGACGCCGCAGGTGCAGCCGCTGTCGCTGGACGAAGCCTATCTCGATCTGTCCGGCACCGACCGCATCCATGGCATGAGCCCCGCCCGCACCATGGCGAAGCTGGCGGGCGAGATCGAACGGGACATCGGCATCACCGTGTCTGTCGGCCTGTCGGGCAACAAGTTCCTCGCCAAGCTGGCGAGCGAACTGGACAAGCCGCGCGGATTTGCCGTGATCGGCATGAAGGAAGCCGTCAGCTTCCTGCGCGACAAGCGCATCGGCATCATTCGCGGCGCCGGCAAGGTGCTGGAAAACCAGCTCAACCGCGACGGCTTCATGACCATCGGCGATCTGCAGGATGCCGAACCACGCGACCTGGCCAACCGTTACGGCGCCACCGGCCTGTGGCTGGCGCGGATCGCCCGCGCGGAGGATAGCGGCGTGGTCGATTCCGGCGGCGAGATGAAGTCGATCTCGTCGGAGACCACTTTCAACACCGACCTGTCGCGCTATGCCGACCTGGAAGCGGTGCTGTGGCGGCAGGCCGAGCGGGTATCGGCCCGCGCCAAGAAAGCGGGACTGGCGGGGCGAACCGTGGTGCTGAAGCTGAAGACCGCCAGTTTCAAGCTGCGCACCCGCAGCGCCTCGCTGGAATCCCCGACGCAACTGGCCGACCGCATCTTCCGCACCGCCCAGATCGCCCTGAAGCGCGAGGCCGACGGCACCAAATTCCGCCTGCTGGGTGTGGGCATCAGCAACCTGACCGACGCCGCCGGCGCTGATCCCGGCAGTCTTATTGACCCTGACAGCGACAAGCGCGCCGCCACCGAGCGGGCGATGGACAAGATCCGCGCCAAATTCGGCGGCGAAGCGGTGGGCAAAGGGCGGGGCTTGAACAAGCGCTGACCCACGTCCCTCCATGGGCGGCCTTGAGCCGCCCATCCAACTTCCTGCCGCCTGTTGGAAAGTTGGATGGCCGGGTTAAACCCGGCCATGGTGAGAGATAAACAGGAAACATATCGCCTCGCTCGCAAAAGCGATTTAAGCTTTGCGCATGGATATCGAGACCCGCCTCAAAGACTTGGGCATCACCCTGCCCGACCCGCCCGCGCCGGTGGCCGCCTATGTGCCCTTCACCATCGCCGGAAACCTGCTGCATGTCGCCGGGCAGTTGCCGCTGCTCGACGGCAAGCTCCAGTTTCCCGGCCATCTCGGCGGTACGGTCACCCTGGAAGACGGCCAGAAGGCGGCGCGGCAATGCGCCATCAACGTGCTGGCGCAGGTGAAAGCCGCCTGCGGCGACCTCAACAAGGTCAAGGGTTGCCTCAAGCTGGGCGTCTTCATCGCCGCCACCGCCAATTTCACCCAGCATCCGGAAGTCGCCAATGGCGCGTCGGAACTGATCGCCGCCGTGCTGGGCGAAGCGGGCAAGCATGCCCGTTCGTCGGTGGGCGTGCCGTCGCTGCCGCGCGGCGCGGCCGTGGAAGTGGACGCGGTGTTCGAACTGGCGTGACAGCCCCCTCTTCCAACAATCCAAGACTGGCAGGCAGTGCGAAGGAGATCGGGGCGGCGCGCTGGAACGCGGCGGGTAATCCGGATGGCCTGAGCCAGCCGCATCCGTTCACCTCTTACGAATTCTTCGCCGCGCTGGAGGAATCCGGTTCGGCTTCGGCGGACGCAGGCTGGCAACCGTGCCACTTGCTGACCGAGGGCGGCCTGATGCCGCTCTATCTCAAGGGCCACAGCCAGGGCGAATATGTCTTCGACCATGGCTGGGCCGAAGCGCTGGAGCGCGCGGGCGGCGACTATTATCCCAAGCTGCAATGCGCCGTGCCCTTCACGCCGGTGACGGGGCCGCGCCTGCTGGCGAAGAGCGCCGACGCGAAGCGCGAATTGCTGCAACTGGCGGCGGGCGCGGTGAAGCAGATCGGCGCGTATTCGCTGCACATCACCTTTCCCACGCAGGAAGAATGGGCGCTGGCGGGCGGGCTTGGCTTTCTCCAGCGCACCGGCCAGCAGTTTCATTGGCAGAATGACGGCTATCGCGACTTCGACGATTTCCTCGCACGCCTGTCCTCGGCCAAGCGGAAGAATCTGCGCAAGGAACGCGAAGGCGTCGCCAAGGCCGGGGTCACGTTCCAATGGCTGACGGGCGACGACATCACCGAAGCGCATTGGGACACCTTCTTCGATTTCTACATGGACACGGGCGGGCGCAAATGGGGCACGCCCTATCTGACGCGAGACTTCTTCAGCCTGCTGGGCCAGGGCCTGAAGCAGCAGACCCTGCTGATCCTGGCCATCAAGGATGGCCGCGCCATCGCAGGCGCCCTGAACCTGTTCGGCGACGGCGTTTTGTTCGGGCGCAACTGGGGCTGCAGCGCATACATCCCCTTCCTGCATTTCGAGACCTGTTATTATCAAGCCATCGATTTCGCGATTCAGCGGGGCTTGCGCCGTGTCGAAGCGGGGGCACAGGGCGAGCACAAGCTGCTGCGGGGTTACATGCCGGTGGAGACCTACAGCGCCCACCTCATCGCCCATCCGGGCCTGTCGCGGGCGGTGGACAATTTCCTGGATCAGGAACGCGCGGCAATGCGCGAGCATATGGCGGAACTGGCGAAGGCCTCGCCATTCCGGAAGATTTAGGTTCAGCTTGACCGAACCTTCAAAGCGCTCAAATTGGCAATTGCGACTGCTGCTATGGGTGGCCGGGCCGCGCTCGCGTCGCTCGCTGCCCGGCCATGACGAGGTTTATGATGTACGACCACAACAACATCTTCGCCAAAATCCTGCGCGACGAGATTCCGTGCGTGAAGGTGTTCGAGGACGACAGGACCCTGGCCTTCATGGATGTGATGCCGCAGGCCGAAGGCCATGTGCTGATCATCCCCAAGGAAGCGGCGGAAGACCTGCTCGACCTGTCGCCCGAAGGGGCGACGGCGGTGATCGTCACGACGCAGAAGATGGCGAGGGCGGTAAAGAAGGCGCTGGGTGCGCCGGGCATTACGGTCATGCAGCGCAACGGGTCCGCCGCGGGCCAGATCGTCTTTCACATGCATGTCCATGTCATTCCGCGGCGGGACGATGCGGAGATGAAATCGCATGCCGGGGGCATGGTGGATGCGAAAATTCTCGAAGCCGTCGCCGTCCGGATCAGGGGCGCCATGTGATCCGTCGGGCTTCGCCTCGCGGCGCGGCTCAGATCATGTTGGCGGCGATGAACTTGACGGTTTCGGCCAGCGAGAACAGGCCGACCATCGCGATGGTTGCGATCTGGAACAGGGTGTTGATGGTCTCGTGCGTGGTGGTTACTCCGTTGGGTTTCAATGACGAGGAATAGAACCCAACCCTGTCGCACCGGGATCACGGCGTGTCGCGGCCTTGTCGCCGCCTAGGGAAAAGTCGTCGCAGTTACCGCCGCTGCCCCCGGCTTTGCGACAAAGCCGTGCAACCCTGCCAATCCGTTCATCGGGGGCCCGTAAAGCCCCGCTTTTAGGGCCGCTTGCCAATTCCCCCGGCCCCGAAAGCGCGATACAGTGCGCCACAAGCTGCCAAGGGGAATCGCCATGAGACACCTGATCCTCGCTTTCGCCATGCTGGCGCCCGCCGCCGCCCTTGCCCAGGGCAACATGGCCACCACCCAGTTCGAGACTGTGTATTCCGACGCACAACGCGCCGCCGACCAGGACCTGTCGCGCCGTTTCGTCGAAGGCATGCTGGCGCCGGGCTATTCCTTCAACAACCAGTACGCCAAGTGGACGCGGCCGGTCTGTCCCCACGTGGTGGGCATGGCGGGGACCTCGAAATATCTTCTGGAGCGCCGCATCAGGGATGTGGCGCAGCAGGTGGGCGCGCCGGTGGACCGCAACGATCCCTGCACGCCCAATGTCACGATCTTCGTGACGCCCGAACCGCAGACCATGCTGAACTCGATCGCCGCGGCCGCGCCCTATTTGGTGATCGGCGGCAAGCAGCGCGAACTCACCGTCGCCCACCCCATCCAGTCCTGGTACACCACCTTCCGCCGCGATTTCGGCGGGCTGGCCCAGCTCGACCTGCCGTGGGAAGACGCATCCACAGCCGGCGGTGACAGCGGCGGCGTGACCGCCGCCCTGCTGGGGAGTGATCTCGCCCTGGTCGCCGATGGCGGCACCATCGCCAACAGTCTCGGCGGCTTGAGCATCAACACCAGCAACAGCGTGGAGCGCGACATTCCCCGCACCCGCGCCCAGGGCACCCGCCTGTCCACCGGCATCACGCCGGAAATGGCCGGTGTGCTGGTGCTGGTGGACAGCAAGGCGATCATGGGTATGCAGCTTGGCACGCTGGGGGATTATTTCGCCCTGCTGGCGCTGGCGCCCTCGCCCGTCACCGGCCGCTGCCAGGAAGCACCCAGCATCGCCAACCTGATGGCCCAGGGCTGCGCCGGCGACGTGAAGACAAGCGCCCTGTCCAATGTCGATCTCGCCTTGCTGACGGGCCTCTACCAGACGCCGATCAAGCCGGAGATGATCCAGCGCCAGCGCATCATCGGCGCGATGCGGCGCAACCTGGAGACGCAGGCAGCGCGCTGAGCGCCCTTCCGGCCCTGCCGCAGGCGCCGCGTTGACGGCTATGTTCTATATATATAGATTTGCAACATGAACCGTCCGGCCCGCATGTCCAAGCAAACCGCGCATCTGTTGCAGGAGTTGCTGAGCGCGCCACAGACATGGCGGCACGGCTATGAACTGTCCCAGGAAACGGAGATCAAATCCGGCACGCTGTATCCCCTGCTGATACGGCTCGAGGAGCAGGGCTTCCTGGAATCGCGCTGGGACGAGCCGGAACGCGAAGGCCGCCCGCCGCGCCATGCCTATCGGCTTACCGCCAGCGGCAGCGCCCTGGCGAAGGAACTGCGCAAGAACCTTCCCGGCCATCTGCGGATGAAGCCCGCATGAGCGGCTCCCGGCCCCTGGCGTCTCTTCTGCTGCGGCACGCAAGCTGGATGATGCCGGAAAGCCGTCGCCGCTGGGGCGACGGGATGGCGCGCGAACTGCAGTATATTCCCGATGATCGCCAGGCCCTGACATGGGCCATCGGCTGCGTGCTCGCGGCTTATGCCGACAGAATCCGGTCGGAAGGTTTCCTGCTGCCCTGGCTGGCGCGGCTGCTACTGTCGGTATGGTGCTTCCAGTTCGCCCTGCTCTACTTCCGCCATCCCGATATCCAGCCCGGGGCCTGCGCGCTGAGCGCCAGCCTCTGCGCCTACCAGCCCACCGCCTTGCAGGCGCTGCTGGCGATAGCGGCCTGCTGCTACCTGATCGCGGGCGTGCGGCTGGCGTTCAACCGCCGTACCGCCGCCCTGCCCTATGGTATCGCCGTGCTGATCTGCTTCATCACCTTCGGCTATGCCGCTCCGCTTTCGCACCCGGAGGCGATTGTCAGCCTGGGCCTGCTGTCGGGATCCGAGATCGCCATCGGCGATTTCCGCCTGGCCCTGAGTAGCTTCGCCCTGCGCCTGTGGCTGGGCGTAATCCTGCCGCTGATCTTCGGCCTGGTGATCTGGCTGGTCGATCAATATTCCGAAAGCGAAAGCACGACGCGCAGGCTGATCTAGGGCTGGTCATCCTGCGGTGCGGGTTGGTTGACAATTAAATCTATATATATAGATATATATCGTACCCATTGCTTCGGAGGCAAGCATGCGCATCCCCGTTCTGCTGGCGCTGCTGATTTCCTCCGCTGCCCTGGCTCAGACGCCTGCAACCATTCCACCGCTCAGCCAGGCTGAAAAGCGCGCCGTGGTCGAAAAGGCGGGCGCGTTGCTGACCGCCACCTATATTTTCCCGGAGCGCGCTGCCGCAGCGAAAGCCAAGATCGATGCGGCGCTCCTGGCGAGGGAATATGAGACCCTAGCCACGCCTGAGGCGTTCGCGGACAGACTCACCCGTGATCTGCAATAGGTCACCAGGGACCGGCATATGGGCGTCTCACCGCCTCCAGCGCCACGACCGCCGGCCAGTGCCGCCACCGCGCCCGCGCCGCCGCTTGCCTATGCCGGTTTCAGCCGCGTTGACCGTCTCAAGGGCAATGTCGGCTACATCAAGCTGCAGAATTTCCCTGATCCCGCTGGCCCCTTCAGCCAGACGGCGAACAAGGCGATGACTGACCTGGCTGGCACCGACGCCTTGATCATCGACATGCGCGAAAATGGCGGCGGCAGCTTTGAAGGCGTTCTCTACCTTTGCAGCTTCTTCTTCGATCCCACCGCCCGCGTGCACATAGGCAGCCTTGTGAGCCGCAAGCCCGGAACCAATATATTCGACACGAAGGAATTCCATACCCATCCGGTGGACGTCTCTTATCTGGGCAAGCCGGTCTATGTGTTGACAGGCAAGCGGACCTTCTCGGCCGCCGAGAAATTCCTTTACGACATGCAGGCGCAAAAGCGCGCTCGCCTGGTCGGCGAGGTTACCCGCGGCGGCGCCAACAGCGGCGCCACAAATCTGCTTCCTTTTCGATTCTTGATCGGCATTCCCAACCAACGCAGCGTGAACGCCGTTACGCAAACCGACTGGGAAGGCACTGGCGCCCAGCCCGATCTCGCGGTGGACGAAAGCCTGGCCTTCCGGGCGGCGATGCGCGAAATCGTGGCGAGCAATCCGGCCAGATATGCTGGCGCTGAAAGCCGAAATCGAAAGCCAGAGCGGCATGGACGCATTCGTCGAAGCGCGCCTTCTGACATTCTGGGATCAGCCGCAGCCGGGCGGCGAAGCCGCCGTGCGCAGCCTGCTATCCGGAATCGCAGCGGGCAAACCCGACTATGCGCGGATGTCGGACGGGCTTTCCAAGATCGTGAAGGACGATCTGGATTTTTTCAGCACGGGCATGCGCGCGTTTGGTGAAGTCAGATCGATCACATTCACCGGCGTCGCGGCGACAGGCCTGGACGATTATCAGGTGCGCAGCGCGACGGCCACGAAGCGCTTTTCGGTCTATGTGGGGCCGGACGGCAAGATCATGACCGCCAGCTTCTATCCCACCATACCGCTGCCGCCGGAGCGTTAGCTGCGCACCGGCGCCGGCAGCATGCGCGCATCGAGCACGCGATACCCCGCCACCGCGCCCCAGGGGCCATAGGGGCGCAGGCCCTCATGGTTCCAGATCAGCGCGCCCTTGTCGTCCAGGCGGGCGATGCCGCGCTGCGACTGTTCCAGGCTCTTGGCATTGACCGGGATGAAGCCGTCATGCCGGACATTGGCGGGGATCAGGCCGTATTCGGCGCAGGGCACATTCAGCAGCAGCGGCTGACCGGGGCGATAATCCGTGCCCTGCCACACTTTTCCGACCAGTGCGGTGACGGCGCAGTAATTGGGCAGCTTCGACGGCACCGCGACGGACAGCACCCGGAACTCGACCACGTTGCCGTCCTGCGCTTGACCGGCAGCAAAATCGGCGGCCATCGCGGCAGACGGGATCATCGCGGCAAACAGAACGGTGAGGATGGTGAGACGCATGGTTCCCTCCAGAATCTGACGCAGAGAGTACTCGGTTTTGCGGCGAATATTGGGCCGCCGCCCTTACACGCCCGTTATCTACCAATAACCGATCAGGCGGCCGCAGGTGATGGCGCCCAGCCAGAAAACCAGCGAGGTCGCGCCGAAAATGGCGAGCCGGTGGTATTCGGGCTGCGTCAGGTCGCGGACGCGGTGCGCCCGCCACGATGGCGTCAGGTGCAGCACCACCAGATTGAGCAGCGCCAGGGCGATGAAGGCGAATTTGGGCAGCAGGAATGGGTTGTGCGCATACTCCACCGCCTTGGTGGCGAGCAGCATCACGCCCGTGATGGCCGCCACCGCCACGCCGGTGCCCGCGACGTTCACGGCAGGGCGCGAGATCATGCCCAGCGGGATCGAACGCCACACGCCCAGCAGCCGCAGGTCCAGTACGCAGATCGCGCCGAACAATCCGGCGATGCCGATCAGGTGCGCCAGATTGACGAAGGGATAAGTCCACACGCCGCTGTCGCGCATGAAGTGGCCGAGCGGCGACGCCTCCAGCCAGGCCATGTTGGCGAAGAATGCTTCGGGCATCCTATTCGCGTTCAGGATAGACGGCGTAACGCTGCTTGCCGTGGATCACCACGATGGTCTTCATCTCGCGATGATTGGGCTCGGTGCTCTTGTTGCCGCGCACCGTGACGGTGGCGCCCACCGGAATGACGCCGGGCTTGAGACCGGCGGCGGATGTGCGCGGCGATGGCGCCAGCGTCACTTCCCACAACACATTGCCCACCCGGATCTGCATCGCGCCATGCGGGCCCGCCAGGCTGACGGTCTTGGTGACGGTGCCGGTCAGTTCGGTGACCTGGGCTTCCTGCCCGGTCCAGCCATGATGGGCGAATGCGGGCGTGGCGAACGACACCGCAAGCGCGATGACGGCAAAAATCCTGGACATGATGCGCCTCCCTATTTGTCGATGTTTTCTTCTTTAGGCTTGGACCGTCCCCGGGGACCGGGGGCCTTGATCTCGGCCGGGACGAACTCGAACACCAGCTTGTCGGTTTCGCGGTCGAGCAGCACGCGCACGGTGCCGCCGCCCTTGAGCGCGCCGAACAATATCTCGTCGGCCAGCGGCTTCTTGATGCTGTCCTGGATGACGCGCGCCAGCGGGCGGGCGCCAAAGGCGTCGTCATAGCCCTTCTGGCCCAGCCAGCGCGTGGCTTCGGGCGTGAGATCGAAGGTGATGTCGCGGTCGGCCAGCTGGCCTTCCAGTTCCAGCACGAACTTCTCCACCACCTTGTCGATGGTGTCGCGCGACAGCGGCGCAAAGGGAATGATCGCGTCCAGACGGTTGCGGAATTCCGGCGTGAACAGCTTCTTGATCGCTTCGTCGCCCTCGCCGTCGCGCTTGCCGCGGCCGAAGCCGATGGCGTCCTTGGCGGCATCGGAGGCGCCCGCATTGGTGGTCATGATCAGGACTACGTTGCGGAAATCGATCTTCTTGCCGTTGTGATCGGTGAGTTTGCCGTGGTCCATCACCTGCAACAGGATGTTGTACATGTCCTGATGCGCCTTCTCGATCTCGTCGAGCAGCAGCACGCAATGGGGATGCTGGTCGATGCCATCGGTCAGCAGGCCGCCCTGGTCGAAACCGACATAGCCCGGCGGCGCGCCGATCAGGCGGCTGACGGTGTGGCGCTCCATATATTCGCTCATGTCGAAGCGCAGAAACTCGACGCCCAGCACGGCGGCGAGCTGCTTGGCCACTTCGGTCTTGCCGACGCCGGTGGGGCCGCTGAACAGATAGGAGCCGATAGGCTTTTCCGGCTGGCGCAGGCCCGCGCGCGCCAGCTTGATGGCGGTGGAGAGCGACTGGATCGCCGCATTCTGGCCGAACACCACCCGGCCCAGGTCGGCTTCCAGGGTGCGCAGCGCCGTGGCGTCGTCCTTGGAGACGGACTTGGAAGGAATGCGGGCGATCTTGGCCACCACTTCCTCGATGTCCTTCACATGGATCACCTTCTTGCGGCGACTTTCGGCGATCAGCATCTGCGATGCGCCTGCCTCGTCGATCACATCGATCGCCTTGTCGGGCAGCTTGCGGTCGTTGATGTACTTGGCCGAGAGATCGACGGCGGCGCGGATGGCGTCGGCCGTGTAGCGCAGCTTGTGATAGCTTTCGTAATAGCACTTGATCCCCATCAGGATCTTGAACGCATCCTCCGGCGTCGGTTCGGCGACGTCGATCTTCTGGAAGCGGCGCACCAGGGCGCGGTCCTTTTCGAAATACTGGCGGTATTCCTTGTAGGTGGTCGAGCCGATGCAGCGCAGCACGCCCTGCGCCAAAGCGGGCTTGAGCAGGTTGGACGCATCCATCGCGCCGCCACTGGTGGCGCCGGCGCCGATCACGGTGTGAATCTCGTCGATGAAGAGAATGGCGCCCTTCTGGTTCTCCAGCTCCTTCACCACCGTCTTGAGGCGTTCCTCGAAATCGCCGCGATAGCGGGTGCCCGCGATCAGCGAACCCATGTCGAGCGAATAGATGGTGCAGCCGATCAGCACTTCGGGCACTTCGCCATTGACGATCTTGCGCGCCAGACCTTCGGCGATGGCGGTCTTGCCCACGCCGGGATCGCCGACGAACAGCGGATTGTTCTTCTGGCGGCGGCAGAGAATCTGGATGGTGCGTTCGACCTCGGGCCCACGGCCGATCAGGGGATCGACCTTGCCGGTGCGGGCCTTGTCGTTGAGGTTGACGCAATAGGCCTCGAGCGCCTCGGTGCCCTGCTTGGCGGGCTTTTCCTCATGGTCCTCCTCGTCGGCGCCGCGCGGCGGCTTGGGCTGGCTCATGCCCGGGCGCTTGGCGATGCCGTGCGAGATGTAGCTGACCGCATCGAGGCGGGTCATGTTCTGCTGCTGCAGGAAATAGACGGCGTTGCTTTCGCGCTCGGTGAACAGCGCCACCAGCACATTGGCACCGGTGACTTCGTCGCGGCCGGAATTCTGCACATGCAGCACGGCGCGCTGCACCACGCGCTGGAAGCCGGTGGTCGGCTTGGCGTCCTCGCCATCCTCGATCACCAGGGTGGCGAGGTCGGAATCGACGAAACGGGTGACGGATTTGCGTAAGGAGTCGATATCGACATTGCAGGCCTTCATCACCTGCCCGGCATCGGCATCGTCGATCAGGGCCAGCAGGAGATGTTCGAGCGTGGCGTATTCGTGATGCCGTTCGGAAGCGAGCTTGATGGCGTGATGCAGGGCCTGCTCAAGACTGCGCGATAAGGATGGCATCAGAACGTCACTCCTTCTCCATGGTACATTGTAGAGGATGTTGATGGCGGCGGGCGAATTCAATGACCTGGGTCACTTTGGTCTCCGCCACCTCGAAGGTGAACAGCCCGCAAATGCCCACACCGTGGCGGTGGACATGCAGCATCACCTCGACCGCATCCTCCCGGCTCTTGCTGAAGATCTTCTCCAGGATGTGGATGACGAACTCCATCGGCGTGTAGTCGTCGTTGAGCAGCAGCACCTTGTAGAGGGACGGCTTCTTGGTCTTGGGGCGCGTCTTGGCGACGATGCCGGTACCCGTACCGTCACCATTGTTGCCGTCGTCGCCTGAATTGCCATTGCCGTCGCGCATGCCTGCATATCCTAGCGCAGTTTGGAAAACTGCCTAGAGGGCTATATGGGCGCAAATGTGAACGGTTAAAGGCGGTTAGAAGCAAAAAGGCCCCGGTTCCGAAGAACCAGGGCCTTTCCGCAATTGGGTAGGCGGTGCTTAGGCCTTGGAGGACTGGACGACGTCCAGCCAGGCTTCGGCGCGGCCCTGGAGCGGCGCGAAGCTGCTTTTGGTCGTGGCGGTGAAGAGTTTGCCGAACTTGGTCATCTCGGCGATGTAGGATTCGAAGGCCGACTTGGCGAAATCGCTCTGGTATTCGAAGGCTTCGTGCAGCGACTTGGAGCCCATGATCGCCTTGGTGGCGGTGATGGAGTCTTCCAGCGAGGACTTCGAATAGGCGTAGATTTCGTTGTTGATGGTCTCGACGCCCTTGCCCGCGACGGTGGCGGACTTCATCACGGCTTCGGCAGTTTCCTTGCCATAGCCGAGAACGGCATCGTAATTCTTGATCGCCTTGTCAAAGCCGGCCTTGAAGGCTTCAGTGCCATTCGCGATGGCGAATTCGGCGGTTGCGGCTGCTTTGTCGGCGGCGGTCTTTGCTTTCGTCATATCGCTATACCCTTTCCCTGTTTGGACTTCCGGGGCAGCCCGGATTTCCTGGCGGCCTGTTGCAGTGCAACATGATGATATTTTGGGGATGGCCCTCCGATCGTCAAGAGTTAATTGTTGCGATGCAGCATGTTTTTTCCGTGCACGGCAACTGGACTGCCTAAGAAATGGTAAATGCCTAGGAACTCAGGGCTTTTGGAGTTCCTGCTTGCGCCTGCCAGCGCTTTTTGGTCTTTTTGGGCAGGGGTTGGCCGTGATTTGGGGTCGTTGACGTTGTTCATACCGCGCTGGCTGCACCAACTCACCTGTTGCCTGGGGCTGACCGCCCTTATTGGCGCTGCCACGTTAACGCTGCCCGCCCTCACCCAGCCCGCTTTCGCCCAATCTTCGGCCGACAAGACCACCGCCAAGAAATCCACCGCCACCAAGAAGCCGGTCCGCCGCGGCGCCGTGCGCCGCAAGGTGGTGCGGATGCCCGCCAGCCCCACCGACCCGGCCAAGGATGCCGCGCTGGTGATCGACGGCGCCACCGGCAAGGTGCTGTTCGCGCGCAACGAGAACATGGCGCGCCATCCCGCCTCGCTCACCAAGATGATGACGCTCTACATGCTGTTCGAGGCCATCAAGGCCGGCAGGATGAACATGGCGACGCCCATGGCGGTGTCGGCCAACGCGGTGCGGCAGAAGCCTACCAAGCTCAATTTGCGCAAAAACGAGATCATTCCGGTCGATACCGCCATTCGCGCCCTGGTGATCCGATCCGCCAACGACGTCGCGGTGGTGATCGCGGAAGCGCTGGGCGGCACCGAAGGCAATTTCGCCATCCAGATGACCGCCAAGGCGCGCCAGCTGGGCATGAAGGACACCAATTTTCACAACGCGTCAGGTCTGCCCAATCCGCTGCAGATCACCACCGCCACCGACATGGCGATCCTGGGCCGCCGCGTCGCCTATGACTTCCCGAATTTCTACTATTACTTCGCGCTGCAGGGTTTCACCTGGAAGGGCACCTGGTACACCACCCACAACAACCTGATCGGGCGCTATGACGGCGCCGATGGCATCAAGACCGGCTACACCAACGCCAGCGGCTTCAATCTCGTCAGCTCGGTGGTGCGTGGGCAGAACCATATCGTCGCCGTGGTGCTGGGCGGGCGCACCGCCATCCGCCGCGACCTGGAGATGATCCGCCTGCTCGATCAGAGCTTCTCGCAAGTGGCGGCAAACCCCGGCCTGGTGGCCGCGCGCACAGTGCCCTGGCAAGCCTATGGCGCGACAGGTCCGGTGGTGACGGCCAGCCTGGGCGTCAATGGCCAGGCCGGTCCGGCGCAGGCGCTGCCGCCCTCGCTGATCGCGCCGCCTAAGCCCAATCCTTTCGCGGGGCTGCTGGCGATGACCTCGCCCGCCATGAGCCGCTTCGAGGATGAAGACAGCGCTGAGAAGCGGACCGCCTCGGACGAAGACCGCAGCATCATGAGCCCGGTGCCGCGCCAGCCCGCCGTGCCCACGGCGGCGGTGGCGAACGCGTCGGTCATTCCCGCCCCCAATACGGTGCGCCCGATGGACAACCGCGCCGCAGCCAAGCCCGCCGCCCCGGTTCCGGCGATCCGGCCCGCGCCCCGTCCAAACTACGCGCCGCCGGTGCTGCTGGCCCACGCCACCACCAATCCGCCGCTGCCGCCCCCGCCCCAACCGCGTCCCTCCATCGCCGCCGAGATCGGCGAAGGCGATATCGACACCAACCCTACGCCGACGCCCGGCCGCAACTGGACCATCCAGATCGGCGCCTATGCCGACCAGACCCTGGCCCGGGCGCAGCTCACCGCCTATGCCGACAAGGCGCGCGATATCCTGGGCGAGGCCGCCCGCATCGTCACGCCCGCGCCGGGCACCGACGGCCGCACCATCTACCGCGCCCGCTTCGGCCTGTTCGGCGAGTCGCAGGCGCGCGATGTCTGCACCCGGCTGTCGCAGCGCGGCCAAACCTGCTTCGCAGCCATCGCGTCTGCGCGCTAGACTCTATTTTTGTCGCGGTTCCTTACGGAAAACCGCAAGTACACTTTTCCTGGAACCGCTCCTGACATGAAGATCGTCCACACCATCGCGGACCTGCGGGCCGCCCTTGCGCCACTACGCGCGGGTGGCGTCGCCATGGTGCCGACCATGGGCGCGCTGCATGACGGGCATCTGTCGCTGGTGCGGCTGGCCGACAAGCCGACTGTGGTGGTGAGCATCTTCGTCAACCCCACCCAGTTCGCGCCACATGAGGATTTCGACGCTTACCCGCGCGATCTCGACAGCGACCTGAAAAAGCTTGCGAGCACGGAGAAGAACATCATCGTCTTCGCGCCCAATGCGCGAGAGATGTACGCGGAAGGCTTCGCCACCAGCATCACGGTGGGCGGGCCCAGCATGGGGCTGGAAACGGATTTCCGCCCGCATTTTTTCGCGGGCGTTGCCACAGTGGTTGCCAAGCTGCTGTTGGCCGCCCTGCCCGACACCGCCATCTTCGGCCAGAAGGATTACCAGCAGCTGCTGGTGGTGACGCGGCTGGCCGGCGATCTGGGCCTGCCCACGAAGATCATCGGCGCGGCTATCGCGCGGGAAGCGGACGGCCTAGCCCTTTCGTCGCGCAACGCCTATCTCTCGGCCAGCGAGCGCGCCGTCGCTGGCAATCTCAACAAGGTGCTGAAAGACGCCATCGCGCGGGCGCGCGAAACCGGCGATTTGCGCGATGCCGAGAAGTACGGCGCGGCGGCGCTGGAGACGGTGGGCTTCGACAAGGTGGATTACGTCTCCATCCGCGATGCGGGGACGCTGGCGGCGGCAACGGACCTGTCCCGACCGGCCCGCATCCTGGCTGCGGCCAAGATCGGCAAGACCCGGCTTATCGACAATATGCCGGTTTAACGGCTGGCAACGCGCTGCGTCGCGTCTTCCGTCACCAGCAGATGCTTCTGGCCGTCATAGCTGACGGCGGGGGCAGCCACGACCACCAGCTTGCCGTCCTTGCCGACATAGCTGATGGCGGCAGGCTTGCCATCCTGGTCTCTGACCACGCGCTGCACCTTGCCGATCACCTCGCCGCTCTGGTTCATCACCGGCGCGTTGGCGATATTGGCGGGCGTGGTGGACAGGCTGTTCAGTGCCATCGGCGCGATGGCCACTTCTTCGGCGTGCGAAGCCGCGATGCACAAGGCGATCACGGCGACAACGGTAATGGCGATCAATCTCATGATGGGCTCCCGCTTTGGTTCCCGGATAAGGAAACGTGGCGGCACCCATCCGGTTGCTGTCGCAACTGGGCCATTTTTATGGCGCCTAGCGGCAGCGTAGGCGACGAATCGTCTGGAACCGGTTTATCGCCTTATGGCGCGCGCGACGCCACGAAAGCCGCGACGTTGACGATATCCGCGTCCGACAGTTTCGGGGCAACGTCCTTCATGTCGCCCAGCGCCTTGCCCTTGCGATGGCCATATTTCATGTCCCCCAGCTGGCGCACCAGATAGGACGGGCTGCGCCCGGCGATGCGCGGCACATCCTCGCGCCCGCGCAAATCATTGCCATGGCAGGACGCGCAGGAGCGGAACGCACCCTTGTTGCCCTGCGCCACGACGCGGCCCTTGGCGATGGAACCCGGCGGCACATAGGCGGCGAAGCCGATGCGCGGATTGCGCATCTCCACCTGATCGCTTTCGGCAACTTCGTAGATCGTCATGGGGCCGACGGGCATGGTCTCGGCCCCCTTGTGAAACATGCGCTTGCCGCTGGGGGCGATGGAGTTGGCGGGCGCGCGGCCGGTTTCCACCACCCGCACGGATTTCCACTGCGCCGGGCGCTGGCGGGCATAATAGTTGGCGGCGTCGCGCATCTCCTGCGCCGTCATGTCGTGCGACAGCTCGATCATGTTGGGGGCGCGGATGTTGACCCGGTCGCCTTCCTTGAAGGCCACGATCTGGCGGATGAAATATTTCACCGGCAGGCCATGGATGCCGGCGGACTCGGCATGGCCGATACCGCTGGTCAGATGACAGAGCGTACAGGCCCGCACATGCGGCTCGCGGCCATTGCTGACGACGCGCGGAATCGGGCCATGGTCCTTGGGGAACCAGTCGGGCGGGCCGAAGCCGTTGTTGATCTCGCGGCGGGTGAACTTCAGGGCCGGATCGGCCCCTTGCACGGTGAAGACTTCATCGGGGTCCAGACGCGGCCCGCCGGTGGGCGCCATGGGATAGGCCCAGTCGAACACCGACTGCGGCGCGGGCATCTTGGCCTGCAGATCGCGCGCCAGCGGCACGCCCGGCTTGTTGGGCACGCTCTGTTGCGCCAGCGCCGAGACCGCAAGTCCCAGCACAGGCAGCAATGCCAGCGCCGCGAAAAGCCGCTTTTTCATGGATCCCCCCAAGGATTCTGTTTTTTCTGAGGGTAGCCCTGTGCAGGCAGGGCCGCTAGAGCAAACCCAGCGCCGCCAGTTCGCGCCGCAGCGCTTCCGGCAGGTTCTTGTCGCCCTTGGCCAGGCTGAGGTCGGGCGGCGCGTCGGCGGCTTCGAGATAGCGCCAGCCCTGGAAGGCGCTGCGCGGACGCGGGCGCAGCGGGACCAGCATCTTGTGCAGCACGAGGCCGCAATGCGGCACGCCCTTCACCGTCATGGCCCGCAGCTCGGTCAGCGTCTGGCGGGCGGCGATCTGGCCCTTGATCACCCAGTAGAGCGAGCCGCCATCCAGCAGCTCCGCGTCGCGCTTGGGCGTCTGGCGGGTGACATGCACCAGTTCCGGTTTCTGGCCCTTGGCCTTCTTTTCCTTCAGGCGCTGCTTCTGCCAGGCGGCGAGGTCTTCCAGGCTGTCGCAGCCGACGCAGAGCTTGATGAGATGCAGCATGCGGGCCTTCTAGCGCCCGGCCGCCGTCCTGTCAGCGGGGATTGTGAATCTGTTGACAGCGGCCGCAGGCCACCGCCTTGCCCGCGCCCTGGGCGCAAAGGGGGGAGCGCCCGCTGACCCGCAGCGGCGTGGTCACGGCCTGGACATCCGGGGGCCACTGGCTGTCGTTCCAGACCACCTGGCCGGTAGCGGTTGAAGCAGGGCAATGTCCGCTTTGGGTCAAAAGCAGCCATTCGGCGGCTCGCATCTGGGGGGCTTCGGCAGGGTTTCAACGCGGCGGGTCTGAATGACCGCTTCTGACCCAATGCTGACGTTCGACCGTTCTCCTAAA
>JBIIWB010000021.1:0-20238 GCA_044339125.1 Rhizomicrobium sp. | reverse complement strand
AAGCACGATCTCCGCCTCCCGTAGCTTGCCAATAACTTCCTCAGGCTGATGCCTGCGTCCCATTCCAAATCTCCTTCCAAGGTTCCAATATGATAGTCCCTGGACCACTTGGAAGGGGGCAGATCACAGTTCCGCCTGATGGACGGCGCCAGTGTCACCAACACGCCGCTGACGCAGGCCGCTTCCGGTCTCACCGCAGTGGGCACGGGCGACTTCAATGGCGACGGCTTCAGCGATGCGCTGTTCAAGAAGGTGTCCGGCCAGGCCGTGGTGTGGTTCATGTACGGCGACATCCGTACCGGCACCAAGACCATTGCCAAGCCCGGCCCGGCCTTCAATCTCTCCGGCTCGGGCGATGTGGACAGCAATGGCTACAGCGACCTGATCTGGACCGATGCGTCGAACAACGCCACCGCCACCCTGCTGGGCGGTCCGTCCAGCCTGGCCAGCACCACGGTGATCGGCTCCGCCGGCCTCAGCCATCCGGGTGCGGGCTATAACCTGCTCGCCTCCACCGGCGGCGGCTGAGGCTGACGACTGCTTGCAACAGAAGGGCCGGCGGCGACGCCGGCCCTTTTGCTTTTGGGGCGGCCCGCCTATGGTCCCGGCCGAAATTCGAGGGCCTCTCCATGAAGATCGATCTTTCCGGCCGTACCGCGGTCATTGTTGGCGGCAGCGGCGGCTTGGGCGAGGCCATGGCCGACACGCTTGTGGGCGCGGGCGCGGCCATCGCGCTGGTGGGCCGCAACAAGGCCAAGCTTGACGCGGTCGCCCAGACGCTGACCGCCAAGGGCGGCACCGTGGCCACCTTCACCGCCGAGATGACCAACGAGGATGACGTCGCCAAGCTGCAAAAGGCGGTGGAGGCGTGGAAGCCCAAGGCGCAAATCCTGATCAACAGCGCCGGCACCAATATCCGCAAGGATCTGGTCGACTTCACGCTGGACGAATTCCGCAGTGTGCTGGATTCCAGCATCATCAGCACGTTTCTGGGCTGCCGCGCCTTCGTGCCGGGCATGAAGGGCACCGGCTATGGCCGCATCATCAACCTGACTTCGATCATGGCGCATATCTCGCTGCCGGGCCGCACCGCCTATTCCTCGGCCAAGACGGCGCTGCTGGGTTTCACCCGCGCCCTGGCGCTTGAGCTGGCGGGCGAAGGCATCACCGTCAACGGCCTGTCGCCCGGGCCCTTCGCCACGCCGATGAACACGGTGCTGATGAACGATCCCGTCAAGAACAAGCAGTTCCTGGAATCCATTCCGGTGGGCCGCTGGGGCAAGGTGGAAGAGGTCGGCGCGATCACCTGCTTCCTCTGTTCGGAAGCGGCGGGCTTCATCACTGGCACGGATTACCTGATCGACGGCGGCTGGACGGCAAGGTGATTGCAGACTAAAGGCCCACCTCCCCTTCGCGTGCGAAGCACGCTGGAAGGGGAGGTGGCCGTAGCTGGCAGCGCGCCCGAATCTTCCTCAGGGCGCGCGTCGCCAGCGAAGGCCGGAGGGGTTAACTAAAGTATCCTTCCGAACCACGCCGCCGAGAGGCCAGCGGCCAGCATCATCAGCAGCGCTGCGCCGGCGGCGAAGAAGCTGGAGACTTCCATCTCCTTCACTTCGATCACCAGCTGCTTGGTGAGCAGGTCGTACACCGCCTTGAGATCCTCGGAGCTGGAGGCCTGGTAGTATTTGCCCTTGGTCATGTCGGCGACCTTTTTCAGCGCCTCTTCGTCGACCTGCGCCCGCATCGAAAAGCCACCAAAGTTGACATTGTCGCCGCGGGCAGTGCCGAAGCCGATGGTGTAGATGCGCACGCCATACTCCGAAGCCAGCCGCGCCGCTTCGATGGGGTCGCAGCCCGTGGTGGTGCGGCCGTCGGTCATCAGGATGATGACGGCGTTCTTGTAGGTGCCCGGCTCCACCGGCACATGCTTCTTGGGCGCTTCGCCGCCGGCTTCGCCCAGGCGGCGCCCGAAATTGGCCCGGCCGCCATCGCCGCCGCCTTCGACACGGCCGCAACTGCCGCTGACGCTGCGATTGAAGCCGCCGCCGCCGCCAAAGCCGTTGCCGCCATTGTTGAAGCTGCTGATGGGGAAATTCTCCTGCGGGAACAGGGTCTGCATCGACACCAGGATGCCGTTGCCCACCGCCGTGCCGCGCTGCAGTTCGAAATTGTCGATCGCCGCGTTCAGCGCGGCGCGGTCGGTGGTGGGGTTCTGCACCACAAAGGCGGCGCCGGCGAAGGCGACCATGCCGATCACCACATCCTTGGGCTGCTCCTTGATGTAAGCCTTGGCGGCCGTCTGCGACGCCTCGATGCGGCTGGGCTTGACGTCCTGCGCCCGCATGGAGCCGGAGACGTCCATCGCCATCATCACCGTGGCGCGGTGCGAGGGAATGCTGACCAGGGCGCTGGGCCGCGCCACCGCCAGCAGCAGCAGCGTCAGCGCCGCCAGCATCAGGGCGGGCGGCAGGTGGCGGCGCCAGTTGGCGGGGCCGATGGCCTGCTTCAGCACGCCCATGTTGCCATAACGCAGCGCGCCCTGCTTGCGCTGCTTCAGCAGCCAGACATAGACGCCCGCCAGCAGGGGCACGAGCAGCAGCAGCCAGAGGAAGGACGGCCACAGGAAATCGACCCCGGGCACGAAGTTCCAGGCGTTGGCGCCGTAGTCCTTGATGCGGGTGAACAGGTCACTCATGACGCGGCCACTTGGGTCAGTTTGGCGCGATGCTTGCGCATGTCGGCGAAACGCAGAACCGCGTCCGCGACGTCGTCTTCGGTAGAGATTTCCAGCGCATCCACGCCGGCGCTGCCAAAGGCGTCGCGCAAGCTGTCTTCGCGCGCGGCGGCGATGTCGGCGAAGCGGCGGCGGAAACCCGGATCATGGGTGTCAACAAAGACCTGCTCGCCGGTCTCGGAATCCTGGAAGGTGAGCAGGCCCAGATTGGGCAGTTTCAGTTCCAGCGGATCGGACAGGCGCACCGCCACCACATCATGGCGCGAGGCGAGCTGGCCCAGCGGCTTCTGCCAGCCATCGGGGCTGATGAAGTCGGAGACGATGAAGACCAGGGCGCGCTTGCGGATCATGCGCGCGGCGTCGTGCAGGGCATGGGAAAGATCGGTGGGCGTGGGCCGCTTGGGCCGGTGACGGCTGAGGGCTTCCAGAATGGCATGCAGCTGGTGACGGCCGCCGCGCGCCGGAATCACCCGGTCGACGCCGCCGGAAAAGAGCAGGGCGCCGGCGCGGTTGCCGCGCCGCGCCAGGAAACGGCACATCAGGGCGGTGAACTCGGTCAGCACGGCGCGTTTGGAGACGCTGACGGATTCGAAGTCGATGGACGGGCTCATGTCGAGCACGAACCAGCAGGTCACTTCGCGGTCTTCGATATATTCGCGCACATGCGGAATCTGCGTCCGCGCCGTCACGTTCCAGTCGATGCGGCGGACATCGTCATGGAACTGGTATTCGCGCAGGTCGGCCAGATCGAGACCCTGCCCACGGAAAGGCGATTTGTGATCGCCCTGCAGCAGACCTTCCAGCCGCCGCGCGATCGTGAGATCGAGCCGTGAGAGTAGGGCCTCAGAGGCCAGCGGCGGCGCGGACATGGCTCTCCAGAACCTTTTCCGGGGGGGTGACGGCGCGCATGACGTCGCGCACCAGGCTGTCGGCGGTGACGCCTTCGGCCAGCGCCTCATAGGACGGGATGACGCGGTGGCGCAGCACGTCGGGGGCCACGTCCACCACATCTTCCGGCAGGACATATTCGCGGCCGCGCAGGAAGGCGAGCGCCCGGCCCGCCTCGATCATGCCGATGGTGGCGCGCGGGCTCGCCCCGTACAGGATGAAGCGCTTATGGTCGTGCAGGCCGACCTTGTGGGGCTCGCGCGTCGCCGCCACCAGCCGCACCGCATAGGTGATCAGCGACGGATCGACATAGAGCTTGCGGGCGCGGGCCTGCATTTCCAGCAGCGCATCGGTCGAGGTGACGGCGCCGACTATGGCGGCGACGCCGGTGACGCGCTGAACGATGACGAATTCCTCGTCCTCGCTGGGATAGGAGACCAGCACCTTCATCATGAAGCGGTCGACCTGCGCTTCGGGCAGGGCATAGGTGCCTTCGGTCTCGATCGGGTTCTGGGTCGCCATCACCACAAAGGGCTTGGGCACCGGAAAGCTTTCGCCTGCGATGGTGACCTGGCGCTCCTGCATCACTTCCAGCAGCGCGCTCTGCACCTTGGCGGGCGCGCGGTTGATTTCGTCGGCCAGCACCAGATTGGCGAAGACGGGGCCCAGCATGGTGGTGAAGTCGCCGCTCTTCTGGTTGTAGATGCGCGTGCCGGTAAGGTCCGACGGAACAAGGTCGGGCGTGAACTGGATGCGCTTGAAGCTGCCCGACATGGCCTTGGACAGGGTGGCGACGGTGAGCGTCTTGGCCAGGCCCGGCACGCCTTCGACCAGCAGATGGCCACCGGCCAGCAGCGCGATCAGCACACGCTCCAGGAAGTAATCCTGGCCGACCACGATCTTCTTCACTTCATAGAGAAGATGTTCCAGCCCCGTATTCGCCCCATCGGACATGCCAATCACCCTTGGTTAGATCTTGTTGTCGGTTGTGCTGAAAGCGGCGCACCGCTCTTACAGAGGATTGTCTCCCACCGCGCGGGCTGCATTCTCGATCGGAACGGCAAAGGCCATGCCGGCAAAGACGCGCGCGCCCGACGGATTGTAGATGGCGGTGACGATGCCCACGACTTCGCCATCGCGATTGACCAGCGGCCCGCCGCTGTTGCCCGGATTCACCGCCGCATCGAACTGGATGAGGTTGGTCATCTTCGGCTTTTCCTTGTTGTCGGGATCGGCGAATTCGCGCTTCAGGCCGGAGACGACGCCGGACGAAACCGAAGGACCGATGCCGAAGGGAAAGCCGCTCGCCACCACCGTGTCGCCGGGGTTAAGATCGCGGGTCGACGCCATGGTGGCGGGCTTGAGATCGTCGGGCTGGCGGCGCGGGCGGATCACCGCCAGATCGTTCTCCGGCTGCATCGACACCAGGATGGCGTCCGACTTGCTGCCGTCCCAGAAGGTGATCTCCCAGCGGTCGGTGGTGCGGATGACATGCAGGTTGGTGAGGATGTCACCGCGCTCGCTGATCACCACGCCGGAGCCGGTGGCGTCAGGCGCCGGTTTGCCGTCGGCGGTTTTTTCCGGCTCTTTCCCGGCTTCCGGCTTGGGCGCGACGAAACGGCGGCCGGTCTTGCGGGCCTTGGCGCGGGCCTCTTCTTCGGCCTTCTTCTCCATCTCGGCCTTGCGGTCCGCCGACAGGAAGCCTTCCACCCGCACCAGCGACGGCGCGATGATGGCGGCCGCCATGGTGGTCTGGTCGGGGCCTGGCGGAGTATTTTCCAGCGTGTGCTTCACCGCATTGTCGATGTCCCACTGGGTGTATTCGGCAGGACCGGGGTTGAAATGCCGCCAGCCGCCCAGCAGCACCAGGGTCAGCCCAACGGCCAGCAGGACCATGGCGGTGGAAAATGCTGCAGTGCGAAGATTCTTGCGGTCCAGCCAGGCGCTGAAGCGGGCCCAAAGCATCGCGAACTGGCCGGGGCCGCGCTTTTCCTCGAACCAATCGTCATGGAGCCCGGCCGCCATGTCCTGGCGGTCCGCCGTGCTGCGCGCGCGCTTGGCGCGGCTGTAAAGGGTCTTACGTTTCATGACGGACCCGGCAAAGTTGTCGGGGAAAGCCTACGTCATACAGGTGCTGTTGCAAGCCGTGCCCGGCTGCGGATTTGGTCGCAAAGTATGTCGCCTTTCGGGGCGTGAGAGGCGGTTATGAAAACGATCTCGCTTTTCGCCGGGCGGCACTTCTGCTAGTTGCTTTTGCCCGCCGCATGGCGGGTCCGGGCGCACGCAGGTTTTAGGACTAAAGTCCTTATCTTGCATCGCCGACAGCTAGCAAGCTGGGCGACGGAACGGCGTCGGACGAAGCATTCATGCCGGTCGCAACCGTGCTGACAAAAAGATGAAGTGGGAGACATAGAATGGCGTCGAAGGGTTTGAGCACCGAAGATCGTGGGCGGCTGGAAGATGTTGGTTTCATGACCTGCATGACGCTGTCGCTGCTGGGCAACTATGCCCAGACCGGCCATTTTGGCGGCCCGCTGGCCTACACGCCCTTCAACGTCGCCATGCATCTGGCCGGTCCGGACTTTGGCGGCCTGCGCTACGACATCCGCCGTCCGAAGCATCCCTTCGGCGACAAGTTCATGATGGCCGCCGGTCACAGCGTGCCGACCTGCTACGCGCTGTGGATGGTGCTGTACCAGGCGATGGAACGCCGCGCCAAGAACACGGGCGACAAGAAGTACGCCGTGGATCCCGACGTCGCGATCCTGCCGGTGGACGCGCTGGGCTTCCGCCGCGGCCATGACGCCCTCAAGAACCTGCTTTCGGATCTCGGCCTCGCCGACAATCCGCTCTTCGCCCAGGCCAAGGCGCGCGGCATCAAGGCGCTGGCCGGTCATGCCGAGAGCATCGACGTCACCAACGACACCAATGGCGGCCCCTCCGGCGTCGGCGTCGCCACCGCTGCCGGCAAGGCGGCGTTCTGGGACATGGTCGGCTCGCCGCTCGATGGCGGTCCCAAGATCGTCTGCTTCGAAGGCGAGTTCGCCATGACCGAAGGCCATGCCCAGGAAGTGAAAACCCAGGCGATGGCGATGCAGGTCGGCAAGCGCCTGCGCATGATCCTGTCGGACAACAATGCCGGCATCGACGACGCCCTGATCGGCGGCGTAATCTCCAATAAGACGCCCGGCTATGTCCTGAAGAACCAGTGGACCTCCTATGGCTGGAACGTGTTCGAAATCGCCGATGGCGGCGATTACGGCCAGGTCGTCCAGGTGATGAAGGAAATGGAAGAGTGGGACGCCAAGGACCGCCGCCCCATGATCACCATCGCCAAGACCGTGAAGGGCTACTGGCCTGCCGCCGAAAATGGCGGCCTGGGCGCGGTGAAGCAGATCACCGGCTACAAGAGCCATCCCTATTCGCAGAAGATGAACGCGGAATATTTCATCGCGCTCTGCGAGACTTTTGAAAAGCGCTATGGCGTCAAGTTCGAAGGCATCCGTGATGGCGCCGTCACCGACGCCAAGGCGCGCCTGATCCAGTTCAAGACCAACATGGACGTTGTCATGTCGGTGCTGGACCAGAAGGGCCTGGGCGACTGGGTCGCCGATCGTCTCGTCGCCATCGGCGATCTGGTCCGGGACGACCACAAGCTCAATGTCGACAACAAGGCCGATCCCTTCCAGGACGAGCGCCTGCGCGTCGCCAACCTGCCGATGGACACGCAGAAGGTCTCGGCGAAGAACGACCTTTCCGGTGCCACCAAGGAAGTGTCGATCACGCTGTTCGAACAGCCCGGCAAGGCCTGGGGTGCGCGCCGCGCCATCTCTGAAGTGGTGAAGTGGATGAACTTCGTCACCGGCAACCGCTTCGTCACGCTGGCGGCCGACCTTTCGGAATCCATCAATGTCGAGCATGGCGCGCTCTGGGGTCACTATGACCCGGAAGACAATCCGCGCGGCACCCGCGTCAAGGCGGCGATTCAGGAAGCCGGCAACGTGGCCTCGGCCATCGGCCTGATCAGCCAGTCGGCTTCCGTCGATCCGGAAAAGTTCTCCGGCGTCTGGGCGCTGTCGGGCACCTATGGCGCCTTCACGCCGCTGATGTACACGCCGGCCCGCGTCTGGAGCCAGCAGAACCAGGACAGCAAGTTCCGCGTCGGCGTGCTGCACATCCTGGCCGGTCACTCCGGCCCGGAAACGGCGGCGGACGGACGGACCCACTTTGGCATCTTCGCCACCCAGGTGTGGAAGCTGTTCCCCCGCAACCAGACCATCCATCTCAACTTCTGGGATTATAACGACGTTGCGTCGGGCTATTTCGCCGCCGCCGAAATCGCGGCCCGCGACCCCAAGGTCGGCATCATCTCCATCGAGGTGGCGCGTCCCGACAATGTCGTGGCCGACCGCAGCACCTTCGCCGACAAGGACATCAAGGCCGCAGCCAAGGGCTTCTATGTCATCCGCGACTTCGATCCGTCCAAGCCCAAGGGCGGCTATATTCTCTGCCAGGGCGCGTCGTCCACGGTGAACACAGTCAAGAACCTCAAGCGCTTCGACGAGGCCGGGCTGAATGTGAAGATCATCTCCTGCATCAGCGAGGAGCTGTTCGACCGCCAGCCGGAAGCCTATCGCAACAGCGTGCTGCCGCCGGATGCGCCGTTCGACGCCATGGTGGTTTCGACCGGAACCCGCCGCGTCTGGCCCTACAAGTTCCTGGGCCCGCTGACCGACGAGTACTCCATGACCTCCGACTGGGATCACCAGTGGCTGACCAGCGGCCTGGAGAACGACGTCATCGCCGAGGCCCATCTGGACCCGGAAGCGATCTTCAAGGGCATCGAGCGCTTCGCCAAGGCGCGCCCCGACCGTATCGCCCGCCAGGCCAAGCTGATCGCCTGACAGGATGGGCCCCTTAGCTTCCGTGAACGGTAGCTAAGGGCCCATATTCCTCCGACAATCACCCCTCAAGTTCCGCCATCTGTAAGGGTTTCACCGCACGGATTGCGCCCGCGTTGTCCTAATTATAAAACGGGGGCGTAGGTAACAGCTTTGTCATCAAGGCTTTTACCAGCGATGGTACCGGCTGTTGCCCGCGGTTCTGGGACGCGTTAAATACTCAGACAATAACGGCTGGACCACCGGCCCGAAGCCCCGGGAGGGCGCGTGAATAGGAAAGCGGGCGCCATCGCGCTTGGACTGTCGCTGATGCAAGCCGGGGCGCTTATCGCCCTGATGGCGGCTGCGTCGGTGGACGGCGCCACCGCGCAGGCCCCCGCACCCGCGGCGCATTACGGCAACGAGATCGCGCCCATCTTCGCGCGCAATTGCGTCGGCTGCCATGGTGGGGCGCAGCCGCAGGGCGACATCTTCCTGCGCTTCAAGGACGAAGCCGAGGCCAAGGGCGCCGCCGTCACCAATGACGAACTCTGGGACAAGGTGGCCGCCGAAGTCGAAAGCGGCCGCATGCCGCCCGCCACGTCGAAGAACAAGCCCAGCGATGGCGAGCGCAAGCTGCTGGTCGCATGGGTCCGCAACGATGTCCTGACCATCGGCGGCAAGCCCGATCCGGGCCCGGCGGTGGTGCATCGCCTCAACAACCGCGAATACGCCAACAGCATCCGCGAACTTCTGTACCTGCCGGCGGGCTACAACGCCGCCGCAGATTTTCCCGCCGATGAACGTGGCGACGGCTTTGACAACAATTCTTCCACACTGGTGATCTCGCCTACGCTGATCGAGCGCTACCTGAACGCCAACGAGCGGGCGACCAGCGCCGCCTTCAAGCCGCTTGACGAGAACAAGGGCGTTGCCTCGGGCATCACTTCGCCGCAGCTGCTGGATGCGGGCAAGGACTTCAAGGCTGACTTCGCCAACAGCCAGGCGCATGTGCGGCTCAATCTGGAAGCCTTCATGCCGCGCGCCTGGCGCCGCCCCGTCACGCGCGAGGAAGTGGACGGCATGATGAAGTTCGTCGCCATGGGCTTCGCCCATGACGGCGAATCCAAGACCAAAGCGCTGGCCCTAGCCATCCGGGCCACGCTGATGTCGCCCAACTTCCTGTTCCGGCTGGAGCAGGACCCCAGCGTGGATGGCAGCGGCAAGGTCTATGCCTTGACCGAGCATCAGCTCGCCAGCCGCCTGTCCTATTTCCTCTGGGCCACGATGCCCGACACCGCGTTGCGGGCCCAGGCCGATGCGGGCACGCTGCGCAGGAATCTGAACACCGAAGTGACGCGGATGCTGGCGGACCCCAAGGCGGTCTCGCTGACCCGCGACTTCATGGGCCAGTGGCTGGAGATTCGCGGCCTGGAAACGACCCCGAACGTGGACAAGGCGCTGCTGGCCTCGATGCGGACGGAGACGGAGAAGTTCTTCGAATATATCGTCGCCAATGACCGGCCCATCACCGACCTGCTGGACGCCGATTACAGCTTCGTCGATGCGCGCCTGGCCAAGCTCTATGGCATCGACGGCGTCACCGGCGACGCCTTCCAGAAGGTGCAGCTCGATCCCGCCAGGCGCGGCGGCATCATCACCCAGGCCTCGTTCCTGACGCTGACCTCCAAGCCGCTGGGCGACGGCCTGCGGACCTCGCCGGTGGTGCGCGGCAAGTTCATTCTGGAAAATCTCTTCAACCAGCGCATCCCGCCGCCGCCGCCAAATGTGCCGTCGCTGGCGCTGGACACCAACAAGCAGCTCACCGGCACGGTGCGACAGATCTTCGAACAGCATCGCGAGAACGCCACCTGCGCCGGCTGCCATGCCCGCATGGATCCCTATGGTTTCGCGCTGGAGAATTATGGCGGCACCGGCGAATGGCGCGAGACCGACAACAAGATCGCGGTCGATGCCTCCGGCGACATCAATGGCCGCAAATTCACCACCCCGGCCCAGTTCCGCCAGGTGCTGCAGACGCGAAAGGCCGATTTCCGCCGCGCCGTGGTGCGCAAGGTCCTGTCCTATGCCCTGGGCCGGGGCATCCAGGGCATGGACCGCCCGGCGGTGGACCAGATCGTGGCCGCCGTCGAAAAGGATGGCGACAAATTCTCCAGTGTCGTGCTCAATGTGGCCAGGAGCTACCCGTTCCAGAATGCCCGGGGCAGCGCCACCGCCAAGGGCGTCCCGTCTGCCGCAGCCGCGCCGCGCCTGCAGCCCGTCAGCCTTCAGAAGTAGCCGCCATGCCGTCCCGGGATCGAACCAAAAAGGAAAAGGGAAACAGCAGATGATGATCCGCCGTCTCCAGACCATGAACCGCCGCATGTTGCTCCGGGGTGCCGGTAGCGCCGCCATCGCCCTGCCGCTGCTGGATGCGATGATTCCCGAAAGCCTGATCGGCTCGGCGGAAGCCCAGGCGCGCGCCAAGAAGGTGATGCCGTCGAACCGGCTCGCGATCCTTTATTATCCCAACGGCATTCATGTCCCGGCCTGGTATCCCAAGGACGGCGCCAACAGCGCCAACTACACCCTGGCCGGCACCTCGGCGGCGGCGCTGGAACGCCACAAGAAGGATTTCCTCTTCATCGGCGGCCTGTCGGTGCCGATGGCGCTGTATGACGCTGCGGGCGACCACGCCAAGGCGCTGGGCTGCTACCTGACCGGCGTGCGGATTAAGAAGACCGCCTCGGACGACATCCAGTGCTCGATCTCGATGGACCAGATCATCGCCAACAAAATCGGCGCCGCCACCCGGTTTCCGTCGCTGGAGCTCGGTCTGGATTATGGCCGCATGGAAGGCGGCTGCGATCCGGGCTATGCCTGCATCTATTCCAACAACGCTTCCTGGCGCGACGCCAAGACTCCCGCGATCAAGGAGGTCAATCCGCGCGTGCTGTTCGACCGCCTGTTCGGCGCCGCCGACGCCTCTGACCATGGCGACGAGTCGAAGGACCAGCAGGAAACCTATAACCGCTCGATCCTGGACTACACGCGCGAGGGCCTGACCCAGATCAACGCCCAACTCGGCGCCAGCGACCGCCACCGGGTCGATGAATATCTCACCTCGATCCGCGAGATCGAACGCCGCCTGGATGCGCCGCCGACCAACCTGGCCGACATGCCCAAGGGCGTGGTGCGCCCGACCCGCGTGCCGGAAAGCTTCAAGGAGCATTTCCGCCTGATGGCCGATCTGCAGGTTTTGGCATTCCAGATGGATGTCACCCGCGTCTCGACCTTCATGCTGGGCGTGGAGCAGAGCCGCCGCACCTATACCGAGATCGGCATTCCCGAAGAGCATCACGGCCTGACGCACCATGCCGGCGACCCGGAAAAGATCGCCAAGATGATCAAGATCGACACCTACATGGCCGAGCAGTTCGCCTACTACCTGGACAAGATCAAGGCGGTGCAGGAAGGCGGCAAGTCGATGCTGGACAATTCCATGATCCTGCTGGGCAACGGCAATGGCGACGCGGCCCGTCACGATCACGAGAACTGCCTGACGGTGCTGGCGGGCAAGGGCGGCGGCACGCTCAATCCGGGCCGCTACATCACCTATCCGGAAGGCACGCCCGTCTCCAATTTGTGGCTGTCGCTGATGGACCGCATGGAAGCCAAGATGGAGCGCCATGGCGACTCCACCGGACGCCTGGCCAATCTGACAGTTTAAGTCACAGCCACGCCTCCCCTTCGCGTGCGTCAGCACGCAGGAGGGGGAGGTGGCTGTAGCTCGCAGCGCGGCTTAAGGCGCGCGTCGCCAGCGAAAGCCGGAGGGGGTCATAAATACGGCATCAATAGCCGCGCGGCGGCGTCGCGCAGGCGCAGCCAGATCGGCCGCGCCAGCAGCGAGTCCGGCTTGAGCGCGTGACCACGGGCGATCTTGGCGTCGATCAGCGCATCGATCCGCCGGGTAAAGCCATGGTCGTGGCATTCCAGGTCGAACTCGAAATTCAGCCTCAGGCTTCTGGTGTCCCAGTTGGAGCTGCCGAACACGCACCATTCCCCGTCCACCGTCATCAGCTTGGAATGGTCGAAGGGCGCCGGCGACAGAATGAAGCGGGCTTCGATATGGCGGAAGAAGCGCACATGCGCCCGCATGGCCCAGTCCATCACCCGCTGGTCCGAGACCTGCGGCAGCACGATCTCCACCGTCACGCCGCGCAGCACCGCCTGGGCGATGGCGAATTGCAGCCGCGCATCCGGCAGGAAATAGGGCGTGACGATGCGCACCCGTTGCCGCGCCAGACTCAGCGCCGCGCCCAGAATCTGCTCCAGCCGGTAGATCTCGTCGTCAGGCCCCGAGGAGATGCCGCGGGCGAAGATGTCGCCATCGTGCGGCAGGTCCGGCCACCAACGGGCCTCGTCCAGATCGTGCCCGGTGGTGAAGCACCAGTCGCGGGCGAACGCTTCCATGCCGGCGCGCACGGCCGGGCCCTGCAGGCGGAAATGCGTGTCGGTGACGGCGGGGCGGGGGTTCAGGCGCAGCATGTTTTCGCGCCCGATATTGAGCCCGCCCAGAAAGGCGATGCGTCCGTCCAGCACCAGAAGCTTGCGATGGTTGCGCATGTTCAGGAACGGCATGCGCCACGGCATCCAGGTGTGCAGGAAGCGGTCGGCGCGCACGCCGCCCTGGCGCAGGCGGTGGATCATCGGGGCCAGCAGATAGCCGGTGCCGACACTGTCCAGCAGCACGCGCACATCGACGCCGCGCGCCCGGGCCGCGATCAGGGCATCGACAAAGGCGTTGCCCGCTTCGTCATTGCGGAAGATGTAGCTGGCCATGGCGACAGAGGATTGCGCCGCGCCGATGGCGGCCAGCATCTGGGGATAGGCTTCGTCGCCATCCTTGAAGATGGCCAGGCTGTTGCCGGGGGTGAGCGGGCGGCCGGTGACGCGCTCGCCGATCTGCGCCAGCAGGGCGGTGGTTTCGGCCTGCGCACGCGCGCCGTCATGGCCGCGATGCTTGCCCTTGCGGCCCCGCCGCCGCGCCAGCTTCAGCGCCCGCCGCGTCACCCGGTTGATGCCGAACAGGAAGTAGAGCGCGCCCCCCAGCAGGGGCGACAGCCAAGCGGCCGCGATCCAGCCTATGGCTGCGCGAACATCGCTCTTTTTCAGCAGCACATCGGCGGTGACGCTGGCGGCGATGACGATGTAGGCAGCGGCCAGTGTGTATTCCACGGCGGGAATGGCCAGGATCTGAGCCAGGGACTGCATAAAAAGGGTCATGTGTCCTTATCTAGCCCAGAATGAAGCCCGGCGAGAGGTGAGGCATGATGGTGCTTGCAACCCATGGATGGCTGGCTAGTTAAATAGAACGTTCCGGAGAGTGATTGTTTGCCCGCCCCTTTGTCCGAATCCCCCATTTCCACCCCTAAATTGCGCGTTATCAGCTGGAATCTGCTGCGCCGCGTCGGCGCTGGGCCGCAGGATGTGGCGAGCTTGATCCGCACCTATCGCCCCGATCTGCTGCTGCTGCAGGAAGCGACGGAAGAGGTCGAAACCCTGCCGACCCTGGTGGGCGGTCATTTCCACCGCCACGGCATGGTCCGGCGCATCTATGGCCTGGCCGCCTGGAGCCCGGAGCCCTTCGATCCCACCCTGGCGTTGTGCCTGCCCGAATCGGTCATCCCCGGGCGGGTGCCGCCGCGCCTGGCGCAGCTGATCAAGCTTCGCGGCATCAATTTCGCCAATGTCCATCTTTCGCATGGCCAGTTTCTCAATCGCTGGCAGTTGCTGCACATCGCCGAAGTGCTGGAAGGCCCCGCCGCCATCATCGGCGACTTCAACGCGGTGGGCGCGATTCCGCTGCCGGGCTTCCGCGATGTCGGCCCGCGCCGCCGCACTCATCGCGCCGGCAATGTCATGGCGCTGCGGCTGGACCGCTGCATGGCGCGTGGCCTGGCCTGCGACGCATCCGAGGTCTTGGAAAAGGGCGCCTCCGACCACCATCCCATCGTGCTCAATCTCAGCATCTCCCAAAGCGCCGTGCCCAATTTGCTGGAAAACCTGATCGCCCGCCGCCGTCGCCGTTTGCTGCGGCAAGCCCCTTAGAACAAGGCTTTGGCGCTTTGCGGCGCGCGCCCCGGATGGGTACACTCGCCCCATGAGCAAACCTCGTATCGCCATCACCATGGGCGACGCCGCCGGCGTCGGGCCCGAGATTGTGATGAAGGCGCTGGCCCATCGCGCGGTCTATGAGGATTGCCGCCCCTTCGTGGTGGGCGATGCCGTGCGTCTGGCCGAGGCCGGGCATATCGCGGGCACCGGCCTTGCGCTGCGCATCATCGCCGACGCGGGCGAGGCGCGTTTTGAGCCCGGCACGGTAGATTGTCTCGACCTCAAGCTGCTGCCGCCGGGGCTGCCCTTCGGCATGATCTCCGCCGCGGCGGGCCATGCCGCCCATGAATATGTGCGTGTCGCCACCGAACTGGCGCTGGCGGGAAAGATCGAAGGGCTGGTCACCGCGCCCCTGAACAAGGAGGCGCTGCAGGCGGGCGGCCATGACTTTCCCGGCCATACCGAATTGCTGGCGGCGCTGACCGATACCCCGGAAGTCTCGATGATGCTGACCGGGCCGGGCCTGCGCGTCATCCTGGTCACCTCGCATATGGGCCTGATCGCCGCTGTCGCCGCCATCGAGCCGGGTCTGGTGGAACGCACCATCGCGCGCGGCCGCGAGGTGCTGCTGAAGGCGGGCAATACGCGCGCCCGCATCGCGGTGTGCGGCATCAATCCGCATGCGGGCGAGAATGGCCTGTTCGGGGAGGGCGAGGAAGAGAGCAAGATCGCGCCCGCCATCGCCGCAGCCCAAGCGCGCGGTTGGGATGTGCATGGGCCTTTGCCGGCCGACACGCTGTTCTATCGCGCCCGGCGCGGCGATTTCGACATGGTGGTGGCGATGTATCACGACCAGGGCCTGGGGCCGGTGAAGGTGCTGGGGCTGGAATCGGGCGTGAACATCACGGTGGGCTTGCCGGTGATCCGCACCTCCGTCGATCACGGCACCGCCTTCGACATTGCGGGCACCGGCAAGGCCGATGAGCGCAGCCTGCTGTGCGCCATCGACGCCGCCATCGCGCTGGCGCCACGGACCGGCGCATGACCGCCAGCCTGGACGGGGAGCTCGATTACATCATCGTGGGCGCAGGATCGGCAGGCTGCGTCCTGGCCAACCGCCTGTCCGCCGATCCCAAGACGCGCGTGCTGCTGCTGGAAGCGGGCGGCGAGACCGACTGGCTCTGGTTTCACGTGCCGGTCGGCTATCTCTTCCTGATCGGCAATCCCCGTTCCGATTGGATGCTGGAAACGGAAGCCGATGCGGGCCTGAATGGCCGCAAGCTGAATTATCCCCGTGGCAAGGCGCTGGGCGGTTCGTCGGCGATCAACGCCATGATTTCCATGCGGGGGCAGGCCGCCGACTACGATCATTGGCGGCAGCTGGGGCTTGCTGGCTGGGGCTGGGACGATGTGCTGCCGTACTTCCGCCGCCTGGACAATCACTTTCTGGGCGACAGCGAACATCACGGCATCGCGGGCGAATTGCGCGTGGCGCGCCCGCGCGTGCGCTGGGAGATTCTCGACGCGGTGGCCGATGCGGCAGGCCAGATGGGCATTCCCAGGCTGCGCGACTTCAACACCGGCGACAATGAAGGCGTCAGCTATTTCCATGTGAACCAGAAGAACGGACGGCGCTGGTCGGCGGCGCGCGCCTTCCTCGATCCCGTGCGCCTGCGCCGCAATCTGCGCATCGAGACCGGCGTGCTGGTGGAGAATCTCACCTTCGATGGCCGGCGCGTCACCGGCGTGCGCTATCGCCAGGATGGCCGGAGCGTGACGGCGCAAGCCAAAGGCGAAGTGCTGCTCTCGGCGGGCGCTGTCGGTTCGGTGGAAATCCTGCAACGCTCCGGCATCGGCCCCGGCGCCTGGCTGAGCGATCTGGAACTCCCGGTTCGCCACGCGCTGGAAGGGGTGGGCCGCAATCTGCAGGATCATCTGCAACTGCGCGCCATGTACCGCGTCCAGGGCGTCCGGACGTTGAACCAGACCTATTACAATCCGCTGGCCCGGCTGCTGATGGGTGCGCAATACGCGCTGCTGCGGCGCGGCCCCATGACCATGGCGGCGTCGCAGATGGGCATCTTCACCCGTTCCGGCCCCGAGCAAGAACGCGCGAACATCCAGTTCCATGTCCAGCCTTTGTCGCTGGACCGCTTCGGGACGCCGCTGCACCGCTTTCCCGCTATCACCGTCAGTCCGTGCAATCTGCGCCCCACCTCGCGCGGCACGGTGCGGATCACCAGCAATGATGCGTCGGCCAAGCCCAGTATCGCGCTTAATTATCTCTCCACCGACGAGGATCGCCGCATCGCCGCCGACTCGTTGCGCGTCACCCGCCGTTTGATGGCGCAGCCCGCGCTGGCGAAATACCGGCCGGAAGAATTCCGCCCCGGCCTTGATGTGGGCGACGACAATGCGGCGCTCGCGCATGCGGCGGGCGATATCGGCACCACCATCTTCCACCCCGTCGGCACCACGAAGATGGGCCGCGCCAGCGATCCCCACGCGGTGGTGGATGACCGCCTGCGCGTGCATGGCGTGGCTGGCCTGCGGGTGATAGATGCTTCGGTGATGCCTACCATCGTGTCCGGCAACACCAATACGCCCACCATCATGATCGGCGCCAAGGGCGCGCAGATGGTGCTGGAAGATTCCCGCAACTGAATTCACAGGAGAAGAAGATGAGCAACCGCATTACCCTCGATCAGGCCAACAAGGTCATCGCCGCCGCCTTCGCCAAGGGCAAGGAACTGAATCTCAAGCCGCTCAGCGTGGTGGTGGTGGATGCTGGCGGCCATGTGCTGGCCTTCCAGCGCCAGGACGGTGCATCGTCGATGCGGCTCGCCATCGCGACGGGCAAGGCGGCGGGCGCGCTGGCGCTGGGCGTCTCCTCGCGCAAGATCGGCGAGATGGCGGCAGAACGTCCGCCTTTCTTCGCCGCCGCGTCCGGTCTGGTGCCGCATGGTCTGATCCCGGCGGCGGGCGGCAATATCGTCAAGGGCGCGGACGGCATCGCCATCGGCGCGGTGGGCGTCACCGGCGACACCTCGGACAATGACGAGATCTGCACCCTGGCGGGCATCGCCGCTGCCGGTTTGACTGCCGCCTGATGCGCGAGGCGTTCACCACCCGCTATGGCGCTGCAATGCCAGCGCCCGGCGTGTGGAACGAAACGCTCGACCTGCTGCTGGCGCACCGCTCGGTGCGCCATTACCTGTCCGATGCTCTGCCCGATGGCGCGCTGGACGCCGCCATCGCGGCGGCGCAGTCGGCGTCCACCTCGTCGAACCTGCAAGTGTGGAGCGTGATCGCGGTGGATGATGCGTGCCGCAAAGCCCGTCTCGCCACGCTTGCCGGAGGCCAGGCGCATGTCGCGCGCGCGCCGCTGCTGCTGGTGTGGCTGGCCGATCTGGCGCGGCTGCGAGCCCTGAGCGCGCAGCAGAACGAACCCGGCGAAGGACTGGATTATTTCGAAGCCTTTCTGCTCGCGTCGGTCGATGCGGCGCTGGCGGCGCAGAACGCGGCCATCGCTTTTGAATCGCTGGATTTGGGCTGCTGCTATATCGGCGGCTTGCGCAACGACGCAGCGGCGGTCTCCGCCGAATTGATTTTGCCGCCTGAGACCTTCGCCCTGTTCGGCATGACGGTGGGCAGGCCCGATCCGGCAAGGCCCGTGTCGGTCAAGCCGCGTCTGCCGCAGCAAGCCATCCTGTTCCGCGAGCAGTATCAGTGGAGCGAAGAACAACAGGCCGCCATCGCCACCTACAATGAACGGCTCCGCAGCTTCCAGCGGTCGCAGAAAATGACGGAACAGGACTGGACGGCGCAGGCCACCAAGCGTGTGCGCGACGAAAAGGCGCTCACCGGCCGCCACACGCTGCGCGAATTTCTGGGCCGCGTCGGCTTCAAGCTGCGCTAGGAATTGTTCAAGCCGCGCATGTCGCGCAGGGCCTGCCGCAGCGACCAGGTGCGCGGCGTGTGGCCGCTGAATTCGACGCCGTCGCCGTGCGCGAAGCGGACATTCCAGAACACCGCCAGAGCTGAGATACCGCAGACCAGCAGCCAGGCGACGGAGAAATCCTCCAGCCGGGGTGTCGCATGGCCGCGCGCCACCATCGCCCCTTCCAGCCCCATGGCGGCGACGCAGATGCCCACCGACAGCATCAGCTGCTGGAAGGTGGTGTAGAACGCCGTCGCCGAACTCAGTTTCTCCGGCGCGATCTGGTCATAGGCGATGGTGTTGTAGGCGGTGAACTGGAACGACATGAAGAAACCGCTCGCCACCAGCACGGCGAACATGGCCACGAACGACCAGCCGGGCTGGAAGAAGGCGCAGAGGCCGTAAAGGCCGCAGGCGATGAAGCCGCCCGCGATCAGGCTGTCGCGGAAGCCGTAGCGGCGCAGGATGCGCGGCGCGAACGCCTTCATCAGGAGGGAGCCCAGCGCCGTCGCCAACGTCATCAAGCCGCTCTGCACAGCGGAAAGGCCGAAGCCCAGCTGCATCATCAGCGGCAGAAGAAAGGGCTGTGCGCCCTGGGTGATGCGGGTGATGGAGCCCGCAATCAGCGAAACGCGGAAGGAGCGTACCTGCATGAAACGCGGATCGAGAATGGGCTCGGCGGCGCGGCGCGCCCGGCGTGCATAGAGGAGCGCCATCGCCAGCCCGAACAGGATCAGGCCCAGGCCCGCCGCCGTCTGCTGCGGATGGCTCACCAGCTCCAGCCCGAACAGCAGCGGCCCCAGCGCCAGCGCCGTCAGGATCATGCCGGCGCTGTCGAAGCGGGGCGGCGCCTCGCCGGGAATCTCGGTGATGTAGCGGCTCACCATCGCGATCCCCAGCGCGCCGATGGGCAGGTTGAGGAAGAATATCCAGCGCCAGTCGAAGTACGTGACGATGAAGCCGCCCACCGGCGGCCCCACGATGGGGCCCAGCATGGCGGGCACCAGCACCCAGGACATGGCGGTGACCATCTCGCGCTTCTCGATGGTGCGGAACAACAGCAGCCGCCCGATGGGGATCATCATCGCCCCGCCCATGCCCTGCAGGAAGCGCGCGCCCACCAGGAAGGCGACGTTGGGCGCGAAGGCGCACAGCGCCGACGCCAGGGTGAACACCAGCATGGCGCCGCGAAAGACCCGGCGGGGGCCGAAGCGGTCGGCCAGCCAGCCGCTGGCGGGAATGAACATCGCCAGGCTGATGAGATAGGAGGTCAGCGCGATGGAGAGGCTGGGCGCGCTCACGCCCAGATCGCGCGCCATGCCGGGCAGGGCGGTGGCCAGCACGGTGCCGTCCATCTGCTCCATGAAGACCGCCGCGCCCACGATCAGCGCCACGGTGCGGAAATGGGGGCGCCCCCTCACATGCAAGCCGGTTCCGGTCATTGGTATGACTTATAGCGTCCCTTGGCCGTCAGGCCCGCTCAATTTTGCGCCGTGAAGCGGTTGACCAGCCAGCGGCCGGCCGGTCCCGGCGGGGCATCGCGCCGCTGACCGGCCCCCACTGAGTGGTCCAGTTTCAATGTTAGTTTAGTGACGGGTTTTGCGCTAGCGGCCCGCCGGCGAACTGATCCGTCGGCCAACAGATTGCTTCTGGTGCTGGCGGACGATATCCCAGCGATG
>JBIIWB010000011.1:0-62152 GCA_044339125.1 Rhizomicrobium sp. | reverse complement strand
AGATTGCACTCTGCAACTCGAGTGCATGAAGGTGGAATCGCTAGTAATCGCAGAACAGCAGGCTGCGGTGAATACGTTCCCGGGCCTTGTACACACCGCCCGTCACGGCATGGGAGTTGGTTCTACCCGAAGGCAGTGCGCTAACCGCAAGGGGGCAGCTGACCACGGTAGGATCAGCGACTGGGCCGAAGTCGTAACAAGGTAGCCGTAGGGGAACCTGCGGCTGGATCACCTCCTTTCTAAGGATCGAGATTTCGGATAGCTCACGCCATCCCAATCTCGTCACTAGACAATCGGCAGCCAAGTCGCCGCCTTCGTTTCCCTTCCTTTTCCGTCGTAGTTCGCGCGCCATTGGGCGCCGCGGGCTGCTGGACGAAGCCTCATCGGGCTTGTAGCTCAGTTGGTTAGAGCGCGCGCTTGATAAGCGTGAGGTCGGAAGTTCAAGTCTTCCCAGGCCCACCAGACTTAGCCTTTGTTAGTGAGCGCAGCGAGCTTACAAGGGCTTGTCCTAGCGAGCGAAGCTCGCGCCGACCGCTCGACAGACTAACGGGGCCATAGCTCAGTTGGGAGAGCGCGTGCTTTGCAAGCATGAGGTCGTCGGTTCGATCCCGTCTGGCTCCACCAGTCGTCGAGGATTACCGACCAGCAGTAACGACGGAAAATCAAACAGCTTCGGCCGCGCGCAAGCGCGTCCGTAGACTTTGAAATTGTGAAGGCGGGTTAGCCGGTTCGCACAACCGGGTAATCTAGAATACGACACTCAAGACTGATCGCATGAAAATCTGTGTCTTCGTAAAGCTGGCCTTTCCGCTGGCTTTGCTTCTGGACATGGAACGATTGCTGAGCGATCAAGCGTTAAAGCAAGGGCATCTGGGGGATGCCTTGGCGCACACAGGCGATGAAGGACGTAGCACGCTGCGATAAGCTGCGGTGAGGGGCGAGCACCCTTTGACCCGCAGATTTCCGAATCGGGAAACCGAATGCGAAAGCATTATCTGTAACTGAATACATAGGTTGCAGAGGCAAACGCGGGGAACTGAAACATCTAAGTACCCGTAGGAAAGGACATCAATTGAGACTCCGTTAGTAGTGGCGAGCGAAAGCGGACTAGGCCAGTGGCCTTCATGTAAAAACCGGAATGTTCTGGAAAGGACAGCCATAGCGGGTGATAGCCCCGTACGGGTAAAAAGCATGAGGGTCCTCGAGTAAGGCGGGGCACGTGAAACCCTGTCTGAACATAGGGCGACCACGCTCTAAGCCTAAGTACTCGTGTGTGACCGATAGCGAACTAGTACCGTGAGGGAAAGGTGAAAAGCACCCCGGCAAGGGGAGTGAAAGAGACCTGAAACCGGATGCCTACAAACAGATGGAGCCCGCTCACCAAAGTTGAGCGTACTTCGTCGAACCTTGCTTCAAACGCAGTGTCGAAAACGCCGATCGCGGGAGGAATCCCGTGGCCGGCGCATGACGACATTGTTGATGTTGAACAAGGTCTCGAAGAAGCCGTCTCGCCTTTGGCGAGCGGGTGACATCGTACCTTTTGTATAATGGGTCAGCGAGTTCGTCTGTCTAGCAAGCTTAAGCCGTAAGGCGGAGGCGCAGCGAAAGCGAGTCTGAATAGGGCGACTGAGTTAGACGGATGAGACCCGAAAGCAAGTGATCTAGCCATGACCAGGTTGAAGGTGCAGTAACATGCACTGGAGGACCGAACCCACGTCTGTTGAAAAAGACGGGGATGAGTTGTGGCTAGGGGTGAAAGGCCAATCAAACTTGCAGATAGCTGGTTCTCTGCGAAAGCTATTTAGGTAGCGCCTCGTATATCACCATTGGGGGTAGAGCACTGGATGGGCTAGGGGGCTTCACCGCTTACCAAACCTAACCAAACTCCGAATACCAATGAGTGCTGAGTACGGGAGACACACGGCGGGTGCTAACGTCCGTCGTGAAGAGGGATAAAAACCCTGACCTACAGCTAAGGCCCCCAATTCATGGCTAAGTTGGAAAGGATGTGAGGTTCCCAAAACAATCAGGATGTTGGCTTAGAAGCAGCCATCATTTAAAGAAAGCGTAACAGCTCACTGATCTAAATAAGGAACTTTGCGCCGAAGATGTAACGGGGATCAAGCCATGAGCCGAAGCTTAGGATTCACCGCAAGGTGAATGGTAGCAGAGTGTTCTGTATGCCTGCGAAGGGTGAGCGTGAGCGAGCCTGGAGGTATCAGAAGTAAGAATGCTGACATGAGTAGCGATAAAGAGGGTGAGAGACCCTCTCGCCGGAAGTCCAAGGGTTCCTGCGTCAAGTTAATCTGCGCAGGGTTAGCCGGACCCTAAGGCCAGGCCGAAAGGCGTAGCCGATGGGAATGCGGTAAATATTCCGCAGCCTGTGGGAAGTGACGGATCTCGTAAATTGTTCGCCCTTACTGGATTGGGCGGGCCGTGAAGAGGTCCCAGGAAATAGCTCCCACGTATAGTCCGTACCCCAAACCGACACAGGTGGACTGGCAGAGTATGCTAAGGCGCTTGAGAGAACTTTGTTGAAGGAACTAGGCAAATTGCCCTCGTAACTTCGGAAGAAGAGGGCCCGGTCTCAGCGCAAGCTTTGGCCGGGGGCACATAGCAGGGGGTGGCGACTGTTTACTAAAAACACAGGACGCTGCGAAATCCAAAGATGACGTATAGCGTCTGACGCCTGCCCGGTGCTGGAAGGTTAAGAGGAGATGTGAAAGCGTTGAATCGAAGCCCCAGTAAACGGCGGCCGTAACTATAACGGTCCTAAGGTAGCGAAATTCCTTGTCGGGTAAGTTCCGACCTGCACGAAAGGCGTAACGACTTCCCCACTGTCTCCAACAAAGGCTCAGCGAAATTGAATTCCCCGTGAAGATGCGGGGTTCCCGCGGTCAGACGGAAAGACCCCGTGCACCTTTACTGCAACTTTACGCTGGCATTAGGAATGTGATGTGTAGGATAGGTGGTAGGCTTTGAAGCCGTGGCGCTAGCCATGGTGGAGCCACCCTTGAAATACCACCCTTTGTGTTCCTGATGTCTAACCGCGACCCATCACTGGGTCCGAGACAGCGTATGGTAGGCAGTTTGACTGGGGCGGTCGCCTCCCAAAGAGTAACGGAGGCGCGCGATGGTAGGCTCAATCCGGTCGGAAATCGGATGTTGAGTGCAATGGCAAAAGCCTGCCTGACTGCAAGGCCGACGGGCCAAGCAGAGTCGAAAGACGGTCATAGTGATCCGGTGGTCCCGCGTGGAAGGGCCATCGCTCAACGGATAAAAGGTACGCCGGGGATAACAGGCTGATCGCACCCAAGCGTCCATAGCGACGGTGCGGTTTGGCACCTCGATGTCGGCTCATCACATCCTGGGGCTGTAGCCGGTCCCAAGGGTATGGCTGTTCGCCATTTAAAGTGGTACGTGAGCTGGGTTTAGAACGTCGTGAGACAGTTCGGTCCCTATCTGCCGTGGGTGTTCGAAACTTGAGGAGACTTCTTCCTAGTACGAGAGGACCGGAAGGAACGTATCTCTGGTGGATCGGTTGTCACGCCAGTGGCATAGCCGAGTAGCTAAATACGGACGAGATAACCGCTGAACGCATCTAAGCGGGAAACTCACTCCAAAACTAGGTTTCGCTTGAGAGCCGGGGAAGACTACCCCGTCGATAGGCCAGGTGTGTAAGCGCGGCAACGCGTTGAGCTTACTGGTACTAATCGCTCGATTGGCTTGATCGCCAGCACTCGTTTCATGTCTGGAAGCAAATCCAGACTGAGAAAAAAGCTCAGATCTAAGTGTCGTATTCGTGCAGCCCGCGTGAGAACGCGGGTGGTTTTTTCAGTCCTTTGCCGACCTGGTGGTCATAGCGAAGGAATTCTACCCGATCCCATTCCGAACTCGGCCGTCAAAGCCTTCTGCGTCCATGGTACTTCGGCTCAAGCCGCGGGAGAGTAGAACGCTGCCAGGTCTGCCAAGGACTGAAAGAACCCTAGAAACCCGCCAACACAATTCAACGAAAACCCCCGCCGGTAAACCGGCGGGGGTTTTTGCTTTTGTGCTCGTTTGCGTCCCGGCCTCGCATTGCATTTGGCCGTGTGAGACGTTCATGCGGTGTGTCTATGAACCCCTGGTCCTCGCAGAATGCCCGCCAGACCTTTTTCTGATCGGCACCCCGCCAGCACAATTCAAAGAAAACCCCGCCGGGAAACCGGCGGGGTTTTTGCGTTTGCGCTTGCTGCTTTTCCCAGCCGGGCCGTGCGTGTGAAAACGCGTTAGCGGGCGCCGGCGCGACGCTGCGCAGAAAGAGCGTTTCTCAAAATTAGTTCGCGCGGGCCAGGCGCTGCACCGGCTGCAGGATAAAGCCGGAAACGGCATAGACGCTGCCGAACGTGCCGGTCGGCGTATGCCAGACGCGCACCTTCGACCAGTCATTCTTCTCGCTCACATCGATGATCGGCGTCGAATAATTGATCTCGCCGCGGTTCAGCCAGTTGGCCTGTTCGACGCGGATCTCGCGGCTGGACACGACATGGCTGACCACCGCGACATGGCCGCGCTTAAGCTTGGCGGTGCCTGTGAAAACCATGACCGCATCGGCGGCCGGCTTGGCTGTGCGCTCATAAAGGCCCTTGGCCCTGGCCCACCAATGCCTGGCGTCGCCGAAGATGTTCAGGCCGGACAGCGAGCGGGCATATTCGACGCAATAGAGGAATTTGTTGCCCTTTTCCGCCTTGGGCGTGGGCAGCTCCGCGACTTGCGTCGCCACCGGAAGGCGGATATCGGCCGGCAGGAAATCTGGCGCATCGGTGGGCATTTCCTCAAGCGAACGGGCGATGCGGATGGCGGGCGTCACGTCGACGGTGGCGACGCCGGTCTCCGGCGCCGACGAACCCAGAAAACTCCAGAGCGCGGTGAGGTTCTGGTCGATCTTCTTGCCGACATGGCCCAGCTGGGTGCCGACCTGGCCCAGATGCTGGCCGACGTCGCCGATCACATCGGCATGCGCCGGCGCGGTGCAGGCCGTGCAGATGGCAATGTAAAGAAACAGTCGGCGCATGATCCCCAGATCCGGCTTTGCGTTGCACGTCGTCGCCCATGCCGGACCATGGGCCCGCGTGGGTAGCATTGTCGGACTGGTCTTGAGACCACCTCAAACCCGCGCCCGGGGGGATTAAACCCGCGCGGACCCCTGTCACAAAGACGTTTTATCGCCACGGTTAAGTGGCATTTCAGCAACAATAAATCATTGGAAACGCTGGGCTTTTCGTGATTGCTGCATTGCGGCATCACAGGGACTGCGCCGCTCCGCAAAGAAAAACGCCCGGCGGCCGCAAAGCCACCGGGCAATGATTTTCCGAAGATGGATTATTTCTTCTGGGCCTGCACCATGGCGAGCGACTTCTCGACATGTTCGACCGGCGAAAGCTTGTCCAGGGCCGAAGACATCGTCGCCAGCACCTTGCCGTCACGGCCGAGCACATAGGTGACGCGCTCGATGATGACGTGGTTCAGATCCTGGCCCTTGTTGTCCTTGCGGCCGGCGGGGGGTGTGCTGACAGCCAGCTTGAAGCTGGTGGCGATCTTGCCATCAACGTCGGACGCCACGGGGAACTTGCCGGCGCAGAAGGCCGGATCGGCAGAGTATTTGTGCAGGCGGTCCAGCTGGTCGCCGGAAACGCCGATAATGCTGGCGCCCGCGGCGGCGAACTTGTCCGCGTCCTCGGCAAAGGCGTGGGCTTCGGCATCGCAGCCGCCGGTGAAGGCGCTGGGGAAGAAGTAGACCACCACCGGGCCCTTCACGAGCGCGCTCTTCAGGTTGAAGTTGAAGTCCTTGCCCGCCAGGCTGCCCTTGAGGGTGAAGTCGGGTGCGGCTTCACCAGCGGTCAGCGCCGCCAGCGCTGGCGTGGCGCAAGCAACAGCGAGCAGGCCAGCCAAAATCAGTTTCTTCATGGGTGAAATCCTTCCTGGAAAGCCGAAGCCTAGCATGGGAGCTGGGCATGTTGAAGGTGGCACCATCGGCGGCTAACCTTGTGCCGGGCGCCGCACACGCTCAAAAAAGCGAGGAAAATTGGCGTTTCCCGGCTTGAGCATGTCACCATCCGCTGCCGCCAGCGTCAGGCGACCCGTGACTTTTATGTAAGTCTGATCGAGCTGGAAGAGGGCCCGCGCCCCGACTTTCCCTTCCGCGGCCACTGGCTCTATCTGGGTGGGGTGCCGGTGGTGCACCTGACCGAGGCCGCCGATCATCCCGGTTCCTGGACCGGGAGCCTGGCGCGCGCGGCGGTGGCGGATGCGGGCACCGGGCCCTTCGACCATGTCGCGTTCCGGGAACGCATCGTGCCGGGCGGCGCGCTGAAACAGCTTTTCGTGCCCGATCCCGAAGGCGTGATGGTCGAGCTTAACTTCGAGAGCTAATCCTTGGCGCGCTCGACGTAGCTGCCGTCTTCCGTCATCACCACGATGCGGGTGCCGGCGACGATGTGGGTCGGCACCATGGTGCGCACACCGTTGGACAGCATGGCGGGCTTGAACGAGCCGGACGCGGTCTGGCCCTTCATCACCGGCTCGGTTTCCGTCACCTCGAAGGTGGCGCGCTGCGGGATTTCGATCGAGATGGCGTTGCCCTCGAACAGCTGCAGCTGCACTTCCATATTCTCGGTCAAATAGGGAGCATAGTCGCCCACCACATCGCCGCCGACATGCAGCTGGTCGAAGCTTTGCGGGTTCATGAAGACGTACATTTCGCCGTCCTGATACAGGAAGTTGAAATTCTGGTGCTCGACGAACGCCTTCTCGATGCTGTCGGTGGTGCGCAGGCGTTCCACGGTCTTCACGCCATCGGAAATGCGGCGCATTTCCAGGTGGGTGACGGGGGTGCCCTTGCCGGGATGGATGTTCTCGGCCGTGATCACGAGATAGAGCTTGCCATCCTTCTCGATGACATTGCCTTTGCGCACAGAGCTGGCGATAACCGAAACCACGGGAAACCTCTCAAATCGGCGGGATTTGCGGGGTCTTTAGCAGGCAGGAGCCGTAACTTCAAATGCCCTGGTGGTCCGCCCAAACCCATGCCGACCGGCGGCCCCTGCTTCTGACCCGGGGCCGGATCAAGGCGGCTTTGCGGGGCTTTTTTGAGGGGCAGGGCTTCACCGAGGTAGAGTGCGGCGCCCTGGTCGCCTCGCCCGGCAACGAGACCCATCTGCATGCCTTCCGCACCGAGCGGATCGGGACCGATGGGGTAGCCCATCCCGCCTATCTCCACACCTCGCCGGAATTCGCCGCCAAGAAGCTGCTGGCGGCGGGTGAGGAGAAGATTTTCGAGTTCGCGCGGGTCTTCCGCAACCGCGAGGCCGGGCGGCTGCATGCGCCGGAATTCACCATGCTGGAATGGTATCGCGCGAGCGCCGGCTATGAAGCGGTGATCGACGACACGCTGGCGCTGGCGCGGCTGGCGGCCGAGGTTGCGGGCGAGACGATGCTGCGCCATGGCGCGCGCGCCTGCGATCCTTTTGCCGAGGCCGAATGGTTGAGCGTGGCCGAGGCTTTCGACCGTCACGCCGGCATTGATCTTCTGGCGACGCTGGGAGGCCGCGACGCGCTGGCACAGGCGGCGAAGCTGACACCCGCGCCGGATGAAGACTGGTCCGACATCTTTTCCAAGATCCTCACCACCATCGAGCCGAAGCTGGGCGAAGGCCGCCTGACGGTGCTGTACGAATATCCCCGTTCCGAAGCGGCGTTGGCACGGGTCTCCCCCCGTGATCCGCGCGTAGCGGAACGCTTTGAGCTGTATGGCTGTGGTGTCGAACTGGCCAACGGCTTTGGCGAACTGACCGATGCCGCCGAGCAACGCGCCCGGCTGGAAGCCGAGATGGCGAAGAAGGCGCGCATCTATGGCGACCGCTATCCGCTGGATGAGGAGTTTCTGGCCGCGCTGGCGCAGATGCCGCCCGCCTCCGGCGTGGCGCTGGGGTTCGACCGGCTGGTGATGCTGGCGACGGCTGCGCCGCACATCCGCGACGTGCTATGGACGTCTTATGAGTCTTGAAGACGTCGCTCGCAAGTATGCAGTCGCGGTTTCGCCCACGCTGCTGTCCCTGGTCGATCCCGCCGATCCCAACGATCCCATCGTACGCCAGTTTCTGCCCAGCCTGGCCGAGCTGAACACGCTCCCGCAGGAAGTCAGCGATCCCATTGGCGACGAGGCCCACAGCTCCGTGCCGGGCATCGTCCATCGCCATGCGGGCCGCGTCTTGTTCAAGGTGGTGTCGGCCTGTCCGGTCTATTGCCGCTTCTGCTTCCGCCGCGAAGCTGTTGGCCCGGGCAAGGAAAACGCGCTGTCACCGGCCGCTTTCGAGCGCGCCCTGGCTTATGTTGCCACGCATTCCGAAATCCGCGAGGTCATCCTCACCGGCGGCGACCCCTTCATTCTTTCGCCTCGCCGTATCGAAGAGATTTCCACCCGTCTTTCCGCAATAAATCATGTGAAGATCGTGCGCTGGCACACCCGCGTGCCCCTCACCGATCCGGCCCGCATCACGGACGATCTGGTGGCGGCGCTTCATGCCTCCGGCGCCACCAGCTGGGTGGCGGTGCATGCCAACCATGTCAATGAATTTGGGCCCGACGCCCGGCGCGCCATCGCGCGGCTGGTCGAAGGCGGCATTCCGCTGGTCAGCCAATCGGTGCTGCTGAAGGGCGTCAACGACGATGTGGCGACTCTGGCGGGGCTGATGCGTATCTTTGTCGAGAACCGCATCAAGCCTTATTATCTGCATCATCCTGACCTGGCGCCAGGCACTTCGCAGTTCCGCCCCGCCATCGCGGATGGCCTGGAGCTGATGCAACAGTTGCGTCGCGAATTGTCCGGACTGGAGATGCCGACATACATGCTCGATATCCCCGGCGGCTTCGGCAAAGTTCCGCTGGAAAGCAATCATTTGGAACTATCGGAAAGTGGTATTCGGGTGCGCGACACCAGCGGTGCCTGGCATCCCTATGAAGATCACATCGCCGGCTGAACCGGCTTTCCTGCAAGCCGCTTGAAGAACGCGCTGATGCGATGGCGAGTCTGTTCGCGCTTAACCACATCCATGCCCGTCACCCAGTTGAGCTGGATCACCCGGCGCGGTCCTTCGAACGAATGAAAGCCGTGCCAGGCATTGGGCTGGTTCTTGAAGATCACCAGTGTGCCTTCATCGGGCGGCACTTCCGCGATCACGTCTTCGAGATCACCCGGGCCGCGCAGCAGGCGCAGCCGTCCGGTCTCCGCCTCCCAGGCGTTGTTCATGTAGATCAGAACGGTGATTATCTTGGTGCGGCTGTCGGTGTGGATCTGGCCGTCGCGCGCCGCCGAAACGCCGCGCGCCGTCACCATGGTGGGCTTTTCTGACAGATTGATGCCGAACTTCTCCGACACGGCGCGGTTGAATTCCGGGCCCTGGATTGCTTCCATGAAATTGCGGAAGGCGCCGCCGAATTTCAGGGTGGGCAGCGGGAAGCTGCCGGGATGCGTCACCAGCGGATAGTCGGCGTTGATCGCGGCCATCGCCTCGGGCCTGACGAAGCGCGGCACCATCAGGAACGGGAAAGGCTCCGGCGTCAGCGGTGTCGCGGCAAAAGCGTCAATGTCGATGGGCAGGCTCATATCCGCCAAATACCTCCAAAGACCTAAAAACGCAAAAAATCAGGCATCTCGAGCCCGGCATTCCGCCGGGCAACCATCGGCATCCGGATGGGGGCGATGAAAGATGTTAAAAGCAGAAAGGGGCGGCCTTTCGGCCACCCCTTTCCTTCACCCGGCTTTTCATTTGCCCCACGAAAAGCCGGGGATCCGGTATCGGCCTTAGTTGCCGTTGGTCGAGTAGTGCAGGATCTGCGCTTTGTTGCCGATGGCCGCCGAGGTCATGCTCATGCTGCCGCCGATGTTGAAGGCGCTCATGTTGATGGTCGAGGCGCTGATCGAGTTGTTGATCTGGTTGTTGAACACCGGGAAGTTCGGCGCGTTGCTGTCGGTCTGCATGGTGTTGCCCATCGCCAGAGACTGCACCGCCATGTCACCCACCACGCCATCCACGGAGGCGAAGATCGCCGCCGAGGGGTCGAGCGAGCGGCATTCCTGGGTGCTGTGAACCGAGGTCAGGATCGGATCGGTCGAAACCGTGGCGCCGTTACAGACCGCCTGGTTGGAGATGCCGACGCTGCCCCAGACATTGGAGATTTGGGCGTTGATGTCCGAACCAATGGCGGCGTCGGGGCCGACGTACTGGCTGGAGACCACCTTGGTGTCGTTCATCGTCATCACGTCGACCAGGTTGCCGGCCGCGGCGCCCTGCAGGGCGACGTCGCCGCCCACGGAGTCGATCACGGTGTTCAGGTTCGACCACTGGGTTTGCAGGGTGACCTGGCCGTTGATGACATTGGCGAGGCCGTTGCCGTAGGGGTCTTGCCAGTTGTTGCTGCTGTAGGTGCTGTAGTCCTGGGCGAAGGCGGGGGCCGAGAAGGCCAGGGCCGAGGCGAGGATCAGGGTCTTGAAGCTTTTCATAGTGTTCTCCGGTATTCGGTCAGTGTTTCGATGTTCAGTTCAATTTCGGATCAGTAGCCGGGGCGAATATAAGAGTTCGCCATCGGATCGGGGTCGCTGTAGCCGCGATAGGTATTTGCGCGGTTGAAGGCGGCGGGCTGCTGTTGATAGGCGGGCTGCTGGTAGGCGTAGGGCTGCTGATAACCGAAGGCCTGCTGCGGCGCGCCGTAGGGCTGATAGGCCATCGCCTGCTGCTGATACGGGTTGCCGCCGTAAGAGTTGCCGCCCAGATAGTCGACCGCCACGGCGCAGGCGCCGGTGTTGGCGCCATAGGCGCGAGAAACCATTTCCATAACGCTGCGCTCGATCACCGCGCGCACCGCCAGCTGGACCGGCTCCAGGGCGCTTTCGCCCATCGACGCGTCGAAGAAGTTGGTGCCCAGGAAGCTGAAGACGCCGGCCGAAACCTGGCGGCCGATGATCTGCTTCTGCAGCGAAACCACATCCACGACTTCCAGCGTGACCGAGTTCACCAGGCGCAGATCCATGGCGATGTTCATCACATAGAGGCTGCCGCCAAAGACGCCCTTGGTCGCCGCCGTGCCGGTGCCACCGCCATTGCCGCTGACATTCTCCGAGCGGAGGTTGAAGTTCAGCTCGGTAATGCCGCCGACGATGTAGAAGTCCGAGCCGGGGATCGAGCCCGACATGATCTTGCGATAGTCGCCCGCCTGGCGGGGCATGTCGTCGGTGATCAGCTTGTTGTTGGCGTATTTCAGCTCCATCTCGGCAACGGAGGTGTCGAAGCGTTCGACCATCGGCACGCCGGCCTTAGCCAAGGCGGCCATCGCCATCAGGGCGGCGCCGGCGGTGACCTTGCGGCCAGAGCCGTCGGATTCTGTCTTGCCGGTGTAGTCGGAAATCTGGCCCACCGCGATCTTGACGGGGCGGCCGCGGGTGAAGCCCGACATGCAGCGCAGCGAAGCGGAATAGGGGGTCTCGTTGGAGATCACCGGGGCGCCGCCGATCGGATCGGTGTAGCGGCCGACGCTGTTGGCTTCAGGGCTGATGCAGCCACCAAGGCCGAGCGAAGTGGCCAGCAGCAGTGCCAGCGGCTTCTTGAGGTTGTTTCCACGAGGCGTCATGGGTGGGGCTTCCCTAGGTCTCTTTTTAGTACTTGTTCAAATTGACGGCGGCGTTTTGGCTGCCGGTATTGATCTGCGTGGAGTCGACGATGACTGTGTTGTTGAACCCGATTACCTGGACCTGCAGCTGATTGCCGATCGCGGTTGCCTGGCCATAGGCTGCTCCTGCACCGCCCGTGCCAACACCGGCCGAGGCGGTCTGATTGCCCTGGTTGGCGCCGATGTTGCCGGAGGTGATGGCGCCGTTGACCATTGTCAGGTTGTTGTTGTCGTCGCGCAGCTTGAAATTGGAAGCGGTGTTCAGACCGGCGCCGTAACCATTGTAAAGGCCCGAATTGGCGAAATCCTGCGCCTGGACCGCGGTGGCGGTAACGCTGGCGAAAAGGGTGATCAGGGCGATGGTCTTGAACGTGCGCATGGCGAAATCCGAATTGGCTCGCCAGCCTCATCGCAATGGTCGTGCCAGTTCTTAATGGGCGTTAAGGATTCTCCGTTCCGCTTCGGCACGAATCCGGGTTTTCCGCGCCCCAGGCGTCCGGAAAGGGCGCGCCGGCCTGTGTTCCGCGTCTGCTCCGATCCGGGCCGGAAGCAGTTTGTGGCCCGATCCGGGGCGGTGCGCTGTTTCCTATTGGCACGAATGGCCCCAGCGGGTGATATGCCCCATGGCTTTTCTCCACCCCGGTCCGGCGCGACAGCCGGCTCTCCACGCCCCTGCTATCGTGTTGTGGCTGATCGGCGTCCTGGTCGCCGCCCATGCCGGGCGCATGGCGCTGGACCCCGCCCAGTCGGCGGACATCATCACAAGCTATGCCTTCATTCCGGCCCGCTACGCCTTTCCTGGTTCATTGTGGGACCAGGCGGTTCCCTTTGTGAGCCACCTCTTCCTCCATGGCGACTGGCCCCATGTCGTCATGAACGCGCTTTGGCTGCTGGCCTTCGGGCCCATCGTGGCCCGCCGGTTCGGGGGCGCGCTCTTTATTCTGTTCTTCCTGCTGTGCGGCATAGCGGGCGCCGCCACCTTCCTGCTCTTCAACTGGGACGGGATGGATCCGGTGGTGGGAGCATCTGGCGCGGTGTCGGGTTTGATGGCGGCGGGCCTGCGGATGATGCCGGGCATGTTCGCTTGGGCGCAGCCGGGCGAGCCGGGACTGGCGCCGATCCTTTCGCGTCCCATCATAAGCTTCACCGCCATCTGGATGGTGCTCAACCTGGCGGTGGGCCTGATCGGCGGTGGCTTCCTGGGCGCGGACGGCGCCATCGCTTGGCAGGCCCATATGGGCGGCTATCTCGCGGGCCTGCTGCTGGCCAGCCTGTTCGACCGGCTCAAGCCGCGGGCACTGGCGCCGTCGCTGAACGACGGCTGAGTTCCCACCAGCGACTTAGACATTTCTCAATACTGGCCGCATAACGGTTTTGCGATTTGCAGGGTTTCCGGCCTGAAGCGGGAAACCCGCGAGACCGGACCATGCGCTCAGGTCCGAGAGGCAAGGGGGAATACTTGGTTCAACGCCGCCGCGCAGCCCGACCCGCACATATATATGCGTGGTTTCTGGCAAGCGCCGCGCTGCCCGCCCTGACCGCACGGGGTATCACCCCCTGCATCCCGTCAAAGGCAAACCGGAAAGTACAAATCCCTCACGACCGTATCCTCTACCGTCAGCGCCACAAGATCGAGAACATGTTCGGGCGGCTAAAAGACTGGCGGCGCATCCACACCCGATACGACCGCTGCGCCCACACCTTCTTCTCAGCAATCTGCATCGCTGCAACAGTCATCTATTGGATCAATCAATGAGTCCTGAGCCTAGTTGTTGGCTAGATAGGCCATTAGGTCCAAGGTTTGCTGCAGCTTCAGATCCCAAGCGTGGCGGTTTATTTCCGTGCTGGCGCGCGCGCCCGATTTGAAGGCCTGAAGCTGCTGCCTCATATAGACCTCATGCTGGCCGGCCAAGCGCGGTGTGGTGCGGTAACCCTCGCCCGCCAGTCCGTGACAGGCCGCACAGGACGGAATATTCCCTTCGCCGCCGCCCCGGAATATCGCCTCACCCGCATCGGCCTGCACGCGGAAGCCGCTGGGCCGTGTCGGCGGCTGGCTGCTGAAATAGCGCGCCAGCGCCACCGCGTCTCCGGCGGCGAGCGCGCCGAACTTCATCATCGGCGCCGCGTGCGGCGTGTTGCGCGATGGATCACCAAGCTCGTCCAGCCGCAACAATATATACTCGCTCTTCTGGCCATTCAGGCGCGGGACGTCGCGCCTGGTGCTGACGCCTTTGGCGCCATGGCAGGATTCACAGAGCGCCAACAGTTTAGGCGCGACCTCATCCTCGGCGGCGACAGCAGGAACAGCCGCAGCAAGGGAGAGCCAAACCACTAGCGTGCCGAGAAGATGCGGTTTCATGGCGTCTCTCCGAAACTCTCTGAATACTAACGCCACAATTTACCCCCCAACAATGGCCAGAGGAATGAGGCCATCTTGCTCGCGGTTAACCGTGGAATTGCACGCGAGAACGAGAGTGGACGATGGCGCGCCCACCCTCAGGCTAAAATGTCTTGCGCAGCTGAATCCGGAAGGCCCGCGCTGTCACCAATTTTAACGTTTCGCTGCCGGAAAAATCGGCCACCGCGCGGCTGGTGGTATAGAGGGTCCGCTCGCGGGTCCGCTCGCGCTTAAAGAAGACATTCTCGGCAGTGAAACTCAGCTCTAAATCTGGCTGGGCCTGCCACTTCCAGTATAGCTGACTCCGGGGCTGGCCTTTCTCCTGTCGCAATTCCTTCAACAGGTAGTTAGTCCGGCGGGGCTCAAAGCCGCCCGTAAAAGAGAAGGTCGAATTCCAGGCCGGCACATCCTGTGTCAGGGAGTAACTGGCAAAGAACGAGAAGTCGCCAGAGGCGCCGCGCAGGACGCTGGTAACGGGATCGGTGACCTCCGACCAGTTCCAGGTGCCATCGAGCGTCAACCGAAGATTGTTGAAACCCAGTTCGTCAAAGGGAAGGATGGAACGAAGCGATATTCTGTCTCGCATGCCGTCGCCGATATTGCCGGGCGCATCAAAAATTCCTGTCGGCGTGATCACGAGAATGCGGTCGTTTATCTTTTCAATATCGGAATGGAGATACGTGAGGGAAAACGAACCTCGTCTCCAGAAACGATATTCGATGGCGCTTTCATACTCCCAGGACCGTTCGGGTTCGAGATTGGCGTTGCCGGCGGTGACGGTGCCCAGCACCGGGTCGTTAGCCGCGGCGAAGGAACCGAAATCCAGTTGCCCGACGCGTCGCTCGACGCGAAATTGCAACCGGGTTTGGGGGGTCAGGTCATAGGTCACAATGGCGCGCGGCTTGCCAAAGGTGAAAGCGCGCTGCCGATTGGTGTCGCCGATCTGGCCTATGACGGAAGTTTCGTAACGCATGCCAAGTTCAGCCCGAAGCTTCGGCGAGAAGGTGAGATTGGCGGTTCCGAAAAACTCGGCGCGGCGTTCCTCGACGCGGACGTTGGAATTTGGCAGATCCTGCGTAATTCCGTCGATTTTGAGAAAGGATTTTGTGTCACGAAAATTGAGCGCGCCTTCCGCGCCGGCCTGAAGCGTCAGCCAGGGGGCGAATTGGTTCCGCAGGGCGGCCCGTGCGATGGTTTCGCCATTCGGGGCTTCACTGCCAGTAACCGTCGCCGTGGAGATATTGCTGGAACTGCTCACCGGAAAGCTGCGGCGGTAGAGACCCAGCGCCGTCGCCGTGTAGCCGCCGAACACCCCTTCATAGTCCGCCCCGAACTCGAACTCGGTGCCGGATTCATTCGAAGGGCTGACTTGGACGGTCTCAACTCCTAGGGAATTGGTGGCATAATAGTAATTACCGCGGTTTTCCTTTTGCACAGTTGCACTTGCGTTGAGACGGAATGTTCCCAGCCAGTCATGGCGGTACTCCGCCACGCCATTGCCGGAATAGTTGTTTCCGTATCCCTCCTGCAGGTAGCGACCGGCGTCCTTTAGGGCGCCCAGCTTGTCGTATCGGGCTTGAAGGCCTGTACCACCGAATCGACCGCCGCCGCCAACGCCACCGCCACCGCGACCGCCGCCGCCGCCAGTGGGGCCGAAGCCGGGGCTGCCAAAACCGTTGCTTTCGGCTTCAATCGAGCCGTCGAACGAGAGATGATCGGTGCGATGGGATATTTCCGCCCGGCCGGTAACCAGATAATTGCCGGTCTGGTTCACGGCAGGGGCGACCTCAATAGCGCCCCCCGTCATTTCTGCCGATTTGCGGATGACATTGGCGACGACCGGGAATCCCTGCATGTCGATCCCTGGGGCGCCGCCCCGGATCACATCAATTCGTTCGACATTGCTTGCCGGAATGCGCCGGAGGATGTCGTCCAGGCTCACAGATTTGGTCGTAGCCACTGAACCGTCGATCAGCACATTGCCGGCACTGCCGGAAAAGCCCCGGGTTGTAGAATTGCCGCCACTGAGGGTGAATCCCGGCACGCGCGCCAACATGTCGCGCGCAGTGGTGGGATTGGCGGCGAGAAAAAATGCCGCGACATAGGACGCGGCGCCCGTACTGCTCTCGACGCCGGCTCTCGCATCTACAACTTGTGGTACGGAATCAGCTGATTGGTTGATCTGCGCGAGTGCTTTGCCGGGGAATGACGCAAAGCCCGCCAAAGCCACAACAAGGCAGACCAGCAACTTGTGCCCAGATGGTTCCACGAAAACTCCCTCCAGAGTAGAAGAGCCAACACGTTGCGGTTCGCGCTGACGGGTCTCTACCTTTTTTAATACTTAGTTTGATACTCAGTATGTCCATCGCGCAAAGAGTGAGCAAAATCAGCCCGATACTGCGCTTCTTGCGATCCAATTCGCCGCGTCACTTCTCCAACGGTTTTGCCGCCTGCGCAATGCGAAAATTAAGTGTGGCGTGCTCAATTCCGGCGCCGTCGGTAGAAATACCGCTAGCAGGCGGTGCGTTCGATCACCGCCATGTCGCGGCGCTCGACCGTGCCGACCTGCACCGGCGCGGAGACCTCGCGGCGGACCGGCGCGCGGGTGGTGGGTTGCTGTTGTAGTTCCAATAGCCGCCGAGAACCGCGGCCAGCGCCACGCCGCCGATGGCGAGCGAGCGAAGCCTGCGGGACGCATCCGTGGGGGCGGGAGCAGGGGACTGATAACTCATTTGATCCAAAAACCTCTCGAGTGGACCGGCCTTTGGGCGTTTCCCCAATTCATGCCGGCACCCTGCTTTTTGAACCCGCTGGAATTGAGGCGAATTCATGGGGAAGAATGCGAAAAACCCAATCTTTAGTTGTGTTTAGGCTATCCGTGGCGAAACCATAGCGGAAAAGTTTCTCACAATTGTCTCGGAATCACGGGATTTAAGTGCGGCGTTCTGTTGCTCTGAAGGGCCGGCAATGTCTATAAGCCCCCGTTTTTCCGCCATTTCTTCGATTCTGAGAGTTCCCGTCCTTATGGAAATCCGTAACATCGCCATCATCGCCCATGTTGACCATGGCAAGACCACGCTGGTGGATCAGCTGCTGAAGCAGTCCGGCTCCGTCCGCGAAAATCAGCAGATGGCCGAGCGCGCCATGGACTCCAACGATCAGGAGCGCGAGCGCGGCATCACCATCCTGGCCAAGTGCACCAGCGTCGAATGGAACGGGGTGCGCATCAATACGGTGGATACCCCTGGCCATGCCGATTTCGGCGGCGAAGTGGAGCGCATTCTCTCCATGGTGGACGGCGTCGTGCTCCTGGTGGACGCGGCCGAAAGCGTCATGCCGCAGACCAAGTTCGTGCTGGCCAAGGCTCTGAAGCTGGGCCTCAAGCCCATCGTGGTCATCAACAAGATCGACCGTTCCGACGCCCAGCCCGCCGAAACACTGGAATCCATTTTTGACCTGTTCCTGGCGCTGGAAGCCAATGACAGCCAGCTCGATTTCCATCACCTCTACGCCTCGGGCCGCAATGGCTGGGCCGTCAATGAGCTGGAAGACGAGCGCAAGGACCTGACCCCGCTCTTCCGCCGCATCGTCGAAGATGTGCCGCCGCCCAAGCCGCAGGCGCTGGCCAGCGAAGAGCATCCCTTCAAGATGCTGGTCACCACGCTGGAAGCCGACCCGTTCCTGGGCCGCATCCTGACGGGCCGTATCGAATCGGGCGTCGTCACCATGGGCCGCAACATCAAGGCGCTGAACGGCGCCGGTGAAGTGATCGAAAAGACCCGCGTCACCAAGCTGCTGGCTTTCCGCGGCCTGGCCCGCGTGCCGGTGGAGCGCGCCGAAGCGGGCGATATCGTCGCCATCGCCGGTCTGGAGACCGCGACCGTCGCCGATACGCTGTGCGACATGGCCGTGGCCGATCCGATTCCGTCGCATCCCATCGACCCGCCGACCCTGTCCATGACCATTTCCGTCAATGACAGCCCCTATGCCGGCCGCGAGGGCGACAAGGTGCAGAGCCGCGTCATCCGCGAACGCCTGATCCGCGAAGCCGAAGGCAATGTCGCGCTCAAGGTACAGGAAACCGACGACGGCGCGTTTGAAGTGTCGGGACGCGGCGAATTGCAGCTGGGCGTGCTGATCGAATCCATGCGCCGCGAAGGCTTCGAACTTTCTATCAGCCGCCCGCGCGTGGTGATGAAGACCATCAATGGCGAGAAGATGGAGCCGATCGAGGAAGTCACGGTCGATGTCGACGACGCCTATACCGGCACCGTCATCGAGAAGATTTCGCAGCGCAAGGGCGAGATGACCGACATGCGCCCCACCGGCGCCGGCAAGACCCGCATCGTCTTCCACGGCCCGGCGCGCGGCCTGATCGGCTATCACGGCGAATTCCTCACCGATACGCGCGGCACCGGCGTGATGAACCGCATGTTCTTGGAATATGCCCCGCACAAGGGCAGCGTCGGCGGCCGCATCAACGGCGTGCTGATCTCGACCGAGCAGGGCGAAGCGGTGACCTATGGCCTCTGGTACATCGAGGAGCGCGGCAAGCTGTTCATCTCGACCGGCGCCAAGGTCTATCAGGGCATGATCATCGGCCAGAACGCCAAGGACAATGATCTGGACGTCAATCCGCTCAAGTCCAAGCAGCTCACCAACATCCGCACCACGTCGAAGGACGAAGCGGTAAAGCTGACGCCCATTGTCCCCATGACCCTGGAGCAGGCGATGGCTTACATCCAGGACGATGAGCTGGTGGAAGTGACGCCGCAGAACATCCGCCTGCGCAAGCGCGCGCTCCTGCCGCACATGCGCAAGCGCGCCAAGCAGGCGGCTGACGCTTAGCTTTTCTTGCTGAGCAGGGCGAAGCTGGAAAAGCTTGCGCTAGCCGAGCGCCAGAGAGGCGCGCGCTCAAAGGGCTCGCGCTCATTGGTTGGCTTCGGTAGGATTTCCTTCCGAAGCGGGGCGGCATGTTCGTGAAATTCTTCCAAAGCGCAGCGTCCGGCGGCATCCTGCTGTTGGCCGTGACTATTCTGGCGCTGCTGACGGCCAATTCGCCGCTGGCGCCCGCCTATTTCGCTACGCTGCATGCCTATCTCGGCGGCCTCAGCATCCATCACTGGATCAATGACGGGCTGATGGCCCTGTTCTTCCTGCTGGTTGGGCTGGAGATTCGCCGCGAACTGGAAAGCGGCGAGCTCTCCACCTGGCCGCGCCGCGTCCTGCCCGGGCTGGCGGCGCTGGGCGGCATGGCGGTCCCCGCCCTGATCTATGTCGTGATCAATCGCGGTGGCGAAACCGCGCTGCATGGCTGGGCAATTCCCACCGCCACCGACATCGCCTTCTCGCTGGGCGTGCTGGCGCTGTTCGGCTCGCGCGTGCCGCTGGCGCTGAAAGTTTTCCTCACCGCGCTGGCCATCATCGACGATCTGCTGGCGGTGCTGATCATCGCGTTGTTCTATGGGTCCGGCTTGGCGCTGCCCTGGCTGGCCGGTGCGGCGCTGCTGGCGGCGGTGATCTTCGGCCTTAGCCGCGCCCGCGTAACCCTGCTGTGGCCTTATCTGCTGCTGGGCATCTTGCTGTGGGTCTGCGTGCTGAAATCCGGCATCCACGCCACCCTGGCGGGCGTCATTCTCGCTTTCGTCATGCCGTCGCAAACGCTGGCGTATTCGCCCGCCACCAGGCTGGAGCATGGCCTGCACAAATGGGTCGCCTTCGGGATCGTGCCGATCTTCGCCTTCGCCAATGCCGGGGTGTCGCTGACGGGGCTGGGCCTCGGCACACTGGCGCAGCCCGTGACGCTGGGCGTGGCGGCCGGGCTTTTTTTCGGCAAGCAGATCGGCGTCTTCGGCGTCACCTGGGCGGCGGTGAAGCTGGGCCTGGGACGTCTGCCGCCGGAAATTTCCTGGGGCGCGCTTTACGGCGTCTCGCTTCTCTGCGGCATCGGTTTCACCATCAGCCTCTTCATCGGCGCGCTGGCCTTCCGCGACCCCGGCTTGCAGGATGCCGCCAAGCTGGGCGTGCTGGTGGGGTCGCTGATATCGGGCCTTCTGGGCCTAGGCGCCATCAGACTGGCCGTGCGGGATCGATGAGACGATGACGGACATGGTTGCCCTGCTGGGCGCGCTGGCGGGGCTTTGCACCACCATTTCCTTCCTGCCGCAGCTGGTGCGCGCCTGGCGTACCCGGTCCACCCGCGACATTTCCCTGCCGATGTTCTCACTGCTGGTGCTGGGGATCTTTCTCTGGCTGGTCTATGGCGTTCTGATCGGCGACGGGCCGCTGATCCTGGCCAATGCCGTCAGTTTCTGCCTGACCGGAAGCATCCTTTATCTCAAACTGCGCCACGGTTAGGCTCCGCACATGACCATCGTCGATCCGGAAACCATCAAGCTTGCCCATCGTCTCTGCGAAGCCTCCGGCGCGGTGATCCGGCCCTATTTCCGCCAGCGCATAGAGATCGTGAATAAGCTGGAGAATGATTTTGATCCGGTGACGGAAGCCGACAAGGGTGGCGAGCGCGCCATCCGCGCCATCCTCGATGCCGAGCGGCCCGACGACGCCATCCTGGGCGAGGAGTATGGCGCCAAGCCCGGCACCAGTGGTTGGCGCTGGGTACTCGATCCGGTGGACGGCACCCGCTGCTTCATCACCGGCCGCCATGAATGGGGCTCGCTGATCGCGCTGGAGAAGGACGAAGTGCCCGTGCTGGGCATTATCGACCAGCCGGTGCTGGGCGAGCGCTTCATCGGCGTCAATGGCCGTACCGAACTGCACCAGGCGGGCCGCGTCACGCCGCTGCATGTGCGGGTTTGCGGCGACCTGAAAGACGCGGTGCTCTGCGCCACCGATCCCTCCGCCTATATGTCGCCTGAGCAGATCGCCGGGTTCGAACGCGTCAAGGCGCAGGCGCGGCTCACCCGCTATCATGGCGACTGCTACATCTTCGCCATGCTGGCTATGGGTTTTGTCGATGTCATCGTCGAAGGCGCCTTCAAGCCCTGGGATATCGCCGCGCTGGTGCCGGTGGTCGAAGGCGCGGGCGGCGTCATCAGCAACTGGCAGGGCGACGTGTGGCGTGACGGGGACGCAGTGCTGGCGTGCGGCGACAAGCGCATCCATGCGCAGGTGATCGATCTTCTGAAGTGAACGGCGGTTTACACTGTCATGCCGCCAGACCTTCGCCGCTTTTGCGTCACAAAGCGCGAAAAAGCCCGATAAACCTGCCTTAATCTGCCTTTCTTATCCATTTCCGGAACCCCATTGACGCTTACCCCGTTCATCTCCCGCATCTTTTTATTGAACACCAGGAGATAAAAACATGGGTATGCGCGACAACAGCTTTGAACCGTCCAACGACATCGTTCGCACCGAAACGGTGTTTGTCGATAGTGACGATACAATCGTGAAGAGCAGCTACGCCTTGGAAGAGTCGGGTGAAGGCCTTGGCGGCTTCCATCGCAATCCCGACGAACTGGAACCCGACAACACGAATGGCAAGGTGATCGGTGCGCTCGTCGTTGCGCTGATGCTTGGCGCCGCCGGTGCCTATACCTACTCGATGATGCCCGCCAACAATGATGTGGTGGCGGACAACAGCGCGCCGGCCAAGACCGCCGCGATGACGCCGCCTGCGCCGGTGACGGCGCCTGAACCTGCTCCGGTTACGGATGCCATGGCGCCTGCTCCGGCCATGACGCCTGCGCCTGCGATGACGTCGGCTCCGGCCCAGACCGCCGCTGCGCCGCGCGTGATTGCGCCGGCCACCCGCACAGCCCGTGCGCCGATCACGACGCCCGCCGCTCCGGCTGATCCGACGCCGCTGACCGCGACTCCGTCGCCGTCGACCGCTGCGGTTTCGCCGCCGGTTGTCGCGCCGCAGAACCAGGCTTCCGCCATCCCGGAGCCGGTGAGTCCGACCCCGCCCGCCTCGGCCGTGGCCGGTAACCCGCCGCTGAATGAGCAGTCGGTGGCCCCTGCGGAAGCCGTGCCGGTGACCCCGACCGCGCCGGTGGAAGCGACAGCTGAGCCTGCCCAGCCTGCCGCCCCTGCGGAAGCTGCGCCTGCTCCGGCCCAGTAAGTAAGTAATTTTCGGGCTTAAGAACGTCCGTAAGGCTGCAGTGCCCCGGTGATCCGAAAGGATCATCGGGGCATAGTCTTTTCAAGGTTTAGAAATAAAGCGATCCACGGCGCCCCACCACTCGGCGCGGATCGCGTCGCGCTCCAGCAGCAATTCATGGCCTGCATCCGCTATCTCGACATAGCGGGCGTTGGGCAGGCGGGCGGCGAAGGCCTTGGTCTCTGCCGTCACCACGATGCGGTCATTGCCCGCGCTGATCAGCAGCAGCTTCGTCGTGATGCGGGGCGCCTGCGACTTCAGCCAGGCCATGGAACGCATCGCCGCCGCCAGCCAGCTCCAGGTCGCGCCCGCCAAGCGCAGGCTGGGCTGGTCGCGTAGGATCTGCTGGACGCGGGCGAAGCGGGCTTCGTCCGATGTCACCATCTGGGTGGCGAATGTCATGGCATGGGGATCGCGGGCTTCCATGCCCCAGACCCAGCCCGCGCCGCGGCCTGTCCAGTTTTGCACCGCCGTGATCAGCGCCACCATCCACGCCGCATAACCGCGAAAGGACACGGCCACCATAGGCGCAGTCAGCACCGCCCGGGCGAAGGTGTCGGGGTGCCGCACCAGATGGCGCAACAGATTGTGCCCGCCCATCGAATGGGCAAGGGCGAAGGGTTTCGCATCGCCCATCGGAGCCGCGATCTCAGCCATGAAAGCGGTAAGGTCCGCGTCATACGCGGCGAAGTCTGTCACATAACTCTTGCGGCTGTCGTCGGTCAGCAGCCGGTCGGAGCCGCCCTGGCCGCGCCAGTCGAAGGTCGCCACCGCAAAGCCGCGGCGGCGCAATTCGTCGATGACTTCGAAATATTTCTCGATGAACTCGGTCTGGCCGCCTAGCAGCACGCAGACACCGCGCGCGGGAACCTCAGGATCGGCGGCAAAGCGCGCCGCCCGCAACTTTACGGCTTCTGCCTTGAAAAAGAGAGGTTCGAAAATCTCGCCAGCAGCCTGCATGGGCCCGGTTTTAGGGCGCTGCGGGGCTTTTTCAAGGGGTTGAAGCCCTTTGGGTGGTTCCTATTTCCATCCTGTCCGGTGGCCGCTTCTTTAAGGGTCGCTCCGGCTCTCGCCGACGCTCCTGGCACCGGCTTCACACAACGCTTCAAGAGGTTGACCATGCGTACTGATTATTCCCCCCTGCTTCCGCAGCACTGTCGGCTTTGACCGCCTGCTGAATCTGCTCGAGACCGCCGAAGGCGCGCCGGGCTATCCGCCCTACAACATCGAACGCAGCGATGAAGACCATTATCGCATCACCATCGCCGTCGCCGGCTTCGCCGAGAAGGATCTCGGCGTCGAAGTGAAGGACGCCGTCCTCACGGTCAGCGGCAAGCGCGAAGAGGGCGACAAGCCCGCCTATCTCCATCAGGGCATTGCCGGGCGCGCCTTCGAGCGCCAGTTCCAGCTCGCCCAGCATGTGGTGGTGAAGGGCGCCCGCCTCGAAAATGGTCTGCTCCATGTCGAGCTGGAGCGCATCGTGCCGGAAGAGAAGAAGCCCCGCCGCATCACCATCAACGCGCCGGAGCTGAAAACCATCGAAGGCCAGAAGGCCGCTTAAGCCCGGCTTTTAACCAAGCAAACAGAAGGCGAGGCCGCGAAAGCGGTCTCGCCTTTGTCTTTTGGGCCCCGCCCATTAAGGTTGCTTCGCACCTTCCCGCCGAGAAACCGCTTGGCATTCTGGCAACCGCAACCGTCCGCCAAGACCACTGACCTGGAGTCGGTGCGCGCCCGCTATGAAGCGTCCTTCGCCCGTTTCGGCGCGCCCACGGATGTCGCGGTGGTGCCCGGCAGTGTCGGGCCGGTGCCGGGCGAATGGCACAAGGCGTCCGAGGATGGCCGCGTCCTGCTCTATTTCCATGGCGGTGGCTTCGTCGCCGGTTCGCCCGAAAGCCATCGCGGCCTGGTGGCCAGGCTGGTGGAAGCCAGCGGCGTTTCCGCTTTCGTGCCGCGCTATCGCCTGTCGCCGGAAAATCCGTTCCCCGCGCCGGTGCGCGACGGATTGGACGTCTATCGCGGCCTGATCGCCAAAGGCATCGCGCCCGGCTCCATCCTGCTGGCGGGCGACGAGGCGGGTGGCGGTCTGGCCTTCGCCGTGGCGCTGGCGGCCCGCAATGCGGGGCTTGAGCGGCCCGGCGGCCTGGTGGCGCTGTCGCCCTGGGCCGACCTGGCGCTGTCTGGCATGTCAGTGCTGGGCAATCGCGGCAACGACACGCATCTTGCCTGGGAGCAGCTTTTCCTCTGCGCCCGCCAATATCTGAAAAAGGCCAATCCCTGCGATCCGTATGCGTCACCCGCCTTTGCGGGGTTGAAGGATTTCGCGCCGGTGATGGTGCATGCGGGTGCGACGGAGATCCTGCGCGACGACGCCTCGAAGCTGGGTGACCGCGCGGCGGAAGCCGGTGTCTCGGTGAGCGTGGAGATCTATGACGGCATGGGCCATCTCTTCCAGACCGACCCCAAGCTGAACGAAGCGAAGGTATCGCTCGCGCGTCTGGGGCAGTTCATCCGCAGCAGAACAGCGGTGCTGGTCGAATAATCCAGCTATCTCGAGCGCCGCAGCGGAGCCGCGGCGCGACCCGAAGCGTCAACCAGCTTCCTTCCCACTTCGACGCGAAGCGCCCAGGAAGGGGGAAGGTGTCGCAACGAGATCTCGGCGGAGCCGAGTCGAGTTGCGACGGATGGGGGTTCAATAAATCGAATTAAGCGCTGGCAGCCAGGGCTTCTGCGAATCTCATCGGCAGCTTCGCGCCGGACGTATCGCAGCCATCCATCTCGCAGCCGGTAAGATCGGCATCGGTCAGGTTGGCGTAGCAGAAATCCGCGCCCGACAGGCGCACGCGCTTGAGGTCGGCGCCGCGGCAATCGGCATAGCGCGCCTCGGCATTGTCCAGCCGCGCAGGCAACAGGCGGCCCGCCGAGATCATCAAAGGCCCCAGCTTGGCGTCGCGCAGGTCGGCATGGTTGAGCTTGGCGCCGGACAGGTTGACGCCGCGCAGATCGGCGCCACGCAGGCAGGCCGAACGCAAATCCGCGCCCGACAGATTGCTGCCCTGGAGCGACGCGCCCTGCAGATCGACGCCATAAAGCTGCGCGCCGGGCGCGATCAGGGCGGTCAGCATGCGGTGTGACAGTTTCTGCGCCGAACGCAGGTCCATGTTGGTGAGATCGGCGGGGCGGCCTTCGCGGCCATCGGTCTCGGCCCAGCAGGCATGGTCTTCCAGCAGGCGCCGCACATTGGCGGCCACGACAGGGTCCACCTTGGTTTCCTCGCGCAGCGTCTTGGACAGGTCCGCGCCATGGGTGTTGGCCATGTCGAGCTTGGCGCCGATCAGAATGGCGCCTGCGAGGTCCGCGCCCGACAGGTTGCAGCCGGACAGGTCGGCATTCTCCAGGTTGGCCCCTTTGAGGTTGGCCTGGCGCAAATTGGCGCGGGTGAGGCGGCAGCCCCTCATGATGGCATCGGTAAAATCGGCCTGGATCGCCATGGCGCCGGTCATCTTGGCGCGCTCGAGATTGGCGGAATTCAGCATGGCGGCGGGCATCTCGGAGGGGCCCAGATCGTGCTGGTGCACCCGCAGGTTCCCGTGACGGTCCTTCTCGGCGATGGTGCCTTCGCGCAGATCGGCCTCGTAAAGGTCGGCCCCGATCAGGTTGGCGCCGCGCAGGGACGCGCCGCGCATGTCCACCCGGCGCATCGAGGCGTTGGCGAGGTTGGAGCGGCGCAGGTCTGCGCCGAAAAAGCTGGCCGAATCGAGCTTGGCGCCGGCCAGGTTGGTCTCTTCCAGGATCGCGCCGGTGAAATCGGCATCGGCCAGGTTGCGGCCGGACAGGTCGAGGCCGGACAGATCGCAGAAGATGAATACGGCGCGGGCCCCGCCGACGCGGCCGGAATAGAGCAGCTCATGGCGCATGGCCGCGAGACTCACATCCTTCTGGGTGAGCTTGGCGAACCCCGTATGGCGGGCTTGTGTCATCGGCTTTCTGCGCCCCGTTAAGCCTTTTTCACGCGCCATTCTGGCGTCAGGCGGCCTAACGCCCGATTAAGGCGTGAAAAATTGCTGTTGAACCGTCCTCAGGGCCGGGTACAAAGGCGGGCAAAGTCCCAGCCGGGGTGCCTTCGGGGTGCGGCGGGGGCTTTTCTTGTGTGAAGGAAAAGGTTTAGCGACCAGCCGGGCAGGTGCCCGCGCGGCCTCAAGGCCCTGCCAGGACAGCCCCAATGGGCCCCGGCGGCGCCGCGAAGAGGCCGGAAGCCTGGGATTTTGGGTCGCCCACTGGCGAAAATTAAGAGGTTTGGTCTTGATCAGGCACCGTTTGATGCTTTCCGCCGCTGCGGCCGGTCTTCTTGCCGCGCTGCCCATGGCGGCCCTGGCCGATGTCACCGTGAGCACCGCCACCACCACCGTGCTGGCCACCACCGCCTCGGGCAACATCACTGTCGAGTCCACCGGTTCGGTCGCTGTGCGCAACAACGGCTCCGCACTCGCTCTGGACAGCGACAATTTCATTATCAACAACGGCCTGGTCTCCAACACCAACACTGACGGCTCGATTGGCATCATGATCGACACCTCGGATCACAATGTGATCGCGAAGTCGCCCGGTCTGCTCAGCACCAACGCCATCACGCTCTCCGGCACGGGCGGCAACAAGGTCGGCGTTCTGGTGATCGGCGGCGGCACCTATTTCGGCAACATCACGATCAACAACACCACGGCCGTGGCCGCGAATGGCGCTGGCGCCAGCATCGTCGTGGAAGGCGCCAATTCCAACGCTTTCCGCCTCGCCAACGGAAAGGTGGATGGCGACATCACCTTCGGCGGCTCCATCACCGGTTCGCAGCCCGCCGCCAGCACCTCCGGCGGCAGCGTGCTGTTCCTGTTCGACGGCGATGTGAACGGCAACGTCTATTTCGACTCCACCACCGCAGCCAGCAGCATCGGCCGCGGCGCGCAGGGTATCGCGGTGCTGGGCAAGATCAGCGCCTGCGCCAGCAATTCCGCCGCCCAGCTGGCGGTGGGCTACACCTGCCCCAGCGGCAACGGCAAGGGCCTGGGCGCATTGATCAATGCCGGCCGCATCGTCTCGGTGGGCCAGGTCTTTGTCGATCCCAGCAGCAAGGACGCCGTCCTGGAAGGCGGCACGGTGCTGACGATCGGCAACAGCATCGCCGGCGGCTTCTACAATTCGGGCCCCGCCACGGCGGCCGGCGGCCTTACCGCCGGCGTGCTCAGCGGCAACGGCGTCGACGGCGCCTCGACGCTTCGCATCGATCCCAATCTGGCTGGCGGTTCGTCGGGCCTGCGCGGTCCCATCAATATCGGCGCCTTGTCGGCCGACATCGATCCTATCGATCCCGGCTATTCCATTCTCAATCGCGGCACCATCATCGCCCAGCCCACCAAAGCGCAGCTTTCCACCAGCACTGTCTTCATCCAGGGCGCGTCCACCAATTTCTACACCTGCCTGGGCAATGGCGATCTGACCACCTGCGGCAATGACGGCCTGGGCGGCATCCTCAACACCGGCACCATCAGCGCGCTGGCCAACACCAACATCGCCACCCTGGCGACCACCCAGGTCAACGCCACCGCAGTCACCATCGGCCCTTATGCCGTCGTTCCGCGGCTGGTGGTGCGGGCTGAAACCACCGGCATCGGCAGCACCACTTCGGGCCTGATCAACGCCAATGTCAGCGGCACCAGCGGCGGCACCGCCAGCGCCATCATCATCGCGCAGGGCGCCAAGCTGCCGGTGATCTCGGTGGGCCGCGGCGCGGCCATCCAGGCGAGCATCGACACCACCACCATTGCGCCCACCATTGCGGTCGGCAACAGCACCGCGCCCTTCGTCATGGTGGCTTCAGCAATCACCGATGCCTCCGGGTCTCTCCTCACCATCAACAATGCCGGCAGCATCCGGGCCACCGTCACCGCCGTGAACCCGGCGGTGGACGCCGTCGTGGTCACCACGCTGCGGGCAATCGACCTGCGGGCCTCCACCGCCAACGGCATCATCATCAACAATAGCGGCCGGATCGCGGGCGACATCCTGTTCGGCGCCGGCGGCAACAACTACACCCTGAATGTCGGCAACATCGGCGGCGCGGGCAATCCCGCCACCAACACCGCCGAACTGGGCGGCCTCAACACACCTACCAACCTCGCCATCGTCGCCAGCATCATTGGAAACGAAACATCCGGCGTCCCCAGCACGGCTGCGGGCCTGATCGATTTCGGCGCCGGCTCCGGGCACACGCTGCGCATCGGCGCCTTCGGCTACGTCAACGGCATCATCCGCGCCAATCCCGGCGCCCTGGCGGTGAGCATCGAGAATAACGGCACGCTGTTCGTGGCCAACTCCAACGCCACCGGCTCGCTCAACGCCTCCACCTTCGACGTCACCGGCGGCACGCTGGGCCTGACGGTGACGCAGAACACCACGGCCACATCGCCCGTGATCCGCGCCACCCAGTCTGCCTCGATCAGCTCCACCTCCAATGTGGCGCTGCAGTTCGGCAGCTTCATTTCGTCTGGCACGACGCTGGCGAGCGTCACCAATCCCCAGACGCAGGAAATCGTCCTGATCAGCGCGCCGACCATCAATGTCAGCGCCACGACGCTGACGCAGAACAATCAGCAGCTGGCGCAGAATCTGCCCTTCCTGTTCCAGGCCACCACGACGCCGCTTGCGCTCAAGGGCACGGCAGGGGTGAACCAGACGCTGGTGCTGGCCCTGACGCCGCGCACGCCGGGCGCCGGCACCGCCGCCAATCCGGGTCTTGGCCTGTCGGGCGACGCTTTGGCCCAGTTCCCCTATGTCGCGTCCGCGCTGGCCACCGATACCGCGCTGGGCTCGAACATCGCCAGCAGCCTGACGGTCTACAACACGCCTGGTGTCTCCTCGAGCGGCATCAATATCGCCGCCTCGCAGCAGCAGGCGCAGCAGGCTTTCTCGCAGTTCGGCCCCGACACGTCCGGCGGCGCCAAGCAGGTGGCGATCATGATCACCGACCAGGCCACGGGCCCGGTGGCTGCGCGCCAGCGTCTGCTGCGCGGCTATACCACCGTGCCGGGCGAGCTGACGCTGTGGGGCGAGGAGTTCTTCGGCAACATCAACAACAAGGGCCGCGTTTCGGCCGACGGCTCGCTGACCAACTACAAGGATCACGGCTTCGGCTTCACCCTGGGCATGGATGCCGGCTCGCCGCGCGGCGGCTGGTATGGCGGCGCCTTCACCTTCTATTCCGGTGACGTCAGCCAGACGCTGCCGCGCAACACCAAGACGCAGACCCAGTGGTACATGCTCTCCGGCTACAGCCAGTGGAAGGGCAAGCGCCTGTTCGCCGATACGACGATCAGCTTCGCCTATGGCGATTTCGTCGGCCGTCGCGATCTGGTGGTGGGCACCAGCGGCCGCTCTGCCGAAGGCAAGCGTCCGGTGCTGATGGCCGCGCTGGGCGGCAAGATGGGCGCGATCTTCGGTTCGCGCGCGCTTGAACTCGCGCCGTATCTCAGCCTGGACGGCCTGACGCTGCGCGAGGAGGGCTACACCGAAACCGGCGGCGGCCCCGGCTTCAATCTGCAGATCGCGCCTTACTACGCCAACTCGCTGCGCACCGCGCTGGGCTTGGATCTGAAGAGCACCATGAACCTGTTCGGCTTTGCGCTGACACCGGAAGCGCGCGTCGGTTACCGCTACGATCTGGCGAACAGCCCGGTGAAGCTGCGCGGTGGCTTTATCAGCACCGGCGGCCTCGCCACGCCCGGCAACACCTACACGTTCGTCGGCCCTGACCCCGACACGGGCAACATTTTCGGCGGCCTGTCGCTGGGCGTTGGCACCGAAAGCTGGAATCTGGGCGTCAACTATGACGTGATGCGCGGCAACAATGGTTCCACCACCCAGGTGGGAACCATCACGCTGCTCGGACGCATCTAAATTCCGCGATTCCATGGGCGCGCACGGCTGTGCGCACCCATGTTTTTTCTGCCCTTGCGGCAAAATAATCTTCGCGCGGGAACCCAATTTGGCTGCGCGCTTGCATCAAATCCTGCTGCAACCGCGCAGGCGCGATCATCACGAAATGCCAACAAAGACGGATTCATGAGATTCCAAAGGATTTAGCCGCGCCCAACGTTCCCAGAACGTCAATGCTGCAATTGCGAAATACGCTTTTACAGGAAGGGATTAGATGCGCGAGCAGAATGAGAGAGCGGCCACAAATTCAACAGACTGGCTGCGGAATGCTCTTGCTAACGGTCATGCGCATTGGTTTAACAGCCTCGCGAACGCTGGGCCAACCGGCGTCGGGGTTGGGATGGTAGCTCTCGATCATTTTGGGTAACATTCGCTCGGCGCACGGTGCGCGCCGGGTTTGCTTTGTCTAGCGAGTGAAACGCATGGAACAGCCAGCACACGATTTACGTACGACACTGCGCGGCCACGGTGCGGAGCTCGCGCCCCGCCGCTTTGGCGGTTTGGTTATCGTCACCACCGTCCACGTCGCCTTCGGCGCCCTCCTGATCCTCGGCATGAAAGGCGGAGCGATCATGGACAAGGTCGAAGACCTCGTCGCCGTCGCCCAGCAAGAGCAGGTGGAGGCCAAGCCGCCGCCGCCGCCGCCGCCGGATGTGGTGAAGCCGCCGCCGCCCTTCGTGCCGCCGCCGGATATCTCCATCGCGATCGATGCTCCTGCGTCGACCACGGCCATCGCCACCACCAGTGTTGCGCCGCCGCCGCGTCCGGCCACGCCGCCGGCCCCGCCCGCGCCGCCCGCCGCGCCGCCGACCCAGCTTGAGCCGGTCATGGCGACCCGTTCCAAGCCGCCCTATCCGACCATCTCCCAGCGTCTGGGCGAGCAGGGCACTGTCGAAATGATGGTGACCATCAATACCGGCGGCAACGTCACGGCCTGCGAAGTCACCAAGACCAGCAGCTCCAAGCGCCTCGACGACGCGGCCTGCAGCCATGTGCAGGCGCGTTGGAAATGGAAGCCGCCTACCCAGAACGGCCAGCCCACCGAAGCGCGCACCGCGGTGCGCGTCGTGTGGAGCCTGCTGGACGCCCGCTAATCGTACATTCTGAAACCACCTAAAAGCTTTAAGCACGGAGTAACGAAAATGAATTCCAAGCATCTGACGATTGCGGCCGCTGTCGTAACCGCCGCCGCCGCCTTCGTCGTGGGTCCCGCCTTCGCGCAGGAAGCCGCTGCGCCGGCTGCCGAGGCCGCGTCCAACCCCTATGGCCTTATCCACATCTTCGAGCGCGGTAACCCCGTGCAGCTGGGCATTCTGGCCGTGCTGATCATCATGTCGGCCGGCACCTGGTACATCGCCTTCATGAAGTACCTGGAGCAGGGGCGCATCCTGAACCAGGCCAAGGTCCTGGAGAAGAAGTTCTGGACCGCCGCCACCCTGTCGGAAGGCATCGACAAGCTGCCGAAGAACAGCGTGTTCCGCGCCGTCGCCGAAGCCGGCCAAAAGGCCAGCTTGGGCGGCACGACGCTGGTCGGCCTGAACGACTGGATCGCGATGTCGCTGACCCGCCAGATGGAAGACGCCAACGCCCGTATGGCCGGCGGCGTGTCCTTCCTCGCGTCGGTCGGTTCGACCTCGCCGTTCGTCGGTCTGATCGGCACCGTCTGGGGCATTCTCGAAGCCCTGATCTCGATCGGTGTCGCCGGTCAGATGTCGATCGACAAGGTTGCCGGTCCAGTTGGTGAGGCCCTGATCATGACCGCTATCGGTCTGGTCGTCGCCGTCCCGGCCGTGCTGCTCTACAACCTGCTGATCCGCCGCAACAAGATCATCACCGAGAAGCTGCGCGGCTTCGCGGGCGACCTGCAGGCCTATCTCATCACCAAGAGCAAGTAAGCCGTAACAGGCTTACTGGAGACCGAAAAAATGGCTCTCGACGTTCAGTCGCACGGCTCTGAAGAAGAAGCGGAACTGAACACCTCCATCAACACCACCCCTCTGGTGGACGTGATGCTGGTGCTTCTGGTGATCTTCCTGGTCACGATCCCTGTGGTCGTCCAGAACATCCCGCTGACGCTGCCGAACCAGCGCAACATCGTGACGGAGACCAAGCCCGAGAACATCGTGATCGCGGTGGATCGGAATGAGCAGGTCTACTTCAACAATGCGCCGGTGGACTCCTCGCAGTTGCGCGATCTCCTGATCGAGCGGCAGCGGGCTGTCACCGACGGCAACTACCCGGAAGTGCATGTTCGCGCCGATCGCAGCGTGCGCTTCGAAGTGGTGGGCCGCGTGATTGCGGCCTGCCAGGCGGCTGCGGTTCTCAAGGTGGGCTTCATCACCATGCCCGCGGCGCTCAACTAGGTAAAAATGGCGGCGGGCTTCGGCTCGCCGCCGCTTTTCAAAAGTACAGGTAAAGGTACACGACCATGGCAATGAGTGTAGGCTCCGGCGGCGAAGGCGAACCGCTGGTCGAAATGAACACCACGCCGCTGATCGACGTGATGCTCGTGCTGCTGACGCTGCTGATCATCACCATCCCGATCCAGACGCATGCGGTGAAGCTGGACATGCCGCGTCCGAACAATGCGCCGCCGCCGACCCCGCCCGAGACAGTGGAACTGGTTGTCGACTTCGACGGCACCATCACCTGGAACGGCAATGTCGTGACGCTGCCGCAGCTCGATGGCTACCTGAAGAATGCCTCCGAGCAGGCGCAGCAACCGGAAATCCATGTCGCGCCGAACCGCCTGGCCAGCTATGACCGCGTGGCCGAGGTTCTCGCACATGCACAACGCATGGGCGTGACCAAGATCGGTTTCGTTGGCATCGATCAGTACAATTAAGCTATAATAATCCCGAGGGACGCATTCGTGGTTTGGGGGCCGCGGGGACGATCCCCGCGCCCCCCAAACTGCTCTTAGAGGAAGAGGTCTTGCGATGAACGTTCGTAATCTGCGCGCCGCCGCCGCCGCCGCCGCCGCCGCTGCGGCATTCGTCATTGGCGGCGCCATGCTGGGCGCCACCGCTGTCTCCGCCCAAACCAGCGTCAGTTCGGCCGTCGGCCGTCCGCTGCAGGAAGCACGGCAGCTCGCCGACTCCGGCCGCTACAAGGAAGCGATGGCGCGTCTCGACACCGCCGCTGGCGCCGCGAAGACGCCGGCTGAGAACAACGTCGTCAACCAGATGAAGCAGTATGTCGCCGTCAAGTCGGGCGACGCTTCGATCGGTGGCGCGTTGGGCGCCAAGGCGAAGTTCGCCGCCGATGCCGGCGCGGGCCGCTGGCGCGAAGTGATCGCCGGTGGCGAAGCGCTGAAGAAGACCAACGCGCTCGACTCCCAGTCCATGCTGGTGGTGGCCCAGGCCTACTACAAGCTCAGCGACGCACGCGGCTGCATGAGCTATATCCGCAACAATCTCGGCGCCGGTGGCGGCGGCGAGGCCGGCCTGCAGCTGCTGCAGCGCTGCGCCTATGACGCCCGCGACGAAGTCGCCGAGCGCGCCGCGCTGGAACAACTGGTCGCCCGCACCGGCAAGCCGGAATATTGGGGCAGCCTGCTGAAGGTGGCCGAGCGTTCGCGTGGTCTGAAGGACCAGAACACGCTGGACCTCTATCGTCTCAAGGCGCTGACCGGCAATTTGAAGACCCCGGACGATGTCATGACCTATGCCCAGATCGCGCTGGTGCGCCGGGTTCCGGCCGAAGCCATCACCGTCGTCAACAAGGGCATTGCCGACAAGATGCTGCCGGCCAATGACCGCACCAACCGCCTGCTGAAGCTGGCGACCGATCGCAACGCCGAAGCCAACGCCAACGCCGGCAAGCTGCGCGCGGGCAATGGCGATGCGTTGATCGAACTCGGCCAGCAGGAAGTCGGCGCGGGCAAGGCCAAGGAAGCCATCGCCACCATCCAGTCCGGCATCGCCAAGAAGCCGACCAGCATGACCGACGCGCAGATTCGCCTGGGCACCGCCTATCTGGCCGCCGGCCAGAAGGCTGACGCCCTGCGCTCCTTCAACGCGGTCAAGGGCAATCCGGCCGACGAGATCGTGGCCAAGCTCTACGCCACCTATGCCCGCCAGTAAGCGGACATAAAACGAAACTGGAAACGGGCGCCCTTGTGGCGCCCGTTTTCGTTTCTGGCTTAAGGCGTCCGCATGGCCTGCAGTAGCAGGCCGCGGACATCGGTATCGGGTGCGGCCGCGACGCCGCCGGATCCCGCTTCCAGTTCCCGCAGGGTGAAACCCATCCGCGCTTCATAGGTGCGGTCGGTCTGGTTGCGCAAGTGCTGCTGCGCCGCATACCAGGCGCGCTTGCTCGTACTGTCGCGGCAGCTGGCGGCTTCCGCGCCCGTGGCGCCCCAGCGGGCCTCGGCGCAGTGGTAGGGATCGAACGACATGCGGAACAGGCGCTGGCGTGCTTCCTCATAGCCCAGCGTGACGCGGCTGCTGTCGCTGCGGGCATAGCTGACGCGGCAGGCGCTCGCCGCGTTGTCATGCGCCTGGAGCATATCGGCGGCGAGATTGCCGCCGCGATAGGCCAGGCTGGGGTGCTTGGTCCGCCACAGAGTCAGGAACCGCTCCGCCGTGTCGCGCAGATTGCGGAAAGCGGTCTTCAGCCGGGCGTCGCGCGACGGGGTGGAATAGGTCTCCCAATCGCCATCGGTGCCGTAGATGTTGGGTGGCAACCGCTCCGGCTGCGGCCGGTTCTGGATACCGGCAGCGAGCGACAGGTCCACCGCCTCGGCGCGATAACCCAGGTCGGCGCAATTGGAGGCGACCATGTCGGCGACCTCGCGCACCGGATCGAAGCTGAGGCTGCCGCCGCTTAAGCTCGCGCGGACATAGTCGTAATAATCCACCCGCTTGCCTTGCAGCAGGAACTGGCCGCTGCGCCAGGATGCGGGCCGCTCGCCTGTGCCGTAATATTGGGTGAGGGAAAAATCGGGGATGTCGCGATTGGCCGCCGCCGTCACCGTGCCTCCGAACAGCGCGCCATCCAGCGGCCGCGCGCCGGTCAGCCGCAGCGGGCGCCAATTCTTGAAGCCCGCCCCCATGCCGGGCGAAGAGCGCACGAAGCGCAGATCGTAATAGCCGCGCGTCAGCGAATTGTCGGGATGGGCGTCGATGCAGCAGCCCGGCGGCGAAGCGGCGGCGATGCGGCTGGCCAGTCTGTCCATCGGCTTGGCGCTGGTCTTCATGGTGGCGGCGCAATGGCTGCAACGGCGGGCCGTGTGATGAGCCTGGAAGTCTCGCTGCAGCATGCGATGGGCGATTTCACCCTGGATGCCGCGTTCAAGGCGGAAGGCGGCGTCACCGCCCTGTTCGGCGTCTCCGGCGCTGGCAAGAGCAGCATCGTGGCCATGGTGGCGGGCTTGCTGAAGCCGGACGCAGGCCGCATCGTTCTGAATGGCCGCGTCCTCACTGATACGGTGGAGCGGGTCTTCGTGGCCGCGCAAGCCCGCCGCGCCGGGTTGGTGTTTCAGGAGGCGCGCCTGTTTCCCCACATGAGCGTGGAGAAGAATCTGCGCTATGGCTGGCGGCGTGCGCCGGACCGCGCGGACGAAAAGGAAGTGGCGCATGTGATCGCGCTGCTGGGTCTTGGTGACCTGCTGGACCGCCGCCCCCGTACTTTATCGGGCGGCGAAAAAGCGCGGGTGGCGCTGGGCCGGGCGCTGCTGGCCGCGCCGGAGATTCTTTTGCTCGACGAACCGCTGGCGTCGCTCGATGCGCCGCGCCGCGCCGAGATCCTGCCTTATCTGGAACGCCTGCGCGACGAAGCCCGCGTCCAGATGCTCTATGTCAGCCACCAGGTGGACGAAGTGGCGCGGCTGGCGGATCGCGTCGTGCTGCTCGCATCAGGCCGCGTCACCGCCCACGGCGCGCCCGGCGAAACCCTGCCGGGGTTGGGTGGTCTCGGTGCGGTGCTGGATGCGGTGTCGCTGGGCCCGCGCGACGACGGCCTCACCGAACTGGCCTTTGACAATGGGCGGCTGGCGGTGACGCAGAAAGCGCCGCCCGGCGCGAAGCTAAGAGTGCGGCTGGCGGCGGACGACATCCTGATTGCCCGGGTGCAGCCCAAGGAGATCAGCGCCAATAACATCCTGCGCGCCACGGTGGTGCAGGTGAATATCTCCGGCGATGTCGCCGAGGTGGCGTTGCAGGCGGGTGGCGCGTGGCTCTTGGCCCGCATCACGGCGGCGTCGGCGCAGCGGCTGGCGCTGGCGCCGGGCCTGCCGGTCTTCGCCATCGTCAAAAGCGTTACGGTTGATTCCGGAACACCAGCGTCTTCGACAAGGTGAAGTTGAACACCAGCCCCGCCAGCACGCCGATGACCTGCGCCACAAAGACATTGTTCCAGGGCGCCGCCGCCCAGGCCACCAGCGCGGCATAGACGCCGTAATTCACCGCCGCGCCCACCAGATTGGCGCCCGCGAACTTCAGCGCTTCTTCCGCCACCGCCGCAACGCTGCCCCGCGCGCGCCGGGCGGCGAAGGTGAAATAACGATTGCCCAGCCAGGTGGCCGTCATCGCCACGGCGATGGACAGCGCGCGCCCGCGATAGGGGTCCATGCCGAGCTGCCCCGTCGCCAGCGCCAGCATGGCCGCATCCACCACATAGCCGGCCGCGCCGACCATGCCGAAGCGGATGAAGGCATGGCGCAGCAGCCAGCGCGTGGCGTCGCCCAGCATCAGGCTTTGTCGCCGGGGCCCGGCATGGCGAGATAGGCCATGCGCTTCTGCTCCCAGCGGCCGCGCGTCACCGTATCCAGGATCAGGCCGCAGGTGAGCGACAGGAAGGCCAGCAGCATAAGCCCGGTGGCGAGGATGGCGGTGGGCAGGCGCGGCACTTGTCCGGTCTGGACGAATTCATGCACCACCGGAACCGCGATCAGCACCGACAGCAGCGCCAGGATCGCGAACAGCACCGAGAAGAAGATCAGCGGACGTTCCTCGCGCACCAGATGGCCGATGGCGTTGAGGATGCGGAAACCGTCGCGCCAGGTGTTGAGCTTGGAGACCGAGCCGACCGGGCGCTCCTTGTAGCGGGTGTCCATCGATTCCATCGGCATCAGCAGGCGCACCGCATGGACGGTAAGCTCGGTTTCGATCGCGAAGCCTTCCGCCGTGAAGGGGAAGCTCTTGACGAAGCGGCGCGAGAAGACGCGATAGCCAGACAGCATGTCCGGCAGCTTGACGCTGAAAAGCCAGGCGGTGAGGCCTGTCAGCAGCCGGTTTCCCAGCACATGACCCGGCCGGTAGGCGGCGGCGTCGGTGTGAATGCGGCAGGCCGTGACCAGGTCGCAGCCTGTTTCGCGCATCGTTTGCACCATGCGCGGGGCCGCGCCCGCGTCATAGGTGTCATCGCCATCCACCAGCACATAGATGTCTGCCTCGATGTCGGCGAACATGCGGCGCACGACATTGCCCTTGCCCTGGCGCGGCTCGGTGCGCACCACGGCGCCCGCCGCGCGCGCCACCTCCACGGTGCGATCCCGCGAGTTGTTGTCATAGACATAGATGACGGCCTCCGGCAGAGCGGCGCGGAAATCGCGCACCACCGCGGCGATGGCCGCCTCTTCATTGTAGCAGGGCACCAGGACGGCGATGCGCGGGCTCATGGGATCCTCGTCACGGGGCACCATTGATAGGCGCCAACCAGATTGGTGTCGAATTGCTGGCATTGCGGCAGGCGGATCATCAGGCCGTAATCTTCCACCGCCGTGCGCGCCCGCGCCATGTCGGTGGCGTCTGCTATCAGATAGATATCGCCGCCGTCCGCCAGATGCGCCGCCACGCGGCTTCGCATCTGTTTGGTGAGACCGCTGCCGTCGCGCGGCTGCACCATCCAGCCGTCAATGCGCAGCACGGCAATCTGCGGCGGCAGCTGGCTGGCGATGAAGCCCATGGGCGCATCGCCAGTCATGATCACCAGGGTGCGGTCGGGGCGCGGGATGGGCGGCAGCGCCACCTGGATATAGGGATCGTCCACCGGCGCGCGTTCCAGGAAGTCGCTGCGGCTGGTGACCAGCACGGCGAAGGCGATCAGCCCCAGCGCCATCAGGCGGGTGCGGCGGCGGCCCGGCATCAGCCCCACCGCGGTGGTGATGACCAGCGGCGCCAGCATCTCCAGCGCCACGATGTAGCGATAGATGGCGAACATGCGCAGCCACGCGATATAGCTGACCGTCGCGAACGCCAGGATCGGCAGCGCGGCGCTGTCGAAGGTGAGCGAATCCGTGTTCCGCTTCCGCAGCACCCAGACCAGCGCCACGGCGATGACGGCGATATAGGCCATCGCGACGCGGATATCCTGGAAGCCCAGATCGCCCGCCACATGCCAGTCCAGCGAGAACAGGATGGGGAAGAGCAGTTGCTGCCAGACGGGCCGGTAACCGGGCACGAAGCGCAGATCGCGGTAATGCTCGGGCAGCGCCAGCGGCGACTGCCAATAGCCGTTGAAATAGGGAAACAGCGGATTGCCGGTCTGCTGATAGACGCTGAACATCCAGGGCGCCGCGAACAGCAGCACGCCCGCCACGCCGCCGATGCCGCCCGCCAGCATCCGCACCGCGATGTGTTTCCAGCTGCCGCCCAGCGCCAGCAGCGCGGCGGCGAAACCAACGCAATAGGGCATGGCGGGCAGCTTGAGGCCGCCGGCGCAGCCGGTGATGAAACCCGCCACCAGCGCGATCAGCGCCGCCTTGCCCAGCGGGCCGTGGCGCAGCGTGTCGCGCTTGACCACCAGGATGCAGAGGCCCGTCAGCGCGAACAGGCTCATCACATTGTCGTAATAGGTGGTGCCCATCTCGGTGAGGGTCTGCGCGCCCGTCAGTCCCAGGATGGCGATGGCGCCCGCCCACAGCGAGGCTTCCGGCACTTTCAGGCTGTGCCGCGCCAGCAGGTAGAGCGGCACCACATTGGCGCCGTGCACCGCGCCCATACAGGCCAGCGCCGCCCAGGCGGGCAGGGTGGTGGCCAGCAGGTAGAAGGGCACATCGAGATAGGGATTGTACCAGCTCGCCAGATGCGCCACCGCGACATCCACAGCGAGGCGGTCGTTGAACAGCGCATATGGGCCGTACCAATGGTAATTGCGGAAGTCCCAGCTGGTGTCCTTGCCCAGCAGCACCACGAAGGCCGCCCAGAACAGGATGGTGCAGCCGAAAAAGGCATATTCCCGCGCCGACAGGGGCGCGCGGCTGGTGGAGGGCGAGGAAGCCATCGGGCGGCGGGAACTCGAAAGGACGGCCTGTTCTAGCCTGTCCCGGCGCAACAGATAAGGCCTTTGGCGGTAACGCTAATCGGCGTCCGGCTCGACCACGATATTGCCGAGGAATTGCAGGGTGCAGGCTCGCCAGGAGCGTTTCTCGGCAAAGGCCCGGGGGCTAAGGGCTTGCGGCGCCCGGCGCAGCGCCAGCGCCGCCAGACAGGCTGTCCGCAGGTCCTCGTCCAGCACCGCCACATCCGGCCCGCCCGGCACCGTCGGACCCACCACATCGCGGGGCCCTTCCACCGGATAGGCCGCCACGGTCAGGCCGCAGGCCAGGGCTTCCAGCAGCACCAGCCCGAAGGTGTCGGTCCGGCTGGGGAAAACAAAGACGTCGCTGCCGGCATAGGCCCGGGTAAGGTCGTCGCCGGTCAGCGGCCCCAGGAATTTCACTGCCGGATAGGCCTCGGTCAGGGCTTCCCGGGCCGGGCCTTCGCCCACCACGATCTTGGTGCCGGGCAGGTCGCAGGCCAGGAACGCCTCAATGTTCTTCTCGACCGCCACGCGGCCGACATAGAGCCAGACCGGACCCTCATAGGGATGGCGGGCGTCGGGCAGGGGGCGGAATTTCTCCGTGTCCACGCCGCGCGACCAGATGCGCAGATTGCGAAATCCCTGCCCGGCCAGCTCGTGCTTCAGCGTATCGGTCGCCACCATCACGGCGGTGGCCGGCTGGTGGAACCAGTGCAGCCAGCGCCACACCACGCTTTCCGGCACCAGATGAAAGCGGGCATGGACATATTCGGCGAAGCGGGTGTGAAAGGCGGTGGTGAAGGCGATGCCGTGCTGCAGGCAGATACTGCGCGCCGCCAGTCCCAGCGAGCCTTCGGTGGCGATATGCACCGCGTCGGGCGCGAATTCCTGGATCTCGCGCGCCATCGCCTGCCGCTCGAACAGCGCGATGCGGATTTCCGGATAGGTGGGCAACGGCACCGTCAGCCGCCCTTCGGGCGTGATCATCTGCACCGTGTGACCCAGCGCCGCCAAGTCATTCGACAGGATTTCCAGCGTACGGACCACGCCGTTGACCTGGGGCCTCCAGGCGTCGGTAACGATGAGAATTTTCAAATGGGCTGCCACGCCGGGGATGATACCCGGTTGCAGGCGCAATTTTCTAGGCGGGAATAAGCGCGCCTTGCGGAGCGGGCGCGGCAACTCCGGCAGCCGGAGCCGCAGCAGTACGTCCGGGAGCGTGATCGGCCCAGTGCAGTATCTCCATATGTCCTCGGACATCTTCGACAAGGGCGGTGCAGCTTTCAACCCAGTCTCCATCATTGAGATACAGAACCTCGCCAATCATGCGGATTTCGGCGTGATGGATATGGCCGCAAACCACGCCGTCCACGCCGCGCTTGGCGGCTTCCGCGGCCATGACGTCCTCGAAGCGGGAGATGAACGCGGCCGCGTTCTTGACCTTGTGCTTGAGCCAGGACGACAGCGACCAATAGGGCAGGCCCAGCCACTTGCGCACCTGGAACAGCATGTCGTTCACGCGTAGCGCCGCCGCATAGGCGCGGTCGCCCGCATGGGCCAGCCATTTGGCATAGTGGATGACGCCGTCGAAGCGGTCGCCATGCAGCACCCACAAACGCTTGCCGTTGGCGGTTTCATGGATGGTTTCGTTGATGATTTCGATGCCGCCGAACAGGCGTCCGGCATAGTCGCGGGCGAATTCGTCATGATTGCCGGGCACGAAGATGACGCGGGTGCCATGATCCACCTTGCGCAGGATCTCGCCCACCACCTGGTTCTGCGCCTCGGGCCAGAACCAGCGGCGCTTCAGCCGCCAGCCATCGACGATGTCGCCCACCAAGAACAGCGTCTCGCATTCGTTGTGGGCCAGAAAGTCGGCCAGGGCCTCGGCCTTGCAGCCCGGAGTCCCCAGATGGGTGTCGGAGATGAAAATGGTGCGGTGCCGGCGGAAGCGCGCCGTATCCACCGCCTGAATCGCCCGCGCGGCGGGACGGAGCGGCGGCAATCCGCCCAAGGCGCTGTCGAACCATGCGATTTCGGCCATCGGAAGCCCTCCCATGCTGCCTTTGCGCGGCGGGATAGCTGCTTCGCACGACTCTTTTGTTGCCCTGTCACGACATGGCTGTGAAACAGGCGAAATGGTGCGGTATTTGCCTGAAAATACGCCGTTATTGTGCAATGCACAAAATGATATTCAGCTATGCGCGTTTCGGTAGAAAAGCATTTTCATCGGATTACCCTAGATTTTCGTAGGGGTGAAGTTTGGCAAAGTGTGTTTTCGCGCTTGCGGACAAAACCCCTTTCCCGCATATTGCTGCAGCGCGGTATCGCGATCTTCGATTGCGAGGCCGCCGCCCTTCCTGGGCGTTTCCTCCCTGAACTTGGCCGCTCTTCGGAGCGGCCATTTTTTTGCCTTGGTCTTTTGCACTCTGGGTTCGTCGGCGCTTCGCTCATGGGCATTAAGCCCACATCGCGCCTCGCGCCTGGCCACAGACCGACATCTCTGGCGCAAAAACAGACTTGGCTATTTGAAAGTCATTCCGCGGCGGCGGAGAGATCGGGAGATGCGCGCAGCGCTGCGATGTCGATGCGCAGGATGCGCGTCAGGGCGGCGGTGAGTTTGAGTTTCAGCGCCTCGAAGTTCGGTTTCTTGGCGATCTTCTCTTCGTCCAGGTAAAGCCCGCGATTGATCTCGATCTGCAGCGCGTGACAGCCCTGGGCGACGCGGCCATGCAGCATGGTGGTGTGCCCGCCTGCATAAGGGGCGTTGCGCGTCACGCTCAGCCCCTCGCGGGTGAAGGCATCTTCGGCCAGCCGCGACAGCGTTGGCGCGGCGGAGGCGCCATAGCGGTCGCCTAGCACGATTTGCGGCGCCGCCAGCGTTGACGGCATGGAATGGCAATCCACTACCACCGCCACGCCGAAACGCGCCTGGGTTTCGGCCACCAGCATCGCCAGTGCGCGATGATAGGGATGATAGAGCTTTTCCAGCCGCATCTTCGCCTCGTCGGGCGCGAGCTTGCCGCGATAAATGTCGGCGCCGTCGCGCACGATGCGGGGAATGACGCCCAGGCCCGCGGCCACGCGCGCGCTGGGCAGATCCACCGGCAGCCCCAGCGGGGCGGAGAACATGGTGGCGTCCAGTTCGGCGACGCCGCGATTGACGTCCAGGAAGACGCGGGGAAATTCCGCCGCCAGCAGCGGCGCGCCCAGCATGGTCACACCTGCGAACAATTCGTCCACGAAGGCGTCCTCTGAGCGGCGCAGCATGACCGGGTCGAGGCGGCTGGCGGCAGCCAGGCTCTGGGGATAGCGCCGCCCGGAATGGGGCGAGGCGAAGATGAAGGGCACGGTCTGCGCTTCCGGCCGCGCCAGGCGGAAAGGCCGGGCGAACAGGGCGGCCAGATCGGTGTCCGGGATGGGGGAAGGCGGCTGGGACATGGGGCAAGGGAACCACCAAGTGGCTGTCCCGGCAAGCAAATCCGGATGGGTAGTGGATATTTACCAAATTCGCGCTATTAGGGAGCGGAACGGGCGGGCGAAGCGATGGCACATATCCTTCTGGCGGAAGACGACGAATCCCTGCGCAAGTTTCTCAGCGCGGCGCTGGTCAAGGCTGGCCATGCCGTCACCGACTTCGGCGACGGCTCCGAGGCCTTTGAATGCATCCAGGGCTTCACCTTCGACCTGCTGCTCACCGATATCGTGATGCCGGGCATGGACGGCATCGAGCTGGCCAAGCGCGCCGCCGAGCTGAACGCCGAACTCAAGATCATGTTCATCACCGGCTTCGCCGCCGTGGCGCTGCACCCGGCCTCGGGCGCGCCCAAGCAGGCCAAGGTCCTGTCCAAGCCCTTCCACCTGCGCGAGATCGTGGCGGAAGTGGACCGGATGCTGGCCGCCGCCGCTTAGGCGGTCAGCCCCCAAATCCTGGAAAAAACCTGCCCGGACCGGCTTTTGCTTGGGTTCGGAGGTCCATCTTGCCCGGCAGGCCCCCCGCCGCTATAGAGGCGCCCTTCCTGAAGGTGGGGCGGCTAGCTCAGCGGGAGAGCACTTCCTTGACATGGAAGGGGTCACAGGTTCGATCCCTGTGCCGCCCACCATTTAAATCCAGCTAAATCAGCTAGTTATCAGAACCCTGACGCAGCGATAGTTTTGCAAATCGACGCTTGTATCCAAATCGGGGACACAGGCATCAGATGGCGACTATTTCTAAGCGCGGGGATCGCTGGCAAGCCAGAGTTCGTCGCAAGGGCGGGCCGCTCACTTCCCAAACCTTCAGGCTAAAGGCAGACGCCGAAAAGTGGGCTGCACAGGTTGAAGTCGATGGTGAACGCGGTGGGTTCTCGACTAACCGCAGCCGACTCGAAGCAACGACACTTGCTGACCTTATAAGGCGGTACCGGGACACGGTAGTCCCAAGCCATAAAAGCAGCCTCAATGAAACGGCTGTCCTTAACGCCTTCCTGAGGCACCCCACGGCCAGTCTGCGGTTGTCTGAGTTAGGACCGGCCCACTTTGCTGCCTACCGTGACGAGCGACTTAAAAGAGCAAAGCCTGGGACAATCATTCGCGAACTGGGGCTTATTCAACATGCTCTGGAAGTTGCCCGCAAAGAATGGGGCATACCAATAGCAGCCAACCCAGTTAAGGGCATAACCAAGCCTAAGGCCGGCAGGCCACGCGATAGACGGCTGCAAGAAGGCGAATGGGCGTTAGTCCAGCAAAGCTTCGAGACCTGCCGCAATCCATATATCGAGGCAGTAGTGCGGGTTGCCATCGAAACGGGGATGCGCCGGGGAGAAATCCTCAGGGCCAAGTGGGGCGACATAAACCGGGCTGAAGGCACCCTTCACATCCCAATTACCAAGAACGGCCACCCCAGAACTATTCCGCTGACACCGGGCGCTATGAAGGTTCTGGAAGGCATATCGGGCGAGCATAAGGCCGCCGACTTGGTCTTTCCGGTGTCCTGCGAGGCGATAAAGCTAGTCTGGCAGCGGCTGGTGCGGCGGGCGGGTATAGCAAACCTGCGCTTCCACGACTTACGCCATGAGGCAGTTAGCCGGTTCTTTGAAATGGGGTTGTCCGTGCCCGAAGTCGCACTGATTAGCGGCCACAAAGACCCCCGGATGCTGTTCCGGTATACTCACCTAAGGGCGTCTGATTTGGTCGCCAAGCTGGCGGCTATAAGCCTCAGCCGCGATCCTGCCAGCTAACCACTAGCTCCATAGGACCATCCTCCACGCCAACTAGCTCGCGCCTGGCAAGCTTGGGAACGTGGAACTCGATCAGGTCCACGACGCACTGGAAGGCCGCTCTTGGGCCGTCGCGCTCGGCTATCTGGTCCAGCCAGCCCTGAAGGCGTTCGCTGTTGCCGTCCACGAAGCGGGCGATTGCTTCCCTAGCCGCCAAGGATGCCTTGGGCGGGCCGTGCTTGCCTTGGTTTGGCTTTTTAACGCCTTTGCGAAAACTTCCTGAATTAGCCATGCGACGCTCCTTTGATCAGGAGCGGAGTATAGCACGATTAGTCTGTGTACGGATATATATCCGCCGCGAATCGTGATCGATTCCCAGAAATGATCAAAAATAAAACGCATATAAGCCAATGATATTGCGCTTAACTCATGATGTTCGAAATTCGCTCATTTAAGAGGCTGAATTGACTAGATAAAAATAATCTAGAGTTTTTCGCTCGAAAAAACTTGCAGGGATACATGCAGTGCCTAGTATCGATGGAGTCAGCAGTGCATGACGTTGCTCACAGGCGACCCATGTAAGACTGACAGCGCACGTCGCGTGGCCCACCCATGGCCGAATGTGGCTTCGTCGAAAGCCATCGCCCACAGCGAACAAAGACAAAGAGCCGAGCCGCAAGGCTCATGTTTTGTTGTTGTTGCTAGTGGGTGTTTTTATGACGAAATCTGAGCCAGCAATCCAAAAGAGTACAACGGCGTCTATAGCCGGACTTGCGCCCGAAGCGGAGCTACCGCCGCTTTGCCGGATCGAGCATCTTTTAAAAGTCGTGCCGATAGGTCGAAGCACGATTTGGCTCTGGGCTAGGCAGGGAAGGTTTCCACAACCCATTAAATTTGGGGCCATAACGGTCTGGCGGCGCTCAGATGTGATTGCATGGCTTGAGCAGGTTGGGGGGCGGATATGAGCGACCTAGACGCTCGCGCGTTCGCTCACGCATTGGGAGGCACGGTGGCAGGGCGCAACCGGGTTTCTGCGCCAGGCCCCGGACATTCGCGCCATGACCGATCCCTTGCCGTCTTAATTGATCCCAATGCGTCTGACGGCTTCATTGTCCACAGCTTCGCGGGCGATGATGCACTCACCTGCAAGGATTATGTCCGGCAGCGATTAGGATGCGGGCGCTGGCAACCAACGCGGCAGAAGCAACCTAGACGCTCAAACCCTATTTTGCGTGAGGCTGATAGCTGCAATAGCAGCGCCACGGGGAAATACCTTTGGGCCAAGAGTAGGCCTACCCTAGGCACTCCCGCCGAAGCCTATCTGCTGACTTCGCGAGGCTATCAGGGGCTAATTCCTGCAACCCTGCGCTTTCTACCCGCGAGCGAAAAACACCCGCCATCAATGATCGCAGCGTTCACTATGGCAGTGGAAATAGAACCGGGCCTCCTTTGCGTTTCAGCCGACGCCGTCCGCGCCGTTCATCTTACAAAGCTGAAACCAGACGGAATGGGCAAGGCGGATATACCAGACCCCAAGATCATCCTTGGCCGTGGCGCTTCTGGTGTTCCTATCATCCTAGCCCCGCCCAATGACCTGCTGGGACTGGCGATCACCGAAGGCATCGAGGATGCCCTGTCAGTTCACGCTGCGACTGGCTTGGGCGCGTGGGCCGCTGGTTCCGCTTCGCGGATGCCTGCAATGGCGGATGCTGTGCCAGATTACATCGATTGCGTGACGATATACGGCGACAACAACAAGGCTGGAATTGATGGAGCCAGGGCGCTGCTCCGCGGCTTAAACGACAGGGGAATTTTCGCGCAGATCAAGTACTTCAACCCAGGCATGGGTCAGTCAAATGGATAAGACCCCTGATGCCAATGACATATTGCGGGAATACGGCCCGGAGGGCTTACGCGGGGCATCTGATAACGCGAGGACAGAAACGGCGGAGGACTTAGGGCCCTCTGATGATGAACCCGGTAAGTCGCATCATGCTGATGATGACCTTGGGGTTCTGTCGAGCGCCGAGTTCGTCGCCGGCTTCTCACCCCCGGACTATTTGGTGGACGGGATCGTGCAGCGGGGCCGCATCTATTCCAATACCGGGCAGACAGGAGCCGGCAAGACCGCAGTCACCCTGCGATTGAAGGCACACGTCCTAACCGGCATGCCGCTCAATGGGCGCGAAGTAGCCAAGGGTCGCACCCTGATGCTGTCAGGTGAGAACCCGGATGACGTGCGCGCCCGCTGGATCGCGCAGTGCGAACAGATGGGTCTATTCCCCGACGAACTCGACGCCTATTTCATCCCCCGAGTATTCTCGATCCCTGATGCATTACCAGCGCTTCACGCTCTGGCCAACTCCGTGGGCGGTTTTTCCCTCGTCATCGTGGATACCTCCGCCGCGTATTTTCAGGGCGATGAAGAAAACAACAACGTCCAGCTCGGCGCACACGCGCGCGACTTGCGCGAACTGACCACATTGGCGGGAAAACCTACCGTCGTGGTGAACTGCCATCCGACCAAAAATGCCAGCGCCGATAATCTGCTGCCACGCGGTGGCGGCGCATTCATCGCGGAGATAGACGGCAACCTGACCAGCGCCAGGAAGGACGGCATGGTCGAACTGCACTGGCAGGGGAAGTTTCGTGGACCGGAGTTTGAGCCGATTATGTTCGAACTGATTACCGTCACCAGCGACAAGCTCAAGGATAGCCGGGGGCGGCACATGCCTACCGTGATCGCCAAGCCGCTGTCCTACAGCGAACAAGCCACCAAAGAGAAACTGTCCGACGCCGATATTCAGCGCCTCCTAGTTGAAATGCTCAAATATCCGTGCGCTACGTTCTCCGAACTCGCGGAAGCCTGCGGCTGGCGTCTCAAAACTGGGGAGCCTCACAAGTCTAAAATTGACCGCAATATGAAGAAGCTCAAGGACGACAAGCTCGCCAAGAAGGAAGCGGGTAAATGGGTCCTCACAACAGCGGGGGAAAAGGTCGCCAAACGGGCCGCAGAATGAGCAAATTCATGCTGGAACGATCCAACGCCCGACATCACCGTTTCACCGACACTGGAACGATGTGGAACGATCCCACAAAAGGCCAGACAAACCCTGCCGTTCCAGTGGAACGCGGACCCGGAACGGAGGGGGCTTTAGCCCTCCCTTCCGTCGTTCCGTTCCAGTCCTTTCTTTAGTGTGGAACGCGGAACGACGGCGCACACTCGGTCCTGATAGCGGAGGCGGACTTGTTGATCTTTAATATTGCTGCAGGGGTCGTGATTGGCGGCTTGTGCCTATATTTTATATTAAAGCGTCTTCGCGGCATGTGACCCCGCCAGCGACTCACCCAGCGCCATCCGCCCGCCCGGCTAGGCAGGGATTCAGCCGGGGCAAACGCCCGCCAGCGGAGTCCGTAGAGTCTGTGTCAGCCTACTCCACCCGATCCTTCGCCTTTGCGTCTTCAACTGTCTGCCACTGCATATTCGCCGGGCTGTCAGCGCCGCCGCGCTTCAGGGCGATCACGTGGTCGATGATGTAGCCGGGGCATGGCCCTTTGGGCTTCTGGGTGGCTGGGCAAGGCTGCTCGCGCTTGAATGCTGCTCTGGCGGCTTGGCTTCGCTCTATGCGCCCGTGTGCGTCGCGCTGGATAACAGGCGATGTGGGTGCGGGCTGGACAGCTGTGCAAGCTGACAGCACGGCGAAGGCTAGGATTAGTGGGAAAATCAGGCGGTGGGCAAACATTTTACGCTAAGGCTGCACAGCTCGAACGTCTTATTGCGACGTGCAGGCGGACCTAACTGAATTCCATGAAAAACCAGTTTGGCAAGTCTGAACGCCAATATTCACAGGGGGCTGCGGCGCACCTTCAACACGAACTTCTTTGGGGCGGCTTACATTCTCAGGCAAATTAGCGGCAGACAGCACCCGGTTAATATTAGCGCCAAACTGAACCATGACTGGAGCGCCAGCCTGAAATACTTGGTCTGTTTTAAGCTGTAATTGGTCAATGACCTGAGTTGTGCCGTCTGCAAAAGCTATAGTGTATTCAATGCCGTTATTTGTTTCAGCAGCATTGTGGGCAATCGCACCTAGAATTCCACCAATGATAGCTCCAACTACTACGGCATCTTCGCTGCGCCCAGCTACAGCGCCCGCACCAGCACCGAGTAAAGCCCCGCCACCAGTTGCTGCGCCACCCTTAGAGCGGATGTTGACTGGATGCTGTTCTAAAACGGTTCCGAACTTCACTTTGTAGGACTGTCCGGCGTCTTCAACTGAAACGTCATTAACACTTCGGTTGGCACAACCGCTCAGCAGAAGGGCTGCTATGAGCGAGGCAGAAATCCAAACCTTGTTCATCTTATTGCCCTTCATGGCTGTTACCGCCCACTACGCTTGTACTGATCTACTGCGGACTGAGGCACATCGGCAAGATAACACATAGGCGATGATCCGCCAACGGAGTCCCTAGAGTCTATGGCGGTCTACTTCACGCGATCCTTAGCTCAGGCTTGGTAGATGTGCTGAAGAGCGAGCTATTTATTTAGACCTTTTAGCAGGTCGCCTGAAAAACTCTGCGGGTTCGACTTCAAGGGCTTCGGATAGTTTCGCGATGATCTCCAGCCCAACATAAGTATCTGAAGTTTCGATTTTGCTGAAATATGAGCGGTTGATGCCCGCAGAACTAGCCATCGCTTCCTGCGACAGGCCGCGAGCATTGCGCATTCGCCTTAGGTTTAAAGCAAAAGTATCCCGCAAATCCATGCGGTTAGGAGACTTACTTGTTGTTTATACAACAACCGCTTATAAGCGACAATCGACTGGTGAATGAGCATCAGGTTGTCGGAGAACAAGCTGTGAAAATGAGACCCACAATCCGTACAAGCGCAGCCCTTACATTCCTACTACTTGCTGGATGCAGCAGCGGGGGCGGAAATCCGCCGCTAGCAGTTGTTACGCCGACACCAACGCCGACGCCCGCGCCAACAGTAGCTTTTACAAGTTGGTCAGCAATCCCGACCCCCGGTACTGTCACGGTCACAGGGTCGACCATTGAGGCTTCGTACATTTCAAATCCGCTAGTTACAAACTTTCCTGTAACGAGCCATACAGCGCCTACAACTGGCACTGCTAGTGGTTCAATAACCTACAATGCAGCTGGCGCCAGAACGGCCGTTGCCATCACTGGCAGACAATCTGGGGTGTCATTTAATTCTACAGAACTTGCTTCTACTGGAACTGTTGTTTTGGGCGCGGCCGTCACTACTTCTACAGACGGCAAAACTCAAATGATTTACTCAGATACTACGACCTTGGGAATCAATTATCAGGCCTATGGCATCTGGGCTACTGGTCTGGGGACTGGTTCTGGTTTTGGTGGGGCAGCTAGTATTGGTAGCCTCACACCCACGAGCGCAGTTCCCACTACTGGCACAGCAACATTTACAGGCGGTGTTGGCGGTCTTTTAATCGACACAACCGGATTGCAGTATCTAGTTCGTGGAAATTCGTCAGTTGTTGCAAACTTTGCTACACGATCATTGGCTTATTCTACTACCGGGTCGACGTTTACCACCGGCCAAAGTGCATCTGGCCTTAATATGAATGGAACCCTGACTTATTCTGCGGGTTCAGGGAATTTCACCGGCCCAATAACAAGTTCATCAATTTCATCCGGTACGGCGCAGGGTAGTTTTTATGGCCCTACTGCAACTGAAGTCGGCGGCACCTTTGCTATGACGGGAACAGGTGTTCAAACCTTCTTTGGAGCATTCGGCGCAAAGCGTTAAACGTGCGTCCAACTGCATTAGGTTTTCTGCTTGCCATCAGTCTTGCGTCCCCGGCCCTAGCTGCTGGGGACGCAACAGACTCTAAGTTCCTAGGCGCGCTCCAGCAGCTTGATAACGGTCAAGCAAACGAAGCCATACCTGCACTAGAAGCTCTGTATGCCGAAACTAAAGCGCCTCGTGTGCGCCTTGAGTTAGCCCGTGCCTACCTTTTTGCAGGGATGAAGGAAAAGGCCCGCGAGACCTTCATTGCGGCCTATGAAGACAATCCGCCGCCGGGCGTAAAGTCTACAATCTTGAATTTTCTGAATCGGATGTCATTGCAGGAAGGAAAGTTCACCTACGGCATCTCTTTAACGAAAGTTACGAACCCGCTAAATCAGCCGTCTGCTTTTGGCATCAACTTTGGCGGCACGTACCTAGAGTTGTCACAAGATACCGCAGCTAAGAACCTTACAGGTGTTCTTTTCTCAGGCGGCTATGAGAAGGCTTTTGACTCTGGCTACTCGCTTAGAACGAGCCTTTCATATCGATTCATGCCAGTTCCTAGCGCCAACCTGTTCATGACTGATACATATGTTGCAAAGGACGTTGTTGCCTTAAATTCACAGTTCCGTACTGGTCTGGAATTGATTGATATGACGGGCCAGTCGTACCAGATGCCGTATGTTGCTTCGCTCTATAAGTACGATATTACGCCTATGTTTAATGTCATCCCAATGGTCCAAATCGGCTACTTCAATTCTAGTGTTTCAACAGCATTCTCTGGCGCCGTTTACAGGTTTGGCCTACCCGTTAATTATTCAATTGACCCGTCCAAGACGTTTTCAATTGTTCCCAAAGCGGAATTCCATGACTCGGCGCTTAGTACGCTGCGTTATTTCACGTATGGAATCGGCTTTGACGCCAGCCTTAGGTTCGACTTCATCACAATAAACACTTCGGTTATGCCGCGCATAACTGAGTTCGCGTCAGTTGATCCGTTTTGGGGCGTTGTAAGAAAAGACAAAGGGCTTTTCGGTTCTATAGAAGTCAGTTCTGACTACGTCAGATACGACGGCTTTCTTCCATCCGTTAATGCCTACTGCAATTCCAATGGCTCTAACGTGAAATTCTATACCCTGAACGGCTGCGGTTTCAGTTTTGGACTGACCAAGATTTACTGACTTCACTGCCCCGCCCATCGCACGACAAGCTCAACCGGCTCTGCCTCGCCTTTGGCTGAGATCGCCAAGCTGGGTCGGCCCCACGCTCGATTGAGCAAAGCCTCGCTGGCGGCAACGCGAGCAGATGCTGGTGCCGTCAGGTTTTATGGCTATGCCGTGCAGGGCTTTGATGGCGGCGCTAGTGTGAGCGCTGGCGGCGCCGCCTGAACGGGATCGGGTCACCGTCTATGTCGATGGCCGCAAGACCGAAGCAGAAGTCCTCCGCTAGAGCCGCGGCGTTGGCGGTATCTACCTGATAAGCTATTTTGACAGAAAATACCGAAGCATCGACTGCTCACGCGCTTACACACTATCGCCTGGGAATTTATTGCTTTGCCTGCGTCATCCTGTCGACCCACGCAATGCCGATCGCCGACAGAATGAAGGACATATGAATACCCGTTTGCCACATGATCGCGGCCTCGGTGATGCGTGCGTTGGGCTGCCCCAGTGCGCCCGCTTCGATGAAGGTGCGCAGGAGATGGATCGAGGATATACCGATGATGGCCATCGCCAACTTCACCTTGAGCACACCCGCGTTGACGTGACTCAGCCATTCCGGCTGGTCCGGATGACCCTTTAATCCCAAGCGCGAGACAAAGGTTTCATATCCGCCGACAATGACCATCACGAGCAGGTTTGAGATCATCACCACATCGATCAGGCCAAGCACCACCAGCATGATCTGCTGCTCGGAAAACTCCCAGGCATGCATAACTAAGTGCAAAAGTTCCTTGAGAAACAGGAATACGTATACACATTGCGCAACGATGAGGCCGACATAGAGCGGCAACTGCAGCCAACGTGAGCTAAAGATCAGCAGCGGAAGCGGCTTGAGCTTGGTGGGAATGGCGTTTAACTGATCGGGAGTGTTCATGTCGCCTTCCATACCCCCCAGCAGCAGGGCGAGCAACTATTCTGGCCTGGCAAATAATAAATTTGATAAATCTAGCCCTGGATCTGTTTGGTCGGTGGCCGGTGACCCTGCTCTCCCAGGTCACCCCCCTAAGCTGATTGTGTCGTATTTATTACCGCCCATCACTGCCCCGCCCATCGCACGACAAGCTCGACCGGCTCTGCCTCGCCTTCGGCTGAGATCGCCAAGCTGGGTCGGCCCCACGCGTCCTGACTTGCCCTTCCCGCAACAACTCAAAATGCCCAGCCCATTTGTACGGGCATGTCATAGCTATGAGGCAACCACCCCGTCGAAGGGCGATGGGGGTGGGGGCACAAATTCATGTAGCCAAATCTGGGACAATTGTGGGGCAGCCACCATCGTTTCGGCTCTGAAACCCATTGCTTCGTCAGCAGACCGGCCCTAGCTTGCTAACTCCTATGGCGTTGGTTTGTAACAATTTATTGCTGCGCAGTTCGGTTCGTCTTCTGAAGCATGATTAGCTGTGAATGCGTTGGCGGCCCTTGACATGGAAGGGGTCACAGGTTCGATCCCTGTGCCGCCCACCATTTTTCCACCGAACTTACCCCTTACTGGAATTTGTCGGCGCCGTGCGGCGCTGGCAGCATGAGGCTCGTTCGGATGGGGGATGGAATGGAAAGACATGAGAGCGCCGCACGCGCCTGGACCCTGCTGTTCCTGTCCTGGCTGATCGCGCTGGGGGCTTCGCTGGGCGCGATCTTCATCGGCGAAGTGATGGGCCAGACGCCGTGTTTGCTCTGCTGGTGGCAGCGCGTCTTCATGTTCCCGCTGGCGATTATGCTGGGCGTCGGCGTGCTCAAGCCTGATGACGGGGCGTTCCGTTATGGCTTGCCGCTCAGCCTGCTCGGCGCGGGCGTGGCTGCTTACCATTCGCTCCTCTATGCGGATATTCTTTCCGAAGCGATGCGGCCCTGCACCCAGACCGGCCCATCCTGCACGGATGCGGCGATGACCGTGATGGGCCTGCCGCTGCCCTATCTTTCGCTTTCGGCCTTTGTAGCCATTACGGGTCTTCTGTTTCTTTCCAGGCGGGATAACGCATGAACAGGCGCAATATCGTTCTAATGACCGGCCTTGGCGCGGCGGCCTTGTTTGCCGGTGGGGCCTATTTTTATTCGCAACACGCCGCGCCGCCGCCCGCGACGCCGGACACGGCGGCGATGCCGGAAGGTCTGGTGCGGGCGCATGCGCCCATCATGGGGCCGCAGAACGCCAAGGTGACCATCGTCGAATTCTTCGACCCCGCCTGCGAGGCGTGCCGCGGCTTCTATCCCTATGTGAAGCAGATCATGGCGATGCATCCCAACGATGTTCGCCTGATGCTGCGCTATGCGGCGTTCCATCGGGGTTCGGACCAGGCGGTGGGCATCCTGGAAGCGGCGCGCAAGCAGGACAAATTCCAGCCGGTGCTGGAAGCGCTGCTGGAAAAGCAGGCCGAATGGGCGTCGCATGACGGGCCCAATCTGGATCGCGCCTGGGCCATTGCGGGCGAAACCGGGCTGGACCTGACGCGCGCGCGCCAGGACGCCGCCGCGCCGGAGGTCGCCACCTTGCTGGCGGCCGACATGGCCGATGTGAAGACCGTGGGCATCACCGGCACGCCGAGCTTCTTCGTCAACGGCAAGCCGCTGACGGTCTTCGGGCCCGAGCCGCTGCGGCTGCTGGTGCAGAGCGAAGTGGACGCGGCGAAGTAGCCGCCCGCGCGTCGCTAGCCTGTCACCGTGAAAGCTTCCGGCGCGCCGCCGCTGCGCGCGATCTCCGCCATCCGCGCATAGGCGGATTCCAGCGCGCGGCAGAGCCCGGTGGCGTCGAAAAGCTCCGTGTCCTGCACGCCGGCAAGACGGCTGCGATACTGCGCGCGGGCTTGCGCATCGCGCGCCAGCGTCAGCGCCAGCGCATGATATTCGGCCATCGTCGCCACTGCGAATTCCGGCACGCCGGCCGCCGCCAGCACGCTGGCCGAAACACGGGCCGCGAACCCTTGGCCGGCCATTGCCACCAGCGGCAGTCCCGCCGCCAGCGCATCGATGGCGGTGGAGTGGCCGGTGAAGGGAAAGGTATCGAGGAAAAGATCGGCCAGGCGATGCCGGGCCAAGTGATCCGCTTCTTCCGCGCGCGGAGCCGCCACCAGGCGCTCCGGCGCGATATCGCGCGCCGCAGCCTCGCGCCGCAGGTTTGCGATGGCCTCGTCGCCGTCTATACGCAGCCACAGCACGCTGCCCGGTACCGCCTGCAGCAACTGCATCCAGACATCGAACAAGGCGGGCGTGATCTTCCAGCAGCTGTTGAAGGCGCAGAAGACGAAGGCATTCTCCGGCAGGCCCGCCGAGGCGCGCGTCGGCGTCTCCGCGATGGTGCGGGTGGGATCGCTGGGCATGTAGCAATGCGGCAGGCGCACCACGGTCTCCGCGAAATGGCTTTCATGGCCAGGCGGAATCACGGTGCCGTCGGCGATGATGTAGTCTATGAAATCCGTACCCAGCGTGCCGGGCCAGCCCTGATAGTTCACCTGCACCGGGGCGGGCCGCGCCGCTAGCACGCCCGGCCGCGCGCCAGTGGTGTGGCCGCCCAGATCCACCAGCACATCGATCTGCGCCGCCGCGATCTGCGCCGCGATCTCGCTATCGCCGCGACCGCTGACATCGATGAAATGCTCGAAGCCCTGCTCCAGCCGCCGCCGCATCGGACTGGCATCGTCCGGCCCGGTGGAGAAGGCGAAGACTTCGAAGCGGGCGCGGTCATGCCGTTCCAGCACCGCCGCGTTCGAACTGGAAACCGGGTGATAGCGGAAATCATAGGAGAGATAGCCCAGCCGCAACCGGCCGCCATGGACGTTCGACTTGCCGCGCGGCGCGGCTGGCGCTGCCGCCATTCGGCGCGCGAAGCTGGTGGCAGCTTGGCGCTGCAACGCCGGATCGTCCAGCGCGAGCAGAAGATTGAACGGCGTCAGCGGGCGGCCCATGGCGACATGGGCGGGCAGTTGCGGCTCCAACGTGCGCCGCGTCTCCCAGTCGCAGAGATGCAGCGTGGTCCCCCATAGCCCATCCAGCGCGAAGAGATAGGCGGGATGCTGCGCATGGATTTTCTGGAAGGCGGCATGCGCTTCCGCATTGCGCTTCAACCCGGTCAGTGCCGTGGCGTGGTTGAACTGGACCGGCACCAGCTTGGGATCGACCGCCAGGGCGCGGTCGAAATCCGCCAGCGCCTCTGCGGTGCGGCCCATCCGGTTCCGCAACAGGCCACGGCCGTTCAGGGCTTGGGCGTCGCGCGGATTCAGCGCCAGCGCGCTGTCATAGCTGGCCATTGCCTCGGCAAGGCGGCCCAGCTTCGCCAGCACCAGCCCGCTTCCTGACAGGGCCGTGGGCAGGCGCGGGTTGAACCGCAGGGCCAGCTCATAACTTTCCAGCGCCTCGCCGTGGCGGTTCAGTTCCGACAGGGCGCGGCCCCGGTTCAGCAGCGCGCCGACATAGCCCGGCTTCATCGCCACGGCCTTGTCGAGGGCGGTCAGCGCTTCGGCAAAGCGCTCCAGGTCCAGCAGGGCCCCGGCGCGCTCGCTGAGAAATTCGGCCACCTGCGGCGCCAGCTTGGTCGCCTGTTCCAAGCTCGCCAGCGCCGCCTCGACACGGCCCAGCTCGCGCAGCACCAGGCCATGGTTGAACCAGAGGACGGGATTGTTGCGGATGCCGATCAGTGCCCGGGCATAGAGCGTCTCGGCCTCGGCGAACCTGCCTTCAGTCTGCAGCCGGTAGGCCTGCTCGAGGATGGGCGGAACGGTCATGCGCGCTGTCTAGCAGCTTTGCCGCTTGCCCAGAAAGACCGTGCCATTGCACCCCCGTGGCGGGGCTTTACTATGGGGCAAAACAGGCCGCCGCCGGGCGCCGGGGTTCTGGGGGAATTGCAATGAAGCTCTGCGTCGTCGGGCTGGGCAAGCTGGGTGCGCCGCTGGCCGCCGTGCTGGCGCACAAAGGCCATGACGTGATCGGGCTGGATCGCGATGCCGCCGCCGTCGCGGCGATCAATGCGGGCCGGGCGCCGGTGGCCGAACCGGACCTGCAGGATCTGATCGACGGATCGCGGGCGCGGCTCAAGGCGACCCAATCCTGGGACGACGCCCTCGCGGAAAGCGACATCTCTTTCGTCATTGTGCCGACGCCGACGGACGAGAGCGGCGTCTTCACCAGCAAATACGTGATCGATGCGGTAAGCCGCATCGGCGCGGTGCTGAAACAGAGCGCGCGCTATCATGTGGTCGCCATTGTTTCCACCGTGATGCCCGGCGAAACCGGCGGGCCGATCCGCGCCGCGCTGGAAGCGGCGTCCGGCCTGAAGGTCGGAGACGGTGTGGGGCTTTGCTACAATCCGGAATTCATCGCCCTGGGTTCGGTGGTGCGCGACATCCTCAAGCCCGACATGGTGCTGCTGGGCGAATCCGACACGCGCGCCGGCGACGCCCTGGAAGCAGTTTATCGCGGCATGAACGACAATGCGCCGCCGATCCTGCGCATGAACCTGATCAATGCCGAGATCACCAAGCTGTCGCTGAACAGCTATGTCACCATGAAGATTTCCTTCGCCAATCTAATCGCCGAACTGTGCGAGCAGGTGGCGGGCGGCGATGCGTTGGCGGTGACGGGCGCGCTGGGCAAAGATGCCCGCATCGGACCCAAGTATCTCACGGCGGCGCTGGGCTATGGCGGGCCGTGCTTCCCGCGCGACAACACCGCCTTGCGCAACTGGGCGGCGGGTTTGGGCGTGGGCGCAGAGCTGGCCGACGCGACCGACGCGATCAACCGGCGGCAGGCGGCGCGGGTGGCGGCGCTGGCGCAGCGTCATCTGCCGCAAGGCGGCGCTGTGGCGGTGTTGGGGCTCGCCTACAAGCCGCACACGCCGGTGGTCGATGAAAGCCAGGGCGTGATGATCGCCGCCGCGCTGGCGGCGGACGGCGCACGGGTGACGGTGCATGATCCGCTGGCGCTGGCCTATGCGCGCGCGGTGCTGAATGCCGATGTGCGCTGCGCCGAAACGCTGGAAGAAGCGCTGGCAGGCGCGCAGGTGATCGTGATCACCACGCCCGATCCCGCCTGGCGCGCCGTTGCGGCATTGCTGGCGGCGCGCACCGATCGGCCGGTGGTGGTGGATTGCTGGCGTCTGCTGTCGCCGCAAAGCGGCCTGTGCCTGGTCCATGTCGGCAGCGGCGGCTGAGGCGCGTCAGTTCAGGCCGGTCGCAAGCCTGCTATCCAGCGGCTTACGCGCGTCCAGGCTCTTGTAATATTCGAGCGGGTGCGCGGGCGCGGCATAACCTTTTGCATAGGGCAGTTTCGAGAAGCTCTGGAAATAGGCCAAGCAGGCGTCGCGCCACCACTGCGCCTCCGCTTCCTGGATGGCGAGATACTGCGCCGTGAGATTAAAGCGCTCGGCATCGACGCGGCCCCGCAGGGCCGCCCAGTTGCGGCGCATCTGCTTCACTTTGTTCACGCCATCGGTGTAGCGGTGCACCAGTTCGTCCCACAGGGTGCGCCCGGTCGATAGCTCCTCGCTCCAGCCGACATGGTTGAACCAGAGCAGGTAATCGAGGTTGTCGCGGTCGGCATATTGCGCGGCGACGCCGGGCGCATATTGCGCCACCGCGTTGCTGCCGCTGGCGCCGCAGTTGAAGCCGACGCCCGCGCCATCGGCCTTGTGGTAATAGGGCGCGCGCCAGTCGGGGCGGCTGCTGATCTCGTCCCAGGGGCCCGGCCCGTAATGGGTGCCGTTGCCGAAGATCATGTTGAGGCCCAGCGGCATCATGTAATCCACCACCGTCTGGCGCGAGCCCATCATCAATTCGACGACGGGGCGGATCACCGCGTCATTGTTGGAGAAAGTCTGCCGCGTCCATTCCTCGGCGATGCCGCGGGCCGACAATTCGGGATCCCAGGCGAGGCGGCCAAAGACGTACCAGTTGGCCTGGTTGAAGATCGAGCCGCTCCAATTCTCGGCGGTGCCGGTGTTGGCGATGCCCGCCATGCCGGTAAGGCTGTGGTTGAAGAGTTGGCCATTCACGACCTTCGCCACGCTCGAGCCCGGGCCGCGCGCCTGGGTGTCACTCTTCAGTGTCTCTTCGTACATCGGGCCGAGATAAGCGAGGTGGGTGGCGAAGCCCAGATACTCCTTGGTAATCTGGAATTCTATTATGGCGTTGGTGTTGGGCAGGGCGCCGAACAGCGGGCTGAAGGGTTCGCGCGGCTGGAAGTCCAGCGGACCGTTCTTGATCTGCACCAGCACATTGTCGTCGAACGTGCCGTCCAGCGGGACGAACTCGGCATGGGCCTGCTTGGCGCGGTCGTCGCGATTCTCCGGCGAATAGACGAAGGCGCGCCACATCACGATGCCGCCGAACGGCGTCACCGCCTGGGCCATCACCGCTGCGCCCTGCGCCTGGGTGCGGCCATAATCCTGCGGCCCCGGCATGCCTTCCGAATTGGCCTTGACCAGGAAGCCGCCGAAATCGGGAATGATCTTGTATATGCGTGCGGCTTCGTCCTTCCACCACTGGATCACCTGCGCATCGAGCGGATCGGCGGTCTTGAGGCCGCCCACCTGGATCGGGGCGCTGGAAAGGATGGAGAGATAGACCTTGATGCCATAGGGCCGGAACGCGTCCGCCAGCGCCGCGACCTTGGCGAGATATTGCGGCTGATAGATGCGCAAATCCGCGTTGACGTTGTTCAGCACCGTCGCATTGATCCCCAGCGAAGCATTGGCGCGGGCATAGTCGATGATGTGCGGTTCGATGGCGGGCAATTGCGACCAGTTCCACAGCGACAGCCCGGCATAGCCGCGCTCGGAATCGCGGTTGAGATTGTCCCAGTGATTGAGAATACGCACCTTGTGCTGTGGCGCGGTGGCGATGGCCAGCGCCGTCACCGGCTTGCGCGTCTGGATCAGGCGCAAATAGGCGAAAGCGCCGTAAAGCACGCCGACATCGCGATTGGCGGCGATCACCGTCACGCTGTGGCCGTCCACCGTCTCGCTGCGAATGACATAGCCTTCGTCACCGGCCGCCGTCAGATCGAGTTTGAGCGCCGCAATGATGGGCGAAGAGACGGGCGTGCCATAGATCAGCGCGCCAGGCGCCGCCGCTGTGGCGATGGCCGGCTTGCGTCCCAGCAGTCCCGACAGGCCGCGCAGCAATTCGTCACGCGCCACATCGAGGGAGGGTGACGAAGCGCCACCGACAAGTGTGCGCGCGGCAGCGGCATAGGCGGCGCGGGCAGGGGCTTCGACCGCGTTGTAGCGCAGCCAGAGGTCATAGCCGCTTTCCGCACGCGCGGGCGCGAACGCGCCGCAGAACAGAACCAGCGCCATCATGGCGTTGCGAAAGAAGGACATGGCCTGCGTCTCCCGAAGGTCGATCTGTGCCAGCTTCCAAGACAAGCGTTAGCATATCGGCCAGGGGCGCCCAAGAATGAAGCGTTTTCGCGGCTGCGAAAGGATCAGGCTGTCCGCTGCGCCAGCGCCTGCGCCATGGCGGTGAAAACGCTGTCCCAGTCGCCGCGTGCGGTCTGACGGAACAGTTTCATCTGCGCATACCAGGGGCTGTCGTCGCGTCCCAGTTGCCAGCGCCATTCGGGCACCTGTTTCAGGGCGACCCAGCAGGGCTTGCCCAGCGCGCCGGCCAGATGCGCGATGGACGTGTCGCAGGTCACGACCAGATCGAGCGACTCCATCGCTGATGCGGTGTCGAGGAAAACATCGGTGCCCGCGTCAAAGTCCGCGCCCAGCGTTTCCACACTCATGCTCTTGGGCAGTTCGGCAAGCTGCTCCTCGCCTTCGCCCTTTTGCAGCGATATCAGCCGCACGCCCGGCACAGCGGCAAGCGGCGCCAGCGCCGCCAGCGGGAAGGAACGTTCGGCGTCGTTGTAACCGCCGGTCTTGCCCTGCCAGACCACGCCGATGCGCGTGCCCTTGTCGCCGATCACGGTCTTCCACTGGGTGATGCGCGCTGGATCGGCGGACAGGTAAGGCGACGCCGCGCCCACCGCGTCGCTCACATTGAGCAGATAGGGCAGGCTGTTCAGCGCCGCGTGCAGATCGTGCGCCGGCGGCGCGTCACTGTACGGCACGATCTCGACACCCGGCTTGAGGTTTTCCAGCAGCGCCACCAGCGGTGGGCGCACCATCACGATGGCTTTGCCGCCGTGCTTTTCGATCTGCGCCACAAAACGCGCGAACTGGATGGCGTCGCCCAGGCCCTGTTCGTCATAGGCCAGCACTGTCTTGCCGGTGAGATCGGTTTGCGGCTCGCGCCAGGCCTTGTCCGCATCCAGCGCCGGCACCGCGAAGCGGCGCGGACGCTTTTCATAAAGCGGCCAACCTTCGGCCAGGCGGCCCTGCAGCAGCAGCAACGTCGCCTTGCTGAAGGCGGCGCGCTCAGATTGGGGATCGAGCGCCAGCGCCGCATCATAATCCTCCAGCGCGGCGTCGAAACGGCCCAGTCCCTGAAGAACGCCACCGCGATTGTCGCGCAGATTGGGATCGCCCGGCTTCAGCGCGATGGCGCGCTGGAAATCTGCCAGCGCCTTCTCCGGCGCGCCCAGCGATTTCTGCACCGCGCCGCGATTGTTGTAGGCTTCGGCATGTTCGGGCCAGCGCGCCAGAAGCGCGTCATAGGCGGCGCGCGCTTCGGTGTTGCGGCCCAGCGCCGCCAGCGTCACGCCGCGATTGAGATAGGCCTCTACCTGATCGGGATTGAGGACGATGGCCTGATCGAAACTGGCCAGCGCGTCTTCCGGACGGTTCAGGTTTTCAAGCAGCAGGCCGCGATTGACATAGGCATCGGGATGGTCGGGATGGCGCGCGATGGCGTCGTCATAGGCCGCCAGGGCGTCTTCGATACGGCCCAGCGCCGTCAGCACCACGCCGCGATTGAAACGGCCGATGGGATGGGTGAGGCCCATGGCGATGGCCTTGTCGAAGGCGGTGAGAGCCTCCTCGAAGCGGCCCAGCTGCAGCAGCGCCGCGCCGCGATTGAGCGACAGCTCGGGCTCGCCCTTCAGCGACAGCGCCTTGTCGAAATCGCGCAGCGCCTCTTCAAAGCGGCCCAGACCTTCCAGCACGCGGCCGCGATTGGCGTAGCCCTCGGCATGGCCCGGGGCCAACGCGATGACGCGGCCGAAACTGGCCAGCGCTTCGTCCTTGCGGCCCAGCCGCTCCAGCCCCTTGCCCAGATTGTCATGCGCGGGCGCGAAGCCCGGCAGCATCGCCAGCGACTGGCGGATCAGGTCGACGCCCGGCTGAAGCTGGCCGGTTTGTATCGCCAGCACGCCCATCAGGTGCAGGGCGGGCGCATTGCGCGGGTCCTGCTCCAGCACTTCGCGGTAGATCGCCCCGGCTTCTGCCACCTTGCCCTGCTGTTGCAGCGCATGGCCCTGGCGCAGGCGGTCTGCGGGGCTGGAATTGGAAGTGCTCATGATCGGCCCCCACTGGGTGGTCCGTTTTGATTGTTAGTGCATTCCAGCCTCCAGCGCTATGGCCGGCCGTAGGTGGAGCGTAGCGGAACCGGAGGGCGGCCATAGCGGCGACGCGGTTTCGGGAGC
>JBIIWB010000010.1:0-62326 GCA_044339125.1 Rhizomicrobium sp. | reverse complement strand
GACCAGGCCGCGGATCGCCTGCAGCCGCCGCGCCGGCGTTCCCGCGCGGGGCTCCATCGCCCGCGCCAGCTTGCGGTCCAGCGTGGTGATCGACAGCGCCGCCTTGGCCAGCCCCATCGCCGCCATCTCCGAAAGAATATCCAGGTCACGCAAGATCAGCGGCGACTTGGTGACGATAGCGACGGGATGGCGGAAGTCGCGCAGCACTTCGAGAATGCTGCGGGTAATGCGCATCTTCTTCTCCAGCGGCTGATAGGGATCGGTGTTGGTCCCCATCGCGATGACCCGCGGCACATAGCCGGGAGCGATGAGTTCCTTCGCCAGAAGCTGCGCCGCATTGGGCTTGGCAAAGAGGCGGGATTCGAAATCCGCGCCCGGCGACAGGCCGAGATAGGCGTGCGTGGGACGAGCGAAGCAATAGATGCAGCCATGCTCGCACCCCCGATAAGGGTTGATCGACTGGTCGAAGGAAATGTCCGGCGACTTGTTGCGGGTGATGATGGTGCGGGTGGCATCGTGGATCACCTCTGTCCGCAGGGGCGGCGGGGTGTCGTCGTCGGACCGCCAGCCGTCGTCCCCTCCGTCATCTTGGATGCCGGCGGGTCCGGCTATTTCATTTTTGGTCGCACGACTGAGCGCCTTCGCTGCGCTCGGCTGGCCAATGCTCCTGTTCCATCCGTCATCCACCAGGACGCGTGCCTGTTTTTCAAAGCGGCCGGAGGCGTTGGAAAGGGCGCCGCGCCCGTGCAAAAGCCGTGGCTGGATCGTTGTATCGAGGATTATTGTCATGTTTAAGGACAATATACCTCAGTTAGAACAAATAAAGTACATACAACATCGGGCCAAAGAAAAACGCCGCCGGTAATAAACCGGCGGCGTTTCATTTCAGAAGAATGCCTGGATCAGCGCGCGTGCGCCGGCAGCAGAATGCCGCGGCCGTGCAGGTGGCCGTGATGCAGATCGTCCATGGCCTGGTTGAAGTCCTCCAAGGCATAGGTCTTGGTATGGAGCTTCACCTTGCCCTGGGCCGTGAGCGTCATCAGCTCGGACAGGTCGTTGTAGGTGCCCACAAGATTACCGACGAAGTTTACCTCGGTCGAAATCAGGTCGATCGCCGGCACGTCGATGGTGCCGCCATATCCGATGACAAAGTAGCTGCCCGCGCGGCGCAGCATGGCGATGCCGTCCGCGATGGCGGTTCCTTCACCGACAAAGTCGAGCACCACTTCGCAGCCGAAGCCGTTGGTGATGTCCTTGACCTTCTGGATGTGCTTGCCATCGGCCAGCACGGTGATGTCCGCGCCGCTTTCCTTGGCCACCTTGAGCGCACCTTCCGAACGGTCCACCACGATGATGGTGGCGGCGGTCAGGCACTTCAGGGACTGGATGCCGATATGGCCTAGGCCACCCGCGCCGATCACCACGGCGAAGGTGCCGGGATAGAGCAGGGGAACGGCCTTCTTGACGGCGTGGTAGGCGGTCAGGCCCGCATCCGCTAGCGCAGCCACGTCACGCGGCTTGATGATCGGATCGAGCTTGACCACCGCGCGCGCGCCAGTCTTGAGGAAGTCGGCCATGCCGCCATCGACATTGATGCCGGGGAATGCGCCCTGGAAGCAATGCATGTCGTCGCCCGCGCGGCACGGGCGGCACAGGCCGCAGGTGACGAGCGGATGGACCATCACCGTGTCGCCGACGGCGACATGGCTGACCGCGGAACCCACCTCATGCACCCAGCCGCAATTCTCATGGCCGAGTGTATAGGGTAGCGGAACGTTGGTCTTTTCCTTCCACTGGCCTTCGATGATGTGAAGGTCGGTGCGGCAAAGGCCGGCGCCGCCGATCTTGATGATCACGTCATGCGGATCGGTGATCCTGGGATCATCAACCTCGTCAAGCGTCGGCCGCTCGTCATAACGGTGCAGACGAACTGCTTTCATGATTACTTCTTCTCCAGCGTGTAGCGCACGGTCTGCAGGCGAATCAGGCCGTCGCGGAACACGAAGGTGTCGATGCCGTCGCGAACGCGGGTGTTGGCGGATTCAGCTTCCCATTCCAGGAACAGGGTGTCGCCGTCGAACACGGTGTTCAGCTTCCACTGGGCGTTCGGCACATCGGCGAGCAGCTTGGTGAAAGCCTTGCGGATGCCGTCATGGCCCTTGAGGATGCCATCCGGGCTGATGAACACAGCGTCGGTGGTGTAGTCGGTGACGATGCCTTCCAGGTCACCGGCGCCGAGAACCGAACCGTGATGGGCGAAGATTTCTTGGGGTGTGCGAGCCATTACCGTATCCTCCAGATGTTGTTTGCGATGCGCGTTTATTCAGGTGGCGACAGCCGAATGGATGCCACCGGTCGTTTCGTCCCGTGTGCAGTATGCCGGGACCTTAATGGGCCTTTTGGCCCACTTCAAGGGCGCGGAACCGGGTATTCCGGCCTAGAAACTGGCGCTGCAAGCCCGGAAATTTCTACTGGAAACGCCCTTCGCTTTGCAGCACCTCGATACGGTAGCCATCGGGATCGGTGAGGAAGAAGAATTGGGCGAAGGGCTTGCCGTCATGTTGCATCGCCTTCAGGTGGGTGGGCTTGAGACCAGCTGCGACGAGGCGCTGATGCTCTGCCGCGAGATTCTCCACGGCCACGGCGAGATGGCCGTAGGCGTTGCCCAGTTCATAGGGCTCGGTGCGGCCCTTGTTGACGGTCAATTCCAGTTCAAAGGGGCCATCCTCGCTCCGCAGATAGAGAAGGGTAAAGCTATCGTAATCCTTGCGCTCCACGACCTTCATGCCAAGTGCAGTGCGGTAGAAATCGACGGCGCGGGCTTCGTCCAGGACGCGGATCATGCTGTGAATGGCTTTAGCCATGATGATGCTCAGTTCTAGGAAATTTCCAGACGCCGGAAATATAGCATCATCCGCGCCAAGGCAATTTCCACTTTAAAGGCTGTTGCAAGTGCGAAGATTGCCTTGCTTGCCTTTCGCCATGGCTGCAGACACCATGCTCACAACAAAAAGAACCACCTTCATAGGAGGAATGCATGAGCGAATCCGGCGGCGGTGAGTCAAACGACAATCGTACCCGCAATGGCCTGTCCCGGCGCACCCTTGTTGGTGGCCTTGCCGCCGCCGCCGCTGCAAGTTTGCCTCTGGCCGCACAGGCCCAACCGAGGATGGAAAGGCCGCCGCAACTGCCGGCGGGCATGAACCCGCAGCCTCCGCGCACGATGCAGGGCGGCACCGGCAAGACCAAGGTTCTGTTCATCTCGAAGTATCACGCCTTCGACCGCGAGAATTTGTTCGCCGCCTTCGATACCTTCGAGGACATTACCTGGACGCATGTGGAGCATCCGGCGGCGGCCAATTTCTATGATCCCGCGCTGGCCGCGCCGCATGACGTGCTGCTCTTCTACGATGCCTTCGCCGGCCGCGAATTTCAGCGCGAATCCGACGGTGTCATTGCCAACAGGGAAATGCCGCCCACCGCGAAGATGAAGCGCGACTTCGCGCAGCTTCTGCGCAATGGCGACAAGGGCTTTGTCTTCTTCCACCATGCGGTCGCTTCCTGGGCGCACACCTGGCCGGAATATGGCGAGGTGATCGGCGCCGTGGCGGATTGGGGCAAGCCTTTGAAGAACATCCGAGGCAGGGACTATGCCGCCTCCGGCGCGTTGGCTGGCACAAAGCAGCACATCACGGTGGTGGACAAAACCCATCCTATTACCGCGGGCGTTGAGGATTTCGACATTGTCGACGAGGCGTATCTTTGCCCAGTCTTCGATGACAGCGTCCACCCGCTGCTGCGCACCGACTTCAAGCCGGTGGATACGGCCTTCCCCTTGCGTCCTTTGACCAAGGGGCATCCGCCTGGCAGCAACCTGACGGGCTGGTACAAGACGGCGGAGCGATCGCCGGTGGCCTATATCCAGCACGGCCACGACAATATCGCCTGGGCCAATCCGTCGTGGCGCAAGCTGATGACCAACGCCATCAAGTGGGCCGCATCGCCGGAGTCCAAGACCTGGGCCCGTGCCAACGAGAAACGCATTTTCAAATAAGCTGGAGGACGCATGACTTCCGAGAACGACAAGAAAGACCTTTCCCGTCGCAAGCTGTTCGGCGCCATGGCTGGCGCCGCCGCGGCGGTGCCGCTGGCGACCACTGCTCTGGCCCAACGTGGTGGCGCGGCTGCGAATGCACCGTTGGCGCCCACCGGCGCCGGTTCGCCCATCAACAGCACCAGCCTGGACGGCCTGCCCGAACAGGGCGGCAATGGCCCGATCCGGGTTCTGTTCCTGACCTCCTATCACGCCTTCGACCGCGAGAATCTGTACCGCATGCTCGATCGGTTCGGGCGTGAGATCACCTGGACCCATGTCGAACATCCGGCGGCGGAGCGTTTCTACGATCCGGCCATGGCGGAAGATTTCGACGTCTTCCTGTTCTATGACGCCTTCGCCGGCCGCCGCGATGTCGTCGGTGCCAACGGACAGCGCCAGCGGGTGAACCAGCCGCCGTCCGCCCGGACCCAGGCCAACCTGAAGCAGCTTCTGACCAACGGCGACAAGGGTTTTGTGATCTTCCATCACGCCCTGTCGTCCTGGGTTCACACCTGGCCGCCGGGCGTCAACGGCACCAACGCCTATGTCGAGATGATGGGCGCCGCCGCCGACTGGGGCAGCGACATTCGCAACCTGCGGGGCCGCACCTATCCGGCCTCAGGCTACCGCCAGGGCACGGAGCAGCGTTTCACGGTGACGGATCGCAGCCATCCGGTGATGGCGGGCGTGGATGATTTCAGCTTGGTGGACGAGCCTTATCAGTGCGCGATCTTCGAGGATTCGATTCAACCCCTGCTGCGCACCAGTTTTCAGCCCACGACCGACAAGTTCGATTTTGCGCCCAATGGCGCGCATGTGGGCGCAGGCCATCTGCCGGGCAGCAACGTCGCCGCCTGGGTGAAGACGGCGGAAAACACGCCGCTGGTCTATATCCAGCCAGGACATGACAACAATGCATGGTCGCATCCCGCCTATCAGCGCATGATGCTCAACGCCATCAAGTGGACCGCCTCCGCCGAGGGGAAGAAGTGGGCCCGCGCCAACGCCAAACGCATCTTCGTCTGAGCACGGCCTGCATGCAAAAGGCCCCGGTTCTCGCCGGGGCTTTTTTGCTGTTCGCTAAAATCCGGCGGGCGGCGTTAAGCACTGCTTTACGCTGCTCCTATCCGGGCCAGTTCCGCCTGCAACTTTTGCGACCGTCCCGCGCTCACATTTTGACACTTTAGGCCAAGCCCATGGGTTCACTTTCGAAGGCCCAGGAGTTGCGTGCGATGCTGGGATTGGCCATCCGGCTGCGGATATTGGCGGAGGCCAGCGATGCGCTGGCCGATACAGAGCTGTTCCTGGCGGCGGCGCTTGCCTTGGAGAACCGCGCCAACCATGTCGCCTTTGGTGCGCCGGAACCGCCGATGCGCCGCAAGGTCGATCTCTTCTGTTGATGCGTCTGACACCCGTTGACAGTGGAAAGCCCGGTGCTCGCGCCGGGCTTTTCGCCTTTGGCGTCAAGCACTTTACGCTTCGACCACAAAGGCTTTGGCGCCCGCCCGCCGACCTGACATGATGCCGTCATGATCAGTGTCGTGATCCCGACCTTCAATGCCGAGCGGCAATTGCCGCGCTGCTTCGACGGACTCATCAATGCCGCCGTGCGCGGGGTGGTGCGCGAAGTCATCGTCGCCGATGGCGGTTCCACCGATGCCACCCTCAGCATTGCCGATGGGGCCGGTGCCCATATCGTCAGCGCCGGGCACAGCCGCGCGGCTCAGATGGTGGCGGGCGCGCAAGGCGCTCGCAGCGACTGGCTGCTCTTTCTGCACCCCGAGACGGCGCTGGAACCGGGATGGGAGGTCGAGGTCGAATCCTTCCTGCATCAGGCCATGCCGGCGCGGCCTCGCGCCGCCGCGTTCCGTTTCGCGCTGGAGGATTTCGGCGCTCCCGCACGGCGGGCCGAGGCGCGGGCGGCGTTCCGTAGCTGGCTGTTGGCGCTGCCCTATGGCGACCAAGGGCTGCTGATGCCCCGCCGCCTCTACAAGACGCTGGGCGGCTATCGCGATCTGGCGCGGCTGGAGGATGCGGACATGATCCGCCGTATCGGGCGGCGGCGGCTGGTGATGCTGCGATCCCGCGCGGTCAATACCGCGCGCGCGCCCCGGGGTTGGTTCAAACCGCTGGCGTTGTCGCTGCTGCACACGCTGCGGGTGCCCGCGCGCGTCCTCGCCAAGCTCTGACGCCTCGCGCTACTTCGCGTTGTTTGTGATCTGTAGCGGCGGCGGCATGGCGGTGTTCGCTACGGCTGCCTGCGGTGACCCGGTTGCGGCCAGGGCAGAGGCGTTGCTCTTGCTGGCAGGGCGATAGACCGGCCAGGCGCCGCGCGCCGTCTGGTCCAGGCTGTGCGCCGCCTCGTTGAAACGGCGCTGATAGAGCCAGTGATAGAGCATCAGACGCTTCACATAAGAGCGCGTCTCGAACACCGGGATGCTTTCCACGAACAACAGCGGGTCTTCGCGGCCAGCCTTGGTGCTGATCCAACGGTTCACAGCGCCGGGACCGGCATTGTAAGCGCCGCCCAGTTCCAGAAGGCTGCCATTCAAATTGTCGAGCAGCTGCACGATGTATTTCTGGCCGGCCGACAGCGCCACGCTGGGATCGTTGAGGCTGGCGGGATCGAAGCCCAGCGCCTTGGCCGTGCCGGGCATGACCTGCATCAGGCCGCGCGCGCCCACCGGCGAGGTGGCGGCGGTCTGGAAGCGGCTCTCAATGCGGGCAAAGGCCAGCACCAGCGAATGATCGACGCGGTAACCGTCAGACGGCGCATAGACGGGAACCGGAAACAGGCCGGTGAGATAGATGCCGCGCGCCGCACTCTTCTCGCTGGCGCGCAGTTCGACATTGGGCACGCCGATGGCGCGGGCCAGCGCCGCCATGGCGGGATCGAGCCGTTCGTCATTCTGCACAAAGGCGCGGTTGAGTTCAGTGCCGACATATTCCGTCTGTCCGAGCTGCCACAGCGCCACGGCGCGGCGGGCGCCGCCGGCGCGCATGAGGTCGGCGAAGTCGGCGGCGCTCATCACCGCGTCGGAGAAGCCGGTGGTGATGTCCATGCCCAGCGCCCGCTCGGCGATGATGCCGTAAAAGCTGGGGCTCTGTTTGGCGGCGAAGGAAAGCAGGGTGATGACCTTGCGGGAATCGCCGGTGCGCAGATGAGCGCGCGCCGACCAGAAGGCGCCTTGCGCGCGCAGCGTATTCTGTGCCGCCTGGTTCTGCGCCAGGGCTTCCAGATACTGGATGGCGTTGTCCCATTGCCCCAGGCGATAGGCGGCGAACCCGGCATCCCAAAGCAGTTGCGGTACGGCCGGATCGCTGACCGACGTGGCGATGGCATAGGCTTCGGCGTTGCGGGTCTCTGCCAAATAGGAGGCTGCGACGCGGTGCGCCAAAATGGCGATGTCGGTGGGCGCGGCGATGGCGCGTATGCTTTCGAGCCTGGCTGCGGCGGCGTCGGGATTTCCCGCCTTGATGTCGACCAGCATACCGGCGAGAACGGCCCGGGCTTCTTCGCCGCGCGGGCTGGGCTCGGGCAGTTCGGAATCTTCATAGCCGCCGCTGCGTGATCCCACGCCGGCAGGCGCGGGGATGTTGGTCACCACCGCGACCCGGACCCGCTTGCCGCCACGTTTTACCGTGGTGGTGGAGCGCGACACGGCCAGGCGATAGATGCGGTCGGCGATAGCAAGTTCGCGATAGTCGCGCAGCCACTGCGCAAGTTCCGCCGCCGAATAGTGCCGCGACTTGTGCGACATGATCAGTTCGGCCTCGACATAGCCTTGCAGCGTGGTGTCGGTCAGATTGGCGGAAAGGGTCTTGACCTTGGCGGCCTGGCCGGCGCGCGCTGCCGCAAGCAACTCGCGATACAGAATCGTATCGCCAGAACTCAGAATCTGCGGCGCGACGGAAGGGGGAGGCGAAAGTTCCTGCGCGGCTGCGGAGTTGCCAAGCACCAGCGTAGGCGACGCGAGCGCGATTATCAGGCCAATTGTTAACGCGCCGCGCTTGAGAATCTTAATGCCCCGATGCGAATTTTCCTTCGATAGCTAAGTGTTAGCCTGCATCGGGATTCGCGGCAACCCGATTGTTTCCATACGGGCCCGGATGGCCTGCAGGTCGCGCCAGGCCAGCTTCTTGTGCGCGGGCTGGCGCAGCAGATAGGCCGGATGCAGCGTCGGCATCAGCGGAACCATGCGGTCGCCGACGCGATATTCCAGCCAGCGACCGCGCGACTTCATGATGCCTTCCGAAGTGCCGACCACATGCCGCGCCGCCACCGCGCCCAGCAGCACGATCAGTTCGGGATTGGCGAGTTCGATATGCCGCCGCAGGAAGGGCAGGCACTGCGCCGCTTCCTCCGGCGATGGATCCCGGTTGTCCGGCGGGCGCCAGTTGATCACGTTGGTGATATAGGCATTGGAGGCGCGGTCGAGCCCGATGCTGAGCAGCATCTTGTCCAGCAATTGTCCCGCGCGTCCAACAAAGGGTTTGCCGACGCGGTCCTCGTCGCGGCCCGGTGCTTCGCCGATGAAAAGAATGCCGCCCGAGGGCGTGCCATCGGCGAAGACTGTGGTGGTCGCGGTGCGCTTGAGGGCGCAGCCATCATAGGATTCCAGCGCCGCCTTGAGTTCCGCCAGGTCATTGGCCGATGCCGCCGCGCTCTGGGCGCTGCCGATGGCGTCACTGTCCGGCGGCGGGGCAGGCGCGGTGGCGGCGGAGCGGGGCGGTGGTGCCGCTGGGCGGGCCATCGGGGTCGGTGCCGGAGGCGGAGACGCCAGCCGGTTCACCGGCGTCTCGCCGATGGCATCGCCGGCCCCGGCTTCGACCAGCCAGGTCAGCGTGGAAAATGCGTCTTCACCCATGCCGCGATCTTACGGGCTGTATCCCGGCGGTTCTAGTAGTTGCATTGGGGGCAGTGTAGAAATCGCCATGGCCGAGACGGACCAACAACAAGAAACGGCCCGCGAAAGCATGGCCTATGACGTCGTGGTGGTCGGCGGCGGCCCGGCTGGGCTCGCGGCGGCGATACGGCTGAAGCAGCTGGCGGCGGACGCGGGGCGCGAGGTCAGCGTCTGTCTGCTGGAAAAAGGCTCCGAAATCGGTGCTCATATCCTCTCTGGCGCGGTTATCGATCCCTGCGCGCTGAATGAGCTCATTCCCGACTGGAAGGCGAAGGGCGCGCCGGTCGAGACCGAAGTGCGCGAGGATCAGTTCTGGTTTCTGACGGAAAGCAGTGCGATCACGCTGCCGCATCTGCTGGTGCCGCCGCTGATGTCCAACACCGGCAACTATATCGTCAGCTTGTCCAACCTCTGCAAATGGCTGGCGACGGAGGCTGAGGCGCTGGGCGTGGAAATCTATCCCGGTTTCCCCGCGCGGCATCTCATCATCGAGGATGGCGCGGTGAAGGGCGTCGTCACCGGCGATCTGGGTGTGGCCAAGGATGGCCATCACAAGGACGGTTTCACGCCGGGCATGGAGCTGCGCGGCAAGTACACGCTGTTCGCCGAAGGCGCGCGGGGTTCGCTGTCGAAAATTCTTCTCCGGCAATTCGGCCTGGAAACCCAGCCGCAGAAATACGGCATCGGCTTGAAGGAAATCTGGGAGCTGCCACCTTCGAGTCACCGTGAGGGTCTGGTGGTTCATGGCATGGGCTGGCCGCTGGACAATGAAACCGGCGGCGGCATGTTCGCCTATCATTGGGGCGGCAATCTCTGTTCCATCGGCCTGGTGGTGCATCTCAACTACCAGAATCCCTGGCTCGATCCTTTCGCGGAATTCCAGCGGATGAAGACTCATCCGAAATTGCGCGCCATGCTCGAAGGTGCCCGGCGTGTCAGTTACGGCGCCCGCGCCATCACCGAAGGCGGGGCGCAGTCGGTGCCGAAGCTGGCCTTTCCGGGCGGCGCGCTGATCGGCTGCGCCGCGGGCTTCGTTAATCTGCCGCGCATCAAGGGCAGCCAGAATGCGATGAAGACCGGCATGCTGGCGGCGGAGGCTGCCTTCGCGGCGCTCGCCGAAGGCCGCGCGGGCGACACGCTGGACTCTTATGAAGAATCCTATCGCCAGAGCTGGGTCGCGAAAGACCTTTGGAAGGTGCGCAACGCCAAGCCGCTCTGGTCCCGTTTCGGAACCGTGCCGGGCCTCCTGCTGATTGGCATTGATCTCTGGATGAACCAGCTCTTCGGCTTTTCCCTGTTCGGAACCCTTAACCATGCAGCGCCCGACCACGCCACGCTGCGCAAGGCGGCGGAAAGCCTGAAAATCGCCTATCCCCGGCCGGATGGCGTCCTGACCTTCGACCGGGCTTCCAGCCTTTTCATCTCGGGAGCCAACCATGAAGAAGACCAGCCGGTGCACCTGCAACTCCGCGATCCCGCCATTCCCATTTCGGTGAATTTGCCTGAATATGGCGAGCCGGCGCAGCGTTACTGCCCGGCAGGCGTGTATGAAGTGGTCGAAGACACGGGCGGCCCACGCTTCCAGATCAACGCGCAGAATTGCGTGCACTGCAAGACTTGCGACATCAAGGACCCGTCGCAGAACATCAACTGGGTCACGCCTGAAGGCGGCGGTGGTCCCAACTATGTGAGCATGTAGATGACTATGCGCCCTGTCCTGGCTGTATGCGCCGTGCTCGCACTCGGCTCTGCATTATTGGCGGGCTGCGCCGCCGCGCCGGGCTCCTCCGTGCTGAACACCTTCGTGCCGTCTGCTGCGGATGACGAAAGCGGCGCCTTCGTCACTTATCTGTCGGCGCGCTTCGCCGCCAGCGATCACGACCTGAAGAACGCAGCACGCTATTACAGCGAAACGCTGCGGCGCGATCCGGCCAATGTCAGCCTGCTGGAACTCTCCTTCTTCTACGCCGCCACGTCCGGCGATTTCGCCGCCGCATCCAGCCTGGCCGACCGTCTGGTGGCGACGCGGCCCGACGACCGCTCGGCCCGCCTGGCCCTGGCGGTGATCGCTTTCAAGAAACAGGATTACGACAGCGCGCGCCGCCACATGGCGCAGTCGGCCAAGGGGCCGTTCACCACGCTGACGCTTTCGCTGTTCGATGCCTGGGCGGCCACGGCGCTGAAGGACCAGGCGGCAGTGCAGAAGAATATGCAGACGCTGGCGGCGGAGAAGGGCGCGGAGAACATCGCCGCCTTCCACACCGCCTTGCTGGCGGAATATGCGGGCAATGTGGCCGCGGCGGAAATCTCCTACAAGGCCGCGCTGAAGGCGGGGGCGACGCCCCGCGTGCTGGAAGCCTATGGCCGGATGCTCGAACGCGCCGGGCGCGGCGCCGATGCGGCTGCGCTTTATCACCAGCATGAAAACCAGGGCGGCTTCCTGCCGGTGGTGGTGCCGGGCCTGCAGCGGATCGCCGCCGGGACCAATGCGGATGCGCTGGTGACGTCACCCGCTGACGGCGCGGCCGAGGCGCTGTTCGGCCTGGCGGCGTCGCTCAACGATTCCGGCAGCGCCGATGTTTCGGTGCTATATCTGCGCATGGCGCGCCACCTGCGGCCCAATTTCGCGCTGGCCAACATCCTGCTGGGCGACCGCTTCGACCAGCTGCGCAAATTTGAGGACGCCATCGAGGCCTATCGCAGCGTCGAGCCCAGTTCGCCCTATCGCTGCATGGCGGTGATGGCGATGGCGCTGGATTACACAAGGCTGGAACGGCACGACGCTGCCGTGACGGAACTGCGCCGCCTGACCATGGCCAACCCGAAGGATGTGGAAGCCTGGATTTCGACGGGCGACGCCTATCGCGCCATGGACAAGGAAGCGGAGGCGCTACAGTCTTTCGACCGCGCCATCGAAGCGCTGGGCAAACCCGGCGCGCGGGACTGGCGGGTGTTCTATGCCCGCGCCAACGTCAAGGAGAAGCTGAAGGACTGGAAAGCGGCGGAAGCCGACACCCAGATCGCACTGAAACTGGCGCCCAACGAGCCGCAGCTGCTCAACTATCTGGGCTATTCCTGGGTCGAGCGCGGCGAGCGTATTCCCGAGGCTTTGGGGATGCTGGAACGTGCGAGCAAGATGCGCCCCTATGACGGCTACATCATGGACAGCGTCGGCTGGGCCTATTTCAAGCTGGGCCGCTATGAAGACGCCGTGCGCGTGCTGAACCAGGCTGTGCTGCTGGTGCCGGGCGATCCCACCATCAACGAGCATCTGGGTGACGCGTTGTGGAAGGCGGGCAAGCCGATCTCGGCCCGGTTCCAATGGAATCATGCCCTGACATTCGGCGAAGATACGCAGGCCAAGGCCGTGATTGAGCAGAAGCTCAAGACCGGCCTGCCCGGGTGAGATTGCCTTGCTGAACGTCACAGAGGCTGCTCCGGCCAAGGTCAACCTGTTCCTGCATGTCGGCGAACGCCGGACCGACAGCTTTCATCCGTTGCAAAGCCTGGCGGTGTTCACCGGCATGGGCGATGTGCTGCGGGCCGAGGCGGCGCCGCACTTGTCACTGACGATTGCTGGTCCGTTCGCTGCCGGACTTGCGGCGGAGGATGACAATCTCGTTCTGCGTGCTGCGCGCGCGCTGGCGGCCGAAGCCGGGACGCTGGCGGGCGCGGCGTTGACCTTGACCAAGAACCTGCCGGTGGCCTCGGGCATTGGCGGCGGCTCCGCCGACGCAGCGGCCACGCTGCGCGCCCTGAAGTCGCTCTGGCGGACAGAAACCGAAGACAGCATCTTGCTGGAAATCGCCGGGACGCTGGGTTCGGATGTTCCGGTCTGCGTTCCCGCGAAAGCCGCCTACATGGAAGGCCGCGGCGAGATCCTGACATCGGTGCGCCTGCCGCGCCTGCCCATGCTGCTGGTCAATCCCGGTGTGGCGGTGCCGACCCGAGACGTTTTTGCGGCATTGAAGACGCGCAGCGGCGCTGACTTGGCCTTGCCGCGCGATGGATTCGCGGACGCGGGTGCGCTGCTCTATTTCCTCGAAGCCACCCGTAACGATCTGGAAGAACCGGCCCGCCGCATCCAGCCGGTGATCGGCAATGTGCTGGATACACTCTCTGCGCTTCCCGGGGTGGTGATGGTGCGCATGTCCGGTTCGGGCGCCACATGTTTCGCGCTTTTCGCCGACGACGGCGCGTGCGCAAGCGCGGCGCAGGCGCTGCAGGCGGCCCATCCGTGCTGGTGGGTGGCTACGACCCACACGCTGGCGGGCATGTCTTAAGGCAAAATTAAGCAAATCCCGCCAGCCTCGCGGCGCTCTCCAACAAAGGACGCGTCATGTCGGAATCCGGAAAGAACACCCTGCCCAAGCTGCAGGACAGCCCCAACGCGCCCGAGCTTTACGCCACGGCCGCCACCGGCTTCTTCAACGCCAACGGCGTGATCTCGATCACTTTGGAGTCCGCGCGCGCCGATCACTCCAAGAGCCCGGGCCCGATCAACCGCGTGGTGGTGGGCCGTCTGGTGATGCCGGCGCAGGGCGCGCAGGCCATGGCCGTTGGCCTGTTCGACTTCCTGGAGAAGCAGGGCTTCAAGTTCGACAAGGCCGCGAGCTAGTTTCCGGAAGCATCGGCCAGCAGTCCTTAGCGACAGCCTACGGACGCGGCGACTCGCCTAATAAGCCCGTTCGACGCAAAAATCCGCGATCTCCGACAGAGCGGCGCAGATGTCGCTTTGCGGCAGTACGCTCAGTGCTGTCTTGGCCGCGTCGGCATAGGCGCGGGCGCGGCGCATGGTTTCCTGGATGCCGCCTGTTTCTTCCACCAGCGTGATGGCGCGGTCCAGATCGGCTTCGCTCTGGTTGCCGGTTTCGATCACCCGCTTCCAGAAGGGCAAGTCCGCGTCTTTGGCGCGGGCATGGGCAAGTATGATCGGCAGGGTCATCTTGGCTTCGCGGAAATCGTCGCCCACGGTCTTACCCATCAGCGCTTGGCGTCCGGAATAATCCAGCGCGTCGTCCACCAGCTGGAAAGCGATGCCCAGATTGAGGCCATAGGCCCGCATGCCCGCCACCACATCGACGGGCAGGGCGGCGATCACCGCGCCCGCTTCGGCGGCGGCGGCAAACAGCGCGGCGGTCTTGGCCGAGACCACGCTCATATAGTGATCTTCGGTGACGCCGAGATTGTTCGATGATTTGAGCTGCATCACCTCGCCCTCGGCGATGATGGCGGCGGCCCCGGAGAGAATGTCGAGCACGGCCAGATTGCCGGTTTCCACCATCAGCTGGAAGGCGCGGGAAAACAGGAAGTCGCCCACCAGCACACTGGGCTTGTTGCCCCACATCAGGTTGGCCGAGACCTTGCCCCGGCGCAGCGAGCTTTCGTCCACCACATCGTCGTGCAACAGTGTGGCGGTGTGGATGAACTCCACCGCCGCCGCCAGCATGCGATGGCCTTCGCCCGTATAGCCGCCGGCGGTTGCCGCGGCGAGGGTGAGCAGGGGGCGCAGGCGCTTGCCACCGGAATCGATCAGGTGCCGCGCCAGGTCGGGGATCAGGGGCACACCAGAATGCATGCGGGCATGGATCAGCTTGTCGGTGGCGGCCATGTCGGCGCCGACCAGCGCTTGCAGGCGTTCCACCGGGGAAACCCCGGCCACGCCCGTCCTTGTTTTGACATCCCCCGTCATGAGACCGGAGATTACCGGCCCGCCACCGGGCAGGGCAAGCCACACGGACGCCACACCTGATGGTATAATCAGGCAGGGAGCAGTCACATGAAAGCCGTACTCAAGACCAACGACCCCGTGCTGCTCAGCTTCGCGGCCAATGTGCTGGAGCAGGAAGGCATCGCGCACACCGTGTTCGATGAGAATGCCAGCATCATGGATGGCAGCGCCGGGTTCCTGCCGCGCCGCCTGATGGTGCTGGACGAGGATTTTGCCGCCGCCCAGCGTCTGCTGCGCACCGTCGCTCCTGAAGCCTTCGATGAGTGAGACCTTCCTTGATGGCCGGGTGCAGGCGCGCCAGCCCGAGACCGGATTTCGCTCCGGCACCGATGCCGTGCTGCTGGCGGCGGCGGTCCCGGCGCAGGCGGGGCAAGCGGCGCTGGAGCTGGGCAGCGGCACGGGCGTGGCTGGCCTGTGTCTGGCTGCACGGGTGCCTGGCGTCGCTGTCACGGGGGTGGAGGTCGATGCTGCGCTGACCGCGCTGGCGGTCGAGAACGCCGCCGCCAGCGGGCTGCAGGCCGCCTTCGTGGCGGCGGACATCTTCATCCTGCCGCCAGACCTGAAGCGGGACTTCGCCCAGGTCTTCGCCAACCCGCCTTTCCACGGCGAAGGCGCTGCTCCCCCCGATCCAGACCGCGCCCGCGCCCTGATGGATGGCGGTGCCTTGCCGCAATGGTTGAGCGTTGGCCTGCAACGCACTGTTTCGGGTGGGTTTTTTACTGTAATTTTGCGCGCCGACCGGCTGAATGAGGCGCTGGCGGCGCTGCCCAAAAGCGGCGTCAACATCCTGCCGCTGTGGCCCCGGCAGGGCATGGCGGCCAAGCGGGTGATCCTGCAGGCCCGCAAAGGCTCGCGCGCGCCCATGGGTCTGCTGGCGGGTCTGGCGCTGCACGAGGCCGATGGCCGCTACACGGACGCGGCAGAGGCCATCCTGAGGGATGGTGCTTCGCTTGCGATGGAGTCTGGCCGCCTATAGCTTCCGGCCATCTCCAAATCGGGCGAATCGTGCGCAAGGCCAAGACTTTCCAGGACCTTATTCTGACCCTGCAGAACTATTGGGCGGCGCAGGGCTGCCTGATCCTGCAGCCTTATGACAATGAGATGGGGGCGGGCACCTTCCATCCCGCCACGACGCTGCGGGCGCTGGGTCCGCGCCCCTGGAACGCCGCCTATGTCCAGCCCTCGCGCCGGCCCACCGATGGCCGCTATGGCGAGAACCCGAACCGGCTGCAGCACTATTATCAGTACCAAGTGATCCTGAAGCCCGCGCCCGCCAATGTGCTGGACCTGTATCTGGGTTCGATCCGCGAGATCGGGCTGGACCCGGCGCTGCACGATATCCGCTTTGTCGAAGACGACTGGGAAAGCCCCACCCTGGGCGCGGCGGGCCTGGGCTGGGAAGTCTGGTGCGACGGAATGGAGATCACCCAGTTCACCTATTTCCAGCAGGTCGGCGGTATTGAATGCGATCCGGTCTGCGCCGAGATCACTTATGGCCTCGAGCGGCTGGCGATGTATGTCCAGAATGTCGAGTTCGTCTATGACTTGGCATTCAACGACCAGTTCCGTTACGGCGAAGTCTTCCACCAGAATGAAGTCGAATTCTCGACCTACAATTTCGAGCGCGCCGATACCGAGATGCTGTTCCAGCATTTCAAGGATGCCGAGAAGCAGTGCCAGGCGCTGCTCGATGGCGACCGCAAGCTGCCGCTGCCCGCCTATGACCAGTGCATCAAGGCCAGCCATGCCTTCAACCTGTTGCAGGCGCGCGGCGTCATCAGCGTGACCGAGCGCGCCGCCTATATCGGCCGCGTGCGCGCGCTTGCGCAGGCCTGCTGCCAGGCTTGGCTCGCCAGCCCGCAGGGCGCCTATACGCCCCGCTATTCAGACAAGGGGCACGGCTGATGCCCGAATTGCTGCTGGAACTGTTCTGCGAAGAAATCCCCGCCCGCATGCAGGCGGGCGCCGCCCGCGATCTGGAACGCCTGATGGTGGGGGCGTTGTCGGATCGGGCCCTCATGTTCGAAGGCATCAAGGCCTTTGCTGGTCCGCGCCGCCTGACGCTCTCCATTGTCGGTCTGCCTGCCGAGCAGAAGGCCGTGCGCGAGGAACTGAAGGGTCCCAAGACTGACGCGCCTGCCGCCGCCATCGACGGCTTCCTCAAGAAGACCGGCCTGACGCGCCAACAGCTCACGGTGCAAAGCTCTCCCAAGGGCGACGTCTATATCGCCCTGATCGAAAAGCCGGGCCGCGATACGGCCACGGTGCTGGCGGAACTCATTCCCGAAATCATGGCCAAGCTGCCCTGGCCCAAATCGATGCGCTGGGTGCCGGGCGAGAGCGTGCGCTGGGTACGGCCGCTGCGCGGCATCGTGGCGACATTCGATGGCGAAGTGGTGCCGTTCAGCTATGCGGGTGTCGCCAGCGGGCGCACCACGCTCGGCCATCGCTTCCTGTCCAGCGGCGAGATCGAAGTCCGCCGCTTCGAAGATTATGAAGCCGCGTTGAAGAAGGCGCATGTGCTGATCGACTCCGAAGAGCGTGCCGCCATCATCCTGGCCGATGTGAAGAATGCCGCCTTCGCGCAGGGGCTGGAGTTGATCCTGGACGAGGGGCTTCTGGCGGAGGTCTCGGGCCTGGCAGAATGGCCGGTGGTTTATGTCGGCAGCATCGAAGACCAGTTCATGGATGTGCCTGAAGACATTCTGCGCCTATCTATGCGCACCCATCAGAAGTACTTCGCGCTGCGCGATCCCAAGACTAAAAAGATGGCGAACAAGTTTGCTGTGGTTTCCAACATGGTCGCTCAGGATGGCGGCAGGGAAATCGTGGCGGGCAACGAGCGCGTGCTGCGCGCCCGCCTGTCGGACGCCAAGTTCTTCTGGGATGAGGACCGCAAGCGTAAGCTGGAAAGTCGCGTCGATGACCTCAAGGGCATCATCTTCCACGCTAAGTTGGGCACTCAAGCCGAGCGCGTTGGCCGCATAGAAAAGCTTGCAGGCGAAATATCAAATAGCTTCGGAGCTGATGTTAAAGACGCAAAGCGTGCGGCGCATTTAGCTAAAGCCGACCTCACTACTGGTGTAGTGGGGGAGTTTCCGGAACTGCAGGGCTTGATGGGTGGGTACTACGCTTTAAACGACGACGAGCCTGATAACGTCGCCATCGCCATTAGCGAGCACTATGGGCCAATTGGTCGCGCAAAGGCATCTAAAAACTCAGTCAGCAATGTTGTCGCGTTTGCCGACAAGTGGGACACAATTTCGCAGTTCTTTAGTATCGGAGAAAAGCCGACTGGCTCCGGTGATCCCTACGCAATTCGCCGTGCGGCTTTGGGAATCATTAGAATTGTTCTCGAGCGAGGGTATCGTATCCCGCTTTCAGGTCTTCCTAATTTCTCACAAGAAATTCTGTCGTTTTTTGTTGATCGCTTGAAAGTTGCAATGAAGGAAAATGGTCAGGTATCGCACGACCTAATTGATGCAACTTTTTCTCTAAGTGGCGAGAGCGATCTTACCTTGCTTATGATGCGAGGCACCGCTCTTCAGGATTTTCTTAAGACCGACGACGGCAAAAACCTCCTCGTCGGTTACAAGCGTGCCGCCAACATCCTCAAGGTCGAGGAGAAGAAGGACAATCGCACCTACACCTCCGGAGTCGATGAAAGCCTGCTGCCTGAACCTGCCGACAAGGCGCTGCACGCGGCGCTGTCCAAGGCCATCGCCGCCATTGGTCCGGCGCTCGAGAAGGAAGACTTCGCCGGTGCTATGCGCGAGATGGCGGCGCTGCGTGGCCCCGTTGATGGCTTCTTCGAATCTGTGAAGGTCAATGCCGACGATCCGCGTCTGCGCGAGAATCGTTTGCACCTTTTGGCGGGTCTGCGCGCGGCATTGCATTGCGTCGCCGACTTCTCATGGATTGAGAATTGATTTCATAGGTTTGCACTAAGTTGCAGAAAACGGGGCGCTGACAGGCCGTGCCGCCGGTTGAATTCCCGTGCCAGACCTGACACTCCAACCGTCATAATGCATTGCAACATGGCGGGCGTCTCAACATGACGAAGTGGGTCTATTCCTTCGGCGGCGGCAAGGCCGAGGGTGAAGCGGGTATGAAGAACCTGCTGGGCGGCAAGGGCGCGGGTCTGGCCGAGATGAGCCAGCTTGGCCTGCCGGTGCCGCCAGGCTTCACCATTACCACCGAAGTCTGCACCTGGTTCTACGCCCATGGCGAAACCTATCCTGCCGATCTGAAGGCCGATGTCGAAGCCGCCGTTACGGGTATTGGCAAGACGGAGGGCGCTGGCTTCGGCGATCCGGCCAATCCGCTGCTGGTGTCAGTGCGTTCGGGCGCGCGCGTCTCGATGCCCGGCATGATGGACACGGTGCTGAATCTTGGCCTGAGCGCCGCCACCACCGAGGGGCTGGCGAAACGTACCGGCGATGCCCGCTTCGCCTATGACAGCTATCGCCGCTTCATTCACATGTATTCCGATGTGGTTCTGGGCGTGGATCATGCCGGCTTCGAAGCCATCATGGACGATGCCCGCGACACCAAGGGCGTCGAGCTGGATACCGATCTGGATGCCGACGACCTGAAAGCCATCGCCGAACAGTTCAAGGCGCGGGTGCAGGAAGAACTGGACCGCCCGTTCCCCGAGGATGTGAACGAGCAGCTCTGGGGCGCTATCGGCGCCGTGTTCGGTTCGTGGAATTCCCACCGCGCCATCACCTATCGCCGCCTCAACAGTTTCCCGGAAGAGTGGGGCACCGCCGTTACCGTACAGGCGATGGTGTTCGGCAATCGCGGCGAGACGTCTGCGACGGGCGTCGCCTTCACCCGTGACCCGGCCACCGGCGAGAACGTCTTGTATGGCGAGTTCCTCATCAATGCGCAGGGCGAGGATGTGGTGGCGGGCATTCGCACGCCGCAACCCATCACCAAGCTGGTGCGCGAACGGATGAAGGGTCGCCGTCCCTCGATGGAAGAGGCGATGCCGGAGGTCTATGCCGAGCTCAAGGCGATCGGCGGCCGGCTGGAAGCGCATCACCGCGACATGCAGGATGTCGAATTCACGGTGCAGGAAGGCCGCCTCTATATGCTGCAGGCCCGCGCCGGCAAGCGCACGGCGGAAGCTGCGCTGCGCATCGCCATCGAGATGGAAAAGGACGGGTTGATCGACCGCAACACGGCGCTGCTGCGGGTCGATCCTGCCGCACTTGATCAGTTGCTGCACCCCACCCTCGATCCCGAAGCGCCGCGTAAGCTGATCGCGGCTGGGCTGGGCGCGTCGCCTGGGGCCGCCACGGGAATCGTGGTGTTCACGGCGGAGGAGGCCGAGAAGGCCGCAGCCGAACATGTGGACGCAATCCTGGTGGGCACCGAAACCAGCCCGGAAGACATTCACGGCATGCATGCCGCTAGGGGCATCCTGACGGCGCGCGGCGGCATGACCAGCCATGCGTCGGTGGTGGCACGCGGCATGGGCCGCCCCTGCGTCTCTGGTGCGGGCAGCCTGAGGATCGACATCGCGGCTGGCGAGATGGTCACGGGCAGTGTCACCGTCAAGCGTGGCGACATCGTCACCATCGATGGCGCGACGGGGCAGGTGTTCCTGGGCGCGGTGAAGATGCGCCAGCCCGAACTGACCGGCGACTTCGCTATCCTGATGGGCTGGGCCGACGCGGTGCGCCGTCTAAAGGTGCGCGCCAACGCCGACACCGAAGCGGACGCCGCCATGGCGCGCAAATTCGGCGCTGAAGGCATCGGGCTGTGCCGCACCGAACATATGTTCTTCGACGCGGATCGCATCCAGGCGGTGCGCGAGATGATCCTGGCGGAAGAAAAGCCTGCGCGCGAAGCGGCGCTGGCCAAGCTGCTGCCGATGCAGCGCGGCGATTTCGAAAAGCTGTTCCGCGTCATGGCGGGATTGCCGGTCAACATCCGTCTGCTCGATCCGCCACTGCACGAATTCCTGCCGCAGAAGGAAGGAGAGATTCTGGAAGTGGCGAAGGCGGCGGGCACATCGCCCGCCAAGCTGCAGGCCCGCGCCATTGCGTCGCACGAGGCCAATCCCATGCTGGGCCATCGCGGCTGCCGCCTGGGCGTGACCTATCCGGAAATCTACGAGATGCAGGCGCGCGCCATCTTCGAAGCCGCCCTGGCGGTGGAAAAGGACGGTGTGGCGCTGGTGCCCGTGGAAATCATGATCCCGCTGGTGGGCTTCAAGAGCGAGCTGGACCTGCTGAAAGGCCGCATCGTGATGGTGGCGGAAGACGTTGCGCGCATGCACGGAAAATGCCCGAAATACCGCATCGGAACGATGATCGAGCTACCGCGCGTGGCGTTGTGTGCCGACCAGATCGCGGCGACGGCGGAATTATTCTCCTTCGGCACCAACGATCTCACCCAGACCACGCTGGGCGTGTCGCGCGACGACGCCGCGCCGTTCCTGACCGAGTATGTGAACAAGGGCCTGATCGCGCGCGATCCCTTCGTGACAATCGATCAGGAAGGCGTTGGCGCGATGATCAACATCGCCGTCGAGCGCGGCCGCAAAACGCGTCCTGACATCAAACTCGGCATCTGCGGCGAGCATGGCAGCGATCCGGAATCGATCCGCTTCTGTCACGACTCGGGTCTCGATTACGTGTCATGTTCACCATTTCGCGTGCCGGTTGCGCGTCTTGCCGCAGCACAGGCAGCGATTAAGAAATAGGCGGAATTGTGTTTTTGAGAGTTGGAAAGCCCCAGAAACGCTGGGTTTTCTAGCTATGCAGATTCGTTGCATCCGCCAGAATAAAAAAATTATTTGACGATTCGCGACAGGCGCGGCACAAGTACCCACGGTGCTGGAACCATTCGGAATTTTTTGAGGACTAGCGAAATCGAAGCAGCCTGATTGAAATAGCAACTGCGCATACGAAGCCGGATGAAAAAGCGGCGAAGGAAACGCAAGGGCGAAATAGACCAAGCCAGATTGACCAAGCGAAACCAAAACCGAAACGAGTTCGACGATCCAATGACCCGTAAAAAGAACGACGCCCTGGCGCGGTCCGACCGCGCGCTGGTTGCCGCCATGGCGATCATCATCGCCACCGGCAGCGCCGCCGTGGGCGCTTCCATCAGCTATAATCCGTCTGCGGATAAATCCGTGACACCCATGGCGCAGGCTGACACAGCCCCGGCTCTGCCGAAGGATTCGGCGCTGACGCGCTTGGTGCGCGAGCATCGCTGCCTCTCCGAGGTCATGTATTACGAAGCGCGTGGTGAAGGCTCCCGCGGCCAGAAGGCCATCGCTGAAGTGGTTTTCGCCCGCATGCGCAATGGCAATTACGGCCATTCGATCTGCGCCGTTGTCTATGAAGGTGCCAAGCGCGCCGGTTGCCAGTTTTCCTTCGCCTGCAGCGGCGACATGGTTCGTCCCAAGGATCCGGAAGCCTGGAGCGAGGCCGAGACTCTGGCGGCGCGCATACTGACCGGCGAAGTCCGCCTCGCCAATGCCACCGGCGGCGCCACCAATTTCCACGCTATCTCGGTTTCGCCGGAATGGGCGCCGACGCTCAAGCGCACCACCCAGATCGGCAACCATGTCTTTTATCGCGGCGGTCCCGGCATTGCCGTGACCCCGGCGGTTGAGACGCCGGTCGTGCCTGCGGTGCCCGCTGCCAACGAGAGCAGCGACTCTTAATCGGGTCGCGCGGCCTTACGGAAAAGTCTGCAACTTTTCCTAGCCGCCGCTCCTAAAAATCCAGTCCCAGATCCAGGTTCATCGCGCTGTGTGTTATCGCGCCTGAACTGATCGTGTCCACGCCGCTTTCGGCGATGGCGCACACCGTTGCCAGTGTCACGTTGCCGGAGGCTTCCAACGTAGCGCGGCCCGCCGCCAGCGCCACGGCCTGCTTCAGGATTTCGGGCGGCATGTTGTCCAGCAGAACAGCGTCTACACCCAGCGAGAGCGCCTGATCGAGCTGTTCCAGCGTGTCGACCTCGACCTCGATCTTGACCATGTGCCCCAGCCCGGCGCGCAGTCGCGACAGGGCCTGCGGCAGACCGCCCGCGGCGGCAATGTGATTGTCCTTCACCAGCACGGCGTCATCCAGGCCGAAGCGGTGGTTGAAGCCGCCGCCGCAGCGCACGGCGTATTTCTGCAACGTCCGCAGGCCGGGCAGGGTCTTTCGGGTGCAGACGATGCGAGCTTTGGTGCCTGCCACGGCCGCGACCAGCGCCGCAGTCGCCGTGGCGACGCCCGACAGATGCCCCAGGAAATTCAGCGCCACGCGCTCGCCGGTCAGAATGCCGCGTGCTTCGCCCGCGATGGTGGCCAGCCTCGCGCCCGGCGTGACGGCGTCGCCGTCCTGCACGGCGGCGGTGAAGCGCAGGCCGGGATCGACCAGGCGAAAGGCGATCTCGGCGCAATTCAGACCCGCGATCACGCCCGGCTTGCGCGCCACGATGCAGGCGGTGGATTGCGTGCCTTCGGCAATGGTCAGTGCGCTGGTGATGTCACCGGCGCGGCCCAGATCTTCGGCCAGCGCCGCGCGCACCAGCGGCTCGACCAGCAGGGCCGGCGGCGGGCGGGTGAAAGCGGTATCGGTCACGGACGCCACTTCAATTGGAAGACGTGCGGCGTTCGGCGGGCGTAGCCGCGATGGCTTCCGCCGCGGCCAATGTCATGAAGGTGCGCTGCCCCTGCGCATCGCAGCGCGGAAAGTCGCTTCGCCAATGGCCGCCGCGAGATTCCTGCCGCGCCAGCGCCGCCGCCGTCACCAGCCGCGCCGCCGCCGTCATGTTGAGCAGGGCGGCATCGCCATTACCCGCCTTTTCGACGCGGTCGATGCTTTCCAGCGCCTGCGTCAGCCCGGCGGCATCGCGCTCCAGCCCGACAAGGTGGCTCATCGCCTCGCGCAGCAGGCGCGGCGGCAGTTGCTGCGCCGCCAGCTGCGGCGCGCGCGGCATGGCGTGGGTCACGCCTTGGCGCAACAGGCCCCGCACATCACCGGCGACGCGGGCGCCGAACACCAGATTTTCCAGCAGCGAGTTCGAGGCGAGGCGGTTGGCGCCGTGCAGGCCGGTGGCGGCGCATTCGCCCACCACCCACAGGCCGTCCAGCGACGAGCGGCCCTGCGCATCGCTGGCGATGCCGCCCATGTGATAATGCGCGGCCGGGGCCACCGGAATGGGCTGCGTCACCGGGTCGATGCCCGCTGCCTGGCATGCGGCGAACACGGTCGGGAAGCGCTCGGCAAAGGCGGCGCCGATGGCGGTGCGGCAATCCAGGAAAACGCCATGGCCGCCCGCGATCTGGCGATGGATGGCGCGCGCCACGATATCGCGCGGGCCCAGTTCGGCTTCGGCATGGATCGCCATCATGAAACGGCGGCCGTTTTCGTCGATCAGCGTCGCGCCTTCGCCGCGCAAGGCTTCGGTCGCCAGCGGCGCGGGATCGCGGCCCACCGCGATGGCGGTGGGATGGAATTGGACGAATTCGGGATCGGCGATGATCGCGCCCGCGCGCGCCGCCATGCCCAGGCCTTCGCCGCGTGCCTCGGACGGGTTGGTGGTGACGGCATAGAGCGCGCCCAGCCCGCCCGTCGCCAGGATCACGGCCCGGGCACGGAACAGCACCAGCCGCGTGCCTGCGCCGCTGCCGCAGCGGGCGAACAGGCCGGTCACGCAGCCGTCTTCCACGGCCAGTTCGATGGCGTGGAAGCCGTCCAGCAGGGTGATGGACGGCGTGGCAGCGGCCCGCGCCGCAAGAGTCGCTGAGATTTCCGCACCGGCGCGGTCGCCCTTCACATGCACGATGCGGGCGCGCGAATGCGCAGCCTCGCGGCCCAGCGCCAGCGTGCCGTCGCTCTTGCGGTCGAACGGCGCGCCAAAGTCCAGCAGGTCGGCGATGCGGGCGGATGCGTCGCGCGCCACAAGATCGACAATGGCGGGATCGCACAGACCCGCGCCCGCCGCCATCGTGTCGGCGGCATGGGCCTTCCAATCGTCATCAGGCCCCATCGCGGCGGCGATGCCGCCCTGCGCCCAGGCCGAGGAGCCAGAGACGCCCGCGCGCACGCCTGTCAGCACCGTGACGGGCATGGGCGCCAGCTTCAGGGCCGTGAACAGGCCGGCAATGCCGCCGCCCAGGATCAGGGCGCCATCGCATTCCACGACATTGTCGATGCGGGTGGTCATGGTCTTACAGCTTCACCGCCAGCATGCGGTCGATCGGGGCCTTGGCGCGGGCGGCCATAAGCGGGTCGATCACCACCTCATGCGTCATCGTTTCCAGCGAATGCAGGATGCCTTCCAGCGTGATGCGCTTCATGTGCGGGCAGAGATTGCACGGGCGGATGAATTCGGTGCCGGGATTGTCGGCGGCGACATTGTCGCTCATCGAGCATTCGGTGATCATCACCACGCGCTGCGGCTTGTGGCTGCCGACATAGCCGATCATCGCGGCGGTGGAACCGGCGAAGTCTGCTTCCGCCACCACTTCCGGCGGGCATTCGGGATGCGCCAGCACGACGATGCCGGGATGGGCGGTGCGATAGTCGCGGATTTCCTGCGCCGTGAAGCGCTCATGCACCTCGCAGGCGCCTTCCCAGGTGATGACCTTCACGCCGGCCTGGTTCGCCACGTTGCGGGCCAGGTATTTGTCCGGGATCATGATGACGGTGTCGGTGCCGAACTGGCGCGCGATCTCTTCCACCACCTTCACGGCGTTGCCGCTGGTGCAGCAGATGTCGCTTTCCGCCTTCACATCGGCGGAGGTGTTCACATAGGTGACAACCGGCAGGCCGGGATATTTCTGCTTCAGCAGGCGGACATCTGCGCCGGTGATGGATGCGGCCAGCGAACAGCCCGCGCGCATGTCTGGGATCAGAACGGTCTTGTCCGGCGAGAGGATCTTCGAGGTCTCGGCCATGAAGTGCACACCGGCCTGCACGATCACCTTGGCGTCGGTCCGGGCGGCCTCGCGGGCCAGCGCCAGGCTGTCGCCCACGAAGTCGCCCACGCAATGGAAGATTTCCGGCGTCATGTAGTTGTGGGCCAGGATGACGGCGTTCTTTTCCCGCTTCAGCCGGTTGATCGCTGCGATCAGGGGGGCGTGCACGGGCCATTCGGCAGCCGGGATGACACCCGAAACCTTAGCGTAAAGCGCGTCCGTGGCCCGCGCCACAGCGTCCGTGTAAGCCAACTCAACGCCCATCTGCACGCTCCTGAGTGCCGTGACGATTCCTACCGTTAATTTATGCTCACTTCGAGCATAAATATGGGGCAAAAAACCCGGCCTTCAAGAGCCGGTGCAGGGGAATATGACTCCCTTGAGCATTATTCCGTCAAGGGGTTGGCTGTCACATTACAGCCGCACCGTCCGCCAAACAGGCAGGCTTGGGCTAGCGCCGCCCGCCCAGCCGCAGCCCCGGCGCTGGGCGCTCACGCAGCACTTCGCGGCGGAAGCGGAACAGTTCGGCTGGCCGCCCACGGGCGGGCGCAGAGACCTTGCCAGTGCCTTCCACCAGTCCCTGTTCCGAGACCAGGCGGCGGAAGTTCTGCTTGTGCAGCTTCAGCCCGGCCAGGGCTTCCACCGTGCGCTGCAGCTCCAGCAGGGTGAAGGACGGCGCCATCAGTTCGAACACCACTGGGCGGTATTTCAGCTTGCCGCGCAGCCGCGCGATGGCGGTGGCCAGGATGCGGCGATGGTCGTACAGCATCGCGGTGCCCAGCGGCGAAACCGGCGAGGTCTTCACGCCTGAACCGCTGTCACGGAAATACTCCTCGACCAGGCCCGCCTCGTAGAGCAGCTCATAGCGCTCCAGCACCTTTTCCTCGTCCCAGGGCAGGCCGTCGCCAAACGCCAGACGGACGCGCTCGCGCCGTGTGTCGGCGGACGGCGCATTGGGCGCGTCTTTCACGAACTTTCGCAGCGCCGGCAGGATGGCGCTGTCGATCAGCGCGGGCTTGCCGCCGCGCCAGTCTTCCCAGGGGAAATAGCGGTACCAGCCACGCCATTCGCCACTGGGCGCGATGGCGTCGGTCTGCCGCGTCAGCGCCAGATAGCCGACCGAGACGATGCGCGGCGCATTTTTGGCCTGGCCCTTGTCGCCGCCCGCCGGCGTGTGCCGGCCTTTATCGCCAAACGTGTAAAGCTGCTCGGTATAGCCCAGTTCGAAACGGGTCTGTTCGCCCACCCATTCGTGCAGGCCGGATTCCAGCGTGCGGTGATGCGCCGGATCGAAAGGGCCGAATGGCAGGGCGTCCGCTTCATCCGCGCGCGCGATCACCAGCACCGAAGGCTGCTCGCGTTCGGCCGAGACGATGGCGGCCGACAGGCCGATGGCGATGGCGTCTTTCACGCTCACAGATCCGTCAGCGGAAGCTCGGTGGTGACGCCTTCCTCCACCATGCGGGCAGGCCCCATGGTGTTCAGCGCCGCGATCATGCGGCCGTCCCGCCCCAGGATTGAATCCGCATGCGCCACCAGCAGCCGGTTGGGCGCGGCATGCGGCGCGCGGCGGCGAATCGCGCGGGCGATCTCGATTTCGCGACCCGGACCCAGCCGGTCGCAGAGCAGGGTATAGGCCGACGCCATGGAACGGCTGACACCCGCCCAGCAATGAATCAGGAAAGGCGCGCTGCCGTCCCAGTCGCGCGAAAATTTCAGCAGTGCGTCGATATGTTCGCGGCCCGGTGGATGGGTGCCGGCGGCGGGATCGGCGACGTCGTTGACGCCCAGCCGCAAGTGACGCGCCATGGGAAAGCCACCGGGCGTCTCGATCATGTGTTCGGGCGACAACAGCGTGACCATGTGCGACGGCCGGTGCGCGGCGATGGCGGCGTCCACGGCGGAGAGCGGCGAGACCAGGATACGGGGCATGAGCGCCTTTTAGCCCGGATGGCGTCAGATAGACAGTTTGCGGAAGCGGTCGAGGAAGAGTTTTTCCGCCTCCGCCGTGGACAGGGGCGCCAGGCGCGGCGTGGTCAGGGCGGGCGGGGGCGCACCGAACAGGCGGCGGGCTTCCTTTTCCTCGAAACCCGCCAGCTGCGTCGCCTCGTAAAAGGCCGAGAGATGGTCGGCTTTCTTGAACAGGGTTTTCAGGGCGGCGGGCACGATGGCCGAAAGCCCGAAGCGCATATGGATGGCGGCCTGGAGCTTGTTCTCCATCACCTTGTAGTCAAGCCCGACCGCGGCCTTGAACGGACTGATGAGGTCGCCGATGACATATTCCGGCGCGTCATGGAGCAGCGCCATCAATTTGGCTTCGCGCGCCAGGCGCGGATTGATGTCGCCGACCAGCCGTTCCACCAGCACCGAATGCTGCGCCACCGAGAAGGCATGCAGGCCCTTGGTCTGACCGTTCCAGCGCGCCACGCGCGCCAGGCCGTGCGCGATGTCGGCGATTTCGATGTCGAGCGGGCTGGGCTCCAGCAGATCGAGCCGCCGTCCGCTCAACATGCGCTGCCAGGCGCGGGGCGGTTTGGAACGGCGGTCGGGCATCGGATGGATCAGCAGCAAAAAACGGGATGCGGCCATGTGCGCCGCGAAGGGCGCGCAACTTCACACAAAGTCCGATTGCGGACAATGCGCGCGCAATTTGCCTGCGAAAAAGGCAGAAATCCCGCGACGATCCTGGAATTTTAACCGCTTCTCCATTCCGCTTAACAAGAGCTTTCCGGCGCGCTTTCGCGGGCGCTGAAAATCAGCAGTAACCTCAACGCTGTGTTCAGGAATTTCCGTTAGATCGTATCGGATGCACAGCCGCGTTCGCTATGTCTGACTATGACCTGCATCCTGCGCTCGAACCGACCCGCGCCGCGGACCGGACGATGCGGGCCATCGGTCCGCTCGTTTTTGTCGGCGGCCTGTTGCTCGGGCTCGGGCTTGGGCTGGCGGCTGGTCTCGGCGCCATCTTCATTGTCGGACTGGCGCTGATCGCGGTGCTGGGCGGCATGGTGGCGTTGCTGGCGCGCACCGCCCGCAACACGCGCATGCGCGTCACGGCCGGTGAAGCCAGTTATCGCGCCTTCTTCGATCACGCGGTGGAAGGCATTTTCCGCACCACGCCCGATGGCGCCTATCTGGCGGTGAACTAGGCGCTGGCCGATATTTACGGCTATGCCAGCCCGTCGGCGCTGATCAGCGGCCTGACCGACATCAGCGCCCAGCTATATGCCGATTCCAGCCGCCGCGAGGATTTTCGCGTCCAGATGCAGGCGCATGACGTGGTGACCAACTTCGTTTCGGAAATTTATCATTCCAGCGGACGACGCATCTGGATTTCCGAAAATGCGCGCGCCGTGCGCGACTGGTCGGGCGCGCTGCTATGCTACGAAGGCACGGTCGAGGACGTCACCGAGAAGTTCGAGGCCGAACGCGCCCTGCGCGCGGCGCTGCGCCAGGCCGAGACCGCCAACAAGGTCAAGGCGGCTTTCCTGGCGGCGATGAGCCATGAACTGAAGACGCCGCTCAACGCGGTGCTGGTTTTTTCCGAGATCATCCGCGACGAGATGCTTGGCCCGGTAGGCAATGACGCCTATCGCGATTATGCCAACGACATCCACAAATCCGGCGCGCGCCTGCTGGCGGTCATCAATGACGTGCTGGACGTCACCAAGCTGGCATCCGGTTCGGTGGTTCTGGAAGATCGTCCCGAGAACCCGCACGACATCATGGAGCAGGCGATCAAGATGGCGCGTAACGCGACAGGCGACGAGCGCGCCGTTGCCTGCATCCTGCCGGAGATACTGCCGACGCTGACCGTCGATCCGCGCCGCCTGGCCCAGGCGGTTGGCAATCTGCTGGCCAATGCGTTGAAATTCACCCCTGTCGGCGGCGATGTGCGCCTGCGTCTTGCCCCGCAGCAGGATGGCGGCGTGATCCTGGCGGTGGAAGACACCGGTATCGGCATGGCCCAGGAAACCATCGCCGCGGCGCTGGAGCCGTTCCGCCAGCTGGATGGCAGCCTGTCGCGCAAGTTCGAAGGCGCGGGCCTTGGCCTGTCCATCGCCAAGGCGCTCACAGAACTGCATGGCGGGCGGCTGGGCATCGCCAGCGAAGTGGGCTCGGGCACCATCGTCACCCTGTCGCTGCCGGCAAGCCGTGTGGCGCATTATCCCGCCAGGGCGCTTTCCGCCTGAGGCGTCAGGCGCTAAACACGCCCCATGACCAGTTCTACTCTTGTCCTGTTCTCCGGCGGCCAGGATTCCACCACCTGCCTGGCCTGGGCGCTGGCGCGGTTTGATCGCGTCGAGACGGTTGGTTTCGACTATGGCCAGCGCCACCGCGTCGAACTGGACGCGCGGCCCGGGATTCTTGCCGCGCTGCGCACGCTGACTCATGGTGAGAGGCTTGGCGACGATCATCTTCTGCCACTGGATACGTTGAAGGCGATCGGCGGCAGCGCGCTCACAGACGACATGGCGATCAAGATGGGTGCGGACGGTTTGCCGACCAGCTTCGTGCCGGGACGCAATTTGATGTTCCTCACCGCCGCGGCCGCGCTGGGCTATCGCCGTGGCATCGCCGATCTGGTCGGCGGTATGTGCGAGACCGATTATTCCGGCTATCCCGACTGCCGCGCCGATACGATGCAGGCGATGGTCAGCGCACTCTCGCGAGGTTTGGCGCGCGACATCCGCATCCATACACCGCTGATGTGGCTGGACAAGGCTGCGACCTGGGCGCTGGCGGAAGAACTGGGCGGTGCCGCGCTGGTCAAGCTGATCGTGGCCGATACTGTCACTTGCTATGAAGGCGACCGCACGCACGCCCATGACTGGGGCTTTGGTTGCGGCGTCTGTCCGGCCTGTGAACTGCGCGCCGCCGGTTACGCGAAGTATCGCGCCCGATGACGTACGCGGTGAAGGAAATCTTCTACACGCTGCAAGGTGAGGGCGCGCAGGCGGGCCGGGCCTCCGTCTTTCTGCGCTTTGCCGGCTGTAATCTGTGGAATGGGGTCGAAAAGGATCGTGCCCATGCCACCTGTCAGTTCTGCGATACCGATTTCATCGGCACTGACGGGCAGGGCGGCGGCAAGTTCGCGGACGCTGCCGCGCTGGCGCAGGCCGTCGCGAGGGAGTGGCCCCGGCGCGACAGCGCCCAAAGCAAAGCTGGCGGTAAGCCCTACGTTGTCTGCACCGGCGGCGAGCCGCTGTTGCAGGTGGACGAAGCGCTTGTGGCGGCGCTGCACGATGCAGGCTTTGAAATCGCCATTGAGACCAATGGCACGCTCATGCCGCCGCCGGGGATCGACTGGATCTGTGTCAGCCCCAAGGCCGATGCCGAACAGGTGCTGCAGCAGGGCGATGAGCTGAAGCTGGTCTATCCGCAGGCGAATGGCGATCCGGCGCGCTATGCCGGGCAGGACTTTCGCCACTTTTTCCTGCAACCGATGGACAGCGCCGAACAGTCTGCGAATACGCAGGCTGCCATCACCTATTGCCGCGCCAATCCGCAATGGCGGCTCAGCCTGCAGACGCACAAGCTGCTGGGGATCCCTTAGAACCGGGAAACGATTTTACCCATCTCCGGCCGGGGCCGCTCTTCCAGCGGGTCCTTCGCCGTGCCGAGATAGATGAAGCCCGCGACGCGCTCGCCGGATTTCAGGCCCAGTCCGTCGCGCACCGCCGGATGATAGGCGTACCATTCGGTCAGCCAGTTCCCGGCAAAGCCCAACGCGGTGGCGGCCACCAGGATGTTCTGGCAGACCGCGCCCGCCGACAATTCCTGTTCCCAGACGGAAATCTTGTGCTGTTCGCGGGCCGATGAGATCACGCCGATCACCACCGGCGCGCGCAGGAAGCGGGCGCGCTCTTCCTCCACCTGTTTGTCGCGTTCGCCGTCGGCCTTTGCTGCCGCGGCGATGATGTCGCCCGCGCGTTCCCGGCCATCGCCTTCGAAGATGATGAAGCGCCAGGGGAAGAGCTTGCCATGGTCCGGCGCTCGCGCCCCGGCCTTCAGAATCTGCGCCAGCTGAGTCTTGTCCGGGCCGGGCTTACCCATAGCTTTGGCGGAGCCGGAGCGGCGGGTGAGCAGAAGGTCGATCGCATCCGGGGCCGGATGGTTGAAAATTTCTTTGGACATGGCGGTGTTCTCTAAATCACCGAATCGCCGTCGCAGAAGCGGACATTGCTGCCGCGCTTGCGGGCGGTGAAGGAGGAGATGTTTTTGCCGTCCTGAAACAGCCGCCCGATAAAGCAGCCGCCCGACAGCGTGCCGTCGAAGACGAAGCCTTCATTGTTCTGGGTCATCACCACATGCACACCCTGCAGCGACCAGCGGCCGGAAACCTGGGTGCGCTGGGCGTTGAAGGCGTTGCGCCCGCTCTCCTGATAGGTGCCGTCAGCCGCGACGGTCCAGGAAAAGACATGCAGGGGAAATGCCTGGAGAATGGTGACGGTCCACATCCCTGACATGTCCAGACGTTCCGGCTGTTCCTGGGCCATGCCGGGGGCGGCGGCCAGAATGCTTACCGCCAGGATGAGCGCCAGACGGGTCAGGAACTGCGGCAAACTAGGAACCCCCTGTGATTTTGAAATTCTATAGCCATTTGTGATAAAAGCGCCATCCCAAAGGACACGCCATGGCCAATCCCCGCGAGAAAATTGCCTCCTGCGACCCGGTCTGGAACGCCATGCGTTCCGAGGCCGAAGGCATGACAGAAGCGGAACCCGCGCTGGCGGGATTCATCCATGCCTCGGTCCTGCAGCATTCCCGGCTGGAGGATGCGCTGTGCTTCCACCTCGCCAAGAAGCTGGGGAATGACGATGTCTCCCCGCTGCTGACCCGCGAAACCTTCGAAGAGGCGCTGGCGAGCGATGCGTCCATCGGGGCGGCGATGCGCGCCGATCTTTCGGCGGTGTTCGAGCGCGACCCGGCCTGCCACTCCTATCTGGAGGCTTTTCTCTACTACAAGGGATTCCAGGCGCTGGAAGCGTTCCGCATCGCGCACTGGCTCTGGCACCAGGACCGCAAATGGATGGCGCTGTTCTTCCAGAGCCGCGTCTCGCAGCTCTTCAGTGTCGACATCCATCCGGCGGCGCGGCTGGGGCGCGGCATCATGCTCGATCACGGCACCGGCATCGTCATCGGCGAAACGGCGGTTGTGGAAGACGATGTCTCCATCATGCAGGACGTGACGCTGGGCGGCACCGGCAAGGAAGCGGGCGACCGCCATCCCAAGATCCGGCGCGGTGTGCTGCTGTCGCTGGGCGCGAAAATTCTGGGCAATATCGAGATCGGCGAATATAGCCGCGTCGGCGCCGGTTCGGTGGTGTTGAAATCCATCCCCGCCGGATGCACGGCCGTGGGCGTGCCCGCCAAGCTGGTCAACTGCGCCGGCAGCGAGCGCCCATCGCAGGAAATGAACCAGATCATCGACGAGCAGGACAACAAAATCTAGGAGCATCGGCGACATCCGGAGCGGCCAACAAAAGAGCCGTTGACCACTCGCGCGTCCCATGCGAGTGAAGCCCGTCTCCCTGAAGGATATGGCCGTGACCCGCAGCGAAATCTGGCGTCTGGAAAAGTATCTCCGCAACCTGTTCCGTCTCGACACCATCACCATTGTCGAGCGTCCCAAGCAGCAGGATTCCGTCGAGGTGCTCATCAACGGCGATTTCATCGGTGTGCTGTTCAAGGACGAAGAGGACGGCGAAGTGTCCTATGCCTTCAACATGGCGATCCTGGAAATGGATCTGCCGGAGCCGCCCGCCGCGCGCTGATCCCGCTTATCGCGCCAGCATCCGCGCCAGCAATCCGTCCATGCCGCCCGCGATCTCGTGCCAGCGCCCAAGATAGGCGCGCTTGAAGCGGTAGGAAAAGCTCAGGTTGCGCGCCACCGGCCGTCCCGTCATCAGGCAATTGGGGCTGGGCAGGTCGGGACTCGTGCTCGCGCACAGGAACATCACCAGCCGCCCGTCTTGCGATCCCGCGAACAGGTCCTGGCGGGCATAGCCGGAATCGGCACGGAAGGCGTACTGAGTCAGGCCGAACGGACCGGGCGCGCCGGACGGCGACTGGATGTAGGGACGGTAGATGCGGTCCAGCCGCGCCGCAGCGTCCAGGTCGTTTTCGTCGCCTTTGAACAACAGCCGGACGACCGGCGAATCTGGCGCATTGCCGGAAAACAGGCGCGCCTCTTCAGGCGAATAACCCCGCAGATCCGGCAGCAAGGCCGATAGCGTAAGGACGTCACGCTCGTCGCCCCCCCTCCCCCCGCGCTTCGCTGCTGTCGATATAGTTGGCGGGCACCGTCAGCTTGAGGCCGCGCACCGTCAGTTGCACCGGCGCATCATCGGCGGTTCGGCCGCCGCGCGGGCCCGGGCCCGGCCGCAGGTCGTACAGCAGGAACAGCCCCGACAGGACCATGATGACGGCCAGGAATCCCAGCGGGATCAGCCAGCCGGAATGCTGGTGAATCTCGTCCGGGCGTTCGTCGGCCCCAGTCATGTCCCGCCCTGTTGTTATGGGCAGAGCTTAACAGTCCCGTTGGGGTTGCAGGAGCGGGTCAGCCCAATTCTTGCGAGGCGTGACCTGGAAACACCAAAACCGCGCCAAAACGAAACATGGGACTTCTGTTCAAAGCCGGCATCGCCTTCGCCGCTGCCGCCTGGCTGCTGGGATACGGCCCGTTTTCCGGGCCTCCGGCGCCACGCTGGGACGCGGTCAGGGCCGAAATCGCGGCTGCCCAGCCCAAAGCGCGCCTGGCTGCTCAGGCAGAAACCCTGTTCCAAGCCGGGATGCCCCTCCTGGCCGCGGACGAAACTGTACGTTAGGAGCAAAGACCGGGGCATGACTTATTTGATGATGTTGCTGTTCGCCACCGCAGGCGGCCTGGCGCTGTCCGGGATCGTGGCCAATCTCTATCGCCTGCTGGCGCGCAAGCCCCAGGGCACGCCGGAACGGGTCTTCTATCTGGGCGTGATGGTGTTCGCCGGACCCAGCGTGCTGATCGACAACGCGACGCGATCCTTCCGCAAGAAGGATTGCTCGAAAGCGGCCTATGGCTTCGCCATGGCGCTGACCACATATTGGTCGTTCGCTCTCGGCCAGGTTCTCATCACGCTGGCCGAGAGCGTTTAGACCTTAGAGAACGCCCAGCATCGACGCGACGAGGGGATGGCGCACGATGTCGCCTTCGCCCAGCCGCACGACAGGGATCTCCGGCACCCTTTCGAGACGATCGGCGATGTTGCCCAGGCCCGAAATGCCGGGCAGCAGGTCGGTCTGGTCGGGATCGCCGGTCAGCACCATGGTCGATTGCCAGCCCAGCCTGGTCAGCAGCATCTTGAGCTGGCCATAGGTGCAGTTCTGCGCTTCATCGATCACCACGAAACATTCGCTGAGGGTGCGGCCACGCATATAGGCCACCGGCGCGATCTCGATGATGCCGTCGGCGATATAGGCTTTCAGCCGCTTGGTCCCCAGCCGTTCGGTGAGGGCGTCATAGAGCGGCCTCAAGTAGGGCGCGAGCTTCTCGTTGAGATCGCCGGGCAGGAAGCCCAGGCTTTCGCCCGCTTCTACCGCCGGGCGCGACAGCACGATGCGGCTGACCTTGCCCGCTTCCAGCGCCTCGACCGCCTTGGCAATGGCGAGATAGGTCTTGCCGGTGCCGGCCGGACCCAGCGCCAACACCACGCTCTTGGTATCCACGGCGTCCATGAATTGCTGCTGCGCCTCGCTCATGGCGCGCACATTCTTCACATATTTTCGGTCTCGAAACTCGGTGTCCGGGTTATGCGGCGACCAGGCGCCACCGCGTGACGGAAACAGCGGATGCACGTTCTGGGGCTGGGAATAGGACTCGCGCGACTTCGAACGCATGGGGCGTTTGGCCATGGATACTCCCGATGGGTGTGTGAAGGTGAGGAACGCAGGAAGGGAGAGGTGCGCGTGAGTGGGGTCCGGCGGACCGGCCCTGCGTAGGTAAGAAAAGCGCCCAGCTTTTCCCCATTCCTAATGCCATCTCTCTAAGAAAAGCACCGAGATAACGCACCCCTCAATAGACGAATCGCATCGTCTGTTTTGAGCGTAACCAAGATTTGGTCTAAGTGTGTGAATACACAATGACGCAGGAAGTTCCGCATGCCGCTCTACGCCTTGGATGGGTTCACGCCCGAACTCGATCCGGATTGCTATGTCGCGCCCGACGCCGTGCTGATCGGCCGTGTGCGGATCAAAAAGGGCGCCAGCATCTGGTTCGGCGCCGTGCTGCGCGGCGACAATGATTGGATCACGGTCGGCGAGAATTCCAACATTCAGGATCTGTCGCTGATCCATGCCGATCCGGGCCAGCCGGTGGAGATTGGCCGCGGCGTCACGGTGGGCCACCGCGTCATCATTCATTCCGCGCTGGTGGGCGACAATGCGTTGATCGGCATGGGCGCGATCCTGCTTAACCGCGCGCGTATCGGCGCCAACTCTCTGGTGGGCGCGGGCGCGCTGGTGACGGAAGGCAAGCAGTTCGAGGATGGGCAGATGATCCTGGGATCGCCCGCCAAGGCCATCAAGCCGCTGACGGATGAGCAGGTCGCGGGTCTGCGGCAGTCAGCCGAGACCTATGTTGAGAATGCGCGGCGTTACAGAGAGAGCTTGAAGCTCTAGGCCGTCTTGCGGGCGGCGCCGGGTTCGCGCGACCACATCCGGCGCACGCGGGCATCGTTCTCGGGCCCGAAATTGAACCAGGCGGCCTTGTCATGGACGGCATCGACGATGAACAGCGTGTCGATCTTGCCCAGCTTCTGTACCAGCGCATGGCGGATGGTGTTGATGCCGACTTCGCTCGACAGCACCCAGGCCTGCGGCATGAAGCGGTGCGCCGGTCCCAGATTGAAGATTTCCTCTTCGAGGCCGGTGATGGAGCGCGACTTCATGTCGGCGATGATGACGTAATGCGTGCGCTCGCCCGTGCTCTCGGCGTCGGCGCCGAACTTGTGCGGGGCGGCGGGCGCAGGTGTTTCGTGCTGCGCCGGAGCAGCCTGCTGCTGCGGCTGGAAGAACAGGGCCAGAGCGGCGTCTTCGATGGCGGAATGGAACTGGTCTTCGCCCGCGCGCGCGACCAGAGAATGGTCGGCCAGACGGCCTTCGGTATGGAAGCCGTGCATTTTCTCGAGGCTGTAGGGGCCATAAACGCGGCCGCCGACACTGATGGTCCAGGACTCAGAAGACATGAAAGGCCCAATACTCGCTGCGGGCTGAGTTTACGGGCCGAAAGGTTACACATTCCTTGCCCCGCAGCCCTGAAAACACTGTTTGGCCGCGGTATAAATGCTTAACAAAACGGCAATGGCGGCCCCTTGCCGGACCGCCATTGCTGCCTGCGTGGACGTAATGTCTTAACGGAAACGCCAGTCGGCCCGCTGCATGGGGCGACAGGCCGTACCCTGCTGCGTGAACTCGCGGCCACGGCGGTAGGTCACCTGGGTAAAGTCGCGGCAAATTTCGCCGCGCACCCGGTATTCGCGGGTGTTGGTGACATAGCCGCGATTGGGGCCGTTGTTCCAGGCGTAGCGGCGACCGACCGGGCCGCTGAAGCTTTGCTGATAGGTGCGCGCGGCATAGGGACGATCATTGCAATCCATGTCACGGGATATTGCGTTACCGGCCAAGCCACCCAGCAGGGCACCGCCGATGACGCCACCGGCGTTGCCGTTGGAGGCCGCGCCGCCCAGAACGCCACCCGCGATCGCACCCAGAACGGACCCGGTCGTGTGCTCGCGGCCGCTGCATTCATCGGCGAACGCGGCGGTGGAGCCAAAACTGAGCGTGAGCAGAGCGGCGGCAAGCGTGGTCTTGCTCAACATGAAAATCTCCTAATGTTCAAAAATGCGGCGCGGAAAACTCGCGCTCCACCTAGTAACCATCTGAAGGGGAGAAAGTTCCGCGCGGAATAAGATGAGGGCCCCGGCGCGTTTTAGCACCGGGGCCCTCATGGACGTTTTTCAGGCGATGCTATCAGTCAAAGCGCCAGTTGCCCGACGTTTCGCGGCAGGCAGTGCCGGTGCGGCGCTCTTCACGGCCGTTGCGGAAAACGACCTCGTTGAATTCGCGGCACTGCACATTGCCACGGCGGAAATCCCGCACCGGAGTGAAGTAGCCATACCCCTGGCGGCCGCGCCAGTCGTAGCGGCGATTGAGATCGCCGTTCAGGCCCTGGGCATAGACATTGAAGGCCACGGGCTGGTCTTCGCAATCGATGTTGTTTCGGGCGATGGTATTGCCCAGCAGACCACCCAGGATGGCGCCACCGGCGACGGCGCCGCCATTGCCGTTGGACGCCGCGCCGCCGATCAGACCGCCAGCGATGGCGCCGAAGATGGTACCGGCAGCAGCGTTGCCGCCGCCGCTACGACGGCAATTCTCTTCATAGCGGCCCTGCTGATAGTAGGAATGGCCCGGCGGCGGCTGCGGGTCGAAGCGGTCATTGCCGCGACCAAAGCCACGGCCACCGCGAGCGCCCTGAATGCGCTGATAGCGGCCATCGCGGTCATAGTAACCGTTGCGATCGAATTCGCTGTAGTAGCCACGGCCGTCATTGCCCGGGGGTACCCAGTTGGGCTGCGCCTGTGCCATGGCGACGGTGGCGGACATGAGTGCAGCAGCGCCCAGCAGTACATGAGTCAATTTCATACTGGTCTCCCTTGCACGCGACTATACGCGATATAATCATTGTTGTGCGTTCAGCGCCTGAACCCCGTCTGAACGAAATGGGGCGATACCGAGGCTGTCGCAGTTAGTGGAAACTTCGTTGCTCGAAAAAAGTTCCCGTCATTCGACGCGATAAGCCACCACCGCCCAGGCGCCCGCCTTCACCATCGCGAGAGTCACGGTTTCAATGGCGCTGGCGCGATTGGCGAAGGTTGATTCGTAGCGCACCACCGCATACTGGCCAGCAGGCAGGCTGGGCTGGGTCTTCTCCAGCTTGATGTCCTTGAGGTTGCGATTGGCCATCGCGCCCATCGGCTCGCGCAGACGCGATAGGCTCGCAATGTCATCCTTGCGCGTCGCCGGGCCCATCTGCGCGATGCCCGCCGTGTAATTGGAATCGTCAATCAGCGTGAGCTATTGCCGGGCGCGGTCATCCGGGGTGGGCTGGGCGGCGTTGGGCGTAGTCTGCGCCCAAACCATCGATGTGGTGACGGGCAGGGCAAGGCAGAGCGCAAAAAGCGCGGCGAACAGGCGGGTCATGTTGGCCTCTTGGAAATCGGAAGTCGCTATAACCCCGATAACGCGCAAGAGGCCGAAATGTTCAGCGGCTTAATATGTCCGCGCCTTGGGCTTGATGTACTCGACTTCGTCGGTGAGCGTGTAGGTGTGCACCGGGCGATAATCGATCTTGGTCTCGCCGGTCTCCGGATTCAGCCATGCCAGCGTGTGCTTCATCCAGGTGTCGTCGTTGCGCTCGGGATAATCCTCGCGGGCATGGGCGCCGCGGCTTTCCAGCCGGTTGACCGCGCCCGCCACCGTCACCACCGCCTGCTGCAACAGATTGTCGAACTCCAGCGCTTCCACCAGATCGGTGTTCCAGATCATCGAGCGATCCTTGAGGTCGATGCTGCCACGCTGGGCATAGATGTCGGCGATGCGCTTCTCGCCCGCCTTGAGGCTGTCGCCGGTGCGGAACACGGCCGCGTCTTCCTGCATCGCCTTCTGCATCGAAGCGCGCAGCACCGCGGTGGGTGTGCCGCCCTTGGCGTTGCGGAAGCGGTCGAGGCGCGCCAAGGCGTCATCGCCCGCGCCCTTCTTCAGTTCGTGATGGCTGTCGCGGCCTTCCAGTTCCTTGGCGGCCTGGATGCCGGCGGCCTTGCCGAACACCACCAGGTCGATCAGCGAATTGGAGCCGAGACGGTTGGCGCCATGCACCGAGACGCAGGCCGCTTCGCCCACGGCCATCAGGCCCGGCACCACCGTGTCGGGATTGCCGCCGGTCAATGTCAGGGCGTCGCCGGTATAGGCGCAGGGAATGCCGCCCATATTGTAGTGCACCGTCGGCAGCACCGGGATCGGTTCCTTGGTCACATCGACGCCCGCGAAGATGTGCGCATTCTCGGTGATGCCGGGCAGGCGCTCGGCAATGATGTTGGGATCGAGATGCGATAGGTGCAGGTGAATATGGTCCTTGCCTGGACCGACGCCACGGCCTTCGCGGATCTCGATGGTCATGGCGCGCGAAACGACGTCGCGCGAGGCGAGATCCTTGGCGCTGGGGGCATAGCGCTCCATGAAGCGCTCGCCTTCGGAGTTGGTGAGATAGCCGCCTTCGCCGCGCACACCTTCGGTGATCAGCACGCCCGCGCCGAAAATGCCGGTGGGGTGGAACTGGACGAACTCCATGTCCTGCAGCGGCAGCCCGGCGCGCAGCACCATGGCGTTGCCGTCGCCGGTCTGTGTGTGGGCGCCGGTGCAACTGGCATAGGCGCGGCCATAGCCGCCCGTCGCCAAAATCACCTTGTGGGCGCGGAAGCGGTGAATGGTGCCGTCATCCAGGCACCAGGCCATCACGCCACGGCACTCGCCGCCATCCATGATCAGATCGAGCGCGAAATACTCGATGAAGAAATTCACTTCATGCTTCACGCATTGGCCGTACAGCGTGTGCAGCATGGCGTGGCCGGTGCGGTCGGCGGCGGCGCAGGTGCGCTGCACGATGCCTTCGCCGTAATTGCTGGTCATGCCGCCAAAAGCACGCTGGTAGATCTTGCCTTCGGGCGTGCGGCTGAAGGGCATACCGAAATGCTCCAGCTCGTACACGGCCTCGGGCGCGTGGCGGCAGAGATATTCGATGGAGTCCTGGTCGCCCAGCCAGTCCGAACCCTTGACGGTGTCGTACATGTGCCAGCGCCAATTATCCTCGCCCATGTTGCCCAGTGAAGCGGCGACGCCGCCCTGGGCGGCCACGGTGTGGCTGCGGGTGGGGAAGACCTTGGTGATGCAGGCGGTCTTGAGGCCGCGCGCAGCGCATTCCAGCGTGGCGCGAAGGCCAGCGCCGCCCGCGCCGACGACGACGACATCGAAAGTGTGATCGACGATCTGATAGCCGGACATGAGGATCTCTTACAGACTGGCGATGCGGAGAAGGGCGAAGAGGCAGGCCGCGCCGGTGGCGATGACGATGAAGCGCACCAGCAGCAGCAGAGCGATCTTGGTGCCCGCGCTATGAACGTAATCGTCGATGATCACCTGCAGCCCCAGCTTGATGTGATAGAGCGTGATGATGACGAAGGCGGCCAGCAGGATGGCGTTGATCGGATGCGCCAGGAAACTGATGGCGGCGATCTGGCTGGCATTGACCAGGCCCAGCACGGCATAGCCGAACCACAGCGTCAGCGGGATCAGCGCCGCCGCGGAAACGCGCTCATGCCAGAAATGGCCGGTGCCGCTGTGGCTGGAGCCCAGCCCCTTCACCTTGTGAAGCGGCGTCTGCATGTTTTTCATGGCGACAGATATCCCGAATGGCCGGTCCAGATCAGCGCGAAGATCGCCGCCGTCATCAGCAGCGACAGGCCGATCACCAGCAGCGCCGACATCCGCGCCGTCGCCGGCTTGAAGCCATAGCCCAGATCGAACGCCAGGTGCCGGATGCCATTGAGCATGTGGAAGGCCAGAGCCCAGGCGAAGCCGAACAGGATGAGCAGGCCCAGCGGGCTGCCGATCATGTCGTAGAAGCCCTGATAGCCGTCGGGCCCGTTGGACAGCGCCACCAGCCACCAGGCCAGCACCATCATGCCCAGCGACAAGCCAACGCCGGTGACGCGATGGGTGATCGACACCAGCATCGTCGGCGCCCAGTGATAAATGGTGAGGTGAGGGGAGAGCGGCCGGGCAGGTTGGCCCTGCTGTTGCGGGTTGTCCGCCATAAAAGCCTTCCAAAACTGGGGAAATCGCTGCCCGGAGTATAGGGGGGCCCCCCCCCCGGTCAACCGCTGTCCCGCAAGGACCCGGTATCGCTTTGCCGCACGGCTTGGGGCAGTCTGCGCGCCGTGGGGAAGCCTGCCGAATCAATGACGCCAAAAAAGGGCGCACGCACGACCGGGACGGCGTTTGCGCTCGCCCCGGCTGTCGCCTTGCTGACACCTTTGCTCTTGGGCGTGGCGCTGTGGAACGGGTTCCCGCTCGTGTTCTACGACACCGGCGCCTATGTGGCGCAGGGCCTGGGCGGGGCCTTCTTCGTCGAACGCTCGCCGATCTATTCCCTGCTGCTGCCCGCCACCGGCGCTTTTATCTCGCTCTGGTTCACCGCGGCGGCACAGGCGTTGATGACGGCCTATCTCATCGCAGAGCTGGCGCGCGCCGAAGCACCGCGACTGACTCTGAGGGGCCTGCTGGCGATCGGCGTGGCGCTGATGCTGCTCACGGGCATGGGCTGGTATGTCGGGCAGATCGAGCCGGACTGTTTCACGCCGCTGGTGGTGTTGGGCGGTTATCTGCTTCTGCTGCATGCCCGCACCTTGTCGCGCGGGCGGTGCATCGCCGTGATCCTAGTCACGGGGCTGGCGGTGGCCAGCCATCCTTCGCATATCGGCCTGATCGGCGGCTTGCTGATCTGCGCCGTGTTCGCCTGGGCGCTGCACCGGCGCTTGCCGTGGCTGCCCCCGCTGTCGCTGTTGCCTTGCCTGGGAGCGCTGCTGCTGTCGCTGGCGATGCTGGTGACGGCGAACTATGCCTGGACGCACGAGGTCTTCGTTTCGCGCGCCGGGCATGTGTTTGTGCTGGCGCGTCTGATGCAGGACGGCATCGTGCAGCGGCTGCTGGCGGATGTCTGCGCGCCGCCAGGCCAGCCGCAGCCCTATTCGCTTTGCCGCTATCGCGCACGGTTGCCGCTGAACGCCAATGCCTGGCTGTGGGGCGAGCACAGTTCCTTCCGGGTGATGGGCGGCTTTGAGCGCAGCGACGGCGAATATGGCCGCATCGTCGGCGACAGCCTGATGCGCTATCCCGTGATGCATGTGAAGGCGGCGGTCACCGAATCGGTTAAACAGTTCTTCCTCTTCAAGACCGGCGACGGCATCGTATCCCAGGAAACCATCCTGATACGGCCGTTCGGGGCGATCATACCGGACCAGGCCCCGGCCTATCTCGCGGCCCGGCAGCAGACCCAGGAAATCCGCTTCCGCCTGCTCAATATCATCCATGTGCCGGTGGGCATGGTGGCGCTGCTCGGCCTGTTCTTCCTGCTGCAGCACGCGGTCCTGCTGCGGCGCTGGCGCGACGCGGCGCTGCCCACAACCGTGCTGCTGGCCCTGCTGGGCAATGCCGTGATCTGCGGAACCTTCTCCAACCCGCATGACCGCTACCAGTCGCGCCTGATCTGGCTGCCGGTGCTGGCGCTGCTGCTGGCCAGGGCCAGAGACCCGCGCGCCCTCCAGCCTGTTCCCGAACAAAGCAGCTAGGCGCGCATTTTTCTTTGGTCGCGCAGCCTAACGCTGACTGCCGGGCAGAAGGCTGCCCGGCCTGCTGGGCTGACGCTCCGAAGCATTGCAACCCGTCCCTGAATCCGGCACTTAAGGCCCATGTCCGTCCTGATCGCGCCTTCCATCCTGTCCGCCGACTTTGCCCGCCTGGGCGAGGAGACGGCGGCCGTGGACGCTGCCGGGGCCGACTGGGTTCATGTCGATGTGATGGATGGCCATTTCGTGCCCAACATCACCATCGGCCCCGCCGTGGTGAAGGCGCTGCGGCCGCATTCGAAGAAGCCGTTCGACGTTCATCTGATGATCTCGCCGGTGGATTCCTTCGTCGAGGCCTTCGCCCAGGCCGGCGCCGACCACATCACGGTGCATCCCGAGGCGGGTCCGCACATCCACCGCACCCTGCAGCTGATCCGCAGCTTTGGAAAAAAGGCGGGCGTGGTGCTCAATCCCGGCACGCCGGTGGAAGCGCTCGATAACCTGCTCGACCTCACGGACCTGGTCCTGATCATGAGCGTCAATCCCGGCTTTGGCGGCCAGAGCTTTATCGATAGCCAGTTGCGCAAGATCGAAGCCGCGCGCAAGCGCATCGACTCCAGCGGCCGCAAGATCGATCTGGAAGTGGATGGCGGCATCAACCCGGAGACGGCGAAGCGCGCCATCGCCGCCGGCGCCACCGTGCTGGTGGCGGGCACCGCCGTGTTCCAGGGCGGGCCCTCGCGTTATGCGCCCAATATCACGGCGCTTCGGGGCTGACCCGGTGAAAGCGAAAGCGCTGCTGCCGCTGCTGCCGGACCTGGCCCGCGCGGCGGCCACCCGCGCGCTGGCGCCCTTGCGCATCGCCCTTCGCCGCAACTGGGTCTATCGCCGCCTGCTGCAAGGCCAGCTCGCCGATCATTTCACCGTCCAGCCCTATGACTCGCTGCCGCGCCGGCTGGAAGATGCCGACGCCATGCTGCGCGGTCGCTTCCGCTTTCATGGCGAGACGGTGGATGTAAAGGACGGGCAGTCGATCTTTGACATGAAGCCGCCCAGCATCGCCTGGGCAGCGGCGCTGCACGGTTTCGAATGGCTGCCCGCCTTGTCCACGGCGGGCGGAGACAATTCCCGCAAGCTGGCCACCAACCTGATCGCGCAGTGGGTCAAGCGCCATGGCCGTTATTCCGAGCCGGTCTGGTCGCCGCAGATCATGGCGCCGCGCCTGGTGCACGTGTTCTGCCATGGCAAGCTGGTGGTGCCCAATTCCGAGATGACCTGGCGCTCTAAGCTGTTCGTCGCGCTGCGCGAGCAGGCCAAGATGCTGGAGCGCACCTGGCGCGAGGCGCCGGAAGGCTTGCCGCGCCTGCAGGCCGCCGCGGCGCTTGCGCTGTCAGGCGCGTGTATCGAAGACAGCAGCAAGCGGCTGGAAGCGGGCCTTGCTGCGCTGGAAAGCGAAGTTGAAACCCAGATCCTGCCGGATGGCGGTCACAAGAGCCGTTCGCCCGAAGCGCTGCTGGTCGCGTGGCGGCATGTGATGATGGTGCTGGAGACGCTGGCGGCGCTGAACCTGGAGCCGCCGCACGGCGTGCGCAACGCCGCCGACCGCGCCGCCACCATGATCCGCTTCTTCCGCCATGGCGACGGCGCGCTGGGTCTTTTCCAGGGCGGGCTGGAAAGCGATGCACGCATGGTGGCGGGTCTGCTGGCGCGCGACGAAGTGCGCGGCACGCCGTTCCACCATGCCCGTCATTCCGGTTACCAGCGGCTGACGGCGGCGCGGGCACTGCTGCTGATGGATGTGGGCCGGGTGCAGCCGGGCGGCTATGCCGCTAGCGGGCATGCGGGCTTTCTCGCCTTCGAGTTCAGTTCGGGCGACAGCCGCATCGTGGTCAATTGCGGGGCAGGGGGCATCACCCATCGCAGCTGGAATGCGGCGCTGCGCGCCACCGCAGCGCATTCCACCGTCACGATCGGCGATGTCTCCAGCGCCGGCGCGCTGCCACAGGGTCTGGTGCGCGACCTGCTGGGGCCGCGGCTGACCGGCGGGCCCGGCGACAGCGTCTCGCGCCGGGTGGAGACCAGCCAGGGCTGGACGGTGGAAGCCGTGCAAGACGGTTACATGGAAGCGTTCGGCCTGCGCCATGAGCGCCAGGTGACGCTGTCGCCACAGGGCCTGATGCTGACCGGTCGCGACCGCCTGATCGCCGCGGCGCATCCGCCCCAGGCCAGTTTCGCCGTGCGTTTCCACATCCACCCGGATGTTCGCGTCTCGCGCCTGGAGGGCGGCGGCGTGCTCCTGAAACTGCCAAATGGTGAGGGCTGGCGCTTCCGCGCCGGCGGCGGCCTGCTGGAAGTCGAGGAGAGCGTCTATCTGGGCGGCGGCATCGTCCGCCGGGCCGAGCAGCTGGTCATCACCGGGGCCCTGCGCGAGGCGCAGACCGAGGTTGCGTGGGTCTTTGAGCAGATAGTCGCATAATGGTTTCGCCCGCCCCGCCCCCCATGCCAAAATGGGCAAATCACCCCGGAGAGTGCGATGGTCGAGTTCACCCTGCCCAAGAACAGCAAGGTCAAGAAGGGCAAGGTCTGGTCGGAGACGAGCGGCAAGAAGCCGAAGCGCTCCAAGGACTTCAAGGTGTACCGCTACGATCCTTCGACCGGCGATAACCCGCAGGTGGACGTCTATACCGTCGATCTGGACGGCTGCGGCCCGATGGTTCTGGACGCGCTGATCAAGATCAAGAACGAGATCGACCCGACCCTGTCCTTCCGCCGTTCCTGCCGCGAAGGCATTTGCGGTTCCTGCGCCATGAACATCGGCGGCTCCAACACGCTGGCCTGCACCAAGGCGATCACCGACATTTCGGGCGCGGTGGCGGTCTATCCCCTGCCGCACATGCCGGTGGTGAAGGATCTTGTGCCGGACCTGACCAACTTCTACGCCCAGCATTCCTCGGTGCAGCCCTATCTGCAGACCACCACCGCCGAGCCGGAGACGGAATGGAAACAGTCGCCGGAAGAGCGCGCCAAGCTGGACGGCCTTTATGAGTGCATCCTCTGCGCCTGCTGCTCGACCTCGTGCCCCAGCTATTGGTGGAATTCCGAACGCTATCTAGGCCCGGCGGCGCTGCTGCAATCTTATCGCTGGCTGATCGACAGCCGCGACGAAGCGGTGGGCGAGCGGCTCGACAATCTGGAAGACCCGTTCCGGCTTTATCGTTGCCACACCATCATGAACTGCGCCAACACCTGTCCCAAGGGCCTCAATCCGGCGGAAGCGATCGGCGAGATCAAGCAGATGATGGTCAAGCGGAAGGCCTGATGTTTCCAGAACGGCTAACCAAGGGCTATCGCGCGTTCCTCGACGGGCGGTTCAAGGAAGAGCGCAGCCGCTATGCGAGCCTGGCCGACAGCGGCCAGGCTCCCAGCATCATGGTGTTCGGCTGCGTCGACAGCCGGGTGTCTCCGGAAGTGATCTTCGACGCCGCCCCGGGCGAAATCCTGGTGGCGCGCAATGTCGCCAATCTGGTGCCGCGCTACGACCCATCAGGCGGTCAGCATGGCGCCAGCGCCGCGCTGGAATTCGCGGTGCGGGCCCTGAAAGTGAAACACATCATCGTGCTGGGGCACGCCTTCTGCGGCGGTATCAAGGCGTTCGCCGACGACAGTGCCCCGCTGAGCGAGAGCGACTTCATCGGCAAGTGGATGAGCCAGATCGCGCCCGCCGCCGACGCCATCACCACGCCCAAGGAAGACTGGGAGGCCTATCTGCACCAGCTCGAATTCGCGTCGGTGGAACTCAGCCTGAAGAATCTGATGACCTTCCCCTTCGTCCAGGCGGCGGTGGAGAAGGGCGAGCTGGCCCTGTATGGAGCCTATTTCGGCGTCGCCTCGGGCAAGCTGCTTGTGCGCAACGACGCCACCGGGGCCTTCGAGCCGGTCGCATAAGGCGCGAGGATTTTTGTGGACTGAGCAGGAGGTCGCGCGGAGCGTACCCAGAGTACGTGAGCACGACCGACGCACTCAGGACGCAAAAAGACCGTACCTTTAGGCGGCAGCGCCGTTCTTCTGCAGGCGGCGCCACACCAGCGACCCGGCGATCTCGGCCAGCCAGCCATGGGGGTTGGCGCCGATGGCCTTCACCACCATCTGCACCAGCTTCTGGATATGTTTACGGCTGTAAATTGACGCGCCATTGGCGGACGAAAGTCTGGAATATGTCTTGCGATCATAAGGCTTTGCAGCTTCTTCTTCAGGCGTGACGTTAGCGCAGTAATAGGCATAGGCCAGCTCGTCGTCATCGCTCTCGCGCACCCGGCTGACCGCGATCCAGAGCTTCTTCCAGAAGCCCAGATCGGGTTCCGGCTGGGCGTTCAGCGTGTCGTAGAACAGCTTGTAGTGGCGGTATTCGTCGGCGGCGATACGGCCCGCGATCTCCCGCAGCAGCGGTTCCTCGCAGGCGTCGCGCATGGCGGAGTAATAAGAGCTGGTGCCGCTTTCCACCACGCAGCGCGCGATCATTTCGCCCCGGCGGGAACCGCGGATGGACGCCGCCTCGCCATCGCCGCCGAAATGCGGCGGGCTATAGCCCTTGCGGAAGCGGGCAAAGGCGTCTTCCAGCTTGAAAGTGGGATCGGCCATCTCGGCATAGCGGCCCAGGGCCTTGCCATGCTGGCTTTCCTCGGTGCCCCATTGCTCGATGGCGGCGATGGTTTCGGGCCCCGCGCCATGGAACACGCGCTTGAGATAGATGACGTAATCCGGGGCGTTGTACTCGACCAGGGCCGCGGCCTTGACGGCAGCGAGCAGGGCCGGATCAACCCGCGAAGGGTCGAACCATTCCCAATGGACCTCATCAAGGTTCCAGCCCTGTTTGTAGACGGTAGCAACCGTCATCGAAGCACATCCCGAAGCAGCGAGGGGTATATAGCAATTATGTTACAGCCCGGAAACCGGGCCTGCGCACGTCTTGCTACGCTCTAGAACGCGGCCCGGACCAGTTTCAGGTCATCCACCAGCTGGGCGGCCTTCTGGCGGGCGGCATCGGTCGTGGCGGCCAGTTCGACTTCCTGCGCGTCGGAAATGCGCTGGTCGAGCACGGCCAGGTCCATTTCGGTCATCGGGATGGCTTCGTCGGCCAGCACCGTGATCTTGGCGGCGTTGATCTCGGCGAAACCGCCACGGATGAAATAGCGGTCATCCTGGCCGTTGCTCTGCACGTCGATCATCCCGGCGCGCAGGGTGGTGACGGTGGCGGCATGGCCTGCCATCACGCCCATGTAACCCTCGGTGCCCGGGATGGTGACCATGTCGGCCTGGACCGAGAGCAGCAGCTTCTCGGGCGAGACCAAGTCGAAGGCGATCTTCTCGGCCGCCATCAGGCAGCCTTCGCGGTCTCAGCGGCCATCTTGGCGGCCTTGGCGACCGCTTCCTCGATGGCACCGACCATGTAGAAGGCCTGCTCCGGCAGGTGGTCATACTCGCCTTCCACGATCGCCTTGAACGAGCGGATGGTGTCGGGCAGTTCGACGAACTTGCCGGGCGAGTTGGTGAACTGCTCGGCGACGAAGAAGGGCTGCGACAGGAAGCGCTGGATCTTGCGGGCGCGCGAAACCACCAGCTTGTCCTCTTCCGACAGTTCGTCCATGCCCAGAATGGCGATGATGTCCTTCAGCGCCTTGTACTGCTGCAGCACTTCCTGCACGCGGCGGGCGACATTGTAGTGCTCTTCGCCGATCACCTGCGGGTCGAGAATGCGCGAGGTGGAGTCCAGCGGATCGACCGCCGGGAAGATGCCCAGCGAGGCGATGTCGCGCGACAGCACGGTGGTGGCGTCAAGATGCGCGAACGACGTGGCGGGGGCCGGGTCGGTCAGGTCGTCGGCGGGGACGTAAATCGCCTGCACCGAAGTGATCGAACCCTTGTTGGTGGAGGTGATGCGCTCCTGCAGATTGCCCATCTCGGTCGCCAGCGTCGGCTGATAGCCCACGGCGCTCGGGATACGGCCCAGCAGCGCCGAGACTTCCGAACCGGCCTGGGTGAAGCGGAAAATGTTGTCGATGAACAGCAAGCAGTCCTTGCCTTCGACATCGCGGAAATATTCCGCGATGGAAAGTCCGGTCAGCGCCACGCGCGCGCGCGCGCCCGGCGGCTCGTTCATCTGGCCATAGACCAGGGCGCACTTGCTGCCCACGGTCGAACCGGTCTTGGGGTCGACGTTCACGTTGGACTCGATCATCTCGTGATAGAGGTCATTGCCTTCGCGGGTGCGCTCACCGACACCGGCCAGCACCGAGTAGCCGCCATAGGCCTTGGCGATGTTGTTGATCAGTTCCTGCATGGTGACGGTCTTGCCGACGCCGGCGCCGCCGAACAGGCCGATCTTGCCGCCCTTGGTGTAGGGGCAGAGCAGGTCGATGACCTTGATGCCGGTGACCAGGATATCGGCGGAACCCGCCTGCTCGGAGAAGCTGGGCGCTTCGCGGTGGATGATGGCGGTGTTGGTCTTGTCGATCGGACCAGCTTCGTCGATGGGCTCGCCGATCACATTCATGATGCGGCCCAGCGTGGCGGGACCGACCGGCACGCGAATGGGCGAGCCGGTGTCGACGACTTCCTGGCCGCGCACCAGACCTTCGGTGGTGTCCATGGCGATGGCGCGCACGGTGTTCTCGCCCAGATGCTGCGCCACTTCGAACACCAGACGAACCTTTGCGCCGGTCTTGGCGTCGGTGTTGGTGGTCTCCAGCGCGTTCAGAATGGCGGGCAGCTGGCCGCCTTCGAAGCTGACGTCGACGACGGCGCCAATCACCTGGGTCAGGCGGCCTTTATTGCTCGTGGTGCTCATGGTGTGTCTCTTTCTTTCGAACTTATTGTTTGGGGCGGTCCGGCTCTCGCCTAACGCCCCGCTTTAGACGGCGGCTGCACCGGCGATGATTTCGATCAGTTCCGTCGTGATCTTGGCCTGACGGGTGCGGTTCATCTGGATGGTGAGGGCCTTGATCATGTCGCCCGCATTGCGGGTGGCGTTGTCCATCGCCGCCATCTGGCTGGCGAAGAAACCCGCCTGATTTTCCAGCAGGGCGGAGAGGATCTGCACCGAGACGTTCTGCGGCAGCAGCGCTTCCAGGATCGCGTCTTCGTCGGGCTCATAGTCGTACAGCGCCGTGCCGCCATTGGATTCGACCTGGGCGGGGATCAGCTGCTTCACCGTCGGGGTCTGGGTGACGACCGACTTGAAGCGGCTGTAGATCAGCGAGACGACATCGAACTCGCCCGCCGCATACAGATCAAGCACCTGCTGCGCCATCGGCTTGACCAAGGCGAGAGACGGACCCTTCAGGCCCAACTCATAGCTCTCGATGAAGCGGCTGCCATACTGGCGGCGCAGCTGGTCGCGGCCCTTGCGGCCGATGGTGAGGATTTTGACGTCCTTGCCCGCTTCGATCAGCGACTGGATCTTCTGGCGCGCGGCGCGGACGATGCTGCCGTTGAAGGCGCCCGCCAACCCGCGATCGCTCGTCGCGACGATGACGAGATGGCGCTGGTCGCTGCCGGTGCCCCCCAGCAGCAGCGGCGCTTCGCGTCCCGCCACGCCCGAGGCGAGGTTGGAGATGATGGCCGACATCTGCTGCGCATAGGGGCGCGCGGCATCGGCCGCAGATTGCGCCCGGCGCAGCTTCGCCGCCGCCACCATCTGCAGCGCCTTGGTGATCTTCTGCGTGGACTTCACGCTTCCGATCCGTGTGCGCATTTCCTTGACGGTTGCCATGAGGCTTTAGTTCCTTAGGCGAACGACTTGGAGACTTCGTCCAGCGCCTTCTTCAGCGTCGCTTCCAGATCGGGCGTCAGCGCCTTTTCCTTGCGGATGCCTTCGAGGAACTGCGGATAGCTGCCCTTGAGTTTGCCGAGCAGCGCATCCTGGAACGCCTGGACGCGGTTGGTCGGGAAGGGATCGAGATAGCCGCGGGTGCCGGCATAAATCACCGCCACCTGCTCCTCGACCGCGAAGGGCTTGTACTGCGGCTGCTTCAGCAGCTCGGTGAGGCGCTCGCCGCGCGCCAGCATCTTCTGGGTCGAGGCGTCGAGGTCGGAACCGAACTTGGCGAACGCCGCCATCTCGCGATACTGGGCCAGTTCGCCCTTGATCGGACCGGCGACGGTCTTCATCGCCTTGATCTGCGCCGAGGAACCCACGCGCGACACCGATATGCCGACGTTCACCGCCGGGCGGATGCCCTGATAGAACAGATCGGTCTCGAGGAAGATCTGGCCGTCGGTGATCGAGATCACGTTGGTCGGGATATAGGCCGACACGTCGTTGGCCTGGGTCTCAATCACGGGCAGGGCGGTGAGCGAACCGGAGCCATTGTCCTCGTTCAGCTTGGCGGCGCGCTCCAGCAGGCGGGAGTGCAGATAGAAGACGTCGCCCGGATAGGCTTCGCGGCCCGGCGGACGGCGCAGCAGCAGCGACATCTGGCGATAGGCGACGGCCTGCTTGGACAAGTCATCATAGATGATCAGTGCGTGCATGCCGTTGTCGCGGAACCACTCGCCCATGGCGCAGCCGGAGAACGGTGCGAGGAACTGCAGCGGCGCGGGCTCGGAAGCCGTCGCTGTGACGATGATGGTGTATTCCAGCGCGCCGGCGTCGGCGAGCGTCTTGACGATCTGCGCCACGGTCGAACGCTTCTGCCCGATGGCGACATAGATGCAATAGAGCTTCTGGCTCTCGTCGGTGCCGGCGTTTACGGCCTTCTGGTTGATGATGGCGTCGATAGCCACGGCGGTCTTGCCGGTCTGGCGGTCGCCGATGATCAGCTCGCGCTGACCGCGGCCGATCGGGATCAGGGTGTCGATGGCCTTCAGGCCGGTCTGCACCGGCTCATGTACCGACTTGCGCGGGATGATGCCGGGCGCCTTGACGTCGACGCGGCGCTTTTCCGCAGCGCCCTTGATCTCGCCCTTGCCGTCGATGGGATTGCCCAGCGGATCGACCACGCGGCCCAGCAAGGCCTTGCCCACCGGCACTTCCACGATGGCGCCGGTGCGCTTGACGGTGTCGCCTTCCTTGATGGTGCTGTCATTGCCGAAAATCACGCAGCCGACATTGTCGCTTTCCAGGTTCAGGGCCATGCCCTTGATGCCGCCGGGGAACTCGACCATTTCGCCGGCCTGGACATTGTCGAGGCCATGGACGCGGGCGATGCCGTCGCCGACGCTGAGCACTTCGCCGACTTCCGAAACCTTGGCCTCGGTACCGAAATTGGCGATCTCGCGCTTCAGGATCGCGGAAATTTCTGCGGGCTGGATGTCCATTTTACTGTCCCTTCATTGCGGCACGGATGCCCGAAAGCTTGGTGCGGAGAGATGTGTCGATCATGCGCGAGCCCACCTTCACGACGAGACCGCCGAGAAGCGAAGGATCGACTTTGGTATGCAGGCGCGGCTCGCGGCCCAGCTTGGCCTTGAGCGTGTTCTTGAGTTCGTTCAGCTCGCCATCCGCTAGCGGACGGGCGGAGGTGACTTCGGCCTCGGTCTCGCCGCGCGAACGGGCGACCATGCGTTCAAAACCGGCGATGATGCCTTCCAGCGCGAAGAGGCGGCGCTTGGACGCCAGCAGCAGCAGGAACTGGATGGTGAGGGCGATGGCGCCCATCTTTTCCAGCACGGGCTTGAGCGCCTTGGCCTGATCCTCGCGCGAGAAGACCGGCGATTTGACCAAGCGGGCCAGGTCGGGTGTGCCGTCCATGGCGCGGCGGAAGGCCCCAAGGTCGGCGCTGACGCCTTCCACGGCTTTCCGCTCCGTCGCCAGTTCGAAGAGGGCGGTGGCGTAACGGCCCGCCAGCCCGGTTTCGTGCGCCTTTTCCGTCGCCACTTTTACCCTTCCGCGGCCGCCTGGAGTTGCATCCCCAAGCCAACCGCCGACATTGCTTTAAGTTATTGAATTACAAGCACAATTCAATTGCCGGGCGAGGGACTCGCACAAGGCGGTGCCAGTTAGCATGGGGCATTACGCGAGCGCAATAAGACCCGCTTTGCCAGCTTGTCGCGCCCCGCCGGGGGCATCGGGCCTTGCCTGTGCTTGCGAACGATTTTCGCGGGCAGAACCCTTGCCAGTGTCAGCATCACAGGGCCAAATCGCCGCAAAATCAGGCAACCGAAACAGCCGGTTTTTCGGGCAATTGCCCAGCCGATAGACAGTAGGGGGAAACATGCTCAACAGCGGCGACACCGCCTGGATCATCACGGCCACCGCCCTGGTGCTTCTGATGACACTGCCCGCCCTGGCGCTGTTCTATGCCGGGCTGGTGCAGGCCAAGAACGTGCTGTCGGTGCTGGCGCAGTGCTTCGCCGTCGCCTGTGTCTGCTCCGTGCTCTGGTTCGTCTGCGGCTACAGCCTGGCCTTCCAGGGCAGCGGCGCCTGGATCGGCGATCTTTCCCGCGGCCTGCTGGCCGGGCTGGACCGTGGCGCCTTGCGCGCCGGGACCACCATTCCCGAAAGCGTCTACATCATGTTCCAGATGACCTTCGCGGTCATCACCCCGGCGCTGATCATCGGCGCCTATGTCGAGCGCATCAAGTTCAGCGCCGTGCTGCTGATCTCCGGCCTGTGGATGCTGGTCGTCTATGTGCCCACGGCCCATTGGGTGTGGGGCGGCGGCTGGCTGGCGGCGCAGGGCGTGATGGATTACGCGGGCGGTATCGTGGTGCATGTCACGGCGGGCGTCTCGGCGCTGGTGATCGCCATCATGCTGGGCGGGCGTCAGGAATTCCCGCACGGCATTCGCCCGCCGCATGCGCCCTGGATGGTGATGGTGGGCGCGGCGCTGCTGTGGGTCGGCTGGTTCGGCTTCAATGCGGGCAGCGCCCTGACCGCGGGCGGCGATGCGGGTATGGCCATGCTGGTCACGCATCTGTCGGCCGCCACCGCGACGCTCACCTGGATGGCGATCGAATGGATCAAGTTCGGCAAGCCTTCCCTGGTGGGCGCCGTCACCGGCACCATCGCGGGCCTGGCGACCATCACGCCCGCCTCCGGTTACGTCGGGCCGTTGGCGGCCGTGCTGCTGGGTGCGGCGGCGGGCCTGGTCTGTTTCGGTGCGGTGCTGCTGGTGAAGAAGAAATTCGGCGTGGACGATGCGCTCGATGTGCTGGGCGTCCATGGCGTCGGCGGGGCGCTGGGCACGCTGGCGCTGCCCTTTCTCACCGTGGTCGGCGGCGGCGGCGTGGTGCTGTCGCGCAGCATCGGCGACCAGTTCCTGGTCCAGGCGCTGGGCGTGGTCGCGGTCGGCGTGTTTTCCGCCATTGCCACCGTTCTGATCACCAAGCTGGCTGCCGTCACCGTCGGACTGCGGGTGGACAGCGAAAGCGAGACCCAGGGCCTGGATTTCGCCGCCCATGGCGAAACTGGCTATCATCACTAGACCTCATATCAGGAGCCTTCCATGAAGCTCGTCATCGCCGTCATCCAGCCGCATCGCCTTGAACCGGTGCGCGAGAAGCTCACGGCCATCGGCGTCGAGGGCATGACCGTCACCGAAGTGCGCGGCTATGGCCGCCAGAAGGGCCATACCGAGATTTATCGCGGCGCGGAATACCAGATCGCCTTCCTGCCCAAGCTCAAGCTGGAAGTGGCGGTGAAGGACGACCGGGTGAACGATGTGATCCAGGCCGTCACCCTGGCGTCGCGCACCGGCAAGATCGGCGACGGCAAGATCTTCGTGGTTGATCTCGAGCAGGCGCTGCGCGTCCGCACCGGCGAGACGGGCGACGAGGCGCTTTAAATCCCTCTAAAGAATCTTTCCCAACGCCAAAGGCCCGGCCAGCTCGCCGGGCCTTTGGCGTTGAGGAAGTCATAGGAACCTATCGTGGCCTCGGCCCGCGCCATCAGATTTTCCACCGGCACGAAGCCAACACCGCCCATGCCGGGATCGGCGCGGCTATCCAGAGAATCGTCACGATTGTCGCCCATCACGAAGATGTGATCCTTCGGCACCGTGAAGATGCGTGTGTTGTCCAGCCAGCCATCCCAGCCGGTCTTGAAGATGGTGTGCTGCACGCCGCCCGGCAGCGTCTCGGTGTAAAGACCGGCTTCGGTATAGGTACCGTTGCGGTCTTCCACCTGTCCGTTGCCCAGCGAAACCAGCGGCGCCACCTTGCCGTTGATGGTGAGCTGGCCGCTCTTCATCTGGATGCGGTCGCCGGGCAATCCCACCACGCGCTTGACGTAGGTGACGCTGAGATCGCGGGGCAGGCGGAACACGACCACATCGCCATGTTTGGGCAGCTTGCCCAGCAGGCGCTTTTCGGATTTCGGGCCTAGGCCCCAGGGCGTCGACCAGCGGCTATAGCCATAGGGATATTTGCTGCCGATCAGCGCGTCGCCAATGGCCAGGGTCGGCTGCATCGAGCCGGTGGGAACATAGAAGGGCTGGGCAATGGCCGTGGTGGAAACGAACACCAGGGCCACCGCCATCAGCGGTTCGCCGACCAGGGTCCAAAGGGCGCGGAGAGGATACTTGCGGATCATGGACTTATTGTCGGGATGGCGGGGCCGTCCTTCAAGCCAATTTCCGTTAATCCTTGACGGGAAATGGAGAAATGCGGATATGGCCGGACTTAATACTGGTCTACCGCTTCGCTACCTGAGACCCATGATCGAGATTTCGCAGGAATTCACCTTCGATGCCGCGCACTTCCTGGAAGGCGCGCCGGAATATCGCCGCATGCACGGTCACTCCTTCTATGCGGAAGTAACGCTGCGTGGCGAACCTGACGCTGAAACCGGGTTCCTGCGCGATCTGGGCGAGGTAAACGCCGTGCTGGCGCAGATCCGTGAAACCCTGGATCACCGCCTGCTGAACGAGGTCGAAGGCCTGGGCAAGCCCACGCTCGAAAACCTGGCGAAGTTCATCTTCCTGCGCGCCAAGGCGGCGCTGCCGGAAACCGCGCGGGTGAAGCTGCGCCGGCCGACCTACGGCCAAACCTGCGTCTATGAGGCGTAAGGCGATGGCGAAAAAAACTTCACTTCCGAAGTTGGGCCAGCTCGGTCAGCATGTCGTCCAGCCGGCGTCGCCGGACAAGGCGGTGCTGGAATCGGTGCCCAATTCGCACGCGGACGCCGACTATGTCGTGCGCTTTACCGCCCCGGAATTCACCACCCTGTGCCCGATCACCGGCCAGCCCGACTTCGCGCATTTCGTGATCGATTATGTGCCGGGCAAGGCGCTGGTCGAATCCAAGTCTCTGAAGCTGTATCTCGGAAGCTTCCGCAATGTCGGCAGTTTCCACGAAGACACCACCATCGCCATCGCCAAGCGCATCGTGAAGGCGATCAAGCCTCGCTATCTGCGCATCGGCGGCTACTGGTATCCGCGCGGCGGCATTCCGATCGATGTCTTCTGGCAGACGGGCAAGCTGCCCGCCGGTGTCTGGCTGCCGGAGCCCGACGTGGCGCCCTACACCGGCCGCGGTTAGCGGATTTCCTGATCGGCGCGCTGCTTCGGCAACGTTTCCTCGATGTCGATGCGGGCCTGTTCCAGCATCTTGGCGGCGTCGTCCAGACCGAAATCCTTCACCGTCTCGACGATCTGGCGCAGTGCTTCGACGATATAGCGCAGCGGGCGCGGATCGGCCTGGGCGGGAATGTGGTTCATGGTCATTGCACGACTCGAATTTTTGCCGGGTGGGTGGCGGTGATCCAGCTCTGCGTGTCGGTCACGTCGCCATAAAGGCGCACGATGTCCCCGACCGCGCGATGCGCGCCCTCGGCTGGGGTGTGCTCGAGCGCATGGCTGGCGGATGCGTCGTGCAGGAACGAGAAATTGTGCCCGCGATGGAAGGCGTCGATCGCGGTGGAAAGGCAGGCGGTTTCGCCGGCGAAGCCCGCCATGACGAAGGGTTGGCCGCCTTACGCCTTCACATACTTGTCGAACCACGCGACGGTGCGGGTCCAGGCATCCTTCGCCGCGGCTTCGTCGAAGCGGGGCGTGGTGTCGTTGTGGAAGCCGTGCTGGGCCTTGGCATAGACCTGCCCATCATGGGTCACGCCCGCCGACTTCAGCGCCGCCTGATATTCCGGCCAGGCCGCGACCAGACGGGTGTCGGCCTCGCCATGCAGCACCAGCATCGCCGCCTTGATCTTCGGCACATCCGCCGCCGCCGGGGCGCCGCCATAATACGGCACGCCCGCCGCCAGGTCGGCGCCCATGCGCACCGCCAGCTGGTTGGTGACGCCGCCGCCATAGCAGAAGCCGGTGGAGCCGAGCTTGCCGGTGCTGTCGGGACGGTTCTTGAGATAGGTCGCCGCCGCGAACATGTCTTCCTGCATCTTGGCGCGATCAACCGTGCCGAAGAGCTGGCCGCCCTTTTCGTCATCGCCGGGATAACCGCCGACCGAAGTGAGGCCATCGGGCGCCAGCGCCATGTAGCCGGCCGTGGCGAGACGGCGCGCAACGTCCTTCACATAGGGATTGAGGCCGCGATTTTCGTGCACCACCAGAATGGCGGGCAGGCGGTTGTTGCCGGCAGCGGCGGGACGCACCAGATAGCCGCTGATGCTGCCATTGCCCTGCGGCGAGGGAATGGTGACGGTCTGGGCGCGGATGCGGCTGTCATTTTCCGGCACCTGGATGGCCCAGGCATAGTTGGGCTTCAGCATCTCGAACAGCGCAGCGGCAGTGACGCCGCCCACGGCATACTTCTTGGCGCCGTCCATGAATTCGCGGCGGCCGATGGCGCCATGAACATAGGAGTCCAGCAGGTCCAGCAGCTCCTGCGGAAAGTCGGATGCCTTCTTGCGTTCGCTAATCTTGGTCAGTTCAGTCACCAGCGTCTCCCGGGAAGCGGCGGCGGACGATCCCGCAGCCTTTGTTTACAGGCGAATCCTAACAGCGGGCGCGGGAAAATAGAAAGGCGGTGTCTCAAACCGTGGGAGCCCCAATCTGACGATTCCGTGGCTTGGGGGAATGGCGAAGCAATTCAAACTCTTGGCTTGTCGGATGCCGTGGCCGTTGCGCTGGCCGCCCCGCCGCGCCAGCATGGCAAGACCGGCAAAGAACCGGACGCCACACAATCAAGGGAGGCCGCCATGCCTGTGCGAATGATCGCGACAGTCTTTTTCCTGATGGGTTTTGCGGGCCTCGCCACGGCGCAGGAAGCCAGTGTCGCGCCCACCATCAACCAGACCTTCAAGAGCGCCGATCTGGATGTCGAAGGCTGGGCCACGCGCTTCACCGGCGAAAGCCGCGAGGTCTTTACGGCGCGGGCGGAGGTGCTGAAGGCGATGAACCTGAAGCCGGGTGACAACATCGCCGATGTCGGCGCCGGCACCGGGCTTTACACGCGGCTGTTCGCGCAGGCGGTTGGGCCAACCGGAAAAGTCTATGCCAACGACATCGCGCCGAAATTCCTCGCCTACATCGCGCAGAACGCGGCGAAGGACGGACTGAAGAACGTCCAGACGGTGCAGGGCGGCGACCGCACCACCAACCTGCCGAATGAGTCGGTCGATGTGATCTTCACATCCGACGTCTATCACCATTTCGAATATCCGCAGGCGATGAACGCCGATCTGCGCCGCGCCCTGAAGCCGGGCGGCCGTCTGTATGTGCTGGAATTCGAGAAGGTGGCGTGCCTGTCGTCGGCCAACACCATGACCCATGTCCGCGCGCCCAAGGAGACAGTGATCGCTGAGATCACCAAGGCGGGATTCACCCTTGTGGAACAGGTGAAAGTGCCGGGCCTGCGGGAGAACTACCTGCTGCACTTCCGGCGGTAGCCGGAAACGAAAAAGCCCGGCGCGATGGCCGGGCTCTTTTCGTGGTCAGGCATTGAAGGAATGGCTCCCCGGGCGGGAGCCGAGATCGGGGCGAGGCGCTGGCCCATTTTGCTGCAGCAGCGAATGTCCGCTTTTCTCCAAAGCGGGCATTCAGCCCTGGTCCGCTCAATGTCCGCTTTGCGCCAAAAGCGGACATTCAAGTTGTAAAAAAACTACCCTGATCAACATGGGATGTCTGGCGAGACATAACTTGATCTTACTAATAGCGCCCTTCGCCTACCGCGCGGTATAGCCGCCGTCGATGACGAGTTCCGAGCCGGTGACGAATTTTGCTTCGTCCGAGGCGAGATAGACGGCGCCCCACGCGATGTCGTCTGGCTCGCCCATGTGGCCTAGCGGATGCAGCGCTCCCACCGACGCGCGCGCCGCCGTGGGGTCGGCCATCCCGCCAGTATAGTTCTCGACCATTGGCGTCCAAATGAATCCGGGATGGATAGAATTCACCCGGATCTTCTCCGGCGCATAGATGAGCGCGTCGTTCTTGCTCATCAGCCGCACCGCGCCCTTGGAGGCGTGATAAGGCGGAACATCGCCTGCCCCGACGAGGCCGTAAATAGACGAAAGATTGATGACGCTGCCGCCGCCAGCCTTCCGTAAAGCAGGGATCGCATGCTTGGTGCAGAAGAACACGCCTTTCACGTTTACCGCCTGCACAGCGTCCCACTCGGCCTCGGTGAGTTCGTGCGTCGGCTTGTTGGCGCCGGCGATGCCGGCATTATTGACGAGAATATCGAGGCGCTTGAGTTTCGCAACGACATCGGCGAACACCCGTGCCACCTCGGCCTCCGCGCTCACGTCGCAATGCCAATAGGTTGCCGTGAGGCCGCGTCCACGAAGTCCTGCGGCAAGCGCCTCTCCCATCGCATCGTTCAGATCAAGGATGGCGACGCTCGCGCCTTCTTCAGCCATGCGGGTCGCCATGGCCTTGCCGAGGCCGAGGGCGCCACCCGTAACTATGGCGACTTTTTCTGCGAGCCGGTTCATGGGAATACCCTTTTATCGACTGTGCAATGATCACATTTCACAGCGCTTCCCGCATTGATCCCAGTCAATAAGCTGTACGGAAGATTGCGTGTGTTCATGGCCGGGTTGGGTCAGAAGACGTCATTCAGCCCTGGTCGGCCTCACGTCCGCTTTGCGCCAATAGCAGAGATTCACGCTAACCGAATGGCGGCGATCTATCCGACAATTTTTCTAAAGCCTGGCCCAGTGAATTCCATAGTAGGTATGGAACAATTCCTCGTACGCTCCGTCGACGGTCTCGCTCGCGACATAGGGTGGACTGTCTTTGACCTTTTGACGAGTGACGTCCAGGTTGAGTATGGATCGTGCCGTGTCGATCCAATCGATAGAAAGTGGGGAGACAAGTAGTTTCTCACCGGCCCACCAACTCGATGTGTGCACGATTACATAGCGGATCTGCCAGATCACAGTATCGATCAGAAAGTCTTCTGCATGGCCGATGTCACCATCAGTCCCTTCGATAGTATTACCTGTTATTTCGGATAAAAGTCGGACATGGGTAACTCGGCGGCGTCCGTTGAGTTCGGACGGGGCTGCTTCCGGCCTTTGTCTTAGCGCCAGAATAGCTTCTACGTCGGGACTCTCCTTGACCTGCATCATAGTCAAATTGACAGGCAGGTCGTGGGATTCTGGATCTGGGGGGGGGAGAGCACGTCTGAGACAGCTAACACTACCTTGCGGCCTGAAAGCCAGTCGCCCGTGTCGACTACGAGCCATCGGATGGCCCAATCGGATTCATCATACATCAGATCAGCGACTGTCCCGATTTCGCCATCCGTCGCTTTCAAATGGTAGCCGTTGAGTGAAGACGCGTTCGAGAGCATGACTTCATCTTTCTTGAAAAAGTTGAAAGGATCGACGGAGTCCATCAACTTGCTGAGCCGATTTGTGCCTCAGCCTAGCTGTAGCCTCTATCCCCGCATTGATTTGGATCATGCCAGACGCCCCGTCCCTTGCGCTTCTATAGAGAAATGCGCCCATATGGACTCATTCGGCGGCCACCATCGCTGAGAAATTATGGCCGGTAGTGTCACGTTTGGTGATGTTGAAATGCGCCTTTTGCGTCCTCACGATACTCAATTGTATCGATAACCTTGTCGGGCCCGTACTTCGGACGAAGCACGTATTCTAATCTAATGATGACAATTCCTGCGTGGTTCTTCATCTTCGAAATGGAGCGCGAAATTACCTTGGCTATCGCCAATCCCTCATTCTCGCGACCCACGGCAGTTGTTTCACTCTGTTTCATGGTGATACGGACAATTCTTAGAAGCGGCCCCGTCTTGGTAATTTGTACGTGACCTGAGGGCGCCCCAATTTGGAGGAGAACAGCAGCCTTCAACTCCAATAGCAGCGAGTTATCCTGCACGTTTGGCTGGGATGTCTGCGCCTGAAGCGTCGCACCGGGCTGTGCGATCAGGGTTGTAATAGCCATGGCTGTGATCATAAGGAGACGTTTAGACATGGGGGCTCTCTTTTCGATAGGGGTTAAACTGTAAGTACACTCACGTGAAGAGAGTGAGTTTCATGCCACGATCGCGAGCTGTGGCATAGGCGAATGCGACAACCGGGAATTGCCGTATCTACGATCAAATGTGATTTCTTCGCCGATCCACGACGGCAGTTCTATCTTCTGACTCGAATATGATAATTCGATCTCGGCGATAACCAACCCGCTATTTTGGCATTCGAACTGATCGACTACCCAGTTGAGGCCGTCATGATGTTGGACCTGGTGTCGCCTTTTGCGAATGATATGCGTTGAAGGCAACGTCTCCAGGGCACGTCGTGCGCGCTCAAGTGTCAGAGGATACTCATACTCCAACCGGCAATAGCCTCGGCGCGCTCCTTTGAACGTCAAGAAAGCTTCGTAATCACCATGTTCATTCGAAAGAATGCGGACACGAACACGCAACCTGTCGATACAGCCGAAATAGCCCTGAGTTATGTAGGATGGCTTCCCCATAGCCGCGCCAATCGCTTCACATGAGCGGCGAACTAGAAAACGTCTCTCAATCTCGATCGCCACAGGATCCCATGAGGACTATTAGCAGCTTGTTGATCTAGTGCGCATGCCTTGCATAGTGTCCTTTGCGGGTGGTGATCCTATCCTGCACCTACCCGCCATCCCCACCTTGATCTGGATCAAGGCAGGGCAGAGATAGGATTATTGGGATACCCTTGGCCCATGTCCGGTCATCGAGGCGTTGAGCATATGCTTGCGAATGTCCGCTTTGGGTCAAAAGCAGCCATTCGGCGGCTCGCATCTGGGGGGCTTCGGCAGGGTTTCAACGCGGCGGGTCTGAATGACCGCTTCTGACCCAATGCTGACGTTCGACCGTTCTCCTAAA
>JBIIWB010000012.1:0-55246 GCA_044339125.1 Rhizomicrobium sp. | reverse complement strand
TTAAGCCCGCCATACTCGTTGCGCCAGCGGTAGTATGTAACTTCCGTCACTCCTATCGCCCGCACCGCATCCGCGACCGGCTTGCCCTGTGCCATCAGCACATCGACCTGCCGTAGCTTCGCGACTATCTCTTCTGCCGTGTGCCTCTTCCTGGCCATCTATCCAATCCGCCTTGGTCAAAACCATACTTCAGGGAGGACCATTTCAAAGGGGGCAGGACAGCCTGACGGCGGCGGAGCCGCTCGCCGCGCAGCCTGACGCTCGATCCCTCCGGAAAATTTCTCTACGCTATGAACCAGCGCTCCGGCACATTGACCACGTTCCGCATCGATCCGGTCACGGGCATTCCCCATCCTGCCGGTGCGGCTGTCGCCATGGGTACGCCGTCGCGCATGTTTTTCCTGTCAGAATAGTAAGCATCGACAAGATGCGGGCCGCGGCCGCCGCGCGCCAATTTGCGCAATTTGCAAACGTTCGGACACACCGAATATATTGGAATTTCGCCCTTTGGCGCGCGTCACCTCGGGAGTGTCATTCTCGGGGGCAACGAAAAAGGCGTGTCCGCAAGCGCCAGGGTAGGGGACAACAAACATGCTTCGCATTTCGCTGATTTCGATCGCCGTCACGGGCCTGCTCGCCGCCGCCGTCCAGGCGCAACCGGCCAGTCAGCCTGCGGGCGGCGCACCGGCGGTGCGCATTCCGCGTGCGCCCACGCCAGCCGAATATGTCGAGCGCCCCAAGGCGCGCGGCCCGGCCTATGACTTGGCCGTGGAGGCCGCATTGGAGGCGATCAACCGCTGCAAGGCCGACAACCAGAATATCAGCGTTCAGGTGACGGACGCCGCCAACGAGATCGTGCTGCTGATCAGCCCCAACGCGGCCGGGATGCGGTCGCTGCGCCTGCTGAGGGGCAAGGCCGTCACACCCTATATGACGGGCAAGCCCAGCTCCGCCGCACGCGGCCTTGCAGCCACCGACCCGGTGATCGCGGGCCGCATCGCCGGCGATGTGGCGGTGGGATATCCGGGCTCGGTGCCGATCATCGTGGGTACGGACATGATCGGCGCGATCACCGTTTCGGGCAGTGAGATCAACAATGATGAAGTCTGCGCCAATGCGGGCCTCTCCAAGATCCAGGCCCGTCTGAAGTAACCGTCACCGTATAGAGAAGCGGGCGAAGCGTGCTTTCGCCCCGCTGACGATGCCGCTAGGCTGCCGCCAACCGGAAAGCCTGGCCACAATCTTTTGGAGGGATCGATGAACGTCCGCACTCTCTTGGCGACAGCCATGCTCGCGGCGTTGCCGCTTCTGCCCAGTGGCGCTTTCGCGCAGCCCACCAAGGCCAGGCCCGGAATCACCGGCGTGGAGTGGGGCACCACCCAAAAAGGAGAGAAGGTCCAGATTTTCACCCTGACCGGCAGGGGCGGCATGGTGGCCAGGATCACCAATTTTGGCGCCGTGGTGGTGGACCTGTTCGTGCCGGATCGCAACGGCAAGCCAGTCAACGTGGTGCTGGGCTATGACGATTTCGCATCTTATGAACGCGGCGGCGTTTTCAGCGCCCTGATCGGACGCTACGCCAACCGCCTGTCGCTGAAATTCCCCGTCGCGGGCAAAATGTATGAACAGCCTGCGCCGCCGCCGCCCCCGGCCGGCGGAACGGCGCGCAACTACATCCAGCATGGCGGCGCAAACGCCTTTCACAGGCGGGTGTGGGAAGCCGTCGCGCATAATGGGCCTGAGCCGAGCCTGGCGCTCACCCTCAAGGATGCGGACGGCACGGGCGGCTTCCCCGGCAACATCGTCGTGACGGTCACCTATACGGTGCGGGCCGACAACACGATTGTGCTGGATTACAAAGCCACCACCGACCGGCCGACGGTGATGAATCTCACCAACCATTTCTATTTCAGCCTGAATGGCGGGGTGAAGAATATCGACGATCAGCGCCTGACGCTGTTCTCCAGCCGCTATCAGCCCTTTGACGCCAACGCGATGCCCACCGGCGTGATCGCGCCTGTGGCGGGCACGCCTTATGACTTCACCAAGCCGACCCGCATGGCCGACCGTTTGTATCTGCCCGATGTGTATCAATTCGCCGGCAATGGCACCCGCATCATGGGCTATGACACGGCCTTCCTGACGGATGGCGTGGTGGGCCAGCTGCGGCCCGCCGCCCGCCTCGACGATCCCGATACCGGCATCGTGATGGTGACATCCACCACCCAGCCGGGCCTTGAGCTCTACACCCAGAACATCGCCACCCCTGTCAGGGGCCGGGGCGGCGCCATGTATGGCAATCACTTCTCCATCAGCCTGGAGACGCAAAGGGCTCCCGACACGCCGAACCATCCCAACTTCACCTCGGCCGAAGTGACGCCGGAAAAGCCGCTGCACGAAGTGACCGAGTACAGGTTCAGCACGCTGAAGTGAGTTCGTGATGTCCTCTGAGCCTGAAATGAATTTCGAGCAGGTGTTCGCTTCGGTTGGCACCGCTCGTTTTCTTTCCGAGTATTGGACAAAAAAGCCGCTTTATCTGAAGGGCGAAAAAGGGCGTTTTGCGCGTCTTTTTTCCTGGGCCGATCTCAATCAGATCCTCGCCTGGCATCCGCCGCCACAGCCGCAGCTGCGCCTCTTTCAAGAGGGCGTCATGGTGGATTTGCGGCGTTATATTGACGGGCCGGTTGGCAATCTCAGACTGAACCCGGGCGGACTGATGGCGATGCTGGCCCAGGGCGCCACCATGATCATGGATGGGGTGCAGGAAGTCTCTCCCGCCATACACGATCTGACGGCGTCTTTCGAAGAGACGTTATCCTCTACCTGCGCCGCAAACCTCTATGCCGGTTGGCGCACGCAGAAAGGCTTCAATGTCCATTGGGACCCGCACGAGGTCTTCGCGTTGCAGCTGGCGGGCCGCAAGCGGTGGCAGGTGTTCGCGCCGACGCGCATCGATCCGCTGGCCGACGACATCGAAACCGCGGAGCCGCCAAAGGGCCAACCCATCTGGGAAGGCATTCTGAGCGAAGGCGACGTTCTTTATCTGCCCAGAGGCTTTTGGCACGTGGCCTATCCGCTGGACGAACCATCGCTGCACATCACCTGGAGCGCCCATACCTTCACCGGCGTGGAATTCCTGCAATGGTGGACGCGCACGCTGCGGCGTCATCCTGAGGCAAGAACGAGTTTGACCCGGCTGAACGATCCGCAAGCCCGGAAAGCGTATGCGGCGAAGCTGGTGGATTTGCTGGGGGCATCAACCCAAGCCGATCCGCTGGATCAGTTTCTGCGGACACAGCAGGCGGTGCGCAGACCGCGTCCCCGTATCCGGCTGCCGCAAGCGCCGATGGAGCAGAGCGCGCCCCTGACGCCGGACTCCACGATACGCCTGGCCAATCTCAGCGCGCTTTTTGTCGAGCATGACGCGGGCGAGCCTTTGGCGAAGTTCGCCGTGGGCGGCTCCTATTGGTATATCCGGCCGGAGTTTGTAGCGGCTTTCCGGCGCCTTTCGGCTACGCAAGGCGTTTCCATACGGGAATTGGACGCGACCATCGCCGACAAGAGCCTGGTTCCGATGTTCCACGGCACAATAGATGCCTTCGCCGGCGCCGGCCTGCTCTTCAAAGAGATTGGCTGACGGGTTGGCCCAATACTGGGGAAGCTCCCGGCTTCCTGGATAGTCTGACAGAGACGATGTCGCTGACGGACCCTGTTTGATCAGCCGGACAGCATCCTGCTTAAAAATAAGCCGATAATCCCGGACGGTTTTTTGTAAGGGAATCACATCGAGCCTCGTAGTTGCCTTTGCGGGTTTCCGCGTCGCGACTTTTCACCCTGTGAAATGTCATGTGTGCTGTTTTTGTGACACCGCTGCGACTCTTGCTTCAAAGTTCCGTATTTGGAAGCATAAATGCTTCCGTACCCGTCAATATGACAAAATAAACACTTTGACTTAGAGGGCCTCACCCCCGAATTGTTTAAAACTGAAGGTCGGCTCAACGTGCTGGCAACAAATAAACTTACTTGCAGGGGCAATTACATGAATTTTGGATCGCGTTTCTCGCGCGTCTTGGCGCTCGCTTCGGTCAGCGGCCTGGCAATGACCGCCGCCGCCTTCGCGCAGACCGTTGTTGAGGGTCCCACCGAAACGGTGACTGTCACCGGTTCGCGCATTCTTCAGGATGCGGCCTCGTCGCCGACGCCGCTGACCGTGGTCAGCTCGCAGGAGCTGCTGGCAACCACCCCCAGCAACCTGATGGACGGCCTGAACAAGCTCCCCGTGTTCCAGAACAGCGCCACCCGCCGCAACGCGGGCAACGCCGGTGGTAACAGCGGCGGCTCCTTCCTCAACCTGCGCAATTTCGGCCAGAACCGCACCCTGGTCTTGTTTGACGGCATGCGCATGCCGGTGGCGAGCCAGAGCGGCGCCGTCGACATCTCCATCCTGCCGCAGTCGCTGATCGCTCGCGTCGACGTCGTCACCGGCGGCGCCTCGGCCGTCTACGGTTCCGACGCCGTCACCGGCGTGGCCAACTTCATCCTCGACAAGAATTTCAGCGGCGTGAAGTACGACGCAAACGCCGGCATCTCGATGTATGCCGACGGCATGCAGTACAAGTGGGATGTCGCGGCCGGTATGCCGCTGCTCGGCGGCCGCGCCCACATTCTGGGTTCTCTCCAGCATTCAAAGTATGACGGCATCCGGAAGCTGGACCGCCCCATTGGCCGGAATCAGCTGGGCTCCTATGGTAGCGGGTCCTCCCCGCTCGACCCGAACGTCAATGCCTACCAGGCCGGCCAGACCAACAATACCTCCACCGGCAAGATTGGCTGTACGACCGCCGGCGCCGGTCTTAGCCTCCCCTGTTCGGTCAACGGTTACGAGTTCGGAACCCCCGGCACTCCCAGCCCGATCTTCTTCGGCAATATACCGGCGGGCCAGACTGCCATTGCCGTGGGCTGCCCAACCTGCGCTCGCACCAGCAACAATACGATCTTTGGCGACAGCGTGAACAACACGGCGTTCGCCCGCTTCAGCATTCGCTTGACGGACGACATCCAGTTCTTCGCCCAGGCCTCGGCGGCCGAAGCCACCATTCATAACTACTTCTTCACTATGCAGCAGGCGGTTGACCGTCAGACGGAATACTTCTTCCGTAACAATCCCTTCCTGCCGGCCGCTACCCAGGCGCAGCTGGGCAATAACAGCGCCACCAACCCGCTCTGGGCCAGCGACGGAACCAACACGTTCACGAACACGATGTGGTACGATGCTGATAACCGCATGCGCGAAACCAACAACGTCGCGCGCAACCTGGTCTTCTCCACCGGCCTGAATGGCGTCGCCTTCGAAGACTGGCAGTGGAACATTCACTACACCCATGGCGAAAACCGCCTCTCCACCACCGGCATCCACAACGGCAACAACCAGTTCCATGTCGCGGCCCAGGATGCCGTGATCGAGAATGGCTCGATTAAGTGCTGGAATGAAACGGCGGCGGCGATCGCTCAGTTCGGACGCCTCTATCCCGGTTGCGTGCCGATCAACACCTTCGGCCGGAATGTGTCGTCGCAGGACGCCGTCGATTACTGGGGCCGCAACACCCACTACAACATGACCAACACGATGGACGACCTCGCGGCCGACATCAGCGGCGAACTGTTTGACCTGCCGGCTGGTCCGGTGAAGGTGGCCGGTGCTTTCGAAATGCGCTGGCTCGATTATGTGATCGACTCCAACGCTTCGCCGACCGCCGTGGTGAACTGCTACGGCCTGCGTCTGTGCAGCGCCCGCCTCACGCACCCGACCCTCCATCCGGCCAAGAATATGCCTGGCACCGGCTTCATCTCCACCGCCGACCAGAAATATGTCAATCAGACCCTGTGGGACAACAACACCCTGCCGTCCGTTACGGCCAGCCAGAGCGTGTGGGAAATCTCGGGCGAAATAGGCGTTCCGATCCTGGCCGACCTGCCGTTCGTCCAGCGCTTCGACCTGTCGCTGGCGGGACGCCATACCGACTACAGCATCTCCGGTCCGGTGCAGACCTGGAAGATCGGCGTCGACTACCAGGTCAACGACGATGTCCGCTTCCGCGGCACGAACTCCGTCGACATTCGTGCCCCCACGCTGAACGACCTGTACTCGCCCGCTACCTCGAACAGCGGCCCCTTTGTGGATCCGCTGACCAAATTCAACCCGGGCGGCATCCAGACCATTGCGGGCGGCAATCCCAACCTGAAGCCGGAAGTGGCCCGTACCTATACGGGTGGCGTGGTGCTGACCCCGACCTTCATCCCCGGCCTGACATTCTCGGCGGACTATTACAGCATCACCCTCAGCAACGCGATTGCCAACATCAGCGGGTCGAGCACGCCGGTCGCGAACCTTTGCATCGGCTCGGGCGGCACGTCGCCGTTCTGCTCGCTGTATGACCGGCCGTTCGCTTATAGCAACACCACGACGGCCAACTATCCGACGCTGCTGCGGAGCCAGAGCCTCAATGCCGCCTTCAACGTCCTCGAAGGCCAGGACTATGAGGTCAGCTATGGCTTCGACATGGCGGACGTGATGTCCGACATTCGGGGCAATGTGAATCTCCGCGCCATGCTGAACCTGCAGCCGGTGAACAGCACCAGCAGCTTCGTCGGCGCGCCGGTGACGCACACCACCAGCCCCAAGGGCCGTACCTCGATCTTCGCGGGCTACACCCTGGACAGCTGGAGCGTGAACGCCCAGTGGCAGTACTTCAGCGGCTACAACAAGAACGGTGTTGTCCCGCCCTGCGTGCTCTCCACGACGGGCGCCACTAATGGCTTCTGCCAGGGCATGACCTTCTATGCCGAGGATCGTGTTCGCAGCTTCAGCCAGACGTCCTTCACCCTCTCCAAGCGCATTACGCTTGATAATGGTGCGGCCATGCAGGCCTACTTCAACGTGCAGAACGCCTTCAACTCGGTCCCGGGGGTCGGGGCTGGCTCTAGCGGCAATCCGGGTGGCATCAGCACCTCGCCCGGCCAGGATCTGATGGGCCGCTACTTCACCATCGGTGTTCGCGGCAACTTCTAATCGCTGGGCACTTCCCCCAGCATCCCTACAAGGGCCGCAGCTTCGCGCTGCGGCCCTTTTTTTTGTCCGGGGCGAAAGTGCGCCCCGGGGCTGGGAACCGGCGGCGGGGTTGGAAGGGCATGGGCCTCGAACCCGGTTGGGCGTAATGTTATGAACGTCATCGTCACGCTCGGCAGGAGGTCTCATGAAGCTCAAGATCATGTTGCTCGCGATGACCGTCCTGGCCTCTGGGGGCGCGCAGGCGCAGGTCGTGGTTTCCGAGGGCATGGGGGCGTCCCGGGATTGCTACGTTCACGCCCGGTTCGGTTTCGATCCGCTGGTCGGCATCAAGACTTGCACAATCGCGCTCACCCAGCCTTTGACCGCCTATGACCGGGCGGCGACCTACGACAATCGCGGCGTCATCCTGAACCGTCAGGGCCGCATCGATCAGGCCGCGTCCGATTTCAACAGGGCGATTGCGCTGCATCCCAAGCTCGGGGATGCGTATGTCAACAGCGGCGCCGTTCTGATCCGAAAGCAGTCGTATGAAGACGCGCTGTCGCAGATCAACAAGGGCCTGGCGTTTGGCGTGAGCTTCCCCGAAATCGGCTATTACAATCGCGCGCTGGCGCTGGAGGCGCTGGGGCGCTTCCGGGAAGCGTATTACGACTACAAGAAGGCGCTGGAGCTGGAACCGACCTTCGCCCCGGCGAGCCAAAGATTGACGAACTTTGTCGTCACCCCGTCGCCGGCAAGCCCTCCCGGCTGACCCAGGCGCGCTGCTTGTCACCGATACGCTGAAGGGCTCTAATTCTCGGATGTCGGCTATCCCACCGGCCTGAGCGTCGATATTCCGGGCCTTTAGCACGCAATCATGCCATCGCCTGTTTTCGCCTTGCCTGATCTGCCGGTCGCGGAGTGTCTGCCGCGCCTGCTGGCCACGCTTGCCGCACAGCCCAATGCCGTGCTGGTCGCGCCGCCCGGCGCGGGCAAGACCACCACGGTGCCGCTGGCGCTGCTGTATGCCGCCCCCACGCGCACGGGGCGTATCCTGATGCTGGAACCGCGCCGCCTGGCGGCCCGCGCCGCCGCCACCCGCATGGCCAGCCTGATCGGCGAAAAGGTCGGGCAGACGGTCGGCTTTCGCACACGGCTGGAAAGCGCCGTGTCCGCCGCCACCCGCATCGAAGTGGTGACGACGGGTCTGCTGGTGCGCCGCCTGCTGGGCGATCCCGGCTTGGACGGCGTTTCCACCGTTATTCTGGATGAAATCCACGAACGTTCGTTGGAAGCCGATCTGGCGCTGGCGCTATGTCTGGATGCGCAGGCGATGCTGCGGCCCGATTTGCGATTGCTCGCCATGTCCGCGACGCTGGATGGCGCGCGCCTGTCCGCGATCATGAACGCGCCCATCGTGGAAAGCGCCGGGCGCATGCATCCGGTGGAGACCCGCCATGCCGTGCGCGATCTCGCCAATGTGCGTGATTTGCCCGACGCGATGGCGCGCGCCATTCGCGCCGCGCTGGCAGAAGCGCCAGGTGACATCTTGGCCTTCCTGCCGGGCATGGGTGAAATCCGCCGCACGGAAACAGCATTGGACGGCGTGGATGCCGTGGTGCTGCCGCTGCATGGCGATCTGGCGCCCGCGGCGCAGGATCTGGCACTGCGCCCCGCCGAAGGGCGGCGCGTTGTGCTGGCCACCGCGATTGCCGAAACCTCCCTCACCGTGCCGGGCGTGCGCATCGTCATCGATGGCGGCTTTCGCCGCAGCCCGCGCTTCAATCCGGCCAGCGGCCTGACTCAATTGACCACAGAACGCGTCAGCCGCGCGGCGGCAGATCAGCGCGCGGGCCGCGCCGGGCGCGAAGCACCCGGTCTCGCCATCCGCCTTTGGACCGAAGCGGCGCAGCGGGGCTTGCGCCCCTATGACCGGCCGGAAATGCTGGAAGCCGAACTGTCCGGCCTGGTGCTGGATTGCGCCGCCTGGGGCACGCCGGCGAACCAGCTCGCCTTTCCGGATGCGCCGCCCGAAGGCGCGCTATCGGCCGCGCGCGCGCTGCTCGCCGATCTGGGCGCGATGGACGAAAGCGGCGCCATCACGCCGCTGGGCAAGCGCATGAGCATGCTGGGCGCGCATCCGCGACTGGCGGCGATGATGCTGGCGGCGGAGGAGGGTGGCCAGGCGGCGCGCGCCTGCGATCTCGCGGCGCTGCTGGAAGAGCGCGATCCCTTGCGCGGACCAGAGACACCGTCCGACATCACGGCGCGGCTGGAGGCGATTGCCGATCCGTCCGCGGCCGCCGCGATGGGTGCCGACCGCAATGCGATCCAGCGCATCCGGCAGGCGGCGCGGCAGTATCGCGCGCGTCTGGGCGTGCGGGCCGAGGTGGCGACGGGCGATCCCGCGCCGCTGATCGCGGCGGCGTTTCCCGACCGGCTGGCGCAGCGCCGCAGCGAACCGGGCAGTTTCCGTCTGTCGGGCGGCGGCGGCGCCTGGCTGCCGGTGACCGACCCGCTGGCGAAAGCCGGGCTGCTCGCAGTGGCGGCGCTGGAGATGAAGACAACACCCCTGATCCGCATGGCCGCGGCGCTGGAGATTGCCGATCTGCCCGCCACGCTTGCTGCGCGCATACAGGAAACGGTGGAGACGCGCGTTGATCCCGTCACCGGCAGCATCCTGGCGCGGCGGCGCAAGCGTCTGGGCGCGCTGATGCTGGAAGAGCGCGCCGCGCCGCCGGATGCCGCCGATGCGGTGGCAGCGCTGCTGGCGGCGGTGCGCGACGATCCCTCCCGCTTGTCCTGGACGGATGCGGCGCGCGACCTGCAGGCGCGTCTCAAGCTGATGCATGGGCTGGAAGCGGACACCTGGCCTGCTTCCGATGATCAGAGCCTTATCGCCACGCTGGAAGACTGGCTGGGCCCGCATCTGCACGGGCTGACGCGGTTGGGCGATCTCGCATCGCTCGATCTGGCCGCGCTTCTGCTGGGCCGGTTGGACTGGGCGCTCAAAACCCGTCTCGACAAGGAATTGCCGACGCATCTACCGTTGCCCGGCGGGCAGGCGCGGGTGGATTACACCGAACCCGTGCCTATCGCCTCGGCCCGCGCCCAGCATTTCTATGGCCTTGCCGAAACACCCCGCCTGGCCGGGGGCCAGGTGCCGCTGCGGCTGGCGCTGCTCTCACCGGCGGGCCGCTCCATCGCGCTGACCGCCGATATTGCGGGCTTCTGGAAGGGCGCTTGGCTTGATGCGCGCCGCGACATGCGCGGCCGCTATCCCCGGCACAATTGGCCGGAAAATCCCCTGCTGCCCCCATAGACCAAGGAAGACCTCATGCCGCTGCTGCACCCGCAGCATGCTTGGCGGGCGGCGCCCATGTCTTTTTTGGCCTGAAAATACAAGCTTTGCGCGGGCGGATTCTCAGCTACTCTAGCCGGACTCGCGGCGACCTGACGAGCGACGGCGCTGGGGACCTGACTACGAAGAATAAGAACCACAAAATATAGGGAGGCTTTCATGCGTAAGAGAGATTTTCTGGCGGCTGGTCTTGGTTTCGGTGCGGCCATGGCGGCAGCCGGGGCGATGGCGCCCGTGCTGGCCCAGACCGCGGCACCTACCGCGCGCCCGGCCGGTGGCGGCGGCAAGCTGCCCAACCGCATGGCCAAGACCACCAATCTCTTCAAGGCGCCGGGCGTCTATCCCAATGCAATGGCCGGCTCGCCGCAGGGCCTGTGGGTTGCACAGCAGCTTCTGACCGAAAGCGAAGCCGTGGATGCCGGCGTTCCATACAGCAGGCCGGGCAAGGAAAAGGTCTGGCTGCTCGACATGAACGGCAAGACGCTTCAGACGCGCGAGAGCAACGCCATCAACACGTCGGGCCTGGCCGTCGGCGACGGTTCGCTCTGGGTGTGCTCCAACACCTCCGATGCGGCCAGCGGCATCCATCAGGTGGACATCGCCAGCGGCAGGCAGACGGCGCATCGCCAGATTCCGCTCAGCCCCAACAATGTCAGCGGCGGCAACCATGGTGCGAAATGGCATCAGGGCAAGCTGTGGGTCGCCAACAACCGCATGCGCTCGATCATGCGCATCAACCCGCAGACATGGACGGGCGAATTGCAGATCCCCATCGCCTTGCCGCCGGACATGGGCCGCTTCCACGACTTCGCCTTTGATCGCGACGGCACCATGCTGATCGTTATCGCCAACCAGGTCAGCAAGAGCCACACCGAGAACAAGGCGGGCCTGTTGCGCGTCGATCCCAACAATGGCCGCGCCATCGAAACCATTACCTTCGTGGACGGTTCGGCCGATCCGCATGGCCTGGAATTCCACAACGGCCAGATTCTCTCGTGCGACGCAGGCTATCATCCGGGCTGGAAGAATTATGACAGCCCGACCAGCCAGTGGGTGTTCCGCATCGACGTCATCTGACGTCAGCGCTATGACTGAAGCAAAGGCCCCGGTGCAAACCGGGGCCTTTTCGCATCAGTGCCCTATGACTCCGGCGGTCCGCATCTCGTCCAGGAAGGTCCTGATATAGGCGGCGCCCACAGCGCGCCCGCGCGGAACGCCGATTGCCTGGTCGATGCGCTGAAAGCGATCTTCCAGCACACGCAGGCCGGGGATTTCGCGCGCCCGTTCTGCCAGAACCTGGCGTACGCCCGCCGCCGCCTCCAGCCGCGACGACAGGAACAGGTCGATAGCGGCGGCCGAAGTCGGCGCGCGCACCAACTCCGCCTGCTTCAGCGTGCGGCTGAGATGAAGGTCGTAGGCCGCGCCGCGTCCCACCGCGATGCGCACGCCGCTTCGGTCGAGATCGGCAACGGCGCGGAACGCAGAGTCATCGCGCACCAGATAGGTGCCGTCGATGGAGACATAGGGTGGCGAGAAATCGATCCGCGCCGTCCGTTCCGGTTCGATGGCGAGAAAGGCGATGTCCCATTGCCCGGACTCCAGCGCCTCGAACACCGCGCCCGCGGCCTGGAACGGGATGAGATCCAGCGGCAGCTGCAGGCGCTGGGCCAGTGCCCGCGCCAACACCACGGAAGTACCGGTCAGCTCGCCCTTCGCGTCGCGCTGCGCCAGCACGGGATTGCCCAGATTGATCGCTGCCCGCAGCCGCCCGCCGGGGGCGAGGTTGCGGGCCGCGTCACCTTTCGCGATCTGTGCGGAGGCGGGCAGGGCGGCCATGCTGCTCATGGCGGCGGTGGCGAAAGTCCGGCGCGAAAGGATGACGGTCTCCTGCGATAGGGAGGGCGAGCATCGGGAAGTGGCCCGCCACCGTCAACACGGGCAGACATACAATTTAGAATTATTCTAATTTCTATTGACGCGGGCTTTTTGCAGGGACTAGGGTTCGCTCCAGAAAACAGGCGGGAAGCGATCATGACCCAGGACAGCAAATGCCCGGTGCCCCATTCGCACGGGCGCATGAACCGTGACTGGTGGCCGAACCAGCTCAACATCGGGGCCCTGCACCAGAACACCTCCGACTCCGATCCCATGGGGCCAGATTTCGATTACGCCAAGGAATTCGACAGCCTCGATCTTGATGCGGTGATCCAGGACCTGCACGCCCTGATGACGGATTCGCAGGCCTGGTGGCCTGCCGACTATGGCCATTACGGCCCTTTCTTCATCCGCATGGCCTGGCACAGCGCGGGCACCTATCGCGTCGGTGATGGACGCGGCGGCGGCGGCCGCGGGCAGCAGCGCTTCGCGCCACTCAACAGCTGGCCGGACAATGGCAATCTCGACAAGGCGCGCCGGTTGCTGTGGCCGATCAAGAAAAAGTATGGCCGCAAGATCAGCTGGGCCGATCTGATGATCCTCACCGGCAATGTCGCGCTGGAATCGATGGGCTTCAAGACCTTCGGCTTTGGCGGCGGCCGCGCCGATGTCTGGGAGCCGGAAGAGCATGTGAACTGGGGCACCGAAGATGCCTGGCTCAAGGACGCGCGCTACAGCGGCGAACGCGAACTGCACGGCCATCTCGGTGCGGTGCAGATGGGCCTGATCTATGTCAATCCGGAAGGCCCCAACGGCACGCCCGACCCGAAAGCGGCGGCACACGATATCCGCGAAACCTTCGGCCGCATGGCGATGGATGACGAAGAAACAGTGGCGCTGATCGCGGGCGGCCACACCTTCGGCAAGACCCATGGCGCCGGTCCCGCCAGCCATGTCGGGGTCGAACCCGAAGGCGCGGACATTGCGCATCAGGGCCTGGGCTGGGCCAACAGCTTCGAAAGCGGCATGGCTGGCCACACCATCACCAGCGGGCTGGAAGTGACCTGGACTTCGACGCCGACGCGGTGGAGCAACGGCTTCTTCGACAACCTCTTCAAATACGAATGGGAGCTGACCAAGAGCCCGGCCGGGGCGCATCAATGGCAGGCGAAGAATGCGCCCGCCGACCAGCCCGATCCGTTCGATCCGGCGAAGAAGCGCGTGCCCACCATGCTGACCACCGATCTGGCGCTGCGGTTCGACCCGGCCTACGAGAAAATCTCGCGCCGCTTCCACGAGAATCCGCAGGTCTTCGCCGATGCCTTTGCGCGGGCCTGGTACAAGCTCACCCATCGCGATCTTGGCCCGAAATCCCTCTATCGCGGCACGCTGGTGCCGCAGGAGACGCTGCTGTGGCAGGACCCGATCCCGCCCCTGAATCACGCGCTGATCGATGCCGCCGATGTGGCGGCGCTGAAGGCGAAGATTCTCACCATCGGGATTTCGGTTTCCGATCTGGTCTCGGCGGCCTGGGCCTCGGCTTCCACTTTCCGCGAATCCGACAAGCGCGGCGGCGCCAATGGCGCGCGCGTCCGCCTGTCGCCGCAAAAGGACTGGGCGGTGAACAATCCGCCCGCGCTGGCGAAGGTGCTGGCGGCGCTGGAAAGCATCGGCAAGGACTTCGCGGCCTCCGGTAAGACCGTGTCGCTGGCCGACCTGATCGTGCTGGCGGGCGCTGCGGCCATCGAAAAGGCGGCGAAGGCGGGCGGCGTTACGGTGACGGTGCCCTTCACGTCGGGCCGCATGGATGCGGCGCAGGATGAGACCGAAGTGGACTCCTTTGCCTGGCTCGAGCCCAAGGCCGATGGCTTCCGCAACTGGATCGGGCCGCACCTGATCATGTCGCAGGAAGAGCATCTGGTGGACAAGGCGCAGCTGCTGTCGCTGTCCGGGCCGGAGATGACGGTGCTGGTCGGCGGGCTGCGCGTGCTCAAGGCCGGGCAGCCGGAGCATGGCGTGCTGACGGCCAGGCCGGAGACGCTGACCAACGATTTCTTCGTCAACCTGCTCGATATGGGCACGCAGTGGAAAGGCGTGGACGGTAAGGACGGCGTGTTCGAAGGCCGCGACCGCAAGACCGGCGCGGTGCGCTGGACCGCGACGCGGGCCGACCTGATCTTCGGCTCGCACGCCCAGTTGCGCGCCCTGGCCGAGGTCTATGCCGCGGACGATGCCAAGATGAAGTTCGTCCAGGATTTCATCGCGGCCTGGAGCAAGGTGATGATGCTGGATCGCTTCGATTTGGCGTGAGCAAACAGCGCCCCCGGGATGGCCATGCGGCACGATGACGGCTAGCGTGGGGCCGTTCCGGGGGGATCGCCATGAAGAAGAAAACGGCTGGAGCCGTATTGCTGTTCGCCGCGATGGCCAGGGACGCCATGGCGGCGGACTCGTCGCGGCCCGATTGGGCCTATGCCATTCCGGTGCCCGGTCAGCCCGCGCTGCCCCGCATCCATGATAACGACAAGCCTTACAGCGTGCCGGGTTCGAAGCTGCGCTTCACCCGCAACAAGGTCCAGGGCCTGAGCGATGACGGCAAGCGCCGCGTTCCCGCCGCCGACTGGTTTCCCGGCGAACATCCCCGCATGCCGAAGATCGTGGCCGAAGGTGATCCGGCGCGGAAGATCGTCGCTTGCGCCCTGTGCCATTCGTCCCTTGGCAGGGGCCGTCCCCAGAACGCGCATGTCGCGGGATTGCCGGTCGAATATTTCATCGGACAACTGCACGACATGCGCCGCGGCCTGCGCCAGAGCGCCGAACCCCGCAAGAAAAACGCCCGCGAGATGGTGGATTTCGCCAAGGCGATGACCGAACGCGAAATCCGCGACGCCGCGCTTTATTATGCCGCCTTGCCTTGGAGAAATTTCATCCGGGTGATCGAGACCGACACCGTACCCCGCATGGTCAGCGCCGACGGCATGTGGCTTCCGCTGGCCGGCAATGGCCGCGAGAATCTCGGCAATCGCATCTTGGAGACGCCCGCCGATGTTGCGCGTACCGATCTGCGCGATCCGCATTCCGGTTACATCGCCTATGTGCCGAAGGGCGCGCTGGCGAAGGGGCGGCAACTCGTCATCACGGGCGGCAACGGAAAGACGCTGCCATGCGCCGTCTGCCATGGCCCGAATCTGAACGGCGTCGGCCCGATCCCAGGCATCGCGGGACGCTCGCCCAGCCAGATGGCGCGCCAGCTCTATGACATGCAGCGGGGCACACGGCATGGCGCCATGGCCAGCCTGATGAAGCCGGTGGTGGCGAAACTCAGCGCGCATGACATTCTGAACATCGCGGCCTATACGGCATCCTTGCCGGTGCCGCCGTCGGGCAAGCCGGGGCGATAGAAGCTAGGCCGCGCCTAGCCGCCAGCGCGCTGCAGCGTTCGTCCATCGCCAGCTTCAGCGACCGCCAGCTGGAAAGGCCGTAGGTGCCTTTCGGGCCGGGAGCGTTTCTTTTCGCTTCTGCGAAGGTCAGCGCGGCAGGGCGTAGGCGACGTAAGCCGACTGGCCGCGGCCGCCAGTGGCGATCACCACATACTGGCGGCCATCCACCGAATAGGTGCCGGGGCTGTTGCCGCCGCTGGCCGAGAGCGTGGTCTTCCACAATTGCTTGCCATTCTCGGTGCTGTAGGCCTGAAGTTCGTTGCCGGCCGCGATGAAGAGCAGGCCGGTGGCCGTCACAAGCGGACCGCTGCTGTTGGCGCGGGCTGGAAGGTAGATGCTCCATTTGTAGAAGCCGGTGTTGAGGTCGATGGCGTTCAGCGTGCCTATCGAGGTGGCTTCATCCAGCGCCGCGCCGCCCGAAGGAATGCGGAACTGGCCGTAACCGGCGAAGTTGTAGTCCAGCGCGCCGATGCCGTTCTGGGCGCCGCCGATGGCGGTGGGACCGCCCGGATGGCCTAAAGGATCGCCGCGCGGGGCAGCCCGCGCGGCGATATCTTTTGGGGACAAGGCGATATCTTTTGGGGACAAGGGGTTACCTGTCCTGAAATTAAGGATTGCCGCCAAAAGCCCCCTTTTCTGGCTTTCCGGAAACGGTATGGTCTGGCCAAGAACAACCGTCCTGGGGGGGACCATGCGTAAAGTCATACTCGCCGCAGCCTTGCTGTCGGCCATCGCCACCATCGCCGTGGCCCAGCAGGCCACGCCCCCGGGCGCGCCTGCCGCTGGCCGGGGCCCGGTGACGCCCAACCCCAACCCCCGTCTGCCCCCCTTCGCCCCCTCGACGGCGGCCGTCACTTTCGGCGAACGCTGCGCCGGGTGTCACGGCACCAACCTGCTGGGCACCGGCAAGGCGCGCAGCCTGTTCAACGCCCAATTCCTGGCGAACCGCAACGACAACGAAATCGTCAATTCCATCCTGACCGGTTTCCCCAAGGCGGGTATGCCGTCCTTCAAGGACCGCATCAGCGAGACCCTGGCGCACCAGCTGGTCTATTACATGCGCATCCAGGGCGGCCGCCTGAACAACACGCCGGTGCGCTTCCCCGATCCCAACGGGATGGTGGTCAAGCACGAGAATGGCAGCTTCCGGATGGAAGTCGTGGCCGGCGGCATGGATGTTCCCTGGGGCATCGCCTTCCTGCCGGACAGGAAGACCGCCATAGTGCCGGAACGCGGCGGCAAGATCCGCTTCGTCGACATCGTGAAGAACACGGCCTCCGAGCCGATCCGCAACACGCCCAAGGTGTTTGTCCGCCAGGATGCCGGCAATCTCGACATCATCCTGCATCCGGATTACGCGAAGAATGGCTGGATCTATCTCGGCTATGTCGATGTGCGCCCCGGCGTGATTCCGGCGCCGAACTCCAATGTCGCGCCCAATCCCGCGCCGCCGACCATGACGGTGATCGTGCGCGGCCGCGTCAAGGACGGCGAATGGGTGGACAACCAGGAGATCTATCGCGCGCCCAACGACGAATACACCCAGCCCAACGACCATTACGGCATCCGCTTCCTCTGGGATAAGCAGAAGCGCCTCTACTGGACGCTGGGCGATCGCCACTTCTATGCCGATGCGCAGGACCTTTCCAAGGTGACCGGCAAGATTCACCGCGTGCTGGATGACGGCAAGCCCGCACCGGGCAATCCCTTCTACAACACGCCTGGCGCGATGAAGTCGGTGTGGAGCTACGGCCACCGCAATCCCGAAGGCCTGGCCTGGAATCCGGTCGATGGCCATCTGTGGGAAACCGAGCACGGCCCCACCGGCGGCGACGAGGTCAACGTCATCAAGCGCGGCGCCAATTACGGCTGGGGCAAGATCAGCCGCGGCCTGGAACCGGGCATCAACGAAGTCGCCATGGAAGGGATGGAACAGCCCAAGATGTTCTTCAATCCCGCCATCGGTCCGGGCGGCATCACCTTCCTGACCAGCAACCACTACAAGGGCTGGAAGAACAACCTCTTCATCACCGGCATGACCGGCATGAAGTTGTTTCGCATGGTGGTGAAGAACGACCAGATCCTGTCGCGCGAATTGCTGCTCGACCGGGCGGGCCGCGTACGCGACGTCAAGCAGGGACCGGACGGGATGCTCTACATCCTGCTGCAGAACTCGACCGGCAACGTCGAGGCCACAAGCGGCATCAGAAACGGCGATGTCGGCATGGTGGTGCGGCTGGTGCCGGTTAACGGATAGGACTAGTCTGAAGGTCTCTGCATAAAGGAGACCGCCATGACCCTTTCCCGCCGTTCTGTCCTGTCCCTTGGCGTGGCGATGGGCGCGTTCGCCCTTTTCCCGAGTTTGGCCCCCAGCTTTGCCCAGGACGCCGCGATTCCGGCGCGCCCCTTCGTGGCCGAGCCGGTCGCCCATCCCATTCCCCGCACCACGCGGCCGATGCGCATCGGCGTCATCGGCTCGGGCAATATCGGCGGCACGGTGGGCGAGTTGTGGGCCAGTGCCGGGCATCAGGTGATGTTCTCCGACCGTGATCCCGCCCTGGCGCAGGCCCAGGCCAAGCGCGTCGCCGGATCGCGCGCGGGCACCGCTGCGGAAGCCATCGCCTATGGCGAAGTCCTGTTCGTCGCCGTGCCGTTCGGCGCCTGGCCTGCCGTTGCGCGCGAGCATGGCGCCGCGCTCAAGGGCAAGATCGTTCTCGATCCCAGTAACCTCAACGTGGCGCGCGATGGCGCCGCGGCGGAAGCTGCGCTTAAGAAGGCGGGCAATACGGGCGACGCGGTGGCGGCCTGGCTGCCGGGCGTGCGGCTGGTGCGCGCCTTCAACACTGCGGGCTATGGCGAGTTCGCCAAGCAGGCGGCGCGCCCCGGCGCCAAGATGGCGATTCCGCTGGCCTCGAATGACGCCGCCGCGCTGGCCATCGCCGTCCGGCTGGTGTCGGACATCGGTTTCGATCCGGTGACCGTGCCCGGCGGTCTGGCCGCCTCGGCCAAGTTCGAAACGCGCGGACCCGGCGCGGGCGTCAAGACGGCGGCGGAATTGCGCGCCGCCATGGGCCTCTGACGGCTAAGTGCTGACGTCGTTGCCGCGATTGTGAAAAGGCTGGGGCTGAAAGTCCCATCCCCGCAACAGTTTCACCGCCGCTTCCAACGCATCCTTTTGTGTGCCGCGCGCGATCGCGTCCACCATCTCCTGCGTGTTGAGCGAGGTGGTGGCGGCCTGGTGGCCGCGCGGGCCGGGAAGGGCGAGGAAGAGCGGCACGGAATTCATCACCCCCGTCACCACGAAATCCTGAAACCATTTCTGGCGCACGGTTTTCAGCGGATGGCCCACCAGCATCAGGCCGATGCCGATGGAAAAATCGAAGCCTTCGCCAATGCCTTCGGTCTCGACATAGGGAAAGACGCCGGAGCGATCCGGCCGCCAATCATCGCCGAACATCTCCATCGCCCGCCAGGCGCAGAAATATTCGCGACAGACGGGAAAGCGGGTCTCGTAAATGGCGCAGCCCTGCGTCGTGCAGTGCTTGCAGGTGGAGCCTGAGTCTTTCTGGATTTCCGGCTTGTCGATGGTCGGCCAGGTGCAGCAAACCGTACAGTCGCCGCACGTCCGGCCCGGCACCAATGTCATGCCTTCCCACATGGTGGGACGCTAACAGGTGGCCGCGGCTGCGGCTATCACGGCATAACGCCTTCGCGCGCCCGCTGCACCGGCGGAGTCAGCACCCGCTGGCGGTCCACCAGCAGGACGCGGCCCTTTTCCTCGGGCAGGCGGAAGGCGAAACCGGCGGCGCGGGCGTTGATGTCGGCGGCTTGCGCCGTGCCGGCCGCGTTCAGGCGCACCCAGATCCCGCCCTCACGCCGCACCAGCTCGAAATTCACCGTCAGGCCGTCAAAGGACTGCGCCACCACGCGGGTCGCGCCCGCGAAATCCACCCCGTCCGAGGTGCGCAGATCGGCGGGCGTGAAGGTGGCGACGGCGAAGCCGATCTCGTTCACCAGCTGGAAATCCACCGGCACCGTGGCCGGCACGCCCGCCAGCGTCACCGGGTCGTTGGCCGTGGGGCGCAGCACCGTGAAGCCCTGACCGGCGGGCGGAATCAGCGTCACCGATTTCAGCCGCGCGGGCCCGATCAGCGCCATCTGCTTGGTCATCCAGGAGCCGATATCGCCGCGCACCGGAAACACGGCGCGGGCGAGATAGGCTCTGGTTTCGCCGGGGCGGCGCACGAACAGGCCCTTGGCGCCGTTGACGTCGCCCAGTTCCACACTGTTGCCGGCGATCAGCCGCGCCAGCACCGCGCCCTGCGCGTTCTTCACCGTCAGCAGCGTGCCGTTGCCGCGCGGCGGCTCGCCCAGGGAGAGATGGGTGAGCCAGTCGGGCCGCTCGGTCTTGGGCGCGATGGTGGCGAGCTGCGCCAGGCTGATCAGGGTGCGGCGCACCTCGTCGAAATCGGCGGGGAAATTGCCCCGGTCCAGCACCCAGCCGGTGGGAGATTCCCGGATAACGGTGAAGGCGCTGTTCGGGCCCACAACTTCGATGCGGGCGGCGTCGCCCGCCTTGTCCGCGAAACCGGGCAGGAAGAGTTCGGAGGTGTAGCGCGGCAGGCCTTCGGCGGCGCGGCGCCAGATGGCGTATCCCGCCAGCAGGCCGCAAAGCAGCACGGCGCCGGTCAGGATCAGAAGCGTGCGGCGGCGGGCCATGGTCATGCCGATGCTCCCGTGCGGCGGGCACTGCTTTTGGCCTTGGAACGGCGAATGGTGCCGAACACCAGCGCGAAGGCGGCCACCAGCAGCGGCACGCCCACGATATTGGCAAAGGCCAGGATGCGGCCCAGCCGGTCGATCCCGGCGCGCAGATTGGCCTGCACATCGCGCAGCTGGGCGCGGGTGCCTGCCATCTCGCGCTGCAAGCCTTCCATCGCGGTCTGCTGCTCCGCCGACAGGGTGGCGGCGCTGCCGCCCTGCTGCATTTGCACCAATTGCTGCTGCGCCATGGTGAGACGGGTGCGCAGGCTGTCCAGCGTCTCGCGGAAGCGCGATTCCGCCTCGGCCTGCATCCGCTGCACCACGGTGAAGGGCCGCTCGGTGTTGCCGCGCGCCCGCAGGTTGATGAGGTCGTCCGATCCGGTCAGACTTTCGATCGCGTTCAGCACCAGGCCTTCATTGTCGGCGAAGGGCGCGCGCGCGCCGCTCTGCGGATCGGTCTGCGCCCAGAAGCGGTCGTCCCAGACATCGGTATCGGCCACCACGATGATGTTGATGTTGCCCTCGGCGACGCCGGGCAGGGCGGCGCGGCCGGTGACGCGCGCCGCCAGGGTCAGCGGCTTGCCGCCCGGCTTGATGGCGCTCATCAGCGCGCCCGGGTCCTTCAATTGCAGCGCCTGGTCGCGCGGGAAGATCATGGCGTCGGGGCTGGAGATGAGCAGCGGTTCGAACTTGGTGGTGGCGTTCCTGGTGGGCGACAGTACGCCGGGGCTGGCGATATTAACGCCGTTGAGGCTGGCGGTGACCGGATCGCTCTTGTTGAAATTGCCCGCCGTCAGATGCTGCCACATCGGATAGGGCACCGGCGCGCGCTGCGGATCGGCGGGATTGCGGATGCGCTGTGCGTTGGCGCGGTCCAGCACCAGCTCGCGCGGATTGAACTCCACGCCCCAGCTTTGCAACAGCAGACGCAGGTCGGACGAGGGCGGGGCGCTGGGCTTCTGCTCCTGCTGCACCAGTTCCGACAAGGGATCGAGGAAGATCAGGGCGCGTCCGCCGCCGAGCACATAGACCTGGATGGCGCGCAGCTTGGACGGGGTGATTTCCTGCGGATGGGCGATCAGCAGCAGGCCGGTGTCCTTGGGGATCTCGCGGAATTCCGCCGGCAGCATGCTCACATCATAGTCGCGCTGCAGATCGGCATAGATGCCCAGCGGCTGGCCGCTGGCGGGCGCGCGGGTCAGCGGCAGCGACGACAGCACCGCGATCTTGGGCTTGCCGGGATTGGAGAGCTGATAGAGCAGCGCGGTGAGGTCGTATTCCAGATACGGCTCACGCTCCGGCGCGAAGAAGGGAATGGTGTTGCGGTCGTCCACCATGTTGACGCCTTCCAGCCCGAAATAGATCGAGCTGGTGCCGTTGGCGAGCGGCATGGGCCGCAGGCCCGCTTCGGTGGCGCGGTCCTCTTCCGGCGTGAACGGCGCGGGATCGATGTCTTCCAGAATGATCTTGCCGCGGCTGATGGCAGCGTAATGGCCCAGCAGGTCGCGGACTCTTTTCGCATAAGCAGCGGTGGCGGGATAATCGGCGGCGTTGCCGCGCGAGAAATAGAAACGCAGCGTCACCGGCTCGGGCAATTGGGCGATGGTGTTCCGCGTGCCCACCGACAGCGTATATTGCCGGCTCTGGGTGAGGTCGAGCCGCGAGTCGATGAAGAAATTGTTGGCGAAGACGTTCAGCCCAAGAAAGGCCAGGGCGGCGATCCCCAGGGCAGACCAGACATAGGCGCGGGTGGACAGTTTCATCGTCAGCCGCCCTTGCCGCTTTCGACGATCAGCATGTTGGCGAACAGGAACAGCGCCATCAGCGACAGGAAGAAGATCACGTCGCGCAGATCGATCACGCCCAGGGTGATGGCGGAGAAATGGGTGAGAAAGCTGAAGGACGCCACCGCTTCCACCAGCGGCGCGGGCGCCCAGCCCGACAGCGCTTCCATCACCAGCGGCGCACCGGCGGCGGTGAAGAGAAAGCACACCGCCACGGCCAGCACGAAGGCGATCACCTGGTTGGTGGTGGCGGCCGATACCGCCGCGCCGATGGCCAGATAGGTGCCCGCCATCAGGAAGCTGCCGATATACGACGCCAGGATCACGCCATTGTCGGGCTGGCCCAGATAGAGCGTGGTGAGCCAGACCGGAAAGGTGAGGAACAGCGCCAGCCCGGCGAAAGCCCAGGCGGCGAGAAACTTGCCCAGCACCGTGGCCCAGACCGGCAGAGGCAGGGTGAGCAGCAATTCGATACTGCCGCTACGCTTTTCTTCCGCCCATAGCCGCATCGCCAGCGCCGGCATCAGGAAGAGATAGAGCCAGGGATGGTAGCTGAAGAATATGGTGAGGTCGGCCACGCCGGTGTCGTAGAAGCGCCCGACATAAAAGGTGAAGACGCCCATCGCCACCAGGAAGATCACCAGGAAGACGAAGGCGATCGGGGTGGCGAAATAGGCGGCGAATTCGCGCTTGAAGACGGCGGCGACGGCATTCATGCGGCGGCCCCACCCACATTGCTTGAGCCAACATCGCTGCTGGTCACATCACTGGAAGTAAGGCCACGGAAGAGATCGTCCAGCCGTCCATTGGGGCCGCGCGCCGCAAGCTCGGCGGGGGTGCCGTCGGCGACGATGCGGCCGCGATCGATGATGACGGCGCGGGTGCACAAGGCTTCCACCTCTTCCAGCAGATGGGTGGAGATCACGATGGTCTTGGCCGGCGAGATGACGCGGATCAGTTCGCGCACCGCATGCTTCTGGTTGGGATCGAGGCCGTCGGTGGGCTCGTCCAGGATCAGCACTTCGGGATCGTGCAGAATGGCCTGCGCCAGACCAACGCGGCGGCGAAAGCCCTTGGACAGGGTTTCGATGGGCCGGTCGAAAACGCTTTCCAGGCTGGTCCGCGCCATCGCGATCTCGCAGGCGGTGACGGCGGCCGCGCCGCGCAGGCTGCGCACATCGGCGATGAAGCCCAGGAATTCGCGCGGCGTCATCTCGCCATAAGCGGGCGCGCCTTCGGGCAGGTAGCCCAGCGTCTTCTGCGCCGCCAGCGTGTCGGTGGCGATGTCGTGGCCGCAGATGCGCGCCGTGCCGCCATCGGGGGTCAGATAGCCCGTCACCATCTTCATGGTGGTGGTCTTGCCCGCGCCGTTGGGGCCGAGCAGGCCCAAAACCTCGCCCGGACGCACCGTCAGCGACAGGCCATTGACGGCCGTCACGGTGTCGAAATGCTTGGTGAGATTGTCAATTTCGAGCATGGCGCGCGCGCTGAGAGGAGGCTTCGTTTAATGAAACAGGGGCCCTGTCGCAAGCGGGCACAGCCTGTGGTTTTTGCTGCGCCGCAATATGATTTCTTGTCCTTAAATGAGATATTGCGGCAATGTAATTGCATCAAATTGTCGTGCTGCAATGCTTTTCATTGTATTGCCCCCCGGACGCTGACAGATTTCCGCTGCCCGCGCGCATAACGCGCGCGATAGGGGAGGAATAAAAAATGAAGCGTTTGATGGCGGCTGCCTTGTGCGCCGCATTGCCGTTGGCGGCGGGTGTCGCCATGGCGCAGCAGGGGGCGCAGGTCCCGCAGATCGGCATTCAGGGTGATGGCGTGTCCGCCCCGACCTCCGGCTTTCCGCTGGCGCCCGCCGCCGGCGTGGATTCCGGCGCCGTGAGCAGGGCGCCCGCCGGCGCCAGCAACACTGGCCGTTTCAATTCCAACACCTGGAAGTATGGCCCGCGCTTTGACGCACCGGCGAATTCGCCTTTGTGGAATCCCGTGATGATCAAGCTGAGCAGCGGCCAGCAGGTCTTCAGCGCCACGGTCAGCGGCAACGCGACCCCGGAGCAGTATTGCACCCAGGCCGCCAACCCCGCCTATGACTTCATCTGGACCGAGATGCAGCATTCGCCGGGCACCTGGTCCACCGTCGCCGCCATGTGGAACGCCTGCCCGGGCACGGCCACTCTGTCCCCTGGTTCGAAGTCGCATGCCGTTCCCGGCGCCCGCGTCTCTGTGGGTACGGAAATGGAAATCCAGCACGCCACCGACATGGGCGCGATGATCGTCATGGTCCCCACCGTGGACACGGCAGCGGAAGCCGCCGAAGCCTCGAAGTGGACCTACTTCCCGCCGATGGGCCGCCGCTCTTCGGGCAGCAACGTCGCTGGCTCCGCCGCCTGGTGGCAGGCTGTGCCGGGCGGTTATCGCCAGACCTACAACCGCAACATGGTTCTGGTCGCGATGATCGAGACGCTGGAAGGCCTCGCCAATGTCGACGGCATTGCCAAGGCTGGCGTCACCGGCATCTTCGCGGCGTCTGGCGATCTAGGAAACTTCACCGGCTACGCCCAGGGCGATCCGGACTATGAACGCGTCATCAACATCGTCCATGACTCCGCGCTGCGGAACAAGGTCAAGCTGTTTGGACCGTCGGCCTGGGCCGCCCGTCCGGACTTCAATGGCTTCCAGGGTGGTCCGCCGAGCGCGAATGCCGGTCGTGGCCGTGGTGGCCGTGGCGCCCGTGGCGCTGCACCGGCTCAGTAGGCCTTAGCCAAAGAGAAAGGCGCCGGGAGCAATCCCGGCGCCTTTTTCTTTGCGTGTGTGCAAAGCCCTTATGGAATCTTCACCGCCGTGACGCGGTCTGCGGGGCGTTCCACCACCCAGACCACATTGCCATGCGGTTCCACCGCGCAGGGGCCGTTGAGCCCGGTGGCGACAGTGGTGAAGGTGGCGACGTCATTCTTCACCGTGAAATAGCTCACCGTGCCGTTTCCGCTTTCGGCCAGATAGATACGGCCATTATGGGCGCGCATGCCGTCGGGCGACTGTAGCACGCGCGGCGTGTGGATCTGCACAGGGGCACTGGCTTTGCCGGTGGCGTCCATGGGAACGCGGTAGAGATTGCCCGCCCACACCGTGTTCACATACAGCACGCCGTCCAGGAAGGTGATGCCGTCAACGCCATACAGTGCGGAATGCTGGATCACTTTCTCCAGCGCGGTAGCGCCTGGCCGCAGGCGGAAGATCTGCGCATTGGAGGTATCGGCGAGATAGATCGAGCCGTCCGGGCCGGTGGTGAAGTCGTTGCAGATATTGCCGGCCTCGGGCAGCGGGATGGTGAGCTTGGGCTTGCCCGTCGCCAGCTCATAGCTGCGCATCACGCCATCGCCCTTCAGCAGGGGTGAGCCGCGTCCCAGGCTGCGCATCTCGCAGACATAGAGCGTGCTGCTTCTGGCGTCGGCATAGACCCCCAGGATGAAGGCGGCCGGGTTGGCCGCTGCGCGCAGGTCGAGGAACTGCTCGGCGGTCGCCTGGCCGGCGCGGGCGCGATAGACGCGGGCGTCGAGCTGCGAGCCTATATAAAGCGTGCCGTCCGGGCCTACGGCCATGTTCTCGGGTCGGGATTGTGGCGTGACGGGTGACACCGAGGTTTGGGCCAGCGCGGGCGCGGCCGTCAGTGTGAGCGCGACGAGCGCGAAAGTGAAGCGGTTCATGAAGTCCCCCTGAATAGTTATATAATTTGTGGATGCTATCTTTGTCGCATTTGTGGCCGCGCCGCCAACAAAAACGCCGCGCCGGAGACCCCGCGCGGCGTTTTTGCAAGCCGTTGAATTGCTTGCCGCCCGCTATTTGCCAGGGGGCGCAAGGCGGACCAGGCGGCCATGGGTGCCGTCCAGCGTGGAGGCGTCGGTCAGGGCCCAGATCGCCCCGTCCGGCCCCATCTGCACATCCCGCACGCGCTGGTTCTGCGACAGCAGGAAGCGTTCCTCGCCCACCACCCGGTCGCCCTTCAGCACCAGGCGCGAGACATGCCCGCCCGCCAGATGGGCGACGAACAGATTGCCCTGCCATTCGGGGACCAGCTTGCCGTTGTAGAAGGCGATGCCCGACGGCGCAGTGGTGGGGTCCCAGTAATAGATGGGCTGGATGGTGCCGGGGTAAGCGGTGGCGCCGCCATTGGTGTGCTGGCCGCAGGCATCCTGGCCATGGGTAGCGAGCGGCCAGCCGTAATTGCCGCCCGGCACGATGATGTTGATTTCGTCGGCGGTCAGCGGCCCGATCTCCGAACCCCAGAGACGCCCGCGCGCGTCATAGGCCAGGCCCAGATTGTTGCGCAGGCCCATCGCCCAGATGCGCGGCTCGGCCTCCGCCAGCTTGGCGAGCGGATTGTCCACCGGGGCGGTGCCGTCCAGATTCATGCGCAGGATTTTCCCCAGCGGCGACTGGATCGACTGCGCCTCGATGCGTTTTTCCCAGTCGATGCGCTCGCCATGCGCGAACAGCAGCTTGGCGTCCGGCGTGATCAGCAGCTTGCCGCCATAATGGCCGGCATTCACCCAGGCCGGGGCGGAGAAGATGGTGGTGACATCGCTGAAGCTGCGCTCGTCGGGCGACAGCACGGCGCTCTGCACCGTGGTGCCGTTGCCGTTGGAGCGCAGTTCGACGAACGACCAATAGACCTTGCGGTTGGTCCTGAAGTCGGGGTCCAGCACCACATCCATGAATCCAGCGTCGGAGAAATTCAGCACTGTGCCTTGCGGATTGGCGCTGGTGTGCGCGGTGGGCACGCCCAGGATCGGTTCGCCCACCTGGCCTTGCTGCGTGACGATGCGGATGCGGCCGGGCCGCTCCGTGATCATCATGCGGCCATCGGGCAGGAACTGGATCTTCCAGGCGCGCTCCAGGCCACGGGCGATCACGGTCTCAGCGATCGCCGTGGCGGTCTTCACATAATTGGCGCGGGTCTGGCCGGGAAAGTTGGGCTTGGCGGCGGGATTTATCGCGGCGCGCATCTCCAGCGGCTTGCCCACCGGCGGCAGGTCGGCCGGCACGCGCCGCCCGGCCACGCCGCAGCCCGGCACGATGTTGGGCGTCAGGCGCAGCGCCGCAATGGCGGGATCGAGGCCTCGGCCCTGGGAAAAGGCGGGCGTGATGGAGCCGATCAGCGTGCTGGCGGCTGCGAGCAGAAGGAATTTTGATTTCAAGGGGTAATCTCCCAATGGCGATGCGTTGTTATTGCGGGCGCGCGGGTAGTGGTGGCGCGCCGCCACCAAACAGGGAGGAGAACATGGCCGTGATCTCGGCGACGTCCACCTTGTCATCCTTGTTGGCGTCAAACTCGTCCGGGAAAGGTATGGGCGCGGGGCTGGCGGCCCATTCCGCCTTGTCCACGGCCTTGTCGCCATTCTTGTCATTCTCGGCGACGATCTGCTCTGGCGTGGGAATGTCCTGCGCCAGCGCCGGGGCGGCGAACGCCAGCAGAACTAGTGCTGCGGCAGCTTTGATGGTCTTCATGATCAAATTCCGGGATGACTATTGCGACAGGATGCGCTGGGCTTCGGCGCAGTGATGCATGAGCTGGAAATAGCGCGCCACCGCGTCTGCGCCATACTCATAGATATGGGGCTCGCCGGGCGCGCGAGGAAGCTGCGCGATACGGGCCTTGTCCCAGGCGGCGTCGAACTCCTGGTGGTTGGTCATCAGGATGGTGGCGCCCGCGGCCTTAGCGGCGGCGCCCATCTTGGTCTGGCTGTCGCGATAGATTTCAAAGGCGCGCACCGAACGCGGGAAGTTGAAGGCGGTGCCGCCGGAATAGGCCACCGTCAGGGTGCGCCCGCCATCCTTCACCGGGAAGGTGTAGGAGAGCGTGCCCGGCGTGTGGCCCGGCGTGGCGATCACGTTCACAGTGGTGTCGCCCAGCGTGATCTTCGTGCCCTCGGGGCCGACGGAAATATCGCGCTTGGGCACGCCGCCGGCGGCGGTGGCGGGGCGGGCGATGGTCGTATCCCAGTCGGGCGCGCCCATCACGATCTTGGTGCCGAAGCGGCTCTGGAACAGGGCCGCGCCCTGGTCATGGTCGCCATGGGCGTGGCTGACGATCATGTATTTCACATCGCGCGGATTGAGGCCCAGCTTGGTCAGGCCCTCGACCATCTCCGCCTCGATGGCATAGGCGTACAGCGAGTCGATGATGATGATGCCGTCGCTGGTGGTCAGCGCCCAGGCGGAATGAACCTTGGTGCCGATGAAATAGAGATTGTCGAACACTTTGTAAGGCTGGGCGTACCAGCTGGCGCGCGGGGGCGGGGCGGGCGGTGCGCCCGCACCACGGCCTGCGCCAGCACCGCGTCCTGCGGCAGGCGCAGGGGCGGGCGCATTCTGCGGATTGACGCAGATGCGCAGGAAGGTCCCGGGGAAATCCAGACCCGCCGCCGTCTTGGCGGCGTTGACCAGCGCTTCGGGGGTGGTGGGCGCGGGCGCCTGCGCGCTGGCGGCGGTCATCGCGGCGAGTAGAGCGGCTGCGGCCGCCCCGTGACGAAGCTTCATCTTCATTCCCCCTGCATGTTGTTTGTTGGCCGGACTATAGCCCAGCCGGGGGCAAGTTTGAACCAAAGCCGCTCTTTGCGCGTACCAAATCCATGGTGCGCCGCAATTTCCTCCAGACCGCCCTTATGGCGGCCTCCGCCTTGGCTTTGGCGGGCTGCGACGCGGCCTTTTCCGCGCTGAATCTCATCGCCCCCAGCACCGGCTACCGCGTGGTCGAGGGCTTGGCCTATGGCCCCGACCCGCGCCACAAGCTGGATGTCTATGTGCCGGACAATCTCACGGGCGCAGCCCCGGTGCTGCTGTTCTTCTATGGCGGGGCCTGGCAGGCGGGCAGCCGCGAACAATATCGCGCCTTCGGGCAGGCCTTCGCCAGCGAAGGCATCGTTACGGTGGTGGCGGATTATCGACTCTATCCCCAGGTGACGTATCCCGCCTTTGTCGAGGATGGCGCGGCGGCGCTGGCCTGGGTGCATGCCAATATCGCGAAGCATGGCGGCGATGCGGGCCGCATCTTCGTCAGCGGCCATTCGGCAGGCGGCTATATCGCGGCTATGCTGGGCGCGGAGCCGAAATTCGTCGAAGCGGCGGGCGGCAATCTCGCCTGGATGCGCGGCGTCATCGGCATTGCCGGGCCTTACGACTTCCTGCCGCTGCGGGAAGACAGCTACATCGCCATCTTCCACGGCGCCAACAACCGCGATGCCATGCCGGTGAACCATGTCACGGGCCGGCGTCCGCCCATGCTGCTGGCCTGGGGCACCGGCGACGGCACGGTGGGCCGGGTGAACATCGACCATATGGAAGCGAAGCTGAAAAGTTTCGACAGTCCGGTGGAGACGCGGCTCTATCCCGGTGTCAGCCATATCGGCATCATCCTGTCGCTGGCGCACGGCTTTCGCGGCCGGACCAATTTGCACCAGGACATGCTGCGGTTTATCCGTAGCCACTAAGATGATGCGCAAGCATGTATTGCCCGAGCGATTGCGGCCGGGCCTCGATCTGGTGTTCTGCGGCACGGCGGCCGGGCGGCAATCGGCGCTGACCGGGACCTATTACGCCCATCCGCAGAACAAATTCTGGCGCACTCTGCACGAAATCGATCTGACGCCGCATCTGCTCGCGCCGCGCGAGTATGAGACGCTGTGGGCGCATGGCATCGGCCTGACCGACATCGCCAAATTCGCCTCCGGCATGGATCATCAATTGCCGCGGCATGCCCTGGGCAAGGGCGCCGCCAAGGCGTTGCGCGACCGCATATCCGCCGCCGCGCCCCGGCACCTGGCCTTCACCAGCCTCAATGCGGGGCGCGCGGTGATGGGCCTCAAGGCGGTGGCGGGGCTGCAGCCGGACAGGCTGGGCGAAACGCAGGTCTGGATCTTGCCGTCGCCGTCGCCGCTGGCGGCGAACCATTGGGACATCGCGCCGTGGCGCGATCTGGCGAAAACTGTGAAGAGTTAAGGCAACGCGGCTGTCATGGTGCGCGGCGTGTCCAGAATGCCGATGCAGCTTTCGCTCTTCAGCACCGCGCCGCAGCGAGCGCGGGCATTGTCTTGAAGGCTGACGCGATAGGGACCGATGGCGGGATCGGCCACGGCGAAATCCGTCAGTACCAGTTGCGCGCCCGACGCGAAAGCCGCCGCGCGCCGGGCGGTATCGCCTTTCCGGGCTTCGCGCGTGTCGGCGTCGGCATGGGTAATCACCAGGAAACCGGCGCGCACTGCGGACGCGATGCGGGCCTGATCCTTCGCCGGATCGGCGAATTTCAGCACGGCGGCATCGGGCGAGTCGTCCCGCGCCAGCTTGAACAGCAGGTCGCCGTGATACTCTTGTGCTTTGCCCGCCAGCACGATCATCACCTTGCCGCGCGACGCGCCGACGCTGGGCCAGCCGCCCGCCAGCACGGCTTTGCGCAGGCTTGCGGCATTGCCGCGAAGAGTGGCGGGCGTGATGCGGTCCCTTTCGGGGAAAGCGCCGCGCACTTCGCGTTCCAGTGCATCCAGTGCGGCGGCGTCGATGGCGGGCGGCGTGGATGCGCCCGGCATCGCGGTTTTCTCGTCATTGAGGTTCAGGGTGATGATGACGGGCAGATGCCGCGGATGCGCCTTCGACCAGGCCGCCACCTGGCGCAGGCAGGTCAGCAACGCCGGGCAGGAGGCGCGATAGTCGACATCCGGCACCGTCACCACCTTGAAGCCGGGCTGCTGCATGGCGGCGCGATAATCGTCTTCCAACAGCACCATGCCCATGCCCGCAATGGCAGGCCGGGCGAAGGCGCCGCCATCGGGGTCGTGCACGATGTCGAAGGATAGCCCCCGCACATCGGCGTCAAGCTGCGCCGTCAGCGCGGGATGACCATAGTCTAGCGCCTCGGCGCCCGCCTTGCCGCCCATGCGGATGACAGCCAACACACCGGCTTCGGGCTTCTGCTTGGCGCTGGCGCTGGTGCCGACCAACTGGATTTGGTTCAGGCGCAGCGAATCGTGTCGCGCGCAGTCGGCGTCACAGGCCTGCGCCACCGACGCGGATAGCGCGGTGGGTGGAACCACAGGGGCGGAACCGCCCGCCTTGGCGAAGAAGAAGGCGGCGGCAGGGCCCAGGATCAGCGCGGCGAGGAGGGGACGGCGCATGATCTGGGCCCTTTGCCGTCAGGATGAGATGCGCTTGCCGACCGTAAGGCCGAGCACCAGCAGCACCAGGAAGATCACAAAGAAGAGGAAGAACAGGGTCTTGGCGATGCTCACGGCGGCGCCTTCGACGCCGGTGAAGCCGAACAGACCGGCGACAATGCCGATGACCAGGAAAATAAGCGCCCAACGCAGCATGGGGAACTCCGTTTGTAATCTGGAGTAACAATGCTTGCGCGGGCAGAGAGTTCCCTATTTCTGCGGCGGCGGTGCCGGGAATGCCAGCGCCCAGGTGACGATCTCGCTGGTCACGCCCGCCATGGCTTCGGTCAGCGCCGCAGTCACAGCGCCGACAGTGTTGGCGGCGGCCCGCACCGTCTTGGTGATGACGGTGTTGCCGGCGGTGCTGCGGCCCAGCGTTGTCACCAGCCGTGCCCCCAGCGTCACCACGACATCGGGAACGCCATCCTGCACCGCATAGCGCGCTTCGAAGGCGCGGATGTCGGTGAACAGGTAATAGTCCGATTGCAACGCCTCGGCCTCGCGGCTCAGGCTGCCGATGGCGGCGCTGCGCTCGAAGGCGCTGACCAGGCTGCTCTGCACCAGCGCAGGCAAGGAGTCGGGATATTGCGCGCCGGCATAGTAATCCATCACGCCGTTGGGCTGCGTCAGCGCGATGCGGTCGCTGTCCAGGAAGGCGGAGGTGCTGGGCCGCATGACGGACAGCGACCAGTTCACCTTTGTGGCGGGCATCACCGGAAATTCCGGCCGCAGCGCATAGACGGGCGCCGCCTGGGGCGGTCCCAGCAGGTCGCCGCAACCGGCCAGCAAGAGGGCGGAACCGGAAAGAGTCAGGAAATTGCGCTTGTTCATCATGGCGGGCTGTATCCCTTACGACGGTCACCGAAGAGAAGCTTGGTGGGTTGCCGGTTTATCTGCTCGGAAAGCTGGGTGAGGTTGCCGGTGAGGCGGCGCATGTCGCTGATCAGGACATTCAGCTGCGTCAGGGCCTCGCCCTTGAGGAAGGCGTCGGCGCTGTCGGCCACGGTGCCGTATTTCTTCAGCGTGACATTGGCCTCGTCCATGGTGGCGTCCAGCTTGTCCATGCTGGGGGCGAAGCGGCGCGAGGCATCTTCCAGCCGCGCCATGGCCTGGTTGGCGTTGCGCAGGCTCTGGTCGATGTCGCCGGAACGATTGGCGATGGTGGTGGTCAGGACATCGAGATTCTTCAGCAGATTGGCGACGGCCTTGCGGTTGTCGTCCTTCAGCAGGTCGTTGATGCGGGTGGCCGCGACATTGAGCTTGGCCACCACTTCCGGCGCCGATTGCTGCAATTGCTGCAGCGAGGAAATCTCGGAACGTATGATGGGATAGCGCTGGCCCGCCTTGGCTTCCAGCAGCGGCGAAATCTTCGTGCCGCCCTTGATCTCGACATAGGAGCCGCCAGTCAGGCCCTGGCTGGCGATGCTGGCGACGCTGTTCTCGCGAATGCCCAGCCCCGGCTGCACCTGCAGCGTGACGATGACGCTTTGCGGATCGTTGGGATCGAAGGTCAGGTCCTCGACCCGGCCCACTTCGATGCCGTTGTAGCGCGTGACCGTGCCCTTGCCGAGGCCCGAGACCGAGCCCTTGAAGATGGTCTGGTAGTAGGAATATTCTTGCGAATATTGCGCCCCCGCCAGCCATAGCAGCGTCACCACCAGCCCGACGGCGCACACCAGCACGAAGGCGCCCACCGCGACATAATTGGCTTTGGTTTCCATGCGGCCTCCCTAGCCCTCCGTCTCTGCAAGCGCGGCGCGGCCGCGCGGTCCCGAGAAATATTCGTGTATCCAGGCGTTGCGGTCCGTCCGCAGCTCTTCGATGGTGCCGCTGCGGATCTTCTTGTCCACCAGCACCGCGACGCGGGTGGCGATGGCGCGCAGGCTGTCCAGATCATGCGTCACCATCACCACGGTTAGGCCCAGGCTCTGTTGCAGGCCCAGGATCAGTTCGTCGAACTGGTTGGCGGAAATGGGATCGAGGCCACTGGTCGGCTCGTCGAGAAAGATCAGTTCGGGGTCCAGCGCCAGCGCCCGCGCCAACCCGGCCCGCTTCTTCATGCCGCCCGAAAGCTCCGACGGATATTTCTGCCCGGTATCCTCGGGCAGGCCCACCATGGCGATCTTCATCGCCGCGATCTCGTCCATCAATTGCTGGTCCATGCCGGTATATTCGCGCAAGGGCACCTGAATGTTTTCCGCCACCGTCATGGAGGAGAACAGCGCCCCTTCCTGGAACAGCACGCCCCAGCGCATTTCCAGCGCCTTCATCTTCTCGCCCTCGGCGAAACCGATGGGCTGGCCGAAAACCTCGATCTCGCCTTCCTTGGCGCGGTTCAGGCCGATGATGGTCTGCAGCAGCACCGACTTGCCGCTGCCGGAGCCGCCCACCAGTCCCACCACTTCGCCGCGATAGACGTCGAGATCGAGATGGTCGTGAATCACCTTGGGTCCGAAGGCGTTGACCACGCCCCGGATCCTGATCACCACTTCTTTTTTCTGGTCGTTTTGCTCCATGCTCAAATTCCGATCACGGAGAAGAGCACGGAAAAAGCCGCGTCTATGACGATCACCAGGAAGATCGCTTCCACCACGGCGCGGGTGGTCAGCGCGCCCACCGAGGCGGCGTTGCGTTCGACCTGGAAACCTTCGTAACAGCCCACCATCGCGATCACGATGGCGAAGACCGGCGCCTTGATGATGCCGACCAGCAGCGTGCTGACGCTCACCGCCTGGTCGAGCTGGCGGATGAAAACCGGGACGGTGATGCCCAGATCGAAATAGCACATCACCGCGCCGCCGATCAGGCCCATGACGCAGGCATAAAAGGTCAGCAGCGGCATGACGATCACCAGGCCGATGACGCGCGGCAGCACGAGAGTGTCGATGGTGTTCAGGCCCATGGTCTGCATGGCGTCGATTTCCTGGTTGACGCGCATGGTGCCGATCTGGGCGGTGAAGGCGCTGCCCGAGCGGCCCGCCACGATGATGGCGGTGATCAGGCCGCCCAATTCGCGCAGCAGGCCGACGCCCAAAATGTTGATGGTGAAGACCTCGGCCCCGAAGGCGGCAAGCTGGTCGACGCCCTGATAGGCCAGCACCACGCCGATCAGGAAGGAGAGAAGGCCGACGATCGGCATGGCGTTGAGGCCGGTCTGCTCGATCTGGGTGATGATGGCGGCGACGCGCAGATTGGTTTTCGGCTTGGCGAGGGCTTCGCCCGTCTCCACCGTGACGCGGCCGACATAGCCAAGGATCTTGTAGCCCTGCTCCATGGTGCCCATCGTGCCCTTGCCGATGATGTAGAGGCGGCGCAGGAAGGTCTTGGGCCGGGGCGGCTTCACGGCCGGAACCGGCTTGGTCTTCTCCAGATTTTCCAGCAGCGGGCGATAGCTGTCAGGCAGGTCGGGTCCTTCGACCTGACGCCCGGCCTCTTCCAGCAGGCGGCGGGTGCGCAGCAGCAGCCACGCGCCGGAGCTGTCCAGCTTCTCGATCTGCGAGGCGTCGATGGTCAGGGGGCCTGGGCCCTCGGCGTTCAGCCCGCGCAGATCGCGGTCCAGCTTGGCGCTGGCGCCAATGGTCCAGGCGCCGCCCACTTCCAGGCGGTCACGTTCCAGCCGGAACCAGGCGTCCGCGCCAGGGGACTCGAGGGTTGTCATCAAATTGCTCAGAGGCGGCGGAAAATGCCGCAGGACCACACAACGATAGCGGGCAGGGAACCAAAAAGCTCCCTGAGTTCCGTATGGCCTGGGGATGACTGCCTAATGGCGGCCGCCCTGCTGCCCGGCCGGGTCATTCTGCTTGCCCGTTCCGCCCTGGCCTTGCTGGCTGCGGGGCATCGCGGCCGGGGTTTTGGCCTCGTTCTCCGGGTCCTTCACGTTTTTGTCTTCCAGACCCTGGCCCACCGCCTTGGCCTGGTCTTCGGGCGTGCGCTGCTCCATCGGGATGACATTGCCCTGGCCATCGGTTTCCAGCCCCTCGGGGGCCTCGGCGCGGGGCTTCATCTTGGCCTTGTGTTCGATGGGCTCCATGGGCGCGCGTCCTTGTGGGCTTCGCGGACGGTAACGGAACCGATCAGCGCGGGTTCCGGCTCCAGGTCCCGGATTCCACCAGCGGCGCATGATCGTGGCGGCGAATGCCCTTCAGCATCAGCCGCACCGCTTCAAAGTGAATGGCCACCACCACCTTCAGCGTCATCAGCGGATAGCGGAAAAAGACCGACAGCAGCGCCCGGTCGGTCAGGGCGCGGCGCGCGCCCGCGAAGCTGGCATTGAGGATGGCGTCGCCGGCTTGCGTCTCGTTTATCGCCACCGCCACTTTTTCATCCGGCGGCGTGATGCGGAAATGATAGCGATGATCCTTGCTCAGGAAGGGCGAGACGTAGAAATCCTTGGCGCAGTCATGGCGTGACAGCGCGCCGTCCGTCACCGGAAATACATAGGCATGGCCTTCATCATAGGTGTTGTGCACCTCATAGAGGATGGCCTTGGGCGCCCCCTGTTCGTCGTCGCAGAACCAGACGCTGAGCGGGTTGAAAGTGTAGCCCAGGATGCGGGGATAGCAGAGCAGGCGCTTGGCGCCGCCCGGCGCGATGCCCGCCGCTTCCAGCTGGGCATCGACCCAACCGCGCACATCCTTGGTGCCGGCGGGGCCGTGATCGCGGTCATGGAAGCTGAACAGGTTCCAGCGATTCCACGAAAACAGGCGCAGCCGTGAATCCAGCGCCGGCAGTTCGTCCAGATCGAGCAATAGGGAAAAGACGCGATACTTGAACCGGTGAAGCCTGGGCCGCAGCCGCCGGTGCATCACCCAGCCTTCATAAATCGCGGATCGGGGCACGGCTTCGCCTTCTTTCCCCCCATCATACGCCGTGGCGGGGCCTTTAGATCAATTGATCCGGGGGGCTTCAGCCCCCTAAGATCAATTGATCCGGGGGGCTTCAGCCCCCGTAAAAGCTGTTATGATGGGCCATGCCGTTGCCGCGACCGAATTTGCCAGCCGCCCCGCGCCCCGTTTCCGGCCGTTCCTGGTGCGCCTGACGCACGCCCCGGCGCCCGACCATTCCGCCATGATCGCCCGGGTGGCGCAGGAGCGCGACCGCACCGCCTTTGCCGCCCTGTTCGCCCATTTCGCCCCGCGGGTGAAGGCCTATCTCATCCGGCTGGGCGCGGCGCCCAACCTGGCCGAGGATGTGGCGCAGGAAGCCATGCTGTCGCTGTGGCGCAAGGCGCATCTGTTCGATCCCTCCAAGGCGTCTGCCTCCACCTGGGTCTTCACCATCGCCCGCAATCTGCGCATCGACCAGATCAGGCGCGAAAGGCGGCCGCAGATCGATCCCGACGATCCGCTGTGCGAAGCGCCCCGCAGCGCCGATGATGGCCTGGCCTGGAGCCAGAACGAGGCGCCGCTGCGCCAGGCGCTGGCGGCGCTGCCGCCGGAACAGGCGAAGGTGATCGAGCTTTCCTTCTTCGGCGATTGCCCGCACAGCGAAATCGCCGCCAAGCTGGATATCCCGCTGGGCACGGTGAAGTCGCGCCTGCGCCTGGCCATGGCGCGGCTGCGCGACGCGATGGGGGGGCAGCCATGATCCGCCACCATCCCGAGCAAGCGATGCTGCTGGATTATGCCAGCGGCGCGGCCGACGAAGGCGTATCCCTGATCGTCGCCACGCATCTGTGCTTTTGCCCGTCCTGCCGCGCCGCGGTGGCGCTGGCGGAAAGCGTCGGCGGCGCGATGCTGGATGACGCCGCGCCGATGCGCGGCGATGCGTTGGCCAACGCGCTGGCCCGTCTCGACAACGCCGCGCCGGAACCGAAAGCCGAAATTTCGCGCGACGGCACGCCATCGCCGCTGCGCCAGGTGCTGGGCGGTGATCTGTCCGGTGTGTGCTGGCGCGCCATGGGCCCCAAGCTGGCCTTCGCCAACCTGTTCCGGCGCGGGCAGACAAAGGTGCGGCTGCTCAAGGGCATGCCGGGGGCCGATACCGGCAACCATGGTCATCACGCCTTCGAATACACGCTGGTGCTGCAGGGCGGCTTCACCGACGAAACGGGAAGCTACGATCCCGGCGATTTGCAGGTGGCGACGCCGGAGATGGTGCACAACCCGGTCGCCGATCCGGGCGAGCCCTGCATCAACCTGGCGGTGACGACCGCGCCGCTGCGCTTCGACGGATTTATTCCCCGCATCGCGGCGAAGACCTTCGGCTTCTGAGCCACCAAGAAAAAGGCCCGCTTGCGCGGGCATTTTGCGTATTCGCTTGTGATGAGCGTTACAGGGGGAACCAGTCCAGCTGCTTCACATAGGTGTCGTCCGACTGCTTCTGGTTCCAGCCGCCGCCCATCGCGATGAAGAGCGCGATGCTGGCATTGAGGCGCGCCAGCTTGGTCTGCACCAACGAGTCCTGGGCGCTGAACTGAGACTGCTGCGCATTCAGCAGGGTGGTGATGTCGATGGTGCCTTCGCGGTACTGGAGTTCGGAGATGCGCTGGGCTTCCACCGAAGCGCGCTCCTGCTCGGTGATGAAGCCCAACTGCTGCGTCACGGCGTCGGCGGTGCCGACCGCCGCTTCCACATTCTGGAAGGCCTGGAACACGGTCTTGCGATAGCTGGCGATCTGCTCGTCCTGCACCGCCTGCGCGGCCTGGCTGCGGGCGTTGATGGCGCCGCCGTCAAAGATGGTCTGGGCCAGCGAAGCGCCCAGGTTCCAGGCCAGGCTGGCCGGGTCGAACAGGGTGCCGACCACGGCCGAGGAGAAGCTCACACCGGCGCTGATGCCGATCTGCGGGAAGAAAGCGGCGCGGGCGGCATCGACGTTGGCGTGGGCGGCGTGCAGGTTGGCTTCCGCTTGGGCGATGTCGGGACGGCGCAGCAGCAGGTCAGACGGCAGGCCCGGCTGCACCGTGGGAGTGGAGAGGCCGTCCAGGTTCTGGCCCTTGATCTCGATGCCTTCGGGCGGCATGCCCAGCAGGATCGCCAGGGTGTAGCGCGCTTCGCGCTCCTGCTCGATCAGGCCCGGCAGGCGCGCCTGCTGCGAGGCGACCGTGGCGGTTTCCTGCATCACGTCGAGGTTGGAGGAGACACCGGCCGCGAACTTGGCCTGGCTGATCGCCAGCAAGCGGCGCGACAGGTCAAGGTTCTGGCGGGTGATGGCGATACGCTCGCGCAGCGACAGGATGGCGAAATAGGTGCTGGCGACCGACTGGGCGAGGGTGAGACGCACGGTGGTCTCGGCATAGCGGGCCGAGCGCAGATTCTGCAGCGAGGCTTCGACGCGGGCGCGGTTCTGGCCGAAGAAGTCGAGCACATAATTGCCCGACAGGCCGGCGGAGAAGGTGTCGCTATCGGCAATATCGGTGCCGCGCTTGGTGGCGCCGGCGCTGCCATTGATGGTGGGCAGCAGGGCGGAGAAGGCGACGGTGTTGCTGGCTTCGGCTTCCAGCACGCGGCCGGCGGCGATCTTCAGATCGAAATTTTCCCGCATCGCCACTTCCATCAGGGCGGGAAGTTCGGGGGCGTTGAAATTGGTCCACCAGTCGGCGGAGGGCCAGGTCGGCGCGGCGCGGTCGACAACCGGAGCGGTGAAGGCGGCGGGCACGTCGGTGGAGCGCAGCGCGGTGGGCGGCGGCGTCAGTTGGCAGCCCGCCAGCAGAAGGGCAAAGGCGCTGACTGAGAGGGTTCGGGAATAGGTGCGCATCGAAATTCTCATCGCCTCATGGGGCGCCCCCGATGGGGCGGCTTTTACGGCCAGGAAAAATCCCAGCGTTTGAGCCAATATCGTGCTCCGGAACCCCCGTGCAAGGCCTCAGCCTGTAATGGTTTGTCGCTGTGGCCGATTTTGGGGAAAAATGTACAGCCAAAGGGCTCCCGGAGGGCGTCACAACCGGCCCGGGGGCCTTATCCCGCACCCGCCCCGAAAGCCGTACAATTGTAATGTTTATGCCAGCTTCGGCGCCTCTTTCCTGTTTCTCTGCGGCGCGGCAGTCTTCGCTTTTCACAAATGGACGTAACATGATCAACGCGGCCGCATCGGGCAGATTCAAGATCGGCGGCGAGATCGCCGTCAACCGCATGGGCTTCGGCGCCATGCGCATCACCGGCCGGGGAATCTGGGGCAAGCCGCGCGATCCTGCCGAAGCGCTCCGCGTGCTGAAGCGCTGCCCCGAACTGGGTGTGAACTTCATCGACACCGCCGACAGCTATGGCCCCGATGTCTCGGAAGAACTGATCGCCAAGGCGCTGCATCCCTATGCCGGCCTGCTGATCGCCACCAAGGCGGGCTTCGCCCGCTCTGGTCCCGACTATTGGTCCGTGAACACGCGGCCCGAACATCTCAAGGCCGAGGCGAAGCGCAGCCTGAAGAAGCTGGGCGTGGAGCGCATCGATCTGTGGCAGATGCATCGTGTCGGCTCGAACCCCGCCGCCGACCAGTTCGGTGCGGTGAAGGAGTTGATCGACGAAGGCGTGATCCGCTTCGCCGGACTGTCGGAAGTGTCGGTGTCGCAGATCAAGGCGGCGCAAAAGTTCTTTACCGTCGCCACGGTGCAGAACCACTACAACATGGCGTCGCGCGAAAGTGACGATGTGCTGGATTACTGCGAGGCCAATGACATCGGCTTCATTCCCTATTGCCCCCTGGCGGAAGGCGATCTGGCGGATGGCGGCGGCGCGCTCCAGACGGTCGCCAAGGCGCATGACGCAACACCCGCGCAGATCGCGCTGGCCTGGCTGCTGCAACGCTCGCCGGTGATGCTGCCGATCCCCGGCACCTCGCAGGTGCGGCACCTGGAAGAGAATGTCGCCGCCTCCGCCATCCGCCTGAGCGATGCGGAGTTCGCCGCTCTCAAGCGGTGACGCCTGGAATGCAAAAGCCCTCCGCGTGGCTGCGCGGAGGGCTTTTTGTTGTGCGCCGTGCTACTTCGGCGTGACCAGCGTCACTTGATAGCTGGCCATCTTGGCGTCGAGCTGCTTGATCACTTCCGGCGTCAGGTCGAATTCCGGGCTTCCGGCCAGAGTGATCGCGGCGCGGTCCAGCACCATGTTGATGCCGCGCTGCTTGGTGACGTCCTGCACGATGGGGCCCATCACCTTGCCGATTTCGTTCTGCGCCGTCGCCATCGAAGCCTTCAGGATGTTCTCCTCCCGCGCCGACGCGGCCATGAAGCGCTGCTCGCGCGCCTGCAGCGCCTGGGCGCGCTTGGCCTGTTCGGCTTCGGGCAGGCTCGACAGCCCGCGGGCTTCGTTCTCGATGGCGCGGCGCTCGCCCGCCAGCCTGTCGCGCGCGGAGGTGGTGTAGGCCTGCATCTGGCGCAGCACATCCTGTCCCACCTTGGTGGCGGTCAGGATGGCGTTGCGGTCCAGAATGCCGATGACGGGATTGGGCAGCTCGCCCGGCTTGGTGGTCTCGCCGCCCGCGCTGGGGAAGGCGCTGGAGGCGGTTTCGGCGCCGGGCGTCGAGGCGGTCTGCGACCCGTCTCCCGACAGGGTGAAATAGGCGACAATCGCGCCGGTGATCAGGACGACGGCGATGGCGGCGGCGATCAGGATGTTCTTGCGCGACAAGCGAGGCTCCACGAGATTTGGGGTGGGGGAAGCTACCAATCGGTCCCCGTTAAAGCCACCCCTTTGTTATCGCACGTAATTTTCTGAGGGGCGCGGTTCTATTGCGTCGTGAGTGGGCATCGGTACTGCGCGTCGCCTAGGCTGTCGCTAGGCGACCCTGCTCACGCCACAAGATCGACCGCGCATAACTTTGTTCTTTGCTAGCGAAGAAACACCACCACGCGCGCATGCTCTATTGGATCGTCACGGAACGTGGAGGAGAGAGGCCGGTTTCCATTTGATTAAACATGCCTCCAAGTGCGGATGTTAGAGCGTCGACTTGTTTTTGCGTGGTGCCCGTAGAATCCCGTAAGGCTTCTATTTGCAGGCGGCCTGGCGTTTCTTCGTAACCTAAGCCTCTATTCTTATCCCGCCACAACTGCTGACGGATCGGGTCATCGATTTCTGCGCAGCTAAGTAAGAATTCAAAGGCTTCGCTTGCGAGCCATACTCCCCAGTTGTGGCTGAAGCCTGCTCCAGTGAGCAGCAGCTTTGGCATCACCCCGCCCCAAACGGGTTGTCGTTAAACTCGTTCACCGGTCGCAGCACCACCGGCAGCGCCGGGTTCGCGCCGAAGTAGAGTTGCAGCGTCATCTGGTTGGTCTTTTCATCCCACACCATCTGCGGCGCGACGCCGTCGGGCTTGCGGAAAGTCTTGCCGTCGAATTCGAAGACGCGCGGCGCCACATCGGGCCAGACATTGGTCAGCTCCGTCGCCAGCCGGGCGCGGCTGCGCGCCATCTGTTCGAACGTCGCGCCTTGAAGGTTGGTGAGGTCCGGGGCGCTGATCTTCACCTGGCCGTTGGCCAGGATCTCCACCCGCGCCACCACCAGAACGCCCCGGCCTTCATAGCCGCCTTCCCACTTGCCAATGGGTGGCTGCGGCTTGGAACAGGCCGCCAGCAGAACTAGGGTGAGGAGTGCGATCCAGCGCATGGCCGACTCATTTTCGAAACGCCCGCGCCATTATACCCCCATCCGGGGCAAATACGTGGCGCTTACGGTCCCATGGTCAGGTTGAGGCGGCGGCCATATTCGTCCACCTGCTCCTCCAGCGTCACGGTGAAGCCGCCCGCCCGGTATTTGCGGGCCCGCACGCCCAGGATGGCGTCGGGCTCGATGCCGCTGGCCCAATAGCGCCCCAGCCGCGGCAGCCAGGCGCGCAGCTCGCGCTCCACCGCGACGAACTGGGACGGCGAGGCCGGGCTGAGCGTCAGGTAGCAAAAGGCCGGGCCCAGGGTGAGGGAGAAGCTCTCGTCCCGCGCCAGCGTCACCATGGTGGCGTTGCGGGCGTTCTGGGCAAAGGCCAGCGGCCTGGCGTTGGCGGCGGCATGATCCACCGTGCCGCCCTTGAGCAGGGGCAGGCAGACCTGTTCGAGGATGGGCGCATAGTGCGTGGCCGGGCGGGGCTGGGCCACAGCCGGGGCCGTCATGATCGCCAGCAGCGCCGCCGCCAAACCTGTCCGCCGCATGAAAACTTATCCTCCCTCTGGTGGACGGTTCCGGGGCCGCCATCTCAGGGCCTTGTTTAAGGCCCCTGCGGCCCATCCCCAAGCGGCGGGGATAAGGGGGAGGGGGGTGCAGAGAAAGTGAAAAACGAATGGCCGGGAAAAAGCTGGGATTTCAAGGAAGCCATGCCCCCGCCGGGCCTTGCCGGGAGGGGCCCCGGTTGATAGGCAACCCCCGCATTTTCGCGTGAGAGTCCCGATGTCGCTGCCGAAAGACTTCCTGGCCCATAGCCTGAACCGCATCCAGCCTTCGCCCACCATCGCCATCACCACCAAGGCGCGCGAGCTGAAGGCGGCGGGCAAGGATGTGATCGGCCTGGCGGCGGGCGAGCCCGACTTCGACACGCCCCAGAACATCAAGGACGCCGCCATCGCCGCCATCACGCGCGGCGAGACCAAATACACCGCCGTGGAAGGCATTCCCGAACTGCGCGCCGCCATCGCCGCCAAGTTCAAGCGCGAGAACAATCTGGACTACAAGCCGTCGCAGACTTTCGTCTCGCCGGGCGGCAAGTCGATCCTGTTCAACGCGCTGCTCGCCACCGTCAATCCGGGCGATGAAGTGATCGTGCCTGCGCCCTATTGGGTCTCGTATCCCGACATCGTGCAGCTGGGCGGCGGCACGCCGGTCATCATCGAGACCACGCTGGAGAACGGCTTCCGCGTCACGCCGGAGCAGCTGGACAAGGCGATCACGCCCAAGACCAAGTGGTTCGTCTTCAACCAGCCGTCGAACCCCACGGGTGCGTGCTATACCGAGGCGCAGCTGAAGGGCCTGACCGATGTGCTCTTGAAGCATCCGCATGTCTGGGTGCTGACCGACGACATGTACGAGCATCTGGTCTATGGCGGCTTCAAGTTCCGCACCATCGCGGAAGTGGAGCCCAAGCTCTATGACCGCACCCTGACCATGAATGGCGTCTCGAAGGCGTACTCCATGACGGGCTGGCGCATCGGCTATTGCGCCGGGCCGGAGCCACTGATCAAGGCCATGGCCAAGCTGCAAAGCCAGTCGGCGACCAACGCCGCTTCGATCAGCCAGTGGGCCGCGGTGGAAGCGCTGAACGGGCCGCAGGACTTCATCCCGAAATTCCAGAAGATCTTCGAAGGCCGCCGCGATCTGGTGGTGTCGATGCTGAACCAGGCATCCGGCATCCAGTGCCCGAACCCGGAAGGCGCCTTCTATGTCTATCCGTCGATCAAGGGTCTCATTGGCAAGACGTCGGCCGGTGGGAAAAAGATCGAGACCGATGGCGACTTCGCCGTGGCTCTGCTGGAAGAGAATGGCGTCGCCGTGGTGCATGGCGCGGCGTTCGGCCTGTCGCCCTTCTTCCGCATCTCCTATGCCACGTCGGAGAAGGCGCTGGAAGAAAGCTGCAAGCGCATCCAGGCTTTCTGCGGCAATTGTCGGTAAACCAGCCATTAAGCATCCCCCGCTAACATGGGGGGACGCGTATTGGGCTTTCCCTGCTGGCGGCGTTCGCGCTTTCTGTCGCGCAGGCGCAGGCCGTGGAATTCGACTTCAGCGGCTATGTCGATGCCCGCGTCATCGCAGCGCCGGAAGAGCTGACCTGGATCAAGGGCGGCCTGGGAACATTCCGCTTCTGCCCGGATCGCGGCACCTTCCGCTTCGTCGAAGCGGTGGGCCAGTTGCAGGCCTCCTTCGACAATGAATTTTCCGCCGTCTTGGTCAGCCGCCTGGAGCCGACGGACTCCGCCGGGCTGGATTTCCTGGAAGCCTATGGGCTCTACGCGCCGCGCAGCACGGGCACCGTCTCCGGCTCGCTAAAGGTGGGCGCGTTTTTCCCGACCATCAGCCTGGAGAATGACGATATCGGCTGGCAAAGCCCGTATACGATAACGCCCAGCGCCATCAACACCTGGATCGGTGAAGAGCTGCGCACCATCGGCGGCGAAGGCACGCTGCGCTGGAACGGCGGCGATGCGGGCAGCTTCAGCCTGATCGGCGCCATCATCTGCTGCAACGATGAGACCGGTATCCTGATGGCCGATCGCGGCTGGGGCCTGCACGATCGCTACACCGGACTGCTGGAGCGCATTCGTCGTCCCGATGCCACCATCCGCATCTTCCGCCAGAGACAGCCCATCTATACCGGCGAGTTCGACGAGATCGACGATGACATTGGCTGGTATGGCGGCCTGACCTGGCAGCTGCCCGACAGTCTGGGCAAGCTCAGCGTCGTCCGCTACGACAACCGCGCCGATCCTTCGTCGCTCACCAGCCGCGACACCGGCTGGGACACGCGCTTCTGGAGCTTCGGCGCCCGCACCCAGTTCGACAATATCATCCTGATCGCCCAGCAGATGTCGGGCTACACCTCGGTGGTGGCGCGCAACACGCTGATGGTGACCAAGTTCCAATCCGCCTTCCTGCTGGCGTCGATCGATTTCGACGATTGGCGGTTCGTGGTGCGCGGCGATCTCTTCCCGACCCGCAAGACGCCTGCCGCCACGCCCAGTCCTTTTTCGGAGGATTGCGCTGCTTTCACGGCCGCCCTGTCCTGGACCGGGATTGAAAATCTGCGCCTCGCGGGCGAAGTGATCGTGATGGGAAACCGCCGTCTGGAATACCGCAACGACGGGTTGCCGGGGCAGTTGACGACGAGCCAGGCGCAATTGTCGGCGCGCTACTCGATCAACTAGAGCAGTCGCTCGGTCTTTCCGTCCAGCGCCATCAGGTAGAATTCCGACGCCAGTTCGTGATGGGTCTTGCCCAGCTTCTCCTTCACTTCATTCATGATCTTGCGGTGCTGCGCCGTTTCCTCCGCCCCCGTGAAGGAGCGGTTGAAGGCGACGCGATAGGCGCCGCAGTCGCGATGATCCACCACGATCAGCTTGCGGATAGTGTGCAGCTGCTTGGCGATGGCGACATGGTCCCAGAAGGCGGCATTGGACGAGGGGAGCGCGGCGAGACCGCCGCCAGCGAGGCGCCCGCCAGCGAGATCTGGTCGTAATCGTTGGTCAGCTTCTGGCTGGCGAAGAAGCGTCCCGCTTCATCCACCAGGCGGAAATCGATGCCGGTGACGGCCAGCGCCGTCACCGGCTTGTGCTGCGCCTGCGCCGGAAACAACCCGGCGCCCAGCGCCGCGCCCGCCGCTGCTGCTGCGCCAGATCCCAATCTGGAATCAGGGCGCGGCGGCGGGGTTCGTCGATCTGGCGCTGGAACGCGCCTATGGTTGGCGCCTGCACGCGCCCAGCCAGGTGATCGACCTCGCCAATGTGCGGCGCGAAAAGGATGCGCGCTTCCAGATGCTGGAACGGCTGGCCGATCATGACGAGCATTTTATGGAAGAGTTGCTGGGCGACATCGAGCCCAGCAAGGAAGAAGTCTTTGGCGACCTGTCGCGCGAACTGGCGGATGGGTTGGTGGCGCCGGTGCTGATCGGCTCGGCGGAAGGCGACAATGGCGTGCGCCGGCTGCTGAAGGCGCTTCGCCATGAAGTGCCGGATGTCACCAACGCCGCCGCGCGGCGGGGTGCCGGCAGCGGCACCGTGGTGCAGGTGCTCAAGACGCTGCATGGCGGCCATGGCGGCAAGCAAAGCCTTGTCCGCATATTGTCGGGCGCTCTCAAGGAAGGCCAGGTGCTGCATGGGCCGAGCGGGGCCGAGGCGCGCATCGCCGGGATTGCCGCGCTGGTCGGCAACCGGGCGCTCAAGCGCGCCACGGCGGTGGCGGGCGATGTCGTGGCGCTGGCGCGGCTGGAGCCCTTCGTGACCGGCGATACGCTGACGGGCCAGCGCGGCGGCGGCAGCGTCGCCATCGCCTGGCCACCGCCGGTCTATCGCCTGGCGGTGGCGGCGCGCGACCGCAAGGACGAGGTCAAGCTCACCGCCGCGATCGCCAAATTGTGCGAGGAGGACCCATCCCTGCATCTGGAGCAGAATGGCGAGACGCACGAGATCCTGCTGCCCGGGCAGGGTGAAGTGCATCTGCAATTGTCGGCCGAAAAGCTGCAGAGCCGTTTCGGCCTGGCGCTGACCACCAGGGCGCCGCAGGTGCCCTATCGCGAGACCATCCGCAAAACAGCGACTTCGCGCGGCCGCCACAAGCGGCAGACCGGCGGCCATGGCCAGTTCGGCGACTGCCTGCTGGAGATCGCGCCGCTGCCGCGGGGCTCCGGCTTTACCTTTCAGGACCGCATCAAGGGCGGTGTGGTGCCGAAGCAGTGGATTCCCTCGGTGGAAAAAGGCGTGCGCGAATAACTGAAATCCGGGCCGCTGGGCTTCCCGGTGGTGGATGTGACGGTGGCGCTCACCGACGGCTCCTTCCATTCGGTGGATTCCTCCGATGCCGCATTCCAGACGGCGGGACGTCTTGCCATGAGCGAAGGCATGCCCGGTTGCGCGCCTGTGTTGCTGGAGCCGGTGATGCGGGTGGCCATCCATGTGCCCTCCGACGCCACCGCCAAGGTCAATGGCGTAATCGGGGCGCGGCGCTGCGTGCCGCTGGGCTTCGATGCTCGGCCGGGCTGGCGCGGCTGGGACACTGTGCTGGCGGAAATGCCGCTGGCCGAGATCGGCGACCTGATCGTGGATCTGCGCTCGCTGACGCAGGGGCTGGGCAGCTACGAGATGGAATTCGACCGGCTGGAGCCGCTGAGCGGCAAGGTCGCAGACCAGATCGTCACGGCGCGGCAGCATTCCGGCCAGCATCGCGCGGCGTAAAAGGGGGCGGCAAAAAAAGGGCGGCGTGCGCTGGTAGCGCGCACGCCGCCTCAGTATCCACGCTCAAGGGGGAGAAGAGCGGGAAGGTCGCCCACTGGGGGGAACGCGGGCGACAATTCAGAAATAGGGTCCCCCAGGCGCTTTTCAAGACCCGGGCGCCGACAGAAAAAGACCGAATTACGGTCTTTGCTTCAGGGACTTGGCGATAGCTGGAACGCTCTCCTAGTTATCCGGAAAGAACGGTGCTACGACCCGGCCATCCCCCAGCGCGGCGTGGCGTATCTGGGCTTGAAAGGTCCGCGTGATGGGACCTCGCGTGAACACCACGACTTCCGAATATTTCGAATACACCATCACCGTCACCGAAGACGCTGGCCGCTTTACCGCCCGTGTCACGCGCCCTGGCGCGATGATTGAGCATGACGGCCATGTTTCCGAAGTCTGGGCCGCGCCCAGCAGCGGCAGCCTGGATCGCGCCGTCCAGGTCGCCAGGAGCGCGATCGACAGCGACCGCATCCGTTAGCGGCCGCTCGCCCCTATCAGGAGTTCAAGCATGGCCAAGTGGATCAGTCTCACACTGGAATCCGGCGGGCAGATACTGGTCAATGCAGAGCATCTCGTCTCCGTGCAGGAGCGGGCCGAAACCTATGGCCTGTGCCGCAGCCTGCTGACCACCATCAACAGCGCCTTCAATGTTCGCGAGCCCATGGATGATGTCAGGACCAAGGCCGGCATCATCGTTTGACCGCGCCGGAATGAGTGGAAATCCCCGCTTGCCGGTTGAAATGGTACAGACTTTTGTAAATTTCAGCGCCGCCGCTGCCCTATAGAGGATGGCTGATTCAGGGCTGTTCATGGCGCGCGAGAAATTCTCCGTGCCGGTCAAGTATGGCCGGTGCGGACAGCAGGGCACGATTGTCTGGGAAGAGAATGTGGGAGATTTCCTTTCCAGGGGACCCCAAACCATGCTGGCCGCGGTTTCGTCCGGCTTCTACGAACGGGTGGCGCGCAACCATCGCGGCAGCGTCGAGATTGTCTGCCAGAAGTGCAACACCGTCCTGCCGGACGACTAGTACTGCCAATCCTTGGACGACTTGACCACGAAATCACGGAACGCGGCCACGCGCTTCGACTGCCGCAAGGCGTCGGCATAGACCAGATGGATGTCGAAGCTGGGCACCTCGGTTTCCGGCAGGATGCGCACTAGGCCGGGATAGGCCGCCGCGACATAATCCGGCACCACGCCGATGCCGACGCCGGATTCGATCGCCTTGAGAATGCCTGTGATGTTGTTGATCCGCACGACGCGGCCCTTGGTGCCGGGCTTCTGCTTCTTGCGGAACAGGTCCAGCAGCCAGTTGATGTCGCGTATCTCAGGCGCTGCGGTCTCGCCATAGACCACGATGGTGTGATCGCGGATATCATCCAGCGAAGTCGGGATCGGGTGCTGCTTCAGATACTGGCTGTCCGCGTAGATGTGATAGTGCGCGGTGAAAAGTTTGCGCTGAATCAAGTCCGCCTGCACCGGCGCCCGCAGGCGCAGCGCAATGTCGGCCTCGCGCTGGGCGAGATCGAGTTCGTGATCGTCCATCACCAGATGCAGATCGACCTCCGGATATTCCTTGAGGAACTGCGACAGGCGCGGCAGCAGCCAATAAGCGCCGATGCCATGGCTGGCGGTGACTTTCAGCGTACCGCGGGGACTTTCATGGACATTCTTGAGCGCCTCTTCCGCCGCGGCCAGGCGTTCCAGCACGTCGCGCACGGCCCCGAACAGCAATTCGCCTTCGTCGGTGAGGGTGAGGCCCCGGGCATGGCGCTGAAACAGCGGGGTGGAGATTTCTTCTTCCAGCGCGCTGATCTGGCGGCTGACAGCCGACTGCGACAGGCCGAGCGACTGGCCGGCATGGGTGAAGCTGCCCGCCGAAGCGACAGCGTGAAAGATGCGAAGCTTGTCCCAATCCATGACGGCCCCCTGACTTCTTCTTTACCCGACGGGCAAATCCCCGCCATGCGACGCGGCCAGGAAGCGTTCGGCTTCCAGCGCCGCCATGCAGCCCATGCCCGCGGCGGTCACCGCCTGACGGAAAATCTTGTCCTTGACGTCGCCCGCGGCGAAGACGCCGGCCAAGCTGGTGTGCGTGCTGTCGGGCGCGGTCTTGATGTAGCCGCTCTCGTCCATGTCCAGCTGGCCCGCGAACAGGCTGGTGGCGGGCGAATGGCCGATGGCGATGAAGACGCCATCCACCGCCAGCTCGCGTTCGGTGCCGGTGACGGTGTTGCGCAGGCGCGCGCCCGTGACGCTTTTGGGGTTCTCGCCGCCCAGGACTTCCGCGATCTCGGTGTCATAGAGCACTTCGATCTTCTTGTTGGCGGTCAGCCGCGCCTGGTTGGTCTTGTCGGCGCGAAGGAAGTCGCGGCGATGCACCAGGGTCACCTTGTCGGCGAAGTTGGTGAGATAGAGCGCTTCTTCCACGGCGGTGTTGCCGCCGCCGACCACGATCACCTGCTTGCCCCGATAGAAGAACCCGTCGCAGGTGGCACAGGCCGACACGCCGAAGCCCTGAAACTTGCTCTCGCTCGGCAGGCCCAGCCAGTTGGCGGACGCGCCGGTGGCGATGATCAGCGTGTCGCAGGTGTAGATGTCGCCGCCATCGCCGGTGAGCGTGAAGGGGCGGCGCGATACATCCACCGACGCGATCATGTCGGAGACGAATTTGGTGCCGACATGCTCGGCCTGGGCCTGCATCTGTTCCATCAGCCAGGGGCCCTGGATGACTTCGGCGAAGCCGGGGTAATTCTCCACCTCGGTAGTGATGGTGAGCTGGCCGCCGGGCTGCAAGCCGGCGATCAGCGTCGGCTCCAGCATGGCGCGCGCCGCATAGATGGCGGCGGTGCAGCCGGCAGGGCCACTGCCCAGGATAATGACCTTCGAGTGTTGCGGGTTAGACATGGCTCGACCTGATAAAATCGGATGACTCATATCGGAACTGGCGCGTCTTTGGTCAAGGCGGCAGGCCCCTTCACCCCGTGCATAAGACGGCCGGCCCAGCGTATTTTGAGAAACATTATTGCGCAATCGGCGAAGCGGACGTTATAACCCACCGCCTTCAGCGGATAACCGCCCTTGTCACCCCCCAAACTCGACAGCATTGACCGCCGCATTCTCAGCGAATTGCAGGCCGACGGCCGCATCACTAATGTGGAGCTGTCACGCCGGGCCAAGATCACCGCCCCGCCCTGCCTTCGCCGGATGCGGGCGCTGGAAAAGGCAGGCTACATCAAGGGCTATCATGCCGACCTCGACGCCAAGGCCCTGGGCTATGAAGTGCAGGCCTTCGTCTTTGTCGGCCTCGCCAGCCAGAAGGACGGCGATCTGAAGGCGTTCGAGGAAAGCATCCGGCGCTGGCCGCAGGTGCGCGAGTGCCATATGCTCTCGGGCGAAGTGGATTTCCTGCTGAAATGCGTCGCGGAAGACCTGACCGCGTTTCAGAATTTCATCACCCATACGCTCACGGCCGAGAGAAATGTCGCCAGCGTGAAATCCTCGCTGGTCATACATGCCTCCAAGGTCGAAGCGGGCGTGCCGATCGAAGTGTCCGCCGATAATGGCGGCCGGTAACAAGAACCAGAAACTTCCAGGGAGAAAAACATGAAGAACATGATGATGGGTGCGGCGCTGACCGGCCTGCTGCTGACTGCGATGCCCGCCTTGGCGCAGGCGCCGTCGGCCGCGATCAATGCCGCTGTCGCCGATGCGGTTCGCACTGATGCCGACAAGGCGGTGGATGCGATGCGCAAGCCTGCAGAAACCATCGCTTTTGCCGGCGTGAAGCCCGGCGACAAGGTCGCGGAGCTCAATCCCGGTGGCGGCTACTTCACGCGCATCTTCTCGAAGCTCGTCGGCGCCAACGGCAAGGTCTACACCTTTGCGGCGCCGCGCCCAAACGCGCCGCCGCCTGCTGCACCCGCCGGCACCAACGCGACGCCGCTCTCCGCGCCTCTGGCCGACTTCGCGACGCCCGAGCCGGTGGATGTGGTCTGGACCTCGCGCAACTATCACGACTTCCAGAATGCAGCCGGCCTGGACATGGTGGCCTTCAACCGCAAGGTCTTCGCGGCGCTGAAGCCGGGCGGTACCTATATCGTGCTCGACCATGCCGCCGCCGCCAACGCGGCAGAGGACGTCACCTCGAAACTGCATCGCGCCAAGGAAGCGACGGTGCGCAGCCAGATCGAGGCCGCCGGCTTCCGCTTCGTCAGCTCCAGCAATGTCCTGCACAATGCCGCCGATAACGGCACCATGCCGGTGCGTGAACAGGATGTGGCGGGCAAGACCAACCAGTTCATCCTCAAGTTCCAGAAGCCATGATGCGCAAACTCGCTCTTGTTACGGGTCTGATGCTGCTGGCGGCGCCTGCCCAGATTTCACTTGTCTGGGCGGCACCCGCGCACATCGAAGCGGCTGTAAGGGACGCGGGCCGTCCCCAGGCCGATACCAGCCGCGACGACCTGCGCAAGCCCGCCGAATTGCTGGAGTTCGCGGGCATCCGCCCCGGCATGGTGGTGGCGGACCTGCTGCCAGGCGGCGGCTATTTCACCCGCATCTTCGCCAAGGCTGTTGGGCCGAAAGGCCAGGTCTATGCCTATTTCGGCACCCAGTATGACACGCGGTTGAAGGCGCAGGGGCAGGACCCCGACCGCCAGTTCACCGACCTGAAGCGGGCCTATCCCAATCTGGGTGTTGTTCACGGGCCGCTGGTGGATTTCGTCACGCCGCAGAAGGTGGATTTGGTCTGGACCAGCAACAACTACCACGATCTCTACAACAAGCAGTACGACACCACGCCGTCCGTCATCAACAAGCGCGTCTTCGACTCGCTGAAACCGGGCGGCATTTATCTGATCGTGGATCACCGCGCCGCCAAGGGCGCCGGCATCGCGGTCACCGAGACGCTGCATCGCATGGATGAAGACATTCTCAAGCGCGACATGCAGGCGGCGGGTTTCCGGCTGGTGTCGGAAGCGAAAATCCTCGCCCATCCCGCCGACGACAACGCCAAGCGCGTCTTCGAACAGGATGTGCGCGGCAAGACCGATCAGTTCGTCCTGAAATTCGTCAAACCGGGTTGATCCGTCCGACATGAAGCGGCTTTCCGTCGGCCTTGTCCTGGCAATACTGGTGGCGCTTCCGGCGGCGGCCCAGACCGTACCGCGTATCAAAGGCCGCATCTCCGCCTTTGACGGACTGACCTTCCAGCTTGCCCCGGCAGCGGGCGGGCCGCAAATCGCGATCCGGCTTCAGTCCCACACCGCCGTCATGGCCGTCGAGCCGCGGCCGCTTTCCGCTTTCCGCACCGGCGCCTGGGTCGCCGCGCGGGTGGTGGCGCGCGACGGCACGCTGGCGGCCGAGGAATTGCAGCTTTATCCGGAAGCGCTGCGTGGCTCGGGCGAGGGCAGGCTGGCGCAGGGCAATGACCGTTTCGTAATCAGCGGCGCCGTCACTGCCGCCAGCGCCAATTCCATCACCCTGTTCTATCGCGGCGGCCGCATGGCTGGCGGCGCCTGTCTCGACCGGCCCGATCCGGCGCGGCCCAGTCCCATCTGCACCGGCGATCCGGTGATCCAGATACCGGGCAACACGCAGCTGCGGGCGCTGGTCCCCGGTGACCGGCGGCTCCTGACGGTCGGCACCACCGCCACCGTCTCGGTCGCGACCGACGCCAAGGGCGTGCGGACCACGCCTGGTCTTATCTTGGAAAAGCCGTAAATTTCCCAATAGACTTGGCGCTCATCCTTCCTTCGGAGCCGCCGATGACCCGCAAATCCGTTCTGGCCCTTTTGTGCGCCGGTCTTCTGGCCGGCGTCGCTATGGCCGGTGCGCAGGGGCAGGAAGCGAAGCGCTTCGGCAGCTGGGGCGTCGATCTCTCGGCGCGTGATCTGTCCGTCAAGCCGGGCGACAATTTCTTCCGCTATGTCAACGGCAGCTGGCTGAAGACCGCCGCCATTCCCGCCGACCGCGCCAGCATTGGCGGCTTTGTCGATCTGCAGATTCTCAGCGAGCAGCGGCTGCGCGCCATCGTCAACGACCTGCGCGCCCGTCCCATCGCCCAGCTCAACGCGGATGAGCGCAAGCTGCGCGACTTCTATGACAGCTTCACCGATACCGCCGCCATCGAGGCCAAGGGACTGGAGCCGGCGAGGAAAGACCTCGACGCCATCGCCGCGCTGAAGACGCCGGCGGATGTGGCGCGGATGATGGCTTCGCCCAGCATCAGCGCGGGCGCGATCTTCGGCTATGGCATCGGCATCGACGACAAGAATCCCGGAAACTACTCACTCAACCTGACCCAGGCGGGGCTGGGTATGCCGGAGCGCGACTATTATCTCTCCGACGACGCCGCGCTGGTGAAGACACGCGAGGCCTATCGCAAGTACCTAGCCGACATGCTGGCGCTGGCGGGCCTGGACGACGCGCCGGCGCGCGCCGACCGCATTCTGGCGGTGGAAACGCAGATCGCCCGCGCCCACTGGACCCGTGCCGACCGCCGCGACGCCGACAAGACCTACAATCCCATGCCGGTGGCCGAGCTGAAGAAGCTGGCCCCCACGTTCCCCTGGGACACGTTCCTGGCGGAGACCGGCGTGCCGCTGACCACGCCCACCGGCCAGCGCCAGGTGATCGTGCAGGAGAACACCGCCTTCGCGCCGCTGACGCAGATCTTCGCCGCCACGCCGGTTTCGACCTGGCGCGATTATCTCACGCTGCACTACATGCAGAACATGTCGTCCTACCTGCCCAAGCGGTTCGACGATCTGACCTTCGCATTCTTCGGCACCGCGCTGTCGGGGCGCACGGCGCAACTCGACCGCCCCACGCGCGGCGTGCGCCTGCTCGACAGCCAGATGGGCGAGGCGCTGGGCAAGCTCTATGTCGCGCGCTATTTCCCGCCCGATGCCAAGGTCAAGGCGGACACGCTGGTATCCAACCTGCTCAAGTCCTTCCAGGCGGACATTCCGAAGCTGGACTGGATGAGCCCCGAAACCAAGACCAAGGCGCTGGAGAAGGTGCGTCTGTTCACGCCCAAGATTGGCTATCCCGACAAGTGGCGCGACTATGGCGCGCTGCAGATCGTACCCGGCGATTTGATCGGCAACATCCAGCGCGCCAGCCTGTTCGAATACAACCGCCAGGTGGCGCGTATCAACCTGCCGGTGGATCGCGGCGAGTGGGGCATGACTCCGTCCACCATCAACGCCTATTTCTACGCGTCGCTGAACGAGATCGTCTTTCCCGCCGCCATCCTGCAGCCGCCCTTCTTCGACGCGCAGGCGGACGATGCGGTGAATTATGGCGGCATCGGCGCTGTGATCGGCCACGAGATCAGCCATGGCTTCGACGACCAGGGCAGCAAGTATGACGGCCATGGTGTTTTTCAGGAATGGTGGGCCAAGGAAGACCGCACCAACTTCCAGGCTCGCTCCGCGCAGGTCATCAGCCAGTATGACCAGTTCGAACCGCTGCCGGGCCTCAAGATCATCGGCAAGAATACGGTGGGTGAGAACATTGCCGACAATGCCGGCCTCGCTATCGCCTATCGCGCCTACAAGCTGTCGCTGGGCGGCAAGCCCGCGCCGGTGATCGACGGACTGACCGGCGACCAGCGCTTCTTCCTCGCCTATGGGCAGATTTGGCGCACGCTGATGCGCGAGAACGCGATCCGCACCCAGGTGGTTTCCGGCGTGCACACGATCCAGGAATTCCGCGTCATCGGCACGGTGCGCAACATGGATGCCTGGTACGACGCGTTCCAGGTGACGCCGGACCAGAAATATTATCTGCCGCCCGCTCAGCGGGTCCGCATCTGGTGATTTGACCGCTGGCTGCGCAATCTGCCTGCGCCGCAGGCAGATTTTGCTGCAACGCACCCCTTTTCAAACACGGGATTTGCCCCCCCCCCCCCCCCCCGCC
>JBIIWB010000022.1:0-5843 GCA_044339125.1 Rhizomicrobium sp. | reverse complement strand
TAATGTTGCAACGCAACATTAGGGGGGCGTCGCATGGGTATCGATTCCGGGGTGAAGTTTTCCCACGTCACGCCGGAGGACACCGAGTTTCTCCCCGGCGGTCTGCGTGACTTCTTCCTCTATCGCGATCTGGGTGTTGCCGCCGCCACCAACGGCAAGGTGATCGCGCAGCTGGTCAAGGCCAACGCGCCGCCGGAAGACGGCGCGGGCTGGCATTATCATGTCTGCGATTTCCAGATCGTGGTGATGACCAAGGGCTGGGCCCGCTTCATGTATGAAGGCACGCCGACGCTGGTGAAGGCGGGCGATGTCGTGCATCAGCGTCCTGGCATCGTGCACTATCTTTTCGATTACTCGCCCGACATGGAATATCTGGAGATTGTCGGCCCCGCCGATTTCGGCACTGTGCCGGCCAAGGGTCCGGACGTCGTCGTGCCACCCATCACGCCCTGGACATAGGAGCGGTGGCCCAGCAGGTCAAACCGCCAATGCGGTTTGACCGTCAGCGTTAGGCCGCGCGACCACCAAAAGAGTTCGCGGAAAAGTTCCGGTAAACCCTTCGTTCATCCTTAAAGACGGTTAGGCAAGACAGGGACGTTCAATGTGGCATCATCGCATCATGGGACAGACCATCGACACCAGCCAGATCACCTATGTGGCGCGCCTGCTGCGAAGCTCCGCGCCAACCATGCCGGAAGCACAGGACAGCAAGCTGTTCCTCAAGGCCGCCGAAGCGCTGGAAAACCGCGCCTCCACGCTGAAACATGGCGTGCCGTCCACCAGCGCCGGCAAGCTCGATATCCTGGTCTGACGCCGCGGCGCAGGCCAAATAGCAAAACGGCCGGCGCAGGATTTGCGCCGGCCATTTGCGTTTCCCGTGGTTAAGTTCAGGCAACCTTGTGGTTCGCCATCCGCTCCAGCGCCGTCACCATCGCGGAATGGTCCTTGTTGCCGTCGCCATGGGCGGCGCAGCTGTTGAACAGTTCCTGCGCCGTGGCGGTGTTGGGCAGAGAGATGCCCAGCTTGCGGGCGTTCGACAGCGCTAAGTTGAGGTCCTTGCGGTGCAGGTCGATGCGGAAGCCCGGATCGAAGGTGCGCTTGATGATGCGCTCGCCATGCACTTCCAGGATGCGGCTGGCGGCGAAGCCGCCCATCAGCGCCGTGCGCACGCGCGCCGGATCGGCGCCCGCCTTGGAGGCGTAGAGCAGGGCTTCCGATACCGCCTCGATGTTGAGGGCGACGATGATCTGGTTTGCCACCTTGGTGATCTGGCCGGCGCCGGCGTCACCCACCAGGGTGATGTTCTTGCCCATCAGCTCGAGCAGCGGCTTGATCTTGTCGAACACGGACTGCTTGCCGCCGCACATGATGGTGAGCGAGGCGGCCTTGGCGCCGACTTCGCCGCCCGAGACGGGAGCATCGATATACTCTCCGCCCAGCGCTTCGATCTTCTTGGCGAATTCCTGGGTCTCGATCGGGCTGATCGAGCTCATGTCGATCACGATCTTGCCCTTGGCAATGCCTTCGGCGATGCTGTCCTTGCCGAACAGCGCCTTCTCCACGTCCGGCGTATCCGGGACCATGGTGATGATGACCTCGCACTTGGCGGCGAGCTCCTTCAGCGACTTGATCTCGACGGCGCCCGCGCTGCTGAGTTCTTCGGGCAGCGGCTTGTTGTTCTGGATCAGGAACAGGTCGTTGGCGAAAACCTGATGTCCGGCCTTGAGAAGATGGCCCGCCATTGGCCGACCCATCAGACCCAGACCCACAAAACCGATAATCATTCCCGTTTCTCCTGAAAGAGCGTCGGCCCAGCAGGCCAGGCAACCTGCCTGGCCGCAAGCGATATGCCGCGTGACCATTAAAAAAGCGCGCGGACTATCGGCCAGCCCAGTACGGATCGCAACCGTTTCCAGCCGGGAGCCCAGGCTCGAATTGTCTCAGGTCAAACCGGCCGCGATGCGCCATTATCCAGCGATCGCAGCGTCACCACCTGTATCAGGTTGCCGCCGTCACCGCGAAATTTTTGACGGCTTTCCGCCGATCAGCCTGAATCGGCCCTTGCCGTCCCGCTGGCAACCGCTAATTTCCGGGCACGTCAAGCGCCGGGGGCGGGACAATACCAGCGCTTTGGCGCAGGATGCGGAAAACAAATCGGGGGAAATGATGAAGTTCGCAGGTTGGATGACGGCGCTTGTCCTGGCGGTTCTGCCGGCCGCCGTGCAGGCGCAGGCGCCGTACAGCGTCAAAACCATGGGCGATGTCGTGCAACTGCGCGATGCCCGCGCCGACACCACCGTGTCGGTACTGGTGCCGGTCAACAACGCCTATGAGATGGTGGTCAAGAGCAAGAACATCATCCGCATGACCATCAGCTCGGTCGATGACATGCGCGCGCGTCCCGGCCTGAACGGCGTGCCGCTGCTGGCGCCCTTCGCCAACCGCAATGACGGCACCGCCTTCTACGCCAACGGCAAGAAATACAATTTCGACATGGAGCGCGGGAATGTGCGCGGTCCCATTCCCATTCATGGCTATCTCAGCGGCACCAATGCCTGGAAGCTGGTGGAAGCGAAGGCCGACGGGAAGAGCGCCTGGGTCACCAGCCGCCTCGAATTCTACAAATACCCCGACTACATGCAGCAATTCCCCTTCGCGCATACCCTGACCGTCACCTATCGGCTGGCCGGTGGCGCGCTGGAAGTGCACACGCGCGTGGACAATCTCTCGACGGAGCCGATGCCGGTGGTGCTGGGCTGGCATCCCTATTTCGCCGTGTCGGATTCATCCCGTTCCGACTGGGTGCTGCGCTTCCCCCCGGCCCGGCGCTGGGTGCTGACAGGCGCCAAGATTCCCACCGGTCAGACCGAAGCGGCCGCGACCTATTTCGGTGGCGATACCCGTTCCATTCCGCTCAGCCGCTTTTCCGATCGCCTGATCGACGACGTCTTCGACAATGTCGAGCGCGACGCCCGCGGCCGGGCGATGGTTTCCTTCGGCAAGCCGGGCGGCCAGTCCGTCAGCCTGACGATGGGGCCGAACTACAAGGGCCTGGTGCTCTATTCCACTGTGCCGCCGGTGCCGGGCGCAGCAGGCCGGGGCGGCGCCCAGGCGGGCCGCGGCAATGCCGCGCCGCCGCCGCCGCCGGTCAGCACCGGCCCTGCCATCCCGCTCAGCGCTGCCGACACCAGCCCGACGCCGCCGGAACGCGGTTTCGTGGCGATCGAGCCCTATGCCGCGATCACCGATGCGATGAACCAGGCGCACAAGGGTGCCTACAAGGAATTGCAGAGCATCGCACCGGGCGGCCGCTGGGAAGAAAGCTTCTGGATTTCGGCCAGCGGCTACTGAAGCCTTCGCAACCGTTTCCATTGGCATGATTACTGTTGCGGCGCAGCAATCTCGGCGGTTGCTGCGCCTCTTCCTGCGATTTCATTATATACCCTATCGGAAAGGCGCTATGGTCCTGACCGCAGTTGAACCGTGCGCGGATCGCGCGCGGACGGCAGGGGAATAAACAAAAGCAGCGCAAGCCCCCGGCGCGCATGAACCGAATTCCAGGAGGGACCATGAACACCTTTAAAGCACTCATGCTGGCTGCAGCCGCCGCTGGCGCGCTGGGCCTGATCGCCCAGACCGCGACGGCGCAGAACACGGCTCCGGCTGCGCCGGCAGCAGCACCTGCTGCTGGCCGCGGCGCGCCGCCGCCCCAGCCTGTCGCGTGGGTCCCGAAGCCGACCCGGCTGACGGCCTATACCGCGCCCAACAAGCCGATCTGGCGCCTGTCGGAAATCCTCGCCGCGCATTCCAAGACCGCAAGCTGGGAACAGCCCATCGTCCGCAACAAGGAAATGTGGGCCGACTATGTCCAGCTCGCCGCCGGCACCAAGACGCCGCGCATCATGTATCCCGATAACCGCATCGGCATGATCGTGTGGGAAGGCCAGATCCGCGTCAGCGTCGATGGCCATGAGCCTTTCGTCGCCGGCAAGGGCTTCCAGATCAACATTCCGTTCCGCACGCCCTATACGCTGGAAGTAGTCGGCAGCACGCCGGGTCTGTATTTCATGGTGCGCGAGGCCGACCATCTGCCGCTGGTGCTGGCCGACACCCATCCGGAAAAGCCGCGTGACCTTCCCGGTTACACCTATGTGCGGGCGGGCGGCACCGCGAGCAAGGGCGGCTTCGCCACCGGCCAGAAGCTCTATCTCGATTACTACAAGGATATCGTCACGCCCAATGGCCGTGGCGGCGCCTTCATCGCCGACGATCATTTCTTCTTCAACAATATCCGCGGCATGGGCGTTCCGACGCCGCCCGCGACCAACCTCGGTCACTTCCATGCCGAGTACACCGAGTTCTGGTTCATCATCGAAGGCAAGATGGAATACCTGATCGAAGGCATTCCGCAGGTGATCCAGGCGGATGCCGGTGACGTCGTCACCGCCGCCCAGGGCCGCTTCCACCGCGCCAGCTTCCGGGCCGGGCAGATGGATACGCGCGTCGCCATCAACCCCTTCCCGGATGGCCTGCACAATTACCAGCCGGCCCAGTAAACCGTCTGCACAGACGTCACGAAAACGCCGCCGGTCCACCGGCGGCGTTTTTGTTTGCACAGCTGCAAGAAACAAATCGTCGAATGGTGCGGCGCACACACATCTGCCGTCTTTTCACGCCCGGAAATTGGGAGCAGGCTCACGGCAGAAGTGTGAAAGCCCGCAAGCGTTGCAACAAAAGTCCTGGGGAGAATTGCATGAATCCGAAGAAATTGCTGATGACGGCGATGGCCGCCGCCGTGCTGGTCTATGCACCGGCCGAAGCGCAGCAGGCCGTGTCGCCGCCCAACGCGGCGATCCCGGAAATGCCCAAGCAGACCAACCGCACCGGCAAGCGCGTCAACCGCATCATCGACATGTGGCTGAAGAACCAGCCCGTCTATTACGCCCAGGTCAGCGGCGGCGGCTATGAGGAAGGCAAGCGCCTGGCCACCACCAAGGCCGATTATATTGCCTACGATCTGGAACACGGCCCGCTCGACTTCAAGGAACTGCGCGAGTTCATGCGCGGTCTGGTCGAGATCGGCACCCGCACCGGCCACAAGACGGTGCCGGTGATCGTCAACCTGCCGATCTCGGGCACGGTGGACGCGGTGCGCGCCAATGCCTGGATGATCCAGCAGACGCTGGCGCAGGGCGTGCACGGCATCCTGCTTTGCAATGCGGAGAGCCCGGAAGCCGCCCGTGCCATGATCGAGGCGTCGCGCTATCCCTTCGCGCCCCGTGTCGATGGGTTGGCGCAGGGCACGCGCGGCAATGGCAGTCAGGGCTATCCCGCCACCGTCTGGGGCGTGACCGCGCAGGAGTATATGCGCATCGCCGATCCGTGGCCGATGAATCCGGATGGGGAGCTGCTGTTCGGCCTCAAGATCGAGAACCCCCGCGCCGACGCCAATGTGGAAACTTCGGTGCGCGTCCCCGGCATTTCCTTCGCCGAATGGGGTCCGGGCGATCACGGCTTCTTCATCCTGGGCCGTCCCGGCACCTATCCGGCGGCACAGGGCGGTGAGAACAGCCCCATCATGCAGCAGGTGCGTTCGCGCGTGCTGGCTGCCACCAAGGCGGCGGGCGTCAAGTTCTTGAATGCTTGCAGCGAAGCCAATGTCGAGCAGCAGATCAAGGATGGCACCATGATCTGCACCGGCGGCGACAGCCCGGCGGCGGACAAGGGCCGCGCCTTCACCAAGCGCACCGATCCCTGGTGATCTGAGCGCCGCACAATCCAGGCCCTCGCGCGCAAGCGCGGGGGTCTTTTTATGGGGCCGTTTGCGGGCCGGCGCCGGGCGC
>JBIIWB010000023.1:0-4529 GCA_044339125.1 Rhizomicrobium sp. | reverse complement strand
TTTTTGGGGGCGGTTGGCCCCCCCCCCCCCCCCCCCCGTGGAACCGGGTAAGGAGGGCAGGTCCTTATTTTCCGCTGTCGAACGGATCACCGCGTCATGCGCCGCGTGCTGGGTACACTCTACATCCAGGTGCTGATCGGCATCGTGCTAGGCCTGTTGGTCGGCGCGTTGTGGCCGGAGTTTGGCGCCTCGCTCAAGCCGCTGGGGGACGCCTTTATCAAGCTGATCAAGATGGTGATCGCGCCGGTCATCTTCTGCACCGTGGCGCTGGGCATCGCTCAGATGGGCGACATCAAGAAGTTCGGCCGCATCGGCGGCAAGGCGCTGATCTATTTCGAGGTGGTGACGACGCTGGCGCTGGTGATCGGCTTGGTGGTCGGCGAAGTGATCCGGCCGGGCGCCGGTTTCAACATCGACCCCACCACGCTCGATACCACCGCCGTCGCTACCTATGCCAAGCGCGCCGAGGCCGACAGCGTCACCGAGCATTTGTTGAACATCATTCCGGATACATTCTTCAGCGCCTTCACAGGCGGCGACCTGTTGCAGGTGCTGCTGGTCGCCATCCTGTTCGGGCTCGCCTGCACCCAGATCGGCGAAACCGGACGCCAGGTCGCGGGCTGGCTGGACAAGATCGTGGCTGTGTTCTTTCGCATCATCCACACCATTGTCTGGCTGGCGCCGATCGGCGCGTTCGGCGCCATGGCCTTCACCATCGGCCGCTATGGCCTGGGCTCGCTGGTGCCGCTCGCCTCCCTGATCCTGTGCTTTTACATCACCTGTTTCCTATTCGTGGCCGTGGTGCTGGGCCTGATCGCGCGGCTGGTGGGTTTCTCCCTGTGGAAATTTCTTTCCTATATCCGCGAGGAATTGCTGATCACGCTGGGCGCATCGTCCTCCGAACCGGCGCTGCCCAAGATGATCGAGAAGCTGACGCGGCTGGGCACGCCACCCGCCGTGGCGGGCCTGGTGATCCCCACGGGCTACAGCTTCAACCTCGACGGCACCAGCATCTATCTCACCCTGGCGATCCTCTTCCTGGCCCAGGCCACCAATACCGATCTCAGCCTGATGGAGATGGTGACGATCCTGATGGTGGCGATGCTGACCTCCAAGGGGGCCAGCGGTGTCACCGGCGCAGGCTTTGTCACGCTGGCGGCGACGCTGTCGGTGGTGCCTGCCATTCCCATGGTGGCGCTGGCCACCATCGTCGGCATCGACCGCTTCATGAGCGAGTGCCGGGCCATCACCAACATCATCGGCAACGGCGTCGCCACGCTGGCGGTGGCGCGCTGGGAAGGCGAATTGGACATGGAACGGCTGGATTCGGAACTGAATCGCCGCTAGCGAACTTCGGAACCGGGACACTAGCGCAGCGGCATCACCAGCCGGTTCGCCCACAGGTCGCGCAATATCCGCAACGTGACATCGCGCTCTTCTTCCGGCGCGGCTTCCAGAATGGGCGCTGGCGCGCGCGCCAATCTCTCGATCAGGGTGCGGGTCGGCGCGTGGGCGATCTGTACGGTGGCGCCGCTCACGCCCACATGAAAATGCGGCCCGCCTGCCGGGCGCAGCACCGTGCGCCAGACGATACCGGGCGCGGCCATGGCGGGTGCGCGGGCGCCTTTGCCGAACACGGCATAGTGATAGCCGCCGCCCTGCAAATCCTGGACATCGGTTGCGTGCGCGCGGGCGCCCGCATCGGCCAGGTGCGCCGCAGGCGCTTCCAATTGCCCGAGATAGCGCACATCCGATGAAGCCAGCGTGCGATCCAGCTCGCTGGCAGGCACGGGTTCACAGAAGGGATTGAAAACCTCGTGAAAGAAGGTGGCATCCGGCAGGCTGGCGCTGAGGCGCGCGGCGTCCTGCATCTGCACCGTTCCGCTCTGCTGCGCCAGGCGCGCCAGTGCTTCGCGGCCTTGGGCAATGGCTTCGGCCGGTGACAGATCGGCGCCGACCTCCGCGCGCACCAGCCGGTGCAGCCAGACACGTGCCGCCATCAGCGGGCCGTCATAGTGACAGATCACGGCAACGCCGCCGGGCCGCAGGCAAGCGCCGATGAGCGCCAGTGCGTGCGCCCGCACCGGCGGCGGCACGGCGAAAACCAGACCCACCGCGTAGATCAGGTCGAAGGAACCGAGCGCGCCCGGCATCATATCCACAAAATCGGCGTGATGAATGACAGCGCGTTCGCCCAGCGGCGCCAGGCGTTCGCGCGCGCGCCGGCAATTTTCCACCGACAGATCGACGCCCACCAGGCGGCCGGTGGTTTCGCGGGCCGCGCTTTCCAATTGCCCGCCGGTGCCGCAACCGAGATCAAGCACATCGCCGAGGGCCCCGGCGCAGCCAAAGACGCCACCAAAGCCCAGCACGGCGCGTGGGTTCAGCCCCGGATCGTCCTGTGCTTCATAGGGCAGCGCATCGTAGCCATTCGCGATGTGCTGTGCGGCTTGCCGTTCATCCATCCCGTGTGGAGTTAAACAAATTCGGCGCGCTGTGGGCAGGGCTCTCACGCATGTTGCGAATGGTGCAACTGCGAAGAGCGCTCATCTCATTGCATGAGATGAGCGCCGCCATCGTTCCGAAACCGCGTTTTACAGCCTCAGGGGCGGTCTCTATCTCTTTAAAGGGCCGGCAATCACCGGATCGCCGCGGATTTTCTGGCGCTGTTGGAGAAGGGGCACGCCGCATGACACGTCAAACGCAACCGGGCAGCGGCGGCCTTTTCTATGGCTGGATCATTGTCTTCGCCGCCTTCGTCGCCTTCGGCATGGTTTACGGCACCGTGCTCTATTCCTTCACGGTCTTCGTCAATCCCGTTGCCCAGACGTTCGGCGCAACGTCGGCCGAGGTGCAGCTGGCCTTCGCCATGACCAATGTCGGCAGCGGCATACTCGGCATCTATGCCGGACGCCTGCTCGCGAAATACTCCAAGCGCGCCTGCATCATGTCCGGTCTCGCGGTTCTGGGCGGCGGCTTCTTGGCTCTGTCGCAGGTGACGGCGCTATGGCAGTTCATCGCCGTTTACGCCACCATCATCGCCTTTGGCGGGGTCATGGCCGCGCCGATGGGCGCCTCCACCATCGTCTCCAACTGGTTCATCGCCAATCGCGGCCGCGCCCTGACGTCGGCGACACTTGGCACGTCGTTCGGCCAGCTGGTGATCCCCAAGGTGGCCGCGCTCATCATGCAGGACTATGGATGGCAGGGGGCCTATGTCGCCTTTGGCCTCGCGCTAATCGTGATTTCCGTGCCGATCATCTTCCTCATCGTGAAGGATCACCCGGAAGATATGGGCCTGCGCGCCTATGGCGCCGACACTTCGGCGCCCGTCGGAGCGCCTGGCGCCGCGCCCCGCCTGATGTCCACCGGCGAAGTGCTGCGCCGCGGCGACTTCTGGTCCTTCGGCATCAGCTACATTCTCTGCGTCTTCGTCTATCTGGCGCTGACGGCCTCGATGGTGCCCTATGCGCGCACCTATGGAGTCTCCGCGCTGGACGCTAGCAACCTGGTGGTGGCGATGGGGGTGGGCGCCATCATCGGCAAACTGGCCTTCGCGACCTGGACCGACCGGATGGGCCTGCGCAACACCTTCTGGATCGCGATCGCCCTCAACGCCGCCGCCCTTATCCTGCTGCTGACGATCCCGGACTACAATGTGCTGTTCGTGGTCAGCCTGTTCGTGGGCGGCGCGGCGGGCGGCATCCTGCCGGTGTGGCCGGGCCTGGTAGCTTTCCGCTTCGGCCGCAACGCGCTGGGCCAGGTGATGGCCCTGATGGGACCGATCGTGATCAGCCTGCAGGGCTTTGGCGCCCCATTGGCGGCCAAGATCGGCTACCAGTCGGCCTTCATGCTTTTCCTGGGCCTGCTGGTGGTTTCGGTGATCGTCTCCCGCAACCTGAGCAAACCCGCTACGGCCTAAGGGCTGGCGCAAGACCGGTCGTGACCGCCCGCCCGGGAAGACCCGGCTTGCGTCATGGTGTTTGGCGCCGATCCAAAACATGCGACAATGCCTTATGGCCATCCCGGAGGGATGCTTTGGGACGGTTATCGCCGCTCCCATTGTCCGGCCGCAGCACAGGAGAATTGCATGGGTGCCCGACTGATCAATGGCAGGAAAAAGAAGAAGCGCCTTGCGCATCGCAAGAGCCGCCTGAAGGCCCAGGAAACCGCGCGCGACAGCAGCGAAGCGGCCGGGCAGCGCAAGCGCTAGGGCATGGCCGCGACGCGAATACCGACCGCACTGGAATTGACGGCTGGGGAACTCATTCTGCTGCGCAATATCGTGGCGAACGGCTTCATGCCGCGTCGCCAGGCCAAGCAAGGTGATGTCGCGCGCCTGGTGCTGCTGCAACTGGTTCAAAATATCATGGGCGGGCTGATGGCAACCCCGGCAGGACGCATCGTGGCGCGGCTTTGACCTGCATGGCTCTTTTTGTACCAAGCGATTTGTTAGAAATTGGGTTGGATAAGGAGCTTGGACCTGCGGAAGAAGAGACCGACGCCGGAGCAGATTGTGCTGCTGCTGC